>CAJTZK010000001.1:0-314199 GCA_910583785.1 uncultured Oscillibacter sp.
TGTTGGCATGGGGTCAACTCCTTTTTCTTAATTTGTGCGGGGAGTACCAGAGACAATATCACAGGACGTTTTGTTTATCCATTCACGCTCTTTGACGAATTTGGCGGGAGTTTTTTGTTGAAAATATTCTGGCGCCCTTTTTGCGTTAAAAAGGGCGCCGGATTGCTGACTGTCGATAGTCAACAATTCCGGCGCTGAAATTTCGTACATTTTGATTTGACAACAAGCGGGAGATTTGAGCCGATTGAAAAAGGGCGCTGGCGCTTAAACAAGGGGGATTACCCGAAAAAGGGGAGTTCGAATCCCTCCAGTCGTTCTGAAAGCCTGAATATATCCATTTCGCGGGATTTTGAAATCCCGGAAAAGAAAAAGGTGAAACAACTGGGACTCTAAGCGTTCAGCTCAGAATATCCAAATTGTTTCACCTTTATGGTGGAGACTACTGGACTCGAACCAGTGGCCTCATGCGTGTGAAGCATGCGCTCTAACCAGCTGAGCTAAGCCTCCAAATGCGATTCGATTCGATTTTCTTGCCCATAAGACGCCGCACTTTACGGCGCCTTATGGGGGTGGTGACCCGTACGGGATTCGAACCCATGTTACAGCCGTGAAAGGGCCGTGTCTTAACCACTTGACCAACGGGCCATCGTCGGGGCGCAATTCATTCTGCTACATTTCCGCCTATGGCAGAAACTTTGCTGCACGCCTTTGCTCTTTTTCTCGCTCAAAACCTCCGGTTTTTGAGAAAACTGTAGGAGATGAAGAGATGGGGCCCCATGAAGCGCCCTGCGGCGCTTCATGGGATTTTTGGTAGCGGCACCTGGATTTGAACCGGGGACACTGCGGGTATGAACCGCATGCTCTAGCCAACTGAGCTATGCCGCCGTGCCTGTCATCTGTAACGGACAAATGATACTATAGCAGAAGCCTCTGGTTTTGTCAAGCCTTTCCTCGATTTTTTCAAAAATTTCTCTGCGGTTCGACGGCCCCTGGCAAGAGGGCCGTTTTTTACCGGAAGGGAGGTTTAAAAAATGGGATTTTTTTGAAATCCCCCCCTTGACTCTCTCCCGGGGAGAGGGCTTATACTGTTCCTGAGCTCAAGATTCACAACGTTGTGGAGGAACTCCCATGCTAAAAATCGGTGAATTTTCAAAACTATCCAGAGTCAGCATCCGCTCCCTGCGCCGCTACGATGAGGCCGGGCTGTTGGTCCCGGTGTCCATTGACCCCTTCACGGGCTACCGCTACTACAGCGAGCGGCAGCTCCCCATTGCCAACCGCATCCGCGCCCTCCGGGACATGGGCTTCCCCCTGGCCGCCGTCCGGGAGGTGATGGGCTGCTACGACGACCCTGGCGCGCTGGAGCGATGCCTGCTGCTCCAGCGGGCGTTGGCTTGGGAGGAGATGGAGGAGGCGCGGAAGCGGCTTCGCCTATTGGACACAGCCTTGGAACGGCTGAGAAAGGACGAAACGATGATGAAATACGATGTTACCATTAAAACCCTGCCTGAGCGTCATGTCGCCAGTGTCCGGCAGATCATCCCCAGCTATGACCGGGAGGGAGACCTGTGGCATATCTACTGCCAGGAGACTGCCCGGATGAACATTCAGGATGGGGCCCCGGTTCTTTGTACCGCCATGTTCTACGACGGCGAATTCAAGGAACAGGACGTGGATGTGGAAATCCAGAAGAACGTAGTGGGAACCTACCCCGACACGGAGCACGTGAAGTTCAAAACTGTCCCGGCGGTGCAGGTGGCCTCCGCCACCTTCCGGGGGAGCTATGACCAGATTTCCGCCGTGAACGAGGCCGTGGCCGCCTGGGTGGAGGACAACGGCTGGACCTTCGACGGCCTGTTCTTCAACATCTACCACGTCAGTCCTCACGAGACACGGAATCCCGAGGAGTTCGTCACGGAAGTGTGCTATCCTGTGAAGAGGAAATAAGGGCCCGCTTCTTTCGCGCGCGGCGGCGGAGCAGGACCACCGCCACATACACGGCGGAGTAAGCCAGAGAGAGCCAGCGGGCAAACAGGACTTCGTTGTGCAGGGTGTCCAGATGGCTTTGGAAATCCGTGCCGGGAGGGATGAACTGGATTTTAAATTGATGGAAGAAAAAATTCGGATAGCTGGACTGTTCCAGCACGGCGTAAACATGGCGCAAAACCGTTACCCGGTTTTCAACATCGCGCTCCGCAAACACCTGGGCAGGATATTGCGTTTTAAATTCCAGGCCGCTGCCGTCTATGGCGCGGTAGATCACGGTCCGTTCTCTTGCCGCCCCATACCGGCGGGACTTTGCTGCGCTTCGCGAGACCCGCAAGGACACCTGGCTGGCCACGAACTCCCGCTCACCCAGGTCCCCGTATCCCCCGGCGGTAAACCAAACGTCCGGCACGGCGGAGAGGAGAATGGCCAGGGGAAGAAACACGCCGTAAAGGAAAACGGCCATGACCGCAGGCAAGATCATGAACCGGGACTTTGGTTCTGCTTGAGCCGCATCATACAGTTTCACAAAACCGCTCCTTCCCAAAACGGCGGCGCATGGGGTTTTTCCATGCGCCGCCGCTTTCTTACCGGATGAACTGGATGTTTGCGTCCACATTGCCGCCGATTCCGGCAATGGAGCACTTGCTGGAGAACTGCCAGTAGTCTGGCTGATAGTAGTAGGTGGGGCAGAGCTTTTCCGACTGGCCGCTCTTGTACTCGGGGAACCAGCAGAGATAGGGGGCGATGGCGCCCTGGTCATATTTTACATAGCCCACATAGGTGCTCTGGTAGATCATGGGCGTGTAGCCCGCCTCCTGGATGCGCTTGCAGAAAGCGATGGCGCAGGCGGTGGCCATCGCCGGATCGATGCCGTAGACCCGGTAGGAGGCGTTGCCCATTTCCCAGTCGTAGGCCACGGGCCCGTTGATGTTCAGGCCCCGGAGGCGCTCGATGACGAAATCCGCCTCCTCGATAGCCTCCTCCACGGTGATGGCCTGGGCGAAGATGTATACGCCCGTCTCGATCCCGGCATTCATCGCCCCCTCAATATTCTGGCGGTAGAAAGCGTCCTCCGCCAGCTTGCCGGAGGAGTAGCCCCGGAGACCGATACGGACGAAAGCGAAGTCCACGCCGTCGTTCCGGACGGCCTGCCAGTCGATGGTTTCGTTTGCGCTGGCCCGGTTCTGGTAGGCGGAGACGTCGATGCCAAAGCGGGTGCGGAACTGGCTGCCGTTGTAGGCCAGACGGTCAGGATGCTCTGCGGACCAGGTGAAGTCTCCATGCTGGAGCTGGCTCCGCTCCGTGCCCGCGTAGACGGGGATTTTCCGGTCGCTGTAGTCAAAGGTCTCCCCGGTGGTGATGCCGGGGGTATAGACCTCGCTAGGCTGGATGCCAGGTCCGGCGGGCTGTTCCGGCGTGGAGGGGGCGCTGGGGTCCACGGGAGTGGGCACCACCACGATGCCCCAGTCAAAATCATCCCCGGAGTTGGGGGTTCCGGGCTCCTCCGGAGGGAGAGGCAGCTCCGGCGTGATGGGAGCCTCGGCGGAAGGGGTGGTGATCTGCGGCGTGACGGAGCTGAAATTGCGGATTTCCCCAGTGATGGCCACATTGTCCAGGGTGACGGCCCCGGTGACGCCGGGGGCGATGAGCAGGTCCCCGGAGATGGTCATGTCGGACAGGGCCGCGCCCCCGGCGGCGTTAATCAGGAGGCTGCCCTCCACATTGCTGGAAAAATCCCCGCTGGTTTGAATCAGGACCTGGATCATATTGTTCAGCAGGTTCACCAGTTCCGCCCGGGTCAGGGGCTCCGCGGGGCGGAAGCTGTTGTCCAGCGCGTCGGTAATCCAGCCCCGGGCGGCAAGCTCCGCGATGTAGGGCCGGGCGTAGTTGGCCACCTGGGCCTCGTCGTGGTATGTGAGCGCGCCGTCCGTTCCGCCCAGCTGGAAGGCCCGGGCCACCATGGTCATAGCCTGCTGGCGGGTAATGCTGTCCCCCGGCAGGGCTTTGCCCCCGCTGCCCAGGTATATCCCGGCGGCGTTGAGCTTTAAAATGGAGTCCTCCCAGCGGTTTCCCTTGGTGTCGGAGAAGGTCCCGGCGGGGGCGGCGGCCTGGAACTGGAGGAAACGGTCTAAAATTCCGGCAAAGGCCCCCCGGGTGATGGAGGCGTCGGGCCGGAAGGACCCGTCGTCATAGCCCTGGAGCACGCCGTACTCCTGGCTCCACTTGTTGACGGCGGCCTCGGCCCAGTGGCCGCCCGTGTCGGTGAAAGCCATGGCGGGGGTGAGGAGCAGGACCCCGGCCAGGAAGCCGGAGAGGATGCGCTTGGGAAGTCGAATGAGACGCATAGCAGGTTCCTTTCGTCGGTTTTTGTCGGGATGATAGGTAAAAAAACGCCGCCGCCCGTCGGGGCCACGGCAGGGGTCCTCGCTGACAATTGCTTATTATATCGGAAATTCCCACTCCGGTCAATGTTTTGGTGCGGATTTCCAGAAATAACATATGCTTGCGTTTTGCGTAAAATCTGATAGACTTATTCATGGAAAGGGTGATGGAGATGGCCTTTGATTTCAAAAAAGAGTTTAAGGAGTTTTACCTTCCTAAGGGAAAACCGGAGATTGTGATGGTTCCCAGGATGAACTATATCGCCGTGGAGGGAAGGGGGGACCCCAACCAGGAGGGCGGGGACTACCAGCGGGCCATGGGCGTGCTGTACGCCGTGGCTTACACGTTGAAAATGAGCTATAAGAGCGGTTACCACATCGAGGGGTTCTTTGAGTACGTGGTCCCGCCCCTGGAGGGCTTCTGGCGGCAGGAGGGGGGAAGCGGCATAGATTATGGGAACAAGGACGGCTTCCTCTGGACCTCCGCCATCCGCCTGCCGGACTTTGTGACCCGGGAGGATTTCGCCTGGGCGGCGGAGACCGCCTCCCGGAAGAAGAAGCTGGACTGCTCCGCCGCCGAGTTCTGGACGGTGGAGGAGGGCCTCTGCGTCCAGATTCTGCACCTGGGGCCCTTCGACTCCGAGCCGGAGTCGGTGGCGGAGATGGACGCATTTATAGAGGAGCAGGGCTATGCCGACGACCTGAGCGAGGCCCGGCGGCACCACGAGATTTACCTCACCGACGCCCGGCGGGTCCCGCCGGAGAAGTGGAAAACCGTGATTCGACACCCAATTAAAAAGGTATAAAGAAGCCTCCCCGCCGTGTGACGGGGAGGCTTCTTTCACTGGTACTCAAGCTTTATCCGCAGCCGCTTTCGGGGGCGGAGGGGCTTGGCGGGCTCCTCCCGGGCGATGGAGTCCCCCCGGAACACCGACAGGGCCAGGCCGATGAGCGCCATGTCCACCACCGTCTGGAAGTTCCCCACCACCAGGGGCAGGCTGGCGGAGAACAGCACAAAGCCGAAGTTCAGCGCCGCACTGAACAGCGTCTGAAATCCCAGGGTCAGGACCACCGCCAGCACCACGAAATGGCCCGGAAGGTAGCTCTGCCGCAGGCCCTTCACCAGCATCCAGAGGAGCAGGATGGTCAGCGCTGCCAGCAGGAGCGCCAGGGGAATCCAGCCCCAGGCCACCGCCATGGAGGCGGGGAGGAAGTCGTGGGAGAAGTCGATGGGCCGAAACTCCTGGCCGCCGCCAAAGACCCGGGCCCCGGCGTTGACCGGCATGGCGGCTTCGCCGCCGACGCTCCGCAGGGGAGGAACGTCCTCCCAGAACATATGCAGCACCCAGCCCATGTAACCCCGGTGCTCTTTCTCCAGCTCCGGCCGGAGGGCAATCATCACCCGGAGCAGGAAGGAATTGAGATAGCCCTTGAGAAAGAGAAAAGCCAGGAGTCCGAAAGCGACGGCCAGGACTGCGCCCACACCTTTCCAACGGCCCACGCCGAACCAGTCCCGGCCCGCCGCGTAGAGCGTCGCCGCCAGGCCGGAGAACAGCAGGATAAACAGCCCTGAAGCGCTAGGTATGAGGCAGCAGACCGCCGCCAAGGGCATACCGCCCAAGATAGTAAGTAGAAGTCCTTTCCAGCCTTTACCCCGGAAGCTGTAGAGCCAGAGGACATAGGCCAAAGGATAGAGCGCCGACACAAGGCTGAAGCTGTAGGTTGGATAAACAAACCGCAGGAGCGGGACCGTCATGACCAGTGTTCCAATGTACAGAGCCCGGGCGTGCCGGACCAGCCGGGAGACGTCCAGAAAGTACATCCCCAGCATCGCCGCCGTGCCCAGGCCCAGGGAGGCCAGGGCCCTCATCAGGACCAGGTCTTGCCGGAAATAGGGGCGGCGAAAAAGTACCCGCAGAAATACTCCGACCGCAGCCAGAACGATAGTCAGCACCAATAGCCCCCATTGGGGCCGGGGCCGGTGGATCCGGTCCAGCTCGGTCCCCACGGTCACCGGGTCGCCCATGTCCTCCACGGCCAGCCGCTCCGCCTCATCGGGGGCCTTGCCCTCTTTTAGGAAATCGTCTCGCTGGTCCTCCAGGTGCCGCTCCAGCTCCCGGACCAGCAGGGGACGGGCCCGCTTCCAGCGAATCTGCCCCTGCACCGCCTCCAGATAGGCGGCGATGGTCTTACGCTCCGGCAAGGCACGCGCCCCCTTTCAGAACCCGGCCCACGGCACGGGCGTAGGCGTCCCAGGCCGTTTCCTTGTCCCGGAGGGCCTGGTGTCCCTGCTTGGTCAGGTGGTAGTACCGCCGGGTTTTGCCGGACTCCGCCGTCTGCTCATAGGCGGTGACGAAGCCCTTTTCCTCCAGGCCGTGGAGAAGGGGATAGAGGGTCCCGGCCTTGAGGCGGAAGGCGTCCCCGCTCTGCCGCCGCAGCTCCTCGATCATCTGGTAGCCGTAGAGGTCCCCGCCCTCCAGCAGCTTCAAAACCAGCAGGGACATGCTCCCGCTGACCAGGCTCTTTTCCAGTTCCATAGAATTTCTCCTTATAGATAGATTATCGATATATTCATAGAAACAGTATAGATCGGGAATCTATCTATGTCAAGAGTTAGAACTGGAATTTTTTTGTGGTATCTTCCTAAATCCGGCAAGGAATGGTTGACGAAATGCTCAGAAAGGCGGTATAATAACCTGATTTACCATCAAGAGAACGGGGAGGACCAGCCATGTGGATTGCGAACCGATGGGAGGACTATGAGCTGCTGGACTGCGGCGGCGGGGAGCGCCTGGAACGCTGGGACCGCCAGGTACTGGTCCGCCCGGACCCCCAGGCCATCTGGGAGACTTCCCGGGAGCATCCCGCCTGGCGGAAGGCGGGGGGGCGGTACCTCCGTTCCTCCACCGGCGGGGGGCACTGGGAGAAGAAGGCCCTGCCGGAGAGCTGGAAAATCCGCTACCGGGACCTGACGTTCCAGGTGAAGCCCATGAACTTCAAGCACACGGGCCTCTTTCCGGAACAGGCGGTAAACTGGGACTTCTGCGCGGAGAAAATCCGGCAGGCCGGGCGGCCCATCCGGGTGCTGAACCTCTTTGCCTACACCGGAGGGGCCACGGCGGCCTGCGCGAAGGCGGGGGCCAGCGTCTGCCATGTGGACGCCGCCAAGGGCATGGTGGCCTGGGCCCGGGAGAACGCCAGGCTCTCCGGTTTGGGGGAGGCTCCCATCCGCTGGATTGTGGACGACTGCGCCAAGTTCGTGGAGCGGGAAATCCGCCGGGGGAAGGCTTATGACGCCATCATCATGGACCCGCCCAGCTATGGCCGGGGTCCTGGCGGGGAGGTCTGGAAGCTGGAGGAGAACCTGTATCCCTTTGTGAAGCTCTGCGCCGGGGTTCTGTCGGACAAACCCCTGTTTGTACTGGTCAACTCCTACACTACGGGGCTGGCTCCCTCGGTGCTGGGCTACTTGCTGAATCTGCTGGTGAAGGAGAAGTACGGCGGGAAATGCACCTGGGACGAACTGGGCCTTCCCGTGACGGCCACGGGCCTGGCCCTGCCCTGCGGGGCCACGGGAAGGTGGTTTGGCGAGTGATGGAACGGACGGCGGCCTACCTGCTGGCAATTGCCTGGGGCGCGGTTCCGGCGCTGGCAATCTTTTTCTGCCTGCTTCCGTGGCGGAAACGGCGGCTGGAACGAAGGGGATACTCCAGCCCCCGGCGCCGGGAGGGTGCGATGGCCCTGCTCTGGATGTTCTGCGGCGGCATGGCCATATTGACGCTGGCGCCCCGCTGGGTGGTCTGGTCCCTGGTGGACATCCTCCACGGGTATGGGTGGAATGTGGGGCAGTACCCCTTTTTTGAGCGGGGCGTGGTCAATTGGAAGCTCTTCCAGACGTTTCACTTCAGCCCTTATTTTTTGGTGGGAAACGTTGTGATGTTTATCCCCTTCGGATTCTTTGCCGCTCTGCTTTGGCGGGGCTGTACCTGGGGGAGGAGCCTGCTGGCAGGCCTCCTTCTCTCCGGCTTGATTGAGAGCTGCCAGCTTTGCGTGGGCCGGGCCTTTGATATTGACGATATCTTCCTGAATGTCCTGGGCGTCCTCTGCGGCTATGGGCTCTGGAGGTTTGCAAGGCGGCGGATCCCCGGCCAGATGGAGGAATTTCACGTGCGCTTCAGTGAGGAACAGCCATGAGTAACATGATTCAAACCGAAAGCCTCCGCTTCGCCTACCCGGCGGACGAGGGGCAAAAGCCCGTCTACGCCCTCCGGGGCGTGGACCTGGAAATTGAAAAGGGCAGCTTTGTGGTCATCCTGGGCCACAACGGTTCCGGGAAATCCACCCTGGCCAAGACCTTCAACGCCGTCTTGCTCCCCGCCGGGGGAAAGGTGTACGTAGAGGGCATGGACACCCTGGACCAGGACCTGCTCCTGGCCATCCGCCAGCGGGTGGGCATGGTGTTCCAGAACCCGGACAACCAGATCGTTGCCAACGTGGTGGAGGAGGACGTGGCCTTTGCCCCGGAGAACCTGGGCGTGCCTACGGAGGAAATCCGCCGCCGGGTGGACGGGGCCCTGAAGGCCGTGGGCATGGACGAGTTCGTTACCCACGCGCCCCACCTCCTCTCCGGCGGGCAGAAGCAGCGCATCGCCATTGCCGGGGTCATCGCCATGGAGCCCGCCTGCGTAGTGCTGGACGAGGCCACCGCCATGCTGGACCCCATCGGGCGGCGGGAGGTGCTCGCCACCATCCACCGCTTGAATCAAGAGAAGGGAATCACCGTCATTTTGATCACCCACCACATGAACGAGGCGGAAAACGCGGACCGGGTTGTGGTGATGAACGACGGCCGGGTGGACCTGGACGGAACGCCGGAGGAGGTGTTCAGCCAGGTGGCCCGCCTCCGGCACCTGGGCCTGACGGTCCCGGATACGGTGGACCTGCTGGACCGCCTCCGGCAAAAGGGCTGGGACGTGCCCCTGGACGCGCTGCGGGCAGAGGACTGCGCCGCCGCCGTGGCGGGGGCCTTGGAGAAGAAATAGGAGGGCCGGACTTGCCGATTTTAGAGATTCAAAACCTGACCCATACCTACGGCATCGGGACGCCCTTCCAGCGCAGCGCGGTGGAAGACGTCAGCTTTTCCGTGGAAAAGGGGGAGTTCCTGGGCATCATCGGCCACACCGGGTCTGGAAAGTCCACCCTGATCCAGCACCTGAACGGCCTCCTAAAGCCTACGTCCGGGCAGATTCTGCTGGAGGGCAGGGATATCTGGGCGGAGCCGAAAAAGATACGGAACATCCGGTTCCAAGTGGGCCTGGTCTTCCAGTACCCGGAGTACCAGCTCTTTGAGGAAACGGTCTATAAGGACATTTCCTTTGGCCCGAAGAACCAGGGAAAGGCCGGGGAGGAGCTGGACCACGCCGTCCGGGAGGCGGCCCGCCTGGTGGGGCTCCGGGACGAGCATTTGGAGAAGTCCCCCTTTGAGCTCTCCGGCGGGCAGAAGCGCCGGGTGGCCCTGGCGGGCGTCTTGGCCATGGAGCCCAAGGTCTTGGTGCTGGACGAGCCCACGGCGGGACTGGACCCGGCGGGACGGGAGAACCTGATGGCGAACATCCGGGAGTACCACAGGCACAAGAATGCTACGATTATCCTGGTCAGCCACAGCATGGACGAAATCGCACAGAACGTGGACCGCATCCTGGTTCTGAAATCCGCGCATATCCTCATGGGCGGCACTCCGGCGGAGGTCTTCACCCGGGTGGAAGAGCTCCTCTCCGCCGGGCTGGATGTGCCCCAGGTCACCCGGGTAGCCCTGGCGCTCCGGGACCGGGGGCTGCCCATCGATTCCGCCGTCTACACCGTGGAGGCCCTGGAGCGGCAGCTCCTGGCTCTCAAGAGGGGAGGGGGCCCATGCTGAAGGACATCACCCTGGGCCAGTATTTCCCGGGAAATACCGCCGCCCACAAGCTGGACCCCCGGACGAAAATCCTGCTGGTGGTTCTTTATATCACGGCCCTCTTCACTGCCAAGAGCTTCCTGGCCTACGGCCTGATGGCCCTGGTGCTGGCGGTCTGCGTCCGCGTGTCCAAGGTGGGCCTGCGGGCCCTGGTGAAGGGCTTGAAGCCCGTGTTGTTCATCATCGTTTTCACGGGCGTTTTAAACCTGTTCTTCACCCCGGGAGAGGGAATTCTATGGGCCTGGGGCCCCCTGCACATCACCTCCTCGGGCCTCCGCAACGCGGCCTTCATGGTTCTGCGGATTATGCTCCTCATCATGGGGACGTTCCTCTTGACCTATACCACCAGCCCCATCAGCCTTACCGACGGCCTGGAGCGGCTTTTGAATGGCTTGAAGCGCTTCCATGTCCCGGTCCACGAGCTGACCATGATCATGTCCATCGCCCTGCGGTTCATCCCCACGCTGATTGAGGAGACGGACAAGATCATGTCCGCACAAAAGGCCCGGGGGGCGGACTTCGAGAGCGGGAACCTGATGGAAAAGGCCAAGGCCCTGGTGCCCATCCTGGTGCCCCTGTTCATCAGCGCCTTCCGCCGGGCGGACGAGCTTGCCACGGCCATGGAGTGCCGCTGCTACCACGGCGGCGAGGGCCGGACAAAGCTCCACGTTTTAAAGTACGGGCGCCGGGACTATACCGCCCTGGCCCTGGGCGTGCTGGTCCTGGCGGGAGTGATTGCCATGAGGGCCTTTGGACGGTAGAAAAGGGGGCGTGTTTGTGGAGAGGAAAAAGCGGGACTGGGGAAGCACCGCGGCGCTTCTCTGCGCGCTTTTGCTGGCGGTGAACCTCTGGCAGGGGAAGCGGCTGGAGAACCTGGAACGGCGGATTTCCGAGGCGCAGATGAAGCTCTCTTTCGAAATCGGGGAACTGGAATCCTCCCTCTATGCCCAGGCGCAGGAGGAGGAGAAGCTGGTCTGGAACTGGGAGTACACCCCCTCTTTAAATATGGAAAAACGCTGCCTGGATGTGGAGGTTTCCGCCATATTGAAGGAATGGCGGGAGGATACCGCCGTGGAACTTTTCTGGTTTGCTGAGAACGGCGGCGGCAAAGGGGATTCCATTTCTCTCTCCAGCGGTGGAACCGGGGCCTTTGCAGGAACGCTGGAGCTGCCGCTGGACGGTCCCATGGATATCAGCCTGTACGCGGTGATTCAAAACGGCGGGAGCCAGCGCCGGGAGAGCCTGGGCCTTCTAGGCGGCGTGTGGGAGCTTTTGCCGCTCTGGTGCGAGTCCCAGGCAGGGCGGACCCAGGCGGAGTATCTGAAAGGCGTCTTTACCGTGTACGAGTGCGGCGCGGAGCTGCATACGAAGTTTTACCCCGGTCCCGCCACGGCGGAGGACTGTGTGTTCCGCCTCCGGCGGAACAACGAACTCGTGGCGGAACAGGCAGCGGAACCGGGAGACCGTTTCAGCAGCTATTCCTGCGGCAAGCTGTCTGCGGAGGCCCAGCCGGGGGACCGGATGGACTTGACCTTCTTCTGCCGGGACGAAAACGGCTTGGGCTATGAGTTCCTGCTCCAGGGCTGGGTTGCTGTGGAGGAACGGGACGTGGAAAGCAGTGTCTCTGCGTGGGAGGACATGCTCAAACTGACCTGGGACTAAGCGGGAGGAGGCCGGAATGGACGGAAGAAAGAACTGGATACAGGGCCTGACGCTGGTCCTCTGCGTGCTTTTGCTGAGCTTGAACCTCTGGCAGTTCCGCCAGATTTCGGATCTGCGGGGAGCGCTCCAGAGCATGGAGACCAATTTGTGGATGGAGGCGCGGCGGCTGGACGAGCGGGTCCAGGTAGTCCAGCAGGTGGTGAACGACGCGGAGAAACTGGTCCAGGATTGGGAGCTCCGGTCCGTGGACGTGGACCCGGCTTCCAAGTGCCTGCGGGTGGAGGCGTCCCTCCAATTGAAGGAGTGGCGGGAAGACACCCAGGTCCAGCTGGCCGTGGTCCAGGGAACGGATACCCGGCAAGCCGCCATGTCTGGCGGCGCGGGGCTGTATACTGGCGTGGTGGATATTCCCGTGAACAGCCGGGAAGTCCGGCTGCTGGCCAGCGTGAGCGCCGGGGGGTTCCGGAAGGAGGAGGACCTGTCCGCCTGGGACAGCGCCTTTCTGCTCCTGCCAGTCCAGTGCCATGGCTGGGGGGCTGCCGGGCCGGAATACACCCGGGACGCGGAGGGAAATGGCGTGCTGGCGGTGCAGAGCTGCAATGCGGAGCTGGCTGGCTTTGAAGGAAGGACGGACCTTCCCCAGCTCTCTGGACAGGCGTTCCGCCTCCGGCGCAATGGGGACATTGCGGCGGAAAAGGCGGCCATGCCCGGAGATGCCGTGGGCCAGTACAGCTGCGGGGACCTGTCTGCGGCAGCGGGGGTGGGAGACCAGTTCATCCTGACCTTTTTCTGCCGGGACGCCTCCGGCCTGGGATATGAATTTTACCTGTACGGCTGGAGCATCGGTGAAAACGGCATTGAGGACGCCAGATCGCCCGCTCCAAAGGCGGACTGGCCCAGGCTGTCCTGGAATTGACCGAAAGGAAGCTGGGATGGACGGGAAGAAGAACCGGATGCCGGGCCTGTCGCGGGTCATCTGCGCCGCCTGCCGGACGGCGCGCTGGGCGGGGAGGTTCCCCCTTCCGCTGGAGATAGAAGGCGGCGTAGAAATCGCCCAATCCGGTGAAACCGTGCTGTTTTGCCGGGACAGCCTGGCTGATTTACCGCCAGTGCAGCTGGAGGCCCATCCCGGCCTGCTGCTGGCGGACTTGCGGGGATGCCAGGTGGAGCTGTCCGTCCCCCAGGGGCTGGGCAGAGGCCACGGAGGCGGATTGCTGGGTAGAGCGGAACGGAGAGGCCGTCTACTCCGGATACTGCGGGGACATTTCCCGGGGCCCGGTGGGACTGGAACCTTGGACATACCCCTTTGCGGAGGGGGACACGCTGGAATACCACTTCCTTTGTACGGACCAATATGGCCTCCGGTATGATTTCACCCTGTACAAGAGAACGGCGGAAGAGCGGGAAGACGGCCCGTCCTTCCCTGGCCGGAAGAATGAGGAGAACCTATGCGCAACATCGCCTTGAAACTCACCTACAACGGGACCGCCTACCACGGCTGGCAGGTGCAGAAGAACGCTGCCTCCGTCTGCGAGACCTTGCAGAGGGCCATTTCCAAGGTCTGCGGGGAACCTGTCCACCTCACGGGCTGCGGCCGGACGGACGCCGGGGTCCACGCGGAGCGGTACGTGGCCAACTTCCGCACGGAGAGCCGGATTCCCATTGACCGGATGCCCTATGCCATCAACACCCATACCCCAGAGGACATCGCTGTCCGGGAGGCGGTGGAAGTTCCGGAGGATTTCAACGCCATCGGCTCCTGCGTCAAAAAGGAATATACTTACCGCATTTACAACTCCCGTTTTAAAAATCCCTTTTATGTAAACCGGGCCTATTTTTACCCGAAACGGCTGGATGAGGACTTTTTGAACCGGGCCGCCCATATGTTTGTGGGTACCCACGATTTCCGGGCCGTCCGCAGCGTGGGCACGGAGACAAAAACCACGGTCCGCACCATTTACTGGTGCGATGTGACCCGGAGCGGGGACCTCCTGGAGCTCCGGGTCTGTGCCGACGGCTTTTTGTACAACATGGTCCGTGCCATTACGGGAACCGTGCTGTACGCCTCCGAGGGAAAGTTTACCCCGGAGGACATCCCCGCCATTCTGGAGAGCGGGGACCGGACCCTGGCGGGGCCCACAGTGCCCCCCGGGGGGCTGTACCTGACGAGAATTTGGTATGAGGATGAACGGCTGAATGAGTGAGAAACGCGTGGACAAGTCCAAAGAGGGGAAGCACCCGGTCCGCAGCTTCCTGAGCTTTCTCCTGATGCTGGCGGTGGTGCTGCTGGTGGTGCTTTTGGCGGCCTACCGGGACGGCACGGGCTTCGATATTCTCCGCCGCTACCTTCACTATGGGCGGGCGGAACAGGCGGGCGGCGAGACGGTCTACCATTACGACGCCTCCTCCAAGAACCGCTTCGCCCTCCTGGGGGAGAGCCTGGCGGTGCTGTCGGACGCGTCCTTGAGCCTGTACAACAGCGCGGGACAGGAGATTTGGTCTGCTCCGGTGACCATGACGGCCCCGGCCCTGGTCTCCGGCGGCGGCCGGGCGGTGGCCTATGACGTGGGGGGCACGTCGCTGTACGTGCTGGACCAGTCGGGCCTTCTGCTGGAACTGGACACTGGCGAGGAAGAGCCCTACATATCCGCCAGGCTGAACCAGAACGGCGAGCTGGCGGTGACGGTCCAGAAGAAGGGCTACAAGGGGAGTGTGAAGGCCTACGACCGGGCTATGGGGCCGGAGCCCTCCTTTGAGTTCAAGTCCTCCCAGCGGTTTGTGCTGGACGGGTATATTGCGGGAGACATTCTGGCGGCGGTGACACTGGGCCAGGAGAACGGCGCCTTTGTCAGCAACATTGTGCTTTATAAGATGCCGCAGACGGAACCAGTGGCGGATTACAGCGTCTCCGGCGGCCTGGTGGCCGCCATCGGGGAACAGGACGGCCGCCTGGTGACGGTGTCCGACACGGTTTTGACCTATGCCTCGGCCAGCGGCGAGATCACCGGGAGCTATTCCTACAACGGGGCCTATCTCCGGGAGTACGACCTGGGGGGCACGGGTTTTACGGCGCTGCTGCTGAACCGCTACCGTTCCGGCAGCGTCGGACGGTTGGTCACCGTGGACAAAAACGGTGGGGAACTGGGTTCCCTGGAGGTCCGGGAAGAGGTACTGGGCATTTCCGCCTCGGGACGGTATCTGGCGGTGCTCTACACCGACCGCCTGGCCATTTACAACCAGGACCTCCAGCCTTATGCCACCCTTCAGGGAACGGGGGACGCCCGGGGCGTGCTGATGCGTCCCGACGGGTCGGCGCTGCTGCTGTCCGCCGGGTCCGCCAGCCTGTTTTTGCCTTGATTGCATGAAAATAAGCGGCGTGTTCACAAAACGTTTACACGAGGAGAGGTAGGAAAGTTTGACGACACCTGTTATAATAGATGCCACCGCCGTAGCCGTACTGGCGGGGTTTGCGGTCTGGGGAGCCTGGAAGGGCCTCCTCCGGACACTGGCCGGACTGCTGGTGCTGGCCTTGTCCCTGGCTGGGGCGGGAATCATCGCCTCGGCCCTGTCGGTTCCCGCGGCAAAGCTGGCCGTGCCCGTCATTGAAAAGCGGATCGAGTCCCGCCTGGACGAGGCCATCCAGGAACAGCGTCCTGCGGGCGGAACGGGGGAGGGGCTGCCCCTGGCGGAACTGCTGGACCTTTTGGGCGTGGACCAGGCCCGGCGGGACGCCCTGGCGGACCGTGCGGAACAAAGCGTCCGGGACACCGGAGCCTCCCTGGCGGCGGCCCTGGTGGAGAGCTTGGCCCAGTCTGTGCTGTACGGCGTGCTGTACGTGCTCTCCTTTGCCCTGCTGGCCCTGGCCCTGCACCTGCTGGTGCGGATGCTGGACGCGGTTTTAAAGCTGCCGGGCCTCCATGGGCTCAACGCCTTCGGAGGCGGAATGATCGGCCTGGCGGAGGGAGCCCTGCTGCTGTTTCTGGCGGTGTGGGCGATGCGCCTGCTGGGCGTCTCCTTCGACGGGGAAGAGGGCAGCCGGATTTTTGTGTTTTTCACCACCCATACGCCCCTGGATGCTTTGAAGTTCCTGGGCATATAGGGGAGAGGTTCCCGGTTTGGCCGGGCGGCCTTCCTGAGGCCCGGTATCAGATTAAGAATAGCGCCCAAGGGCGCGTGGAGGTTTAAGAGGTATGCAGCCGACACTTTGTTCCAGATGCAAGAAAAACGTCGCCGTGGTGTTCATTTCCAAGCTGGACGGCGAGAAGACCATCAACGAGGGCCTGTGCCTGAAGTGCGCCAAGGAGCTGGGGCTCCCCCAGGTGGACGACATGATGAAGCGCATGGGCATCTCCGACGAGGACCTGGAGACCCTGAACAGCGAAATGATGCAGGCTATGAACGGCGTGGAAAACATCGAGGACCTGCCCGGCGGCGAGGAGAGCGGGGAGGAGGAAGAGGGGAAAACCGCCACCTTCCCCTTCCTGAACCGCCTGTTCTCCGGCGGGGAGTCCTCCAAGGAGAGCGCCGAGGAGGGCCGGAGCGAGCGCAGGGAAAAGAAGGAGTCCTCCAAGAATGCCAAGCGGAAGTATCTGGAGAATTACTGCATTTCCCTGACCCAGAAGGCCAAGGACGGCAAGCTGGACCCGGTGATCGGCCGGGCGGAGGAAATCGAGCGGGTGGTCCAGATCCTGAACCGCCGCCAGAAGAACAACCCCTGCCTCATCGGCGAGCCCGGCGTGGGCAAGACGGCCATTGCCGAGGGCCTGTCCCAGCGCATCGCGGAGGGCAGCGTGCCCTTCAAGCTCCGGGAAAAGGAGGTCTACCTCCTGGACCTGACGGCCCTGGTGGCAGGCACCCAGTTCCGGGGCCAGTTTGAGAGCCGGATGAAGGGCCTCATCGACGAGGTGAAGCGCCTGGGGAACATCATTTTGATGATCGACGAGGTCCACAACCTGGTGGGCGCGGGAGACGCCGAGGGGAGCATGAACGCCGCTAATATCCTGAAGCCTGCCCTGAGCCGGGGAGAGATTCAGGTCATCGGCGCGACGACCTTTAACGAGTACCGCAAGCACATTGAAAAGGACTCCGCCCTGGAGCGGCGTTTCCAGCCGGTAACGGTAAATGAACCGTCGGTAGAAGACTCCATCAAAATCCTGAAGGGCCTGGCCCCGAAGTACGAGGAGTTTCACGGCGTGAAGCTGACGGAGGGCATTCTCCGCCAGGCGGTGCTCCTCAGCGAGCGCTACATTACGGACCGCTTCCTGCCGGACAAGGCCATTGACCTCATCGACGAGGCAAGTTCCGACCTGAACCTGAAGGACCCGGACATCTCCCGGCGGATGCAGATCCAGCGGGAGATGGATGACTACGCCAAGGAGCGGGCTATGCTGGAGGAGAAGGAGGAGAAGTCCGAGGAGGACTACGCCCGCATGGCGGAGCTGAAAAGCCGGGACCTCCAGCTCTCCACGGAGCTCAGCGTCATCGACGAAAAGGGCCAGCCCCAGCTGACCATGGAGAATCTGGCCCACGTCATTGAGCTGTGGACGAAGATTCCCGCTTCCCGTATCCGGGAACAGGAGTTCCAGCGCCTGAGCCAGCTGGAGGAGCGCCTGAAAGACCACATCATCGGCCAGGACGAGGCCATTGAGGCCGTCTCCGCCGCCGTCCGCCGGAACCGGGTGGGCATTTCCCCCAAGCACAAGCCCGTCAGCTTCATCTTTGTGGGTTCCACGGGCGTGGGGAAGACGGAGCTGGTGAAGCAGCTGGCCACGGACCTGTTCAACACCCCCGACGCCCTGATCCGCCTGGACATGTCGGAGTTCATGGAGAAGCATTCCGTCTCCCGTATCGTGGGCTCTCCCCCGGGCTACGTGGGCTATGACGAGGCGGGCCAGCTGACGGAGAAAATCCGCCGGAAGCCCTACGCCGTCATCCTCTTCGACGAGATCGAGAAGGCCCATCCCGACGTGCTGAACGTCCTCCTTCAAATCCTGGACGACGGCGAAATCACCGACGCCCACGGACGGAAGGTGAACTTTGAAAACACCATCATCGTCATGACCTCCAACGCGGGGAGCGCCACCAAGGAGGGAACCGTGGGCTTTGACCGGAGCCTGAGCCAGCAGGACAGCGAGAAGGCCATGAAGGCCCTCCAGCAGTTCCTCCGGCCGGAGTTCATCAACCGGGTGGATGCGGTGATTACCTTCAACCGCCTCTCGGAAAAGGACTTCCAGTCCATCGCCCGGATTATGCTGGACGAGCTGCGGGACTCTTTGAAGGAGAAGGGCATCACCTTTACCTACGACGCCACCCTGGTGGATTTCCTGACCAAGAAGTCCTATTCCCGGACCTACGGGGCCCGGAACCTCCGGCGGACCATCCAGAAGGAGCTGGAAGACCCCATGGCGACGAAGATTATCAACAGCTACGAGGAACCGATCATCGGCATCAATGCCGCCGCCGAAAACGAACACGTCTGCTTACAGACGCTTTGAGCTGCGTCTGCGGCTCTTGATTAAACAGCCGGGGACTTTCCGCCGCCCGGCGGGAGAGGAAGGTCCCTATGCTTTTCCGGAAAGACATCGATCCCCGCTGTGCCTACTGCAAGCGGGGCCAGCAGCTGAATGAACGGGAGGTGGCCTGTGTGAAGCGGGGCGTGGTGCCTGTGGAGTACGCCTGCCGGGCATTCCGCTACGACCCCTTGAAGCGGGTCCCCCCCCGCCCAGCGGCCCTGGATACGAAGCGGCTCAGCGAGGAGGATTTTTCCCTCTGAACCTTTGCATATCATATGGACCGCCCCGGCGAAGGCCTTCGCCGGGGCGGCTTCACGGAGACCAGGAAGGAGGCTTTTTATGGAACTGCGGCAAATGACGGCCGTCTATTACAGCGCCACTGGCGTGACTGGCAAAGTGGTCCATACGCTGGCGGAGGCCCTGGCGGCAGAACTGACCCTGCCCCTGGCCTGCCGGGGCTTTACGAAGCCGGAAGAGCGGCGGGAGGACCTGCGCTTTGGAGAAGGGGAGCTGGTCATTGTGGGCTCTCCCACCTACGCGGGCCGGATGCCCAACAAAATTGCCCCGGATTTCCAGGCCCGGCTCCAGGGAAAGGGAGCCTTGGCTGTCCCCGTGGTGACCTTTGGAAACCGGGCTTATGAAAATTCCCTGGCGGAGCTCTGCGCCCTGCTGGAGGCCAGCGGCTTCCGCACCGTGGCGGCGGGGGCCTTCCCGGGACGCCATGCCTTCACCGACGCCCTGGGGGAGGGCCGCCCGGATTGGGACGACAAGCGGGCCATCCAGCGGTTTGCCAAGCAGATTGCCGGAAAGCTCCGGGCGCTGGAGGCGGTTCCCACTCTGCCGCTGGAGGTCCCGGGAGACCCGGGGGCCCCCTATTATATTCCCAAAGGCCTGGACGGCGGGCCAGTGAACTTTCTGAAGGCCAAACCCAGGACGGATATGGGCAAATGCTGCAACTGCGGCGTCTGTGCCCGGACCTGCCCCATGGGGGCCATTAACCCGGAGAACGTGGCGGAGGTGCCGGGGACCTGCATTAAGTGCCAGTCCTGTGTGCGGAAATGCACCCACCACGCCAAGTACTTCGACGATCCGGCCTTCCTGTCCCATGTCGCCATGCTGGAGAAGAACTTCCAGGAGCCCAAGGAGATCGAGACCTTTCTATAAAACAAAAACCGGGGACGTCAGTCCCCGGTTTTGTCTTGGTTACGTGAACAGGTTTTCCGGCAACCGGATGTCCTCCCGGGGCACCCGTTCCCAGGAAAACTCCTCCAGAAGTTCAGCCGCCGGAGCGGGCTCTCCGGAGGGATGGAAGCCCGCCAATTGGGCCAGCTTTCCCAGCAGTTCTTCCGCTGTGACGCGCCCTTGGAGGCTGTCCAGTCCCGCGTCGGCGTCCCGCTTGGAGAGCCGCCGCCCGTCGGACGAAAGCAGGAGGGGAAAGTGGTAAAACTCCGGCGGCGTCAGGCCCAGGAGCTGGTACAGGTACAGCTGCCTGGGGGTGGAGGACAGCAGGTCTGCGCCCCGGACCACCTCCGTCACTCCCATGGCGGCGTCATCTATCACCACCGCCAGCTGATAAGCGAACATGCCGTCAGACCGACGGAGGAGGAAGTCCCCGCAGTCCCGCATCAAGTTTTCTGCGTAATATCCCATATGACCATCTATAAAGGAAAACTCCGCATCGGGCACTTGGAGCCGCGGGGCGGGGGAACGAAGCCTGGCCTGCTCCGCCCGCTGAGCCGGGGTGAGGCTTCGGCAGGTCCCGGCGTAGATGGTCTGGCCGTCCTCCCGGTGGGGGGCGCTGGCGGCGTGGAGCTCCGCCCGGGTGCAGAAGCAGGGATAGATCAGTCCCTGGGCCTCCAGACGGTCCAAAGCGGTTTGGTAGAGCGACGTTCTTTGGCTCTGAAAATAGGGTTCGTCCGGCCCGGAAATTTCTGGCCCCTCGTCCCAGTCTAATCCCAGCCAGAGAAGGTCCTTAATCATCTGCTCGGCGTATCGCATGGGACAGCGGGCGGTGTCCAGGTCCTCGATCCGCAGGACGACCCGTCCGCCCTTCTGCCGGGCACTGAGCCAGGCCAACAGGCAGCAGAGGATATTTCCCAGGTGAATCCGCCCGCTGGGGGAGGGGGCGAAGCGGCCGACGGTCATAGCGGAACTTCCTTTCAAGCGCAGGCGGGCCCGGACCCAAACGGTCCGGGCCTGCCGCTTATTCCATGGAAATAATATAATAGTACACAGGCTGTCCGCCGGAAAGGACCATGACTTCCGCTCCCGGGCAGGCGCTCTCAAAGAGGCATCCCGCTTCCTGGGCATCCTCTTCCTTCACATCCTCTCCGAAATACAGTGAGACGAAGGATGCGCCCCGGGACGCCGCGTCCGCCGCCAGTTTTTCCAGAAGGCTGCGGAGGGACCCGTCGGTCCCGAAGAGCTTGCCCTCTTCCAGGGCCAGGTAATCCCCCTCCTTGATGTCAAAGCCATCAAAGTCGGAATCCCGGGCCGCATACGTGATTTGGGCGGTGGTGACGCCGGAGAGGGCCTCTGTCATGGTTCCCGCCAGGGTCTCGGGATCCGGGGCCTCAAAGTCCACGTTCATCATAGCGGTAATGCCCTGGGGCACGGTTTTGGAGGGGATGACTACCACATTTTTTTCCGTCAGCGCCGCGCATTGCTGGGCGGCCATGATGATGTTCCCATTGTTGGGAAGGACGAACACGGTTTCGGCGGGAATCTGGTCCACGCCCTCCAGGATGCTCTCCGTGGAGGGGTTCATAGTCTGCCCGCCGGACACCACGCCGTCCACGCCCAGGTCCTGGAACACGGCGGCCAGGCCATCCCCGGCACAGACGGAGAGAAAGCCGTACTTTTTCTCCGGCGGGGCCACTACGTGGCCGCCCTCCGGATTTCCGGCGGACTCTCCTTCTTCCATCTCCAGGTCGTCCACGCTCTGGGCCTTTTTCCCGGCGGCTACGTCCTCGTACTGGGTCCGCATGTTCTCGATCTTCGCCAGTTCCAAGGTGCCGTATTTCTGGCCCTCCGTCAGGGCGCTGCCGGGGATGTTGGTATGGACATGGACTTTAAACGCCTCGTCGTCTTCGCCAATGACTAGGCTGTCCCCGATGCTGTTGAGGTAGGCGCGGAAAGGCTCCAGGTCCACGTTGGGGTCGTTCTTGCGGACAATGAACACCGTGTCAAAGGCAAAGGTGATCTCTTCGCCGGAGAAGACCTCGAAGTCAGCCTTGGCTTTCTGGGGCTCCTCCTCTGCGGCCTCGGGCATGGGCTCTCCCCGGAGTTCCGCCAGCATGCCCTCTAAAATCAGCAGGTAGCCCTTGCCTCCGGCGTCCACGACGCCCGCCTTTTTCAACACCGGGTTCATGTCCGTGGTGGCGGCCAGGGCCTCGTAGCCCTCCTGAATGGCGGCCTCCAGCACCTTTTCAAAGTCCGTCTCCTCCAGGGCGCACTCCGCCGCCCGCTTGGCGGCCAGGCGGGACACGGTGAGAACGGTGCCCTCGGCGGGCTTCATGACGGCCTTATAGGCGGAGGACACGCCCTCCTGCATAGCGGCGGCAAAGGCGGCCGCTCCAGCGGTCTCATGGCCCTTCAGGCCCTTGGAGAGCCCGCGGAAGAGCAGGGAGAGGATTACGCCGGAGTTTCCCCGGGCTCCCCGGAGGAGGGCGGAGGCGGTAATGGACACGGCCTGGTCCAGCGCCGCGGGCTCGGACTTCTTCAGCTCCGTCACAGCGGCGGCGATGGTCATGGACATATTGGTGCCCGTGTCGCCGTCGGGGACGGGGAAGACATTCAGGTCGTTAATGGCCTGTTTCTGGGCCGTGATGGCGGCGGCGCCGTGGAGAATCATCCGCTTAAAAAGCCCGCCGGTGATTTGTTCATTCATTCAATCTCTTCCTCCCTCACAGGGTCATGGAGTCCACGCAGACATCCACGGCACGGACCGTGACGCCCGTGTTCTTCTCCACCACGTAGCGGACCTCGTTCATGATGGACCGGCAGACCGCAGGGAGGTTGACGCCGTTTTCCACGATGATGTGGAGCTCGATGGAGATGGAGTCGTCTTCGTGATACGAGATGCTGACGCCCTTGCTCATGGCCTCGCGGCGCAGCAGGTGGACCAGGCCGTCGGTCATGGAGCGGAAAGCCATGCCCTTGACGCCGAAGCAGTTGGTGGCGGCCATGCCCGTGATGTTGGAAAACACGGCGCTTGAGACGGAGATCTCACCTTGTTCAGACTTGAATTGGATCATGAGAACGTCCTTTCTTTCCCGGTATTGTCAGGGAGCGGGACCCGCCCCCGGCTGAACCAGCACTTTCCCCATATTATAAACGATTCCGCCGCAAAGCACAAGTGGTAAACGAGGAAAAACCTGCCCCTCCGGCCCAGTTCCCGGCCCGCGGAAAGGCTGGGGAGAAAAAAATTCCCCATACGATCAGAATCGTATTGACAAGCTGAAACTATCGTGGTAGTATAATGCCATAAACTACCGCGATAGTTTTACAAGGAGGGTCCCAAATTATGAAGCTGTTTGATTCGGAATTGAAGGTCATGGACGTTCTCTGGCGGCTGGGGGACCGCACGGCCAAGGAGATATCCTCCATCCTGGGGGAGGAGACGGGCTGGAACGTCAATACCACCTATACCGTCATCAAAAAATGCGTGGCCAAAGGAGCGGTGGAGCGGAGCGAGCCCAACTTCCTTTGTCACGCCCTGGTTACCAAGGCGGAAATTCAGGAGGCGGAGACGGAGGAACTGATCGGAAAGCTGTTTGACGGCTCGCCGGACCTGCTCTTCGCGTCCCTGCTCAGCAGCCAGACGCTCTCGCCGGAGCAGATTGGGAGGCTTCGGGAGATTGTCAGCGAAATGAGGTGAGGCGGTTATGACGTTTCTGGAACTGTCCCTCTCCGGCGGGGTCTTCATCCTGGCCATTGCGGCTTTCCGGGGGCTGACCCTCCGGCGTCTTCCCAAGGGTACCTTTGTGGCCCTCTGGTGGCTGGCGGCGGCCCGGCTGCTGCTGCCGGTGGAGCTGGCTTCCCGGTTCAGCGTCTACACCCTGCTGGAGGCTTTGGGCCCCAAGTCGGTTCCCGCCGTCCCGGACGCTTTGCCCGCCCCAGTGGTCCCTGCGGCTCCTTCGGTCCCTGCGGCCCCTCCGGTGATTGCGATTCCCGCGCAGCCTGCCGCTGTGCCCGCCCCCGCGCCCTTCCCGGTTTGGACAGCCCTGTGGCTGACGGTGGGCCTGTTGCTGGCGGCGTGGTTCCTGATTCGCTACGTCCGCTGGCGGCGGCGTTTCCGGGAGGCCCTCCCGGCGGACTGCCCGGGCCTGGATACCTGGTTCCAGCTCCGGCGGAAGGTGGAGGTCCGGGTCACGGACCAGATCGCCGCCCCGCTGACCTACGGGCTCCTGCGCCCGGTGATACTCCTGCCCAAGACCATGGATTTCACGGACGAGGAGGCCCTGACCTGCGTCCTGGCCCATGAGCGGGCCCATATCCGGCGGCTGGACGGCCTTCTCAAGCTGGCGCTGACGGCGGCGCTGTGCCTCCACTGGTTCAACCCCGCCGTGTGGCTCCTCTACGTCCTGGGAAACCGGGACATGGAGCTGCGCTGTGACGAGGCGGCGGTGCTGGCCCTGGGGGAGGACAGCCGGGAGCGCTACGCCCTGGCCCTCATCCGCCTGGCGGAAAATAGAAATGTGCCTCTGTGCGGTTTCGCCCACCGGAACGGCATGGAAGAAAGGATTAAGGCAATTATGAGCATCAAGAAAAAATCCCTGCTGGCTTGCTTTATAGCCCTGGCCCTGGTGCTGGGGATCACCACGGCCTTCGCCACCTCCGCCAAGCCGGCGGAGACGGACGGGCCCTATAACGAAGACTTCACCGACCGGGACTTATACGCCCAGTCCTCGGCGGAGTCCGCCGCCCTGTGGGAGGAGACTTTGGCTCCCTACGAGCCCTTCGGCCTTACCTGGACCTTTGACGACCCGGACCTGGACGGAAACGGCCTGACCATGACCTGGGAGGGCCATGAGGTGCGGGGCATCTACGACGAGGGGAAGTTCTCTTGGATCACAGAGCACGCCGGAGACGGCGCCTTCGGCCCCGACGCCGTGGAGCTCTATACCATCTATGAAAATGGCAAGCTCACCGGCCTCCGTCTGGCCACAGAGGAGGAACAGAAGGCGTTTGACCGGGACCGGAGGCTGTCCGCCGACAGCCTGAAGGTGGAGACCCTGGCGGACAGCGTCCGCTATGACAGCGGGCACATCTACTTTACCATCCCCGAGAGCGAGGAACCCTGGAGCATTTTCATCCGGGGACGCGTCCTGCTGGAGGACGGTTCCGGGCAGAGCGTCCGCTACCTGGAGAAGGAGAGCGAGAGAGCGGAGTGGGTCCCGCAGATGACCTATTCCTTTGAGGTGGCGGACGCCGCCTATGAGGAGCTGACCATGGATGTGCGGTATGGAAACGCCGGCTATTGCTATCCCTTGACCCTGCTTCTGCCAGAGAACGGCCCCTTGCCCGTGGAACCTCTGCCGGAGGGCAAGGCGGAGATCCCTGAAGGGGCGGAAATGATCTGGCCCGTGGACAGCACGCAAATCAACAATTCTTTCGGCGACCGGGCGAAGCCCGGCGGGGAGGGCGTCGTGACCCACACCGGCGTGGACATCGGAGACATGGAGAAGGGAACCCCCGTCTACGCCGCCGGAAAGGGGACGGTCAAGGAGGCCGGGTTCAATGCTCAGAACGGGAATTTCATCCGCATTGACCACGGGAGGGGACAGGAGACTTTCTACGCCCACTGTGAAAAGCTCCTGGTGAAAACTGGGGATGCCGTGGCCTTGGGACAGACCATCGCCACGGTGGGCAGTACAGGCCAGTCTACCGGGCCTCACCTGCACTTTGAGTTCCTGGTGAACGGGGTCGCCACGGACCCGCTGGCCTTTAGTGATGAAAATTGGGGTAGTCCGGTTAAGCCCTTCTATGCTTCCGTTGGCGTGCCGAAAGATGAGGGAGCGGCGACCACCTGGGCGGGGAGACCTATCATCGCCATTCGGAACGGAACGGTTCTGGATGCTGGGGTAAAGAAGACTGGAGACCTGCCCGGCCCCTATGCGGAAATCTTGTATGAGGGCAACTATTCTATGAAGTTTACCGCTTGCCAAAGCATTCTGGTAAAAACCGGGGACACCGTAAAAGCGGGGGACCTGATTGGCTATACAGGGGAAGGAGCTTCCGGCGAGGGACCTTCGTCTCCGAAAGACAGGGAGGTCAAGGCAGAGAACGATGAAAGAAAGCGCCAGATGATGGAAGAGGAACTGGTAAATGGTGACTATCCCCACAACAGCCGGGGCCAAACCTACGGACATGACTTCTTTGAGTACTTGGGTTATTCGCCGGACCTGATTCCCGTGTGGTCCACAAACGGAAGTTTAGGCTACGCGAGCTTTGTGGAAATGAACGGGTGCGACCCGGTGACACGGAAGAAAGTAGAAGACTCCGCGGCCTATAAGGGCGGAGCGATTCCTGTCTACGACAGTGAGGGAGATATTATTGGCGAGTTCATCATTGAGGAAGGAAAGTCCGGCGGAGTTCCCGGTGATTTCTCCACCCCGGAAGAGGCAAAGGAAGCTGTAGCCAACGGCTGACCCGACAATCAGTAACCGGCGGAGGCCGTCCCTCTCGGGACGGCCTCTTTTTTATGTTCCAAAAGAAAAAATAAATCTTGACTTTTATAAAATTAAGGTTTATATTTAATATTATGAAAGGAGGCCGAGCCTATGACCACCTTGCCCCCCTGGATGGCGGACCTGGACGAACAGGACCTGACCTTTGTGAAGCGCTTTCTCCTGGCCTCCGGCTCCCTGAAGGAGGTGGCGGCCCAGTACGGCGTCAGCTATCCCACGGTCCGCCTGCGCCTGGACCGCCTGATCCAGAAAATACGCCTCAGCGACACGGCGGAGGCGGACCCCTATGTCTCCCTGGTGAAGCGGCTGGCGGTGGACGACAAGCTGGACTTCGACACCGCGAAGATTTTGATTGCCGCCTACCGGGAGGCCCAAAAGAACATGGAGGTTGAATGATGGCTATTGCGTCTAGGTTTGTGATTGTTTCTCTGCTGTTCCTGCTGGTGTTTCTGATAGGCGGTGTCTTTCTTCAAATCTTCCTCTCCAAGCGGGAGAGCCGCTGGCCGGGGCTGGTTCTGCCGCTGCTGACGTTTTTGCAGTCTTTGCTGCTGGTATTGAATATTGTGGATACCGGCAGCGTGTCCCAGAACGTGCTGACGGTGCTGGTGACCCTGCTGGCGGGGAACATCCCCACCCTGGTGCTCCTGGCCATCTACTGGGCGGTCCGGGAGAAGCGGAGGGCCAGAGACCAGATTGACAAGATGAAAATTGACGAGCTGTAAAACGCAAAGCCTCCCTGTTGAGAGGCTTTTTTCATGAAAATCACTGTCAGGCCAAGACCTCCCGGCATACGCTGAGCATGTAAAAAACCTTTGGGAGGGCAAACCTATGGCACAAGTGACCAATTTTTTTGTAGGAGCCAACAGCGGCGAGGGCTTTCGGAACCTGTTTTCCGAGATGGTGGACATCGAAGATACATATGACTTTATGGTCCTGAAGGGCGGCCCCGGGGTAGGGAAGAACACCTTCATGCGGGAGATCGGCCGGGCGATGGAGGAGGCGGGCACGGCGGTGGAGTACCTCTGGTGCTCCGGGGACCCGGATTCCCTGGACGGCGTGGTGCTCCCGGAGCTCCGCTGCGCCGTGGCGGATGGGACGTCGCCCCACGTCATCGAACCCCAATACCCTGCCGCCGTGGACCGCTACGTGGACCTGGGCCGCTTCTACGACCTTACCGCCGCCAAAGACTCCGCGGAGGAGGTCAAAGCCCGCACCCGCGCCTACAAGGCCGCTTATGTCCGGGCCTATCACAGCCTGAAAGCCGCCCGCCAGGTAGAGCTGGACGCCGTGGCCTCCGTTTCAAAATCGTTTGACGCCGGACGCCTGGACCGCCGGGTCAAGGGTATCATTGCCCGGGAACTCCGGTCCAGAGGGGACCAGAAGGGGAGAACCACCCGCCGCTTCCTGGGCAGCATTACCCACAAGGGCTGCGTCTGGCGTTTTGACAGCGTGGACGTCCTCTGCCCCAAGGTCTATGAGTTTGCCGATACCTGGGAGCTGGCGGGCGGGGCCCTGGCCCGGCTCCACGCGGCGGCGGTGGAAAAAGGCTGGGACACCATTGCCTGCCCCTCTCCGGAGGACCTGGAGCGAATCGAGCACCTGCTGATTCCCGGCTTAGGGCTGGCCTTTGTCACCTCCTGCCCGGGGATGGATTACGGTAAAAAGCCCTTCCGCCGCGTCCGCCTGGACGCCATGACGGAAACGGAGGGCAGGTCCCGCCTCCGCTTCCAGACCCGGATGACGGCCCTGCTCCGGGAGGAGGCGGTGGACGCCCTTAAAGAGGCCAAGCGGAACCACGACGCCCTGGAGGCGGTCTATAATCCCTACGTGGATTTCGACGGTGTCCGGGCCCAGGCCGCCCTGGAGGCGGGCCGCCTGCTGAGCTACATCAAATGAAAAAGGCGGCGGCGAAGGGAGACCTTCGCCGCCGCCTGAACATGGCCTGGTGCCGGAGCAGGATCGGGTTTTGCCCAGCTTTTATCACAGGAAAACTGGAAAGCCCATTAGTTCAAAAAGTCCTTCAGTTTCTTGCTCCGGGAGGGGTGGCGGAGTTTCCGCAGGGCTTTGGCCTCAATCTGCCGGATGCGCTCCCGGGTGACGTTGAACTCTTTCCCCACTTCCTCCAGCGTCCGGGTCCGCCCGTCCTCAATACCGAAGCGGAGCTTCAGCACCTTTTCCTCCCGGGGGGTCAGGGTGGACAGTACATCCATCAGCTGTTCTTTCAGAAGGGTGAAGGACGCCGCCTCCGAGGGCTCCGAGGCCCCCTCGTCCGGGATGAAATCCCCCAGGTGGGAATCCTCTTCCTCGCCGATGGGCGTCTCCAGGGACACGGGTTCCTGGGCGATCTTCATGATCTCCCGCACCTTGTCCACGGGCATGTTCATCTCCGCGGCAATTTCGTTGGGGGAGGGGTCGTGGCCCAGCTCCTGGAGGAGCTGGCGGCTGACCCGGATGACCTTATTGATGGTTTCCACCATGTGGACGGGAATGCGGATGGTCCGGGCCTGGTCGGCGATGGCCCGGGTGATGGCCTGCCGGATCCACCAAGTGGCGTAGGTGGAGAACTTGTAGCCTTTGGTATAGTCGAATTTTTCTACGGCTTTGATGAGGCCCAGGTTGCCCTCCTGGATCAGGTCCAGGAACAGCATCCCCCGGCCCACGTAGCGCTTGGCAATGGAGACCACCAGGCGGAGGTTGGCCTCTGCCAGCTTCTGCTTGGCCGTCTCGCCAGCCCGGTACTCCTTCCGCAGGGCAGCCTCCAGGACGGGATCGGTCTCCGCGCCCTCCTCCCGCTGGCGCCGGAGCTCCGCCAGTTTCTCCGCGGCCTCGTTTCCGGCGGACATGGCCTGGGCCAGGCTGACTTCCTCCTCCGGCATCAGCAGGGCCACTTTGCCAATTTCCTTCAGGTACATGCGGACGGGATCGTCGATGGAGAAGCTGTTGACCAGGGTGTTGGGGTCCACCAGCTCCTCTTCCTCCATCCCGGCGATTTCCTCGGCGGCAGGACCCTCGTCCGGCAGCTCTGGCAGCAGGTCCTCCTCGGCGCTGATGTCAATGTTCAGTGCCTCCAGGGAGTCGTAGAGCTGGTCCATCTGCTCGCCCTCAAGGTTCAGGTCGTCCACGGCCTCCATGAGCTCGGCGGACTCCAGCTTGCCTTTTTTCTTGCTCTTGGCCAGAAGCTCCCGGAGCTTTTCGTTGTTAATGAGCCAGGAGGCGGCGGGAAGGGCGGCCACTTGCTTGTCGTCCAGCCGGACGATGCCAGCTTTTTTGGCCTCCTCGTCGGTCATGATCCGGGGAGCCTCTTCCACTGGGGAAGACGCGTCCTCCCCGGTTCCGGCGGCGGCTAAAATGGCGTCCGCCTGACGCTCCAGCTCTTTGGCATCCTGTTTATTTGACATTCCGTTTTTCTCCCTTTTTGTCTTTATGTTTTTCTGCCGCCGCCAACAGAGGGTCCGGCGCTCCTCCGGAGCGTTTCAGGGCCTCCCCCCGTATGACGCGTATGTAATCCGCCAGGGCCTGCCGCCCGTTTTGGACGGATTCCGGCCTCTGGCAGACAGCGGTGATGTGGTTCATTTCCTCCGCCGTCAGCTCCGCCGCAAGGGGGGGGAGGGCGGCCGTCCGGCCCTCTGCCTTCGCCTGCCACAGCAGGGTAAATACCCGGCCCAGCAGGGGGGAGGAGAAGTCCGCTTCCGTCAAAGGTGCTTCGCTGGGAAAAAGGCCGTCGTCCAGCAGCAAAAGCCGGAGTACGCCTTCCTCCGCCCGGGCGGAGCGGACGTTTTCATAGCGCAGCGACCGTTCCCGGGGCTGGGACTGGGCTGCGGGGTTCAGCTCCTTCCGGAGCTCTGCCCGGCTTTCCCGGGCGGTCTTCCGTTTCCTGGCCCGCTGGACCTCCAGCTTCATGGCGTCGGGGGTAATGCGGGCGGTCCTGGCAGCCCTGGCGGCGTAGATTTCCCGTTCCACTGCCCCGGGGAGGGAAGCCAGCAGCCCGCTGATCTCCTCGCTGTAGGCCACCCGCTGCTCGTCGCTGTCCAAGTCGTATTTCCCGGCGATCTGGGCCATGCGGAATTCCACGCCGTTCTCGCTGCCGCTGAGGAGCCGCTCGAAGGCGGCGGGGCCCTGGTTTTTGATGAAGTCGTCGGCGTCCTGCTTCACCAGCTCCCCGTCCTCCGTTTTTCTCCTGGGGAGCTGGAGGACCTTGACGGAGAACTCGGAGCCGTTTAAAAGCTGCAAGGCCCGTTCCGTGGCGGTTTTCCCGGCGTTGTCGTTGTCGTAGCACAGCACCAGCTCCTTGGTGAACCGGGAGAGGAGCCGGATCTGCTCCGGCGTCAGGGCGGTGCCCATAGAGGCCACGGCGTTGTCAAAGCCCGCCTGGTGGAGGGTGACGATATCCAGGTTTCCCTCGCAGAGGATGATGTTAGGCCGCTTGGTCTTCTTGGCCAGGTTCAGCCCGTAGAGGACCCGGCGTTTGCTGTACACCGGGGTTTCCGACGAGTTCATATATTTGGGCTCGGACTTGTCCAGTACCCGGCTGCCGAAGGCCACCACGTCGCCCCGGGTATCGATAACCGGGAGCATGAGGCGGTTGCGGAACTTGTCGTAAAACCCGCCCTTCTTGTTGTCCACGATGAGCCCCGCAGACAGCAGCTCCGACTTGCTGTAACCCTTGGCGGTCATCTCGTCCAGCAGCACATCCCAGGCGTCCAGGGAGGCCCCCATGCCGAAATTTACGGCGGTACCCTTCCGGATCTGCCGCCGGTCCAGGTATTCCTGAACGGCCCGGCCCTCCGGCTGCTGGAGGAGGCGGTAGTAAAAACGGGCGGCGTCCCGGTTTAGGTCCAAAAGGCGCTGGCGCCGCCGCCCGGCCTCCCGGTCGCCCTCCTCCTCCGGCACTTCCAGCCCGGCCCGCTTGGCCAGGAACCGCACCGCGTCGGGGAAGGGGAGGTTTTCCTCCTCCATGATGAAGTTGATGACCCCGCCCCCCCGTTTGCAGCCGAAGCAGTAATAAATCTGTTTGTCCGGAGAGACGGAAAAAGAGCCCGTTTTTTCACTGTGGAAAGGACAGAGGCCAAAGAGGTTGGACCCCTTGCGGGTCAGCTGAACATAGCTGCCCACCACGTCTACGATGTCGCTTCTGGCGGTCAGCTCGTCCATAAAGCTCTGGGGAAACGCCATAACCTGTCCCCTCCTTTCGGTCAGTTTAGCCAAAATCTGCTCTGGTCATACCGAAAAAGTGAGGATGCCAGCAGAGGCGGACTTTCCGGCGATATTTTTATATACGCCGCGCCTTTGGAATTTCCTCTTTTTTTCTTTAGATTTTTTGAAAACTTTCCGGCGGGGGCTTTACAGGCAGGAGCGGAACGCTTAAAATAGGGAAGAGAAACGAAGTATAAGGAGGACCGCCATGCCCATTGAATTGTGGACGGCCCGGATGGAGCGTCCCCTGACGGAGCCGGAGCGGGAGGCCATCCTGCCCCTGATGCCTCCGGCCCGCCAGGAGCGCCTTTTGCGCATAAAGGAAGTGGAGAAGCAAAGGGAACCCCTCTGCGCCTATTTAATTTTATGCCTGGCCCTGCGGCAGAAGTACGGCTGGAGGGAATTGCCAGAGGTGGCCCTGGGCCGTTTGGGCAAGCCCTATTTTCCAGAGCACCCGGAGGTGCATTTCAACATCAGCCATTCCAGCGGCGCGGTGCTGGTGGGCGTCTCGGACCAGGAGATCGGGGTGGACATTGAGCGCATCCGCCCGGTGGGGCAGCGGATGATGGTCCGCCTGGCCCATGTGAGCACAGAGGATGCCTTTTTCCAGAGCTGGGTCCGCCGGGAGGCCCGGGCCAAGCGCAGCGGCAACGGCGTTGGCACCATTATGCGCTCGGAGTCCCCTCTCCAGCCGGGGGAGTATTACTACGAGCTGGACACCTTCCCCGGGTACGCCGCAGGCGTGGCCACCCGGAGCCGGGAGCTTCCGGGAAAACTCCACCGCTATTCGCTGGACGACATGCTGTAAATACCGGGGTACGGGCAGGGAGGATTCTTCCCTGCCCGTTTTTGCTGGCCCCTGCAACCGCCCGCCCCCGTTTTCCGACTATATAAGTGAAAGCGGCTTTCAAAGGAGGGACCCACGTCATGGAGGACAAGGATATCATCGCCCTGTATTGGGCGCGGTCAGAGGACGCTATCCGCCGGACGGCGGAAAAGTACGGGGTTTATTGCGGCCAGATCATCCGCCGGGTGCTGGGGGACGGGCGGGACGCGGAGGAGTGCCTCAGCGATACCTGGCTGGGGGCCTGGAACGCCATGCCGCCCCAAAGGCCCGCGCGCCTCCCGCCCTTTCTGGGGCGCATTGCCCGGAACACGGCCCTGGACCGCTACGACTACAACGCCGCCCAATGCCGGAGCGGCGGCTTTGAGGCGGTGCTGGAGGAGCTGGCGGACTGCGTGGGAGGTACGCCCATGGAGGAGGACTTCGACCTCCGCCGCCTGGGGGAGGCCATTTCCAGCTTTCTGGATACCGCCGCCCCGGCGGCCCGGCTGGTGTTCCTGCGGCGGTACTGGTACTGCGACGGCGTGGCGGAGATCGCCGCCGGGACGGGGTTCAGTCCGTCCAAGGTGAAATCCCTGCTCCACCGGACCCGGAAGGGCCTGAGGGAGCATCTCAGGAAGGAGGGCTATGACCTGTGACAAGAGAAGAATTATTCCGCGCCGTGGGCGAGGTCCGGGAGGACCAGATCGAGGCGGCGGAAATGGTGAAAAAGCAAATCCATCCCTGGCGGCGCTTCGCCGCGCTGGCGGCCTGCCTGGTGCTGATCGTGACAGTAGCTGCGGCGTCCGGGGTGAGTGAGACATGGAAATGGACGGCTATTGTCAAGAGCTTCAATCCGGGCGCCGAAGTGGAGGAAGACCCCGACAGCTGGAGAGTCCTTATCCGGCCGTTCAACCCCTGGGCGGCGGACTCCGGCGGCGAAGCGGCGGCGGGGGGTCTGGACGGCACGGACTACCAGACGGACAACCCGAACCGGCCCGCCCATCCCGACTACTCCACCGATGTGGAGATCGGCCAGCTGTCTGGCCCCGGAAGCGGCGAGACCATGATCGGCGTGTCGTCCTGTCTTGCCTGGCTGTCCCCGGAGGAGATTTTCGCCCAGGACACGGTCATCTTCCGGGGGGCCGTCCGGGAGCTGCACGATTTTAAAGTAGAGTCGGATGGGCCCATGGAGCAGTATTACACCCGGGCCTTTGTGGAGGTGACGGAGTCCATCCGGGGTGGCCTGACGGTGGGGGAGACGTACAGCCTCCTCTGGCTGGGGGCCAGGGGCTATATGTCCACCTCCATTTCCGGGGCCCTGGAGGACCTGGACGTGGGCGGCGAGGCCATCTTCATGCCCGCCCGGACGGACCAGGACACGGGCTGGAAGCAGGGAAGTTCGTATTTCTGCTACGCCGACCTAGCGGACTTCTACCTGGGAGAGGGGACCCGCTACGTTTTTGCCGATACGGCGGAGGGCCTAGTCTTTGACCGGAGCACCTACGAGGAAATCGCCGGGGCGGAGACTCTGGACGAGATTGCGGCCTATATCCGGGAGCAGATCGGGGAAGAGGAGCCCCAGCGGTGGGTCGTCATTGGCGAAGAGGAGGAGCCGGAGTCCGGCGGGTATGTCTTTGTAGAAGGTACGGAGCAGACCCAGCCCGCCGCGGTGCCCGCCGCGCCCCAGACGGAGCCTTCTGAGACGGTGAACGCCGGACCTTCCGCTTCCGGCCCCAGCGGGGCTTTGGAGCTCCCCGGCGGCGCTTATGTGTCCAAGTAAAAACCGGGCGTCAGCCCGTAAAAAGCCCTCGGCAGAGTTTCGCTGCCGGAGCGGCGAAAGAAATTAAAATCCGTTTTTCATGACGACATGTGCGTCATGAAAAACACCTCTCAGTTCTGGAGTGTGCGAAGCGGCCCCGTCTGCCTGTGGCAGATGGGGCCGCTGAGTGCGCGGAAGAACTGCAAACCTTCTCCCTCGTCCAAAATCCTCAGATTTTGGACGAAATCAGCCCGGAGGCCAGGTCATATCCCGGCCGGACAGGACGTGGAAATGCAGGTGGAAGACACTCTGGCCCGCCTGTTCGCCGATGTTGGAGACCACCCGGTAGCTCTCCAGGTTCAATTCCTTAGCCAGCTTGGCGATGACTTCGAAGATGTGGGCCACCACGCCGCTGTTGTCCGCCGTCACCTCGGACACGGACCCGATGTGGGCCTTGGGAATTACCAGGAAGTGGGTGGGAGCCTGGGGCGCGATGTCGTGGAAGGCGTAGCAGGCCTCGTCCTCATAGACCTTATTGCTGGGGATTTCCCCGGCGGCGATTTTGCAGAATAGGCAGTCGGACATGGAAAAACCTCCTTTATGATAACATGGCTTGGATTCAGATAAACTGGTTTTGCTGGGGGCTGTAGTGATAGTCCAGCCCCGCCAGCGCGGCCTCTAGCGCCGCCCGGTCCGCGTCCAGGGCGGCGCAGAGCTCGGCCAGGCTGGGAAACTCGTCCCGGAGCTTGGTGTTGACAAAGCTCAGCAGGATGGCCGGGTCCTTGGGGAGGCTCATTCCGCCCCGTGCTCCGGCACCACGGCGAAGAAGCGCAGGTCCTCGCCGCCCTCCGGCGCGTCGTTCATCAGGCTGTGGGCGTGGCCCTTGGGGCAGTAGTGGCAGCTCCCGGCCTCCAGGGGCTCGCAGCCGCCGTCGTAGAGGATTTTTCCCTTGCCAGAGAGAATGTAGATGATCTCGCTGCTGGTTTCGTGGGTGTGCATCCCGATGGAAGCCCCGGGAATCAGGCGGCCCCGCATGATCTTGTTCAGCGGGTCGGTGTACATCCGCATGCGGGCCTCCTTCTCGCCGCCCCGCATGTGGGGGATGACCTGGGGCTCCATCTTGTCAAATTCGATCAGCATGGTTAGCACTCCTTTCCATTCATCCATTCAGCTTCCCGGCCACGAAGTCGTCCACCATGGCCAGGGCGTCGTCCAGCTTCAAAACGTCCGTGCCGCCGCCCATGGCGCTGTCCGGCTTTCCGCCGCCCTTGCCGCCGCAGACGGGGGCGATGGCCTTGATGATGTCTCCGGCCTTCACGCCCTGGGCCACGGCCTCCTTGCCGCAGACCGCCTGGAAGGTGATTTTTCCGTCGTTGACGGAGGCCATGACGCCCACCACGCTGGGCTCCTTGTCCCGGAGGAAGTCGCCCATCTTCCGCAGGGCGCCCGCGTCCAGGCCGTCCCGCTGGGCGGTGAGGACCTTGAGGCCCTTCACGTCCTTGGCGCTCATGAGGAAGTTCCGGGCCTCGCCCAGGGATGCCTCGGCCTTGAACTTGTCCAGGGCCTGGCGCAGCTCCTTGGTTTCGGCCAGCTGCTGTTCAATGCGGCCCTCCAGCTCGGCCGGGGAGGTTTTCAGAAGCTGGGCGGCGTGGAACAGCATCTGCTGGTTCCGGTTCACCGTCTCCAGGGTCAGTTTGCCCACCGTGGCCTCGATGCGCCGCACGCCGGAGGCCACGGACCCCTCGGACTTGATGCGGAAGGGCCCGGCCTTGGCGGTGTTGTCCAGGTGGGTGCCGCCGCAGAACTCCATGGAGAAGTCCCCCATTTCCACTACGCGGACCACGTCGCCGTACTTTTCGCCGAACATGGCCACCGCGCCCTTGCGCTTGGCCTCTTCGATGGGCAGGACCTCTGTGACAACGGGCAGGCCCTCCAGGATGGCGTCATTCACCAGACGGTCAATCTCGCTGAGCTGCTCCGGGGTGATGGCCTCGAAGTGGGTGAAGTCGAAACGGATGCGGTCCGGCTCCACCAGGGAGCCCGCCTGGTGTACGTGGTCCCCCAGGACCTTCTTCAGGGCCGCGTCCAGCAGGTGGGTGGCGCTGTGGGCCCGGCGGATGGCCTTCCGGCGCTCTGGGTCAATCTGGGCGCAGACGGTGCCGCCCACCTTCAGCACGCCCTCCGTCATCCGGCCGGAGTGGAGGAACTTGCCGCCCTTGTTCTTCTGCACGTCGGAGACCTCGAAGCCCGTTTTTTCGGCCAGGAGTACGCCGTGGTCTGCCGTCTGGCCGCCCATCTCGGCGTAGAAGGGGGTCTTGTCCAGGACGACGGCGGCTTCCACGCCGGAGACGATCTCCTCCACCAGCTCTCCCTCGGCTACGATGGCAACTACCTTGGCGTCCGGAATCTGGTCATTCTCATAGCCCGCAAACTCTGTGGCGGGCACCTCGGAGCCAAACTCGATTCCGGCCCAGCCCAGGTCGCCCAGGGCCTCCCGGGCCTTCCGGGCCCGGACCCGCTGCTCCTCCATCAGTTGGTTGAAGCCGTCCCGGTCCACGGTCATGCCCTCTTCCTCCACCATCTCCACGGTCAGGTCGATGGGAAAGCCGAAGGTGTCATAGAGCTTGAAGGCGTCCGCGCCGGAGAAGACGGCCTCTCCCCGCTGCTTGTGGGCGGAGAGCAGGTCGTTGTAAATCCGGAGGCCCCCGTCAATGGTCTTGGCGAAGTTTTCCTCCTCGGTGCGGATGACCTTGGTAATATAGCCCTGCTTCTCCCGGAGGTCGGGATAGGCGGACTCATTTTCGCGGACCACCGTGTCCACCACGTCGAAGAGGAAGGGCTTTTCCACGCCCAGGAGCCGCCCGTGGCGGGCCGCCCGGCGGAGGAGGCGGCGGAGCACGTAGCCCCGGCCCTCGTTGGAGGGCAGCACGCCGTCGCAGATCATCATGACGGAGGAGCGGATATGATCCGTGATGACCCGGAGGCTTACGTCGGTTTTGTGGCTTTCCCCGTAGTGGGCGTGGGTGATTTCAGAGACCTTGTTGGTGATGTTCATCACCGTGTCCACGTCGAAGAGAGAGCCCACGTTCTGGCACACACAGGCCAGCCGTTCCAGGCCCATGCCCGTGTCGATGTTTTTGTTTTTCATCTCCTCGTAGTGCCCTTCGCCGTCGTTGACGAATTGGGAGAAGACGTTGTTCCAGACCTCGATATAGCGGTCGCAGTCGCAGCCCACGGTGCAGGTGGGCTTGCCGCAGCCGTGCTCTTCGCCCCGGTCGTAGTAGACCTCGGAACAGGGACCGCAGGGCCCGGCGCCATGCTCCCAGAAGTTGTCCTCTTTTCCGAAGCGGAAGATGCGCTCAGCGGGGATGCCGATGTCCTTGTTCCAGATTTCAAAAGCCTCGTCATCGTCCAGGTAAATGGAGGGATAGAGACGGTCCTCCTCCAGGCCCACTACCTTGGTCAGGAATTCCCAGCAATAGGGGATGGCGTCCTTTTTAAAATAGTCTCCGAAGGAGAAGTTGCCCAGCATCTCGAAGTAGGTGCCGTGACGGTCGGTTTTTCCAATGTTCTCAATGTCGCCAGTGCGGATGCACTTCTGGCAGGTGCAGACCCGGTCCCGGGGGGGCTCCTCTTCCCGGGTAAACCAGGTTTTCATGGGGGCCATGCCGCTGTTGATGAGGAGCAGGCTGGCGTCGTTAGCGGGGGGGATGAGGGAAAAGCTGGGCAGGCGGAGATGGCCCTTGCTCTCAAAGTAGCTGAGGAACATCTCCCGCAGCTCGTTCAGGCCATGATAGGGGTGTGACATAAGTTCTTCCTCCCAAATTGTAATTCTTAGGTCATTCGATGATAATTTTATATTCCGGGCCGCCGTCCTCCCCGTTGCAGGGCACGGCGTAAAACCGTTTGCCAGCCAGGGTGCGCAGATTCCGGATATCCTGGATGCTGCTGGAGCCGAATTCCTGGTAGCAAGTAAGGGCGCTGGCCTGGTTTAGCTCGCCGTAGAAGCCGGTGACGTAGACGGAGTAATGGTCCAGAATGTCTTCAAAGGGAATCTGCGTGATGTCCTGGGGACAGCCGCCCTCCTCGCCGTATTGGTCCGGCTCCATCTCAAAGGACAGGGAGGTGACATAGATGTCCTCCTGTCCGAATCCCGGCTGCCAGTAGGGGGGTCCCCAGGTAAATTCCCTCTTCAACCAATTTATACTCCGGAGCGGCATATTTCTCCGGGGTGTAGTTTTGAAAATTCCTCACGTGATCATCTCCCTTCCACACAAAAAACGCCCCTGACAGCGTCAGGGGCGAAGGCTCGCTTCGCGGTACCACCCTAATTATCCCCGGCATGGGGACATCTTAAGCCATCTGGTAACGGGGATGAACCGTTCCGCTCTTCGCGGACCGCTCCAAAGTGGCGGCCTTGCGGCGTGGACGAGGGGCTTGCACTCTCCCCCTCTCGCTGGGGAACCGTCTCGCAGGGCTGGCTTTTTCACGGCGTTTGACTTGTTGAACCGTAGCTATTATATCGTATCCGCAGCGTTTGTCAAGACGGTTTTTCCTCTTTCTCCCGCTTTTTAAGAGCGGCCTTCTTCCGCCCTTTCACCAGAACGCACTCCCCGGTCCGGATACACTCCCCGCAGCCAATGCAGGGCGTGCTGCCGCTCTGGCCGCTGTATAGAAATCCGCAGATTACCGCAGGGACTGCCAGGACCGCCAGTAAAAACAGCCAGCCATACCATGCCATTGCCGTGCCCTCCTCTTTTTTTACCAGCTTATCACAGAAAGGGCGGCTCTGTCAGTGGCATTCGCAACAGCCGGAGCCCCAGCAGAGGCAGCAGGGCTTCCGCCGGGCCGGGAAGGGGCGGCAGGGGGAACTCCTGGGGATCGATGACCGTTCCGTCCAGCCGGGGCAGGGCCCGCTGGACGCAGAGCACGGGCTCCGCCAGGCTGGAGAGGGTCAGGCTGTCCCGGGGGGAGAGGCCGTAAGATACCACTGTTTCCGCCCGGACCTGGGCCGGGAGGGCCGGAAGGTCCCCCGGTGCCAGCAGGAGGCGGCAGATGATTTCTCCCGCCGGGTGCTCTGCCAGGGCCTGGCAGCCCTCCGGTGTCAAGGCCAGCAAAGGCCAGATATGTTCCGCCAGCTCCCCGGGCCGTTGGACCTGCCGGGCCCCTGGCGGCAGGAAGCGGGCCCATTCCATGGGGCATTCATAAATCGCGGCGTCCATCCCATTCCCCCTAGCGGGGCGGCTGTGCCCCGGAGCTCCCGGGCCCTTGACGGGCCTGACGGAAAATAGTTTCCGCAAAGGACGGGATTCCATGCAAAATTTCCTCGTCTTTTTCCCGCGGCTGTGGTAGAATAGAGAAAACAACGGAACTGGGATGAGGTATTGTGCATTTTTGGGAACATTTGAAAACGGTAAACCGCCACCGCGCCCTGGTACGGAAGCACTGTTTCCGCTTGGGGCTTTACTGGCAGGGGCTGACCCACGACCTGTCCAAGTACTCCCCGACAGAATTCTGGCCGGGAGTGAAGTACTTCCAGGGAGACCACAGCCCCAATGACCAGCAGCGGCGGGAGGAGGGCTACAGCGCCGCCTGGCTCCACCACAAGGGCCGGAACCGCCACCATTTCGAATATTGGACTGACTACCAGCGGGATGGCAGCGGCATCGGCGGCGTGGAGATGCCGCCCAAGTATGTGGCGGAGATGTTCTGCGACCGATTGGCCGCCAGCAAGGTGTACCAGGGGGAGAACTTTGACACAAGCCACCCCTACCGCTTTTTTGAGCGGGGGAAGGGACGGAGGCTCTTGCTCCACCCGGCGACGTCGGCGCTGCTGGAGAAAATTTTGATCATTCTCCGGGACCAGGGGGAGGACGCGGCTTTCGACTATGTCCGCCAGGAGGTCCTTGGGAAGAAATAGGCAGGACGCTTTCCGGAGGAAACTGGTGCCTGGGGACTTTCGCGTCCGGGAGAACGGTGGCCGCGGAAGGGGGGAACCGCCGCGGCGTCCCCGGCGTGGGCTTCAAGGAGACCGCCGGGGCAGGGTTATTGATGGCTGGAGAGCCGGGCGTTGAACTGGGAATAAACGCGTGGAGGCGGAAGCCCCCACGCGTTTTGTCACTTGATATTTGCCCCGAAAAGAGCCAGCAGCTTTAAAAGGGGCTTCCAAAGGTTTGGATGGTGCTCCAGGAGGAAGGCTTCCACTTCCGCCTGGGCCAGGCCGTCTCCCCAGAGGAGGATGTGATGGCCCGCCGCGTCATAGCCTATGGCAGTCTCTCCCAAGGCGGCCACGCCTACCGCAATCTTCCCGCCCAGGGCGGCCACGCCTCCGGCGTACCAGAGGCCCACCGCCACGGGACCGAAGGCCAGCAAGCCGATGGCCACCGGGCCCAGGGCTGCCAGGCCAAAGGCCAGGGCCCCCAGGGCCAAGGCTCCCACGCTGAGGGCCCCCAGGCTGAAAACACCCACGCTGAAAGCCCCCAGGGCCACGACGCCTACCGCGATATTTCCAATGGCGATGATCCCCCTGGCGGTCCTCCGGCAGCGCAGCATGTGGGGATAGAAGCAAAAGCAGACGGAGACCAGGGGCAGGCCAAAGAGCTTGGCCTGGCTCTCCCAGGTCCAGGACCGGAAAAACCGGGAGATTTCTTCCACCTGTTCCTCCAGCTTCACCATAGAGGGAGGCGGGGCCTCGGCGGGGCGTTCCGGCTCCTCCAGATGATCTTTTACCAGATAATCTATGCTGATGCCGAAGAGGTCCGACAGGGCGATGAGCTTGGAGAGCTCCGGGGACGCTGCGCCGCTCTCCCACTTGCTGACGGACTGCCGGGTTACGCCCAGCTGGTCCGCCAGCTGTTCCTGGGACAGTCCCTCCCGGCGGCGGAGCTCCTGCAATTTTTCGGAAAATGTCTTCATGGTAATCCTCCCGCTTTCTCTTTAGGTTGGCTCCATGCTAGCCTGCCCCTATGGAAAAAGCAAGAACGCGGCAAGTGGAAGTTTGTCAACTTATGGTTGCGGCCCTTGTGCGGCATGGGTTTCCCGGTGTTTGCGCTATAGCTGGTCCCGGTTCACGATCTCCGGAGGGCGGTCCAGCTGCCAGGGATCGGCCAGCAGGCCGTGGAGGTAACGGATGGCGGCGGCGTAGTAAAACCCGTCCACGATACGCTCGTCGGTGACGAAGGTACAGTCCACATACTTCCGCAAGGCTACGCTGCCATCCCGCTTCACCTCGTACACCCGGCGCTTCCGGCCAAAGGCGCAGAATACTGGTACATTGCCGAAGTCATAGAGGTGATGGTGGATGGGCGGGATACCTAGGGAGGCCATAGAAGTGATGAATAGAGAGCCATGAAAAGGAGAAAGCCTTGTCAGCCAGCGGGGCAAGAGGCCAAAGCTGTCCCCTGCCTGGAGCAGGGCCACCAGGCCCCGGAGCAGTAGCCCGGGGACCAGGTTCAGGGCCCCTGCCAGCTTGTCGAAGGAGGAATCCAGGGGCGTTTGCTTGGCCTCCTGGACCTTTTCGTTGAAGCGGCGGAACACGGTCTCCGCCGTGTCAGCGGGGTCGAAGGTGACCTTGATGACGGTATCCGGGGAGTCGGTGGACATCTCCTTCTTAACGGTCATGTTGATTTCGATGACCCGGTCCCGGCTGTAGGCCCGCTGGCCAGCGATGAAGCGGTTCAGCCCCGGATACCGGGCGCAGGTCCGGATATATGCCGCCAGGATGACATGGAGAATGCCGAAGCCCTTCCAGCCCGCCTGGCGTTTCTCGGCGATGTAGCGGTCCGCCGCCGTCACCTCAAAGTGGTCGGCGATAAGGTTCTGGGAGGTGTTCCGGGTCTTCATGATGAAAGGGGATACGGCGAAAATGGGGGAGAGGGTCCGCAGCCGCCTCCCATCGTTCCGGTCGCCGAAGCGGCGGATCAGGCCGCCTTCCTCTACGGGCCGCCGCCGCATGGCCAGGGACAGGCACAACAGCGCCGCCATGCAGCAGAAGACGGACAGTTCCGGCAGCCACTGGTGGAGGGTCCAGCCGGTTTTCTGGCGGTCCTCCACGAAGATATGGTACAGCATGGGAAGGCCGAAGAGGGGCCACAGAAATATCTGGGTGCGGATGATTCCGGCCACCGTTGCGGTGTACAGGACCGCTACCAGCGCGTAGAGCAGTAGGCAGAGGACGGTGTGAAGGATGGAGACAAAGTAAAAAGCCTTTATGGCAAAGAAAGCGCAGCCCAGCCAAACGGGAATGGCGGAACGGTAGAGCCGCTCCCGGCCGTCCAGGAAGAGAATCCAGACAAAGCACACATTCGCCCACAGGGGCAGCAGGACCTGGAAGAGGAAAACGGAGACCGTCAGTTCCGCTTCCCCTATGGCCCAGGCGGCGCGGATTCCCCCGGAGGCGGTCATCAGCAGCGCCGACAAGAGCACCATTCCCCGGAGGGAAGGCAGCCAGTACACAGTCCTCTGTTTCATGGAATTCCCCGCTTTCTGTGTCCCGCTCCTTGAAAAGCGGCGGGCTGGAAACCGGGCGCGCCGCCGCAGCGTTCCGCTTCCGGCCCTTCCCAATTTGCAGACGGGATTGCCAGAAGCTAAGATATTTTCAGGAATAGTATACGGATTTCCCCTGAAAAGTCAAGATTTCGAGGGAATTTTTCCGGGAGAACAGGCTGGATTTTTCCCGCCGCTCCCTGGCCGCGCCTCTTTGTGGTGATTTTGCATAAAGGTATTCCAGCATTTTTTGAACGTTTGGGAAAAAATTTTGCCGGATTCCGGATTCCGCCCTTGTTTATTTCCGCCACAAATGTTACACTAAGGGCATCACCCCTGCTGGGGATTTATGAACGCCCTATGTTTTATAAGGAGGATGTTTCTATGAACGCCTATCTTTCCAGAGTAATCGAGCATGTGAAGACCCGGCACGCCAATGAGCCGGAGTTTGTCCAGACGGTGGAGGAGGTTCTGTCCTCTTTGGAGCCCGTTATCGAGAAGCACCCTGAATATGAAAAGGCCGACTTGCTGACCCGCATGGTGGAGCCGGAGCGGATGTTTACCTTCCGGGTCTGCTGGATGGCGGACGACGGTGCCTGGCACACCAACATCGGCTACCGCTGCCAGTTCAACGGAGCCATCGGCCCCTACAAGGGCGGCCTCCGGTTCCAGAAGAACGTGTATCCCGGCATCATCAAGTTCCTGGGCTTTGAGCAGGTCTTTAAGAACAGCCTCACGGGACTGCCCATCGGCGGCGGCAAGGGCGGCAGCGACTTCGACCCCGCCGGGAAGTCCGACGCGGAGATCATGCGCTTCTGCCAGAGCTTCATGCAGGCCCTGTACCGCTACATCGGGCCCGACGTGGACGTGCCTGCCGGGGACATGGGCGTGGGTGCCCGGGAGATCGGCTACATGTACGGCGAGTACCGCCGCTTGAAGGGCGCCTTTGAGAACGGCGTCCTGACTGGCAAGGGCTTCAGCTACGGTGGTTCCCTCATCCGGCCCGAGGCCACGGGCTTTGGCGCGGTGTATTACCTGGAGAATGTCCTCAAGCACGAGGGCGAAGACCTGAAGGGCAAGACCATTGCCTGCGCGGGCTTCGGCAACGTGACCTGGGGTATCTGCAAGAAGGCTACGGAGCTGGGAGCCAAGGTGGTCACCCTGTCCGGCCCCGACGGGTACGTCTATGATCCCGACGGCGTGGCCACGGCGGAGAAGATTGATTACCTGGTGGAGATGCGGAACAGCGGCCGGAACCAAGTGAAGGACTACGCTGACAAGTTCGGCGTGGAGTTCCACGCCGGAGAGAAGCCCTGGGGCGTGAAGGTGGACGTGGTGATGCCCTCCGCCATGCAGAACGACGTCCACATGGAGCAGGCCAAGCAGATTGCCGCCAACGGGGTAAAATACTACATTGAAGTGGCGAACATGCCCACTACCAACGACGCCCTGAAATTCCTGATGGAGCAGAAGGGCATGATCGTGGCTCCCTCCAAGGCCGTCAACGCCGGAGGCGTGGCTACCTCCGCTTTGGAGATGGCCCAGAACAGCGAGCGGCTGGTATGGACCGAGGAAGAAGTGGATAAGCAGCTCCACCAGATCATGGATACCATCTACAACATGAGCGTGGAGGCCGCCGAAATGTACGGCCTGGGGTACAACCTGGTGGCTGGAGCCAACATCGCGGGCTTCCAGCGTGTCGCCGACGCCATGATGGCCCAGGGTGTCTTCTAATCCAATTTTCGGGCAAAACAAGCCGGCCGACGGAAAGTCGGCCGGCTGCTTTATTTGCCCCGGCTCTTCTTATAGGTCAGGTAACCCTCCAGAATCAGCGATGCCGCTACGGCATCCACGGTTTTCTTCCGCTGCCTGCCGTTCTTTCCGGCCTTAAAGAGAATCTGGTGGGCGTCGATGGTGGTCCGGCGTTCGTCCCAGAGGACCACAGGCAGCCCCGTAGCCTCCCGGAGCAGTTCCGCCAGGGCCTCCGCCTTTTCGGCCCGGGGGCCCCGGGAGCCGTCCATGTTGCGGGGATGGCCCAGTACCAGTTCCTCCGCGCCGTGTTCCTGGGCCAGAGCGGCGATTTGTTCCACCACAGCTTCGGGGCGGTAGGCGGTGAGGGTGGTGGTGAAGCCTGCCAGGAATCCGGTGGGATCGGAGATGGCGACTCCGGTGTGGGCATCCCCATAGTCAATGGCCATAATGCGCATAATGGAACCCGCTTTCTGCGGCCTGGGCCGCTGTTTTGGCCTGGTGGTGAAAAAGAGCCCATGGCAAAGGCCACGGGCTCTTTCAGGATGCAGGAAAAGGTGATTATTTCAGCTCGACCTTGCCGCCGGCTTCCTCGATCTGCTTCTTCAGGGCTTCGGCGTCGTCCTTGGAAGCGCCTTCTTTGATGGTGGCGGGGGCGCCCTCGACGGTGGCCTTGGCCTCGGCCAGGCCCTGGCCAGTGATCTCGCGGACAACCTTGATGACCTTGATCTTGGCGGCGGCATCGAAGCCGGTCAGGACCACGTCGAAGTCGGTCTTCTCCTCAGCGGCAGGAGCGGCGCCGCCAGCGGCGGGAGCAGCCATGGCGGCGGCAGAGACGCCGAACTCCTCCTCCAGGGCGTGGACGAGCTCGCTGAGCTCCAGAACGGTCAGGCCCTTGATCTCTTCGATCATGGCGGTAACTTTCTCAGACATTGTATGGAACCTCCTGATAGTAAATTTTTATGATAGGATAGGGGGCCGCTTACTCGGCGGCGGGAGCTTCTTCGGCAGGCGCGCCCTGCTTCTCGGCAATCTGCTTCAGGACCACGGCCAGGCCCGTAATGGGGGCCAGCATGGTGCCCAGCACCTGGGCTTGGAGGACAGGCAGGGCGGGGATGGAGGCCAGGGACTTGATGGTGGCCAGGTCCACGGGCTTTCCGTCCATGAAGCCGCCCTTGATTTCGAACTTGTCCTTGAGCTTTTCAGCATAGTCGTTCATGATCCGGGCGGGAGCCACGGGATCGTCGCACAGCGCCAGGGACGTGGTTCCGTTCAGCAGCTCGTCCAGGTCGCTGAGGCCTGTGTTGTTGAAAGCAAAGCGGAGCAGCGTGTTCTTGATGACGGCGTAGTCCACCGCGTTTTCACGGCACTCCCGGCGCAGAGCGGTATCCTCTTCGACGGTGATGCCCTTGTAGTCCACGATGACGCCTGCGGTGGCCTTCTGAATTTTTTCAGTCAAGCCAGCGACGATGGCCTGCTTCTCGGATAAGACTTTCGCGTTAGGCATGGTTGTTTTCACCTCCATAGGAATGGGAATGCGCGTTCAAAAAAAGGAACGCCCCTATGTCCGCGAAGACACAAGGACGCATAGCAAATTCACATTTGCCGCCCTCGGCAGGATTTATGGGCAAAGCCCACCTGCTGTCTTTGGAACGCAAGCATTATTATATGCACGGGGCCGGGGATTGTCAATACCCAAAATAAAATTTTTCCTATGTACTGGATTGTAATGAATTGTTACCGCTTTGAGAATACGGGAGAAACCGGGGAGTCCGTATACTGTTTGCAGGATCATGAACTGGAAGGCGGAGAGCAAGGACCGTGAAAAGATGGCCGTGCGTTTTCATGCTGTTGCTGCTGGCGGCCTGTGGGCAGGCGCGGGTTCCGGAAGAACCCCTAGGGAAAACGGCTTCCCTGGAGGAGGAAACTCCGGAGGATGTGGAAGCCCCAGGGGAGGCGGGTTCCATTCAGTCCGCCGTTCTGGAGGGAGAACTGCTTTCGCCGGACGGGCGCTTCCTGGCCCGGATGGAAGGACACCGGGAAAGCGTCACGTCCATGGGGCTCTATCCGGCGGATACCGTTCAGATTACGGGCGCGGAGACCGGAGAGGTTCTCTGGGAGGGGGACGGTTCCTATTCCCAGTCCATCCTCGGATCTCCGGAGGGGGGCTTTTCCGCCCTGGCCCGTAGTGCCCGGACCTGGTGCTCCATTACGGTGATCGAAACGGAGGGCTGGACGAAGTGGGACTTCACCCTGCCGGACGGGAGCCCGGTTCTGGAATACACGTTTCTGCCGGACAGCGGGCCCTGGGGCGTGTGGCAGTCGGAGGGCAGCTTGGATTTGACCACCGGCCAGGGCGGAGATGCCGGAGAACAGAGGCATTACACCTGTGCCGTGGAAACGCGGGACGGAAAGCTCAAGGGCATTGCCTGGGAGGAACGTTATGAGACTCTGCCTGGAAGCTATGATTTTGACCACGACGGAGAACCGGAGATTGTGGAGCTGGTGAACGTGGCCGAAGATGAGGAACGGAATCTAGCGGGCTGGTATGAGCTCCGAGCCCGCAGGCCGGACAACCGCCTCTATTGGAGCAATTCCTTTGCAGAGGCCCACGTGGGCTGGGGTTCCTGCTTTGCCTGCCGGGTGGACGGGGAGGACTATCTGCTCCGGTATCTGCCCTCCATGTACCAGGGTTATGCCACCTATACGTATGAGCTGTTTTTCCTGGACGAAACCGGAGAGGAGCAGGTGGTCCGGGACGGGAGCGTCAGCTTCGACATTAACTTTGGCGCCCCGGTGCACGAGAGATTTAACCCGGCGGCCGTCGCGGCCTTCCTGGAGGAGGTCCACGGCCTCCTGGAGGACAGTGAGCTGCTGCTGGCCACGGAGGGCGGAAATTTCCGCTCTGGTGGTCCCGGTTCGGACTTTAAGGATGACCTGGCGCACTGGACAGATAACGAGCTCTACGACGAGAACAAATCCCTGGAGGAGAATATCCGGGATATCGGGGCCTGCTGGGAAGAAAATAGAACCGCATGATGGGAAAACAGCCGCCCGAAAAGGGCGGCTGCTTTGCTTATATGACCGGAAGTCCGTACTTTGCCAGCACGGCCTTAATGTGCTCCAAATTCTCAGCAGACGGCGGGCACATGGGGGACCGGAGCTCCCCGGCCCGCCAGCCCAAGAGGCTCAGGGCGGTTTTCACCGGAATGGGGTTCACCTCGCAGAACATGGCGTCGCAGAAATCCTTTAAATGGACTTGCAGTTCCCCGGCGGCGGCGAAGTCGTTTTTGAGGCACAGCTGGGTTAGGCGGTGCATCTCCGCCGGGAGAATGTTGGCCGCCACCGAGATGACCCCCTTGCCCCCCAAGGCGCAGATGGGGACGGTTTCGTCGTCGTTGCCGGACCAGATGGTAAAATCCGCCGGGCAGAGGTTCCGGGTCCGCTGGACGTTCCCTAGATTCCCGGAGGCCTCCTTGACGCCCACGATATTGGGGTGTTCCGCCAGGGCGGCGTAAGACTCCGGGGCGATGGAGACCCCGGTGCGGGAGGGGACGTTATACAAAATGATGGGCAGGGAGACGGCGTCCGCGATGGTCTGGTAGTGCCGGAGCAGCCCCGCCTGGGTGGCTTTGTTGTAGTAGGGCGTTACCACCAGCAGGCCGTCGGCCCCCTGGCGTTCCGCCTCCCGGGAGAGCGTGACGGCGTTTTCCGTGGAGTTGGAGCCGGACCCGGCGATCACGGGAACCCGGCCTCCCACGTGCCGGACGCAGAAGGCGATGGTTTCCGCCCGCTCCTGATAGGTCATGGTGCTGGCCTCTCCAGTGGTGCCGCAGACGACAATGGCGTCCGTCCCGTTCTCCAGCTGGAAGTCCAGCAGGCTTCCCAGGGTGTCCAGGTCCACGCCGCCTTTCTGGAACGGCGTGATAATGGCCACCGCAGAACCCGTAAAAATAGGCTGCCTCACAGTAGTAAGCTCCTTTCCTTGGCCTGAAACCGACAGAAAGAGGCGGCCCGCCTCTTTGCGGGAAACCGCCTCTTTCGTAACTTGTGGAGGGCAGGCGGGAATTATACCGCCTCAATGTAACCTTTTGCGCACAGCAGTTCCGCCAGCAGTACCGCGCCGCCCGCCGCGCCCCGGAGGGTGTTGTGGCTCAGGCCCACAAACTTGTAATCGTACTGGCTGTCCTCCCGGAGGCGGCCCAGGGAGACGGCCATGCCGTTTTCCAGGTTCCGGTCCAGGCGGGCCTGGGGGCGGTCCGGCTCTTCGAAGTAGTGGAGGAACTGTTTGGGGGCGGAGGGGAGCTCCAGTTCCTGGGCGGGGCCCCGGAAAGCGGCCCAGTCGGCTTTGATCTGGTCCATGGAGGGCTTTTGGCCCTCCTGGAACTTCACGAACACCGCCGCCATGTGGCCGTCCTGGCAGGCCACCCGGAAGCACTGGGCGGTAATGGCGGGCCCCTGGGCAGTGACGATCTTGCCGCCCTCCACGCTGCCCCAGAGTTTCAAGGGCTCCCGTTCGCTCTTCTCCTCCTCACCGCCGATGTAGGGAATGCAGTTGTCCACCATCTCCGGCCAGCGTTCGAACGTTTTGCCCGCGCCGGAGATGGCCTGGTAAGTACAGACCAGGGCCTTTTCCACACCGTACTTCAGCAGGGGATGCAGGGCGGGAACGTAGCTCTGGAGGGAGCAGTTGCTCTTTACGGCGATGAAGCCCCGCTTGGTGCCCAGGCGCTTGCGCTGGGCCTCAATGACTTCCAAGTGCTCCGCATTCAGCTCCGGCACCACCATGGGCACGTCGTCCGTCCAGCGGTGGGCGGAGTTGTTGGAGACGATGGGGCACTCCAGCTTGGCGTACCGCTCCTCCAGGGCCCGGATATCTTCCTTCTTCATGTCCACGGCGCAGAAGCAGAAGTCCACCTGGGAGGCCAGTTTCTCCGCGTCGGCTTCCGCGTCCAGGATGACCAGGCCCTTGGCTTCATCCGGCATGGGAGAGGCCATGGCCCAGCGGGGGGACGCGGCTTCCTCGTAGGTTTTCCCGGCGCTCCGGGCGCTGGCGGCTACCGCCGCCAGCTGGAACCAGGGGTGGTGCTCCAAAAGCGTGATGAAACGCTGGCCCACCATGCCGGTGCATCCAATGACGCCGGCCTTGTACTGTTTCATAGTATGCTCCTCCCTCCGCGCTGGTGCTTGGACGCTCTTGGATTTCCTGGTTGAATTCAACGCGGTCTTGTATTATAATATTCGCATATAGCCAAAATTGTGCTTGATGTGTGGACAAATGTCTGCTATAGGTATCGTAACATGATTTTCCCGGCGCGTCAAGCCGGGGACCGTTGGGAGGTTCCATGAAAAATAAGCTGCTGACCCTGTTTCTGGTTGTAACTTTTTTTGCCCTCGGTGCTCCGGAGGCGTCGGCCGTGACCAATGACATGGTAAAGGTGGGCCTGCGGTATGGTTCTTCCGCCCTGTTTTCCGCCAATTTGGAAAATGCCGTGGGTTCCGGGTATGAGTTTGGTTATTTTGAGGAGGACCGTTCCTTCACCTCCCTGGGCTGGACAGAGGAGACCGCGGTTTCCATGACGGCCGCTGGAACCATTTATATGGACGGCAGCGGCACGTATTCTCCCTCCGTGCCCGCCGGGGGCTTCCGGGCCATGGGGGGGTGGCACGTCCAGATCGGCGGCTTCCGTTCCTTTGAGGAGGCCTCGGCCCGGGCCCGGTCCGAGGGGGGCTGGCCCGCCTGGGTGGACTGGGAGCACGTGGTCCGGATTGGATGCTACGAGTCCCAGGGGGAGGCGGAGGCCGCCGCCGGGCAGTACGGCGGACGGGCCATCCAGTCCTCTTCCACCGGGGTAGTAGTTACCCGGACCAGGACCACGGACATCCTCTTTGAGTTTGATTGCAGCGGCGTCCACGCCCTGGGAGTCCGGCCCTCGGGCCGGGAGACCTCCACCTGGTTCAAGGGCTACCAGTACGGCGGCGGGTTTGAGTATCCCCGGATCACCGGGGGGAACCTGAACGTAGTCAACGTAGTGGGCCTGGAGGACTATGTCAAGGGCGTCATTCCCTATGAGATGGGGGGCGCGTGGCCTTTGGAGGCTTTGGAGGCCCAGGCGGTCTGCGCCCGGACCTTTGTCCAGGGGCACAGCAAGCACCTGCGGGAGAGCGGCTTTGATGTTTGCAACGGCGTGGACTGCCAGGTTTACAACGGACATGGCAGCGGCGGGACGGGCCCCTCGGAAACCAGCGACCAGGCGGTGGAAAACACGGCGGGGCTTTGCATCTATTACAACGGGACACTGGTGCAGGACGCGGTGTACCATTCTTCCGACGGCGGGGCCACCGAGGACGGGGCCAACGTATGGGGCACGGAAACCGGGTATTTGAAGGGGAAAGCCGACCCCTACGAGGCGCAGACCACCGTTCCCAGCAACAGCTATTCCGTCACCTACACCGCCTCGGAGCTCAGCTGGATCCTGGACCAGAAGGGCCACTCGGTGGGTACGGTCCAGGATGTGTACGTCTCCGAGTACACGCCCCTGGGAAACGTGAAGCAGGTGACCTTTGTAGGGACCGGGGGTACCAAGACGTTTACTGGCGACGACTGCCGGATGATTTTCTACAGCAGCACCTATCAAAAATCCGTTAGCAGCATGCGCTTTGACATCAATGGCCGGAGGGGGGGCTCCGGAGGACTGTCTGTCAACGGAACCGGGCAGCTGGCCTCCCTGGACGGGGTTTCCGTGATCTCCGGCGGCGGGACCCTAGGCACCCTGCGGGGGAACACCGCCTCCGCCATCACCTCTTCCGGCACGGTGCCAGTTTCCGGAGAGGCCCGGCAGCCCTCAAGCGGGGGATCGTCCAACGGAAATTTCGTCATCACCGGAACCGGAAACGGCCACAATGTGGGCATGAGCCAGTACGGGGCCAAGGCCATGGCGGAGCTGGGCTACAGCTCCCAGGAGATTCTGAACTTCTACTATACGGACATTACGGTCAGATAAGGGTGGAACATGAAAACAAGCGATTTTTACTACGACCTTCCCCAGGAGCTTATTGCCCAGACCCCCATGGAGAAACGGGACGGGTCCCGTCTGATGACCCTGGACCGCCGGACGGGGGAAACCGGGCACCGGCGCTTCTATGACCTGCCGTCCCTGCTGCGCCCGGGGGACTGCCTGATTATGAACGATTCCCGGGTCCTGCCCGCCCGGCTTTTAGGCCGGAGGCTTCCGGGCGGCGGGGCCTGCGAGGTGCTGCTGCTCACCGGGCGGGGGGAAAACGTTTGGGAATGCCTGGTCCGCCCGGGGCGGAAGCTGCGGGCCGGAGCCCGGATGTCCTTTGGCGGCGGGGCCCTTGCCGCCGAGGTGGTGGAGGAGAAGGCGGACGGGAACCGTCTGGTGCGCTTCGAGTATGAAGGCATTTTCCTGGAGGTGCTGGAACGCCTGGGGAAAATGCCCCTGCCGCCTTATATTAAAGAGGAGCTCCAGGACCAGGAGCGGTATCAGACCGTCTATTCCAGGGCGCTGGGCAGCGCCGCCGCCCCTACGGCGGGGCTCCATTTCACGAAGGCCCTGCTGCGGGAACTGGAGGCCAAGGGCGTGAATTTGGGCTATGTGACCCTCCATGTGGGCCTGGGGACCTTCCGCCCGGTAAAAGAGGAGTCCATCGAGGACCATGACATGCACAGTGAGTTCTGCACCGTCCCGCTGGAGACGGCGGAGCTCATCAACGGCACCAAGGCGGCAGGCGGACGGGTGATCTGCGTGGGGACCACCTCCTGCCGGACTCTGGAGTCCTGGGCGGAAGAGGACGGGCACATGGAACCCCGGTCCGGCTGGACAAATATATACCTCTACCCCGGCTGCCGCTTCAAGGTCATGGACGGCCTGGTGACCAACTTCCATCTGCCGGAGAGCACGCTCATCATGCTGGTCTCCGCCTTCGCGGGGCGGGAGGCGGTGCTGAATGCCTATGCGGAGGCCGTCCGGGAGCGTTACCGCTTCTTTTCCTTTGGCGACGCCATGTTCATTTCGTGAGGAGGCAGGTGCGATGACGCTGCAAGAGCTGCCCAGCATCGGTCCCAAGCTGGCAGAGAACCTCCGCCGGGCAGGCCTGGAAACCCCGGAGAGCTTCCGGGCGGCGGGGACCCGGGAGGCCTTTCTCCGCATCCGGGCCCAGGTGGACCCCACGGCCTGCTTCTACCAGCTTACCGCCCTGGCCGGGGCGGAGCTGGGCATACCCAAGAAGGCAATTCCCGCAGGGAAAAAGGCGGACATTAGGGCCTTTTTCGACAGTCTGTAACCATAGGAGGAGCGGATGTTCAAACTACTTAAAACCGAGGGCCGCGCCCGGCGCGGCCAGTTTTCCTGTGCCCACGGCGGCGTGGTCCAGACCCCGGTGTTCATGAACGTGGGCACCCAGGCCGCCATCAAGGGGGGCGTGGACGCGTTCGACCTCCGGGAGGTCCGCTGCCAGATCGAGCTGAGCAACACCTACCACCTCCACCTCCGGCCCGGTGACGGGCTCATCCGGCAGATGGGGGGCCTCCACAAGTTCATGAACTGGGATGGGCCCATCCTGACGGACTCCGGCGGCTTCCAGGTTTTCTCCCTGGCACCCCTCCGGAGAATCAAGGAGGAAGGCGTTTATTTTTCCTCCCACATTGACGGACGGAAGATTTTTATGGGGCCGGAGGAGTCCATGCGTATCCAGTCCAACCTGGGCAGCGACGTGGCCATGGCGTTTGACGAGTGCGTAGAGAACCCGGCGGCCTATGAATACGCCAAGGCCAGTTGTGAGCGGACCCTCCGCTGGCTGGAGCGCTGCAAGCGGGAGCATGACCGCCTGAACGCCCTGCCGGGGACCATCAATCCCGGGCAGCTCCTCTTTGGCATCAACCAGGGGGCCACCTTTGCGGACCTCCGTGTCTGGCACATGGACGAGATTGCCAAGCTGGACTGCGACGGCTACGCCATCGGCGGACTGGCGGTGGGGGAGCCCACCCAGGTCATGTACGACATCATTGACGCGGTGGAGCCCCATATGCCAGGGGACAAGCCCCGGTATCTCATGGGCGTGGGTACTCCCAGCAACATCATTGAGGGCGTGGCCCGGGGCGTGGACTTCTTCGACTGCGTGATGCCCTCCCGGAACGGGCGGCACGGGAAGCTCTTCACCTGGGAGGGGACCGTCAATATCCTCAACGCCAAATACGCCGCGGACAGCCGGCCCATCAGCGGAAGCTGCGGCTGCCCGGTGTGCCAGCGGTTCTCCCGTGCCTACCTCCGGCACCTCTTCAAGGCGGAAGAGACCCTGGCCCTGCGGCTGGCGGTGCTGCACAACCTCTATTTTTATAACGAGCTGGCCGCAAAAATCCGGGAGGCCCTGGACGCGGGGCGTTTCGGGGAATTCCGGGCGGAGTACAGCGGGAAGCTGGCGGAGCGGGTCTGAAGCCCCAAGCGGCAAAAACGCCCGGACCGGAGTCCGGGCGTTTCCAGCAGGGAGGAACGGCAAGTGAAAAACCCTTGGGAAGAAATTCCATTGGAGGATTATGAGAACCACATGAAGTGGGACTCCGTTTTGCAGCTTCAGTCTCTGAATGAGATGATGAAAGGCCAATTCCAGGATTACCCCTTTTCCAGTATCATGATACTGGGAATTGCGGGCGGCAACGGCCTGGAGCATATCCGGAAGGACCAGGTGGAAACGGTATACGGCGTCGATGTCAACGCCGCTTATTTGAAAGCGGCGGCGGCCCGGCATCCGGAACTGGAGGGGATCCTGGAATGTATACGGGCCGATCTGACGGAGGAGCCCTGCCATCTGCCGGAGGCAGAGCTGCTGGTTGCAGACCTGCTGATTGAATACGTGGGCTTGGCTTGCTTTCAAAGGGCAGTTGAACGGACAGGGCCAGAGGTTGCCTCATGCGTCATCCAGGTCAACAGCGAACGCTGCTGGGTATCGGATTCGCCGTATTCCCATGTATTTGACGGGCTGGGGAAGGTGCATCACCATTTGGACGGAGAGGGCCTGGAAAAGGCGATGCGGGCCATAGGCTACCGCGTTGCCAAGTCGCTGGAGCATGGCCTTCCCAACGGCAAGAAACTTTTGCGGATGGATTTTCAATGGGCGTAAGGCGGGGAAGAGGCGGTTTTGGCCATTTAGAATTAGAAATGAGCTAAAAAAGCTCCCGGACCGAAGTCCGGGAGCTTCTCTCGTTCTCATTAGACCGCTCTGGTAACCTTGCCGGAGCGCATGCACCGGGTGCAGACATACACGTGGCGGGGGGAACCATCCACGATCGCCTTGACACGTTTCACGTTGGGCTTCCAGGGACGGTTGGAACGCCGGTGAGAGTGAGAGACCTGAATACCAAAGGTCACGCCTTTGCCGCAATACTCGCACTTAGCCATCCATTGCACCTCCCCGCTGTCGCATACTACGTGCGTATTTTCATAAGCACGAGTGTTATAATAACAGAATCCATCGAAAAATGCAAGAAGAATTTTCAAAAAATCCGAAGTTTTTTTGCGCCATCCTTTTTGGCCGGGGCGCGGGGCGCTTTTCCAGGAATTTTTTCACAAAAAAGGGTTGACCCCCGCAAAAACGTGTGCTATACTCGGATTCACCTGTGAGCGGGGCTTTTTTGTTGTGCGCTTTTTCGCTTTTCAAGCCACGGCGGACAGGTCCCGGCAGGGAGGCAGACGGCCTTCCACGGAGGAGGGCTAATATAAGGAGGTGCCGAAACAATGCGAGTCAAAGTGACCCTGAGATGCAACGAGTGCAAGCAGAGAAACTACAATACCATGAAAAACAAGAAGAACACACCGGACAAGTTGGAGCTGAACAAGTATTGCCGTTTCTGCCGGAAGCACACGCTCCACAGCGAGACGAAGTAATTAGGAAAGGGCGTATTTGAACAATGGCAGAAGCGAAGAAGAAGGATCGCGGCCTCTGGTTCCGCGAAATGAAAAGCGAGCTGAAGAAAGTCGTTTGGCCCAACAAGCAGACGGTCCTGAAAAACACGGGCACGGTGCTGCTGTGCTCCGCCATCATCGGCGCGTTCATCTGGGTGTTCGACTTCGTGTCCGTTTCCCTGGTTCAGATGATCCTGAGCGCCTTTGGCGCCTGAGGAGCGAACGATGGCAGACAGCGCGAAATGGTATGTCGTGCATACCTACTCCGGCTATGAAAACGCCGTCAAGACCAGCATTGAAAAGTTCGTCACCGGGCGGAACATGGAGGACATGATCCTCCGGATCGAGATTCCCATGGAAAACGTCACGGAGATCACCGAGAGCGGGGCTTCCAAGGAAGTGGCCCGGAAGGTTTTTCCCGGTTATGTGCTTATTAAAATGATCATGACGGACGAGACCTGGCACCTGGTGCGGAACGTCCGGGGCGTTACTGGCTTTGTGGGTACTGCCAATAAGGCCATCCCCCTGACGGAGGAAGAGGTCCTGGCCATGGGCATGGAGAAGCATGAGATCGTCGTCAAGTACGGCTTGGGCGACCACGTGCGGATCATGGACGGCCCGCTGGCCAGCTTCACTGGCGTGGTGGAGGAGATCGAGCCAGAGAAAAACCGGGTCAGCGTCATGGTTTCCATGTTTGGCCGGGAGACCCCGGTGGACCTGGAACTGGATCAGGTCGAGGTTTTGAACTAAGGGCCCGCGTTCACAGCGGTTGAACACGGGTTCCAGCCGCGCGTCCGCGCGCAGGTGGGAGGGACGGGAGAATCCGTCCCGCCGAACCACATTTTAAATCGTAGGAGGTGCCGCTCCATGGCACAGAAGATCACTGGTTATGTAAAGCTGCAGATTCCCGCGGGCAAGGCGACGCCCGCTCCCCCCGTCGGCCCCGCTCTGGGCCAGCATGGCGTGAACATCGCCGCCTTTACCAAAGAGTTCAACGAGCGCACGAAAAACGACGCGGGCATGATCATCCCCGTCGTCATCACCGTGTATGCGGACCGCTCCTTCTCCTTCATCACCAAGACGCCTCCGGCGGCGGTGCTGATCAAAAAGGAGTGCAACATTGAATCCGGCTCCGGCGTTCCCAACAAGACTAAGGTGGCCACCATTTCCAAGGCCAGCATCCAGAAAATCGCCGAAATCAAGATGCGGGACCTGAACGCCGCCAACTTGGAGAGCGCCATGAGCATGATCGCCGGGACCTGCCGGTCTATGGGCGTCATTGTCGGCGACTGACCAATATGAGAAGAGCGGCCGGACCGCCGCTCCATACAGTGGGAGGATTCCGTTCCGAAGAACCACTATGAGGAGGAAGTAACAGTGTTTAGAGGCAAAAAATATCAGGACAGCGCCAAGCAGATTGACAAGAACACCCAGTATGAGCCCGCCGAGGGCCTGGCGCTGGTCTGCAAAACCGCTACCGCTAAGTTTGACGAGACCGTCGAGCTGCATGTGAAGCTGGGCGTGGACTCCCGGCACGCCGACCAGCAGGTCCGCGGCGCCATCGTCCTGCCCCACGGCACCGGAAAGACCGTCCGGGTGCTGGTATTCGCCAAGGGCGACAAGGCCGAGGCCGCCAAGGCCGCCGGAGCCGACTACGTGGGTGAGATGGACCTGGTGGAGAAGATCCAGAAGGAGAACTGGTTTGACTTTGACGTGGTGGTCGCCAGTCCCGACATGATGGGCGTGGTAGGCCGTCTTGGTAAGGTCCTGGGCCCCAAGGGCCTGATGCCCTCTCCTAAGGCGGGCACCGTGACCCCCGATGTGGCCAAGGCCGTGCAGGAGGTCAAGGCTGGTAAGATCGAGTACCGCCTGGACAAAACCAACATCATCCACTGCCCCATCGGCAAGGTTTCCTTCGGCCCCGAGAAGCTGACGGAGAACTATAACACCCTGATGGGAGCCATTGTGAAGGCCAAGCCCGCCGCGGCTAAGGGCCAGTATATCCGCAGCTGTGTTGCCGCCGCCACTATGGGCCCTGGCGTGCGCATGAATACCGCTAAGCTGGTTTAATGGCCAGCCTGAAAGGGGGGGACGCAAGTCCCTCCTTTTTCTTTGAAGGTACGCCGCGTCCGTGAGGCGGCAGAGCCGCCAACGGCGGTTTTCCCCATGAGTGGCGGCCCTCGGCGCATACGGATTAGAATTTTCTAACGCACACGCCGCGAAAATGGTTTTAGCAAGTTCCTGCCGGAGGCGGAAATTTGGGGAAACGCGCTTCCCGGCTTTCAGTTTCAAACACCACGTCGCGGGGCGCGGTGGTGTTTGATTTTTTATGGGCTTCCTTGGGAATCTTCTATGTGGAAGGTGTTGCGGAATTGCGAGACTTCATATATAATGAAAACGGACGCGTCATGGACGCGGAAACCAAGGATGCCCGGCCCGCCGCCGGAAAAAGGAGAAACGCCATGCGTGAACACGGGTTAAAGGTGAAGGATTTCGTATCCCTCTTTCATTTGGAGGTGCTGAACCAGGGCAGCGACTTTGACAGCGCCCTGATGACTGTGCCGGACCTGAACCGTCCGGGCCTCCAGTTCCACAGCTTTTATGACTATTTTGACCCCTGCCGCCTCCAGGTTATTGGCAAAGCGGAGGTCACCTACCTGCGGGGGCTCTCTGAGTCCCAGCGCCGCAAGTGCTTCGACGACCTCTTCCTCTATGACATTCCCGCCCTGGTCATTGCCCGGAGCTTGGACTGCTTCCCGGAGTGCATCGAAAGTGCCCTGGAACACCAGAAAACCCTGCTGCGGACAAATGAGGTGACGGTGGCCTTTACCAGCCGCACCATTGAGTACCTGAACCGGGTGCTGGCTCCCTGCGTTACCCGGCATGGCGTGCTGCTTGATATTTATGGCGAGGGCGTCATGATCACTGGCGACTCCGGCGTGGGCAAAAGCGAGGCGGCCATTGAGCTCATCATGCGGGGCCACCGGCTGGTGGCCGACGATGCGGTGGAACTCCGCCGGGTTTCGGGCCGCCTGATGGGCACCTCTCCCGAGGTTATCCGGAACTACATCGAGCTACGGGGCATCGGCGTGATCAACGTACAGCAGCTCTTTGGCGTCCGGGCTGTCAAAAAGGAGGTTCAGCTGGACCTAGTGGTGAATTTTGAGCCTTGGGACAGTGAGAAATTTTATGACCGCCTGGGCATTGAGGACCATTATATTGACATTCTGGACATCCAGGTTCCCACCCTTACCATCCCGGTGCGCCCCGGGCGGAACCTGGCCAGCATCGTGGAGGTGGCGGCCATGAACAACCGCCACCGGAAGCTGGGGTACAACGCGGCCCAGGAACTGGCCCAGAAAGTGGACGCCCGGGCGGATGGAAAGCTGTAAGGAGGAAGCGGGTATGTATATTGGCATCGACGTAGGAGGCACCAACCTGAAGGCTGGCTTGGTGGACGAGACTGGCAGTATTGTAAAGGTAGAACGTGTCCCCCTGGATTTCCAGGGACCCGAGCGCTTCGCGGAGGCCTTGGCGGAATTGTCTAAAAATGTTATGCAGGAAAAGGTCCGGTGGGTGGGCGTGGGCCTGCCCGGGGCGGTGGATGGGGGCGATGTGCTCTTTACCACCAACATTCCCATGGAGAACGTTCCTCTGGAAAAGCTGTTCCGGCAGCACCTGGACCTGCCCCTGCTGCTGGGCAACGACGCGGACTGTGCCGCCGTGGGCGAGTTCTTCGGCGGCGCGGGAAAGGGGACCCGGGATTTTGCCGTGGTAACCCTGGGCACTGGCGTGGGCGCGGGAATCATTGTGGATGGCAAGCTCCGGGGCGGCCTGGCCTCCAGCGAGGCGGGCCATATGGTCATCTGCCGGGACGGCGAGCTCTGCAACTGCGGCCGAAAGGGCTGCTGGGAGCGTTACGCTTCCGCCACGGGTTTGATCCAGCAGACGAAGCGGGCTATGGAGGCCCACCCGGAGAGCGCCCTGCACCAGCTGGCCGCGGAGCACGGCGTGGAGGGCCGGACGGCTTTCCAAGCGGCGGAGGCGGGGGACGAGGCGGCTTTGGCCGTGTGCCAGAGTTACGTAAATTACCTGGCCAGCGGCCTGGCCAGCCTGATCAACATCCTGCGCCCAGAGGCCGTGGCCATTGGCGGCGGCGTGTCCGCCGCGCCGGAGCGGCTGCTGCTGGAGCCCTTGCGGGAGGCGGTATCAAAGGAGTGCTTCTCCCGCCATGGGGGCCGGACGACGAGGATTCTCCCTGCAGAGCTGGGGAACGACGCGGGTATCATCGGCGCGGCCATGCTGGGCCGGGTAATGTGAGTATGTTTAAAACAGGGAGGCCCTTGCATGGACTGGGTGACGCGGCTTGACAAACAGATGGAGGATTACCTGCCGGACGTAGAGGTACGGAAAGAGGAGCCTATGGCGAAGCACACCTCCTTCCGTGTGGGGGGACCCGCGAAGCGGATGGCCTTCCCGGAAACGGGGGAGCAGATGGTGCTGCTGCTGTCCATGGCCCGGGAGTGCGGGGCCCGGCCCCTGGTGCTTGGCAACGGCACAAACCTTCTGGTCCCGGACGGGGGACTGGACCGTCTGGTGATTGCGGCTTCGGGCCTCGGCGGCCTGGAGGCAGGTGAGGAACCGGGCAGCTTGGTGGCGGAGTCCGGCGTTCCGCTGGCAAAGCTGGCGGACTTTGCCTGCAAACAGGGCCTGACGGGGCTGGAATTTGCCCATGGCATCCCGGGGACTGTAGGCGGCGGCATATGTATGAACGCCGGGGCCTACGGAGGGGAGCTGAAGCAAGCCGTCACTGGCGTATCGGCGCTGTTCCCAGAGGAGGGGGTCCGCTTTCTTTCCGGGGAGGAGCTGGCTTTCGGTTACCGCCGGAGCTTTCTCACGGAGCACACGGAGGCGGTGGTGCTGCGGGCGGTGTTCCGCCTGTCTCCCGGTGATCCGGAGGCCATCCGGGAGACCATGCGGGACCTGATGGCCCGCCGGAAGGCCAGCCAGCCCCTAGAGTGGCCCAGCGCGGGAAGCACTTTTAAGCGCCCGGAGGGCCATTTCGCCGGGACCCTTATCGATCAGTGCGGCCTGAAGGGCCTGACGGTGGGAGGAGCCCAGGTCAGTGGGAAACACGCGGGCTTTATCATCAACCGGGGCGGGGCTGCCTGTGCCGATATCAAGGAGTTAATCCGGCAGGTGCAGGAAACCGTCTTTGAGAAGACTGGCGTCCGGCTGGAGCCGGAGGTCAAATTTGTGGATTAGGGGAGGCGTCCCATGGAAATTCTGATCATCTCCGGCCTGTCTGGCGGAGGGAAGAGCAAGACGGCCTCATTCTTGGAGGACAGCGGCTTTTATATTGTGGACAACATGCCTGCCGCCATGATTCTAAAGTTTGCGGAGTTCTGCGCCGGGGGCGGCGGGCGGTATGCCCGGGTGGCCCTGGTGTATGACGTGCGGACGGCGGAGTCCTTCCATGAGCTCTTCGACGTGCTGGATAAACTGAAGGGCATGGAGGGCGTTTGCCGGATGCTGTTTCTGGACGCGTCTCCAGCGGCCATTATCAAGCGGTATAAGGAGACACGCCGCCGCCATCCCCTGGAGAAGGAGACGGATTCCCTGGAGGAGGCCGTGGAGAAGGAGCGGGAGCTGATGCTCCCGGTGAAGCAGCGGGCGGACTTTGTCATCGACACCACCGGGCTTTCCACCGCCAAACTGCGGAGAGAGCTGCTGCGCATCTTCAACGGCGAGGGGGAGCAGAGCGGCATGTCGGTGAACATCACCTCCTTCGGCTTTAAATATGGTCTTCCTCTGGAGGCTGATTTGGTGTTGGATGTGCGGTTTATGCCGAATCCCTTTTACATTGAGGAGCTGCGCCACCAGACTGGCCTGGACAAGCCGGTAGCGGACTATGTCTTCAGCTTCCAGCAGACCCACGATTTCCTCCGCAGGGTGGAGGACCTGCTGGGCTTCACCCTGCCGTTATATGCGGAGGAGGGGAAGACCGGGCTGGTCATCGCCGTGGGCTGCACCGGGGGGCACCACCGCTCGGTGGCCATCGCCCACGCGCTGACAGATTTCGTCCGCCGCCAGGGCTACCAGGCGGCGGAACACCACCGGGATATGGAACGGGCTGTTTGAGCTGGAAAGGAGCCCCATGGAATACCAACCTTACCGCGCGCCCCGGAAACACGGGCCCCGGATCGCCGTCATCGGCGGCGGGCACGGCCTGTCCAACATGCTGCGGGGACTGAAAGATTACACGGAGAATCTCGCCGCCATCGTCACAGTGGCGGACGACGGCGGCGGTTCCGGAGCCCTGCGCCAGGACTTGGGGATGCCCCCGCCGGGAGACATCCGGAACTGCCTGGCGGCCCTGGCCAACACGGAGCCGCTGATGAAGCAGATGATGGATTACCGCTTTCAAGAGGGCAGCCTGGCGGGGCAGAGCTTTGGCAACCTGTTTTTGGCGGCCCTGAATGGCATCTCTCCCAGCTTTGATACGGCAGTCCGCCGGATGAGCGAGGTTTTGGCCATCACTGGGCGGGTGCTGCCCGTTACGACTGCCGACGTTCAGCTGGAGGCGGAGTTTGAGAACGGAGCCAGTGTGGTGGGCGAGTCCAAGATTTTTCATTGCAAGAAAAAGGAGGATTGCCGGATTACCAAAGTGCGGCTGCTGCCGGAGCGCCCCAAGGCGCTGCCAGAGGCCTTATCCGCGATTCACGAGGCGGATATGATTGTCCTGGGGCCCGGGAGCCTCTATACCAGCATTATTCCGAATCTGCTGGTGGACGGCATTGTGGACGCGATCCGGGAATCCACGGCTTTAAAGATTTATGCCTGCAACGTCATGACCCAGGAGGGGGAGACGGAGGGCTACACCGCCTCGGACCACATCGCGGCCCTGTTTAAACACTCGGTACCGGGGTTGTTCCACCTGTGCCTGGTGAACTCCTCGCCCATTCCCAGGGATGTGGCGGAGCGTTACGCCGCAGAGGGAGCGGAACTGCTGCGCTATGACGCGGACCGTTGCGCCGCCCTGGGGGTGGAGCTGGTCAGCCGTCCCATCGCCACGGTGCAGGACGGCTATGTCCGGCACCATCCCGACAAGCTGGCCCAGGAATTGATCCTGCTCCACGCGGAGCGGAACGTCCGGATTGCCAGGGATTATAAGGCCGACAAGTACCAGGTGGAAAAGAGGGGTACTTAATGCGGAAGCGGCGTCTGGCGTGGATTCTTCTTCTGGCGGCGCTTTTGCTGCCGCCTGCCTGCGGCGCGCTGGAAACGGAGGCGGAAACAGAACCTTATTCTGAGCCATACCATTTGCGGGAGCCCATTGATGAGGCGCTATATCCCCAGGCGGAGGGGATCAAGGCGTGCTTTGACGCATGGAAGGAAGTGGATGGATTTCCCTTGGCTGGCGGGGCATATTTTTATATAAGCCACAGCTCCAGTGCCAGCGATCCTGAACAAATCGATCTTCTTGCCTATGATGACGCGGGCAACGGCCTGGTGATGTTGTCCCAGTTCCCGCAGCTGGACGGCTATGAGCTCTACGCTTGTTCCCATGGGACTATGATACCCGGAATGAGGTATATGCGGCCGTCAAGGCCGGCATGGGCTTCTTTTACGAACTGGAGAGCTGCCTGGTGATTCCGGCCCTGATGGACGGGGAGGAAAATCCAGAATACGCCGTGCTTCATGAACAATGGGTGGAGATGAAAAATGGAGGCTGACGGATGTCCTTTTCCTTTGACACGAAAAATGAGCTTTGCAAGCTTCCCGTGCAGCGGCGCTGCTGCGCCCAGGCGGAGACATACGGAATCCTGCTCTACTGCCATACCTTCAGCTCCTCCGAGGTCCGGATTATCACAGAGAACCCCAATTTTGCGGCCCGGCTGCCCCGGCTGTTTCACCGGGCCTTTGACCTCCGGTTTGACCGCCAGCCAGGCCAGGGGGAGGAGCCCAGGGGGAAAATGATCTTCCAGATCACGGACCGGGAAAAGCTGGACCACATCATTGACCTGCTGGGCTACGACCCCCGGCAGAGCCTGGCCCTCCACGTCAACTTTGCCATGGTGGAGGAGGAGTGCTGCCGGGCGGCCTTTTTCCGGGGCTGTTTCTTCGCCGGGGGAAGCATCACGGACCCCTCCAAGCGGTATCATCTGGAACTGACCAGTTCCCATCTCCAGGCCAGCCGGGAATTGGAGGTGCTTCTGCGGGAGAGCGGCTATCCCCCCAAGAGCGTGGCCCGGAACGGCAGCGCCGTCACTTACTTCAAACAGAGCGATCAGATTGAGGACTTCCTCACCCTTATTGGCGCTCCGGCGGCGGCGATGCGGATCATGTCTACCAAAGTGGAAAAAGGTATCCGCAACAGCGTGAACCGGAGGCTGAACTGCGACAGTGCCAACCTGGACAAGGCGGTGGAAGCCGCCCAGAGCCAGGGGGCCGCCATCCGGAGGCTGCATGCGGCGGGGCGTCTTGCGGAACTGCCGGACAAGCTCCAGGAGACGGCGGCCCTGCGGCTGGCGCACCCGGAGCTGAGCTTGTCGGAGCTGGCGGAGGCTTTTGACCCCCCGGTGACAAAGTCCTGCCTGAACCACCGCTTGCGGAAACTGATGGAGCTGGCGGGGAAGTTATAAGATTAGAAGCTCTTAGATGCAAAGAGCTGTAAAGTAAAAGAACTTAACGGATTTTAACAAGGAGAAATGCAGTTTATGCCTAACATAACAAACTGGGCCCAGCTGTTTCCCATGGACCAGGCGCCCTCCATGGAGGAGCTTGACCGCTACGCGGACAACCCCCTCTGGCCGGAGCTGCGGCGGTATCTGAAGGACGCCTACGGCGCGGAGCCCCGGACGGAATACAGCCGCTGCGGCCTAGAGCCTGGATGGAACCTGAAATTCAAAAAGGGGAGCAAGTCCCTGGCCACCGTGTACCTCCGCCCCGGTTATGTGACGGCGATGATTTCCATCGCGCCCAAGGACGAACCGGAGGCGGAGGGAGTGCTTTTGGCCTGTACGGAGTACACCCGGACGCTATATCAAAACACAGCCTCCTCAAAAATGGGACGCTGGCTGATGGTGGATCTGACCTCCCCAGAGATTCTGGAGGATATCAAGGCCCTGCTGGCCCTCCGGGCGAAGCCCGCGAAACAATAAGATAGAAAGGGGGAGGGGCCATGTCCTTCGTTCATCTGCATGTCCATACAGAGTACAGCCTCCTGGACGGTGCGTGCCGCATCCGGGACCTGCCGAAAATTGTCAAGGAGCTGGGCCAGACTGCTTGCGCCGTTACGGACCACGGGGTCATGTACGGTGCGGTGGACTTTTACCGGGCCTGTAAGGCGGAGGGCATCAAGCCCATTATTGGCTGTGAAGTCTACGTTACGGCAGAGGGCCGCCGCCTCACGGATAAGGTTCACGAGTTTGACTCCGAGAGCCGCCACTTGGTCCTTCTCTGTGAGAATGAGGAGGGCTACCGGAACCTCTCTTATATGGTCTCCCAGGCCTGGACGGAGGGCTTTTATATCAAGCCAAGGATCGACCTGGAACTTCTCCGGGAGCACAGCCGGGGCCTGGTGGCCCTGTCCGCGTGCCTGGCGGGGGAGATTCCCCGGCGCCTGCGGAACGGGGAATATGAAAATGCCAAGCGGTATGCCCTGGAGCTGGCGGAGCTGTTTGGCCCGGATCATTTCTACCTGGAGCTCCAGGACCATGGCATCCGGGACCAGGCGGTGGTGAACCGGGGAATTCTGCGCATCCATGAGGAAACGGGCCTGCCCATGGTCTGTACCAACGACGCCCACTATCTCCAGAAAGAGGATGCGGAGGCTCACGATGTGCTCCTCTGCATCCAGACGGGGAAGGTCCTGGACGACGAGAACCGGATGCGCTACGAGCCCCGGAATTTTTATCTCCGCAGCGAGGCGGAGATGGCGGAACTGTTTTCCGGATATGAGGGGGCCCTGGAGAATACGGCGAAGGTGGCGGACATGTGCGGCATGGACTTTACCTTCGGCAAATACCACCTGCCGGAGTTCCAGCTTCCCCCGGGCTACGACAGCTTCTCCTATTTAAAAAAGCTCTGCGATGAGGGCTACCGGGCCCGTTACGGGGAGGATGAGACCCACCGGGAACAGCTCCGGTACGAGCAGGACATGATTGAGAAAATGGGCTTTACGGACTATTTCCTCATTGTCTCCGACTTTGTCCGCTACGCCCGGAGCGTGGGCATCCCCGTGGGGCCGGGCCGGGGCAGCGCGGCGGGCTCCATGGTCAGCTACTGCCTCTATATCACGGACATCGACCCGGTGAAGTACGGGCTGTACTTCGAGCGGTTTTTAAACCCGGAACGGGTGAGCATGCCGGATATTGACATGGATTTTGGCGACACCCGCCGGGGGGAAGTCATCGAGTACGTCCGCCGGAAGTACGGGGAGGACCACGTGGCCCAGATCGTCACCTTCGGCACCATGGCCGCCCGGGGCGTAGTCCGGGACGTGGGACGGGTGATGAACCTGCCCTATGCCGAGGTGGACCAGATCGCCAAGCAGATTCCCAATTCTCCCGGGGCCCATATCACTTTGTCGGATGCGCTGCGGCTGACGAAGTCCCTCAGCGACCTGTACAACAGCGACGAGACGGTGAAGCGGCTTATTGATACCGCCCGGATGCTGGAAGGCATGCCCCGGAACGCCTCCACCCACGCCGCCGGGGTGGTCATTACAAAACGGCCCGTCTACGAGTACGTGCCCCTGGCGAAGAACGACGACTCCGTGGTCTGCCAGTATGGCATGGTGACGCTGGAGGAGCTGGGGCTTTTAAAAATGGACTTCCTGGCCCTGCGGAACCTGACGGTGCTGGAGGACGCGGTGCAGCTTTTGAAGGAGCACCAGCCGGACTTCCGCCTGGCGGATATCCCCGAGACGGACCGGGAGACCTATGAGATGCTGGCGGCGGGAAAAACCTCCGGCGTGTTCCAGATGGAGTCCACGGGCATGACAGGGGTCTGCGTGGGGCTGAAGCCCCAGGACATTGAGGACATCACCGCCATCATCGCCCTCTACCGTCCCGGGCCCATGGACTCCATTCCCCGGTTCATCGCCTGCAAGCAGGACCCGAAGCTCATTAAGTACCGCCATCCCTCCCTGGAGCCTATCCTGTCTGTCACTTACGGGTGCATTGTCTATCAGGAACAGGTCATCAAGATTTTCCAGGACCTGGCGGGCTATTCCCTGGGGCAGGCGGACATGGTCCGCCGGGCCATGAGCAAGAAGAAAGCCAAAGATATTGAAAAGGAGCGGGAGGCGTTCCTCCACGGGGACTTGGAGCGGAACATCTCCGGCTGCGTGGCAAACGGCATCCCGGAGGCCACGGCGGAGGCTATCTACCAGGAAATTTACGATTTTGCCAACTACGCCTTCAACAAGGCCCACGCAGTTGCCTACGCCGTGGTGGCCTATCAGACGGCCTATTTTAAGTGCCACTACACCCGGGAGTACATGGCGGCCCTGCTGACCAGCGTGCTGGACAACTCCGATAAGGTAGCGGGCTACATCAACGAGTGCCGGGAGTGCGGCATCGCCCTGCTGCCGCCGGACATCAACCGCTCCCTGGACCGCTTCACCGTGGAGGAGGGGGGCATCCGCTTCGGGCTGGTGGCCATCAAGAACATTGGCCGGGGCTTTATCCAAGCCGTCATGAAGGAGCGGGAAGGGGCCGGGCCCTTCGCCTCCCTTCATGACTTCTGCCGCCGGATGGCGGGCAGCGACATGAACAAGCGGGCGCTGGAAAACCTGATCCGGGCCGGAGCCTTCGACGGGACCGGGGCCCGGAGGTCCCAGCTGATCCGGGTCTATGAGAAAGTGCTGGACGCCGCAACAGCCCGGCAGCGGCAGAATCTGGAGGGACAGCTGGATTTCTTCGGCATGTCCGGGGGCCAATCCCCCCAGAGGACGGAGGAGGCCCACCTGCCGGACATTCCGGAGTTCACCGCCCAGGAGCGGATGACTATGGAGAAGGAGACCACGGGGCTCTATCTCTCCGGACACCCGATGGACGCTTACCGCGATCTTGTGCGGCGGCTGCGCTTGCCGAAGATCGGCGCCGTTACGGAGGATTTCGCGCAGGAGAGCGGCCCCACCCGCTTTGCTGACGGGCAGTATTTGACCCTGGCGGGCGTGATTACCTCCAGCAAAACCAAAACCACCAAAAACAACAGCCTGATGGCGTATGTCGTGGTAGAGGACGAAACCGGGAGCATGGAACTGCTGTGCTTCAGCCGGACGCTGGATGTCTGCGGCCCCTACCTCCGGGAGAACCAGGCGGTGGTGGTGAAGGGCAAGCTGTCCGTCCGGGACGAGAAAGCCCCCCAGCTCATGTGCGATTCCGCCTACCCCCTGGAGACGGCGGAGGGAGGGATGCCCGCCAAGCTCCCCGCCGCCCAATCCTCGAAGCTGGTGAAGGGGGAGACGCTGTACTTAAAATTCCCCTCCCTGGACCATCCCTCCCTGCGGCATATGAAGCTGGTATTTACCATGTTCCCGGGGGACAGCCAGGTAAAAATGGTCATGGCAGACACCCGGAAGGTCTTTGGGACCCAGGCGCTATTGCACCAGGCCCTGATCCAGGAGGCCCAGGAGACTCTGGGCGGGGAGAACGTGGTGGTAAAATAAGGGACGCGGGTACGGAAAGTCCGTACCCGCGTGTTTCATTGGTTTCCAGATAAAAACAGCTGGATGATCTGGCTGTACAGTTTCTCCGGCGCGTCCTGGAAGCGTCTGGCCGCCGCCTTGGCCTGGGCCTGGTCCACCATCATGAGCTTGAGGTCCATGACGCCGCCCTTGTCGTCGGTCAGCTGGAGGCGCACTGTGTAGGTGCCGTTGGACCGGGGCTCCGTGGTGGCTTTCACCTGCCGGCGGCGGCGGAGCTTCCGGTTCCACTCCTCCAGGTTTTTGTCGCACCGCTGGCGGATGGAGTAGGGAAGGCTGGACTCACAGGCGGCGCCGTTCCGGCGGCCTTTGTCCGTGAGGGCATAGAGGCCCGTTTTGTCCAGGGTCAGATGCTCCGTGCGGACCAGGTCGGCCAGGCAATCGGAGAAGTCGAAGTAATCAATGGCGTCGTCGCAGAGAGTCAGGTCTAAAATGGTGTCGAAGGGCACGGGCTCTTCCACCCTGGCGGCAATGTAGAGGATGAGAAATTTGATTTCCAGCTGGTCCTGGATGAAGCCGGGCATGGGATGCGCCTCCTTTCCGGCGTTTCTTCCGTAATGAATTTTCCCCATTATACCCTGCCGGGATGAAAAACACAAGCCCGCCGGGGGATGGTCTTTTGGAAATTTGTCGGAATTTCGGAGAAATTGCCTTGACGGTTTCCTGCGGCGTTGGTATCATAGGGACAGTTCAAAAAGAGAAAGGCGGCGGCGAAATGAACAAACGGGCGCTGGCGATCATACTGGCGGCGTGGATACTCCTGGCCCTGGCGGGCTGCGGCGGAAAGGCGGAGGAGGAGCCGCCTCCCACGCCTGTGGAGAACGAGTACCCGGCCCCGCCCCCGGAACCGGTACCAGAACCGGAGCCCGATGTCCCGGCGGGAATCAACCCGCTGACGGGCCTTCCCATGGAGCCGGAGTATGAGAACCTGCGGCCCATCGCCATTATGCTGAACAACCTGAAGGCGGCCCAGCCCCAGCTGGGCATCTCCCAGGCGGATATCATTTACGAGGTTCCGGTAGAGGGGGGCATCACCCGGATGCTGTGCCTGTACCAAACGGTGGAAGGCATTGAAACCCTGGGCAGCGTCCGCTCCGCCCGGCCCTACTTTGTGGAGTTGGCCCTGGGACACGATGCGGTCTACGTCCACGCCGGGGGCAGCCAGGAGGCATACTCCAATCTGCGGAGCTGGAAGGTAGACCATATGGATGGCGTCCGGGGCGGCGATGACGCTCAGATTTTCTGGCGGGACCCGGACCGGAAGCGGAACAACGGCTATGAGCACAGTTTGATTACTTCTGGAGAGAAAATCCTGGAGTATCTGGACGAGGGAAAGGTTCCCACGGAACATGGCGTGGGCTGGAATTACCTCCAGGCGTTCACGGAGGATGGGACCCCGGCGGCAGGGGAGACAGCGGAGCACATCAAGGTCCGTTTTTCCGGCTATAAAACCGGGACATTCGACTACGATGCCGCCACGGGGAAATACCTGGTGGGCCAGTATGGCAAAGAACATGTGGACGGCGACACCGGGGACCAGGTCAGCGCCGCCAATGTGCTGGTTTTGAAAACTTCCACCGCCGTCCTGGACGATGTGGGCCGCCTCCGGGTTCGGACCACTGGGGAGGGGGAGGGCCTCTTCTTCTGCGGCGGCAAGACGGTGCCCATTCAGTGGAGCCGGAAGGACCGGAACAGCGCCTTTTCCTACACGCTGGAGGATGGGCGGTCCCTGGCTCTGCGGCAGGGAAACAGCTATGTGTGTATCCTCAGCCCTAAGACCAGCACGGTGGAATACGAATAAACGGAAAGGACCGCCCCGTTGCCGGGACGGTCCTTGCTTTATTTACGGCAGGCGCAGCAGCACTCTTCGTAATTCTCAGGGAGACGCACAGTGTTTGGGGGGAAGAACTCGCCCACCGGGAAGGCGATGTTGCGGAAGATGCCGCAGGGATCCTCGGTCCCGCTGCCGCAGGCACACTCCTTGTCGGGCATGCAGTAGTCGTACACTGGCACCAGGAGCTGGGAGTCCCGCTCCAGCCGGACGATGGAGAACTGGCCCAGGGTGACGTAAATACGGCGGCTGTCGTCGCCGCTGGAAAGCTCCCCGTCAAAGCAGCTGTTGACGAAGGAAGGCACCTCGCAGAGCTCGCAGTCACAGTCCCGCTTGCCGCAGCAGTCCATGATCCGGGCGTCCAGGACGATGGGATCTACGGCCTCAACGACGGCCACGGGAAGGTTGGAGCGGCTGGTGAGCTGGAGGTCCGGCTCGCCAGTGCGGAGCTCGGAGGAGAAAATTTTGGCGTTCCCCTCGCTTCCGAAAAGGATAGCCCGCTTGTCGAAGACGCACAGGCCCTCTACGGTGACGGGAGCGGGGCAGCTCAGGTAGGCCTGGAGGGTGACGGAGTAGAAGAAGCGCATGTCAATGGTGTAAAAGCCCCGGTTGAAGCTGACGGGCTCCACGTCCACGTAGACATAAAGGAGTTTGGCGCTGCCGCCCTTGACGGACAGGGCGCGGTTGATGACGTCCACATACTGGAGCTTGGGGTAAAAGCGGAGATCCTCGATACAATCTTTATCACGGCACGAATCGTACACTTTTCGTGTATGGATGCAAACCGCCTCTCGGATGCCGCTGAGGTCCTCCACGGGACCGGGCATGACTTTCTCGGGCATTGCAATAACCTCCTGATAAGTAGCTGGAGAAAGAACAAAGTCCTTTCAATCCAGTGTATGCGCCGCCACCCAGGAGGTGAAAAGGAGGGGGCCTATTCCAGTTCCTCCCTCAAGAGGGCATACATGCAATAGGAATGGACCCGCCCATTTTTATAAATACCGCTGCGCATGGTTCCCTCGCAGGTAAAGCCTGCCTTTTCCAGCACCCGCCGGGACCCCTGGTTGTCCGCAAAGGGCTCCGCGAAGATGCGGAGGATGTCGAAGCGTCCGAAGGCATCCCGGCAAATCTGCCGCACCGCCTCTGTCATGACGCCCTGGCCCCAGTGGGCCTCTGCCAGCCAGTATCCCAGCTCGGCGGACTTTTCGTACACATCATCCTTGACAAAGACGCCGATGCTGCCAACGGCCTTCCCCTCTATCATAACCGCCCGTGTGAGCTGGTGTTCCCCGTCTTGGGCGATACAGTCTCCCACATACCATTCCGCGTCCGCCAGGGTATAGGGAGAGGGAAAGACGTTCCGCAGGTTTGCCGCGATGCTTGGATTGTTTGCCGCCTCCGCGATGGCCTCCGCGTCCGTCCGCTGCCAGGGCCTCAACGTGAATGGAACCATAGGACACCTCCAAATAAAGAATTTAGCGCCTATTATACCACCGGGAAAGGCGTTTGTCCATCGGTTCCCCTGGTGGTTTATGGAAGGAAATGGAAATCTATCAAAGAAAAGGCTTGCAAAACGCGCAGTATCTGATATAATAGACACATTCTGATTACACAAAAGGAAGGAAGCTCTCAATGGATTACACGATTCTCATGTTGATCGTCATGGTGGCGGTCATGTATTTCCTGATGATCCGCCCAGAAAACAAGCGGAAGAAAAAGGCCCAGGAAATGCGGGACAGCCTGAAAAAGGGCGATGTCATCACCTCCATCGGCGGCATCGTCGGAAAAATTGTTTCCGTCGGCAAGGAGACCATTGTCATCGAGACCAGCGACGACCGGGTCCGCATGGAGCTGACCAAGTGGGCCGTCAGCTCTGTGGGCGTTCAGGGCGGCGAGCAGCCCGAGGAGAAGAAGGAAGAGAAGAAACCCGCCAAGAAGGAAGAGGAGAAAAAGGAATCCGACGGCGGAAAGAGCGATTGGAACCCTGAGATTTAAGACCCGGATTTGTCCCATTCCAGACGCATAAAAACACCCTCCCAAAGAATATGCTTTTCCAAGAGCATGTTTCGAGGGAGGATTTTTTATGGCGAAAGGACGAAAAAAACCAGCCGTATGGCAGGGGTTCCTGGCGGGGAGCTTGCTGTCTCTGGGAGTGTACCTGCTGGGTTTGCTGTTTTTGACGCTGCTGCTGGTAAAGGGCACGCTGTCGGAAAATGGGAGCTTTCCCATGGTGGCGGCACTGTGCGTCCTAGCCACCCTGTCCGGGGGGCTACTGACGGTACGCCTGACTCTCCAAAGGGCGGGGGGCGTGCTGACGGCGGTTGTCTTCCTGTCCGTCCTGCTTTTGGCAGGGCTGGGTATCTGGGAGGAAATTGCCTGGCTGGGCCGGGGCGGCATCCTGCTGCTGTGCGGCCTGGCCGGGGGACTGCTGGCGGGAGTAGCAGGACCCAAGGGCCGCCGCCGGAGGAAGTAAGAAAAGAGGCTTCTTGTTGGATTGCACAAAAACGGCGTGTTTCCCCCGCGTTCCTCTCCGGCGGCAGAACCAGGCCGCCGCCGGAGAGGGAAGGGGGGAGGCGGCAGATATGGGACCTGCCTGCAGGGCCGCCCCCAAATGTGGGCGGCGGCGGATGAGACTCGGAGTTCTGTTCCACCCATTCCCTCAAGTTTACATAATACAGTTTACATAATATTTTGTGATAAATTCCAAAAAATATGCTTTTTGGGGGAAAGATCTTGCGGAAAGCGGGAAAATAAGCTATATTGTATGTACAAACAAATGTCACCTAGTATCACACCTTCTCCCTTGCCTCTGCTGGCAGGAGGGTGTTTTCTTATCTGATGGCTGATTCACCCGGCTTTTTCTGAAACGCGTATAAGCGGCCGCTTCCTCTCATAGGATGAGATGAGGTGAGGCGGTTTGAAGTGGAAGAGGCGGGAAGTGACGGAGTGGAGGCGGCAGCTGTCCCGCCTATTGTTTCTGGCGTTGTTTTTTTTCGCTGGCATTGTTTTGGGACAGGTTTTTTCCAGCCGCGTTCCGGACGCCACGGGTGATGAGCTGGCCCGCTACCTGACGGATTTTTTGAAGCTGGGGGAGGGAGACCCGGCCCCCCGGACGGTTCTGTCGGCGGCGGCGCTCTATTTCCGTTATCCTCTGGCGGCGTTTTTGCTGAGCTTTGCCTCCATCGGCGTGCTGCTGCTGCCGCTGGTAACAGGGGCTTTCGGCTTTTTCTTGTCCTTTTCCGTCTGCTGCTTCACGGCGGCTTTCGGCCCCGGCGGGGTGCTGCTGGCGCTGGCGGTGTTCGGCCTCCGGTGCGCGGTGACGCTGCCCTGTTATTTCCTGCTGGCGGTCCCGGCGCTGGAACGCTCTGCGGCCCTGGCCTGTTTGTCCCTGGGGGGCGGGCGGCGCTCCGCTCCGGTGGACTATGGCCGGAAGTGGTGGAGCCGGCTGGCGGTGATCTCCGGGGCGCTGGCGGCAGGGATGTGTGCCGACCTGACGCTGGCCCCTTGGGTCCTGCGCCAGCTTTTGGAACGGATACTGGCCTGATGGGAAACACCGCCTTGGAAGGGCAAAACTGGTAAAGAGAGAAGGGATTGTTACGGACGAGATCGCGCGTTATGGGGAGTACCTGGTGCGGGAGAAGCACGCCTCCCAAAATACCGTGGCCTCCTATCTGCGGGATGTCACCCAGTTTGCGGACTATTTGAACCTCCGGGGACCGGGGCTGCTGGAGGCTACCGCCGAGACAGTCCAGTCCTACATGGACTGGATGCTGAGCCGGGGCAAATCCGCCGCCTCCGTCACCCGCTTCCTGGCCTCTGTGAAATCCTTCTACAACTTTCAGATGTTCAGCGGCCGGGTAAAAGACAACCCCGCTAAAGGCGTGACCGCTGCCAAGGTGAAGCGGAAATATCCGGAGATCCTGACCTCCAAAGAGGTGGACCTGTTTCTGGAACAGCCACAGTGCGTGGATGCCAAGGGGTTCCGGGACCATGCCATGCTAGAGCTGCTGTACGCCACGGGCATCCGGGTCAGCGAGCTGATCACGCTGGACCTGGACGACCTGAATCTGGCCGCTGGCTTTATCCACTGTTCCAGCAAGGGCAAGGAGCGGATCATCCCCCTGTACCGCACGGCAGTAAAGGCCCTTCAGGACTATGTCTGGAAAATAAGGCCCCAGCTGGTGCCCGGCGAGGAGGAGACCGCCCTCTTTGTCAACATGAACGGGGAGCGGATGAGCCGCCAGGGCTTTTGGAAGATCATCAAGTATTATCAGGGGAAGGCAGGCATTGAGAAAGAGATCACCCCCCATACCCTGCGGCACTCCTTCGCGGCGCACCTGCTGGAGAATGGAGCGGACCTGCGGTCCATCCAGGAGATGCTGGGCCATGCGGATATTTCCTCCACGCAGATTTACACCCATGTGGTAAGGGGAAATTTGAAGGATGTTTACCAGAAAGCCCATCCCAGGGCATGAGGGATACTTAATACAGGGAGAAGGCGCTGCCAATTTGGCAGCGCCTTTTTTGAGATGAGGAAAGCAATTGGGCCCGGCTGGACCGCCCCTGCGGCGGCCGGGCCAGCGCTTAATAGATTGGCCAAGGCGCGGGGCCCCTGGCGGGAGTGTCCGGCACGGATATGTTATTCCGTAGGGGCGGACGCGCAGGCCCGCCCTTACGCCGCGTTCCTCTTGTAAAATACGCGAGGGGACGCTCCCTCTTCTGTTTTTCCTGTTGCGCTTCCCGGTTAAATTTGCTATACTGACTAAGAATGCAAGCCGAAAGGGGCGGAGTATGCGGATATTAGGCATTGACCCCGGCTTCGCCACCATCGGCTTTGGACTGGTGGAGGCGGAGCGGGGACAGTCCCGGATGGTGACCTATGGGGCCATCACCACTCCGGCGGGGCTGCCCCTAAGCCGGAGGCTCTATCAGATCGGAACCGATATGGAGGACTTAATCGGCCAGCTGAAGCCTGACGTCATCTCCATCGAGGAACTGTTTTTCAATACCAACATCACCACGGGCATCGCCGTGGCCCACGGCAGGGGGGTCCTGCTCTACGCCGCCGAGAAGTACGGCGTCCCCCTGTACGAATACACCCCCTCCCAGGTGAAGCTGGCGGTAACAGGTTACGGCAAAGCGGAAAAGCGGCAGGTAATGGATATGACACGGCGTCTTTTAAAGCTGAAAAAAGTTCCCCGGCCCGACGATGCCGCTGACGCCCTGGCCTTGGCCCTGTGCCACGCCAGGAGCTTTACCTCCCGGCTGCCCCGGGAGAGCGGTGCGCCGGAGACGGTTTGACCAGGAGAAAGGAAACCAATATGTTTTACTATCTGGAAGGCACGGTGGAAGAGCTTCTGCCCTACTTGGCGGTGATCGACTGCGGGGGCGTGGGCTATGCCTGCAAAACCACGAACAACACTTTGTCCTCTTTGAAGAAGGGCCAGCGGAAAAAGCTCTACACCTATCTGAACGTGGCAGAGAACCTCTTTGAGCTCTACGGCTTTGCCACCCAGAGCGAGCTGAACAGCTTCAAGCTGCTGATCGGCGTCTCCGGCGTGGGGCCCAAGGCGGCGCTGGCCATCCTGTCCTCCGGCACGCCGGAGACCCTGGCCCTGGCCATTGTCACCGGGGACGAAAAGGCCCTGACCGCCGCGCCGGGGGTGGGGAAGAAGATTGCCCAGCGCATCATTCTGGAGCTGAAGGACAAAATGGCAAAGGAGACCGCCGGGGGGCTGGACTTCTCTGGCGGCCGGGGGGCGCCCCCTCCGGCGGTGTTTGGGAACAAGGCCACAGAGGCCGCCCAGGCCCTGGCGGTGCTGGGCTACTCCAGCCAGGAGGTTTCCGTAGCTTTGAAGGGCCTGGATATGGACCAGCCGCTGGAGGAGATCATCCGGCAGGGCCTGAAACGAATGGTAAAGCCCTAAATCTCCTTGGTTTTCAACATGTGTATAGTTTATTAACTTTACAGTAAGCTGGTGTCTTTTTTGGGAAAGGCGTTCCAGGGAAAGCTTGAATGCAATGAAAAGGTAAAGCACTTTACATGTACAGCCTTGCTGCGGGACGAAAAAGGAGGCGGTTTCTATGGCAAAATACGAACACAGCTTTCGCGGAAATTTTGATGAGGCCTTAAACTCGCTCCACCAGGGTATCCTGGGCGGCAGCGTTACCGCCAGCTACGAAGACGGCAGCGACTATGCCTCCGGCGGCGTCCGCTTGGCGGTCCGGGTCTATGAGCGGTACAGCATGGCCGGAGGGAACCGTCTCAGCCTGACGCTGACGCTGGCGGGGCAGGGGGAGGACCTCTTTCTCTCCGCCATCGCGGCCGGGGGCAGCCAGGGAATGTTCCTCAAATTCAACACCTTTGGCGAGGAGGCGTTCCTGGACAAAGTGCGGGAACTGGCCTGCCAGCTGTGACCGCTGAACACGGAGGGGAGGCGCCATGATTTTATCCAGGCTGATTACCCTTGGATTTTTGGGGAGCATTTTTGCGATGTTCCGCTTTGCCCGGTACTGCCGCCTGCTGAATAGCTGGGACCTGGAACCGGAAGAAGCGGAGCGGTATCAGGTCAAGGCCCGGCGGTGGCTCGCGGCCATAGGCGTCTTTTGGGGCGTGGTGGCGCTGTCCTTCGCTGCGGGTCTCTTCATGCGGTAAAATTTCCCGGGAAAAGGACGTGAGCGTTTGAGCATCGACTTTGGAAGCGATATCTATGAGGGACCCATTGTGGCGAAGACATTTCTCCAGGAAGACGCCCAGGAGGGTTCTCTGCGGCCGAAGAGCCTGCGGGAGTATATCGGCCAGGAGAAAGCCAAGGAAAATCTCTCCATTTTCATCGAGGCGGCCCGGAAGCGGGAGGAGTCCCTGGACCACGTCCTGCTCCATGGCCCCCCGGGCCTGGGCAAGACCACCCTGGCGGGCATCATTGCCCAGGAGATGGGGGTCCATATCCGCATTACCTCCGGCCCTGCTATAGAGAAGCCCGGGGACCTGGCGGCGCTGTTGACCAACCTGAACGAAGGGGACATCCTTTTCGTGGACGAAATCCACCGCCTGAACCGATCTGTGGAGGAGATTTTATATCCTGCCATGGAGGACTACGTGCTGGACATCATCGTGGGAAAGGGGCCCTCCGCCAATTCCATCCGGCTGGACCTGCCCAAGTTCACCCTCATTGGGGCCACTACCCGGGCGGGACAGCTCTCCGCGCCCCTGCGGGACCGTTTCGGCGTGACGCTGCGGCTGGAGCTCTACACGCCGGAGGAGCTGGCGGGAATCGTCACCCGGTCTGCCGGGATTTTAAATGTGGACATTGTACCGGAGGGGGCCTATGAGATTGCCCGGCGGTCCCGGGGCACCCCCCGGATCGCCAACCGGATGCTCCGCCGGGTCCGGGACTTCGCCCAGGTACGGGCCGATGGAGTTATTACCAAAGATGTGGCGGACCAGGCCCTCTGCGCCCTGGAGATTGATTATTTGGGCCTGGACCCGGTGGACCGGAGGATGATGGAGGCCATCATTGAAAACTACGGCGGCGGCCCCGTGGGCCTGGAGACCCTGGCGGCCACCATTGGGGAGGAGTCCGTTACCCTGGAGGACGTTTACGAGCCTTATTTGATGCAGCTGGGCTTCTTGACCCGGACGCCCCGGGGGCGCTGCGTGACGCAGAAGGCCTACCAGCACCTGCATAAGCCCATCCCTGGCGGCGCGGTTCCGGAGGATGCGATGGAGCAGCTGTCGCTATGAGGGATACGTATCTCTCCTCCGTCCGCCTCCGGCGGGAGCTGCCGGAGGGGAGCTATCTCCGGCGCCTGGGGCCGGTCCGGTACTTGATGGAGGGCGGCGTTCTGGACTTTGACCGCCCGGTCACCTTCCTGGTGGGGGAGAACGGAACGGGAAAGTCCACGCTGCTGGAAGGAATCGCCGTGGCCTGCGGCTTTAACCCGGAGGGCGGAACCCGGAATTTTAACTTTTCCACCCGGGCCACCCATTCCGTGCTGGGAGAGTATCTGACCCCGGCCCGGAAGCGGTATCCCAGGGATGGCTTCTTCCTCCGGGCGGAGAGCTTTTACAATGTGGCGACCAACATTGACGACATGGATGAGGAGCCCTCTTTTTCCCCGAGGCTGATTGACAGCTACGGCGGCGTGTCCCTCCACAGCCAGTCCCACGGGGAGAGCTTCCTGGCCCTGGTCCAGAACCGTTTTGGCGGGGAGGGGTTATATCTTCTGGACGAGCCGGAGGCGGCCCTGTCGCCCTCGCGCCTCCTGACGCTGATGGGGGAGATGGACCAGCTGGTGAAGGCGGATTCCCAGTTCATCGTGGCCACCCATTCGCCGATTTTGATGGCGTTTCCCAGGGCCAGAATTTATGAGCTGAGTGAAGAGGGCGTCCGCGCGGTGGAGTACCGGGAGACGGAGCACTACCAATTGACAAAGCGCTTCCTGGACAATCCGGAGCGAATGCTGCGGTATCTTCTGGAGGAGGAAGGATGACGGAGTTTTTGTTCTGGCTGTTTACGCTGGCAACCGCCCTGCTGATTCCTGGGAGCATGCTTTTCCTGGGACGGAGCTTTGCGAAAAAACCGCCGGGGGAGATCAACGGCGGCTATGGCTACCGCACGGCCCGCTCCATGCGGAACCGGCAGACCTGGGAGTTCGCCCATGCCTACAGCGGACGCTTCTGGGTCCGGGCAGGGTGGCCCACACTGGCGGTTTCTCTGGTGTGGATGGCACTGCTGTTTGGGCGGGACATTGGCACAGTGGGGAAACTTAGCACACTTTTAGCAGGAATACAACTGGTACCGTTCCTGGCGGTGATCCCCGCCACAGAGCGGGCGCTGAGACGGGAATTTGACAATTTTGGAAGAAAGAGGTAACGAATTTATGGGTAAGCTATTTGGCACCGATGGTATCCGGGGCATAGTGGGGGAGAACCTGACGGCGGACCTGGCCTTCCAGGTCGGGCAGGCCGTGGGCACGGTCTTGATGGAGGAGAAGGGGGAGCGGCCCACGGTGGTCCTGGGCAAGGACACCCGCATCTCCTCCGACCTGCTGGAGGCGGCGCTGATTGCGGGCCTGTGCTCCGTGGGCGCGGATGTGAAGCCAGTGGGGGACATCCCCACCCCCGCCGTAGCCTACCTCACCCGGCAGGAAAAGGCGGACGCGGGTATCGTGGTCTCCGCCTCCCACAACCCCTATGAGCACAACGGCATCAAGGTCTTCAACGGCCAGGGCTACAAGCTCTCCGACGCCCTGGAGGAGCGGGTGGAGGAAAAAATCCTCTCCGGCGCGCCCATGCCCCTGAAGACCCGGGGGGAGCTGGGCCGCCGCCACCATGGTATGAAGCAGCTCAAACGGGATTATATCGATTTTGTGGCCTCCACCATCGACTCGGACCTGTCGGGCCTGCGCATTCTGGTGGACTGCGCCAACGGCGCCGCCAGCGCCACCGCCCCGGAGCTCTTCGGCAGGTTTAAAGCCCACACGGTCTTCCTCCACCGGACTCCCGACGGGGTCAACATCAATGACCGCTGCGGCTCCACCCATCTGGAGGACCTGGCCGCCCGGGTGGTAAAGGAGGGGTACGATATAGGCGTGGCCTTTGATGGCGACGCGGACCGCTGCCTGCTGGTGGACGAGGCTGGCGGCGTCATTGACGGTGACAAGGTCATGGCTGTCTGCGCCCTGGATATGAAGCGCCGGGGCGTCCTCCGAGGGAACGCCATTGTGGCCACGGTGATGAGCAACCTTGGCCTCCACGAGTTCTGCCGGAATTACGGGCTGGACCTGGCCTGCACCGCCGTGGGGGACCGGAACGTACTGGAGGAGATGCTCCGCCAGGATTTCCGCATCGGCGGCGAGCAATCCGGGCACACCATCTTCACCGCCCTGGAAACCACAGGCGACGGACAGGTGACGGCCCTCCAGTTTCTCCAGGTCCTGGCCCAGTCGGGAAAGAAGGCGTCGGAGCTGGCCGCCGTCTGCGCCGCCTATCCCCAGGTCCTGGCCAACGTGGAAGTCCCCCACAGCGGCGGCGTAAAAGAGAAGATTATGGACTCCCAAGAGCTGGCGGAAGCCGTCAGGAGGGAGGAGGCCGCCCTGAACGGAGAGGGCCGGATCCTGGTCCGCGCTTCGGGCACAGAGGCCCTGATCCGGGTCATGGTAGAGGCCAAGACGACCGAAATTGCAAAAAATACGGCCGATTCTCTGGTTAGCCTCATAAAATCACTAAAATTTTAAGGAAAATTTCCGTTTATTTTGATAAATTGCTTGACATTTTCCTTGGCAGATGGGTATAATACAACATGCGCAATACTTACGAGAACGACGTGCCGGAACTGGAGCGCCAGCCGGATGAGGCCCTGTGCCTTCTAGCTGCGGCTGGAAGCCGCTTGGCGGAGGAAACGCTCGTCACCCGGTATAACCGCTTGGTCCGCACCTGTGCCCGCCCCTTTTTTCTGGCGGGCGGCGACAGCGAAGACCTTACCCAGGAGGGTATGGTTGGCCTGATTACGGCCGTCCGGGAATACGACGCCGGGAAAGAGGCGTCCTTCCGGACCTTTGCGGAAATCTGCATTCGAAGCCGACTCTATTCTGTGCTCCGCGCCTCGGCGCGGGATAAACAGCAGCCGCTCAATCAATCGCTATCCCTAGACGACTCCCATTTCGACAGCAATCCCCTCACCTCTGGGACCAATAATTTGGCGCAGCGTAATCCCGAAGACTTCCTGATCGACAGGGAACACACGGCAGCCCTCTTATCCGGTGTCCGGAAACAGTTGTCCGAGTTTGAAGCAAAGATTTTGGGGTTCTATCTGGACGGTCTTTCTTGCAGGGAAATTGCAAAAGCGGTGAACAAGCCCCCGAAGTCCGTGGACAACGCCGTGCAGCGCATTCGACGCAAGGTGGCGCGGCAATTACTTTCCGGCGATCTCAGCAAACGCTGAACGCAATATAATTTTCTTTTTAAAGAGAGGGTAAAATCATGTACGAAGACAAGACCTTAGTGTGCAAAGAGTGTGGTCAGGAGTTCGTGTTCACCGCCGGTGAGCAGGAGTTCTATGCCGAGCGCGGCTTCCAGAACGAGCCCCAGCGCTGCAAGTCCTGCCGCGACGCCCGCAAAAACGCCGCCCGTGGTCCCCGGGAGTATTTCACCGCTGTCTGCGCCGCCTGCGGCGGCGAGGCCCGCGTGCCCTTTGAGCCCCGCTCTGACCGTCCGGTCTATTGCAGCGAGTGCTTTGCCAAGATGCGCGAGGAGCAGCGCTAATCGGTTTTCCGGTTTTCGTCTCTTGTGCCAAGCCATTGAAAACGCCCCCACGCAAAAGCGTGGGGGCGTTTTTTCGGGTCCGGAGGGTCAAAGATCGGTCTCAAAGATCAAATCCATATCCTTTATCTTTCCGTAATCGTTGATATTCGTAGGAATATACCCGGCATAACGGTAGCCCCTGGCCGCGTATTCGTCAATGATATCCCGGTGCTCCTTTGATTTTGCTCCGCAAAACTTGCCAATATGAACGTTTACATATACATATTTTTTCACAGCTGCGTCTCCTTTTTTCAGATTGGTTTGCTGTTTTGAATATACCACAAGCGGTTATGAAAGGCAACTATAGCGAAATCTGCCATTTGCAAATCACCGCTGGATTCATGCGGCGTTCCATGGTTTGCCTTGAAAGAACTGGGAAGGTATGCTAAAATCAGGATGGAGGGGAATTGACAAAAGGGAGGGCTCAAAATGGAGGCGTTTGATAAGATTACAGAGAAATTCAAGCTCCGTGTTCCACCAGGGAAGCAGCCGGATGGGCTCCAAAGCCCATTGACCGGAGGAGAGATTGTCCTTGCGCCCTCGTCATATACCACAAAAGAGATTTTTTATGGGGACGGCGATAGCGAATACTGGACCTCTTTTCAGGTGAACGATGCCTTTAAACCTGCGAAGTCCCACGCCGGGGAGGTGGATATGCTCCACACCTACGCGCCAAATGCCGGGTGCGGGGAGGAGGGCACATATCCCTGCCTGGCGATTTTGAGCGACGATGTGGTTTACACCGCTGTGGAGGAGTTTAAAGAGACGGGCATTGTCAAAGGAGTGCTGGAGTACACGCCGCTTTCCGGGACCTTTTACTTCAAAGCGAGAATCAGGTATTATGAACACCTGATGTACTTTTATGGAATGGATTGCTGCGAGGGCTATTTTGAAAACCAGGGGCTCTGCTTGATTTACCCAAAGTCGCTGGTGGGTACGGAAACCGAGCGGAAGCTGATGGCCGTTCTGGACAAGGCGGCGGAGAGCTACCGGGAGGAAAGAAAAGCGTAAGGCGCTGCTTTCGGCTTTTGTCGGATTTTCTATTGAATTCGGGCAAATAATAGAGTATAATAGCGGAACGATGGCTGTCTCCGGAAATTTGTACCAAAGGACCGGGCGGCTGAACGCTGAAACCTATTTCAATACGGAGGAATCCAGAAATGATCGAGATTACGAAAGATACCATCATCGGCGATATCCTGGACATCGCCCCCCACACCGCCCCGATCTTCCTGTCCATCGGCATGCACTGCCTAGGCTGCCCCTCCTCCCGGGGGGAGACCGTGGAGGAGGCCTGCATGGTCCACGGCATCGACGTGGAAAAGCTGCTGGCCCTGGTAAACGAAGAGGCCAACAAAAAGGCGGAGTAAATCCGCCTTGGGAACGCTGGAACTGACGCCCCGCCTCCAGCTACTGGCAGACTGGGTGCCCTCCGGCGCACGGCTCGCGGATGTTGGCACGGATCACGCCTACCTGCCCGTGTGGCTCCGGCTCCACGGGCGCGTGGTCTCTGCCATTGCCTGTGACCTGCGGGAGGGGCCCCTGGCCCGGGCCCGGGAGACCGGGAGGACCTGGGGCGTGGACGGCGTGGATTACCGATTGGGAAACGGCCTGGCGGTGGTCGCGCCGGAGGAAGCGGATACCATTGTCATTGCTGGGATGGGGGGTGAAAACATTGCCGCCATCTTGGCCCAGGCTCCCTGGACCGCTGATGGAAGGCACACCCTGCTGCTCCAGCCCCAGACCCGGGCGGAGGCCCTCCGGGCCTTTCTGGCGGAGAACGGTTACGCGGTCCGCCGGGAGGCCCTGGTGGAGGACCGGGGCACCATCTACCCGGTGATGGAAGCCGGGGGAGGGGAGATGTTCCTGACCCTGGGCCAGCTTTACGGCGGAGCGGCCCTGCTCCGTGACCCCCTGGGGGAGCGGTACATCATCGAAAAGATCATCCGGCTGCAAAGCGCTGTGGCAGGGCTCAACTGCTCTGTCAGCGGGCAGGAAAAAGCGGACGGGCTGCGGGAGATCATCACCGCGCTGCTGTCCATGAGAGAGGAGTGGCGTTGTGCCAACAGTCAGCGAGATCGAACGGAGCCTTTTTGAGCTGGCCCCCAGGGAATGTGCCCAGGATTGGGACAATGTGGGACTCCTGGTGGGCAGGCCTGGGAACGAGGTCCGGAAAGCGCTGGTGGCCCTGGACATCACGGAAGGGGTCATTGCGGAAGCGGCTCAATGGAAGGCGGACTTGATCGTCTCCCATCATCCGGTGATCTTCCATGGACAGAAGAGCGTGACGGACCGGGACCCTGTTGGCCGGAGAGTGATGCAGCTTGTGGAGAACGGCATTGCGGCCATCTGTATGCACACCAACCTGGACTGCGCCGGGGGGGGCGTCAACGACGTGCTGGCAGAGGCCTTGGGCATCCAGGTTCCGGAGCATTTTACCGGAGAGGGCGTGGGGCGCTGCGGCTGGCGGGCGGAGCCCATGGACCTGCCCGGCTTTGTCCGCTTTGTTTCCAGGACCCTGGGCTGCGGCGGCGTGCGCTATGCCGACGCTGGGAAGCCCGTCCACCGGGTGGCCGTGGGCGGCGGAGCCTGCGGCGAGTTTGAGGACGCCGCTATCCGCGCCGGATGCGACACCTTTGTCACCTCCGATTTGAGTTACCACCAGTTTGTGGATGCAAAGGCAAACGGGATCAACCTCATTGACGCGGGGCACTTTCCCACGGAGGACTTGGTCTGCGGCAAGGTAATGGCCCGCCTGGCCAAGCGGTTCCCGGATTTGCAAGTCCAAAAATCGGCTGTCCATCGGGAAGCCATTCAATATTATGTAGAAGGAGAATAAACGCCATGTCCGGACATTCCAAGTGGCATAATATCCAGAAAACCAAGGGCGCGGCGGACGCCAAGCGGTCCGCCGCCTTTACCAAGATCGCCCGGGAAATCATCGTCGCAGTCAAAGAGGGCGGCTCCGGCGACCCGAACAACAACTCGCGCCTGGCCACAGTTATTGCCAAAGCAAAAGCGGTCAACATGCCCAACGACAACATCAAACGGACCATTGACAAGGCCCTGGGAGCGGGGAATACCGACAGCTACGAAGCCGTCACCTACGAGGGCTACGGCCCCGGCGGCGTGGCCGTCATTGTGGAGGCCCTGACGGACAACCGCCAGCGCACCGCGCCGGAAGTCCGCCACGCCTTTGACAAGTGCAACGGCAACCTGGGGGCCATCGGCTGCGTGTCCTGGTCCTTTGACAAAAAAGGCGTCATAATCATTGATAACGAGGACGGGGAACTGGATGAGGAAACCGTCATGATGGACGCCCTGGACGCCGGAGCCGCCGACTTTGAGGCCGACGGACCCGCCCTGGAGATCACCTGCGACCCCGACGCTTTCAATGATGTAGTGAAAGCCCTGGAAGAGAAGGGGTACAGCTTTGCCAGCGCCGAGGTGGAGATGGTGCCCCAGAACTACATCACACTCAGCGGCGAGGGCGACGTAAAAAATATGCAAAAGCTCATCGATATGCTGGAAGACAGCGACGACGTGCAGAACGTCTGGCACAACTGGGACAACGGCTGATTTAGAAAAGCGGGACAGGCGGAAAACACCCTGTCCCGTTTTTAGTGCCCGATAATTAAACAAAAATTTTGTTTTGTGTAATATATGAAATGGAGAGCTGGGGGCTAAGGGAAGACCGCCGCCCCTTAAAGGGGGACGGCGGTCCTGGTTCCATGCTTCCTGCGCCGGAAGGAGAGGGCGGCCAGCAATCCCGCCAGAAGGAGTGCCAAGGAGGCCCCCGTCAGGAGAAGGGCGCTTCCACTTATGGAGGCAGGCGTTTCCCCGGGAAAATTCCCGCCGCCGTTTCCTCCGGGCCTTTCCGGCGGGCCCTGCCGGAGGATTTCCAGAGGCTGGGTTTCCGTGGCCAGTATCGGTTCTTGATCTGGAAGCTGTCCGGGAGGGGCAGGGTCCTCTGCCGGGGAATGCAAATCTGCCTGGCCCTGATTCCCGCCGGGACGGGAAGGCCGTTCCCCGCCGCCAAAGCCGCCGCCCTGGTTCATTGTTCCCATGTCGGAAAGGGTGATGCCGGATGTGTCTACCAGGGAAGAGGCATCCGCCGCCTGCCCCTCCTCTGTAGAGGGGATGGACCCGTCCAGCTGCCCCCGGATGCTCTCCGTCCGGAGGCGGCAGAACTCCCGGAGGGTTTCCACACCGGACACAAACTCCTCGTAGGTATAAAACCAGGTGGGATCCCGGTTCACATAGGGGGCAATCAGCGCCTCCGCCTCAGCAATCAGGGAAACCGGGTCCACCGTTTCCAGAAATTCCTGGAAATATTGGTGGTACTGCTCCGTGTATTCCGGGCTGTCGAACATCCAGTCCGCCATAGGGCGGCTGTCGCCTTGGTCAACCGGGGAGTCAATGGGGGCGTTGACTTCGCCGTCCGCATCTCCGCTCTGGAAGGTGCCGTAGGCCAGGTTGTAATCCCAGGGAATCATGGAGAGACGGCCCTCTTCTTCATAGAGGTAGTAGTTGTGAACCATAGAGCCCGTGTAACTGTCGCCGTTGCGGACAAAATTATGGACCACGAAATAGCGGAGGACTTCGTCAATGTCCAGCACATTCTCCAGGTCTTCTCCCTGGCTGAGGGCCTTCAGCGAGGCAACCAGCCGCTTTTGGTCCGCCTTGGAGACATCTGTTTTGGCGTTTTCAAAGATGTTGGAATAGCTCTCCGGGTCGTCGTCGATATACCGGAGCTTCACATCGTCGCTTCCCATGCCGCCGCCGGGGCCTCCGGCAAATCTGGCGGGGCCTGCCTTGCCGTCCGGCGGTTCACCGGAAGCCTTCTGTCCGCCGCCAAGGGTCTGGCCATCCGGCGGGGAAGGGAAGCCGCCGCCCTCCGGCGGAAACCCTTCCTGGTTTTCCGCACGGGCTCCGCCGGAGGCTCCGGCGTTTTCCATGCGGAACGCCTGCCCGTTGCCCCGGCCTCCGCCAAAGCTCATGCTGTCCGGCTTGTAAAGCCCGCCGGAGCCGCTGCCATAGTTCCGGCGGAGGAACGCGTCCTCCACGCCCTCCACCGCCAGGTACAGCCCCCAGTCCTGGCCGTTGACGGTGATGAACACATAGCTGCAAAGGGGCGCGTCCACCCCAAAAGCCCCCATCATTTGATAGGTGAGATAGTCTTTCATGTAGGTGGTGTCCTGGATGATGTTGTTCAGGCTCAGCTTATCCAGGCCGTAGTAGGTCCTGCCGCTGTCATAGTGGTCGAATTCCAGCTTAAAGCTGTATCGGTCGCTGTCCATAGCGGAAACCATGGTCAGGGAGGTGTTGCCCTTGGCCCGGATGGCGGTATTTTGACAGGCCTCGCCGTCTATGACCACGGCGCATGGGGCGTATTCCTCGTTTTCACAGGTCTCCAGAAAACTGTCCCAATCGTCCATCACAATGTCGATGGTGTGTACCCGCTCTGTGTCAAATAAGCGGGCCTCATAGCCCATGGCGCTGGCGGCGTGCTGGATGCCCAAAGCTTCGCCGTTCACAAAAGCGGCGGCCAGCAGCAGGCAGAGGACCAGGGCGGCGGCGCAGAGCTTGTCAATATAGCGGTGGGTTGACATGGAGAACCTCCCTTAGCCCAGGTAGTCCCCGTTGTAGCTTACCAGCACCGCGCTACGCACGCCGGGGAGGTCCGTCAGGGCGTTGACAAAGCTGGTGTTTTCGTCTTTCAGGCGAATTTCCAGGTTCAGCTCCACGGCGTCCTTTTGGACGGTCTTGCTCTTTACCACGCAGCGCCGGGTGTTCTGCCGGAGAAAGTCCTCCGCCCGGGCTTCGCTTTCCTGGCCGTCGCACTGGAGGACGGCGATGTATGGGTCGCAGCGTGACTTCCGGTTGACAAAGACCAAAAGCATGAAACCGATGACCACGCTGCCGAATACTGCCAGCGGAATCAGCCCTGCCGCCAGGACGATGCCCACGGCAATGGACCAAAAAAGAAAGGCAATGTCCAGGGGCTCCTTAATGGCGGTGCGGAAGCGGACGATGGACAGCGCGCCCACCATGCCCAGGGACAGCACCACGTTGCTGGTAACCGCCAGGATTACCATGGTGGTGATCATGGTCAGGGCCACCAGGGTTACGCCGAAGCTGGAGGAGTACATGACGCCGGTAAAGGTCTTCTTATAGACCAGAAAGATGAACAACCCCAAGCCGAAGGCCAGGATCAGGGCCAGCCCCATGTCCAGAAGGCTGACGCTGGCAACGTTCTCTAGAAAGCTGGATTTGAAAATATCCTGAAAAGTCATCGTGATCAGTTCCTTTCTTGTTATCCATAGATGCGGCAGGCTGCGTATTTGGAGAAGGCGGAGGTATGGCGTCCGGGAAGCTGGACGGCGTCCCGGATGATATCGGGGAGGAATTCGTCCCACTTTACCTCTAAAATCCCAGGGGCGTCCCCGGCGGGGACGGTGACGGAGGCCGGATGCAGGAAATCCGTGGACCCGATTCCGGTACGGATGTTGTAATCCAGGGTGACCCGGACGTTTCCAGCGGGGAAGACATAGGCGTCCCGGGTGTAGTCCACGATGGTCCTGGGCCGCAGGCCGCTGGCTTTCATCTTCCAATAGAGCTCCTGGACCAGGGGCCTCCCGCTCTCCGGCATCCAATCCAGAGCGCCCTCCAGAAGGTCCTGCACCTCCTGGACGCTGAGAAGGACGGACCGCTTGCCGCACAGGCCGTCCCGCTTGCTCTTTTTTTCCAGGCAGATATAAGAGATGTCGCCGCCGTAATACCGTATCCGGAATTTCTCCCGCTTGGCTACACCGTCGAGCTTCTCCCGCAGGGCCGTGTCCCGGAGGTCGTCAAAGTACAGGCTCCGGATTTCATAACGTCCGTTCTGCCCGTGCCTGTCCCGCCGGGCCACGGCGGAGAGGCGGGCAGAGAGAACCAGGCGGTCAGCAGCGGTGATTTCGTGCTTCCACTCGTGCCGAGGTTTCATGCTTGGGCTCCTTTCTTTGAAGAGGATGGGGGCATCATACAGGGAGTTCCTTAGTCCAACCTTAAAAACTGGGAGTCCTGGAAAAATTTTTCCGGGCCAGGAAACGCCTGAAACAGGCGGAACTTGCCGGATTCTACCGCTGGTCGGTTGCTTTTTTCCGGGGCTGGGGGTACACTGGCGGAGAGGTGAAGCACGTGAACAAGCAGCAATTTGGAAATTTTATCGCCGGATGCCGGAAGGCTTCGGGGCTGACCCAGAAGGAGCTGGCCGGGCGGCTGCATGTGACGGACAAGGCAGTGAGCAAGTGGGAGCGGGCCCTGAGCTACCCGGATGTGACGCTGCTGGAGCCCCTGGCGGAGGCCCTGGGACTGAGGGTGGAGGAGCTGATGTCCTGCGGGAAGCTGGAGGAACGAAGGGACCGTAAGGAGGAAGAGGCCGTGGAGAGTTTGAGGGAGGAAAAACCCATGCAGAACTTGATGGAGATTTCCCGGGAAAATTTGAAATCGGAGCGGCAGAAGCACGTCTGGCAGACGGCCCTGGCCCTGGTGCTGATGCTGGCGGCGGCTCTGGGGACAGTCTGGTATTGCAGCACTTATGCCAGCGGGCAGCTGGAGCGGTCCATCGTCCTAAAGGAAACTGTGGGAAGTGAGAACTACCTCTATGTGGAGGACCAGGGCCACCTGCTCCGTCTGAAGTGCGGGACAGGGGTGGATTTCTATGGGATCACGCTGAAAAACGAGTGTGGAGATAAGCGCACCTACCGCATGAACTGCCGGTGGAATCAACGGACCTATGAGGGAACCGTTTCCGCCTGTCAGTTTTCCGGTGAAGTCCTGGGTGGAATCATGGATGTGACCTTTGAGACAGAGAAGGACCAGCTGTTCTGGTATGACCAGGTCCGCTACACCAGAGAGAACGTTTACCCAGACCCCTTCGGAGAACCCCGGGGCGCGGTTTTCCTCTGCAATTACCGCTTCTGGACCGGGAAGCGGGACAACGGGGCCTTTGAGTGGGAGGACGGGGAAACCGTACTGCTGGTAGAGGATTGCCTGAACGCCGCAGTAGCGGACATCGACGGAGACGGGCACAACGAGGTGGTGGTCCGCACCCGCTGGCCGGAAAAACCTTACATGGTCTACGACTGGTGCAACGACTACCAGGTTCAGGAGATCGTCCAGTACTGGCCGGAGTCCGTTTCCCTGGAATTGCGGGAACAGCTGATGACCGATCGGGAACGGTGGTTGCAAATGCAGAGGGAGCTGGGGTGCGCGCCGAAGCCCCCCTCGGGGAACGAAGGTATTCTGATCCGGCCTGCCGGAGGAGGGGAAGAATAAAGAAAAGAGAGGACCGTCCGCAGATCATGCGGACGGTCCCCGTATATTGCGAGTAAAACTATAAGCCGGGTTCTGTATTAGACAGCCATCTATCTAGGCGCACAGTTGCCCGTGCGCTCCAGCCACCCCGGGAGCGGCCGGGCCAGCCTTTCGGGGGCGAACCCCGATGCTCCCATATCGGTGTTGCTCCGGATAGAGTTTACAGCGGCGGGCACTCTCGAGCCGTCGGGTGCGCTCTTACCGCACCTTTCCACCCTTACCCCGCGGCCCGGTCCGCGTCATCGCCAACAAAATCATGCTGCTAATTCGGCGTTCCGGCGCTTTCCTCAAGGGACAGCGGGGCGGTATCTCTCTGTTGCACTTTTCCTGAAGTCGCCTTCGGCGGGCGTTACCCGTTATCCTTGCCCTATGGAGCCCGGACTTTCCTCATGAACGGCCTTTCGGCCTGTCCACGCGGCCGTCTGTCTTACTCGCGTGTTTATTATACAGGCAAGCGCCGGAATTGTCAACCAGGACCTGTCTCCAGGAACCAAAGGGCCAAGGCTTCCAGTTCTTCCGGGGTGTGGAACCAGTGTTCCGCGCCCTCCACGGTCCGCATCCGGCAGGAAAAGCGGTCCGCAAAGGCGGCAACGGTATCCTCTGCCACCAGGGTGTCCCCGGAGCCCCGGAGGATATCGGTGGGGACGGGCCAGCGGTCAATGGGGTGGGCGCGGATGTAACCGTAATCGTCCCAATAAAGAGTCTGGCCCATGGGGGTGGGGATCATTTTTTCCGCCTCCAGGCGGGCCTCGGAAATCTGGAAGCAGCGCATCATATCCTGGGTTAACCGCACCATGTCCACCACCGGGGAGAGAAACCAGGCGTGGGAAAGGGGGCGGTTCTGACAGGCCAGAAGGCTGAAGTAAGCTCCCATGCTGACGGCAAACAGGCTCAGGTCCCGCCAGCGGCTTTCCGCGTAATCCAGGACGGCGGACAACTCTTGGACACAAATGGGAGGCTTGCAGGGGGTGGGGTCCTGTTTCCGGTCCCCGTGTTCCGGCAGGTCGAAGCTGAGAACCTGGGTGTGGGGGAAAGCCTTTGCGAAAAGGCGGAAGGGGATATCCGTTTTGCTGGACTGGGCCCCGTGGACGGCGACGGCCACCCGTTCTGCGGGCGGGCCCCAAAGAGCGGCGGGAATGGACTCAATCTGAAAAAGCTGCGGGTCCATGGCGGAACCTCCTTTCCACATTCGCCTGACAGGATATCACATATTTCCTCCCAAGACAAGTCTTGCCGGGAGCGGCAGGTCGTGGTAAAATAGAAAAGAATTTGATTGAATTGCTTCTATGGAAGTGATGATCTCAGGAAGGAAAAAATTCCGCTGAAAGGCGGGAAGGATAAGGAGCGGTTTCCGTGAAGTTTGAGGAATATCTGTCCTCTTTGCAAAGCAAGGCTGTGACTGTCATCGGCATCGGCGTTTCCAACCAGCCCCTCATTGAGCTGCTGTGCTCCCGGGGCATGTCAGTGACCGCCCGCGACAAAAAGGACCGGGCGGCCCTGGGCGCCCTGGCAGAGGAGCTGGAGAAAAAGGGCTGCCGCCTCCGGCTGGGGCCGGATTACCTGGAGGACCTGACGGAGGACGTTGTCTTCCGCACGCCGGGGATGCGCCCGGACCTGCCGGAACTGGCCGCCGCCGTGAAACGCGGGAGCGTGCTGACCAGCGAAATGGAGGCCTTCTTTGAGGTCTGCCCTTGTCCCATCATTGCCGTCACTGGCAGCGACGGGAAAACCACCACCACCACCATCATCGCGGAACTGCTCCGGGCGGCGGGACGGACCGTTCACCTGGGGGGAAACATCGGGCACCCGCTGCTGGCAGAGACTGGCACCATGTCGGCGGAGGATATTGCCGTACTGGAATTGAGTTCCTTCCAGCTGATGACCATGGCCAAGAGCCCTCATATTGCCGTTGTTACCAATCTCGCCCCGAACCATTTGGACGTCCACAAGGATTATGCGGAATATATTTCTGCAAAGGAAAATATCTTTACACACCAGACAGCAGGAGATATTGCCATCTTTAATGCCGACAACGAGGTCACGCGTTCCTTCCTGGGCCGGGAAATGGGAAGCCTCCGCGTGTTCAGCCGCCGGGAATCGGTGGAGCGCGGGACCTATCTTGCCCCGGAGGAGGGTGGAAAGGGCCAGGCAATCTGGATGGCTAATGAAACCGGATGCCGCAGGGTACTGCCCCTGGCGGGAATCAAGCTCCCAGGGACCCACAATGTGGAGAATTACATGGCTGCCATCGCCGCTGTGGACGGGCTGGTCCCCGACGAGGTGATCCGGGACTTCGCCGGGAACTTCGGCGGTGTAGAGCACCGGATCGAGCTGGTACGGGAATTGGACGGCGTGCGGTACTATAATGACTCCATCGCCTCCAGCCCCAGCCGGACCATCGCGGGTTTGAATTCCTTTCCAGAACCAGTCATCCTCATCGCCGGGGGAAAGGACAAGGGAATTGCTTATGACAGCCTGGGTCCTGTTGTCAACGAGCACGTGAAGCTGCTGGTCCTCTGCGGCGCTACAGCCGGGGTAATCCGGGCCTCCGTGGAGAAGGCGGAAAACTATAGTGGTTTGGAAATCATAGATGTGGAAGACTACCAGCAGGCGGTTTCCCTGGCCCGGAGTCGGGCGAGGGAGGGGGACGTCGTGATCCTGTCTCCCGCCAGCACCTCCTTTGACCGGTTTGCCAATTTCATGGAACGCGGAAGGGCTTTTAAGGAGATTGTCAACCGCCTGAAATAAGGCCAGGCCCCCGGCGCATAGGATGGCTGGGGGTGGTGGCTTGTGAGCTATTTTTACTATCGGCGCCGGATTACCCGGCGGACGTTTCTGAATATCCTGGCTTTTTCCGTCTTGGCGGCGGCGCTGTCCGCCGTAATATTTGCCACAACGCAGATGCGGCCCATCTTGGCGAGCCTGGCCACCACCCGGGTTTCCAACATGGTGAACCGCATTGTCTCGGAAGCGGTGGATGAGGCCATAGACAGCGGCAATATTACCTACAGTGACTTGATCACCTTTGAAAAAGACAACGAAGGGCGGATTACTGCCATTTATAGCAACATGGCAGCCTTCAACCGATTACAATCCAATATTTTGGACATTATTCTGGCGCGGATCGACCAGGTTTCCACTCGGGAGCTGTCCATTCCGGTGGGCAGCCTCAGCGGCTCCGTGCTCCTGGCGGGGCGGGGCCCCCGGATTTCCGTACGGATGGAGTCAGTGGGCTCTTCCTCCGCCAATTTTGAAAACGCGTTCACCTCGGCAGGCATCAACCAGACAAAGCACCAGATCGTGCTGAACATCGACGTGGCCGTCAGCATTTTATTGCCAGGGTTTTCCACGGCGACCACGGTCTCCAACGCCGTCACCGTGGCGGAGACCGTCATCGTGGGCTCTGTGCCGGACACTTATACCTATTTCAGCTCCACGCCGGAGTGCTACGAGAGCGACGCAAAGGACTATATCTTGAATTAGGAGGCCCCATGGATTACCGTGAAGAGATCAAACAGCTCCGGGACGCGCTGAATGAGCACGGCTACAAGTACTACGTGCTGGACGCGCCCACCATCAGCGATTATGAATACGATATGCTCAACCGCCGCCTGGAGGAACTGGAGGCGCAGCATCCGGAGGAAGTAACGCCGGATTCCCCCACCCAGAGGATCGGCGGAAAGACTCTGGAGGGCTTCGCCTCCTATACACACGAGTCCCCTCTGGAGAGCCTCCAGGATGTGTTCAGCGCAGAAGAAGTGGAAGAATTCTGCCAGCGGATGGACGAGGCCCTGGGGAAAGAGACCGCCTATTCCCTGGAGCCCAAAGTGGACGGCCTGTCCGTGGCCCTGGAGTACCGGGAAGGCGTCTTTGTCCGGGGCGCCACAAGGGGCGACGGCCGGACGGGGGAGGACGTAACGGAAAACTTAAAGACCATCCGTTCGATTCCCATGGTCCTTCCGGACAAGCTGCCCAGGCTCATCGTCCGGGGAGAAGTCTATATGTCCCGGGCGGTCTTTGAGGAGCTGAACGCCCAGCGGGAAATTCAGGGAAAGCCCCTGCTGGCGAATCCGCGGAACGCCGCCGCCGGGTCCCTCCGGCAGCTGGACCCCAAGGTCTGCGCAGAGCGGAAGCTGGATATTCAAGTTTTTAACCTCCAGCTGGCGGAGGGAAGGGAATTTGTCTCCCATCAGGAGACACTGGACTACCTGGCTTCCCAGCGGTTCCGGGTCATTCCCCACAAGATGCTCTCCGGAACCGCCGCCTGCCAGGCGGAAATCGCCCGGATCAACGACAACCGGATGGAGTATCCCTTCGATATTGATGGAGCTGTTATAAAGGTAAATTCCTTAACTGACCGTGTAAAACTAGGCAGTACGGCAAAATTCCCGAAGTGGGCCGTGGCGTTCAAATACCCGCCGGAGAAAAAGCCAGCCCAGGTGCTGGATATTGTCATCCAGGTGGGCCGCACTGGCGTATTGACTCCCAAGGCGGTGTTAACGCCTGTCCGCTTAGCGGGGACAAATGTGACCAATGCGACGCTGCACAACCAGGACCTTATCAGGGAGAAGGACATCCGCATCGGGGATACCGTAATCGTTCAAAAGGCGGGGGAGATCATTCCGGAAGTGGTGGAAGTGGATTTCTCCAAACGCCCTGAGGGAACGGAACCCTATTGTTTTCCAGAGTCTTGCCCGGTCTGCGGGGCTCCGGTCCGCCGGGATGAGGACGGCGCCGCCATCCGCTGCACCGGAGCGGAGTGTCCCGCCCAGCTGCTTCGGAACCTGACGCACTTTGCCAGCCGGAACGCCATGGATATTGATGGCTGCGGCCCCGCCGTGGTACAGCAGCTCATCGACAGCGGCATGGTGTCCAACCCTGCGAACCTCTATGGCTTGGAAGCGGAAGCGGTGGCAAAGCTGGAGCGGATGGGGAAGAAGTCTGCGGAAAATCTGCTGGACGCCATTGAGCGGTCTAAATCCAACGACCTTGCCCGCCTGATTTTCGGCCTGGGTATCCGGCAGGTGGGGGAGAAGGCGGCGAAAGTGCTGGCTGCCCACTTCCGCACGATGGACGCTCTTTGCGCCGCCTCAGCGGAAGAGCTGACGGACATTGACGATGTGGGCAGCGTGACCGCCCAGTGCTTGGTGGATTACCTGTCCTCTCCCCAGGCCCAGGACCTGATTGCCCGGCTGAAAGCTGCCGGGGTCAACATGGAAAGCACATCAGAGCTGGTGGACGAGCGGTTCAATGGCATGACCTTTGTCCTCACGGGAACCCTCAGCCGTTTTGACCGCAAGGCCGCCCAGGCGCTGATCGAGGAGCGGGGCGGCAAAGCCGCCGGGTCCGTTTCCAAACGGACCACCTATGTAGTGGCGGGAGAGGCTGCGGGCAGCAAGCTGAAAAAGGCAGAAGAGCTGGGGATTCCCGTTTTAACGGAGGATGAGTTTGCGGACATGCTGGAGTGATGGAAAAGAGCGGCGGATATCCCGCCGCTCTTACTCTTTTTATTTGTCGAAGGCCGGGTTCATATAGTAAACGTTTTTCGCGTTCATTTTGTCCTTCGCCAGCCGCAGGCCCTCGCCGAAACGCTGGAAATGGACGATTTCCCGGGCCCGGAGGAACTTGATGACGTCGCTGACATCCGGGTCGTCGGAGAGACGGAGAATGTTGTCGTAGGTTACGCGGGCTTTCTGCTCCGCCGCCAGGTCTTCCGTCAGGTCGCCAATGACGTCTCCGGTCACCTGCATGGTGGCAGCGGACCAGGGGAAGCCGGAGGCAAACTGCGGAAACACGCCAGTGGTGTGGTCCACAAAATAGGTGTCAAATCCGGCTGCCTTGATCTGCTCTTCCGTGAGGTTCCGGGTCAGCTGGTGCACCAGGGCGCCGATCATTTCCAGGTGTCCCAGCTCTTCTGTGCCGATGTCGGTGCCAAAATTGCGCATTTCAAAAGTTAGAATATTGTGGCGAAACAATGCCTTTTTAATAGATTTACGATATATTTATGTAGCCGATGCTCACATTGCCGTGGGTATCGGCTATTTTTTTCGATTTTGACAGAGCGTAACGCCAATGTGACCAATTGAAACGCTAAAAATGGTATCCTGTATCATGTTGTGCATGGAGGTGAGCGCAACAATGATTATTGAGTTAGGGGATCGACTAAGGAAACTGCGGATGGAGAACCATCTAAGGCAAGATCAAGTTGCACGTCTGGTAGGTGTGGAGCGGTCAAGCGTGTCATTATGGGAGGGTAATTTGCGCCAACCGTCATACACAACGCTTGTTCGATTAGCTAATCTATATGGTGTGACTACCGATTATTTGTTGGGAAGGGTAGATGATCGGCTACTTGACCTGTCGGGGCTTACATCTATTGAGGTTGCTTTGGTTGCTCAATTGGTCGCAGAGATGACCGCTAAAAACAAAAAGCTGGAGGAATTGAGATCATGAAAAAACTGTTGTTAGCAATGCTTATGGTGTGCTTGCTGGTAGCACCCGCCCACGCTGAGGAATTGACAGATCAGCCGATTGAAGGAGAGGCCAATCAGCAAGAACAAGGGGATTGTGTTGCGGTTAGCACACTGGATGAATTGCAAGCAGCTATTGCCGCCGCCAATGATGGAGATACAATTTTTGTTAATGAGGTAATTTGTATTGGTGAATCCAATATATGTATTGGGGACAGCAGTAAAACAATCGAACTTTGCTTTAAGAAAAGCAATTGGGCTATGATGGTCATTCAAGGCAAAAATGTGACATTAAAAAATGCAATCTTATCAGGCAATAGCATGAATTGTGATAGTGTGATAAATATAGCTGATTGTGGAATATTATATATGGAAAACGTTACAATGCAAGGGTTTACTTGCGATATTGTTCCTATTTCAAATTCTGGAAATACATTACTGAAACAATGCAAGTTTAGCGATAACAGCGGAGCAAAAGCAGGGCATATTTGGAACAATGGCACTATTGAAATTTATAATTCTACTTTCTCCGAGGGTGTCAGCAATGGAGCCGGTGGGGGAATAAATTGTGAAGGAAATTTGACTATCGTAGGTTCACAATTCAACAAAAATTGCGGCGTACTCGGCGGTGCTATATATTCTACTGGAGATAGCACAATTTCAAATTGCTGTATTGTTGCGAATCATGCTCTTAGAGGTGGCGGAGGAATATGTAACGGAATTGACGGCGGGAGGATGGTTATAACAGATTGCGAAATCTATGATAACAATGCGGTGTCCTTTGCGGATGATATATGCAATATATCTTGCATGACACTCCAATATACAAAAAGCCTTGAAGATATCTATGTATCTACCGATAGAATACCCTATAACTGGATGAAGGATAGCGATCTTACAAGGAATGGCGTCGAAAATTCAATCGTTTGTCAACTACCTATTGAAAGTGACTATGATGATATTGGGGAACTTGATCTTAAATTTGTATTTGAAGATGAACTATCACCTTCACAAGATGAAGAAACAGACACACCCAATTCTGGCAATGATGGAGATGAAAATGACCAATCGAAAAATCCGTCCGAAGATAGCGGGATGATAGACAGTGAAGAGCCTCCAGAGGATACCAGCGATAAAGGCGATATTCCAACCGACGTAACAAACCCGCCACAGGATAATAGTGGTGAGAAAGTTCCACCACAGGAAGATGGCAACCCAAACAATCCACCCGAAAAGCCCTCAGAGCCTCCAGAGATCGACAATACTAATGAGGATGATACGGACTACCGCCCGATATATCGCCCTGTACGGCCAATTATAACGGTCACAGAGACGCAACCAGAGCAAAAGCCTGTTGTCAATCCAGTGCCCGCACAATCACCACTTGTGTGCAATGGCGCTGCAATTGATACATCCAGAACGATTGTACTTTTAGGGTATGGGGATGGCCTTGCCCATGAAAATGATCCGCTGACACGGGCACAGTTGGCAACAATCATCTATCGGCTGTTGGAGGATGAGTCCATTGACAAATACAGCAATGCAGAATTGGCCTTTACAGACGTTGCAACAGATGCGTGGTATGCTCCATACGTCAGAATAATACAAGCAGCGGGAATTGTCAACGGCGTGGGTGATGGCAAGTATAATCCTAATGGCACAGTCACATGGGCGCAGATAGTTACCATCCTCACAAGATTTGTTGAACAGCAGAATTACACCTTACGGCATATCCAGTATAACGGATGGGCGCAAGAAGACATACAAACCGCCGTTGCCCTGGGCTGGATTGAAGACAGTGTAGGATTCGACCCAAATGCCATTATAACCCGTGGTGAGTTAGTACAACTTATTAATTTTGTGCTTACTATGTATAAATGAACATAAAAAGGAGCAACCGCCGATAACCCGGCGGTTGCTCTGAATACCCATATAATTCAATCAGTTTTCTTAATCTGCGTCTTAATATTGTCCAGATTTAGCGCCGGGAAAAAGGTTACAGCCACAGCAATACAAGCGGAAACTGTTATACTCATACTGATATTTCCGACAAGCCTTGATGCGATATTGACAATAAGAGTGTAGAGAACAACAAAGCAAGTGCAACTTATTGCCTGATTAATGACATTGCCCTTTAAGTCACTCCCACAGGCCAAAATACATAGTAGTGTATAGAACAGCGGAAACGCTACACCATAGGTGAATGATAGGAGCCTTACAGTAGGAGCGGCAAAGGCTTGTATTTCAGAAGAGCCAGAGAAATAGATACTTGTTCTAATGCAGATGTAGCCGCCTACGATACAACTAATGATTCCGCACACTATAAAAATAGTCTTTGTATATTTTGGGTTAGAAAAGCACGAAACAAGGTAAATAATGGCGCACACAATAATAATTATCAGCAGTTTTCCGAATTGCCTGGATGATGCCAACGAAAACGCCTCTTTTGCCGTATCGCCATATCCTGATATAACCACCAAAGATATAACTTGAAACAGAATTGATGCTACAACGGCAAATGCAGTAGCAAATATGACGCTGATTAGTTGCTTTTTGGGCATAAATTCCACTCCCTCACAGATTATTTGTTAAGTATAACATGCTTTTCAAATTTTGTAAACCTTTGTAGTATATGAAAACTACAAATTTTAGGCTACAATACATTCATAAGTTTACAAAGGTGGTAATTATGGCAGAGGACAAGTTTATCATTCGACCTAAAAGATCGTATGGAGAAAATACAGTAGTCTCTTGCCGTATGCCTGTTGAGATGGTAAAACGGTTGGATAGTATAGGCGGCAAAACAGGCCGCACACGGAATGAACTAATCCTGAAATGTGTGGAATTTGCGCTTGATAAACTGGAAATCGCAGAGGAATAAAGATTTTGAGGGCACAGCTTGGAGCTGTGCCCTCTGATGTACCTAATTCAAACTGTCTCGCAATAAACCTGATACTGCTGTGTGTAGTGCTTACGGAGGGCTTCAGTCAGACCCAATGCACCCAACCGGAAAAACCGATCTGCGATGTTACGGAGTTGTTCAAGGGGAAGAGTTGCCGGAATGATTTTCTCAATGCGCTGGCCGTTGGTGGGCTGAACGATGATCTTGATACCAGCAAGCAACTTGTGCCGGTAGGGGAGTAAGGTGAGGTAAGTTGTAACCGTGCTGCTTCCAAACACCTTGTTAGCCCGCTCTGCATCCATGTTGTTTGCCGCATTGACAAAAGCGTTATACGCTTCAAAGCAAAGATTATCGTTGCCGTAGGGCAGATTGATCTTATCGGGGGTTGCGCTCTCAAAGCTCATAATGCCGGCCTGGTTGATTGTAATTTTATCCATGTTCTTACCTTTCTCCCCGTGCGCCCGATAGGTCAGGCTATGTATATCAATTGTTCCAATAACGATCAATCATCTTGTGGCAGTAGTCTGGGCCATGAGATTGTACCCATTCCCGCCGTGCCTGCTGTTGAGCATCGGACTTTTCAGCATCCTCAGCACCAAAATCTCGGTTAAGCGTTTCAGGATGGAAAAACATGGTCATGACTGTACCGCCGGAACGGTCGTGGATCTTCAGCCCATAGCGGCCAGCATGGGTATAGCGGTCATTTTCAATCTTGATAGATAGTCCGCCTAAAGGCATCTCATAAGCATACACGCCATCCGGCGCGGCGATTTTTTCCAGATTGCGGGCAGGAACGCCAATTCCACGGGCTATCAGCATCCGGGCCAGCTTTTGTGTCAGCTTCAGCATTGGTATACCTCCATCCCCGTATAGCCGATAGGTCAGCTCATATGCTACTTAGCCCATTCAAACTCGACGTTGCAATCGCCACAGATCACGTTGACTTCACGGGTAGCCCGGATAATCGTACCACAACAGGGACAAACATACTTCCTGGAGCTTTTTACTTTGGGTTTATCCTCTGTGCCCGTACTGCCTGTACCGTTTGCGGCCTTAGCCCCGCCTGAAATCCTGATACCGCTACTTTCATTCCGATTTAAGCAAATTTCCTGAATATTATTATTCAAAACCCATTCAAGTAGCGTATCGGATAGCTCTGAAGCTGTATCACTCCAGCCGTAGCGGTTAGTTTTGCTACAAACCAGGCCGTGCGCCTCTGCTGTCTGCTTAAACCGTTTATTATGGTAAGTACCGCCCCGGCTGCAATCCTGGATGTGGAGTACAGTGTCATTATACATATGGCACATTTCATGGAGCATCGTGGCGGCGGTGTACTCAATCGGCCTATCCAGCGTTCCAGCGCCGATGTTGATTTCTCTGCGCCCTTCACCTTTGACATTCCAAGCATCATAGGTGGAGTAGTGCCCGTAGGCGCGAGGGGTGCTCTGGATGGTGATTACCGGCGTTTGCAGCTCCCCATTGAAAAAATCGGAATTGAGTTTGTTAAACAATTTTTCTAATTGTCCAGCGAGGCGGGAAGTTTTGACAATCTCTTTCATGGTGGCCTCCTAAATGGTACTTGCAAATACTGCCTTACTTTGCTATTATAGGAGGTGTCCGGGGGTAAGGCTCCCCGGATCACCTTTGGTGTTGGGATAGCGGGTTACTTGTCAGGTGGGCCGCTATCCCTTTTTACGCCTTGACCTTACTCTCCCGCACAATTTCTGCGGCCTGAGCCGGGTCTTTGGCGGTGGCCTCAATCAGTTTGGCTATGTTCTCCAGATACTGATTGAGTTCCGCGCTGGTCATTTCGTCCACTTACCTCCCTCCTTTCAAAAAAGGCTTGTGTCCTTTGCCTTACAACGATAATATACACCATTCTCAAGTGTAAATCAATCGACATTTTACACAAATATCAAGTGTATATTTTGGGCGTTTTTGCACTTGAGAAAAGTGTAAATATCCTATATAATACTTTCCGGGAAGAGGTGAGATAATGGCAATCACTTACCGTATAGATATCATACCAGCATTAAAAGCGGCTGGATATAATACCAGCCGCATACGCAAAGAGCATTTACTTGGAGAGGCCACACTACAAAAGTTTCGTCAAAAAGAGCTTGTATCATGGCAGAATATAGACACGCTATGCCGTTTGCTCCAATGCCAGCCTGGAGATTTGCTGATGTATCAACCAAACAGCAAATAATTTTTTGGAAATTTCAGAAAACCCCTTGACATTTCAGAAAAAGCCGCTATACTACGACTGGAGTTTTATGATGCCACTGTAAAAGGACGGAAACAACATTATATCGGTTTCATGTTTTGTTTTTGCTGGATGTACCAGCGAAATAGAAAAGCATGTCAGCAGATTACATCAATCAGGCGTAAAAGCCTGCTGTTGTAGTCTGCTTTTTTCTGTTTTTAGCAACTTTAAGAAAGGATGATGACATGAGCCTTGACAAGCAAATCCATATTTATAGTTTTGATACCAGCGCCTTTTATACGGATGAGGAACATGAACAAGAGAAAATCGTTAATAGCTTGACCTACCGTAAAAGCAATCTCAAAGCTGAGCGGAGAATAATATCCGATATGGTTAGTGGCGCTATCTCAGCAAGCATAGCAGAGAAAAGATATCGATCATTATACCATATTAATAAAGCCGATTGCGTATCTTTGGGAGGGCAAAACAGACTTGACGAAATTAAGTTGGAGCTGAAGCAAACCAATAGTGCAATCAGCACCGCGAAGAAAAAACTTGTGTCACTTCTTAGCACTCACAATGGGGAGCGGGCCTTGCGGACTGAATATGTTGTAGACAAAAATATAATTTCGGTTTTTGAATCCATGCTCACACGAACTTTAGGGATGCAGACAGGCGAATTGTATGATGACTTTATAGTGGTTCGTACTTACTATTTTGAGGTAATTCGGGACTTGATACTAAATGGTTTCATTTACAATGGGGATAAATATGTTGTCTACACAGCCTCAGCGGGCCAGATCAGAACGAAAAAAACAGTTTTCATTAAAGAGTGTGTCTGGGAGAAATATCAAAAAACTTTAATGTGTGGTTTGTCAATCGAACGTATTAACGCTGCTGGAGGTATCAATGTCAATAAGTATTTGGCCTATCTTGCCCTGTGCAACAGCGCTACAGACCCATGGCCGGAATTTGATATAGAGAAATCCATTGTAGTAGACGATATAGAAACGCTGGTGCGCGGAACAGTCGATTTTATTGACCATAGGACTTACAAAATTGATCGTCGAGAAATGGATGTGCCCATTACTCATACAGATGGTTGTGGTATGGTATTGCCGTCTGTTTCACGGAAAAATTTTATGGTGCGGCTACCATGGGTAAAAGGGCTTTTGGCGGTGTTCCCGTTTGACAAATTTATCAGGGAGGCCAATAAAAAAGAACCTGGTTGCAATCATGGACTTGTCAAAGATATCTACGGCGTGGAGCATGATGTATTAGCCGAGGGAATTCAAGTGATTTTTACCAAAAGCCAATTTAAGATGTGGAAGTATTATGAGTCATGGGAAGAGTACAAGCGGCTTTTTATCAGGTGTGATTGTTCTGCTGGTAAGTGTAACGAAGAGCGCGATTACATTCCAAATGCAAAACTAAATTATCAAATGCTTCAAACACTTACAGATGTGAGCGATCAAGAGTTAGCACTGTTAGCTCAAAAATCAATTGATACAATCACACGAATTGCTTCAGATCGTCAAACAATGCTTGACGTGTTTGGTGCTACGGACAGAAATGACAATCAAAATGATTTCCAGAAATGCTTGAGCCTATATCCTGAATTATTGTCAGACCCGTACACAAAAGAAGTTTTACGGCAAATCAAAAAATCCCTTGTAAATGAAGCGCGAGCAGGTAAGTTGAGTGTCAAGGGCAAGTACACATTTATAATTCCAGACCTTTACGCCTTTTGTGAATGGCTATTTCTTGGCAATAAAAATCCTGCTGGCCTGCTTGAAAATGGGCAAGTATCATGTAGATTGTATCAGGATAGTGACAAATTAGATTGTCTCCGATCACCTCATCTTTACCGTGAACACGCAGTACGCTCCAACGTAACAGACGGTGAAATAAAGCGTTGGTTTACACCAAAAGCACTATACACAAGCTGCCACGATTTGATTAGTAAACTGCTTCAATTCGATTGTGATGGCGATACCGCTCTTGTGTGTGCCGATCCTTTACTCATCTCCATAGCAGAACGGAATATGAGAGATGTTGTGCCTTTGTATTATGAGATGGCTAAGGCAGGGGCGGTGCAAATCTCAAACAATGCAATTTATGATGGTATGCGGGCGGCGTGGAGATATGGTAACATCGGAGTTATCAGTAATCAAATATCAAAGATTTGGAATAGCGGAAATCCTGATTTTGAGGCAATTAAACTGCTAACCTGCGAAAACAACTTTAACATTGATGCGGCAAAAACATTATATATGCCTGAGCGTCCCGCAGAGGTTGATATGACCTTAAAGGGTGTGACACAAGTGAAACTACCTCATTTCTTCCAATATGCAAAGGAAAAGACCGACGAACAAATTGCGCCAATTAACAATAGCACTGTCAACCGTTTGGAAGCAATTGTGCCAAATAAGCGCATGGTATTCTCCGCTAAGAATATCGGGAAATTTGACTACACTTATTTGCTGAGCAGGCGAAAGAAACGTATCAAAATTGCTCCTGAAATTATAGCAAAATATGATGAAATCAATACCACATATCGCTTTTACGGTGTTATTTCTGATGACGATGGAAATATCACATATATCCGTAACAAGATATTGGGGGAGTTTGCTGCCTTTGGATACCCAATAACAGAGGTGTGTGATATGCTCATTAAATACCTTTTCTACAAAAAGGAAACAGGTCGAAAAAATATTTTTTGGCTGTGTTTTGGCGATATTGTTTTACAAAATCTCATCAAAAACCTTGCAAATTCCAAATCATGTGCTAAATGCGGAATGAGATTTACAACCAGCATTCCTCAAAGGAAGCTGTGCAATCATTGTAGAGGCTATCAAGAGGTACAGCACAATGCCGCTTAAAAATCCTCTTTTGTTTTTGAAAGTCTAAAATGATGATTTGCCGTTGTTCAACGCTATTAAGCCGTTTTTGAATGCTTCAAAAATACAAGTTTTTTCAAATTGATACTGTACATTAACCGTTGTTCAACGGGATGTACAAAGAAAAATGAGATAAAAACCTATAAGGGAACAAAATTCCTGGAGCAAACACAAGGATAGCGGCCTTTCCGCTTTAATATGGTGTTACGCTCAAAAATGTTATTCAGAAAAGGAAGCGGCTGGGCCACGCTTGGCCGCTCTTTTTTCTGCTAACATTTGTTAGCAAAGTAGGAGGTGAAACAGTGTCCCTTAAAATAAGATTACAGCTATTTTTGGAAGAAACAGGAACAACGCAAGCGCATGTGGCTAAATCAATTGGAATGCACAGAGTTTGCCTAAATCAGTGGTTAAAGGGACACAGACCTTTACCGCCCGCCTGGATCGACAAAGTTGACCAATATCTAATCCAGTGCGGTTATTAACTATGTTGTCAAACTTGTCGTTCAAGTTTGATATCTCCTTTCAAAAGAGGGGCTGAACGCCAAACCAGCCCCCGCCTAATATCGCCGGGGAAACCCGTTGATATAACTCTGATAGCATCGGAGCAGACGCACAAACGGTACATTCTTAAATGCACCAATTGTCTTATACTTCATTAAACAACGGCCATATTTCTCATTCATTTTGCAAAGCGGGATTTATCGTTTGTGCGTCACATTTCTAAAGAAACACGAAACATGATACAGGAGGAAACCAGATGAAAAAGAAAGTAATTTTGACAATGCGAATGGCACGATACCTTGTTGATGCAGGGTTTAAGGTTGTAGCCACTGTTCCAGACAGGCGTGATATTAGCCGGAATGTTTGGGTGTTTGAGAGAACACCTGAGTTTGACGCTGCATGTGACGATTATATTAAGATGTCAAAGATTCCGAAGCGAAATGATTTGATGCAACGTATTAGAGCATACAGCGAACTATCCGCCAATAAAAAAGCATATGTATGTAGTCTGCCAACAGAAGAGCGTACAGCGGCTTTTGAGGCAATGGCTGGATTTGGAGGTGGCGAAAATGCTTAAACTGTATTACAAGTTGCTTTGCATTTTACGCAACCTCAAAACACAAATCCGCCTTAAACGTAGGGGGATAGAAGTAGATTATGTAGGCTCACATAGTGAGATTGTAAACCTCCATGATGGACTTTTCCTGATGCAAAATGGTTTTGTCCCTGCCAGAGTCATACATGTCGGTAGACGTGGAAATGATGATCTATTTTGCTTTATCCGTACTCCGCTACTGCTGATGCTAATGCAGCAATATCAAGCAAGAATCCGCAAGAGTACGGAGATCATTAATGCCAATTATGATTATCTCTTGGATGAACTGGCAGAGGGCGCAATGCCGGAGAGCCGCATATCTCCAATTGACTCTGAAGCGTTATCTGAGATTTTTGCACCACACAAATGTTTGAAAGAGGCGTTTGTTTATGTGGAATGGCCTGTTGATATGCGCCAAAAGTACATCGCTGCCACACCACAAATCCGTAGTAAAATGATTGATGCGGCCTTAAACGGAGAAATAGCATATGGTGCAGCAGAGTAATAGACCGGGGATACTCTTGTACTTTGATTTGGTGCAACCGCTCCTATCGCAACTAAATGATGAGCAGGTAGGCCAGCTATTCCGCGCCGCTTTTGAATACGGCCAGCATGGTACAGTGCCGTCTTTTGAGCCAGGAATTGTCAGCATGGCATGGGCGCTGCTTCAACCGGCTATTGAACGAGATGGTGAACGATACAACGAAACAATCTTACAGCGAAAGTATGCTGTATACGTTCGGGAGCAAAAGCGAAACAAGATGAATCCCATTTCGTATGAGGATTTTAAGCGTAGAAGTGATAATGATAGATGTCACTCGACATCGACCGATAACGACCGACATCGACCGATAACGGGTGATAACGGAAGATATCCAACTACAACTACAAAATCAAATACAAACACAAATACAACTCCAAACACAACCTCAACTACAGCTACAATCACAGAAACAAGCATCGACGCTTGCGCTGAGATCAATGAGGATGGAGAGTATGAGGATAATTTGCCGTTTTAAGGCTTGATATTTTGCGGGAAGGGGCAGCTAAAGCTGTTGTCCCTTCCTTTATACGGTTGATACAATAAAATAGTGCATTTCCGAGGCTGTACGGCTTTGTATGGCTGAGGGGAATAGAGAGATACCCCTATACCTTACTGCGGCTGTGCAGCCTCAAAAATAACTGGAATACAGTAAGAAAAATGTAAACGATGTAAAGGAAGGAGGGAGCTATGCTTGATTTGAGAAAACAGCAACTAATTGAGCTTAGATTGAAATACCCAACCATGGGAAGCACTGAGCTTGCTAAAAAGATCGGTGTTTCACGGCAATCAATTTGGGAATGGAGTAAGCAAGCTGAGGTACAGGCAGAGCTTGACCGCCGCTTACGGGAAATCAACCAGGAAGCTAACGTACACTTGAAGTCATGTACAAATAAGCTTATGAATGAAATGCTAAACCTTGCGCTCGACAAAAGCACTGAAGCGCGTGTTCGCAACAGTGCCTTACAATATCTGATTGATCGAAGCATGGGTAAAGCCGCCGATCAAGTGAATATTGATTTGCAAGATACTACTGATAGCGCCGATGTGCTACAAGGCTTTAAGGACTTTTTGAAAGAAAGCGGATATCTGAAAAAGGAGAAACAAAATGGTTGAAGTAAGAAATGCTGGTTTCCTCCAGGCGGATTTTCAAACGGGGGACTCTATTACTGATTTCATCTACGGCGAAATTAAGAGACGCAAGCCCGGATGGAATGCAAACACTCTTCATTTTCTGGAACTGACCGCCGGAGCTGAGTTTGGCTTTAATCTGGATGGTTGGGATTGGATTGCGACAGATGGTAAGTGGACTGGCAGTAATTGCCTTATCCATAATCTATACCTCAATCAGCCTGTAAGCAATTTGCGGATGGCTTTTAGATTTGATGATTAGTCTATAAAGGTACACCTTAATAGATACATAGAACGTCCATCAAAACCACAATTTTTGCTGTCCATAAAGTTTAGAAAATATTTATAGATATGTCTATAAAATGTATTGACTTTTATAGACTATGGCGCTATAATAGTAAAAAAGCGTTGGAGGTAATCACAGTGGAGGATAACCGTACTTACTATTATGGGCGTGTTTCTTCGACAGATCAAAATTTAGATAGACAGTTGGAAGCGTTTTATAGTTTGGGTGCGACCGACCGCTTTATAATTACAGACAAGGCAAGTGGCAAAGACTTTGACCGCCCTGGATACGCTTCACTCAAAAGCGCAACAGGTTTGCGCCGTGGTGATACTTTGGTAGTCAAGAGCCTTGACCGCCTGGGCCGTAATAAGGAAGCTATCAAGAAAGAGCTACAATGGTTTAAGGATGCTGGTATCCGCCTTAAAATAATCGACTTGCCCACTACCATGATGGATTTACCAGAGGGGCAAGATTGGATTATTGATATGGTCAATAATATTCTGCTTGAAGTATTATCTTCAATGGCAGAGCAAGAGCGCTTGACGATTAAAAAGCGTCAAGCTGAGGGGATTGCTTGCGCTAAGGAAAAGGGTAAGCACCTGGGCAGACCAGCAGCAACATATCCGCAAGGATGGAACGATATATATTCTTCCTGGAAGCGGGGGGAGTTGACAGCAAAAGCGGCAACTGCAAAGCTCAATCTTAAACGTGCAACATTCTACAATTTGGTCAATCGGTTTGAACACGAACAACAGCAATAAAACTTTGCGGGCCGTGTCCCTTTTGGGGATGCGGCCTTGCTATATCCATGGGAGGGGAGTACCCTTCTATTTTCAGCAGCGCAAAGGAGCGGTGCGGTTATCCTCACAATTTTTTGCAATATTTTGAAACCAGGTGAACCATGCACAAACAAAAATTAACCCCTTGCATAGCTGTATTCGGTGATGCAATCGCAGAACTGTTGCAGGCGGGCTTCAGGCCGGTGCATGATATCCGGCCACGCATTATTAGCAACTATTATCTCTTGCGCACGGACAAAGCGGGGCAGCGCAAGTTATTCTACTACGGCAAAAAGCTACAGAAATATTTCGACAACAAAGTAAAATCTTGACTGGGGAGGTGGGCAAATTGGATTATATTCTTGTTAGGGGAGTCGCAGCCATTAAAGAACTGTCAGATGCCGGTTGTTCGTCTATCCCATGTTCACAACTGTCAGATAATGACCGTATTATCAACACATATTCTGCTGGCAACGATCTTAATTATGCTCACCTTTTCCCTTATTCGACGCGGCTGGAGTGGTTGATAAGGCGGGGTGCAATATTAGATGAGCCTTAACATCATGCAGCTTGTCACTAAGGATGACAGCGCTCTATTATACCGATATATCGTAGAATTGTACGGCGCAGATCAGGCAGAAAAAATTTTGGAAAAGTATGGCGGAAACCTATGGGGCAGAGATGGCCTTGCCTATATTATTGGGCGGGTGTCTCTGCCTTTTTTCTGTCAATATTTTTTGCAAGACACTTTCCGCCCAAAAGCTGACAATGCGGCGCGTGGGCTGGCCCCATTCCATTTTGAGGTATGGGGGGCTTTGGATGATATGTTTGTCAAAGACCAATTTGACAAGCTGGAGTTGGTAATGCCCCGTGGATCGTCCAAAACTACAACGTGCGATTTTGCGCTAACGGTATGGGCGCACTGTTACAAGCTGTCTGTGTATACACTGATTTGCGGAAAGACAGAGCAAGATGCTGTTGAGTTTGTACGCAATGTTCGTACAGCGTTAGAGGATAATCCATATATCAATGCGGCCTTTGGAAATTTGTTGAACCCCAAAAACAAACGATTGGTATGTAACTCCCTGGAATTGGAGTTGACCAATGGGACAAAGGTACAGGCGATCAGCTCTACCAGCTCCATGCGTGGAAAGAAGTTTGGGAACTACCGTCCATCTCTGATTATTGCAGACGATTATCAGGGAAAGGCCGATATTCTGACACAGGAGGCGCGAGATCGTAAGTATAACACATGGGTAGAGGATTGCCAATATGCCGGTGATACCGCCGTCTATCGTGACGGGAAAAAGGTCAAGGCCGCAACAAAACTTATAGTGTTGGGGACTCTGATGCACAGGGATTGCTTTATGTCCCGGCTACTGAAAGATAACAGCTATCGCCATATTGTGCGGCGTGTTATAGATGTGGAAGATGTTGACGCTTATTTTAACTCTGGCCTATGGGCTGAGTTTAAGGCAATCTTGTTCAATCCCAAAGACCCCATAGCGAAAGACAATGCTATGGAGTTTTACTTTGCCCATGCTGAGGAAATGCGCTTTGATACACTATGGCCGGATAAATATGATTGCCTCGACCTTGCAATCAACTACTATTATCCTAACCCGGCCAGTTTTAAGCAGGAATATCAGAATGATATTTCAAAGATAGGGGAAAAGGCATTTCATGCCGTCAAGACTGTTTCAGCGGATGAGCTGGAAAACAATACGTTTGATTTGTCTATCCTGGTGTGTGACCCCGCTGTCGAAACCAGCAAGCAAAATGACTTTACAGCCCTTTGTGTAGCGTCGAAAACAAGCAATGGTTTCCGCTGGATTCGCAAAGGGGAGATTGCCCGCTATACCTTTGATGCCTATATCAATCGTGTTGTGGAGCTGTTGGAAGCCTATGAGGATATTTCTTATATTTGGGTGGAAAAGAACACCTATAACGGTGCGGATGTGCGGGAAATCCGCAAGCGGATCATGGAACATGACACGTTGAAGCGACGCAAGATTGAGATTATCAATGAGCGCCAAACAAAAAACAAAGAAGCAAAGATTAGAGCTATCGGCGGTAAGGTGGACAGCGGTTATATCGTCTTTAATCAGGACGATGAGCCGTTTTATTCTCAGGTTCTGGCCTACGAAGGAGAGGGGTACACCTTACACGATGATGCGCCGGATGCAGTAGCAGAGGCCGATAGACTTTTGGAAACATTGAAGCAAACACTTCCTACCATGCGGGTTTACGACCTGTCTATGTTGGGATTGTGAGGGGGTGGACTATGGATAGAATAACACTGATAAAACAGATGGTCGCTGAGTACCAGACGATGTTGCCAGCATATACAGTTATGCAGCGCTATTATTGCGGAGATCACGATATTGTTTATAAGGTTTGGAGTAACCCTAAGCGGTGTAACAAAATTTGCATTGAAAACTTTATTTCAAAATTTGTGGATGAGGAAGTCAATTATGTTTTGGGTAATCCCCTCAGTTTTGTATCAAAATCGGGAAATCCTGATATTATCCGGGCGATTGAAACAAACCTGTTCCACTGGAAGACAAACCATAATTCGCTTATGATGCGGGATCTGGAGATTTACGGAAAAGTTTACTCCTTATCATATATTGATCGTAAAGGTAGGTACTGTGAACGGATTCTAAATCCAACAAATGCTATCGCATACTGCGATGACGACGGTATACCTCAGTTGTTTATTCACTTCTACAAAAAGAAATATGACAATGATTCCTATTATGACGTGTACGATAGAGACGGAAATATAGAGGTATACCGCAACGGCCTATTGGTTAATCGGGAAAGACACATGTTCCAGGGTTGTCCGGTGTCTGTCTGTGAAATGGAAAATATCTGCGAAACAATTTTTTCTAAAATCCGTCATTTGCAAGATACCTATAACGAAACATTAAGCGATCAAGCGTCTATTGTGGGAGACTATCGCAATGCCTATTTGGTTGTTACCGGCGTAGAGGTCAATGACGAAATTGCAAAACGGATGGAGGATCATGGATTACTTAATCTGCCCTCAGATAAAAATGCAGGTGTTCATTGGCTCATGAAAGATATGAATGATGCGTATATCCAGAATATTCTTAACGATTTGCGCAACGCTATGTATTCTGCCTGCAACCACATCGACAGCAATGAGAAATTGCAGAGTAATACAAGCTCTTTGGCGATTCGTTCACGGCTGATTTTCTTGGAACAGCGGGCAAAATCCATGTTTGACTATATCCAAGATGCAATCTATGACCGTATAGAACGTCTTTTTGAGTACCTGTCACTAAAAGGATATCAATACAACGTAGACGATGTGCAAATCAATTATACGCCTAATATTCCCGTTGACCTTGTGACTACGGTACAGGTTATCTCACAATTGGGTGAAAAACTCAGCACGGAAACTGCGTTATCTCTGCTGCCATTTGTGGAGAGTCCGGCTATTGAGCTGGAGAAAATCAAAAAGGAACGGGCTGAGGCTGAGACTATCGACCTTGATAAGTTGGGGTAAGATGGTGTGGTATGAGCCTTGAACAAGAAACGCTTAAAATTTACAGTATTGCAGAGAAAACAGGCGGCAAAACCACTAAGAAAGTATTACAGCAATACAAGATTACCATGAACAATATCTTAACGGAAATCGCAAAAATATCACTGGAATACAGTGTAAATGGTGAATTAAAAATCTCTCAGGCGCAACGTATTAGGGTACTGTCTCAGCTTGCCAAAACACTTAGGGCACAATGTAAGGAGTTGGCTGATTATCAAGAATCAGAGACGGTAAAGGTAGCAGAGCAAGTGCTTAATGAGACTTATTATAGCACGGCTTATACAATAGACAAAGGCATAGAGATTAACAAATCATTTGCTATGCTCAGTAAAGAGTTTATTGATACCGCTATTAACTTGGAAATTGACGGTAAAACATTCTCTAACCGTATTTGGGATGATTGCGCTCTGCTTGCCAATCGTGTTAAAAGCGATGTGCAGAAAGCAATGATCCAGGGTAGCAGCACAGAGAAACTTGCCCGCCAAATCAAAAAGGACTTTGGATGCAGCGCATATCAGGCCAAGAGGCTTATCAATACTGAGGTTGCTCGTGCCGTTACCACGGCACAGGATGAAGCCTATAAAAACAGTGGTGTTGTGAGTATGGTAATGTGGAGCGCTACATTGGAGGATAACACTTGCGATGAGTGTGCCAGCTATGATGGTCAATATTTTGCACTGGACGATCATCCGGCATTGCCCGCTCATCCGGGCTGTAGATGTGCGCTTGTACCCGTTGTCCAAGGTTGGCAACCGTCTCAGAGACTGGACAATACAAGGCCGATTGCCACGAAAGATAATCCAGACGCTAAAAAAGAGGTTGTGGATTATACAAGTGTAAGTGCCTGGATGGAGAGCAAAGGGTTATAATTATGGCATTTATGGGAGATTATTTTATTTTTGATGGGATTCCATGTACTGAATTTGGCTTACGCCTATATGAGATCAACGGAATAAATGCAGGAAACGGAAAGTTACCTTCATTGAAAGCGCAAGAAGATAGAAGTACTACAAGATATAAAACATACTATTACGGTAGTTATTATGATGAACCACTCACTTTCAAAATGGTGTTTGGAGCAGATAAGGCAATTGCTGATACTGGCGGATTTTTTGATAGCTGGGATCGAGAGGCAATAAGTGCATGGCTTTCACCAATAGATGGGTACAAGTGGCTGGAGATTGAGCAGGACGATATGGAGTTTATTAGATGTCGGTGCCGTATTGAAAATCTATCTATGATTGAGCTTTGCAATGTACCTATAGCTTTTTCTTGTGAAGTGCATTGTGATTCGCCGTTTGCCTATCAGTACCCCACATCCTATCAGTATAATTGCTTTGAAAAAACAAATATATTGTTCCGCAATTTAAGCAGTTATCGCGGAGGATATCATCCAAAACTAAAAATCACGTTAAACGGTAGCAACCGTATTCAGATTATTAACCACTCGGATAATGATAAAATATTTGAATTCAAAGATTTACCGCAAGATTATTTTCTTGTGATAGATGTTGACAACGAAAATGGTGTAATAACTAATAATATGGGGCTTAATCTCTATCCATATTTCAATTTTGAGTTTCTCAAATTAGCATATGGTGATAACCATTTAGAGGTTATTGGTAATTGTACTTTAGAGATAATTTGCGAATTCCCTATAAACGTGGGTGGCTGATGGCCTATAAATTTGTTTCTCAAACCTCTGTTTTGTGCAGAGGTTTTGATTTTTTAATGATGAATGTACCGGGCGTTATGTACGAATGGTGCGGGCATTAAGGAGGACATAAAATGACATTTGCAGAAATTATTGCTGCTATGAAGCAGTACGAGAACAGCGAGGAATACAAAAAGTTTGTTGATAGTCTGTTTACCCCTGAACGGGTAAAGGCGTTTCTTGACACTGAGGCCGGCCAAAAGGCTATGCAGCCTTACATTGACAAGCAATCCGCTAAGGGGCTGGAAACCTGGAAAACCAACAATCTTCAAGCGTTGATCGACGCTGAGATTAAAACCCGTTTCCCGGAGGCTGACCCCAAAGATACAGAGCTTGCTAAGGTTAAGGCTCAACTGGAGGCCATGCAGAAAGAGAGCGCCCGTAAGGAGCTGCTGATTAAGGCACAGGCCGTTGCTACGGAAAAGAAATTGCCCGTAAGCCTTGTGAGCTATTTCATTGGTGATGACGAAAAGACCACAAAGGCAAACCTTGAAACGCTGGAAAAGGTGTTCACTGAGGCTCTTTCTGCTTCAGTTGAAGATCGTTTGAAGCAAGGGCACATCCCTAATGGCGATAAAAATGAACAAATGGACGGTGTTACCGCTGCTTTTATGGCGCGGAACCCTGACGTGAAATTGAACTGAAATAGGAGGAATTTGTAATGGAACTGTCTGTAAGATATTCTGACCTGGTTGACGCTAAACTGCGTAATGAGCTTGTCCTAAAGGACGGCGTGATTTTCAATAACTATTATGAGGGCGATCCAAAAGCGGGCGCTGTCAAGATTCGCAAGACCGGCAAGGCCACTGTTGCCGATTATGACCGTGTGGAGGGTACTGACCTTACCTCTGGTGCATCTCAGTGGATTACTGTGACTATCGACAAGGATAAGGCTGTCAATGAGATTGTGGACGGCTATGAGGCCGCTGCTATCCCCGATGGCATTGTGGCTGACCGCTTGACTGCCGCAACCTATGGCATTGCTGAGGCGTTGGACGTGGACGGCGCTGCTACGCTGGTGGCAGGCGGTACTACCTTGGACAGCACCGCAACTTACACAAAGACCAACATTTACGACGCCTTTGTGGATGTGCGTAAGATCATGTCTAAGGCCGGTGTTCCTCAAAATGGCCGCTATGCGCTGGTGTCTCCTGATACCTATGCCAAGGCGCTAAAGAGTCCTGAGTTTATTGCCGCCTCTGACCTTGGCGATAAGGTCAAGGCTACAGGTGCTTTGGGCGCTATCGCAGGCTTTGCAATCTATGAGAGCGCCAATCTGGGCGAAGGGGTGGAGGCCGTCTTTGGTCATCCCAACTATGCAACCCGGATCAAGGAGTGGAGTGTGCCCGTGCAGGTGCGCCCGCTCCAGGATAGCACGCACATTGGTGCGTCCGCTATCTCTGGCCGCACTGTTTATGCTCATGCGGTGAGCAATGCAGATGCAATTTACGTAAAGAAGAGCGCTTAACAATAAAGGAGGCGTGTTAAATGGCGGATATGTATGCTGATTGCGTCTCGGTAAAAAAGTGTATTGCACTTACAAAAGACGCTGTTATGAAAGAGTCCGGTCAAACAGACGAAAGCATTGTTGCCGCATATATTGAACGCGCCTATATGAGTATTTGCAATTATTTATGGTGCGATGAGCTGCCCCGGCGGTTGATTCCGGCTGTCGGGGCGCTTGCGCCCATATTGGTGCGATATGCGGAACAGTCTGCTACGGGCTATGTGTCTCAAAAATCACAAGGCGGTAGATCTGTTTCCTTTCAATATAGCGATGGTATCAAGCTGGACGAGTATGGCCTTACTACTGCTATCCGGGCTATGTTGCCCTTACCACGTCTAAGGTGCTTTTGATATGGACTGGTTTTACAATAAGTCCGTGCGAGTTTTGAGAGAAACAGAGGGGCACCTCTATCATGGAGCATGGGTAGATGGCACGTTGCAAGAGGTTTTGTCCCTTGTATGCGATGTACAGCCCGCCAACCGGGAACAGATATACAGAGACTACGGCTATTACATCGACTGTCAGATTCGCATTTTCTGCGATCTTTGCGATTTGCGAATTGGCGATATTGCAGAATATAACGGCCAGCAGTATAAAGTGGTCAAAATCATCAAGTGGGACGATTATCTTGACATATTTGCTGAGGATTATCCAGCAATGGAGGGCCGCAAAAATGGCGAATGAGTTTGCTACTGCTGCTGTCGCTGTCCATACTAAGGCGTTAGAGACAATGCGAGAGGCCATGACCATGATTCAGGCAGAGACACAGATGATTTGTCCCGTGAAGACCGGCACTCTCAAACGCTCCTATCAAAGCAAGGCTGAGGATATTGGCGGTGTCGTTGTTGGGGCGGTAGGCTCCAATGTGGAGTATGCGGTATGGGCAGATATGCACCAACCACACTTGACACGGGCGGTTGATGAAAATATGAATAAAATACAAGATATGTTCCATAGCGCATTAAAAGACGGTGGACAATAATGGACTTCAATACAATTCGAGAATTTTTAATTGCCGATACGGGTTTGACCGCCCTTGTCGGCAATAATGTTTTTCTGTTTGACCGCCCAGAAAAATGCGATTGTGAAGATTATATCACTTATTCGCCAAAAGAGATGCAGAGTATTGGGGGCGGCGTAAGAGCTTATCAACTGGATATGCGAGTCGTGAGCAAGAACAAGCTGAAGCTGCTTGCGGTCAAAGATCGGTTGATTGATTTGCTTGATTGTCACAATCGAGCCACAAATATTAAAGATAACGATGCCCATATTCGCAAAATCAGATTGATTAACGGTGGGGGTATCGCCAAAGCGGATAATGGAGATTACTATGCGTTTCTCTATTTTTACGTGATTATTTAGAATGATAAAGGAGGATAGCGCAACATGAATGTTGGCACTAACAAGCTAAGAAGCGGCAACGAAAGCAGCGTTGTCGTTGGTTCTGGATATCTCTATGCGTGTCCGGCGAATGCGATTAAAAATCCATATAATATTACAGAAACAGAGCGGGCCGCAATGGAGGAAATTGGATACATTGAGTCCAATGCCGTACTCAGTGCAAAGGCAACAAGTACACCTGTTAAGTCTGCCAATTATGGTAAGATTTTTAACATATACAGTGAAAAGGAAGTTTCCTTTACAACTGGCATTATTTCGTGGAACATGGAGCATGTTTCTAAGTATCTGACCGGCTCAAAGTATGAAAAAACAGCAAATGGAACCCGTTACTACTACGGTGTACATGACCGCGCTCCATCTGTAACTTTGCTGTTTGTTGCGGAAGATGACTATGAGGGCAAGCGTATCTCTATAGTTATGCCCCTGGCCCAATTTCAGGGAGAGCTTGAAATGGACTTTAATGCAGAGAATCCGGTGAGCTTTAACTATGCGTTTGACCTTATGGGCACAGTCAATCCAGCCGATCAAAAGTCTAATTATTTCTATATGATCGAAGAGGAAACCAATAGGGATGTTGGCGGTTCTGGTGCAGAGGAACCGGGCGGGACTGAACCCCTCTAAAACTGAGATAAGGAGATAATCACGATGGCAACACGCAAGATTGATCTTTCTACTCTTTACAAAGAGGATATTGAGATTGTAAGCCTAACGGGGACTACATACACCATTCCCGGTAACTTTTCCAGTGAGCTTTTTGTCAATTTGTATGATACCTATGCTGAGCTAAAAAAGCTAAAAGCAAAGGATATCAAGCGCGCTTTTGAGATGATGAAGGAATGGGCACTTGCAATCATTTCCATGGATAAGTCAAAGGAAGTCACCATGGAAACGGTAGAGCGGGAATTTAACGATTTCCGTGTGTTGGAAATGCTTTTGACTAATCTTCTCAGTATGGCGAATGAATGACCATGATCCACGATCTTGATTTTGTTTGCCCTGATGATATTGACATTGCCCTGCCGGTTGCCCCGGCGGGGCTTTTTTTCGTTCACCTGGAAGGGGGTATATCCACCAGACTATATTTGTCAATGCTTAAATATCGCCAACAGATGACAAATAAGCAGACGAACAATGATGCGCTGGAGCAGTTGAAAGATATGGCGCTAAAGATCATTCGGGAGGATCGGACGCACAAGGGTATAACAGACGATTATTTTGACGTTCATTTGAACCATTTTCCGGTGCTTAAAGCACTGGTATCAACAGTGTACCAGGCCATGGGAGAGCTTGCAAATCAGCCGGGGCTTACTCTACCCCAAATCATGGAAAACGGGGCAGAGGCAGAGGACGCAGACGGGCAAGAGGTTATGCGTGACATTGCCTTTGTTATGGCGCACACGGCCAATACTTACAAAGACATTATGGATATGCCGTATGTCACTTTTGCGTGTCTGCTAAAGAATTTAATGCTGAATGAGGCGCTGAAAGACCCGGAATATCGGGATGCCTACGAAAAATACCAGCGCATGGAGTCTCTTAAAAGCGGAAAGAAAAAGAATCAAAAATTGGATATTGAAGGATTAAAGAGGTTTGCCACAAACCTCTAAGATTGGAGGTGGATAATGGCAACTATTAACCTTGCTGAGTATCAATATACCCTGTCATTGGATGACAGTCAATATATACAATCTATGCAACAGGCGGAAAGTGCCGCCGACAAAATGAAAACTAAGATTGAGAGCGTTGGCGGTTTTCTCAAAGGCGCTCTTACAGCAGGTTTGGCCGCTGCCGGCGTAGCTGTTGCCGCTGCTGTCAAATCCGGTGTCGATAGTGCTATCGAACTGGATGAGCAAATGAGCAAATTCCAATCCTCTACCGGCGCAACCGCCGATGAGGTGGAAAAAATCAGGGATATTGCAAAAGACCTCTATGCCGTCAATACAGATAGTATGGAGGATATCGTAGAGACTTCTACGGCCATGATGACACAGATGGGTGCGAGCACAGAACAGGTAGAAGCGCTACAACAGTCTATCATGGACTTTGCCAAAACCACAGGACAGGCTAACACGGATGTTGTATCATCTGTTGACGATATTGGAGATGCCTGGGGGATGACCGCAGAGGAAAGCGTTGCATTTCTGGATGTGTTGAAGAAATCCTCTGAGGATTTTGGTACGGATGTTTCTGGCATAGCAAGTGCGTTGACTTCTTGCGCCCCCGCCGCTAAAGCCTTGGGGCTGGATATTGAAGAAGTCAATGGGATTATGAACCTGTTTGCCGATAGCGGTTTGGATGCGTCTCAGGGTATCACAGCTCTTACATATGCCGCAAAGCAAGTGGAGTCACCTGAGCAATTTAGGACTATGCTTGCGGACATTCAGGCGATTACAGACCCTACAGAGCGGGCACAAGCTGCCGTGGAGCTGTTTGGCTCTAAGGCAGGTGTTGCGTTGTCCAACGTATTTGACGGTACAACAGCGTTGGAGGATTATATCTTAACCGTTGACCAATGTGCCGGATCAGTAGCAAATGCCAGCGCCGCTTTTGACAGTAATTTTAATGTGCAACTGGAGTTGCTGAAAAAGCAATTTAATAGTGTAACCTTGGAAATCGGGGAGGGCCTACTGCCTATCCTTAATACAATCATGTCATGGGTAAGTGCTAATTTGCCCGTAATGGTAGAGACAGTGAAGGGCGCTATTGATGGCATTGTTACTTTCTTTGAACCGATTATCACCGCAGCGCAAGGGCTGTTTTCTGCCCTGGATTTGGGATCAGCACAGTCAAGTGAAGCGTTTGCAGCTATGCAAGAGGCTATTGGTAGTGTGCTGGAAGCAATTCAGACGGTGATCCAAGCGTTCATTAATTTAGTCTCTGGTATTTGGGAGACATGGGGCGCTGATATTGTCAATATTGTTACATCCCAATTTGAAAACGTAATGAACGTGATTCAAAATGCGCTTGATCTTATCACAGGTATTGTCCAAGTGTTTACTGCTGCCTTACAAGGTGATTGGGAGGGTGCGTTTGAAGCACTAAAAGGTGTAGCAGAGAGTGGTTGGGAGTTAGTTAAAAGTATCTTTGAGGCTATTGTAGAGCCAATTGCTAATATTTTGGGGACTGTCATCTCCAAAATTTCAGAGTGGGCTACAAATATGGTCAATAAGGCAAAAGAAGCTGCTACCAACTTTTTGAATAATATTATTCAATCTATTACCAGCTTGCCCGAAAAAGTCTATAACACTATCAAGGCCGCAATCAGCAAAGTTACTACATGGGGCAATGAAATGAAAAATGCCGCTGTAAATGGTATGAAAACGCTGGTAAGCGGTATTGTGAGTGCATTGTCTGGCCTGCCTGGTCAAATGGTGTCTATCGGTACTGACCTTGTAAAAGGCATTTGGAATGGTATCAATAACGCTGTTGGTTGGGTGCTGGACAAAATTAAAGGATTTGGCTCCAGCATTGTCAGCGGGATTAAAGATATTTTTGGTATTCATTCTCCATCCAAGCTAATGAGGGATGAGGTAGGTAAATACCTTGCTGAAGGTATCGGCGTTGGGTTTGAAGATGAGATGCAGACCGTAAATAAGCAAATCCGGGATGCTATTGATACAAATTTTAACGTCAATGCAGATGTGCTATCCAGTATGAGAGGCAATCCAGCCTATACCGTTGCTACTGTTAAAATACCTACTGTTGGAGTAGGGGGGAGCAATGTCTTCACAGTGTCTTATGGTGACATTGTGATTGAGGGTAATGCAGACGATAAAACTGTACAATCATTTAGGGATGCACTACGGGAAAATGCCGAGTATGTGGTTGACCTCGTGCAAAAAGAATCGCGTGACTATTTTAAAAATTACACAATCGAAAGATTAACCCAAGCTAATAAAAGGAAGGGCTTGAAAAACAGTTTTGGTAGTCAAATGCTTCGCGGATAGGTAAGGGAATGATTAGATGAGATATTTACCATACGATGGTGACACAAAGCAGCTATATCCTACGGCGGAATGGTGTAGTGTTGTTGGCAATTGGATTGATGATAAAGGATTATCGTTCAACTTCCCGAATGAAATTGCCTGCAAAGGAGGACGTTTAGAAATCAACGATCCTAAACAAAGAACAATGGCGCTGTTTGCACTTAACTACGCTAAACAGCGGCGCGAACAACTCAAAAATTCGCTTCTGATTCAGATTAGTAATCTGGACAGAGCAATCAAACAGCTACAGACCGCTGAATAGAGAAAGCTCATATCAATCCCGATTGTTTGGAAAATCAGACAATCGGGATTTACTCTTTTGGGAATAGGACAACTTGTAAAGGGAATATATTTGTCGCATAAGTGAGGTGGTTTTTATTGCCGCAACGAAAAATTATTCTACCATCTGAACAACAACACAAGTTTGAAAGTGCAATCAAGGCAGGAATATTGAAAGAGCTACATAGAGATAAGTTGCTGACCGATGCACAATTGAGTTATCTGCTATCTGACTTACAGAAGCAAAACACTTGCGCATTTAATAAAAATACTTGCGCATTAAGTGAACTTGTGGTATGATGACAGAAACATACAAAAGAGAGCTGGAGGCAACTGCTATGAGAACACAAACTAACTCAATTTTGGATATTACGAACTATGCACAGCGGACAAAAAAGAAGCGTGTATGCGCTTATGCACGTGTGTCCACAGACAAGGACGATCAGGCTAACAGCTACGAAAGCCAATGCAGATATTTTACCGAATACATACAACAGCACAGTGATTGGGATTTTGCTGGCATCTATGCCGATGAGGGGATAACAGGCACATCCACAAAGAAGCGGGAAAACTTTAGGCGTATGATTATTGACGCTGAGAACGGCCTTATTGATCTCATTTTAACAAAGGAAGTCAGCCGTTTTGCCCGGAATACTGTTGATACGCTAACCTTCACACGCGAGTTGAAAAAGCGTGGGATTTATGTTATATTTTTGAATGATAACATAAATACTCAGGATAATGATGGGGAATTGCGCTTGTCCATTATGGCAACTATCGCACAGGACGAAAGCCGCAAGACCTCTGAGCGCGTGAAATGGGGGCAAAAGAGACGTATGGAGCAAGGTGTAGTATTTGGGCGTGATATGCTGGGCTACGCTGTGCGTGGTGGCAAGTTGTATCTGAATGAGGATGAAGCTGAGATAGTCCGCCTGATCTTCCACAAATTCACAGATGAGGGCAAGGGAACACACGTCATAGCAAGAGAATTGCGTGAAGCTGGTATTCGACCTATGCGAGTCAAAGAATGGTCGAATACGGTAATCTTGCGTCTCTTGCGGAATGAGAAATATGTAGGTGACTTGTGCCAAAAGAAAACCTATACCCCGGACTACCTGAGCCATGAAAAGCGATATAACCGTGGAGCAGAGGAAAAAGTCTATATCCGTGACCATCATCCAGAAATTGCGATTATTGACCGTGACTTATGGGATCGGACACAGGCCGAACTTGAGCGGCGTTCACCAAACCCGGAAATGAAAGCCAAACACAGTAACCGCTATTGGTGTAGCGGTAAACTTTGGTGCGGGGAATGTGGAGGGCGCTTTATTAGCCGCTCCAAAATTCTTTTAGCAGGGGGTAGCTATAAGGCGTGGCGCTGTTGGGAGGCTTCAAAGCATGGTACTCCCAAAAAAGACTCATATGGAAACTCTGTTGGATGCGTAGGAAAGTCGATCAATGACCGTACATTACGTGTCCTAACTGCCTATGCTGTCAACCTTATAACTGTCAACAAAGAGCAAATCAAGCGGGAATTGATGCAAAGTATTAAAAAAGTTGTGTCAATGCCGCAAAAAGAAGTGGACAAGCATAAGATTGAAGCAGAAATTGAAAATCTACGTAAAAAGAAAATCAAGATTATTGACCTCGCCGCTGAGGGCGCTATATCGGCGGGGGATATGAAAGCGCAAAATGAAGTTTATTCTGCACAAATCGCAGACTTTACAAGACGGCTTACTGAGGCCGAAAATGCAAGCAACGTTCAACTGTCCGAAGCAAAGCGGCTGGAAGAATACGCAAAGCGGATTGATACCTTATTAGATATTAACCCGGAAGATGATAATACACTTAAAGAGACTTTGCAGAAAGCCGTGGTGTACAATGATGGTATGATTGACATTTACCTTAATTGTGTGCCATTTGGTATTAGATTGTGGTATAAAACGTCTGGTAAGCTGGACTTTTTTGCTGTTGAAGTAACAAAGTTTGAGATGGCTAATCCAGATGTGCAATTTTGATACAGATATACCAATGTCTGTCAGCAGGCCCTTTAGTTCCGGGTAGGGCATAGAGTATCGCTGGCTCAGGTAGCGGAGGGAGGCCCCCAGCTCCCCGTCAGGCCCGCCATACTGGGAGATGATGGCCGCCGCCAGCTTGGGGTTGGTGTTCTTGACCTTCACCGGGTACTGGAGTTTTTTCTCATATACAAACATCAGTCATTCCCTCCTACGTCCCAGGGCCACGGGTCCTTCAGCCAGGCGTAGCCGTCCTCTGGGGTCAAATCCGTGCTCATCAGGGGACCGTACATCTTCTCGTACTTCTCCCGGCCCTCCTTGGCCAGCTTGATATAAGACCAGTAGAGCTGAAGGACCTCTTGGTCGTTTGCGTGGGTATCCAAGTACAGGTTCAGCTCTTTGATGGCGAAGTCCAGGGCCATTAATTCCACCATGGCGGTGTTGGAGAGCTTAGTCTTTGCCTGAATGGCCGCTTTGAAGGGCAGGTCCAAACCAGGGAACAGGGTACCTGCCTGAAGGGCCTCCGCGCGGCTGAAACGGGGGGGATTCTGCTCCTGCATGGGAATATAGGGAAACGCCAGCGGAGCGCAATTACCAGGGAGAGCGCCCATCCCCGCACCGCAGGAACCGCCGGGCGTCTGATTGGGTCGTTCCATATTTGATTTCCTCCTTGTGTAAGGGTGGCGCGGCTTCTCCGCGCTCAATCTATCATATGCCAAGACAGGGGGAAGGGCTACCCAGGTCCCATAGCGTCCTATCATAATAGGGGATGTTCTTCCTTTAAAAATGTGCAAGAAGACGCTCCCAGGTACCGGCCCGCCTTGATTTTTCCAGCGGGGATTGGTATAATAAAACCAAAGCGCCGCCTCTGCGCAAAAACCGCATATGGGATAAGCCGCCGGGCATATCCTCTAACACGAGATTTGCGAAGGAGGCGTCGCCTGTGGTTATCCTGCTGCGAAAACGCGACCTGATTTTCTCCTGCCTGTTCTGCTGTTTTTTCCTAGGATTGTCGGCGGTGCTGTGGAGGGGAAGCTCCGTTCCGGCCTTCCATGTCCGGGACGAGGTTCCTGTCACGGTCGTCATCGACCCTGGGCACGGCGGGGAGGACGGGGGAGCGGTATCCCCCAGCGGCGTGTCGGAGAGCCAAATCAACCTGGCGGTGTCCCTGCGGATCAGCAGCCTGCTGCGCTTCTCAGGGCAGCGGACCCTTCTGACCCGGAATGAGGACGTGACTATCTGCGACCAGGGACTGGACACCATGCGCCAGCGGAAGACTTCGGACCTGAAAAACCGGGTAAAGCTGGTAGAGGAAACGGAGAATGCCGTCCTGCTGAGCATCCACCAAAACAGCCTGCCCTCGTCCCCGGTGACCCATGGGGCCCAGGTGTTCTGGAACCAGAGGGAAGGGGCGGAGGAGCTGGCGGCGGGCATCCAGGAGGCCCTGAATACCACCGTCAATGCCGGGAACAGCAAGCATCCCCGGCAGATACCCGGCAGTATTTATTTAATGAAGAACATCACTGTACCGGGGGTATTGGTGGAATGCGGCTTCCTCTCCAACGGACCGGAGACGGAACGTTTGCAGGACCCGGCCTACCAGCTGCGGCTGGCGGCCGCTGTCACGGCGGGTTATCTAAACGCCAGGGATACGGAAAACGAATCTGGAGAGTCAACATGAAACAGCCGAAAACGCTTTTTTACTGTACGGAATGCGGCAACGAGACACCGAAGTGGGCGGGGCGTTGCCCCGCCTGCGGCGCGTGGAACACAGTGGTGGAACGCCTGGAGGCTCCGGCGAAGGGGAGGGGGAGATCCTCTTCCTCCCGGGTCCTGGCACCTCCCAGGGCCCGCCCGGTGACGGAGCTGGGGGACAGCGTGGAAATCCGTTTTTCCACTGGTATGGGGGAGCTGGACCGGGTCCTGGGCGGCGGGGCTGTCAAGGGATCCCTGGTATTAGTGGGGGGAGCGCCCGGCATCGGGAAGTCCACGCTTATGCTCCAGATCTGCGGCAGGCTCTGCGGGTTTTCCAAGGTATTGTATGTATCCGGAGAGGAGTCCCAGCACCAGCTGAAGCTCCGGGCCCAGAGACTCCGTGTGGAGAGCGGAAACCTCCTGGTGCTGTCGGAGACCGGGCTAGGGGAGATGCTGGAGGCGGTACATCAGGAGCAGCCGGACGTGCTGATCGTGGACTCCATCCAAACCCTGTACAACGACGCCCTGGACTCCCCGGCGGGCAGCGTCAGCCAGGTGAAGGATTGTACCATGGCCCTGATGCAGCTGGCCAAGGGGAGCAATATCACGGTCTTCGTCATCGGACATGTCAACAAAGAGGGCTCCATCGCCGGGCCGAAGGTCCTGGAACACATGGTGGACTGTGTGCTGTACTTTGAGGGGGACCGGCACACCTTTTGCCGCATTCTCCGGGCGGCAAAAAACCGTTTTGGGGCCACGAATGAGATCGGCGTCTTCGAGATGGGGGACGGCGGTCTGGCGGAGGTGGAAAATCCCTCCCAGATGCTGCTGTCCGGCCGTCCGGAGGAGGCCCCGGGCACCTGCGTTACCTGCGTTATGGAGGGAGCAAGGCCCGTACTGGCGGAAATACAAGCCCTGGCGGTAACCTCTGCAGGCGGGAATCCCCGGCGGACCAGCAATGGCTTTGACTACAACCGGGCGGCGATGCTCCTGGCGGTGCTGGAAAAGCGGGGCGGGCTGAAACTGTCCAGCTGCGACGCCTATTTGAACATCATCGGCGGATTGCAGCTGGACGAGCCCGCCGCGGACCTGGCCGCTGTGGTGGCGCTGGCCTCCAGCTATCTGGACAAGCCCGTCCCCGGCGACCTGGCGGCCATCGGGGAGGTAGGGCTCACCGGGGAGCTCCGGAGCGTCAGCCAGCTGGCCCAGCGGGTAGCTGAGGTCCGGAGGCTGGGGTTCAAGCGTTGTGTGGTTCCAGCCCACCGGGGCCTGGAGAGTGTTTCAGGCTTGCAGCTGCTGCCCGTTCGGAATATCGGTGAGGCGATTCGAGCTGCTTTACGGGGATAAAGTGGACGCAGGCGCCGCCCAAAGCAGGCACACCAGCGGCAGCTGCGCTGTCCAGCGTGCAGAGGCCGTCGGATTGATAGACACATTCACTGGTGCATGGAATCAAAGCGATCCTCCGTTCTGTTTGATGATGGGATTAGTTTGACCGGAACGGCGGATTTTATGACAGCGGCCTGAAGCTGGACAGGCATCCCGCTCCAGGCCGGGAGCCATATCTTTTGGGGAGGAGGAAACAAGGGATATAGCCGATTGAACAAAATAAAAATTTTGTTCAATGTAGGGGAGCGTAAGACCGCTACAGAGTCCATCTAAGGAATTCTGGCTTGTGTTCTCAATAGGCTGTATTGTTTGAATGTAAACTGATGGCCGATTACCGCACTGAGGCCCCGCCGATCTTGCGGGATTTCCTCGCTTATCACGAGACGGTCAAGGCGCACTCCAAGCAGACCGTAGATGAATATTTTCTGGACCTTCGAAATTTTTTCCGCTATCTCAAGCAGACACGGAACCCCGGTTTATCCGGTTTTCCGCTGGACGAAATCGACATCGCCGATATAGACCTGGACTTTGCCGCCAGTGTGACGCTGACAGATATCTACGGCTACATGGCCTATTTAAGCCGGGACCGGGTCCAGCACCAGAACAGCCAGACCTCCGGCTATGGCCTGAATACCGCATCCCGGGCGCGGAAACTGGCGACCATCCGTTCCTTTTACAATTATCTGACCAACAAGGCCCATCTCATTCGTGAAAATCCTGTCAAAGATATTGACTCGCCAAAGCTGAAAAAATCCCTTCCGAAATACTTGACGCTGGACCAGAGCATGGAACTGCTGGACTCCGTAGACGGTAAGAACCAGGAGCGGGATTATTGTATCCTGACGCTGTTCCTCAACTGCGGGCTGCGTATTTCGGAGTTAGTTGGCTTGAACCTCCGGGATATCCAGGGTGAATCCATCCGCGTCCTGGGCAAAGGCAACAAGGTCCGCATCCTCTATTTAAACGATGCCTGCCAGGACGCGCTGAACCAATATCTGGCCGTCCGCCGCCCCATCGCTGGACGGGACGCGGGCGCCCTCTTCCTGTCCTCCCGCAACGAGCGGATCAGCCGCTCTACAGTCCACGCGATGGTAAAAAAGCGGCTTTCTGCCGCAGGGCTGGACGAGAGCGAATACTCCTCCCATAAGCTCCGCCACACCGCCGCTACGTTGATGCTTCAAAACGGCGTAGACGTACGGGCGGTCCAGGAGGTTTTGGGGCACGACCACTTGAATACAACTCAGATTTACACCCATATTGACAACGAATCCCTCCGGGTTGCCGCAAAGGCAAACCCCTTGTCACGCCTTAAAAAAACAAAGAAAAAGCAAGATTCCGATTAAAAAGCGGGCCCGCTCCAAGAGGCGGGCCCGCTTCTCTTCCGGCGGAAATGGTCCGGCTTTCAGCGTAAACATTATGGAACAAAATCTTTAAGGCCGGACTACGCCAGTGATATGCAGGAACCGGATTTTCCGGTATTCGTAGGTAGAAAGAGGGCGGTAGTCCGCATCGTAGCTATGGGCGGCAATCAAAACATTCTCCGGTGCCACCGGGTTTCCCACCGACACGACAATGGGCGAATGCTGGTACTCCTCCCCTTTGAAGGACAGCTGGATCAAATCCCCCGGCAGCAGGTCCTCTAACTGGCAGGGCTCCGCCAGGGGCCCGGTGGAGAAATTGTTCCGGGTGAGAAAATTGTACAAATATGGGACTCCGGTCCAGGCCGGGGCTTTCCGGTTGGCGTCGATGTAATACCATCCATACGTTGGCGTGAAATTCATGACGCCGCTTCCGGCGTAGATGCACTGGGACGCGAAGTTCGTACAGTCCCCGCCCAGATGTTCGTAATCGTAAAAAAGCGGGTTCCGTCCGTAGGCCCACTGGTGGGCGTATAGGACGGCGGCTTCCCGGTCATATGGATACAGCTGCAGCATTCCATCTCCCTCCCCTTCCCCACAGGATATGCGGAACAAGGAGAAGGGGTGTATCAGCGCTTTATAACTGGGAGCCAGACTTGGAAACGGCTCTCCTCTCCAGGAGGGGTCAAATAGACCTCAATGTCCGGCGCTTTGGCCCACTCGTAGCCGGAGTCCGGCAGGTACTCCGAGACAATCCGTCTTTGCAGCTCCTGCATAGCGTCCGGCAGCCGCCCTGTTCCGGTAAATACCGCCCAGGTCGCGGCAGGCACGGTCCACTCATGCATCCCCTCCAGGGCAGGCGCGCTGGATGCTACGGCAATGTAATAGTAATTTTCCTCCTCGCAGCAGGTACACACCCCCAGGATTCCAGCCGTTTCCCCGTTCATCAGCGGGACCAGCTCTGCCTGCTGCGGGCCAATCTCCGCCCAGAACTTAGGAACCACTTGAAAACTTTCTTCCACTTCCATAGGCAGCAGAGTGCGGAAGCCCACAATGCGGAAAGCCTCCCGTTTCACAATCTGATACTCCATTTCTTCCGCTCCTTTGAGTACAAATTTGAAGTGAACACGAGGAAAGGCTTTTAACTTTACTCCCATTTGTTTTGCATGGGATGGCGGTATCCCATGGACTGCTTGGAAGGCCCGGTTGAAGGAAGTGGGCGATTCGTATCCGTAACGCAGGGCCACGTCCAGCACCTTCTCCCCGTTTTGCAGGTCCGCCGCCGCCCGGGTCATGCGCCTCCGGCGGATATACTCGCTGAGAGGCACTCCGGCCAGGTAGGGAAACATCCGCTGGAAATGGTAGGCAGAGCAGCCCGCCAGCCGCCCCAGGGTTTCGGTATCGATGGTTCCTTCCAGGTTCCGTTCCAGTTCGTCCAGGGCCTCATTCCAATTTTTCAGCCAATCCATCACAGTCCCTCCTTATTTCCAAGGCTACCACAGATCGTTTTCCCGGTCCTCTCTTTTTCCGTTCAAAAACGGAGAGATGGAGAAACGCCGCATGTTCGTTCTTCTCTCGGAGAACGAGAAAAGGGAGCGCCGAAACGCTCCCTTTTGGGATCCACGCAATTACGCCTTGTGGTCGCAGCCCAGGACGTCCACCAGCTTGTGGCGGACCAGCTCCTTGATGTTGGCCCGGGCAGGCTTGAGGTACTGGCGGGGGTCAAAATCGCCAGGATGCTCATTGAAGTGCTGCCGGATGGTACCAGTCATAGCCAGGCGCAGGTCGGAGTCGATATTGATCTTACAGACGGCGCTGCGGGCGGCTTCCCGGAGCTGCTCCTCGGGAATGCCCACGGCATCGGGCATCTTGCCGCCGTTGGAGTTGACCATCTTCACATAATCCTGGGGCACGCTGGAGGAACCGTGGAGCACGATGGGGAACTCGGGCAGGCGCTTTACAATCTCTTCCAGAATGTCGAAACGCAGCGGGGGCGGAACCAAGATGCCCTTCTCGTTGCGGGTGCACTGTTCGGGCTTGAACTTGAAGGCGCCGTGGGAAGTGCCGATGGCGATGGCCAGGGAGTCGCAGCCAGTCTTGGAGACGAATTCCTCCACTTCCTCGGGACGGGTGTAGTGGGAGTCCTCGGCGGAAACGTTGACCTCGTCCTCCACGCCAGCCAGGGCGCCCAGCTCAGCCTCAACCACTACGCCATGGTCGTGGGCATACTCGACGACTTTCTTGGTCAGCTCAATGTTCTCCGCAAAGGGCTTGGAGGAGGCGTCGATCATGACGGAGGTGAACCCGTCGTCAATGCAGGACTTGCAGGTCTCAAAGGTGTCGCCATGGTCCAGATGCAGAACAATGGGGATTTCGGGGCACTCAATGACGGCGGCTTCCACCAGCTTCACCAGATAGGTACGGTTGGCATAAGCCCGGGCGCCCTTGGACACCTGGAGGATCACGGGAGCCTGTTCCTCGCGGCAGGCCTCGGTGATGCCTTGGATAATCTCCATGTTGTTGACGTTGAAGGCTCCGATGGCATATCCTCCGTGATAGGCCTTTTTGAACATCTCGGTAGAAGTAACCAGTGCCATAACAATCATCTCCTGACAAATTTTATTTGTCCCGTCCCCGGGCCGGGCCGGAAAAAAGGCCCCGGGCCTCCTTTCCCTCCCTTTGCGGAGACGAAAACGATTTTCTTTTATGATAATATCACAAAAAAAATAAAATGCAAGTATTTACAATTCTTTTTTTGAATGGTATGATAAAAAATACCATGGGCTTTGTTCCCTGGGCTCAAACAGGAAGAAAAAATATTTTGAGGAGGCTGTTTCTCATGAGTGAATTGAAAGGCGCCTGTATCTTCGGCCAGTCCGGCGGGCCCACTTCTGTCATCAACGCCAGCGCCTACGGCGTCATCAGCACCGCTCTGAAAAACCCCAGTATCACCCGCGTCCTGGGCGCGGAGCACGGCATCAAAGGTGTGCTGAACGACCGTCTGTTCGACATGGGCCAGGAGGACCCCGCCGAGCTGGAGCTGCTGAAATACACTCCGTCCTCCGCCCTGGGCTCCTGCCGTTATAAGATGAAGGACCCGGACGTGGACGATACGGACTATAAGCGCATCCTGGAGATTTTCAAAAAGTACGACGTCCGCTATTTCTTCTACAACGGCGGAAACGACTCCATGGACACCTGCAACAAAATCAGCAAATACATGCAGAAAGTGGGCTACGAGTGCCGGGTTATGGGCGTGCCCAAAACCATCGACAACGACCTCTTTGGAACCGACCACTGCCCCGGCTTCGCCTCCGCCGCCAAGTATATCGCCACCAGCTGCATGGAGGTCTACCAGGACGCCCGGGTCTATGATACCGGAATGGTCTGCATCATCGAGATTATGGGCCGTCACGCTGGCTGGCTGGCTGGCGCCGCTGCCCTGGCCACCGCTTACGGCGCGGGCCCCGACCTGGTATACCTCCCCGAAGCGGACTTCGACATGGACCAGTTCCTGGCCGATGTGGACCGCATTTATAAAGAGAAGGGCAATTGCATGGTAGCCGTCTCCGAGGGCATCCACTACGCCGACGGTTCCTTCGTCTCCGAGGCGAAGACCTCCGCCACCGACGGCTTTGGCCACGCCCAGCTGGGGGGCCTTGCCGCCATGCTGGCCGACGCCGTGAAGCAGAAAACTGGAGCCAAGGTCCGGGGCATCGAGCTGAGCCTGCTCCAGCGCTGCGGCGCGCACCTGGCCTCTGAAACCGACATTGAGGAATCCTTCATGTCCGGCAAGGCCGCCGTGGAAAATGCCGTGGCGGGCATCACGGATAAAATGGTGGGCTTCGAGCGGAGCTATGAGAATGGCCAGTATGTCTGCAAGACCAAGCTGCTGGGCCTGACAGACGTGGCCAACACTGAGAAAAAGGTGCCCCTGGAGTGGATCAATGCCGCCCGCAACGGCGTGGAAAAGCCCTTCATTGACTACGTGCTGCCCCTGGTCCAGGGTGAGCCCAAGCTGCCCAAGCAGGACTCCCTGCCCCGGTTTGCCAAGCTGAAGAAGGTTCTGGCGAAGTAACTTCCCGCATTGCTGAAAGCGCCCCGCTCATGCGAGCGGGGCGTTTTTCCTCTATTTCTCAATCCCAGACCAGGCCAGCCGCCACTGGCCATCCTGCCGGACCAGTTCCATGGTCAGATAGTAGTAGCTCTCCCCTTCCTCCAGGTTCAGGCGGTGCTTGACGGAAACGATAGCGGAGGCGGGATCCTCATCGTTGTCCAGGGTATAATCCACGGAGGCAATGGTGACATAGTCCCAGACGTTTTGGCCATAGGCGTCCGCGTCCGCGTTTTCCGCCAGCAGGTCGGACACGCCGGAGAGGTTGCCGGACAGCAGCGCCGGGAACAGGCGGTCCGCCGCCTCATAAAGGGAATCCATCCATCCTGGCATCACCAGGTTCAGAGGGATGACCCGGAAGCTGGAAACCATGTCCCGGAAGCGCATGCCCATGCCCTCCTCCGCCTCCAGGAAATAGCGGGAGGTGAGGACGAAAGTTCCTCCCTGTCCGTCAGAGACAAACCAGAGCTCCACCTGTCCGGAATCCCAGTCCGTGCCCGCGCTGGCCCGGAGGTATCGGCTGCCCGGCAGGGCGGCGGTCATTTCCTCCGAAGCCACCTCCCTGTAACGGCCTTTCAGGGCATCCTCCGCATCCGATGCGGCCGCATCGGGAGCCGTGCCGGACAGATGGAGGATATCCAGCCCCATCTCAGGGAAATTCTCCGGCAAAGGATTGGTACTTCTAATGCTGTAAAGTCCATTTTCTTCACGGATAGAAAACTGCTCTTCGTTGACATAGATAAGGAAATCCACGGTCTTCTCCTGGGATTGCGGGGCATAGCTCAGCAGCCGCAGGGTCCCGATCTCACTGCCCTGTTCCGGTAAAATGAACTGCTGGCCGCCAGGTTCCGGCTTCGGCTGGTCTGGCAGTCCAGCGGTGTCCGGGTCCTGGATCACCGGAAGGTCCGGCGTGGCGGCGGTGGGCGGTTTTGTCCACGCAGGAAGGACACGGCCCAGGGCCAGCACCAGGGCCAGGCAGGCCGCGGCAGCCAGGCAGTACCTGGGCCAGCGGTTCCGGCCCTTCCGCCCGCTGCGGGCTACCAGTTCTGGGTCCGCCCCGCCAATGGCGAGAAACAGCCGTTCCTGATTCTTCATAGCAAGCCCTCCTTTTCCAAATAGCGCCGCAGCTTCTCCCGGCTGCGGAACAGGCTGGTCCGTACGGTAGCCTCCCGCATACCATAACGCTTGGCAATGTCCGCCGCAGGCTCCGTAAACCAATAGCGCCGGAGAAACACGCTGCACTCCCGCTCCGGCAGGGTGCGGAGAAAGAGGTTTACCGTCTCCTCCAGTTCCACCGCCTCCACAGCCTGGAGGGTGTCCTCCCCTGAAACGCACTCCGTCAGCTCGTCTAGGACCAGGGGCAGTTCTCCCCTGCCCCGCTTCTCCGCACGGCCCGCCCGCCAGCGCGTAAATGCCAGATTCCGCGTGATCTTCCCCAGGAACGGGGCCAGCAGGCTAGGACGGTTCTCCGGCATAGCGTTCCAGGCGTTCAGCCAGGTATCGTTCACGCACTCCTCGGCGTCCCGCCGGTCCGGCAGGATGTTCCGGGCAATAGCACGGCAGTAGCCGCCGTATTTCTCCCCAGTCCTCCGGATGGCCTCCGGGTTCCGGGACCAGTATAGGTCCACGATGGCATGGTCTTCCATGATCTCTCCCCTTTCATGTCTGCTGGAAGGGCCCTTCACTGATATAGACGGGAAAAATGGGCGGGCGTTCCCCTGTTTGGCCTGGTTTGCCAAAAAAAGCCGTCCGCCCCCTGGCGGACGGCTGGAACCTCCCAAACAGGCCTGGAACTTCTGCCGCAGGGAGAACCGCAGGAGGCTGCCGTCAGCGGTTCTTCTGGTAGATGGTCCAAAGCCCGTCCATCAGGAGGAACTTGTCATAGAGAATCCGGTTGCGGCAATAGCGCACAATCACCGGGGCATTTCCCCCTGTGGCCACCACGCTGGCCTCCCGGCCCGGGAACTCCTCGCGGATGCGGTCAATGATGCCGTCCAGCATACCCGCGGTGCCGTACACGATACCGGAGCGCATGCAGTCTTCGGTATTTTTCCCGATAAGGGATTTGGGATGCTGGAGGGAGATGTCGGGAAGCTGGGCCGCCCGGCGGCTCAATGCCTCCAAAGAGACGTTGACCCCCGGCAGGAGGAGACCTCCCTCGTAGGTCCGGCCCTCGGAAATAACGCCGATGGTAGTGGCCGTTCCCATGTCAATGGTGATGATAGGGGGCGTGAACTTCTCCAGTGCCGCCACGGCGTCCGCCACAATGTCCGCTCCCACCTGGGTCTGGACCGTGAGGCGGATATTCAGGCCAGTTTTTACCCCGGGACCCACCACCATGGGAGGCTTTCCCAGGAGGCGGGTCAGGGCTTTCTCCATCATGAAATTCAGCGGAGGGACGACGCTGCACAGGATGGCCCCGGTGACGTCCTGATAGCTGAAATGATAGAGGGTAAAAAGGTTCATCAGGTCGATGCTGATTTGGTCGGCGGTTTTCCGGCTGTCCGTGTCCAGGGAGGCCAAAAAGCGCAGGGTTTTGTTTTTGTCGAAAAGCCCCACCGAGGTGTTGGAGTTGCCCACATCAATAGCAAGCAGCATGGAGAGCGCTCCTTCCGTTCCAGTTTGATTTCCAGTTTCTATAATAGTAGCACGAGTCGGGGCTCCTTGCAAGAGCGGGCGGAAAAAGGGCTTGCACTCATACGTTTGTTCTGGTATAATGAAGACATTCTCAAGAGAGGAAGGCACCGTATATGACTTACCTGACAAAACTGGCCTCCCCCCTGGGTTCCCTGTCCTTGGCCTCCAACGGGGAGGAACTTACCGGGCTTTGGCTGGAGGGCCAGAAGTATTTTGCCGCCGGGCTGGAAGCGGGGGCGGAGGAGCGGCCGGACCTGCCGGTTTTCCGCCAGGCGGCGGCCTGGCTGGACGCGTATTTTGAGAAGCGGGCCCTCCCTCCCCTGCCGCCTTTAGCTCCCAAGGGAAGCGCGTTCCGGCAGAGGGTGTGGAAGCTGCTGCTGGAGATTCCCCTTGGAGAGACTGCTACCTATGGGGGCTTGACAGAGAAATTAAAAGCCTCCGGCGTCCCTGCTTCCCCTCAGGCGGTGGGCGGGGCCGTGGGGCACAACCCCATCTCGATTATCATTCCCTGCCACCGGGTGGTGGGGGCGGACGGAAGACTGACGGGCTATGCTGGAGGCGTGGAGAAAAAGCGCTTTCTCTTGGAACTGGAGGACGTTGATTTATCCCGGCTTTACACGCCGAAGAATGGGACGGCGCTGTGAGGGAAAAGCGGATGTTCCCTCCAATGGCAGTCCAGGAACAGGACTCCGCGCCGGGTCAACTGCCGCCGGAACTGGCGGAACCTACGGAACCGCCGCCCGCGCTGGGGAAATTCCCCTGCCCCTGCTGCGGCTGCAAAACCTTCCCCGTTTCCAAGGAGGACGCCCCCGCCTATATCTGTCCAGTGTGCTTCTGGGAAAACGACGTGTTTGATCCCGGCGGGGATCGGCCCAGTGATGAAAACCAGGGCATGACCCTGGCGGAAGGCCGGAAGGCTTACATGAAATTTGGCGCTGTCCGGGAGGAATTCCTGAAATATGCGCGGAAGCCCCTGCCGGAGGAGCTCCCATAATGATGGCAGAAAAACGGGCATGGTTTTCCCATGCCCGTTTTTGTTATAGAATAATGCAGATGAGCCCCCCGCTGCCCTCGTTGATGATGCGGGTCAGGGTCTCCTGGAGCTTTTTCCGGGCGTCCTCCGGCATCCGTTTCAGCTTGCCTTGGAGATCGTCGCTGACCAGCTCGTGGAAGCTCCGGCCAAAGATATTGGACTGCCAGATTTTGCTGGTGTCCCCCTCGAACTCCTGGAGGAGATAGTTCACCATGTCCTCGGACTGCTTCTCGTTCCCCACGATGGGCGACACCGCCGTCTCGATGTCCGCCCGGATCATGTGGATGCTGGGAGCGCTGGCTTTCAGCTTTACGCCGTAGCGGCCCCCCTGTTTCATGATCTCCGGCTCCTCCAGCTTCAGCTCGCCGATGCTGGGCACCACGATGCCGTACCCCGTTTCCTTCACGTCCCGCAGGGCTCCGGCTACTTTGTCGTACTCCGCTTTCACCGCCGCCAGGCGGGTCAGCAAGCTCATCAGGTCCCCGTCGTCCCCTACCTCGAAGCCGGATTGTTCCGACAAGGTGTGATAGAACAGCTCCCGGGGCAGGCTCAGGCTGGCTGCCGCCACGCCAGTACCTAAGTCAATGGAAGTGATTTTGGCCTCACTGATATTTTCGCATTCCCCCAGGGCGGCAATGACGCCGTCCACCTCCCGGATGTGCTGGAGCTGGGAGGTTCCCTGCCGCACTGCGTCGTAAAGGCTGGCCTTGATGGGGTGCTCCGTGGGCAGGGCGTCCACCCAGGGGGGCAGGAAGAGGTCCAGCTCCTGCATGGGAAACTCATAGAGGACGGCCTTGAGGATGTCCGCCACGTCCTCCTCCCCCAGGTCCAGGCAGTTTACCGGGACGCAGTTTACCTCATAACGGGAGGCGATGTCCCGGGCAATGGCCTCCGCCCGGTCGCTTTTGGGGTCCACAGAGTTCAGCAGGACGATGAAGGGCTTCCCCATCTCCTGGAGCTCCCGGACTACCCGTTCCTCCGCCTCCAGGTAGTCCTCCCGTGGAATGTCGGAAACTGTGCCGTCGGTGGTGATGACGATTCCGATGGTGGAGTGCTCCGAGATCACCTTCCGGGTGCCGATTTCCGCCGCCTCGGTCATGGGTATCTCATGGTCGTACCAGGGGGTGGTGACCATCCGGGGAGCGTCGTCCTCAAACTGGCCGATGGCCCCCCGGACCATGTAGCCCACACAGTCGATGAGCCGCACGGAGAAGGACGCGCCATCCGGCAGCTGCACCTGGGCCGCCTCCTCTGGGACAAACTTGGGCTCCGCCGTCATGATGGTCCTGCCGGAGCCGCTCTGGGGCAGTTCATCCCGGGCCCGCTCCTTGCGGTACACGTTTTCAATGTTGGGAATGACCTGGGTTTCCATGAAGCGCTTAATGAAGGTGGACTTTCCGGTCCGTACCGGGCCCACCACGCCGATGTAGATATCCCCCGCCGTGCGGGTGGCGATATTCTGATAGATGGTCGTATTCATAGCATCCCGTCCTTTTTCCGCTCCATATTCATGTTCCCAATCTATGCCCGTCCGGCAGAAAGTATGACGGCCCGTCTTGTTTTGGAGAAAACGCACAAGGAAGATTCCCCGCTGTCCAGACTGATTTGGTCGAAATCATGCTTTACAGCGGTTCTTTAATATGGTAAACTGCTAATGTATTAAACGAACGGACTTGCCCGTTCCAATCTGGAGGATGAAGACATGATGAAAAGCAAACAGTTTTGGGCTCTTCTGCTGGCTCTAGCTATGGTCTGGAGCCTGGCCGCCTGCGGCGGCAAGGAAGGAAATTCCGCCCCGGGGGAAAACGGGGACACTTCAGCCGCCGCCCCGGAGGACCCGGAGACCGGAGACACCGGAAGCGGACAGGCGGACGCCGAAAGCGACCTGGCCTATGTCCAGGGCAAGGGTGCCCTGGTGGTGGGCATGACGGACTTTGCCCCTATGGACTACCGGGACGCTGATGGCAATTGGATCGGCTTTGACGCCGACATGGCTTCCGCTTTCGCAGAGAGCCTGGGCGTCAAGGTGGAATTCCAGGAGATCACCTGGGATTATAAGGTCATGGAACTGGACGCCAAAAGCATCGACTGCGTCTGGAATGGCATGACCCTGAACGACGAAGTCAAAGCGGCTATGGACACCGGAAACGCCTACTGCCTCAATGCCCAGGTGCTGGTGGTTCCCTCCAGCAAGGCTGCGGACTTTGAGAACTTAACCAGCCTGGAGGGCCTGAATGTGGCTGTGGAATCCGGCTCCGCCGGAGAGGATGCCGCCGAAGCCCTGGGCGCTGTCACCACCGCCGTGGCCAAGCAGGCCGACGCACTGATGGAGGTCTCCGCAGGTACCGCCGACGCCGCCGTCATCGACCTGCTGATGGCCGGAGCCATGATCGGCGAAGGGACCAATTATGAGAACCTTACATACACCGTCAATCTGAACACCGCCCAGGGCCTGGAGTCCGAGGAATACGGCGTGGGCTTCCGCAAGGGGTCCGATCTGGTGGAGGCGTGGAACAGCTTCTGGGCTGCCGCCATTGCCGACGGTTCCGTCCTGGAGACTGGCACCACATACGGCGTGCAGGAATCCCTGATTCTTGAATAAGCCCCGGACAACTGAAATCCTCAAAGGCAGAGAGGCTCCCCTCTCTGCCTTTGGACAGTTTTCCTCCCCGAAAATTCCAATGAGAGGACGATTCCATGTTTTCTTTTTTCGGTTCCGCTGAATTCCAGACGGTTTTGTCCGCACTGAACACGGGCTTTATCAAGACCATCCAGCTCTTTTTCGTTACGCTGGTAGGGGCGGTCCCCCTGGGGCTGGTCATCTCCTTCGGCTCTATGAGCCGCATCCCTCCCCTGCGATGGCTGACCAAAACCCTGGTCTGGATGGTCCGGGGTACGCCTCTGGTCCTCCAAATTATTGCCCTTTACTATGTGCCCGGCCTAAAGGGATTCCCCATCTGGAGCGGCGGCGAGTCCGGGCGCTTCACCGCTGTGTCGGTGGCGTTCGTCATCAACTACGCCTGCTATTTCTCGGAGATCTACCGGGGCGGCATCCAGGGCGTTCCCTCCGGCCAGCAAGAGGCCGGGCTGGTGCTGGGCATGACAAAGCGGCAGATTTTCTTCAAGGTCACGCTGCTGCAAATGATCAAGCGCATCGTGCCTCCCATGTCCAACGAGATCATCACCCTGGTCAAGGACACCTCCCTGGCCCGGGTGGTCGCCCTACAGGAAGTCATCTGGATGGGCGAGTCCTTCATGAAGGGCAACCAGGGCTACGCGGGGCTGGTGTGGCCGCTGTTCTTCACGGCGGCGTACTACCTGGCGTTCAGCGGCGTGGCAACCATCCTGCTGGGGAAGCTGGAAAAGAAGCTGGAATATTTCCGTTGAGAGGAGTTTAACGGCGATGGCGATTTTAGAAGTCCAACACATTGAGAAGCACTTCGGGGACACCCAGGTCCTCAGCGATATCAGCTTTTCCCTGGAAGAGGGCCAGGCCCTCTCCATCATCGGTTCCTCCGGCTCTGGCAAGACCACCCTGCTCCGCTGCTTGAACTTCCTGGAGCGGCCGGATCACGGCACCATTGCCGTGAAGGGCGGCGTGATCTTTGACGCATCGGACCCCTCTACCCAGGCGGAGCGGGATATCCGCCAGAAGCGGCTCCACTTCGGCCTGGTATTCCAGAATTTCAACCTCTTCCCCCAGTACACGGCCCTGCAAAATATCACCCTGGCCCGGGAACTGCTGGCCAAGGAGCGGGGCGGCGAAAACAAGGAGGATATCGTGAAGGCGGGCCGGGAGCTGCTAGCCCGGATGGGCCTGGCCGACCGGGCGGAGCACTATCCCCACCAGCTCTCCGGCGGCCAGCAGCAGCGGGTGGCCATTGCCCGGGCGCTGGCCCTTCATCCGGATATCCTCTGCTTCGACGAGCCCACCTCCGCCCTGGACCCGGAGCTCACCGGAGAGGTCCTGCGGGTTATCCGTTCCCTGGCGGAACAGAAAACCACCATGATCATCGTCACCCACGAAATGGCCTTTGCACGGGACGTGGCGGACCAGGTGATCTTCATGGACGGCGGCGTCATCGTGGAGCAGGGTGACCCCAAGGAGGTCATCGACCATCCCAAGGAGGAACGGACGAGGCAGTTCCTCTCCCGGTATGCAAATGGCTGAAATCCAATAACCGTAAAGCAAAAGGGATGTATGAGTATATGAGTATATGAGTATATGAGTAAAAGAACGCGGGAGAAATCTCCCGCGCTCTTTTTTATGCTCTTTTCCTGGGAATCAGCAGCATCTGGTCTTGGCGGATCTCCTCTTCCCCCTCCAGTTGGTTGGCTGAGAGGATGGCCGAGATGGTGGTATTGTACTTTTTCGCCAGGTCCCAGGCACTCTCCTGCCGCCCGATGCACCGCAGTACCAGGGAGGGCGCGCCGCCCAGGTCTTTGGTGGTTTCCGTGTCCAGCTTGGCGGAAGAGACGCAGACCCGCTTCACCCTGGCCGCCGCTTCCACGTGGAAGTCCACCGGGAAGCGGACTTCGATGCCCCGGTCTCCCAGGGTGCCCTGGACCTCCTCGGCACAGACAGCCCGGGCGGTAATCCGGCAATCCTCTGGCAGTTCCAGCTGGCAGCCAGCGTCGATGTTCCGCTCCGCTACCAAGGGCACGCCGCCCTCGTCTAAATACATGGCCCGGACCGTTACTCCGGCCCGGAGCACCGCCAGGTTCCCCTCCCGGCTGACGGATACCGCGCCGCATTTGGCAGACAGGGCCAGGATGGACTCCGCCACCACGCCGATTTCCAATACCTCCCGCAGGGTCTGGCGGCGGGTCAGGTTCTCGCAGAAGCTGGTGATATTCAGCGGCGCCGCCTCGTAAGCCACATCGTAGGCGGTGGAATAAAGGTCGCTGAGCAAAGTCAGTTCCTGTTCCTCCCGGAGCAGGGCCGTGGCATGGAGATACAGCGTCACGGCAATCTGCCGGCCCTCCGGGTCGTCGCCGTCAATCTGCAAATCTGTCCCGGTGAGCTGCATCTGCAAGCTGGCAGCGGAACCCTCCACGGCCCCCTCCACCTCCATAATCTGGGAAAAGGGCAGCTCCGCAGAGGCGGAACCGCATCCGCCATTGTTGTCCCGGTAGAGCAGGCTGACGGAAAAAACACCCTTGAAGATCAGCTTGCTCCCCACGATCTTTGTCTCCGTGACAGAGCTGGAAACCTGGCTGTTCAACAGCTCCGCTGCTCCCTCCCGGCCTGGTGAGAGATTCATTTCTTCTGTAAAGGTAAAATCCTTTTCCACAATGTGGGTCAAAAGGATTGCGTGCTGCCCCTCCTGGCGTTTTTCCACCTGGAGCCCTGGCTCCGCCTCCGTATCCGCGCAGAACACCAGGGGTTTGCGCTGATATCCAGTCACATGGGTCACCAGCTTGCAGTGGGTGAAAATCTTCCGGGGATTCAGCATCCGGGCCTCCAGAAATTCCGTTTCTGTTTCCGCCGTCAGATGCTGGCAGCCTGGCAGGGCCCGGCTGTCACTCTCGACGGTAAAGGGGATGGCGAATTCCAGTGTCCGGACGCCGCTCTCTCCGTCGGGGGTATAAAGCACCGTGACCCGGACCGTTCCGGAGAGCTCCGCCTTCCCGTCCCGCAGTTCCCGGCTGTGGAGGTAGACCTTCCCGTCCGTTTCGATAATGCGGGCAATATCAGGACAATAGTCCGGCACGATCGTCTCTGCGGTCTCCTCCTGCGCCAGGGTCAATTCCCCGCCTGTGTCATAGGCGTCCAAAGACACATTTTTCAAATCCAGTTCCATGTAGAACTCCTTCCTTTCCCGGCAGGTATAGAATCCATGTCCTACTCTATGCGCCGCCGGGGCGGGATATGTTTCAGACCTTGAAAATCTTCTTCAGAATGCCCCGGAGCATTTTAGGGGACTTCCAGACCACGATATTCATACGATGCCTCCTCTCCGTTTTAAGGTCTTAAGTTTACCCACGCTTTTCCATCCGGCAGTTTTGGAGAACCGATAATTTGGACAGCGCGCAAAGGCCTGTTTGATTCCTTTTTTCCTAAAAAAGAATCAACGGCGGCAGCAGACAAAGCCGCAGCCAATCAGCAGGAACGCAACCAGGAACATCAGCACGCCCACTGGAAATACGGCGGCAATCAAAATTCCCGCTCCCAGGGCCACGGCGAAAAGGCCCAGCAGGCGGGCTCCTCCGCCGCCGTTCCCGCATCCCCAATTGCCGCCAAAGCCTCCATTTCCACAACCCATCGCGGCACGCCTCCTTTCCTTCCTTTCCAGTATATACGGCAGGGCCGTCCATGGTGTGAAAAACCCCGCCTCAAACATGAGGCGGGGCTGCATCACTTTTTTTCCTGCCAATCTTGAAGGGGCTTCAGCTCCTCGCAGAGGCGGAGGTAGCTATCGTGGCGGCTCTTTTGGATATCCCCTTTGCGGAGAGCCTCCAGGACAGCGCAGCCTTTCTCCCGGGTGTGGCTGCATCCCACAAAACGGCACTGGCCCAGGAAGGGCGCAAACTCACGGAACGTCTCCGGCAGGCGGCGCTTCAGCTCCAAGTTCAGTTCCGCCCCGTCAAAGGAAGAAAAACCTGGGGTATCCACCACCTCCGCTCCACAGGAGAGGCGGTGCAGCTCGACATGGCGGGTGGTGTGCCGTCCCCGTCCCAGGGCGGTGCTGACCTCTCCTACCTGTAGGTGAAAATCCGTATCCAGGGCATTTAAAATGCTGGATTTTCCTACGCCGGAATTGCCTGTAAAGGCAGATAACTTTCCGGATATCAAACCCTTCAAATCCTCGATGCCCTCCCCGGTTTCCGCGCTGACCCGCAAGGTTGGAAAGCCGGAGGCACGGTAAATGTCATACAAGGCGTCCGCCGGGTCCAAGTCGCATTTGTTCAGCACGACCGCCACAGCGCAGTCCTTCAGCGCGGCGATGGAGGCCACCCGGTCAATAAGGAAGGGGTCCGTCCTGGGAATGGCGGCGGAGGCAATGACCACCAGCTGGTCGATGTTGGCCACGGCCGGCCGGGAGAAGACGTTTCTCCGGGGCAGAACCTTCTCCACAAAGCCCTCTCCGCCCCCAAGTTCCCGGAGCTCCACCCGGTCCCCCACCAGGGGGGAAATCCCTTCCTTACGGAATTTCCCCCTGGCCCGGCAGGCCAGGATGGTCCCGCCGATGTCCACGTAATAGAAGCCGCTGAGGGCCTTTTGAATCCGTCCCGTCATATCAGCTGAATTGAACCTCGTGGCTCTGCTCCTGATCCAGTGTGTCGTCAAAGTAAACCTTGACCATCTGGGTGCCGGACCCCGTCAGTTCCGGGACGCGGACTACGCCGTCGGCCGTGCTGACCCGTTCGTCAAACTGCGGATTGAGCTCATCCCCCACGTAAACCCGTACCGAAACGGTGGTACGGTCATCCTGGGGCAGATTGAAATAGAGCTCAATCGTCTTATTTGTGATTCCGGCGCTGACGCGGAATTGGATGGTGTCCCCCTCTTCCACAGTTGTGAGAGGCTCCAGGCTCTGCCAAATCACACTGTTGGGCTCGGCTTCGCTTTCCACGTATTCGATATCGCCCTCACCGCAGGTCAGGTGCAGGGTATCTCCCAGGGTTCGCAGGACCGCGTCGATCTGCATGCCGACGAAGTTGAGAACCAACACAGGCTTGGTGTCCCGTCCCTTGCTGACAATCAGGCGGACGACGTCCCCGTCCTTCAGTTCCTCGCCCTCAGCGGGGATGCTGCGGATGATAAAGCCCTCGGTGATCTCGTCGCTGAACTCCATTTCCACCTCGTCGGCGAGAATTTCCAGGTCGTATTTCTCCTTCAGGCTTTTCAGCATCACATTGGCCTGGGCCACGGTCTTGTTGGTCACGTCCAGCATGACGCCGACGTCCTCACCCGCACTGACCCATACCTCAATGGTCAGGTTGCTGCCCTTCCGGTGGCTTCCATCTGTTGGGTTTTGCCGGATAATGGTCCCCTTGGGATACTCGTCGCTGAACTCGCTCCCCTTTTCCACCAGGGTAAAGATATCCTTCACTCCGGCCATATTAGCGGCCTGTTCCGGGGTATACCCCAGCACGGAGGGCACGACAAAGGTCTGGGGCTCCTGGCTCTGCTGCTGGATGGACTCGGAAACCATCTTGAATAGTACCGCCGCCAGGGCCAGGGCCAGCACAATGGCCACGCCTACCAGCACCTTTACCCCGGCGCCTCCGCCGCCCCGGCGGGGCGGATCGTAGTCGTCCTCCCCATAGTCCCGCCAACGCTCCCGGGCCCGGTCCGTTTCCCGTTCCCGGCCCTTGGGCGTGGGGTGGAGGGTCCGGTCATAAGTCCGGATGGGCTGCGTGGGCTCCGCGGGTTCCTCTGGCCGGAGGTCCATCATGGTAAAGTCCAGATTGATGTTGGGATTTTTCCGGAAATCCTCCAGGTCGGCAATCATGGAGTCGGCGGAGGCATAGCGGCGGCTGAGATCCGGGGTCATGGCCTTCATGCAGATCAGTTCCAGCTGGGCCGGAATCTCCGGATTCAGCTCCCGGGGCGCCAGGGGCACGGCGCTGAGGTGCTGGATGGCCACGGACACGGCGGAGTCTCCTTCGAAAGGCAGCCGCCCGGTGAGCATCTCGTACATGACCACGCCGGAGGAGTAGATGTCGCTCCGGGCGTCAGTCCGCTCCCCCCTGGCCTGCTCCGGCGAGATATAGTGGACGGAGCCCAGGGCCTCCTGGGTCAGGGTCTGGGCGGAGTTCTCCAGGCAGGCGATGCCAAAATCGGCCACCTTCACACTGCCGTCCCGGAGGACCATGACGTTTTGGGGCTTGATGTCCCGGTGGACGATGCCCCGGCTGTGTGCGTGGCTGAGGCCCCGCATGATCTGGGTAATGAAGTGCAGGGACTCCCGCCAGTTCAGCTGGCCCCGTTTCTCCATATACTGCTTCAGCGTAATGCCGTCAATGAGTTCCATGACGATATATTCCGTGTCCCCTCCCCGGCTCACGTCGTAGACCGACACAATGTTGGGATGGGACAACTGGGCCACGGCCTGGGACTCCGCGTTGAAGCGGCGCCGGAAGTCCTCGTCCTGGGCCAGATCGCTTTTCAATATTTTCAACGCCACAAGGCGGTTGAGCCGATGGCACTTTGCCTTATAGACCACCGCCATGCCTCCGGTACCGATGCGTTCCAGAATTTCATAACGGTTGTCCAGCATTTTTCCAATGTACTGATCCATGCAGCTCCTCCTTCCTTAGAGTTTCTTTGCCAGGACAACGGTGACATTGTCCGACGCGCCCCGGCTCTTGGAGATGGCCAGCAGGCGTTCCATACAGGTGTTCGTGTCGCCGTGGAGGACCTCCCGCATGATCTCCTCGTCCGTCACGGTGTTCACCAGCCCGTCGGTGCACAGCAGGAGAAAATCCCCCGGCAAGAGCTGGCAGGTGTAGCAATCGCACTCCGGGTCCACATCCGGGCCCAGGGCCCGGGTAATGAGGTTCCGGTTGGGATGGCGGCGGGCCTCCTCGGCGGTGATATCCCCCCGTTCCAGCATGTGTTCCACCAGGGAGTGGTCCCGGGTCACCTGAAGGATGCGCTCCCGGTTGATATGGTAGGCACGGCTGTCCCCTACGTTGGCGATGACTACGCCGCCGTCAAAGGAGACGGCGGACACCAGGGTGGTCCCCATGTTCTGGTAATCCTCCGAGGTTCTGGCGGCCTCCCGCACGGCGCGGTTCGCTAAGGCCACCGCTACTACGGAAACCTCCCGCAGCCGGTCCGGCTTGGCCTCCTGGGACAGGCGCTTTTCCATCTCGGCGGAAAAGGTGTCCACGGCGATGCGGCTGGCCAGCTGCCCGCCAGCGGCGCCCCCCATGCCGTCGCAGACCACGCAGATTGTGTGGCCAAAGGCCGTCTTTACCGCGTAGGCGTCTTGATTCTCTTTGCGGACCAGGCCCACGTCCGTCATGCTCCATAGGTTCATCATTGGGAATCCTCCCCTTTCTCTGCCTTCCTGCGGAGTTGTCCGCAAGCGGCATCTATATCTCCACCCAAGCTCCTCCGCACGGTGGCAGTGAGGCCGTGGGATTCCAGGCGTTTTTGAAATGCCGCCGTCCGGCGGGAGGGCCGGAAGGGGCTTTCCGCCACATCGTTCAGCGGGATCAGGTTCACATGGCCGGGCATCCCCCGGAGCCGCTTGGCAATGAGGTCCGCCTGCCAGTCCTGGTCGTTCACGCCGTCGATCATGGCGTACTCAAAGGAAATCCGCCGCCCGGTCTTTTCAAAATAGGCGTGACAGGCGGAAAACAGCTCCTCCACATCGTAGGCCCGGTTGACGGGCATCAAGCGGGAGCGGGTTTCGCTGTCCGGCGCGTGGAGGGAGACGGACAGCGTCAGCTGGAGCCCCAGCTCTGCCATACGGCGAATGCCGGGCAGGACGCCGCATGTGGACAGGGAAATGTGCCGCATCCCGATGTTCATCCCGTCGGGATGATTCACGATCTCCAAAAATTTCAGCACGGCGTCCAGGTTGTCCATGGGCTCGCCAATGCCCATCAGCACAATGTTGGAAATGGGAGCCCCGGAGTCTTTCTGTGTAAAAACCACCTGGTCAAGCAGTTCTCCCGGAGACAGGTCCCGGACCTTTCCGGCAATGGTGGACGCGCAGAAGGCACATCCCATCCGGCATCCCACCTGGGAGGAAATGCAGACGGTGTTCCCGTGGCGGTAACGCATCAGAACGGATTCCACGCAGTTGCCGTCCGCCAGGCGCCAAAGATACTTGATGGTGCCGTCCTTGGCGGAGGACTGTTTCCGGGCCGCCTTGGGGGCACATAGAAGGCAGGCCTCTTTCAGGCGCTCCCGCAGGGACAGGGGGAGGTTGGACATCTCGTCAAAGGAGCCCGCTCCCCGGCTGAGCCAGGAGAAGACCTGCTTTCCCCGGAAGGCGGGCTCCCCCAAGCTCTGGAGGAAGCCCCGCAGTTCCGGCAGGGTCATGGATTTGATATCGGTCATGATTCGCCTCAAACGTGCCGCGTCATGCGGCAGATGTAAAAACCGTCGGTTTCATGGAGGTGGGGCCAAAGGGTCAGCTGTCCCTCCGTCGCCCCAATGTGGCCCGGCAGAGTGAAGGGTTCCCGGGAAAACCCTGGGTGGGTTCCAAGAAACGCATCCGCCACCTCTTCGTTTTCCTCCGGCAGGATGGTACAGGTAGAGTAGAGCAGGGTCCCGCCGGGGCGGACATAGCGGGCGGCGTTTTCCAAAATGGCGCTTTGAATCACTGGCAGGGTAAACAGGCTGTCCGCTTTCTTCCGCCGGATATCTGGCTTCTTGCGGAGAATCCCCAGGCCGGAACAGGGGGCGTCCACCAGCACCAGGTCAAAGGCGTCCCGCCATTCCTCCCGGAAGATCCGCCCATCGGCGGCCTCGGCGCGGATAGAGCGGAGGCCCAGCCGGGCCGCGCCCTCCCGGATGCGCTTTAGCTTATTCTCATGGAGGTCGCAGGCGACGATTTCCCCCTGGCCCCCCGTGGCAATGGCGGCGGCAAAGGACTTCCCCCCAGGGGCGGCGCAGACGTCCAGCATCCGGCCTCCCGGCCGGAGCTCCGCCGCCAGCACCGCCAGGCGGGCCGCCGGGTCCTGAATGTAAATCATGCCGTTCTGGAAGGCCCTCAGGCGCTCCAGGTCCCCCGTGCCTTGCAGCAGCAAGCAGTCCGGCAGCCAGGGATGCCGCTCCGCCCGGACGCCCTCTTCTTCCAGGGCTCCGGCCGCCTCTTCCGCCGTGCAGAGGCAGGTGTTGACCTGGGCGGCGGCGGGGGGCTGGCGGTTGCTGCTGGCCAGGAACGCCTCCGCCCCCTCCCGGCCCAGCCGGGCCAGGAGACGCTTTACCAGCCATTTGGGGTGGCTGTAGCGGATGGAAAGGTATTTGGCCTCGTCCCGCTCCGGAATGGCGGGCAGGGACGCCTTCTCCCGGCAGAGCCGCCGGAGGACGGCGTTGACCAGGCCCGCCGCCTGTCCCCGCCCCACGTCCTTGGCCAGCTCCACCGACGTGTGGACGGCGGCGTTGACGGGCACCCGGTCCAGGAACAGAATCTGATATGCCCCGATCCGCAGTACGTCCGCCAGGGGCGGCTGAAGGTGGTCCAGCTTCTGAGAGCAGAAAGACGCGAGATAAAAGTCCAGCAACGTCTCATTCTGGATGACTCCGTAGACAATCCGGCTGCAAAGCCCCGCGTCAGCCGGGGAAAGCCCCTTCAAATGCGTATTCAGCGCGGCGTCCGCCCAAGCTCCCCGCACCCGGCAGGCGGTGAGGACGGACAGCGCTTCCCTCCGGGCGCTCATTCCCGGCCTCCGCCCCGGCGGCCATTCCGTCCCAGGAAAATCAGGACATAGCGCAGCAGCTGCAAGGCGGACATCAGCAGCGCCGCCACATAGGTCAGCGCCGCCGCCCGGAGGACCTTCCGGGCCCCGGCCAGCTCCTCATCGTCCAGCAAGTTCCGGCCCTCAAGGGTCTCCAGGGCCCGGCGGGAGGCGTTGAACTCCACGGGCAGGGTCACCAGCTGGAAAAACGTGGTCAGGGAGAATAGCAGAATGCCCGCCAGGAACAGGCTCTGGCTGTAAAACAGCAGCCCGATGAACAGCAGGATCATGGAACAGCGGGAACCCAGGTTTGTAATCGGCACAATGGCGCTCCGCAGGCGGATGGGGGCGTAGCCCACGGCGTACTGGACCGCGTGGCCCGCCTCATGGGCCGCCACGCCTACCGCCGCCACAGTGGACGCGGCGTAAACGTCCTGGGAGAGATAGATGGTGTTGTCCCGGGGGTCGTAGTGGTCCGTCAGCTTACCCCAGGTAGAGGTGATGGCCACGCCATAGGCCCCATGGGCCCGGAGCACTGCCTCCGCCGCCTGGGCGCCCGTAAGGCGGCGGCGGTTGGGGACCTTGCTGTACTTGCTGAAATTTCCGCTGACCTGCGCCTGGGCCCACAGGGACAGGAGCACCGCCGGAATCAGCAGGAGGAAATAGACATTGTTAGCCAGGAATGTTCCATAGCCACCATAATAATAAGGCATAAGCACCCTCGAATTTTAGCGTTGAATGGGATGTCCCAATAAATAAGCGGCGGCGGCCATGCGCTTGCCGCCTTTGGCCTGGAGCTCCGTTATGCGAAGAATCTTTCCGTCGCCGCAGGCAATGCCGATCCCCTGCTTTCCCGCCGCCGTAATCGTGCCAGGCGGGGCCGCAGTCTCCTCTCCGGTTTCCTGCACGGCATAGAGTTTCATTTCCTCGCCGCTGATGGCATCCGTAGTGGCGCAGGGCCAGGGAATCAGCCCCCGGACCTGGCAGCTGACCTCATGGGCGGAACGCTTCCAGTCCACAGGAGAGAGCTCCTTCCCCAGCATAGGGGCATAGGTATGCTTTTCGTGGTCCTGGGGAATGCGCACGGCAGTCCCGTCCGCCAAAGCCCGGACGGTCTCGGAAAGCGCTTCCGCCCCCAATTCCGCCAGACGGGCGGTGAGCGCCTGCGCATCCTCCTCCGCCCCAATGGGCGTGGATTTTTGCAGGATCACGTCCCCCGCGTCCAGTTCCTTGGCCATATACATGATGGATACTCCGGTCTCCCGCTCCCCGTTCAACACCGCCCAGTTGATGGGAGCCGCCCCCCGGTACTTGGGCAGCAGGGACGAATGGACGTTGATGGAACCCAGGGGCGGCACATTCAAGATGTCCTCCGGCAGCAGCTTTCCATAGGCCGCCACGGCAATCAGCTCCGGATTCAGGGAACGCACCAGCTCCAAGCCCTCGGTGTTCCGCAAGGTCACGGGCTGGTAAACCGCCAAACTCTTAGTAAGGGCATATTCCTTTACAGGCGTTGGCGCCAGCTTATGTCCCCGGTTTTTCGGCTTGTCCGGCTGGGTGAGGACGCCGCAGATCTCATGGCCGTCCTCCACCAGGCGGCGGAGAGAGGCCACGGCGAAATCCGGCGTGCCCATAAAGAGAATGCGCATCAGCCCGCCCCCTCTTCCTGGTTGAAATACTCCTCCACTTCCTCGTCCGTCAGGAAGCGGTCAATGTGTTCCGTATAAAGGTGGCCGTCCAGGTGCTCCAGCTCATGGCAGAAGCAGCGGGCCGTCAGGCCCTCCCCCTCTACCTCGAACCAGTTGCCATCCCGGTCCTGCGCCCGGACCCGGACGTAGCTGGGCCGGGTTACCAGCCCCCACTTTCCCGGGACGCTGAGGCAGCCCTCCGGGCCAGTCTGCTCCCCGCTCTGCTCGACGATGGAGGGGTTAATCAGCTCGATGTATTCCTCCGTATCGTCATCCATGACCACACAGGCCCGGCGGAGAATACCCACCTGTGGGGCCGCCAGTCCCGCGCCTCCCGCTTCGGAAAGCGTCTCCAGCAGGTCGTCCATCAGCGTGTGCAGGCGGCGGTTAAAGTCCGTCACCGGACGGCAGGACTTATTCAGGCAGTCTTCCCCCTGCACCACGATTTTACGCAATGCCATTCCTTGAACCTCCTACTCTGCGGCGTTGCATTCCGCGAATATATTGAACCCCCGGTTGGCTCCGTTTCCGGCGAAGGCCCGCATCAGCCCGCCGATCTCCTCCCGGGTTTCTTTATCATTTTTCCCTGTCAGCAAACAGCGGTAGCGGTAACGGTTGTTTACCTTCAGCACCGGGGCTGGGGCGGGGCCCAGGACCTCGCTGTCCCCGAAGCGCAGCCGCAATGTGTCCCGGACGGCGATGGCCGCCCGGAGGACAGCCCCTTCTTCCGCGCCGGAGACAGTGATGGTAAACAGGTCCGCAAAGGGCGGCAGGCGGCGGAGCCGCCGCATCCGGATTTCATTCTCAAAAAAGCGGCCGTAGTCCTGCTGGGCGGCGCACTGGATCACGTCGTTTTCCGGTGTATAGGTCTGGATGACGGCCCGGCCGGACTTGCCGCCCCGGCCCGCCCGGCCCACCACTTGGGTCAGCAGGCTGAAGGTCCGCTCCGCCGCCCGGTAATGCTCCAGGTACAGGGAAAGATCGGCGGCCAGGACCCCCACCAGGGTCACGTTTTCAAAATCCAACCCCTTGGCCACCATTTGGGTGCCCAGCAATATGGGAATGCGCTCCCGCTCGAAACGGCGCAGAAGCTTCTCATGGCCTCCCGCCGTGGTGTCCGCATCCATCCGCAGGATGCCCGCGCCAGGAAACAGGCCCGCCAGTTCCTCCTCCACCTTTTGAGTACCCGCTCCCACGCGCTTCATCATGCCTCCACAGGCCGGGCAGGCGTCAAAGCCCCTCTGGGAGTGGCCGCAATGGTGGCACATCAGCCGCCCATTGGCGGAGTGGTAGGTCAGCGGGGCGCTGCACCGGGGGCACTCCGGCACGTGGCCGCACTCCCCGCATAGCAGCATCCGGCTGCTGCCCCGGCGGTTCAAAAAAAGGATGCTCTGCTCCCCCGCTTCCAGGTTCCGCTCCAGCTCCCGCCGGAGTTCCGCTCCAATAAGGCCGGGGTTCCCGGCCTTGATCTCCTGGCGGAGGTCCGCAATCAGTACCTGGGGCAGATTCTGTTCGTTGTAGCGGCGGCGGAGCAGCGCTTTATGGTACTGCCCCTCTTCTGCCGCCCAGGCCGTCTCAATGGACGGCGTGGCAGAGCCCAGGACCAGCAGGGCCTTGTCTCGGGCGCAAAGATATTTGGCAACGTCCCGGGTGTGATACCGGGGCGGGTTTTCCGAATGGTAGCTGCCCTCCTGCTCCTCGTCCAGAATGATGACGCCCAGATTCCGCAAGGGCGCAAAAATGGCGGAACGGGTGCCCAGCACTACCTTGACCTCTCCCCGGCGGACGCGCTTCCACTGGTCGTAGCGTTCCGTCATGCGGAGGCCGCTGTGGAACATGGCCACGTCCCCGCCAAAATAAGAGGAAAATTTTCCCATCATCTGAGGCGTCAGCACAATTTCCGGCACCAGGACAATGGCGGTTCTCCCCTGGGACAGTATCTCCTGGACCAGCCGCAAATAGACCTGGGTTTTTCCGCTGCCCGTGACACCCTGCAAAAGGGCGCCGGAGGCGCGCCCCGCCCCGGCCAGCCCGCAGAGCTGGAGGAAGGCCCTTTGCTGTTCCTCATTCAGCACGATGGGGGGCCCTGGTTCCACCCGCTCCGGCAAGGAAACCCGCAGCTCCTCCGCCTCGGAAAAGGCCAGCAAGCCCGCCTTTTCCATTCCCCGCAGGGTTCTGGCGGAGGCGCCAGTGAAATAGGAAATTTCCCCGCAGGCGGTCTTTCCGTTAGAGGCCAGCAGCTTTACCACCTCGTAGCGGGCAGGAGAGGTCCGGCGCTTCGCCTCCGTCAAGGCCAGGGCTTCCTCAGCGCTGAGGGCAAGCTCCGCCATCCGGCGGGTCTTGTCTCCCACTTTCTGCTTTGCCGCCGTCTCATGCCAGACGACTCCCGCCCGCTCCAGAGCCCGGAGGGCTGGGAGGGCTTCGTCGCCGTGGGCCTCCCGCAGGGCTTCCAGCCCGGCGGAACCGCCGGAACGCTCCAGGGCCTCCAGAATCTCCGGCCCAAGGCGGATGCCCGCCGCAGCGGCTCTGGCCGTCTCCGGGTCCAGTTCCGCCTGGAGCCGCCAGATTTCCTGGAGGCGGTACCACAGCCCGGCGGGCAGGATGGCCCGGACCGCCTCGGACATGGTGCAGAAGTACCGCTGGCGCATCCAGAGGGCCAGGGCCAGCCCGGCGCCGTCCAGTATGGGTTCCCGGTCCAGTACCGTGGAAATAGCTTTCAGCCCCCGGGCCCTCGTCCCTTCCCCCCGCGTGAGGATGATCCCCTCTGAGGGCCGGTTGCCCCGGCCGAAGGGCACGGTTACCCGGACGCCGGGGACCGCCAGGGACTCCAGGTCCTCCGGGACCAAGTAGTCATAGGGCTTATCAATGTGATAGGGTGCGGCGCTGACCGCCACTTTTACAACCGCCGCGGACTCCATCCCCGGCGCGCTACGCCTCTCCGGCGGACGCGGCCTCATCGGCGGCGGTGAGTTTGCCGTCGGCCACTTCGTGAATGGCCAGGGTTACTGGCTTTTCGTCCAGGTGCAGGCCGTTTACCTCGGCCTCCTCGGCAATCTGGCGGGCCCGGCGGGCCACCACGTTCACCAGCATATAGCGGTTGGGAATATAGGAATTGAGCTTGCTCATGGCGGGATACAGCATCATAGTCCATCGACTTCCTTTCTATTTTCAATATATGGCCATCAGTTTCCGCTGATGATTTCCATACGCTCCATAGAGCGGCAGTGCTCCGCCGTCATAATGGCGTCCAGCTCCATGGCGGCGTTTTCTATGGTATCGTTGATGACAAAATAGTGGTACGCCCCAGCGGTCCGGCACTCCACCTTGGCCCGCAGGAGCCGTTTTTCGATCTTCTCCGGGCTGTCCGTACCCCGGAGGGTCAGGCGGCGGGCCAGCTCCTCCCAGCTGGGAGGGGCGATAAAGATGAGGACGGCATCGGGCCGCTTGTGGGCGATTTGCAGGGCGCCCTGGACGTCAATTTCCAGAATCACGTCCCGCCCGGCCTCCATGGCCTCGTCCACGAAGCGTTTAGGCGTGCCGTAAAAATTGCCCACGTATTCGGCATATTCCAAAAACGCGTCCTGGGCCATCCACTCATGGAAGGTGTCCACGTCCAGGAAGTGGTAGTGAACGCCGTTTTCCTCCCCGGTCCGGGGCTGGCGGGTAGTAGCGGAGACGGATACGTAAACGTCCTTCCGCTTTTCCAGCAGCACTTTCAGCACGCTGCCTTTTCCCACGCCGGAGGGGCCGGACACGATGAACGTCTTTCCCTTTTTCATGCTTCCTCCTGTTCCCCTGCGCCGAACTTCCCGGTTGGCAGGGCCGATAAAATCACATGGCCGCTGTCCATGATAAAAATGGACGCAGTTTTTCTCCCATAGGTGGCGTCGATAAGCACCCCCCGCTCCCTGCTCTCCTGGGTCATGCGGCGGATGGGGGCGGAATCAGGCCCTACAATGGCCACGACCCGCTCCCGGGATACTACGCTTCCAAAGCCAATGTTGATAAATTCCATACTCACTCCACGTTCTGCACCTGTTCCCGCATTTTCTCCACCTCGGCCTTCATGTTCACCACCACTTGGGCAATGGACACATCGCCGCACTTGGAGCCGATGGTATTGGCCTCCCGGTTGACCTCCTGGATGAGGAAGTCCATCTTCCGCCCCATGGGCTCCGTGGCCTCCAGCATCGTCCGCAGCTGGGCCACGTGGCTCCGCAGGCGGACCGTCTCCTCGTCCACCGCTACCTTGTCGGCATAAATGGCCGCCTCGGTCAAAATGCGCTGGGGGTCGATGGAGGCGCTTTGGAGCACCTCCTGCATCCGTGCGGTGAGCTTGGCCCGGTACTCCGCCACCGTCTCCGGAGAACGGGCCTCCACTTGGGCGGTGTAGCCCTCTATCGCGGTAAGGCGGTTCCCGATGTCCTCCGCCAGCCGGGCCCCCTCTACGCCCCGCATATCACTGAAAGCCTCCAGGGCCGCGTCCAGCACGGCGCAGAGGTCCGCGCTGACGGCCTCCAGGTCCTCGTCCGCCTTGGTGACGGTAAGCACATCCGGAAACCGGGCCAGGGCCTCCGGCGTCACCTTGTAGCCCGTGGGGCCGCAGACTCCGGCCAGCTGGTTCAGGGCGGCGGCATACTGCCCCGCCAGCTCTTGGTTGACGTCTACCTTGGTCACGTCGGCGGCGGAGGCGTCCACCGTGACGAACACGTCCACCTTCCCCCGGGAGACCGCCCGCTGGACCCGCTGTTTCAGCGCGTCTTCGGCAAAGATATACAGTCGGGGCATCTTCACCGTGCAGTCCAGGTAACGGTTGTTAACCGACCGGACTTCCACCGTGATATCCCGACTGTTCCGCGTCTCTTTCGCCCGGCCATAGCCAGTCATGCTTTTGATCATGATGGTCTCCCCCTATTTTTCAGATGAAGCAGCAGTAGCCGCCGTTGCACAGCGTATAGGCACAGCACAGGGTCAAGCAGGGATTCCCGGCGCACAGGGTCCCGAAGGGCTCGCCTCCAGGACGGTAAGCCGCCCCGTTCTGCATCAGGCTCAGCGCCCTCCGGTATTCCGGATTACCCGGTTCCATCTGGCAGGCAGTCTCATAATACCGCATGGCTTCATCCATCCAGCCCCGGCGGTAGCACACCGCGCCCTTGAGGAAGTTCCACTCGGCGTTGTGGTCGCTGGCATTGTTCAGCAGGGCCTCCGCCCGCGCAATGTCGCCCACTTGGATGGCGGCCCGGACCTGCTGGAGCACCGAAGAGGACCCGCCGGAGCCATAGGACTGCTGCCAGCCCCCGGCATAGGAAGAGCCGGGGCCGGAGGCCCTGCCCCCGCTGCGCCTCCGGTTGATTTCCTCGTAGGCGGCGTTGATCTCCTTCATTTTCTCTTGGGCCAAGTCCGCCAAGGGATTGTCGTGGTAATTGTCGGGATGGTATTTCCTCGCCAGCTCCCGGTAAGCCCGCTTGACCTCATCATCCGTGGCGCTTTCGGAAATGCCGAGTACCTGATAGGGATCGTTCATGTGTTTTTCTCCTGTGCTTCTCTCTTGTTTCCTCCGCCCCTGCGGAAGGTTCCGTCCAGTACTGCCTTCCCCACGCGGAAAAGGCCTGTGTAAAGGGTGGTTTCCAAAATCGGTGTCCAGACGCCAAAGTCCCACAACTCAAAGGCGGTGGCCATCATATGGATGGAGTGGTCCAGGGTAGAGGCAAAACTCTCCCGGGCCTCCTCCCTCCAGACGCCGTCAGACAGGCCGTAGCGCAGGGCCACCGGATTGTAATTCCCGGAGGCGGCGTCTCTTTTTAGGTCGTCCGCCGCATCCACCAAATAGACCCAGCGGCCCAGGTGGTAGAAAACCTGCTCCAGCACCCGGCGCCGGACAGGCTCGTCCACCGCCTGGGCGGCCCCTTGCAGCAGTACGGCAAAGGTATCCGCCGCCTGGTCCATGGAAGCGCACTTTGCCTTTTCCAATTCTGCCAAAGCCGCCAGCTGGCGGCGGGTGGACACATCGAATTCCGGACGGGCCTCAGCCGCTTTCCGGTAGGCCCCCTCCAGGATGGCGGAGGCCCCCCGGTATTTCAGGCCGTGGAACCAGCCGTGGTCCTCCATCCCGTCCCTGGCTTGCCAGTAGGCTAAAATCACGCTCTCATCCGCCGCCAGGGCCAGGGCCTCCGTGCTCTCCAGACGGTCCCGCCCGTGGACGGGGTGGGCCGCGCAACGGCCATGGTGGATGGGCCCCTCCTCCTTGTCCGAAAGCAGGACGGCCAAAAAGGTAAAGTCGTAATTCAGGATAAACCGGGCCGCTGTCCCATAGCGTTCTCCCAGCGTGTGGCATAGGCCGCAGTAGGCCCGTCCAAAGCGTTTCAGCTCCTCTTCCGGCAAGTCCTGGGGCGGCCTGACGTAGCCGAACATCAGAACAGCCGGACGATGGTGAAAGACAGCCCTCCCCTGGACCGGAGGCGGCGGTCATAGCCGATGGCTCCTAAAATGCCCAGAACGAAGCCCGCTGCCGCGGCGGTATACTGGACCGCCACACTGGCGGTGGCCGCCATGGCGGCGAAGTATCCCAGGAAGAACAGCACCACTGGAATCAGGTAGACCAGGGCCACGATGCGGAGCATCTTCTTGGTGCTGCTCTCCACCACCACCTTCTGCCCAGGGGCGGCCCCAATGGGGTTCCGCGCCCGGGCGTGGACCGCCGCGCCCGTGACGCCGCAGCCGGCGCACTCCTCGCAGTCATGGCCGCAGGCGGACTTCCGGGGAACGGAAATCTCGGCGTGGCCGGGGTCCAAAATTCGTTCAACCGTTGCGATTTGTGTCATGATTTCCTCCAAGCATGGGTATTATCCACTGGTTTCCTCCCCGGAGGCTTCCTCCTCCGGCGGCGGGTCCGGCAGTTCCTCAGACGGCTCCCCGGCGCCCTCCCGGATGGTGATCTGAACCTGATACAGGCCGCTGATGCCAATGTCTCCCTTGTTCACCGTCACCTCTGCGGGAACGGTGTAGGTGCCGGAGGCGGCGGAGTAATCATCCAGGTCCACCGTTACGGCGATATCCTCCCCCGTGAGGGCGGACACGTCCGCCTCCGTACCGAAGACCTTCACCGCCAGGCTGTCCGTCAGCGCCTCTACCTGTTTCCCTTCCGGCAGGTTCAGCCAGGAGATGTTCTCTGTAGTAACCGTGGCGTTGGTCATGTCCTTGAACCGGATCCGCAGGGCCGCCCGGGTTACGCCGCTGACGTTGGTGCACCCGTCCGGCAGGATGATGGGATAGTTGGTGGTCGTATAATTCTCCGACGCCGTGGTCCCCAGTTCCCGCAGGTCGTAAGCGGGCTTCAGTTTCAGGGTCTCCACATCCTTGAGCTTAGTGGCGTCCCCGGAGACGGCGATGGTCGGGGGTTCGATGACAAATTCCGTGTTCCGGGCCCGGCACCCGGGGGCGTCGATGAAGTCCACAGCCAGGCGCAGTTCCTTGGTGACGAAAACTGGCAGCGTGGCTTTGACGCTTTCCACCGAGGAGTGGATGTCCGCCTTGTCCAAAAGCTGGCCGTTCTGATCGTAAAATTGAAGTTCCAGGTTCTGAGACACGGTTTCCACCGCGCTGTTGCCGATGTCCAGGGTAACTTTGGCGTAGCTGATGGGGTCGATGTCCTCCTGGAGGCCCCGGACCTCCACTTCCGTGTGGGAGAGCTCCACCTGCCCGGCGGAATAGCTCTCGGCCACGTTGCCCACCAGCTCGCAGCTGACGTTGACGGTCCGGCTGTAGAGTTCGCTGATGTTTACCCGGGCCATGCTGATGCTGGCGTCCTCCCTCTGGATGGCGTTGTTGCCAAACCTGGAATCCGTGAAGCTGACAACATAGTTAACCCGCTGCACCCCGGCGCTGGTCACATCATAAAGGCTGGCGGTGACCCGGATGTGGGAGCGGTCCAGGTTGGAAATCAGCCACCGGGTGCCCTTCAGTTCCAGGTCAATGGTGCGGTCCGTATCCTCGTCCACCAGCATCAGTCCCCGGTCCGTCAAGGTGCTCTCATATAAATACTCAATGGGAATTTCCAAAAACTCCCTGGTTTTAGTCTGGGGCGTGCCGTTGGTCCCGCTAGTCAGGTCAGCGTACAGCCAGATGCCAGCGGCCACCAAAACGGACAGCAGCAAGTAAACAACCCTGCGGCGCCCGGTTTTTTCGTTATCCACCTTACGCACCTCCGTCCTTCCTGGAGCGCAGCAGGCCCGTCAGGCTGAATTTCTGCTTGCCGGGCTCGGCCTCCTCCTGCGGAAGCAGCTCGTTCCGCAGGAGGTTATCCAGGGTCTCCGGCTTCAAATGCCGTTTCAGCATCCCGCCAGTGGCCACCGAAATGGAGCCAGTTTCCTCCGACACGATGACCACCACCGCATCGGAGTTCTCGCTCATGCCGATGCCAGCCCGGTGCCGCATCCCCAGGTCCCGGGAGAGGTTTACATTCTTGCTCAGGGGAAGCATGCACCCCGCTCCCAGCACCCGCCCGTGACGGACGATCACCGCCCCGTCGTGCATAGGCGCCTTGACGAAGAAAATATTTTTCAAAAGCTCGCTGGATACCGACGCGTCCAGCACCGTACCGCTGCGCACCATGTCGTCCAGCAGGATTTCCCGCTCGAAGACAATCAGCGCCCCTGTGCGGGACTGGGACATCTCGGAACAGGCCAGCACGGTCTGCTCAATGGTCTGCTCCAGGACGCTGGCATTCTCCGTCCGGGTAAAGAGGGCCAGGATGCGGCGGCTTCCCATCTCCTCCAGAATCCGGCGGATTTCCGGCTGGAAGAGAATGATGAGGGCCAGCACACCCACCTCCACCATGCGGCTGAGCAGGTAGTAGATGCCGTTCAGCCCGAAGAGGTAGCTCAAAAGCAGGGCCGCCAAAAAGACGAACAGCCCTTTTAATAAGCTGGCGGCCTTGGTGGTCTGCACCAGGGTCAGCACTTTATAAAGCGCGAAGGCCATGATGACAATGTCCAGAATATCCGTGGCCTCAATGGTTAGTAGGTACCGGCCGATGGTGGCGAACAGCTCCGTCAGCGTCACATTCATTTTTACGTCGTCATCCCTTTCCTCTGTGCCGCCGGGAGAGCGGCTGTTTCCGCTGAAAGAAACGTTAGGTCATGAATACTATAGATTATATAGAACCCGGCGGTAAAAAGCAAGGTAAACCACGGGAAAATTACCGGAAAATTCACGGTCTGTTCAGAAAGCCCTGCCCAAAACCCCGTGAACTGCCCGGAGCAGCCGGGCTACCTCCTCCGGCGTATTAAAATCGGAGAAGCTGATGCGTACGGTTCCGGTATCCAGTGTCCCTGCTGTGCGGTGGGCATAGGGGGCACAGTGGATGCCCGAGCGGACGGCGATGCCCCGCTCCGCAAGCGCGGAGCCGATAGTTTCTACGTCCGTGCCTTCCGCCGTCAGGGACAGCACACCCGTCTGGTCCCGGAGCCCCGGGGAAACGAAGGTCCGCAGGCCCGGCATGGCCTCCAGCCCCTGGAGGGCAAGCTGGGTCAGGTGCTTTTCATGGGCCAGGATTTTGTCCAGTCCTCCCCGGCGGACATACCGGACGCCAGCCAGCAGGCCCGCGATGCCCGGCATGTTGAGGGTTCCCGCCTCCAGGCGGTCCGGCAGAAAGTCCGGCATCCGCTGCTGGATGGACTGGCTGCCCGTTCCCCCTTCCAGAAGGGGCCGGGCGGGGACGTCCTCCCGGCAGAGCAGCACGCCAGTGCCCTGGGGGCCATAGAGCCCCTTATGTCCCGGCATGGCGATGAAGGCGGCCCCCAGGGCCTCCATGTCCAAGGGGAGAACTCCCGCGGACTGGGATGCGTCAATGATGAAGGGAACACCCCGGTTCCGGCAGATGGCGGCAATCTCCCCCACTGGCTGGATGAAGCCGAAGACATTGGAAACGTGGCTGCAAATCACGGCGTCAAGGCCCGGACGCACCAGGCGGCTGAAAGCCTCCGCCACCGCCCCGGGCTGGAAGAGTGGGGCGGCGGCCACGGAAATATCCGCTCCCAGGACCTCCAGGGGCCTGGTAACGGCGTTATGCTCATAGCCGGAGACCACCACTTTCCCTCCTGGCCGGACCAGGCTTTTAATAGCGATATTCAGAGCGTGGGTGGCGTTGAATGTGAAAACCACCTGTTCCGGGTTTTTCAACCCAAACAGCTCCGCCAGCTCCGAGCGGCACTGGAAAGCCGTGTCGGCAGCCCGGGCCGCAGCGGGATAGCCTCCCCTCCCCGGGGAGCTCATAGAGGCCAGGGCCTCCCACATGGCGGCGGCGACGGAAGCGGGCTTTTGGAAACTGGTGGCCGCGCTGTCGAAATAAATCATGCCTCCACCTCCTGATAGAAGCCCTTTTGGAACAAAAATATTTGAACGGGGTCCAGGCCGTCCTTGTGGAGGGCGGCCAGGGCCTCCGGCAGATCGGAAACCGCTACGCGCACGGCGTAGGCGCAGCCCTTATCCGTCAGGTCCCTGGGAGGCCGGAAGATATGGCAGCGGAGGCCCGCCCGGCCCAGGGATTTCTGCATCCGCTGGGCGTAGGTTACGGAACGGGCCAGGATGATATAGTGCTCCACAAACACTCCTCCTTTCTCTCCTATACTATGGGGTCCGGAGGGAAAGGTGCCAAAGCGCGAAAACGCCCCGCTGGGAAGCGGAGCGCCAAAGGCTATCTGGAGTATATGAGTCTGGCAAAGAAACGGTCCGCAGACAGCCCCGCCGGACGTTCCGCAGGGCGCCGTCCTCAAACGCAAGATCCCATGGCCCCTGGCAATAGCCACCCCGGACCAGCCCGTTGAATAGGGTAATATACCGCGTGCCGTCCTCTAACCCAGCGGAAGGCTGCGGCACCTTTTCTCCCCAGGCCTGCCGTCATGGAAAATTGGTGATCCTCTAAGGTAAGTTCTTCAACGGAAACCTCCATCGTAGGATTTCCCCGCCAGGAGGAGAAATCCAGGGCCGGAAGCGGCGCGGCCAGTAAAGCCAGCGTTAAAAGCAGCCCCGCAGCCAGGGAGGTTTCCGCTGTCTCATGGGATAGGCTCCCCTTTTTCCACCAGCGCCACGGCATGGGCCGCCATGCCGGAACCGTCCCCGGTGAAGCCCAGGCCCTCCTCGGTGGTGGCCTTGACATTAACCTGCTCCGCTTCAATTCCAAGGGCGGCGGCAATGTTCTCCGCCATTTGAGCCTTGTAAGGGGCCACTTTCGGCGCCTGGGCCAGCAAGGCCGTGTCGATGTTCACCACGGAAAAGCCCTTTTCACCCAAAAGGCGGCCCACTTCCCCCAGCAGCTTCAAGCTGGAGATGCCCCTGTAGGCAGGGTCTGTATCCGGGAACAGCTTCCCGATATCCCCCAGCCGGGCGGCTCCTGTCAAGGCGTCCATAACGGCGTGAACCAGCACATCTGCGTCGGAGTGGCCCAAAAGGCCCTTTTCCCAGGGAATCTCTACGCCGCCTAGAATCAGCTTCCGGCCCGGAACCAGGCGGTGGACGTCGTAACCGTGGCCGATCCGTAGGTTTGTCATAGTCCTTCCTCCCGGATTTTCAGGATGGCCTCCGCCAGGATCATGTCCATGGGCGTGGTAATTTTCAGGTTCTCCTCCTCGCCCTCCACCAGGAAGACTACCTTTCCCAGCCGCTCCACGGCGGAGGCGTCGTCCGTGACAGGGGCCTCCTGTTCCAAGGCGGACTGGAGGGCGGCCTTTAATAGGCTGGCCTCAAAGACCTGCGGCGTCTGAACGGCCCGGAACCGTTCCCGGTCCAAGGTTTCCTCTACCCCGCCGTCCTCCCGGACGGCCTTGATGGTATCTTTCAGCGCCACGGCGGGGGCGGCGGCGGAACAGCGGGCAGCGGCGGAAACCACGCGGTCCACCAGCTCCGGCGTCACCAGGGGACGGGCGCCGTCCTGCACCGCCAGCAGTTCCATCTCCGGCGAGGCTTCCAACGCCGCCAGCAGCACGGAATGGACCCGGTTCTCCCCGCCCCGGACCACCTTTTTGCACTTCGTGAGCCCATAGGTCCTGCAAAGCTGGGAAATCTCCAGGATGTCCTCCTCCCGGGCGGCAACAATTATTTCGTCCACGCTCCCGGATACTTGAAGGGCCGCCAAGGTCCGCACCAGCACCGGAACTCCCTCCAGCGGCTGGAGCAGCTTGTTGACCCCGCCCATCCGGGTGGAACTGCCCGCCGCCGCTACCAAGGCGGCGCAGCGGGGCCTGCGGGCCTCCCGCGCTTTTTTGAAAAACGGCAGCATCGCAGCCATCCTCTCCGCCCATCCGGGCTTTACTGGGGAACCGGCGTTTTCTGCATGACCGCGTGGTCCAGGCGCGCCTCCGCATCCTGATAGGCACAGCCCTCTACCAGCGCGATCTCCGAAATAATAATCTGCTTCGCGCTGTGGAGCATCTTCCGCTCCCCTGTGGAGAGCCCGCGGCGGGAGTCCCGCCGCATCAGGCCCTTCACGACCCGGGCCACCTCGTTGAGGTTCCCGCTTTTCAGGCGCAGGAGATTTTCCTGATAACGCTTATTCCAGTTTGCGCTTGATTCCACCTCCAGGGCGGGGATCCCGGCAAAAAACGCCTCCGCCTCCGCCTCTGAGATGATGGACCGGATGCCGATGGCCTGGCAGTTGGCGGTGGGAATCTTCAACACCAGCCCGCCTACGGGCATCTTGAAAACATAGTACTCCTTCAGTTTTCCGGCCACCTTTTCCTGGATCACATCATCGATGACACCTGCCCCGTGCATGGGATGCACGATCAGGTCCCCGATTTGGAACATGGACACCCCTTTCTCTGTCGCGGCCTCTGCCGCTGTGTTGTCTGCCTCTTGATCCGCTTGATTCCATGCTGGTTCAGATTCCGTGCCGTTTTTCCGATTCCGTGTGAAAGACCGCCCTGGGTAAGGTGCTGTCCATACTAAGCCGAGGCAAACACCACACAGCAGAGGCCCCGCAGAGTGCGGCGGCTCAGCGCTTATTGGAACGCCGCCAGATGCGCATTTTCTCCGCCTCAGCGATGAGCTCCTCCCGGAACTGGGGATGGGCCAGGCCGATGAGGCCCTCCGCCCTCTCCCAGGTGGACTTGCCCTTGACGTTGAACTTGCCGTACTCCGTCACAATCCAGTGGAGGTTCGTGCGGGTGGCGGTAACAACGGAACCCTCCACCAGGGTAGGCCGGATGCGGGATTTCAACTGGCCGGACTTCTTGTCCATGAACGAGGAAGAACAGCAAATAAAGCTCTTTCCGCCCTTAGCCAGGTATGCGCCCATGACGAAGTCCTGCTGGCCGCCAGCGCCGGAGATATGGTTGATGCCGGAGGACTCGGAGGACACCTGGCCATAGAGGTCAATGTCCACCGCGCCGTTAATAGAAGTAAATTTATCGATTTGGGACACCCGGGCGATGTCGTTGACGTAGCTCACCGGAGCGGCCATGCACTCGGGGTTGTTGTTTAGGAAATCGTAGAGCTTCTGTGTTCCGGCGGCAAAGGCATAGGTCTGCCGCCCCCGGTCAAAGGGCTTGCACACGCCAGTGATGCGGCCCGCCACGGACATGTCCACAAAGGCGTCCACGTACATCTCGGTATGAACGCCCAGGTCCTTCAAATCGGACTCGGCGATCATCTTGCCGATGGCGCTGGGCATGGAACCGATACCCAGCTGGAGGCAGGCCCCGTTCTCAATTTCCGGAACCACCAGGTTGGCCACGGCCAGGTCCACCTCAGAGGCCGGAGCGGAACCGCCGCCCAGAATTTCCATGGGGGGGTTCTCCCCTTCCACCACCATGGCCACGTCGCTGATATGTACGCAGTTCTCAAAACCGCCCAGGCAGACGGGCATGTTTTGATTGACTTCCACAATGATGGTCTTGGCGCAGTCGCACACCGCTTTCAGATGGGAACCGCCGGGGCCGAAGTTGAACCAGCCGTGCTCATCCATGGGCGCCACCTGGAACATGGCCACGTCCAGGGTCTTGATGCAGTCCCGGTAATAGCCCGGCAGCTCGGAATAGCGCAGGGGAATGTAATAGGCGAAGCCCTCCTTGATGGCCTTCCGCTCAATGCCGCTCATGTGCCAGGAGTTCCAGGCGAAATGCCCGGCGGCGTCCGGCACGTCGAAGATGGCGGGGCGGCGGGTCAGGATGCCGCCCCGGATGTTCACATCCTTCAATTCCCCCATCCGGGCGGCCAGGGCCTTGTCCAAGGCGTTGGGAGAGCAGACCGTCCAGCCGTAATCCAGCCAGTCGCCAGACTTGACGGCCTTGACAGCCTCAGCGGCGCTGGTCAGCTTCTGGCGGTATTCCTCCTGATAGCTCATAGTCAATTCCTCCATATGTTTTAATTTTCCGTCTCTTCGCAAACCGCGAAGGGTAAATTTCTGCGGTAAGACATCCCTATTCAATAGTATAACATCTCTTGGAAAATATTGCAACGCCAAAACGTGAAAAAAATAACATGTTTTTGAAAAAAAGCGGCAGGCTCCAGGGCCTGCCGCTTGCATTTCAGGGATTTCTGCGGTTTGCGGTGGCTTACTCCTCCACCTCATCCTCCAGGGGCTCCTCCACAGAGGGGGCCAGCAGGGCGCGGATGGACAGGGAAATCTTCTTGCGCTCCTCATCCACGGCAGTAATCTTGGCGTCCACCATCTGGCCCTCGGACAGTACGTCCTCCGGCTTTTCAATGCGGCGGTCGGCAATCTGGGAAATATGGATCAGGCCGTCCACACCGGGAACCACCTCGGCAAAGGCGCCGAAGGTCATCAGCTTGACCACCCGGACGGAAGCCACGTCACCCACGGCGTACTTGTCCATGAAGACCTGCCAGGGATCCACATTGTGGTCCTTGACACCCAGGGAAATCTTCCGCTTCTCGGGGTCGAAGGAGATGACGTAAACCTCCATGGTGTCGCCCACTTTGCACACCTCGGAGGGGGTCTTGATGCGGCTCCAGCTCAGCTCCGAGATATGTACCATGCCGTCCACGCCGCCGATATCGACAAAGACGCCGTAGCTGGTCATGGATTTCACGGTTCCGGTGTAGCGCTTGCCCACCTCGATATTGGCCCAGATCTCCTCCTGGGCAGCCCGGCGGGCCTCGTCGGAAACGGAACGGATGGAACCCACCACCCGGCGGCGGGCCCGGTTCACCTCGGTAACCCGGAGCTGGACCTTCTGGCCCTTCATGGCGGAGAGATCGGCGCCCCGGGGCTGGCCGCTCTGGGAGGCGGGGACAAAGACCCGCACGCCCTTGACGGACACCACAATGCCGCCCTTGTTCTCCTCGGTGACGGTACCTTCCATCACGGTCTTCTCTTCCACGGCCTGCTCAATGTTTTCCCAGACCTTCACGGCGTCCAGCCGCTTCTTAGAGAGCTCAGCGTAGCCCTCCACGTCATTGACGCGGACAATGTACGTCTCAATTTCATCGCCCACCTTCACCACGTCCTCGGGCTTGGCGCTGGGATCGTCGGAAAGCTCGCTAAATTTGATGTAAGCCGCCTGCTTGGCGCCTACATCTACCTGCACCTCCGTCGGGGTAATGGCGGTGACGATGCCAGTTACCTTCTCTCCTGTATTTAAAGTTTTGAAGGACTGGTTCAGCAGTTCCTCAAAGGACTCCTCGTTGTTCTCCACCGCTCTGATTTCTTCACTCATGGCTGCATATACCTCCTTAATAATGCCCGCTGGCGTGGAAGCACCGGCCGTAAGGCCCGCAACAAAACAACCACTGAAAAAATCCGGCGGGAGCTCGTCCGCGTTTTCAATCTGGAGCACACGGGAGCAGCTCTCCTTACAAATTTCCGTCAAATGTTTGGTGTTGGCGCTTTTACGGTCTCCTACCACGACCATGACGTCCGCTTTCGCGGCGAGAATGGCCGCTTCAGACTGACGCTTATGCGTAGCGGTACATATTGTATCAAATTTTTTTGCGTTTGTACACTCTTTTTTTACGATTTTCCAAGAAGTTTCAAAAAGTTCACGAATACATGTGGTTTGCGCAACAACTGTCACCGGAGTTTCCCGGGCCCCCTGGTCTTTTTCCAGCCATGCTTCCACCGCCTCCGGGCCGCTGAAAATCAAAGGATGCCTGCACCAGCTGGCGATTCCGGCCACCTCCGGATGCGCCGCGTCGCCGATAATGACGGGGGTCCTCCCCTCAGCTTCCGCCTGGGCCGCCAGATTTTGGATGCGGCGGACATTGGGGCAGGTAGCATCTATACAGCGGATTCCCCGGGCCTCCAGGCAGTCTAAAATTTGCTTGGACTCCCCATGGGAACGGATGACCACCGTGTCCCCAGGCTGTAAAGCCTCTACACTTTCAACCCGCTGTATGCCAAGCGCCCGAAGCTCCTCCACTACATGTGTATTGTGAATCAGGTCTCCAAGCATCCAGCACTGCGGAGCCTCCGCCGCAGTCTCCCGGGCCAGCTCCACCGCACGGCGGACGCCGTAGCAAAACCCGGCGCTTTCTGCCAGCATTACCCGCACAGCGGCTTCCCTCCCACGGCCTGCCCTCCTAGGGCGTAGGCCGCTTCCAGCAGGCCGTCAGCAATCTTCTGCATCTCCTCGGAGGTGCCCCGGCGGCCCGTGTAATGGGGCTCGTAAGGATCGCCGAAGATGATGCGGGTCTTGTGGAACAGCTTCTTCTCCCCGTCTACAAAGACTGGTACCAGCGTGGCCCCGGTGCGGACGCCGATCATGGCGGCTCCCGCTTTGGCCTGGGGCGGCAGGCCGTCTATGTAGCCGACGCCGTTCCGGATGGTGGTCCCCTCGGGGAAGATCAGCAGGTTGTCGCCCTCTTTCAGCACCTGGATCGCCGTGCGGACAGTGCTGATGTCGCTGCTCCCCCGGCTGACGGGAAAGGCTCCTACCTTTTTTAGCAGCCAGCCTAGAAGGGGATTCTGGAACAGTTCCTCCTTGGCCATAATGTGCAGCCGGTAATTGATGGGCAGCCGGAGGGCCACCAAAATGGGGTCCCAGTTGCTGGAATGGTTCGGGCAAAGCAGCACACCGCTTTTGGGCAGCTTCTCCATCCCCTCCACCGAAGTGGGATGCAGAATCCGGGAGACCAGCCCTACTACATAATAAATGAAGACAAACAAGCGGTTGAAGGGTTTCATAGTCCAGTCCTTTCCTGAATGATTTCCAGCAGCGCCTCCAGGCTCTGCTGGAAGTCCAGCGCCGAGGTGTCCAGCAGAGCCGCGCCCTCCGCCTGGCGGAGGGGGGCCGCTTCCCGGTGGGTATCCCGGAAGTCCCGGTCCTCAATATCCCGGAGAACCTCCTCGAAAGGCTGGGGGGTCCCCCGCTCCTCCAGCTCCCGGCAGCGGCGTTCCGCCCGGACCTTTGCCGAGGCGGTGAGAAAAATTTTGGCCTCCGCGTCCGGCAGAACTACGGTGCCAATGTCCCGGCCATCCATCACCACGTTGTTTTTCCGGGCCAGTTCCCGCTGAGTCTCCATCAGATAGGCCCGCACCACTGGCAGGGCGGAGACGGCGGAGGCATACCGGGAAATCTCCGGCAGGCGGATCTCCCCGCTGACGTCCCGTCCATTCAGGAACATTTTCTGCTGCCCGGCCCCGTCGTACCGCAGTTCCACTTGAAGCGCGGGCAGCATAGCCGCCACGGCGGCCTCGTCGCCAGGGTCCACGCCCCGGTCCCGGGCAGAGAGCCCCACCGTCCGGTAAATAGCGCCAGTGTCCACATATAAAAACCCCAGGGTGGCAGCGGCGGCCCGGGCCAGGGAACTCTTTCCCGCGCCGGAGGGACCGTCGATGGCCACGCGTATGGTGCTCATAAGCAAACCTCCCCTTGTCCTTTCTCCGCCGCGGAAAACCCGGCGGCCCGTCCGGTGGACCAGGCAATCTGAAGATTGAAACCGCCCGTGTAGGCGTCCACGTCGATGAGCTCCCCGGCGAAATAGAGCCCCCGGACCAGCTTGGACTCCATGGTGGCCGGGTCGATCTCCCGGACTTTCACTCCGCCGGAGGTCACAATGGCGTCCGCCACCGGGCAGGGCCCGGCGATGGCCACGGGAAAATGCTTCAGGATGCGCAGCAGCCCCCGGCGCTGTTCCCTGGTTATATCGTGGACCTTTTGCCGGGGATCAATCCCGGAGGCACGGACAATCTCCGGAACCAGCTTCTTGGGCAGCAGGCCGTCCAAGGCGTTACAGAAATCCTGGTTGCAGTACTGTTCAAAATCCGACAACAGCCTCCGGTCCAGGGCCTGTTCGTCCAGGGCGGGCTTGAGGTCAATCTCCAGGCGGTATGCCCGCTGGCCGAAGCGCCGCATATGGGCGGAGGCCGACAAAACCAGCGGCCCGCTGAGGCCGAAGTGGGTAAACACCAGCTCCCCGAAGTCCGTATAAATCTTCTTGCTGTCTTCAAACACCGCCAGGCCCACGTTCCGCAGGCTGAGGCCCTGGAGGGTCTTCCCAGTGCCAAAATCCCGCAGGGGCACAAGGGATCCCCGGAGGGGCGTCACCGTGTGCCCGGCTTCCGCCGCCATGCGGTGGCCCTCTCCGGTGGACCCAGTGGCGGGGTAAGACACCCCGCCCGTGGCTAAAATCACCGCCTCCGCCGGATAGCGGCCTTTCTCCCCCGTTGCGCCCCGGACTGCGCCGCCCTCCAGCTCTAAGGACTCCGCCCGGTCCCGGACCACCCGGACCCGTAGCTTTTTCAGCCGCCGCTCCAAGGCGGCGCTAACGTCAAAGGCCCGGTCCGACACCGGAAACACCCGGTTTCCCCGCTCTGTCTTCAAAGGCACGCCTAACTCCTCAAAAAAAGCAATCGCATCCTGCGCGTGAAAGCGGGAGAAGGTGCTGTAAAGGAATTTGCCATTACTAGGTATATTCGCCAGCAGCTCCTCAAGCCCGGTGTTGTTGGTCAGGTTGCAACGGCCTTTTCCGGTGATATTCAGCTTTTTCCCCAGCCGCTCGTTGGGCTCCAGCAGCGTCACGGAGGCTCCCCGTTCCGCCGCGGAGATGGCGGCCATCATCCCGGCGGCCCCGCCGCCGATCACCACGATTTCCTTACTCATCGTCCATCTTTCCAAACACGCCGTACTCGTTCCAAATGTCCTCCAGCTCCGCAAAGGTGGTGGAGACGTCCGCGCCATACCGGTTGGACAGGGCCACCAGCAGGGCGTTGATAAGGGACAGCGGCGCCACCATGGAATCCACGAAGGAGATCATTTCGCAGGGGGCCAGCAGCGCCGCCTGGGAGAGCTGGTACACCGGGGACAGTTCGTTGTCCGTGATGGCAATAATCTCCGCCCCCCGGTCCCGGGCAAACTTCACTGTGTTGATGGTGACCTTGGAGTACCGGGGGAAGCTGATGGCAATCAGCACGTCCCCGGACCCCATACGGAGCATCTGCTCAAACATCTCCCCCGCCGCGCTGGACTGGATCAGCGTCACGTTTTCCGACAGGAGGTGCATATAAAAGTGGAGATACCCCGCCACAAAGGAAGAGGAACGGACCCCTAGAATATAGACATGGCGGCTGGAGAGAATCTTGTCCACCACCCGGTCAAATTCGCTGCGGTTGGAGTGGCTGAGCATCTGGCGCAGCTTGTCGATGTCCGACTGGATCACCGCTGGCAGCACATCCTGGAACATGTCTCCCGCCGCCTGGATGCGCTGGGTGGAGGTCAGGCGGCTCCGGATCATGTCCTGCAGGGCCCGCTGCATGCTGGGGTAGCCGTCGTAGCCCAGCTCGGAGGCAAAGCGCACCACTGTGGACTCGCTGACCCCCGCCAGCAGCCCCAGGCGGCTGGCGGTCATGAAAGCCGCCTTGTCGTAGTTCTCCAGGATATAGGAAGCGATGCGCTTCTGCCCTTTGGAAAAGCCGCCCATGCCCTTCTCCAGGCAATTTAAAAGATTCTTTGCCACACTTCTCCCCCCGGAACCGTATTTTCCAGGCTCAGTTCCTGCGCACGGCCAGGCTGTCCGCCAGCTCCATCAGAAAGGCCGTGTCCCCCAGCCAGCGGCCGGAGTCCAAGGCCTCCTTGGCCTGGGTGGTATAGTTCAGCACCTGCACCTCGCAGGCTTCCACCCCCATCAGGTTCACATAAGTGGCCTTCTGATTCGCCGCGTCGGAGCCAGCGGGCTTCCCCAGCTCCTCGGCAGTGGAAACCGCGTCCAAAATATCGTCCCGGATTTGGAAGGCTAAACCCAGGTTTGTTGCGTAATGCCAGGCGGCGTCCATACAGCTCTCGCTGACCTCCCGGCGGCCCATGGAAGCACAGACCCCCATCATACACGCCGCCCGGAGCAGCGCCCCGGTCTTCTTGTTGTTGATGTCCATCAGGTCCTCCGCCGTCCGGGGCTGGCCGTTGCCGTCGGTGTCCCAGTACTGCCCGCCGCACATGCCCGTCTCTCCGGCGGCCTCTGCCAGTATTTTCGCCGCCAGGGCCACGGCAGTCTGCCCCCCGTGGCGCCATTTTCCCTTTGCGGACAGCACCGTCTGGAAGGCCGCCGCCTGGAGGGCGTCCCCCGCCAGGATTGCCACGGATTCCCCAAATTTCTTGTGGCTGGTAAGCATTCCACGGCGGAGATCGTCGTTGTCCATGCAGGGCAGGTCGTCGTGAATGAGGGAATACGTGTGAAGCATTTCTACTCCACAGGCAAAGTCCAGGGCCTCTTCCAGGGTTCCCCCCGCCGCCTCACAGAATTTCATAGTCAAAATAGGACGGATACGCTTGCCGCCCGCCAGGAGGCTGTAACGCATCGCCTCCTCCAGGCCTCCGCCGGAGAAAAAGGTCCGCAGGCGGGCCTCCACCAGTTCCCGGGCTTCTTCCAACTGCTGCTGAAAATCCATGGCTTATACCTCCTCCGTAGTTTCAAAGGGCTGCTCCACTGGCGCGCCTCCGGGGCCCTTCATCAGCTTGACTACCTGCTGTTCCGCCTGGTCCAGCTGTTTTGTGCAAGCGGCAATGAGTTTCGTCCCCTCCTCAAAGAGGGCCAGGGAATCCGCCAGCTGGACGTCCCCTTGTTCCAGGGCGGAGACAATCTCTTCCAAGCGGACAATCTGCTGTTCAAAGGTCAGCTTTTTTCCGGCCATGCCGTTCCCTCCTTTTTCCAGGGTTCCTCCACCGTGCAGAGAAAGCCCCCTTCTCCCAGGGCCACGGAAACCCGTTCCCCGGCCTGTACGTCCCGCCAGGAGCGCAGGATTTCCCCCGACGGCCCCCGGGCCATGGCGTAGCCCCGGCCCAGCACTTTTAAGGGACTCATGGCATCCAGGGCCGCTCCCAGTACGGACACCCGCTGCCGCTTTCCGGCCACCAGTCCCGCCGACAGGTCCCCCAGCCGCTGCTGGACGTGGGCCAGCTCCATCCGCTTATCCTGGACATAGGCCATCTGGTCCCGGAGGACCCGCTTTTCCGCCAGGGCTTCCAGCCTCTGCCGGAGGGCCGCCAGCCGGGCGGACCCGGCCCGTTCCATCCGGGCGGCTGTACCGCCCAGCCACTGTTTTAAGGCCTCCTGGTCTGGAGCCGCGATCTCCGCCGCGTTGGAAGGCGTAGAGGCCCGGGCATCCGCCACAAAATCGGAGATCGTCACGTCGGGCTCGTGGCCTACGGCAGAGATGACGGGCAAGTCCGAATGGTAGATGGCCCGGGCCACCCGCTCGTCGTTGAAGGCCCATAGGTCCTCCATGGACCCGCCGCCCCGGCCAGTGATGATCACGTCCCCCACCCGCCATTGATTGGCGTAGCGGATGGCCCCGGCGATTTCCAGCGGGGCCTCGGCCCCCTGGACCCGGACGGGCAGGAGGACCACCTTTGCCAAGGGATAACGCCGCCGCAATATGCGGATCATGTCGTGGACCGCCGCCCCGGCGGAGGAGGTGACGATGGCGACCCGTTCCGGGTAGGGCGGCAGGGGCTTTTTGTGGGCGGGATCGAAGAGGCCCTCGGCGTGGAGCTTGGCCTTCAGCTGCTCGAAGGCCACCGCCAAGTCCCCCGCCCCTTCCGGGGTCAGGGAATTGCAGTAAAGCTGGTAGGCCCCGTCCCGGGGGAAGACGGTGATCCGCCCCTGGGCAATGACCTTCATGCCGTTCTCCGGGCGGAAGCGGAGCCGGGAGGCCTGCCCCCGGAACATGACGCTCCGCAGGGCTCCCTCCGGGTCCTTCAAGGTGAAATAGTGATGGCCGGAGGGATACATCTTATAATTGGAAAGCTCCCCCCGGACGTACACATCCTGGAGCATGGGCTCCCCGTCCAGCAGGAGCTTGACCAGCTGGTTGACCTCAGTGACGCCGAAAATATGCTGTTCCATGGCTTACCTCTCGTCGGTGCGCCCGGCCAGGTAGTCCAGGGTGACGCCGAAATGATCCGCCAGGGCGCAGAGATTTTCAAAACCCGGAAGATTCTCCCCCGCCTCGAACCGCTGATACTGACGGTCGGTAATCTCGATTGCTTTTGCGGTTTGCACCTGGGTTTCTTTCTTCTCTTTTCTAAGTTCTCGCAATCTTTCCGAAAAATCCATAACAAACTCCTTGGCACGACGGATTCTACGTGTTAAAATCATTCTATAGCCCGACGAATTCGTCGTTATGAAGAAAGGTGGTTCTCATGTCCGACTTTATGCTCTGGCTTCACGCCAACTACATCCAGCCTCAGGTTGACGCGGTGGAAAAGGATCAATACGAAACCCATTTCTACATCGTTGAAAGAGAATTGGCTCCCACCTCCCGCATCAACCTGGGGCACGTCCTGGAATTTACGGCTATCCAAGCGTTTCTCCTGGGCTTCCGCACCAGCGAGGGCCTGACGCCCCGGACGCCCCGGCGGCAGGTTCCCCTCTTGGTTCCCGTTAAGAGGAACGTCCGGAACGCCGATTGAGGAGTGCCCTGTTGTGGCCCCATCCATCGGCCAGAGGGAGGTCCTGGGAAACCGGGTGGACACGCAGGTCCGCCCCGCGTGGCGTTCTACCGTTTGGCGGACCGTAGGGGAGGGCCTATGTGTCCGTCCTCCCCCTGGGGCCTCCCGGCTCCTGGGTTTCAGCCCCCGGGCCTCCGGGACCTCCCCCACGGGAAAAAGCAGAGCCGGACATGGTTTAACCCTCCATGCCCGCTCTGCTGTTTTTTACTCTGAGAGCTCCTGCCGGGAGAAGCTGCCCAGGATGCCGTTGATGAATTTCACTGTCTCCGGCGTCTCGTATTTTTTGGAAATTTCCACCGCCTCGTTGATCGCGGCGGCGTTGGGCACATCCGGCATGTACAGCACCTCGTACATGGCCACCCGCATGATGGCGGAGGCCACCAGCGGAATCCGGGAAAACTTCCAGCCTTTGGCGTATTTCTCGATATAGCCATCCAGCTCCGCGCCGTGCCCGTCCACGCCCTGCACCAGCCGCCGGATATACGCCGCCTGCTTGGCGTTGGGAACCTCCCGGTAGAGGTCCTCCTCCTCCGCCAGTTCGGCGAAGGCCGCCGCCGTTAGCCGCTGGTCCAGCAGCTCCTCTGCGGTCTTGCCGGAAAAATTCAGTTCATAGGAGAGATGAATGGCAATCTCCCGGGCGGTGTTCCGTACCATAGTTTTTCGTCCTTTATCTGTCGTTCCAGTCCGGCGCTCAGTTCAGGGTCACGCCGCCCACGTGGATGTTTACCGCCTCCACGGCGCAGCCAGTCATGGCCTCCACGGCGGAGGACACGGCCCTTTGGGCGTTTCCCGCCACCTCGGGGATGGCGTGGCCGTACTGAACCGTCAGATACAGGTCCAGCACCAGCGCCGCGCCAGTCATGTCGATCTTCACGCCCCGGACGCCCTTTTGGGCATTCTTCCGGTTGTTCACCAAGTCGGTGACGCTGCTGCCCAGGTTCGTCATCATCCCGGACACGCCTTCCACCTCCCGGACCGCGCCCACGGCGATGGCGGCGATGACCTCCTCCGAGATGTTGATGCTGCCGTTTTCTTCCGGCAGGGTCATATATTCCTTACTCTCGGCCATGCTGTACCTCTCCTTATTTTTCCTTCGTGAAATGGCCGCCGCTTTCCGGCGGGCCTTTCCATTGAAATCATGCTGAGTGATTATACCATACCCCACCGGAAATTACAACTGTTAATTTGCCGCCATGATCTTGATATTCCCCGCTGGGAATCCCGTTTCCGTCATGGTGATATCGGTGATTTTCGCCACATCCCCGGCGGTCAGGTCCCCGCTTTCGGTGGACACCACTACGCTGACGCTCTCGTCCCCCATAAAGGCCACGCAGTCCGTGTACCCCTTGGCGGTAACCAGGTTTTCGATCTGGGCCTCCTTCAGTGTGTAGGAGGCCAGAACCTGGATGCCCTGGGATGCCTCGTTGGCCACGGCCTGGTCGGCGTTCTCCTGCTCCGCCGCCTCCTGGAGGAGGGAAATAGCGTTGTCCCGAGCCTGCTGCCGGGTGAGCCGGGCGGAGGCAAAGTAGTCCGATCCGGTATAGACCATCCCCTCGTCCGGCGGGGCCCCTGTGTCCGCCGCCGGGCCGGAGGCCGGGTCCTCCCCGGCCCCCGCGTCTCCATCCGTCTTTGCGCCCCCGCCGGGCTTCGCGTCCTCCCCGCCCTTGCCGGAAACCAGTTGGGCCTCCCCCAGCAGCTTGCCCCCGGCGGCCTCCTGCACTTCCTGCCCGGTATAAATCCAGTTCAGCGCCACCGCTGAGCAAACCAGCACCGCCATCACCGCCACCACGGCGTTCCGCTTCCATCTTGCGCTCATAGACCCTTTCCTCCTCCAAATAATTACTGCCATTTTGCCACCGTGACCCGGTCGGTAGGCAGGCCGGTCAGGGCGGCCACCGCTCCCGTTACCGCCAGCCGGACCTCCGCGCTGCCGCCGCCCTGGCACACCACCAGGGCTCCCCGGTAAGTGGGCCACGTCCGCCGCACCACTACTGGCTCGTCTCCGGAAGAACCGTCCAAGCGGACCGTTTCCGATTTCCGGGAGTAGTCCTCCGGCGCGGCGGTGTCCCCGCTGTAGCTGAGCTGGGTATCCTGGGCCAGCTGCCGTTCCCCGTCGGAGTCCACGGTCAGCATCACCTTTACCTGGCCCACGCCGTCCATGGCCGCCAAGATGTTCTCCATCTCCGTTTGGATCGTCTGGAGGTCCCAGCCGCCCTGGGCGCCCTGGGCCTCCGGCTTCTCCCGCCGGAGCACGGAACCTTCCTCCCCGTTCCCCAGCCCCGGCCACAGCAGCAGCCCCGCGCCGATCAGCGCCACCAGCGCCGCGTACTTGTATTTGTTCCATATCTTTCGCACTCCTTCAGTTTTTTCCTTCATGCCAAACCTGCCTCTCCGCCGGAATTCCAAGCTCCTCCGCGATCCAATCCGCCAGGGCCTGGGAATAGGGGGCCATTAGGGCCACGGAAGCCGGGATGGGGGTTTCCCCGTCCGCCCCTGGCTCCGTTTCCACCTGGACCGTGATGTTCCCAAGCCCTAGCGCGTCCGCTTTGTCCGATATATATGCCGCGGTCCGCCCGGCTATGATTGCCGCCAGCTCCTCTTTTCCGGCGGCGTCCAGCTCCGCCGCCCGGGCGGCGACGGCTTCCTCATAATCGGAAAAGTCCAGCCGCAGCCGCCCCAGGTCCGTTTTCAGCACTGGCTGGAGCAACGCCGCCAGCAGCAGCAGCCCTCCGGTGAAGCCGGAAATTTTCCGGAGCGTCCCCTCCGGCACCAGGGTCTGGACCACCGTCAGCATCAGAGTCACCGCCGCGATGGAGGTGAGCCAGCTCCGCACCGCCCCGATCATGGTGTCACCGCCGCCACGGAGCTGAGCACCGACACTAAAAGCAGCAGCGCGCAGCTCCCCGTCATGCCCAGCACCAGGCCAAAGGCCCCGCCCAGGCCGTCGATGAGTTTGCACAGCTCCGGGGCCCCCACCGCCGCCGCTAGGAAGGCGGAGAGCTTGTACAACAGATACTGCACCCCCAATTGCAGGAAGGGATAGGCGCAAGCCGCCAGAATTGCCAGCATCCCGAAAACGCCGATGGTGTTTTTCAGCATCCCCGCCCCGGCCAGTACCGTCTCCGCCGCCTCGGCAATGATGCCCCCCACCACTGGCACCGCACCGGAAATGGCGGCCTTCGCCACCTTTACCGAGGCCCCGTCCGCCGCCCCGGCAATGACCCGGACCGTGGAAAGATACACGGTGAACAGCAGCAGCGACGAGGTCAGAATCCAGGTGACGGTTTTTTTCAGCGCCTCGGCAATGGCCCCCAGCCGATTCTCCGGCAGGCAGGCTCCCGCCGCCAGGGCCCCGATGTACAGATAGACCAGGGGAATCAGCAGCCCGTCGATGAGCTCCATCAGAAGGTCCACCAGAAAAACCGTGGTAACTTGCTGGAACGTAGCGGTGGTCACCGCGCCGGAGGCCGCCGTGGCCGCCGCCAGGGTGGGAAGCAGGGCCTTCGAAAAGACATTCAGCTCCCGGATGGTCTCCGCCCCCAGGCCGATCAGGTCCTCCAGGCTTCCCGCCGTCAGCAGGGTTACCGCCAGGGCCCCGGCCATGGGGAGAAACGCCGCGCCCTTGCCCGTCCCCTGGGCAAACCCGTCCACCGCGCCGCAGGCCACCGCCACCAGCAAAATGGACGCCGCGCCCCGGAGACGCTGGCGGAGAACGGCCTTCACCCCTCCGGCCAGCCGTTCCACAATCCCCGCCAGCCCCTGGGAAAAGCCCTCCGGGCCGGAGAGGCCTTCCACTTCCATAAGGTCCCCCGCCGCCTCCGGCAGGGCGTCTGTCAAATCCTCCGGCAGCTCCGCCGCTTGGGCGTCCACCGTCAGGGCCAGGAGGAGGAGGGTTAGGCAAATCCAGTATTTCATCGCATCAGCTCCATCAGCAGGGAAAGCACCGCCCGCAGAAGGGGGAGCGCGGCAATCAGGGCGCAGACCGCCCCCGCCGTCTCCACCACCGAGGCCAGGGCCGACTCCCCCGCGTCCCGGCAGAGGCTCCCGCCGATCTTCACCACCAGGGCAATGCCCACCGTTTTATACAGGGGGACGAACAGCGCCCGGGACAGGCCGCTCTCCTCCACCAGCTCCCCTAGGAACTCCAACAGTAGTTCCAGGCTTCCCGCCAGGGAGAGGAGCACCGCCGCCGCAGCCCCCAGGGTCAGCAGCAGCGCAGCCTCCGGACTGCCCCGCCGTACCACCAGGGCAAGCAGGGCCGCCACCACGCACAGCGCCGCCGCTTGAATGGACAGCTCCATGGTTAAAAGTTAAACAAGGTCTTGATGAGATCAAAGAGATCGCTGATCTCCTGGACCATCATCATCAAAACTACGACCAGCCCCGCCAGGGTCGTCATCATGGCCTGCTCCTCCCGGCCGGAGCGGACCAGCAGCTGGTTCAGCACCGCTACCAGGATTCCGATGGCGGCAATCTTGAAAATCAAATCCACATCCATGCGTCTGTTCCCCTAAATCAATAAAATCACCAGCAGCGCCGAGGCGGAAAACCACAGCGCCGCGGCCCGTTTCTCCTCCTCAGAGCGGTTCCGCTCCGCTTCCTCGGCGCTTTTTGCCAGCTCATAGGCGACATGGGATATTACTTTACAGGTCTTCTCCTCGTCACCTTGCAGCTCCCGGGCCAAGGCGGAAATGGCGGACTTGTCCCGTCCAGGCAGGGGCAGGGCCTCCGCCTGCTCCCGCCATGCCCGGGGAAGGTTCTCTCCCCCGGCGGCGGCATGGGAAACGGCTGTGAAAAATGCAGCGGCGGGTTTTCCGCAGTCCAGGGCCAGGGCCCTTAGCAGGGCGGGCAGGGGCGTCCGGGCCATGCGGACTTCCTCCCCCATCCGGCGGAAGGCCTGTTGGAAGTCCCACAGCGTGTCCCGCTCCCGGCGGCGCTCCGCCCGCTGGACGTACCAGGCCAGCGCGCCTCCGGAGGCAACGCAGAGGCTCCCCAGCAGCCTCAGCATGGCAGTTCCTCCAGCTCGAAGGCCCGTCCGGTTTCGCCCCGCAGGATGCGGACCGCCAGGTGGAAGACCTGGTTTTCCAGGAGCTGCCGATAAAGGGGTTTTCGAAGAAGCTCCGGGACGTCGGCGGCGTGGATGGTGGCCAGCAGCCCTATGCCGCAGCCCGCCGCCATATTCATAGCCGCCAAATCCTCCCGGACAGTGATCTCGTCCACGGCGATAATCTGGGGATTCATGGCCCGGAGGACGATGGGGATGCCCAGGGCCTTGGGGCAGGCGTCCAGCACATCCGTCCGGGGCCCCACGTCCATTTGAGGCGCGCCCCGGTGGACCACCGCCACCTCCCCCCGCTCGTCAATGAGGGAAATCCGCTGGGGCGGGCGGTCCGGCCCCCCCTCGGAGAGACAGCGTACCAAGTCCCGCAGGAGAGTCGTCTTTCCACCCCCCGGCGGGGAGAGAATCAGCGTATTCACAAAGCCGCCGTCTCGGAACAGCCGGGGAGCGACGCCCTCGGCCACGCCCTTCCGCTCCCTGGCGATGCGGATCGCCGCCGAGGAGAGGTTTTTCAGGTTTGTGTTCACCCCGTCCTTCATCACCGCCGTACCGCAGAGCCCTATCCGGAAGCCCCCCCGGACGGGAAGAAATCCCTCCCGGATAGATTCGGACGCGGCGTAGCGGGAGAACTCCGTGGCGATGTCGCACAGGGTTTCCAGCTCCTCCGGCTCCACCTCCGCCTCCAGCGGCAGCTCCCCCGCAGGCAGCAGCACCGTCAGAGGCCGCCCTGCCCGGAGGCGCAGCTCCTCCGCCGCGGCCTTCTCCTCATTGGAGAGGGCCAGCGCCGCCTTGCGGAGGCGGCTGGGCAGGATGGCGGCAGCCTGTTCATAACGGGAAATCAGTTCATTTTTTGGCAAGGGAGATTCCCCCTTTCTTTGGTTACTCCACTCTATGAGCGCCCGGGGCGCTCTATGACGGGTTTGTCCAAAAAAAATATGGAAAGTTTACTTGACATTCAGTAAAACTCATGTTATTCTACTGATGGAAAGCAAACTTTCCATTAAGTCACAAGGAGATTATAATTGAGAGGAGGCTTTTGATGAAAAACAGGCTGGAGGAACTGCGGAAGGCCCGGGGGCTCCGGCAGGAGGAGCTGGCGGAGGCGCTGGAGGTCTCCCGGCAGACCATCGGGTCCTTGGAGAATGGGCGCTACAACCCGTCCATCCTGCTGGCGTTTAAGCTGTCCCGGTATTTCGGCGTGCCAATTGAGGAAATTTTTATTTATGAGGAGGAACCGTCATGAAAGGGAAAAAGACGCTGTATATCGCGCTTATCGTCATAGGGCTGTGTTTTGCTGCGGCGTCGCTGATATTGTGGGAGGCAATTCCCAACAGCCTGGGCGGCGTGCTGATGGGCTCCGGCAGCGGCATGGCAGCCATCGGGCTGACGCAGCTTTTGATGCTGTGCTTGGACACAAAGGACCCGGCCCAGGCCCGGAGAAAGGAGATCGAGGTCCACGACGAGCGGAACGTGGCCATCCGCCGCCGGGCCAAGGCCCTGTCCGGGGACGTCCTGCAATGGGCCGTCATAGCGGCGGCGTGGGTGTCCATCGGGTTTGACGCGCCGCTTTGGGTAACCCTGGTGGCAATTGCGGCCTTTGTTTCCAAAAGCTTGCTGGAAGTTTATTTGGTGGTGCGGTATCAGCGGGAGATGTGACCCTCTGCCCCTGCACCCGGCGGCAAAAAAAGCGTCTGCCAATCGGCGGGCGCTTCTTTTCATGGATTTGCGTTCCGGGCAGTTCCAATCGTAGAGGTACAGCGGCATGCGGGACTTCGCAGGGAGCTCCATGGCCTCCTGGAACAGCGTCTGCCGGGTTTTAGAACTTGCTCCGGCACTGGTCAGGGGGCACCGTGCGCTTGCGCCAGGGGTGCGCGTACATCCGCTTGCACTTGTTGAGGACCACCCAGGCCAGTGGCACAGGTGCTCCTCCCCTCTGGAAATCCGTGTCCGTCTCCCAGGGGCAAAGCATGGCGTCCTGGAACGCGTCCTCCGCATCTGCGGGGTTCCGGAACCAGTTCAGGGTAATCCGGTACACCATGCCCAGGTACCACTCCGCAGCGTCCGTAAATTGCCGTTCTGTCAGCATATACAGCTCTCCTTGAAATGCCTTTCGACAGCAATACCCAGCGGATAAAAAATCAATCCCACGGAATGAAACACCTTTTATTGCACAAAAACTAACTTTTGTGCAATAATTAGGGCAGTTAAGAAAAAAGAGGGCTTTCGCCCTCTTTTCTCTCACCGGGTATACGCCCGGTGGAACATCTTTTTGCCCTTTTTGATAATGACGCCTTCCCCCTGGAAATCCGCCTGGTCAAAGGCCGCGGCGATATCCGCCACCTTCCGGTCATTCACCAGCACGCCTCCCTGCTGGATCAGCCGCCGGGCCTCCCCGTTGGATGGGCACAGGCCGCAGGCCACCAGCAGGGCGATGGCCCCGATCTTCCCGTCCTCGAATTTGGCGGCGGGCAGCTCCGTGGAGGGCATATGCTCCGTGGAACCCGCTCCGGCAAAGAGGCCCCGGGCCGTCTCCTGGGCCTTCTCCGCCTCCTCCCCGCCGTGGACCAGCTTGGTCAGCTCGTAGGCCAGGATTTCCTTGGCCCGGTTCAGCTGGCTGCCCTCCCACTTGTCCATGGCATCGATCTCCTCCAGGGGCAGGAAGGTCAGCATGCGGATGCACTTCAGCACGTCCGCATCCCCCACGTTCCGCCAGTACTGGTAGAACTCGAAGGGAGTGGTCTTGCTGGGGTCCAGCCATACCGCGCCTTTGGCGGTCTTGCCCATCTTTTTACCCTCGGAGTTCATTAACAGGGTGATGGTCATGGCGTAGGCGTCCCTGCCCAGCTTCCGGCGGATCAGCTCCGTGCCGCCCAGCATGTTGCTCCACTGGTCATCGCCGCCGAACTGCATGTTGCAGCCCAGGGTCTGGAACATGTGGTAGAAGTCGTAGGACTGCATGATCATATAGTTGAACTCCAGGAAGCTGAGGCCCTTCTCCATCCGCTGCTTGTAGCACTCCGCCCGGAGCATGTTGTTGACGGAGAAGCAGGCACCCACCTCCCGCAGAAGTTCAATATAGTTCAGCTTCATCAGCCAGTCCGCGTTGTTTACCATCATGGCCTTGTCCGGGCCGAACTCAATGAACCGCTCCATCTGCTTTTTGAAGCAGTCACAGTTGTGCTGGATGGTTTCCGTGGTCATCATCTGCCTCATGTCTGTCCGGCCGGAGGGGTCTCCCACCATGCCCGTGCCGCCGCCGATGAGGGCAATGGGGCGGTTCCCCGCCATCTGGAGCCGCTTCATCAGGCACAGCGCCATAAAGTGGCCCACATGGAGGCTGTCCGCCGTAGGGTCAAAGCCAATGTAGAACACGGCCTTGCCGTTGTTTACCAGCTCCCGGATTTCCTCCTCGTCGGTGACCTGGGCGATGAGGCCCCGGGCCCTCAGTTCTTCGTAAATCTGCATGTGATTGTCTCCTTTCATTGTGCTTCCCCGGAGGGAACGAAAAAACGCCCCGTCCCGATGGGGACAGAGGGCGAAAGCATTCGCGGTACCACCTCTGGTTCGCCGTTTTCTCGCGAAAACGGCCTCGTGGAGTGCCAGCACACTCCCGCGCGGTAACGGGCGCACCCGGCGCGCGCCTACTGGGAAGAACTTCCTCCGTTCGGGCGCCAGCTCCAAGGGGTATTCGCCGTCCGCCTTCCTCCCCCTTCCACCAAACCGGGGGCTCTCTTTGCGAAGGGTATGACGGGTACTGGTCCTTTTCATCACTGTAAGGCGTATTGTAGCAGATGCGCCGGGAATTGTCAACACAAACCGATGGGGGAAATTCTGCGGGAGCGGCACATCCGGAGATGTTCTTCTGTATGGGCGGACCTGGCCGCGTTCCTCCTATAAAGTGCGCAATCGGACCCTCACGGGCCAAATCCCGCCCTTGTGATTTTTGAAAATACGTGCTATGATAGACACATCAAAAAAAGGAGGTCCGCCATGAAAAAGGGAATGCTTGCCGCGCTGCTCTGCCTGATCCTCCTCTCCGGCTGCGGAGGGAAGCCGGAACCGCTTCCTTTGGAGGAGCTTCCCCAGGACTACAGCCTGGAACAGGCCAAGGCGGATGGCTGTCTCGTCACAGAGGACGGGACCGTCACCAGCGGGCGGGAGAGCTGGGAGGATTTCTTAGAAGCTGTTGACGCCGGAAAAGCCGCCTCGGTTCGGCTATGCGGTTACTTCACCCTGGGTTCGCTGGGCGTTTCCTCCTGGTATGACCCGGACTATACTGCGTCCATCAAGAATGCCTATCCCAAGATATCTCTTGAAGACCTGTCCTATGACGGGGAGGGCTTTACCGCTGTTTCCTATCAGGAGGGCAAGCGGTACGAATGGAACTATTCCCTCCTCCGAAGATTTGAGGAGGAGGTCCAATCCGACCTGCTCCCCTATGATTCCTGCATTTCCTATATATTGACCGATGACGCTGAAGCTACTTACGACCAGCTTTTCGGCAGTCTTGTCAGTTCCCGGCTGGAGGACCACATTCCATTCCACATTGTATACCGTGAAGAAATCACCCTGTAAGCCTGGACCGCCCCGCCCGTGAGAGGAGAACCGGATGGAGTATATCCCCGCCAAGACCATCGTGAACCGGACTAAAGACCCCAGTTGGTTCGGTACAGAGTACAATATGAACATCTACCGGGGCTGCTGCCATGGCTGTATCTACTGCGACAGCCGGAGCGAATGCTACCACAATGACAACTTTGACCAAGTCAAAGCCAAGGCGGACGCCCTGCGGATCATCCGGGACGACCTGGCGCACAAGGCCAAGGTGGGCGTGGTGGCTACTGGCTCCATGAGCGACCCCTACAACCCCTTTGAGGAGGAGCTCCAGCTTACCCGCCGGGCCCTGACGCTGCTGGAGGCCTATGGCTTCGGCGTGGCCATCGCCACGAAGAGCGGCCTCATCGTCCGGGACATCGATGTTCTGGCGTCCATTCACCGGACCATGCCCGTCATCTGTAAAATCACACTCACCACCTGCGACGATGTCCTGGCCTCCCAGGTGGAGCCTTACGCCCCCTCTCCCTCCCTCCGTCTGGCGGCGGCGGAGCGCCTCAGCACGGCGGGGCTGTTCACGGGCATTTTGATGATGCCCATTCTTCCCTTCCTGGAGGACAACCCGGAAAACATCCGGGAGATCGTGGACCGGGCGGCGGACGCGGGGGCCCGCTTCGTCTACCCCGCCCTGGGCATGACCTGCCGGGCGGGGCAGCGGGAGTATTTTTACCACAAATTGGAGGAACAGTTCCCCGGCCAGGGCCTGGCGGAACGGTACCGGAAGCGCTATGGCCCCCGGTACCAATGCCCCAGCCCAAAGGCCCGGGCGCTGTGGGAGGTCTTCCAGGAGGCCTGTAACCGCCGGGGGCTGCTGTACACAATGGGCCGCATCGTCACCGCCTCCCGGCGGGGACATGAGACGGACCAGCTCAGCTTATTTTAGGACTTGGTTGGAAAGCGGCAGACCGCTGGTTTCCAGCCAAGTCCTAAAAATTATCCGGGACGCGCAGCATTTTCCCCGTTTGAAGCGTATTCCTTATAGAGCGCTCACCATCCCCAAAACAGGAAGAAGGTGCAGAATGGACACGGTATCCGCCGTGGAACGGTACGGGACCATGGTTTACCGCCTGGCCTACGCCCAGCTCCGCAGCCGCCATGACGCCGACGATGTGTTCCAGGAGGTCTTCCTCCGCTACCACCGCGCCTCCCTTTGAGAGTGAGGAACACCGCAAGGCCTGGCTCTTGCGGGTGACGGCCAACTACTCGAAAAGCCTCGCCGCCTCTCCCTGGCGGAAGCGCAGCGTCCCGCTGGAGGACGTCTATTCATACAGCCAGCCGGAGGATTCCGGCCTGGACGCCGCCCTGGCCCAGCTGCCGTCCAAATACCAGGCCGTCATCCACCTTTACTACTACGAGGGCTACGGCACGGAGGAAACCGCCCGCATTCTGGGGCGCAAGCCCTCCACCGTCCGGGCCCAGCTGACCCGGGCCCGGCATATTCTGGCCCGTCTTTTGAAGGAGGAGTTATGAATTTCTCAGAGACTTATGCGCGCGTCAATGCGCCAATTGCCCCTTCCCCCCGCTTAATCGAAACAACCCTGGAAAAAACCCGGCGTTCCCCGTTTCCCCTTCAACGCTTGCTCGGCATTGCCGCAGCGGCGGTGGTACTCCTGGCCACTCCTGCCCTGGCGGCGCAGACGGAAACGGGCTATCAGCTGCTGTACGCCCTCTCTCCCGCCTCCGCCCAGTTCTTCCAGCCCGTACAAAGGTCCTGCACGGACAACGGGGTAACGCTAGAGGTGGCTTCCGTTCATGTGGAAGGCGATACCGCCCAAGCCTACATCTCCCTCCGGGGGGACACGGTGGACGCCAACTGCGACCTCTTCGACAGCTACCGCTTCCATTTGCCCTTTGACCAGATGGGCCACTGTGAGCGGGCGGGCTTCGACCCGGAGACCCATACCGTGTTCTTTCTGGTTACCACCCAGACCATGAACGGCTCAAAAATTCCCATAGGCGGAAAGATGACCTTTTCCCTGGACTGCTTCCTCTCCGGCAAACAGGCGCTGGAAGGTGCGGCGGTTCCTCTGAACCTGGCGGACTATGCCCAGGAGGGCGAAACCACAGGGGATTTTTTCCGCACCGGGGGCAGCGGAAACTTAGAACTGGCGGAGGCACTGTCCGTGCTCCGGCCCGGCGCAATCCTGGCGGAGCCAGCCCCTGGCCTTTCCGTCACCGCCGCCGGATACGCTGATAGCCTGTTCCACGTCCAGCTCTGCCAGGGCGATGCCAGAGAGCGGGATAACCACGGCTGGCTGTGGCTGGAAAACGATGCGGGGGAACGTCTGGCCCCCTCTGCTTCCGCCTATTTTACCAATCAGGCAGAGGGAGACACCCGGCTGGATTACCAGGAATTTGTCTTTGACATCTCCCCGGAGGACTTGGGGAATTATGCGCTCTACGGTGACTTTTACACCGCTTCTGCCCGGATTGACGGGAATTGGCGCATTACTTTTCCCCTGGAAAACGCCGGATAGGCGGCCATGTACGTTTAAAACGGCACCGCCCCAGGCCGCGCATTTTGCGCGGCCTGGGGCGGTCTCTATCCCGGGCTTTCTCACTCCAGGGGCTTCATGGTGGGGAACAAAATTACATCCCGGATGGTGTCCGCCCCGGTCAGCAGCATGACGCAGCGGTCAATGCCCATACCCATGCCTCCGGTGGGGGGCATGCCGTACTCCAGGGCCGTCAGGAAGTCCTCGTCCAGCATTTCCGTCTCGTCGTCGCCCCGGTCCCGGAGCTCCGCCTGCTTCTCAAAGCGGCGGCGCTGGTCAATGGGGTCGTTCAGCTCGGAATAGGCATTGGCCAGCTCGCTGTGGCATACAAAGAGCTCAAACCGCTCCGTCAGCCGGGGATCCGCCGGGCTCCGCTTGGTCAGCGGGGAAACCTCCACGGGGTACATGGTAATGAAGGTGGGCTGGATCAGCTTCTCCTCCACCCGCTGGTCAAAGCAGGCATACAGGGCGTTGCCCCAGGTCTTGTCCGCCGTCTCCGCCAGTTCCACGCCGATGGCCTTCACCGCGGCCACGGCCTCCGCATCATCGGAGATGGCGGAAAAGTCCACCCCGGCGTACTCCTTCACGGCGTCCACCATGGTCAGCCGCCGCCAGCCAGGGGTCAGGTCGATCTGCTGGCCCAGCCATTCCACCTCATAGCTCCCCCGGATTTTCTCGGCCGCGCCGGAGATAATGCCCTCCGCGATGTCCATCATTCCGTGGAAATCGGTGTAGGCCTGGTACAGCTCCACGGTGGTAAACTCCGGGTTGTGCTTGGGGTCCATGCCCTCGTTCCGGAAGATGCGGCCAATCTCATACACCCGGTCCATGCCACCCACGATCAGCCGCTTCAAGGGCAGCTCCGTGGCAATGCGCATATACATATCAATATCCAGGGTGTTGTGATGGGTGACAAAGGGCCTGGCCGCAGCGCCGCCAGCCAAGGTGTTCAGCACCGGGGTCTCCACCTCGATATAGCCCATATCGTCCAGATAGCGGCGCATGAACTGAAGGAACTTCGACCGGATCAGGAAGTTGTTCTTCACGTCCGGGTTCACCATCAGGTCTACGTACCGCTGGCGGTAGCGGAGTTCCTTGTCCTGGAGGCCATGGAACTTCTCCGGCAGGGGCAGAAGGGACTTGGAGAGCAGGGTGATGTTTTTCGCCCGGACGCTCATCTCCCCCCGCTGGGTGCGGAAAACCTCGCCGTCCACACCCACGATGTCCCCAATGTCAAATTTCTTGAATTTCTTGTAAACCGCCTCGTCCATCTCGTCCTGGCGGGCGTAAAGCTGGATGCGGCCGTCCTTATCCTGCAAATCGCAGAAGCTGACCTTCCCCATACCCCGCTTGCTCATGAGGCGGCCCGCCACCTTCACGGGTTTGCCCTCCATGGCATCGAAATTCTCCTTGATCTGCCGGGACGTGGCATCCCAGTCAAAGCGGGTCAGCTGGAAGGGGTCCTCCCCGGCGGACTGGAGCTCCGCCAGTTTCTCCCGGCGGACCCTGGTCTGCTCGCCCAGGTCCAGCTCGGGCTTCTTCATTTGTTCAGCCATGCTTTCTCTCCTTCTATTGCGGCGGCTTACCGCTCGATTTTCAGCACCTTATAGCTGATGTTTCCCCGTGGGGCCTCCACCACGGCCACCTCCCCTTTCTTCTTGCCAATAAGGGCCTTGCCAAAGGGGGACTCCTCCGAGATAATGCCGTGCATGGGGTCCGACTCCTGGGAGCCCACAATGGTATAGGGCGTAGGCAGGGCCTTTCCGTCGGGGCCCGCCACCGTCACCTTGCAGCCGATGGCCACCACATCCGTATTGCTGCTCTCGTCCACAATAACGGCGTGCTGGAGAATTTCCTCCACCTCGGCAATGTGGGAGTAGAGCTTGCCCTGTTCGTTTTTGGCCTCGTCGTATTCGCTGTTCTCACTGAGGTCGCCGAAGCCCCGGGCCACCTTGATCTGCTCCGCCACCTCGTCGGACCGGGTGGTCTTGAGATAATTCAGCTCCTCCTGCAGCTCGTCGTAACGGGCCTGACTCATCTTGTATTCTTTTGCCATGTCGGACGGTTCCTTTCTTACGATGCTTGATCCTGGAGAACATTTCCCCGGGGCGCAATTTTACAAGATGATATTATATAGAAGGCATGAGGGAATGTCAAGCCTTCGGGACAACTCCGCAGTCCGCCCATCTTTGCCGGATACAGGCTGCGCCTCCGGGAGGTCCCTGATTTTATCAGGGACGCAAAATAGCCATCAAAATGGCGGCGTCTTATGAATCAGCTGCGGCAACATGAATATGCGCGTTTATTTCTGCATGATAACCGCTGGACAAAGGCACAATGGGTTCCCCTGACAGGCCGGGCCGCTCGGGAAAGCGTTCTAAACGCCAGACGCACAGTCTTTCCCAGGTCCCCCTTAGCTCCCCAACGCAATCTGCTCCCGTTTCAGCATCCCCGCTTCCCGGAGGACCGCCAGCAGCTGTCCCCGGTCCGCCCCCTCTGGCAGGGCCTCCTCCAGGCTGGGCGGCAGGGACAGGGACGGCAGGGCCTGTTTTTCATCGTAGAGCCGTAGGGCAACCGGATTTTTCAGGGATAAATCCACCCGCGGGTCAAAGAGAACCAGGGCCTCCGCCCCCTCCAGCTGGTCCTTGGAGGGCCCCAGCAGCAGTGACACGCCATATTCCCGCCGGAGCTGGCGGCAGAGCTCCTCCCCGCCGTAGGGCAAATCCAGCAGCACATACCGATGCCGGAGGCACAGCTCCGTCACCGTCCGCACCGCCTCCCCCGTCAGCGCCGCCGCCGCCACGGCCACCCGGGCTCCCGCCACTGGCTGGCCTTTCGACTCCAAGGCTCCCCGGACCCAGTCCGCCGCCAAGCAGCGCCGGAGGGACAGCGTGCTCACGGGCCGCAGGCCGCATTTCGACAGCTGCTCTTGAAAGGGGAAATCCTCCGGCAGCACTACCTGCGTCACGCCCCGCTTCCGCAGCCTTTTCCCAGCCGCCAGCACCCGCCGGGAAAGAATGGCCCCATGGGGGCTTTTCACAATCTCCGCCTGTAAAAACCGCATCCGCAGAATGTGCCGCTCCTCTAAGCGGATGCTCCGCTGTCCCCGTTTGGGCTCCGCCCAAGCCAAATAACCTACCATAAAAACTACCTCCCGCCCCATGATATGGGGCGGGAGGCCGGAATATGAATCTGTCTTACGCATCCTTCGCGAAAGTGGCTCCCGTGAGGTAGCCTTTGGCGATGGGATTGATGATGGTGTTATTTTCCTTGATCTCAAAATGGAGGTGAGGCCCGGTGGAGTTGCCTGTAGAGCCAGTAATCCCCAGCACGTCGCCCTGCTTTACCTGCTGGCCCACGCTGACCTTCCGGCTGCTCATATGGGCGTACAGGGTGGAATTGCCCGTGCCATGGTAGACGACCACGTAGTTTCCATAGGACTTGGAGTACTCCGAGATAATGACCTGTCCTGCCTTGGCGGCGTAGATGCTGCTGTTGTAACCTACCCGGCCGATATCCGTGCCCTTGTGGTTTGTGGAGCCGATGCCGCCCGGAGAAGCCCGGCCTCCTACTGTGGAGGTAACGTAGCGGCTGCTCACTGGCCAAATGTATCCGCCGGGATTGGAGGTGGGGCCGGACTGGCCCGCCGCGGCCCGCCGGGCCGCTTCTTCCTCTTCCAGCTTCTTGATCAGCGCCTTGATGCGGGCCTGGACCTCCTCTTCCTCCTCGGAGAGGTCGTCTAAGGCGTTCTCCTGCTCTTGCTGCTGCTGGCGGAGCTTCGTCACCAGGGCGTTGGCTACATCCCGCTGGGAATCCAGGTCCCGTTTCTTGGCCTCCAGCTCCGCCTTGGCCTCCTCGGAGGCGTTCTTCTGGCCCTCCAGCTCCGCCTTCTTCCCGGCGGTAATGGCCTGGAGGGTTTTTAAATCATCGATAACCCGCTGGTCGTACTCCATGATTTCGTTTACCACGTCCAGACGGCCCAGGAGGTCCGAGAAGCTGCTGGCCCGGAACAGGACGGACCAGTACTCCACCTTCCCCTGCTCCTCCATCGCCCGGACCCGCTTGCAGAAGAGCGCATACTGGGCCGCTTCTTTAGCCTCCGCCTCCGCCAGTTCCGCCGCCGTCTGGACAATCAGGTCCTCATAGGTGGCGATTTCCTCTTCTTTATTGCCGATCTCCTGCTCCGTCAGGCTGATCTGTCCGTCCAGAAGGCGCTTGCGCTCCATGGTCGTACTGATGTCGGAAGACAGCTTGTCAATCTGTGCCTGGATGTCCTTTTTCTCCTGGGCCAGGTCCTTGGCGTCGCTTTTCAGCGCGTCAATGTCCGCCTGGGTCACAGCCGCGGCAGCGGGGGCCAGGTCCGCCAAGGCCAGGCACAACGCCAGCGCCAGCATGGGCAGGGCGCGAAGGAGGAACCCTTTGCCGTTTCGCTTCATGCCGCCCTCCTTAAACCTGTAAATATTTCCGGATGGCGGAGAGGCTGCCCCCCACGCCGATGAAAATACCCGCTCCCGCGAAGGAGCCCGCCACCGGGCCCCAAAGCTCCTTGAAGGGAATCACGTCAATGAGCTGCAAGGCGTCGCTGGTGCTGACCCCCCGGGCCACGGCCTCATAGAGCCCCCACTCCATCAGGAAGGCCACGGAGGCCCCCAGGAAACCCATGAGGAAGCCCTCGTACACAAAGGGCCAGCGGATGAAGCCGTTGGTGGCCCCCACCATCCGCATGATGGCGATTTCCTCCCTCCGGTCGAAGGTGGTCAGGCGGATGGTGTTGGAGATGATGAACACGGACACCAGGAACAAAATGGCAATCAGGGCCACGCAGACCACGGTGGCCACGTTCCGCAACGTGATGAAACCCCCGGCCACCTCTTCGGAGGCATTGACCCGGGCGATTCCATCCACGGCGGCCACCGCCGCCTTAGTCTGGGAAATGCGCTCCAGGTCTAGGATTTTCAGGGAAAAACGGTCCCGCAGAATCTCCGGGTCCAAGTCCTGGAACATCTCCTCCTCCGGGTATTGCTCCAGAAAGGTTTCCATGGCCTGCTGGCGGCTGATGAAGGTGACGGAATCCACATTGGGAATCGCCTCCAGCTTTTTCTGGAGGTTTTTGGGCTCCGCGAAATCCTCCTCCACAAAGGCCAGCATCTCGTTCTCCCGCTCCAGGTCCTTCAAAAGCCCGTTGGCGTTTACCGCCACCAGGGTGAAGGTCCCCATGATTAAGAGGCACGCCACGGTGATGCCGATAGCGGCGAAGCTCATAAAGCCGTGGCTGAACATGTTGGAAACGCCCTCGTGGATAAAATATCCGAAATTGTGCTTAGACATGGATGCGTCCTCCCACATAGCCGCCGACGCTGTCATTAACCACCCGGCCGGAATCAATCGTGACCACCCGCTTGCCAAAATGGTCCACCAGGTCCTTCTCGTGGGTCACCACTACCATGGTGGTGCCCAATTCGTTGATCTTCACCAGTAAGTCCATCAGCTCCAGGGACCGCTCCGGGTCCAGGTTTCCCGTGGGCTCGTCGGCAATGATGGTGGCTGGGTTATTCACCAAAGCCCGGGCGATGGCCACCCGCTGCTGTTCCCCGCCGGAGAGTTCGTCCGGGTAGCTGTAGGCCTTTTTCTCCAGCCCCACCAGCTCCAGCACATAGGGGATGCGCTTCCGGCTCTCCTTGGCGGAGGCCCCGACAGCCCGCATGACAAAGGCCAGGTTATCGTAAACCGTCTTTTTTTCAATCAGGCGGAAATCCTGAAAAATGACCCCTAGGGTCCGGCGCATCAGGGGAATCTGCCGCTCGGAAATGTTCCGGGTGGAAAAACCGTTGACCCGGACCCGGCCCGCGTTGGGCTCCACCTCCCCGGTGAGCAGCTTAATGATGGTGGACTTGCCGGAACCGGAGGGGCCCACCAGGAACACGAACTCACCGGGATCGATCCGCAGGGAGATTCCCCGGATGGCCTTGGTCCCATTGTCGTATTCCATTTCCACGTCCTTCAATTCAATGAGGGCGCTTTCTGATTCTAGCATAGGGGCACCTCCAATTGGCGTCGAAAACTGGGTGCGGCAGGATTCCTCGACATAATTCGGATGTTATTGTAGCATAAAGCACGCTTCCCGTCAATGCGGCGTACCGCCAAACCATAGGGGTAGTTTTTCTCCATCCTTTATCACAGACGGCAAATCCAGCTGCCAGGGAACTGCAAAAAAGCGGCGGACCTTCGTCCGCCGCTCCGGTTTCCGGTTTTAAGAATCGATTCCCCGGGAGGTCAGGTATTTCTTGACCATCAGGGCCACCTTGAAGGTGATGGCATCGTCGAACTCCCGCAGGTCCAGGCCCGTCAGCTTCTTGATTTTCTCCAGCCGGTAGACCAGGGTATTCCGGTGGACGAAGAGCTTCCGGGCCGTCTCGGAGACGTTCAGGTTGTTCTCGAAGAAGCGGTGAATGGTGAAGAGGGTCTCCTTGTCCAGGGCGTCGATGGGGTTCTTCTTAAAGACTTCCTGGAGGAACATCTCGCAAAGGGTGGTAGGCAGCTGGTAAATCAGGCGGCCAATGCCCAGGTTCTCATAGTTGATCACATATTTTTCCGTGTCGAACACCTTGCCCACATCAATGGAAATCTGCGCCTCCTTATAGGACTTGGCCAAATCCCGCAGATGGGTGGCAATGGTGCCGATGCCCACCACCACGGTACTCTCGGTCCCGGAGCGGAGGCTCTCCTCAATGGAGGCGGCAATCTTGTTCAGCTCCCGGAAGCCCGCTCCCTCGGGCATCTGCCGGACCAGTACCACGTCCCCGTCGCCGATGTTCAGCACGAAGTCGTTCTGCCGGTCGGGGAACATGGCCTGGACCACATCGGTGGGCACAGACTCCCCTTTTTTCAGGGCACGGACCACAAAAACACCCCGGGCCACGTCGGCGGTGACCCGTAGCTCCTTAGCCCGCATGTAGATATCGCCCAGCATGATATTGTCCGAGATGATATCCTTGATAAAAGACCCCCGGTCATGCTTCTCCTCGTAATAGGCTTTGGCGGCATTCAGCGCCACCGTGGCCACGGAACAAACCGCCTTGCTGACGTCGTTTTCCCCGAAAGCGAAAGCCGCGTAATCAAATTGGTTCCCCCAGCCATTCAGCGCTTTGAAGGTCTTCCCGTCGGAGGAGAGCAGGGCGCCAGCGGCGTTGTTCACCACAGGAACATATTCCGTCCACCGCTGGCCGATCAAGGAGAGCTCGCTGCAGGCAATTACCACGCCTTCCCCATCCATGACTCCAATCGTGCGGTCCGTGTTCTCCTTCAGCTGCAATACTACATTTTGATAAATTCTTCCAGACATGGCCGTCCTCCTCACCTAAAATACCGGGGAAGTAATGATACCATTTTTTTAACATCCTTATTATATCGTCAACTTCACCAAATTGCAAGATGTTTTTTCTTTTTTCAACAAAAAACTCATTCCCTTTTTGGTAAGTATTCGGACTTTTTCTCGGAACTACACAAGGGCACGAAGTCCCGCGATCTCCTCCTCAGTCAAAAAGCGAAAACTCCCCCGGGAAAGTCCCCGGTCCAGGGGCAGGTTCCCCATCTGGACCCGCTCCAGGTACACCACGGGCTTCCCCCTCGACGCCAGCATCCGCTTTACCTGGTGGAACTTCCCCTCCCGGAGGATTACGTGAGCCTCGCTCTCCTCCCCCGACGAGAGAATTTCCAGCCCGGCAGGCAGGCAGCGCAGTCCATCGCCCAGGGACAGGCCGTCTGCAAAGGCCTGGCGGTCCTCCTCCGTCAGCCGTCCCGCCGTCCGGGCATAATACACCTTATCCACGTGGCGCTTAGGGGAGAGCAGGGCATGGGCCAAGCTCCCCTCGTTGGTCAGCAGCAGCAGCCCCTCCGTGTCCTTGTCCAGGCGGCCCACGGGAAACAGTTCCTGCTTCCCAAGCTCCCGGGGCAGCAGGTCCAGGACGGTTTCCCCCTGCCCGTCCGACCTGGCGGAGAGGTATCCGGCGGGCTTATTCAACATAATCCAGGTATAGCGGCGGTAGCACAGCGCCTCTCCCCTCACGGTAATCCCCACTGACTCTGGGTCAAACTTCTCCTCCACAGAGCGGATAACGGCTCCATTCACCGCCACCAGCCCGTGGCGGGCCAGCTCCTTTGCCTCCCTGCGGGACCATTTTCCCGTGGAGGCGATGATCTTGTCCAACCGCTCCTTTGCCACGGCGGTCCATCCCCTTTCCGGCCCTTCTTGGCAGGGCCTGGCAATTGCTTGTTTCATTGTAGCATATTTTTCTGAAAAAATGAATAAGGAACTGTCAGGAGGGATCGACATGTTGATTTGGACCGCAAAATTTTCCCGGAAGAAAGCCACTGCCGCCGTCATCCTCATGGGGGTAGTTATGGCGGCTCTGATCGTCCTGACGGGCCGGGCCCCGGAAGAGCCGGAAATTCCCCTGCCCAAGCTGACCTGCAATGAGGAACGGGTGGCCTATCTCCAGTCCCTGGGCTGGGAGGTGGAACCAGAACCCATTGAGACATTGCAGTTCCTGCTGCCTGCGGAACTGGAGGAGCCCTACCGTTCCTATAACGAACTCCAGCTCAGCCAGGGCTTCGATTTAACCCGCTGCTGCGGCAAGCAGGTGAGCCGCTGCACCTACACCGTAACCAATTATCCGGGCCAGCCCGAAGGCGTCCAGGCAAATCTATACATCTGCGAGGACGTGCCAGTGGCCGGGGACGTCTGCTCCTCCGGAGCCAGGGGATTCCAGGAACCGCTTCTCCGGGCGGAGGAATGAGAAAAAGGACTGCCGCTTCTTGCGGCAGTCCTTTTTATGCACAGGAAATTACTCAGCGATGTCGGTGACAGCGCCGGAGCCAACGGTACGGCCGCCCTCGCGGATAGCGAAACGGAGGCCCTTCTCAATGGCGATGGGGGTAATCAGCTCCACGGCCATCTCGACGTTATCGCCGGGCATGCACATCTCGGTGCCCTCGGGCAGGGAGATGACGCCAGTGACGTCGGTCGTACGGAAGTAGAACTGAGGACGATAGTTGTTGAAGAATGGGGTGTGGCGGCCGCCCTCGTCCTTAGACAGGACGTAAACCTGGCCCTTGAACTTGGTGTGGGGGTTGATGGACTTGGGCTTCGCCAGAACCTGGCCGCGCTCAATGCCATTGCGGTCGATGCCGCGGAGCAGGACGCCGATGTTGTCACCAGCCTCAGCGAAGTCCAGCAGCTTGTGGAACATCTCGATGCCCGTCACGACGGTCTTCTTAGTCTCGTCGGCCAGGCCGACAATCTCAACTTCCTCGCTGAGCTTCAGCTGGCCGCGCTCCACACGGCCAGTCGCGACGGTGCCGCGGCCGGAGATGGTGAACACGTCCTCGACAGGCATGAGGAAGGGCAGGGAGTCGTCGCGGGGAGGAGTGGGAATATAGTCGTCAACGGAATCCATCAGCTCCTTGATGCAGGCATACTCGGGAGCGGCGGGATCGCTGGAATCAGACACCAGGGCGTTCAGGGCGGAACCCTTGATGATGGGCAGATCGTCGCCGGGGAACTCGTAGGTGCTCAGCAGCTCGCGGACTTCCATCTCCACCAGCTCCAGCAACTCCTCGTCGTCCACCTGGTCGCACTTGTTCAGGAAGACAACGATGGCGGGCACGCCCACCTGGCGGGCCAGCAGGATGTGCTCACGGGTCTGCGCCATGGGACCGTCGGAGGCGGCGATAACCAGGATCGCGCCGTCCATCTGCGCGGCGCCCGTGATCATGTTCTTGATATAGTCGGCGTGGCCCGGGCAGTCAACGTGGGCATAATGGCGCTTTTCCGTCTCATATTCCACGTGGGCGGTGTTGATCGTGATACCACGGGCCTTTTCCTCGGGAGCCTTGTCAATGCTGTCATAAGCCTCGAACTCAGCCTTGCCCTGGAGGGACAGCCACTTGGTGATGGCGGCGGTCAGAGTGGTCTTGCCGTGGTCAACATGGCCGATGGTGCCAATGTTGACATGGGGTTTGGTTCTCTCAAATTTCTGCTTAGCCATTTGATAATCCTCCTATAAATGTTTCAATTGCGGTTGCGGCATTGCGAAATTATCATCAGCAATGTCTATTCTACAGTATTCCGGCTGGAAAATCAATCCCTTTTTCCCAATTTAGTCCAGGGCTTTTCCACGGAAAAAGTCAATTGGGCTTCACCCGGGTTTCCACGATCTTCTCCGCGATGCTCTTGGGGATTTCCTCATAGCTATGAGGCTCCATCGAATACTGGCCGCGGCCCTGGGTGCTGGAACGCAGGTCGGTGGCATAGCCAAACATGTTGGCCAGGGGCACCAGGGCGTCCACCTGCTGCGCGCCGGGACGGGCCTCCTGGCCCTGAATCTGGCCGCGGCGGGCGGTCAGGTCGCCGATCACGGTGCCCAGATATTCATCGGGAACAATGACGGAAACCTTCATGATCGGCTCCAGCAGGGTTGCGCCCGCCTTACGGCAGGCCTCCTTGAAGGCCATGGAGCCCGCAATCTTAAAGGCCATCTCGGAGGAGTCAACCTCGTGATAAGAACCGTCATACAGGGTAACCTTCACGTCAACCACGGGGAACCCAGCCATGACGCCAGCGTTCATGGCGCCCTGGATGCCCGCGTCAACCGCCGGGATATACTCCTTGGGCACCGCGCCGCCCACGATAGAGTTCACAAACTCATAGCCCTTGCCGGACTCATTGGGCTCCACGCGGATTTTGACGTGGCCATACTGGCCCTTGCCGCCGGACTGGCGGGCGTACTTGGTATCCTGTTCCACCATCTTCTTGATGGTTTCCTTATAGGCAACCTGGGGCGCACCCACGTTGGCCTCCACCTTGTACTCCCGGAGCAGGCGGTCCACAATGATCTCCAGATGGAGCTCGCCCATGCCGGCAATGATGGTCTGGCCAGTTTCCTCGTCGGTGTAGGTCTTGAAGGTGGGGTCCTCCTCGGCCAGCTTGATCAGGCCCATGGTCATCTTCTCCTGGCCAGCCTTGGTCTTGGGCTCGATGGCCACGCGGATGACGGGCTCGGGGAATTCCATGGACTCCAGGATAACGGGATGCTTCTCGTCGCAAAGGGTATCGCCAGTGGTGGAGTTTTTCAGGCCGATGACTGCGGCGATGTCGCCAGCGTACACGGTTTCGATATCCTCCCGGTGGTTGGCGTGCATTTGGAGAATGCGTCCAATGCGCTCCTTCTGCTTTTTCGTGGAGTTGAGCACCTGGGTGCCGGTGTTCAGCGTGCCGGAATAGACACGGATGAAGGACAGGCGGCCCACATAGGGGTCCGTGGCGATCTTAAACGCCAGGGCGGAAAAGGGCTCGTCGTCAGAGGAGGGACGGTCCTCTTCTTCCTCGGTATTGGGGTTGACGCCCTTGATGGCGGGAACATCCGTGGGAGCGGGCATATAATCCACGATGGCATCCAGCATTTTCTGCACGCCCTTGTTCTTGTAGGACGTTCCGCAGGTAACCGGAACCATTTCATTGGCGATGGTAGCCTTGCGGATGGCGGCCCGGATTTTCTCTTGGGGAACCTCCTGGCCGTCCAGGTACAGCTCCATGATCTCCTCGTCGAACATGGAGACAGCATCCATCAGCTTTTCCCGGTACTCGCTGGCAAGGTCTGCCATGTCGGCGGGAATTTCCTCCACCCGCATGTCCTTGCCCAGGTCGTCATAGTAGATGTCCGCGTCCATCTCCACCAGGTCAATGATACCCTTGAAGGTCTCCTCTCTGCCGATGGGAAGCTGGATGGGCACGGCGTTGCACTTCAGGCGGTCCTCCACCATGTGGAGCACATTGTAGAAGTCCGCGCCCATAATGTCCATCTTGTTGACATAGATCATCCGGGGAACCTTGTAGGTATCCGCCTGGCGCCAAACGGTCTCAGACTGGGGTTCCACGCCGCCCTTGGCGCACAGGACGGTTACGGAACCGTCCAGAACGCGCAGGGAACGCTCCACCTCCACGGTGAAGTCCACGTGGCCCGGGGTGTCAATGATATTGATACGGGTGGGCTTGAACTGGTTCTTAGAACCGGACCAGTAGCACGTAGTCGCGGCAGACGTAATCGTAATGCCACGCTCCTGCTCCTGGGCCATCCAGTCCATCGTGGCAGTACCATCATGGGTTTCGCCGATCTTATAGTTCACTCCGGTGTAGAACAAGATCCGCTCAGTAGTCGTGGTCTTGCCCGCGTCGATGTGAGCCATAATGCCGATGTTTCTGGTATTTTCAAGCGATGTTTTTCTCGGCATACTTGATATCTCCTAACTAGCTTACCAGCGGAAGTGCGCGAAAGCCTTGTTGGCCTCGGCCTGCTTGTGCATATCCTCGCGCTTTTTCACAGCCGCTCCCGTGTTGTTGGCGGCGTCCATGATTTCGCCGGCAAGACGCTCGGCCATCGTGCGCTCGCTCCGGGCGCGGGAATAGGTGGTCAGCCACCGCAGGCCCAGCGTGGTGCGCCGGGCGGGACGGACCTCCATGGGGACCTGGTAGTTGGCGCCGCCCACACGGCGGGCCTTGACCTCCAGGCTGGGCATGATGTTGTCCATGGCCTGGGTGAACACTTCAACGGGGTCGTTTCCGGTCTTCTCCTTAATCTGGTCAAAGGCCGCGTAGACCACCTTCTGCGCCACGCCCTTTTTGCCGTCCAGCATCACGTTGTTGACCAGACGGGTCACCAGCACGGAGCCGTACATGGGGTCGGGCAGAATTTCTCTCTTGGGAACATTACCTCTTCTGGGCACTATGCTTCCCTCCTTCATAATGATTCTATGATCTCATAGGTACTCAAAAGGCTCCCGCCTTCCGTGAATGCCTCTGCCGAAGGGCAACGCCCCGATTTATATAAAACCGATTCGGCAAAGTAATTCGAAATCCATCCTTACTTGGACTTGGGCCGCTTGGCGCCGTACTTGGAACGGCTCTGCATCCGGCCGGACACGCCCTGGGTATCCAGAGTGCCGCGGATGATGTGGTAACGGACGCCGGGGAGGTCCTTGACACGGCCGCCGCGGATCATGACCACGGAGTGCTCCTGGAGGGAGTGGCCCACGCCGGGAATATAGGCGGTGACCTCGTAGCCGTTGGTCAGGCGCACACGGGCGATCTTACGCAGAGCGGAGTTAGGCTTCTTGGGGGTCGCGGTTCTCACAGCGGTGCAGACGCCTCTCTTCTGGGGGGAGGGCTGATTGGTGGTCTTGGTCTTCAGGGTGTTCAGACCGAACTGCAGGGCGGGAGAATTGGACTTGTAGGAAGCCTGTTCCCTTCCTTTACGGACCAGCTGGTTAAAAGTAGGCATTGAATTTCTCCTTTCTTTCATATTTTTGCTTTTATTTTTTACAGAAAGCCGGAAAGCTATTCTGAAAAAACCAAAATATTCTCCGTGCGCTCAGCAGAGCAGCTCCACAACTACGGAGGCTCCCACGGCGATGCCGCAGGCCCGGCCCAGCTGGGCCATGGTCCGCCCCGTCTCCACGGGGATTCCGGCGGCGGCGCACTCGGCGGCGATGGGCTCCACCAGCGCCGGGTCGGCGTCTCCAGCCAGATAGACCCGGCGGGCCCGTCCCTCCCGGATGGCCTTGCGGGACTGCTTCACGCCGACAACCCGCTTTTGCGGCTCCATGAGACAAGACCTCCTCCGGCGACGCTTCCGCTGAGGAGCGCACAGCAAAATTCACGGACAGTTCCGGTCCGCGCAAGTAGGCATTATAGCATGACCTTCCCCTGCCGTCAAGCGTTTTTGGCAAAAAGATTTTGATTTTCCTGTTTTTCCAGGGATTTCCCCGGCTCCGCTCACACCAGGGGCGGCTTGAGGAAGCCAATCAGGGCCAGGGCCGTGAAATGGGCGGGGTAAAAGACATAGCAAAAGCGCTGAAAGCCCTTCCCAGCTATTCCCTTTTCTCCGTTATCCGAGAGCGTAACCAGCATCCCAAAGTAGTTGCCCAGCACGTTCAAAAGGCAGTTTCGCAGAGCTCCGGTCAGTTCCGGTGTTCCCAGGCTCTCCACGACCCACAGCACCAAACCCCGGCGAGACAGCAGAACGGTGGGAATATAGAGGAGCGCCCTCTGCCACCGGGGGCAGTTTCGAGTAATGTAATAAACCCAGGCCAGAATAATATAGCCCTTCCCGCCCTCCATGCGGAGCTCCATGGCAAGCCATGTGGCCGCCGCCACGGCCAAGGGGCTCAGGAAAAGCAGCTTCCGGCGCTTCAGCTCCTCATGGGCCCAGAGGACGCACAGGGCCAGGGCCAGCGTGAACAGGATGTTCAGTCCCGTCTCCCGCCAGTTTCCCTCCACGCCCAGCACCCGCATTTCCGCCAGATCAAACAGCGTATAGGGGACCTGCGCGATCACCGCCGTCAGGAAAACGCGGCCTATGTAGCGGCGGACGTTGGAGGTATGCGCAAACCCTTGGGCAATGCAATACACGAAGATGGGCGCTGCCAAACGGCCAATATACATTATATATGAAATGCACTCGTCCAGCAGCCAGTCGGCAAGGCCCCCATATCCTCCGCTCCATAAAAGGTCCGCCAAGGGAGCAAATATCTGATGCAGAGGAAAGATGCGGACGGTGTGGTCAAAGACCATGCAGCCTATGGCAAAAATTTTCAGTTGTTTGTAGCTCATGTTATCCTCCTAAATTTTCGGCCCGAAGCCAATTTCAAGGAGAGTATACAAGACGTTTCTTACAAACTGCTTGACAAACATCTTACAAGTTTCTTACAATTGCAATTGTGCCCTGAACCGCCCGCCTAAACAGCCGTTCTCCTCCCCGCCCAATGCGCCTTGACAAATTTCGACAAAACAGGTACTATAGAGCAGGTTATCCCAATCAGAGAGAACGCGAGGGGGATGAGCGCGCACATGGAGGACGATCTCTTTAAACCCATACCCGGCGAGGGTGTCATGCCCCACAGGCCGGAGACGGATACGCCGAAGGAGCCGGAGATTCCCAAGGACGGTCCCATCCTGGCCCGGGTCCAGAACTCCCGGCCCCGGCACCTGGACGGCGGCAGGACCGTCCTGCGGCCCAGCCTCCCCTATGATGGCAAAAGCCGAATGATGAGCTGCTTCCTGGACCTGTACATCGGCGCGAAGTATGCGCCCGCCCCCTCCCTCCCCGGCTGCGTCTGCCACGCCACCGTGATTTCCGGCACCGTCAGCCTGACGGCGGAGGGCCAGGACTTCCATCTTCTGGAGCGGGACGCCATCCGCTTTAAGGCGGACCAGCCCTACCACTTCGGAAACATGTCCAGCGGCACCGGACGGCTATTGCTGGAATATCAATACCTGCAAAATCCCGCAGAGCAAGGAAAAGGCCCGGCGCTGTAAGCGCCGGGCCTTTTCCTCAAAAAAGAGAGGGCTAGGAAATCACTGGACATATTTTTCAATCCGCCGGGCCAGCAGCGCCGCCAGGGCCAGCTTCAGCAGGTCCGGGATGACGAAGGGGAACACACAGTAGCCCAAGGCGGTCATCAGTCCCATGGGATTTCCAGCCTGGGCATAGAGAACCAGGTACCAGGCGGTGCCAAAGGCATAGCACAGCGCCAGGCCCAGGACACTGGCAGCAATCTTTACTCTTAAGGCCTCCCCCAGCTTGGCGGTCATCCACCAATAGAGCAGCGCCTGGAAGAAGAATCCCAGGATATAGCCTCCGGTAGTTCCCAGGAGCACTCCCAGGCCGCCCCGGAAGTTACTGAACACCGGTGCGCCCACGGCCCCCAGAAGCAGATACGCGGTAACGGCATAGGTCCCCCGCTTTCCCCCCAGAACCAGCAGCACAGCGAAAACAGCAAACGTCTGCATGGTAAACTGGACAAAGGGCGCGGGAACTGGTACGGAAATCCAGGCGCATACCGCCGTCAGGGCGGTAAAGAGGGCAATAAGCGTCAGGTCGCGGATTCCCAGTCGGGGCACAGTCTTTTCAGGCATCAATGCGTTCCTCCTTTTGTTTCTGTCCCTGATCATACCTGAAATCCCCTCAATTGTCAACCCACTTTTTAAAATCGGTTGACAATTTTCCGGAAATTTTAGGAGAGGCAGGGCCCCTCCCAATTTCAGCTCTCAGATTTCCGTGTGCCCGCACAGCTCCCGGGCCTTGGCCTGGATGGCTTTCAGGTCCTCGAAGGTGTCAGGGCGTTTGCGGACGTCCCGGAGGAGCGCCGCCGGATGGTACAGGGCGGTCATCCACACGCCGTTCCGCTCAAACCACTGGCCGTGCTCCTGGGTGATGCGGAAATCATCTTTGATAATGACCTTGGCGGCAATGCGGCCCAGGCAGACGATGATCTTGGGGCGCAGCAGCGCCGTCTGGCGCCGGAGCCAGCCGATGCACGCGTCCTGCTCCACCCCCAAGGGGTCCCGGTTCTGAGGAGGGCGGCATTTAACGATATTGGCGATGTAGACCTTGCTCCGGTCCAGGTTCACCATCTCCAGCATCTCGTCCAGCAGCTTCCCCGCCCGGCCCACAAAGGGCTTGCCCTGCTCGTCCTCGTGCTGGCCGGGGCCCTCCCCGATCAGCAAAATTTCCGCGTCCTCCGCACCGTCTCCGAAAACCACGCTGTGGCGGGTATCCGCAAGGGAACAGCCTTTACAGGCTAGGCATTCACTCCGCAAGCTCTCCCAGGTGTCCATTTTCTCATCCTCCCGTCTTTCTCACCGTTTGTCCCGTTATTATAGCATGAAAAAACTACCGGCGCAAGAGGTGGATACCCCGCTGTCCCAGGGGGACACTGAGTGCCGAGGTGATAGGATGGCCCCCTGGCTCTGGTACTTTTGGATTTACAGCTTCTTGGGCTGGCTGGTAGAACTGGCCTTTGCCGCCGCCACCCGGCCGGAGGACCGGAGGCGGCGCTGCCTGCTGCTCCTGCCCCTGTGCCCGGTGTATGGGCTGGGAATGCTGGCGGTGCTGGCCCTGCCGCCTATGGGCTGGCTGGGAGTGGTGGTTTCCGGCGGATTGGCGGCCACGGCGGTGGAATACGTCTATCACTGGGCCGGGGAACGGTTGTTAGGGGTCCGCTTCTGGGACTACGCCCAGGTCCCGGGGAACCTCCGGGGCCGGGTCTGCCTGTCCTTCACCCTGGCCTGGGGGCTGCTGGCCTGGGCGGCGGTGCGGTTTGTCCAGCCTGGAGCGGCCTTCATAGCGGCGGCAGTTCCCCCGGCGGCGACTTACGCCTGCCTGCTGCTCTTTACGGCGGACGCAGTCTGCTCCCTTTGGTTCCTCCGGGTAACGGGGGACCTCCAGGGCATGCGGGCCGTTGGATTTCACTGAGTTCCAGCCCACGCCTGAAGCAGCCCCGCAGTAACCTCCGCCGCAATTTCAGAGGCTCTTTCACAGTTCCGCTCAAAGGCCTCCGTCCCGCTGTCCTCCCCCGTGTCGGTGATGCTCCGCACCGCCACGAAGGGAACGCGGTTCACATAGCACACATGGGCGGCGCCAGCCGTTTCCATATCCACCGCCAAAGGCGCGAACCTTTGGCGGATGCGCTCCCGGTCCCGGTTTTCCACAAACCGTTCCCCTGTGGCAATGGTCCCAAATAAAATGGGGTACGCCGCAGTTTCCGCGTACCTCCTGGCGGCGGAAAGCAATTTCCCGCCGGAGGAAAAATCGGGCGACGGCATCCAGGGGTGAAATTCTGTCAAAACATCCTTCGCCACATCGTGGTAAACCGCGTGCTCCGCGATAACCGTATCAAAGAGCCTGGCCTCCGGGTCTATGCCCCCCGCTGTCCCGGCATTTACCACCGTGCCTACGCCAAATACTTCCACCAGCAGCTCCGCCGCTATGGCGGCATTGACCCTGCACACGCCGCTGTACACCGCCACGGCGGGAATTTGCCGGAGCCTCCCCTCATAAAAGTGCAGCATCGCCTTCTCCGTGGTCCGGCAGACATCCATCATCTTCAAAAAAGGGGCTAGCTCCGTGTCGCTGGCGCACAAAATCCCAACCGTTTCCATAATAGGTTTTCTCCTTTATACCACTTGGAACAGATAGAATTTCAGGTAGTTTGTCTCCTCAACTCCCCACAAAACCGGGTGGTCGCAGCTCTGCTGCCGGGCCTCGATCTGCCGGAGACGGACCCCGGCGTCCCGGGCGGCGGAGCGGAGCATGGCGGTAAAGCGCTCTTCCTCCGCGAAGTGGGAACAGGAGCAGGTGGCCAGGTACCCGCCCCGGGGAAGCAGCTTCATGGCCCGGTAATTGATCTCCTTGTAGCCCGTCATGGCGCTGGCCACCGTCTTCCGGGACTTGGTGAAAGCCGGAGGGTCCAGGATGATGAAGTCGTATTTCCCCGGCTCCTTCTCCAGGTCCGGGAGCAGCTCAAAGACGTTGGCGGCCATGCAGTCCACCACGCCGCCCAAGCCGTTCCGCTCCGCGTTGGCCCGGGCCATCTCCACGGCGGAAGCCGACACGTCCACGGCGGTGACGTGCTTCGCCCCGCCCAGGGCGGCGTTCAGGGCGAAGGACCCCGTATGGGTGAAGCAGTCCAGCACCGTCTTCCCTCCGGCCAGCCGCCCAACCGCCCGGCGGTTGTACTTCTGGTCCAGGAAGAACCCTGTCTTCTGGCCGTTTTCCACGTCTACCAAATATTTTACGCCGTTTTCTGCAATCTCCGTCACCGGGGATTCCGGTGGGGCCTCCCCCGGCAGGAGGAACCAGCCCTTGTACTGCTCCAAGCCCTCCTTTTCCCGGAGGGCAACATCATTCCGCTCAAAAACGCCCCGGACCTCCTGCCCGTCCTCCCGGAGAATGCGGACCAGAAGGGGCAGCAGCAGGTCCTTGATGTTCTCCACGCCCACAGACAGCACCTGAACGCTGAGAAGGTCGTGGAACTTGTCCACCGTCAGGCCGGGGAACATGTCCGCCTCCCCGAAAATAATCCGGCAGGCGTCCAGGTCCCCGGGGGCCATGACGGTCTTCCGGTACTCCCAGGCCCAGCGGAGCTTCCGCTCCCAGAAGGCGGCGTCAAAGCGGTCGTTGGCGTTCCGGGAGAGCAAGCGAACCCGGATTTTTGAATTTTCCGATAAGAATCCGGTGCCAAGATAGGCGCCTCTCCGGCTCCGCACGTCCACCAGGCCGCCGTTCTCCGGCCTTCCCTCCATGGACAAAATTTCCGCCTCGTAAATCCAGGGGTGCCCCCGGAGTATGGCCGTCTCGGCCTTGGGGGTGACGGTGGCGCTGGGGTACCCACGCTCTGCTTTCATAGGACAAGCCCTCCTGATGGCATTTTTTCTCTCCCAATATAGCACACTTCCCGCCGGATTTCCATAGGATTCACTAAGAAGGAGGAATTGCCATGCCCACTATTTATTTAAGCCCTTCAACCCAGGAGTGGAACAGCTACGTCACGGGCAGCGGGTCAGAGGAATACAACATGAACCTGCTGGCGGACGCCCTGGTCCCCTATCTCCTCTCCAATGGAATCCAGTATAAGCGCAACAAGCCCGAAATGACCGCCGGGTCCTCTATCCGGGAGGCCAACCGGGGAACCTACGACCTCTACCTGGCCCTTCACTCCAACGGCGCGCCGGAGGGGCGCTACGGCGAGGAGCGGGGCATCATCGCCTTTTATTACCCGGGCAGCCGCCAGGGCCAGCGGGCGGCGGAACTCATCGCCCAGGAGCTGCGGAAAATCTACCCCCTTCCCGGCAAAGTCACCACCCGCTCCACCACCACCCTGGGGGAGGTGGCCCAGTCCAACGCCCCAGCGGTGCTGGTGGAAATCGGCTACCACGACAACTGGTCCGACGCCACCTGGGTAGAGGGACACATGGACGCCATCGCCCAGCAGCTGGCCCGGGCCCTGACGGAGTTTTTCGGCCTGCCCTTCATCTACCCCATGGACCCCGTCCAGGGCAGGGTGGCCCTCAGCTGGGGGACGCTGAACCTGCGGAGCTACCCCTCCCCCACCGGAACGATTATCGCCAACCTCCCCGACGGCGCGGAGGTCACGGTCTACGGCGAGTGGCAGGGCTGGTACGTCGTCCACCACGGGGGCCATGTGGGCTACGCCGCCGCCGCATACATCGATACCTGACCGCTTTCCACACCCGTCCTCCTGTTGCTTTTACGCCGGGTTTGCGGGAACGCTTCCATTCCTGGCAAAATTTTCTTGCGATTTTGCCTCCGGTTTCAGGATTTCGCTTGACAGCGGTCCAGTAAAAGTTTAAACTAAAGGCAGATTGCCGTCGGAGGGCAAAGGGGTGCCCTCCGGTCGTTTTCTAAAACGCTCCTGTCCGCGGGTCCTGTTTTGGAAACCGGCAATGCGCCCAACAGCGAAAGATATTCCGCCCCCGGAAGACAGGCGCCCCCCATTCGGGGCCCGGGCGGAAGACAAGGAAACCCATGTCCGAAAGCCGCCGGCGGCCATACCGCCCCGGGGACATCCATGCCCTTGGAGGGAAACGCATCCCCTCCGCCGTACGGGCGTGTTGACGGTTTTTTGAAGCGGGCTTCCCGCGGCAATACCAAAACTGAATGGAGGAATCAGCAGCCGTGATTCAAAGCATCATTGCCCTTTTCATAGGGCTGGTGGCTGGCGGCGTGATTTGCTTCCCGCTTGGTATTCGCTATCGGAAGAACGTCTCTGAAAAAGAAATCTCCAGCGCCGAAGAAGAGGGAACGCGCATTGTCAACGAGGCCATCAAAAGCGCCGAATCCAAGAAGCGCGAGGCCCTGCTGGAAGCCAAGGAGGAGATCTTAAAAAACCGCAGCGAGTACGAAAAGGAAGTCAAGGAACGCCGCGCCGACCTTCAGCGGCAGGAGAACCGCCTGCAGCAGAAGGAGGAAAACCTCGACCGGAAGATTGAGGCCGTGGAAAAGAAAGAGGAGTCCCTGACTCAGAAGCACGCCGCCATCGACAAGGAGACCGAAGAGATCAAACTTGTCAAGCGTGGCCAGACCGAAATGCTGGAGCGCATCTCCGGCTTCACCACCGAGGAGGCGAAGCAGTACCTCATCGACCAGGTAGAAGCGGAAGTCACTCACGAGACCGCCCTCAAAATCAAAGAGGTGGAGTCCCGGATGAAAGAGGAGTGCGACGCCCGGGCCCGGGAGATCGTGGCCCAGGCCATCCAGCGCTGCGCCGCCGACCAGGTGGCCGATATGACCGTCAGTGTGGTTCCCCTGCCCAATGACGAAATGAAGGGCCGGATCATCGGCCGGGAAGGCCGGAATATCCGTACCATTGAGACCCTGACGGGCGTAGACCTCATCATTGACGACACGCCGGAAGCCATCACCGTCTCCTGCTTCGAGCCCGTCCGCCGGGAGATCGCCCGTCTGGCCCTGGAGAAACTGATTTCCGACGGGCGCATCCACCCCACCCACATTGAGGAGATGGTGGAAAAGGCCCGCCGGGAGGTGGACGCCACCATCAAAGCCGAGGGCGAACGGGTCACCTTCGAGTGCGGCATCCGCAGCCTTCACCCGGAACTGGTAAAGATGCTGGGCCGCCTACACTACCGCACCAGCTACGGCCAGAACGTCCTCCAGCACTCCGTGGAGGTGAGCCACATTGCCGGCATGATGGCGGCGGAGCTGGGCGTGGACGTCCAGGCCGCGAAACGGGCCGGGCTGCTCCACGACCTGGGGAAGTCCGTGGACCACGAGATGGAGGGCACCCATGTGGCCCTGGGCGTGGAATTCGCCCGGAAGTACAAGGAAAAAGAGGACATCATCCACGCCATTGAGGCCCACCACAACGATGTGGAACCCAGGACCATCGTCGCCTGCCTGGTTCAGGCTGCGGACGCCATTTCCGCCGCCCGGCCCGGCGCCCGCCGCGAGAACCTGGAGAACTACATCAAGCGCCTGGAGCAGCTGGAGAGCATCACTGGCGGATATCCCGGTGTGGACAAAGCCTTTGCCATCCAGGCGGGCCGGGAAGTCCGGGTCATGGTGAAGCCCGAGCAGGTATCCGAGGACCAGATGGTCATCCTGGCCCGGGACCTGGCCAAGAAAATCGAGGAGGAAATGGAGTACCCCGGCCAAATCAAGGTCCATGTCCTCCGGGAAACCAAAGTGGTCGAATACGCAAAATAATGCCCTCCGTAACGGATTGCGGAGGCCAAAGACGCAAGGAACAGAAAGCGGTCGTGATACCTTCACAGCCGCTTTCTGTCTTTTTTTGAAACACAAAGAAAGGATGTCGTTTCCATGAGCGTTCAAAATCTTCTCAGCACCCAGTCCCGCGCGGAAAGCCTCCGCTATGCCGCCGGAGGAACCAAAGCGGCCGGGGCCTCCTTCCAGGAGCGGCTGGCCCAGACCTCTGCCAGCGCCGCCGTTATCCAGGGACCTGAGATCAATCTCCGCATGCCCGGCGAAAACACGGTCTATTCCGGCGCCCACGCCGGACAGAACCATACGATGCAGACGATTTACGCGGAGTACACAGCGGACTCCACCCCCGGGGACCCCATTGTCCACGTCACGGGCACATCGGACAGCGGCCCCTACGACTTCACCTGCCACATCCAAGACATCGACCCCTCCAGCGCCTCCTACGCGGAGCTGGCCGCCCTGTTTGGCCATTTGGAAAAGACTGGCGCGTATCAAAGCGGCCAGTCCTTCTGCCGCGTACTCCCCACTGGCCTGGAACCCGGCGATATCACCCTGCGGCGCGATTACCTCGGCATGATTGACCGCCATCAATACGACCGCCATTTCGGCGGCGCCTGCAAGGCCGAGGCGGCGGAGCTGCTAGCCCTGTACCAGCCCTGCGCCTCCGGAACCGGGACGTCCCAGGGCGCCGCCGCCCTGGACCACAGCGTTCTCATGAAAAAGGACCTTCTCTCCGCCCTGGCGGATTTTCAGTCCTCCGCCCTGGACCGGATGAAGAAAGCCAAGGAAAACCAGGAGGAAGAGGAGGCTTGGAATAAGCTGATGAAGTACCTGGACGCCTGGATCGAATCCCTGCGGGAAGAGGCTGACATCCGGAAAATTGCCAAAGCCCACGCCGCCCTGGCGGCCCTCCAGGCGGACGCTGGATCGGACCAGCCGGACCTTGGGGATTATCTCCTGGAACAGCTTCAAAACGCCATCGCCTAACAGAAACCCCCGGTGCAGCACGCCGGGGGTCTTTTCTTCTCTTTACAGGCATCCGCCGGAATGCCAGGGCATCGCCCCCCAATAGACGCTGGCCAGCAGGGCGGGCAGCAGCCACAGGCTTCCCCCGGTCCGCAGCATGACCCAGGCGATCAGCGCCGCCAGCGCCGCCGCCGTAACGCCACCCGCCCACCGGACCGCCGCTTCCCCCGCCACCGGGCCCGCCGCCCAAGCGGAGAGCAGATACAGCGCCCTGCCCCCGTCCAGAGGCCGGATGGGCAGAAGGTTGAACGCGCACAGCACCAAATTCGCCCCCACCGCGGCGGGCCAGCGGCCCTTCCCCAAAACTGTCAGGAGGAACGCCGCCAGGAGATTCCCGGCGGGTCCCGCCAGCACCGCCGCCAGCTCCCCGCCATAGGACAGGCGGCGGCTGTTCGTCTCCAGTACCGCCCCCAGTACACCAAGGCGGAAGCCCGTCACCTCCGCCCCCAGCATCCGGAGCACCGCCCAGTGCCCCAGCTCATGGACAGCGGCGGCCCCCAGCACCGTGGCCAGGGGCTCCCAGCCATTGGCCAGGACAAACCAGATGGCAAGCAGCACAAAGCCGCCGCTGACCCGGATGTTATAGGGCGGAAACATAGTAAACCGGATTCAGGTAGGTACCTTCCCTCTGGAGTTCAAAGTGGAGATGGGGACCAGTGGCCATGCCCGTCTCCCCTACCTCGGCAATTTTCTGCCCCCGCTTCACCGCCGTACCGGAGGAGGCCGTCACCCGGCTGCAATGCGCATAGAGAGTGGAATACCCTCCCTCATGGGCTACAACGCAGTACCGTCCATAGCTGCTGCTGTCCCCTACGGCGGTGACAGTGCCGTCGGCAAAGCAGCGCACTTCCGCCCCAGTATCCGCCGCCAGGTCCACGCCGTAGTGGAACCGCTCCTCCCCCTCCGTCGGGTGTTCCCGGTAGCCAAAGCCAGAACTGAGGGTCCCGGCCACCGGGGCGCTGTAGTCAAAGCCCAGAAGGGCCTGCTCCATGCTGACTCCCTCCGGCAGGTTCTCCTGGGAGTACAGCACATAGGCCAGGCTGGACGCCGGTTGGCCCTCCGGTCCCGGGGCCTCCGGCGGGCCGGAGGGGGCGCCGGGTTCCGCCCGGAAGCCCCGCAGCAGGTCCAGCGCCGCGCTGTCCCGGAGCGTTGCCTTTTGGGTGGTCATCTTCACCGGAGCCTCCGCCGTTCCGGCGGCCCCAGCCTGGAAGGCCCCCTCCTGGGGGTGGAATACCGCCTGGTAAACCTCCCCCATGCCGCCCCCCTCCTCCCCAGAAAAGGCCCGGCCCACGGCGGAGAACACCGCCTGGACATCCATATTCTGCTCCATGGCGGCGGAGAGCGTCTCGTTGAAGGCTGCCATCTTGGCTGGCAGCAGCAGCTTCGCCGCCACCAGCGCCACAAAAATGCCCCCGCAGGCCACCAGGCGCAGCATCAGCCGCAGGTCCTTTGCCGCCAAGGGCTCGCCCTTCCGGGTTCCGTTCCGGACGCTCCGGGACCTCCGCCGTGTACCCGCGGCGATCCGCCGCCCCGCCTGCCTTGAAGTCATATCCGTCCCCCTCCTTTTGGAGTTCCGCACAGCTTGTTTCCCTGTATTTTATGAGCTTGCCCCCGCAAAAATGCCGGAAAATCCGGGGACGGGGCCCCCGCAGAGGGGCTTTCTTTCTCCGCTTTTGAGAATATCAAGAAAATATGAAAAAAAAACCTTGCTTTTTGGAGATTTCCCTGCTAGAATATAGGTCTGTACGGTAGGAGTTTTCCTGCCCGCATGAACTCAACGGCCAAAGGAGGTGTTTGGTTTGCCGAATATTAAGTCTGCCAAGAAGCGCGTCCTCATCGGGAAAGCGAGGAACGCCCGCAACAAGGCCACGAAGTCCGATCTCAAAACCGCGATCAAAAAGTTCGAGGCCGCCGCGGCGGAGGGCAATCGCACCGATGCCGATGGCGCTTACAAGGTTGCGGTGAAAAAGGTCGATCAGGCTGTGGCGAAGGGTGTTCTCCACAAGAACGCGGCCGCTCACAAAAAGAGCGCCATGACCCTGAAGCTCAATCGGATCGGTTGATCCAAACATATCCCCGTTCCCGGGGGAATGACGCTTCCGTGTGAATGCCCGGAGGCCGTCAGGCCAAAAGGGCATCCATCCGGATGTCCTTTTTGTTTTGCCGAGGAGGTTTCCCTATGCCTATTTTTGACACTCATGCCCACTACGATTCCAGCGGCTTCAACGCCGACCGGGACGAAGTCCTCTCCGCCCTCCCCGCCGCCGGGGTGGGCCTGGTAGTGGACCCCGGATGCGACCTGGAGAGTTCCCGGGCGGCCAGCGCCCTGGCGGAGCAGTATCCCTTTGTCTACGCCGCCGCAGGCATCCACCCCTCTGACTGCGCCAGGACCGGAGAGGCGGAGTTTGCCGCCCTGCGGGACCTCTGCGGGCACGAGAAGGTGATAGCCGTAGGCGAGGCCGGCCTGGACTACTATTGGAAGGACAATCCTCCCAGGGAGTTCCAGCAGGCGGTCTTCCGGCGGCAGATCGAGTTGGCGGTAGAGCTGGACCTGCCCATTATTGTCCACGACCGGGAGGCCCATGGGGATGCCCTCGCCATCGTGTTGGACTACCCCGAGGCCCGGGGCGTTTTCCATTGTTTTTCCGGCAGTCCCGAGATGGCGGAGTAGCTTGTAAAGCGGGGCTGGTATTTGGGCTTTGACGGGCCCATCACCTATAAGAACGCCCAGAAGGCCCCGGAGGTTGCAGCCGCCACCCCCTTAGACCGCATTGTGGTGGAAACGGATTCCCCCTACCTCACCCCGGTTCCCCTGCGGGGGAAGCGGAACGACAGCCGGAATCTCCCCTATGTCATCGAAAAGCTGGCGGAGTGGAAGGGCGTGTCTCCGGAGGAGATGACGCAAATCACCTGGGAAAACGGTTTGCGCCTGTTCCCGAAACTCCTATACACAGGCTGAAAAAAGGAGGCTCCAGGCATGTACGAAAAGCAAGCGGCTCTTTTAGGCTGTCCCTTCAGGGAATTCCCTCCCATGGCGGACCCCTCTCCCATTCTGGCGGCCTACCAGGAAGCCCGGAGGCGGGCAGTCCGGACCGCCCCCGCACAGCCGGGGATTCTCCGGCGGCTCTTTTCAAAAGTGCGGGAAGCTCCGGCTCCGGAGAGTTTTGTTCCCGTCCTCATCGCCGTGGGGGACGATTCCCCTTTGGAAGGCTTCGAGTGGCTGGGAGGTGAAACGCCGGAGGGGCTCCGCCAAAGGCTCCTCTCCCAGCCTGTAGACAACGGCGGGGACCTTCTGGCCCGTATGGCGGCCCGGAACAAGGAATACGCGGCGGAAGACGGATGGGAGTGGCCCAGCCAGGAAATCCTAGGGCCCATAAAGGGCGGCGAGGCAATCAGCCGCTTCCTGGGCATCTCAGATTTCCAGGGGAAAACCATCCCCTTGGTGCTGGCGGAAATTCCGGTGGAGCACCCCTGGGAGGTCTTTGCCTATATCCCCTTCGGCGGCTGGAACGAGTGCCCCTGTAACGAAGAGCAGATGGCTGTGGCTAAATACTGGTATGAGAAGTACGGGGCCGTCCCGGCGGTGATTACCCAGGACGTGCTGGAATATGACCTCCCCGCCCCGGTGCGGCATGAGGATGCCATGGCCCTGGCCCTGGAGCAATACGCCTTCTGCCCAGACATCGTGGACCAGGGCTGCGGATCCGTGGGCTATCTGGCGGATACTCTTGCAAAGTCCACGAAATGGTATTTCTGGTGGGACTGATGGGCCGCGTGAAAAAAGGATGGATGCCCCTGCCGCTGGTCCTGTTGCTTTTGAGCGGCTGCGGGGGCCCCCTCCCCGGCGGAACCGGAAGTTTTACCGGAGGAGCCCCCGGTAATAGGAGAAACCGTCCCCCTGCCGGAGCCCCGGCGGCTGGAGCCCATTTCCTCCCCCGCCATTGTGACAAAGGGCCGGGCCCCGGTGGAAGACTATGGCCTGCCGCCTTCTCCGGCCGATCCCCGGTATAACGCGGATGGCTGGATTCACGGCGGCGTGGTGGGTTTTCTGGTGGAAGCGCCGGAGAGCGGCGCGGCCTTTTACGCCGCCCCTTATCAGGCCGACGGAGAGGGTCCCGCCCTTATTCGCTGGGGAGACAGCCTGGCGGAATTCGATTGGGACTTTCTTACGCCCCGGACAATTCTCCCCAGAATGGACTGCTTCGACGCAGACGGCGATTGGGAGGACGAGCTGATCGTCATTTACTACACCGGCAGCGGGACAGGCGTCTCCGTCGAGGAGCTGCATATCCTGGAAAAGGGACCGGACGGGACCCTGACGGACTACGCCTTTCCGGAAAAGCTCTGGCAGGAGGAGGTCCCCAAGCTGTTCGGCGCCGCTGAACTTGGCGGCAGGACCTTCGCCATGCTGGGACATGAGCTGGTGGAGTTCAGCCAGGAGGGCCTGGAAAAACCTTCTTCCGGCATGATCGCCGGGTTCAGCACAGAGGATTGGAGCGGCCTCCGGTTCCGGGGAGCCTTCTGCCTGAGCCCGCCGGACAGCGCGGCTCCCTGCTGCGTGGCGGAGACTTCGGCCGCTGTCCTCTATCGGGACGGCATATTTACCCTGCAAGATTTTCACCTTTACAGCTATGACTAATAAAGGAGTACCGGCTATGGAAAAAGGCTTTACCATCACCTATGAGTACGGGGAAAACCTGTATGTCAACGTCACCAACCGCTGCAACTTCAACTGTGAATTCTGCCTCCGGCACAATGGGCACGGCGGCAGTATCTACACCCACAACCTCTGGCTGGAACGGGAGCCCACCCGGGAGGAAATCCTGGCGGACATCGAAAGCCGGAACCTCTCCCAATATAAGCAGCTTGTTTTCTGCGGCTTTGGCGAACCAAGCTACCGCATCAGCGACATCTGCTGGGTCATCGACCAGCTAAAGTCCAAGGGCAAAAAGCCCTTTGTCCGCATGGACACCAACGGCACCGGGAACCTGATCCATGACCGGGACATCTGTCCAGATTTCGCCGGACGGTTCGACATGGTTTCTATCTCCCTAAACACCGACACGGCAGAAAAGTATGACGCCCTCTGCCACCCGGTTCAAACTGGGGCCTACGAGGCCATGAAGTCCTTCGCCAAGGAGCTGCGCCAGTATGTGCCCACGGTGATGATGACGGTGGTGGACACGATTCCCAAGGAGGAAATTGAAAACTGCCGGAAAATCTGCGAGGAAGAAATCGGAGCGGTTTACCGGGTCCGGGAATATATTGAAGATTGAGGAAAGAAGGTTTTGACAATGTTTCATTTGCTGGGCTCCCTGATCATGGGTGCGCTGGTGGGCTGGATTGCCGGGAAGCTGATGGATACCGACGGCGGGTTTCTCCGTAATGTCATCATCGGCATTGTAGGCTCCGCCGTGGGCAGCACCGTGTTTGGCCTGTTTGGTTTCTATGCCTACGGCTGGTTCGCCAATCTTATCGTAGACGTAGCGGGCGCGTGCCTGTTCATCTGGGTGGCGCGGAAATTATTCCGCTAATCCATCGGCTATACAAAAGGGCTTTCACCCAAAGGTGAAAGCTCTTTTCCCTTTACAGCATCTGCAACAACTCAATCTGCTCCCCGGACGGCCCAGTAAAGAACCAGTTTTGCAGTCCCCCGAAGAGGCCCGGCAGGACCTTTTTCTCCGGTGTCAGGAAGGTATCCACCCCTGCCGCCCGGACCGCCGCCGCCGCGGCGTCCAGGTCGTCCACCAGGAGGGCGAAGTGGGGGATGTTCCCCGCCTCCATGGGCATGGCCCCGGGGTCCTGGACCAGCTCCAGCGTGATGCCGCCAAAGGACACCAGGGCCAGCTTCTTCTCCCCCTCCGGTGTGGGCACGCCATCCCGGTCCTTCACCGTGCCCCCCAGCTTCTCATAGAAGGCGATGCTCTCCTCCATGTCCCGGGTGTAAATGGCCACATGGCCCAAACCTAAATAATGCTCGTGCATTGATATCTCTCCTTACAGCCAAAGAGGGACCCGAAGGCCCCTCTTTGTAAATTCAGCAATCCTGCGCCGCCAATGCTCCGGTCCGGCCAGACGCCTAGAGCATAGGAAGGCACGTTTTGCACGCTCTTTTTTCCGGGAAAATGTGACTCAGCACTTCTCGAAGACAGTGGCAACGCCCATGCCGCCGCCGATGCAGAGCGTAGCCAGGCCCTTCTTGGCATCGTCGCGCTTCTGCATCTCGTGGAGCAGGGTGACGATGATGCGCGCGCCGGAAGCGCCCACGGGGTGGCCCAGCGCGATGGCTCCGCCGTTGACGTTGACCTTCGCCATGTCGAAGCCCAGCTCCCGGCCCACCGCGATGGACTGGGCGGCAAACGCCTCGTTGGCCTCAATGAGGTCAATGTCGTCGATGGTCACGCCAGCTTTCGCCATGGCCTGGCGGGAGGCGGGCACGGGGCCCACGCCCATGATCTTCGGGTCCACACCGCCCTGGCCCCAGCCGATGAGCTTGGCCATGGGCTTCAGGCCATATTTCTCCACAGCTTCGCCGGAAGCCAGGATGATGGCAGCCGCGCCATCATTGATACCAGAGGCATTGGCCGCAGTGACCCGCTGCTGGCCCTTATCCTCGGTTTCCTTCTTGCCAGTGACCTCGAAGGTGTGTACAACTTCGGGATTGGGAGACTCGGGACCCACGGGGAACGCGCCGCGGAGCTTCGCGATGCCCTCGGCGGTGACGCCGGCCTTGGGATATTCGTCCTTCTTGAAGTCCACCATGTCCCGCTTAACCTTCACGGGGACGGGGACAATCTCGGCCTCAAACTTCCCGGCAGCCTGGGCGGCTTCGGTCTTCTGCTGGGAAGCGGCGGCGAACTCGTCCTGCTCCTGGCGGGTGATGCCCCAGATGTCGTTGATATTTTCCGCAGTGGTTCCCATGTGGTAGTTGTTATAGGCATCCCAGAGGCCGTCCTTGATCATGGTGTCCACCAGCTTCTTGTCGCCCATGCGGGCACCCCAGCGGGCATCCATAGAGGCAAAGGGAGCGGCGCTCATGTTCTCAGTACCACCGCAGACAACCACGTCGGCGTCCCCGGCCAGGATGGAACGGGCGCCCTCAATGAGAGACTTCATGCCGGAACCGCAGACCATGCCCACGGTGTAGGCGGGAACGGAATAGGGAATGCCGGCCTTGATGGAGACCTGGCGGGCCACGTTCTGGCCCTGGGCAGCGGTGAGGATGCAGCCGAACATGACCTCATCCACGTTCTCCGGCTTCACACCAGCGCGGTTCAGGGCCTCCTTGACCACAATCGCGCCCAGCTCCGCAGCGGGAGTGTTCTTCAGACTGCCGCCAAAGGAGCCGATGGCGGTACGGCAGCAGTTCACGACATAAAGATCTTTCATGATGTTCCTCCGTATTTGTAATATTTTGGCAGCCCGGCGGGCCGCCGGAGTCTCAGAGGGCGAGACGGGGCGCAGATTGCCAATTTTTTGACAACCCGCCAACCGCCTTTCTCTGCCTATCATTATAGAGACTCCTTCCCGTTTCGTCAATGGCCTTTCAGCAGGTTTTACAGTTTTGTTAAAAGTTTGACAAAACAGAAGATGTTTTCGTCAAGGTGACGAAAATCCAGCGTTTTCCAATCTGCCAAAACAGCTTGCGGGGTATCCCACAGTCCGCTATCATACGGCGAGGCGCGCAAGGCTGCTTATATCCCCGTCCTACGCGGTGATTCTATGGATATTTCAAACTGGGTGGAACGGGTGCTGTCCGCCCGGGAGGGAATGCGCCGCCTGTATGTTGAAAAGCCCTACAGGTACTATATCTGTTCCGAGACGGATATCCTCCGCACAGAGGCCCGGGAGCCGTGATCTGGCTTGCCGGGCAGAAGGCGGAACGCTATGCCTCTTTCCATGATTTCCCGCGCTCTATATTACAAGGGAACATTTGTTAAGGGGGATTTCACCCAAAAGATGAAATCCCCCCCCAAGAAACGAGAACTTATACGTTTATCATAATTCTAATCTCATATAAATAACTTCCTGAAATCCTGCCAACCGGGAATGAAAACCTTTAGGATTTCTGCCATATTCAACAAATCCAGCTTTTTTATATATGGATAATGCTCTTACATTGCCGGCAACCACATTCAGCTCAAGCTGGTCATATCCCGCAACCTTTGCACATTCAATACACGCTGTCGTTAATGCCTGTCCAAGCCCCAGCCCCCAAAACTCTTTCGCAACACTGACACCCAATTCGGCACGATGCCGTACCTTATATTTTTTTCCAACCGCTTCAATCCCAGCGGTTCCCACAACTACATGATCCACTACGGCAACGATTTCAATTTCATTTTTACTTTCAGATTTCTCGTTTAGGAATTGGCTTTCCTGCATAACATCAAAACAATTCTCATCTGGATAGGTAAGTAAAAAATCGGTCTCTCCATGTGTCAAATTAAAGTTATCCAATACAGCTTGCCCATCACACTCCATCCCATTTCGCAAGCAGCATTGAATCCCATTTTTTAACGTTATCACTTTATTATACTTCATCGCAGATCCCTCTCCATTACCATTTTCCAAGCCAATATAGGAAAGTATACCACTATCGCAAACGGCTTTCAACTCCCTGTTTACAGGGGGCGTGCCCTCTCGCGCATCTTTATGGCAAAAATGCTTTGCAATACAACATGGACGGTCTGGCGGAATCCTTCAAAGGGCGTGCTGAATCTGCGGAATTTCTTCCGCGCGCTCCTCCTGGCAGGCTCTTGGGCAGCCGCCTACTCCCCCGCTTCCCGCAGCCTGTCCAGGGCCTTGTCAAAAGCGGCGGCATCCAGCTCTTCATAAGCCGGAGTGGTTTGGATCAGGGCCCCCTCGGCAGCGTCCTGGAGCAGGCGGTCAAAGGCCTCCCCTGCCAGGTCTTCTCCTTGAGAGGCCAGGCGGCGGAGAATGGAAAAGCCCTCCTCCGACTCCAGAATCCCGGAGTACTGGCCCTCCTCCAGGGCTTTCGCCGCCTCCTCCAACGCCTGGGGCAGGGTCCCGTCCCCCGGGAGCAGAGTCCGGGGCCCTGCCGCATCGTCCCCCTCCGCCGCCAGGGCCGGAAAGGCCGCCGCCGGGTCCTCCGCGCCGTTAAGGCGGGAAAACACCTCCGCCGCTTTCTCCCGGGCCGCCTCCCGGTCCTCCCCGGCGGAAATCAGAATGCGGTCCACGGTCAGCCTGTCCGCCTGGTCCAGGAGGCCGGAAAGCTCGCTGCCCTCGGTGAGGCAGAGATTGTAAAGTTTGGCGTAGAGCATCCCCACCTCCGTCAGCTCCTCCGCCCGGAGGCGGTCCAGCCCCAGGTCCGCCAGCTCCTGTAAGTAAGCCTCCTCCCCGCCCCGGGCCTCGGACTGCTCCTCCCAGGTTTTCGCCAGGGCTTCCCGCTCTCTCTCGCTGAGGACACAGCCGTAGCGGGCTGCCCAGTTCTCCACGGTGGCGTAGAGGGCCGTATTGGCCAGGGCCTGATCCTTAGCGTAATCCGCCAGGGTCCCGCCGGAAACAGGAGCCTCCCAGTCCAGAGACAGGCTGGAGTCCTTGTACTTTTCCCGGATCTGGTCACAGGTAAAGGCCAGCCAATAGAGGTACCGCCAGGCCGGGACCTCCCGGCCGTCCACTGTCAGCAGAGCCAGCTCCTCCCCCAGTTCCGCCGCCCGTCCCAGCAGGGAGGCGTCCTCCGCCTCCTTTTTCAGGGTGCAGCCGCTGAGCGCCAGGCACAGGGCCAGGGACAGCGCCGCTATTCGTTTCCGCATCGCTCCCGCTCCTCCCATAAGGTTGTCCGGACCCATTATATGGGAGGAGGACGGAAGATATGACAAAGCGCGGGGGCCCCATCGGCCTCCGCGCTTTGTGTTTACTCCTGTGCCTGGAGTTTCAAATCCTCCACCAGTTCCATGGCGCTCTCCAGAGCGCCGGTTCCCGGCTTCAGCTTTAGGGTCAGGGCCGGGTTTTCCCCGGCGGCAACGGTGAGGCGCTGGCGGTACTTATTCAGCCCGCAGACCCGCACCACCGCCTCCGGGCGGAACACCGCCAGCTGGAAGCGGAGGACGTCCCGCTTCTGGGTGATGTCCGATATTCCCGCCCTTGCCGCCGCCGCCCGGAGCAGGGCCACGTCCAACAGGGCCAGCACTGGCTTGGGAACCTCGCCGTAACGGTCCAGCAGCTCGTCCAGCAGGTCCGAGGCGTCGTCGTTGGAGCGGATAGCGGCAATGCGGCGGTAAAGGTCCATCCGCTGTTCCGGGGAGGACACGTAACGCTCCGGGATGTTGGCATTGACCGTCAGGTCGGCGGAGCACTCCGTCTCAATCCGCTGCTCCTCACCCCGTTCCTCCAGCACGGCCTCCTCCAGGAGCTTCAAGTACAAGTCATAGCCCACGCTCATGAGATACCCGGACTGCTCCGGACCCAGGAGGTTCCCCGCTCCCCGGATTTCCAGGTCCCGCATGGCGATGCGGAAGCCGGAGCCGAACTCCACGTACTCCCGGATGGCGGAGAGCCGCTTGGCGGCGATCTCCTGAAGTACCTTCCCCTTCCGGTAGGTCAGGTAGGCGTAAGCCCGCCGGGCGCTGCGGCCAATGCGGCCCCGGATTTGGTGGAGCTGGGCCAGGCCCATTTTGTCCGCGTCCTCTATAATTAAGGTGTTCACATTGGAGATGTCGATTCCGGTTTCAATGATGGTGGTGCAGACCAGCACGTCCGCTTCCCCCTCTACCATGGCCCCCATGACGGCGGACAGCTCCTGCTCACTCATCTTCCCATGCCCGGTGACCACATGGACCTCCGGTCCCAGCAGCTTCTGGATACGGGAGGCGGTGAGGCCGATGCTCTCCACCCGGTTGTGGAGATAGTAAATCTGCCCTCCCCGGCTGAGCTCCTTCCGCATGGCGTCCTCCAAGATGGCCCAGTCGTGTTCCAGCACGTAGGTCTGGACTGGCTGGCGGTCCGCCGGGGGCTCCTCGATGGTGGACATGTCCCGGAGGCCCGACAGGGCCATGTTCAGCGTCCGGGGAATGGGGGTGGCGGAGAGGGTCAGCACGTCTACCTGGCGGCTCATCTCCTTCAGGCGTTCCTTATGGGTAACGCCGAAGCGCTGCTCCTCGTCGATGATGAGCAGCCCCAGGTCCTTGAACTCCATTCCCTTTTGCAGCAGCTTGTGGGTGCCGATGAGAACGTCCACCCGGCCCTCCTTTGCCAGCTCCAGGATGCGCTTTTGGTCCTTGCCCGGCGTGAAGCGGGAAAGCACCTCGATCCGCACCGGGAAATCCCGGAAGCGGCCCATGGCCGTGGCGTAGTGCTGCTGGGCCAGGACGGTGGTGGGCACTAGAATGGCCGCCTGCTTCCCGTCCAGCACGCACTTCATCACCGCCCGGAGGGCCACCTCGGTCTTGCCATAGCCCACGTCGCCGCAGAGGAGGCGGTCCATGGGCTGGGGACGCTCCATGTCCTTCTTAATCTCCACGATGGCCCGGAGCTGGTCATCGGTTTCCGCATAGGGGAACGCCTCTTCAAACTCCCTCTGCCAGGGAGAATCCTGGGAAAAGGCGAAACCGGGGCGGCGCTGGCGTTCGGCGTAGAGCTTCGTCAAGCCCTTAGCCAGGTCCTTGACCGCTTTCTTGGCCCGGGTCTTCTGCTTGGCCCACTCGGTTCCCCCCAGCTTGTTCAGCTTTTGGCGGCCTCCGCCGTCCTCCCCGCCGCCGATATACTTGCTCACCAGGTCCAGGGCCGTGGCGGGAACATAGAGGCAGTCCCCCCCGGCGTAGTCGATTTTGATATAATCCTTTTCCACGCCATCCACGGGCATCCGCTGGATGCCCGCGAAGCGGCCCACGCCGTGGTGGGTGTGGACCACCAGGTCTCCGGGCTTCAAGTCCGTGTAGGACTGAATCTTCTGGCGGTTGGAGTCCTTTTTCAGCCGGGCCCGCTTCCGGGAGGGGGCGGTTAGCTGGCCCTCTGTCAGCACCGCCAGTTTCAGGGCGGGCCACTCGCACCCGGCGGAGAGGGCTCCCACGGTAATCCGGATTTCCCCCTGGGCAGGCATGGCCGTCCCCCGGATATCCAGGGCGGCGGGGATGCCCCGCTCCGTGAGAAGGCTGTGGAGGTTCTTGGCCCGGGTCTCCCCGCCGCAGAGGAGCAGCACGGCGCTGCCGTTTTCCCGGTACTGTTCCAGGTCCGTGACGGCGGTTTCCAGGCTGCCGCCGTAAGAGCTGAGCTGCCGGGCATTGACGCTCAAAATCCCCTTGGGCGGACAGGGATAGCGGGAGGTAGGCAGGGCGTTGGCCATGATGACCGGGAAGGCCTCCAGGGCGGCGTACAGCTCCTCGGCGGAGAGGAGCAGCTTCGCGTAGTCCCCCGCCAGAATGCCCGCCTCCAGCAGGGCCTCCAGGTCCTGGCGGTTTTGGAGGAGGGCCCCCTTCACCCGCTCGTCCACCCGGCCCGCCTCGCAGAGGAACACCAATGCCTCCGGGGGCAGATAATGAACGCCTGCGGTGGTCCCCGGGTAGATGGCGGCCAGGTAGCGGTCACAGCCGTCGGGAACCGAGCCGCTGTTCAGCCGCTCCCCATCTTCCCGGAGGCGGGCGGCGGCGGCGGAAGCCCCTTTTTTCTCCAGCTTTCCCGCCAGGGCCAGCAGCTTTGCCCCCAGGCCCTCCAGCCCTCCCTCCGCCTGCCGGGGAAGGACCTCGGCGGCGGGAAGGACCAGGGCGGAATCCAGGTTCACCGTCCGCCTCTGGGTGCCGGGATCAAACGCCCCCATGGAGTCGATTTCATCATCGAAGAATTCACAGCGGAGCGGCTGGTCCATCAGGGGGGAAAACACGTCCAGAATACCGCCCCGGAGGGCGAACTGGCCCACGCCCTCCACCTGCTGGCAGCGGGCATACCCGGCGGCGAGAAGGCGGTCCGCCAATTCCGGCAGGTCCTGCCGTTCTCCCACATGCAAGGTGATGGCCAGGTCCCTCAGCAGCTTTGGCGGCAGGGTCCGGGCCATCAGGGCGTCGGCGGTGGCCACCACCGCCTGGGGGGCGCCCTGGGCCATGGCATAGAGGGCCGCCAGGCGACCCCGCTCCCACTCCCGGGAGGACACGGCCCCGGGGCGGAGCTGCCACTCCCGGCTGAGCAGAGTCACCGGGGCCTCGCCCAGCAGGGCCTCCAGGTCCCCGGCCAGCTGCCGGGCCTCGCCCTCGTCCCCGCAGACGAACACCGCCGGGCGGCCTGCCGCCCGGGCCACCGCCGCGCCCAGGCAGGCCCGCTGGACAGCTTGGAGCCCCGTCACCGCAGCGGGGCAGCCTCCGTCCTCAATCCGGCGGAGGAGTTCCCCCGCCTCCGGGACAGTCATTAACGTTTCCAGAAAATGCTTCATGGCAAGTCCCTTTGCTCTCAGTTAAAGTCGTTCATCGCCTTCTGGCAGCCGTGCTCTATGACGCATTCCGCCGCCCCGATGGCCCGCTTGAAGGATTCCAGCAGAATCTCCCGCTCCTTCTGGGAGGGAACGCCGATGACCCAATCGATCATGCCCTCTTTTTCCTCCGGGGCCCCGGTGCCGATCTTAATACGGGGAAAATCCTGGGTCCCCAGATGGGCAATGATATTTTTGATGCCGTTGTGCCCCCCGGCGGAGCCAGTGGGCCGGACCCGCAGCTTCCCCACAGGGAGGGCAACGTCGTCGTAGATTACCAGCACGTGGTCCGGGGGAATCTTATAGAACTGGGATGCCTCCCGCACCGCCTCGCCGGAGAGGTTCATATAGGTCTGGGGCTTCATCACCAGGCACCGGGCCCCGGCGAAGGAGCAGAGGTTGTAGGCGGACTTGAACTTCACCTTGTTCAGCTTCACGCCCTTCTGTTCCGCCAGCAGCTCCACCGCCCGGAAACCCATGTTGTGCCGGGTGTTCTCATATTTGGGCCCGGGATTTCCCAGCCCCGCGATCAGCCACTCCACGGAGGAGCCGCCCCTGCTTCCGAACATATCCGCACCGCCTTTCCAAAACATTCAAATTTTGACAAATCCGGACAACCCACATAGGCGGGGAAGTGATCCTTCCCCGCCTCATAATGGCATCATCCTCATGTAATTATGATCCCCAGCCTCTTGTCCGTCCGCGTACCGCCTTTTCCGGGAGCCGCCCATCCGGCGGCAAAGACTCAGCGGAAGAGCTTGGAGATGGAGACCTCCTGGTAGACCCGCTCAATGGCCTCGCAGAACATGGGGGCTACGGAGAGGTACTTGACCTTGCTGCTCAGCTCCGGCTTGATAGCCGGAATGGTGTCCAGCAGGGCCAGCTCCTGAATGGGGCTGGCGTTGATCCGGTCGATGGCCGGGCCGGAGAGCACGCCGTGGGAGGCGCAGGCGTGGACGCTACGGGCCCCGTTGTCCGTCAGGGCCTGGGCGGCGTTGCAGAGGGACCCTCCGGTATCCACCAGGTCGTCGAAGAGGATGCAGTCCCGGCCCTCCACGTCGCCAATAACGTTCATAACCTCACACTGGTTGGCCCGCTGGCGGCGCTTATCCACGATGGCCAGCTGCATGTGGAGCTTCTGGGCAAAGGCCCGGGCCCGGGAGACGGAACCCACGTCCGGAGACACCACCACCATGTCTTCACAGCTGCCGCCAAATTTCTTGGCATAGTAGTCCACAAATATGGGGTTGCCCGCCAGATTGTCCACGGGAATGTCGAAAAAGCCCTGAATCTGGGCGGCGTGCAGGTCCATGGTCAGCACCCGGTCCGCCCCGGCGGCAGTAATCATGTTGGCCACCAGCTTGGCCGTGATAGGATCCCGGGCCTTGGCCTTCCGGTCCTGCCGGGCATAGCCATAATAGGGGATGACGGCGGTGATGCGGCCCGCCGAGGCCCGCTTCAACGCGTCGATGATGATCAGCAGCTCCATCAGGTTGTTGTTGACCGGGCTGCAAGTAGGCTGGACCACGAACACGTCGCTGCCCCGGACGGTCTCATACAGGGAGACGAACACCTCGCCGTCGGAGAAGGCGCCAACCTCGGACTCTCCCAGCTTCGTGCCCATCTGCGCGCAAATCTCTTTCGCCAGCTTCAGGTTCGCGTTGCCGGAAAATACCTTGATATCTTTCCCGTGTGAAATCATATCCTAAACGCTCTCTTTCCATGACCGGAAGGTCATTTTATTTTTGCCCAACCGCACCTGTTGGACATATTCACTCATTTTCCGCCGGAGTCCCTCTCTGCCGCAGCAGCCCTTCGATTTCTGCCACGGTGTCTGGTCCGTAAACCGGAAGCCAGCCGGGAACCAGCTCCGCCCCCTGGACGTTGTTGGTCATCTTGACCCGCCAGGCCTCCCGGAGCTCCCGGCCCGGCGCGGCGTAGGCAAAGCCCGGCCCCGCCTCTTCCATGGGAAAGGCAGCCCTGGGGAGCACCAGCACCGGGCCGTCCGTGTCCAAAAATGCCTCCAGGTCCGTCCACAGCTCGGATACCTGCGCCTCCTGGGGCAGGATATTCCGGACCTCCTCCGCAAAACGGGGACCGCAGACAGCGAAAAGCCGCTGAACGCCTTCGTTCCGCAATCGGCCGCATACCCAGGACAAGATGGGACGGGACAGCACGGTTTCCAGCATCAGCGGCTTACCGTCCGCCAGGACGGCAGCGTCTTCTTCAAAGATTAAAACAGCCTGCTTTCGGCGGCTCATAAACTCCCCCTCCTTTGCACATTTTTACTAAAGGCAAGTCCATTATATCAAACTTTTGGGGAAAATCCAGTGGTTCTGCTGAATTTGTCCCTAGAATTTTTTCCAAATTTTTTCCTGTCTCTTCTCCGTTTTTGTCAGAGCTTACGGAAAAAAGGAGAAAAGGCTCCAAATCTCCCCAGCTTTTTCGGCGTTTCGCAGAATTTGCTTTTTCTCCCTGGTATGTTTTACTCAAAAATGTAATTTTTTCAAAGAATACAGTTGAATTTGTCCACGTAATAGATTACAATAACACTATTCTGAGAAAAAGTGGGAGGCCGCCTATGCTGCACGTCGTGCTGGTGGAACCGGAGATTCCCCAGAACTGCGGGAACATCGCCCGCACCTGCGCCGCCACTGGTTCCAGCCTCCACCTGGTCCGCCCCCTGGGCTTCGACATCTCCCAGGATGCCATCCGGCGGAACATGAAGCGCTGCGGCCTGGATTACTGGCACATGGTCGAAGTTTCAGATTACGAAAACCTGGAGGACCTGTTCCGCCGCCACCCCGGGGCTGCGGCGGATCCCTGGCTTGCCACCACCAAGGCCCCCCGGTCTTACGCCGAGGCCCAGTTCACGGCGGACAGCTGGCTCTTCTTCGGGAAGGAGACCGCCGGGCTGCCCCTCTCCTTCCGGGAGCGGTTCCGGGACCGCTGCGTCCGCCTGCCCATGGTGGGCGAGGCCAGGAGCCTGAACCTGAGCAATGCCGTGGCCGTCTTTGTTTACGAGGCCCTGAGGCAGAGCGGCTTTCCCGGGCTGCTGGGAACGGGGGAAATGCTCCTTCCCGCAGCGTCCTTCCCAGAGGGATGATCCCATCAACCCCGGCGCGGAGGCGCCGAGAAATATGTTCTTTTTTAGGAGGAGTCCTGAGATGAATTACAACAAGAAGACTGTCAAAGACGTAGAGGTGTCCGGCAAAAAGGTGCTGCTGCGCTGCGACTTCAACGTCCCCCAGGACAAGGAAACCGGAGCCATCACCAGCGACAAGCGCATTGTGGCCGCCCTGCCCACCATCCAGTACCTGCTGGAACAAGGCGCCGCCGTTATCGCCTGTTCCCACCTGGGCAAGCCCGAGGCCAGCTTTGAAAAATGGGCCAAGAAGCAGGCCGAAAAGGGCAAGGACCCCGCTTCCCTCACCGAGGAGAAGTGGAAGAAGTCCCTGGCGAAGCTGAGCCTGGCTCCCGTGGCCAAGCGGCTGGGTGAGCTTCTGGGTAAACACGTGATCATGGCCGCCGACGTGGTGGGCGGGGACGCCAAGGCCAAGGCCGCCGCGCTGAAGCCCGGCGAGATCCTGCTGCTGGAAAACACCCGCTTTGAAAAAGGCGAGACGAAAAACGACCCGGAGCTTGCCAAGGCCATGGCCTCCATGGCCGAGGTCTACGTGTCTGACGCCTTCGGCGCGGTGCACCGGGCCCACGCCTCCACCGCCGGAGTGGCGGACTACCTCCCCGCCGTCTCCGGCTTTTTGATCCAGAAGGAGCTGGACTTCCTGGGCGGCGCCATCGCCAGCCCCAAGCGTCCCCTGGTGGCCATCCTGGGCGGCGCCAAGGTCTCCTCCAAGATCGGGGTCATCAATAACCTTCTGGAAATCGCCGACACCATCATCATCGGCGGCGGCATGTCCTATACCTTCTCCGCCGCCCAGGGCGGCAAAGTGGGCAACAGCCTGCTGGAGGCCGACTGGATGGACTACTCCAAGGAAATGATTGCCAAGGCCGGGGCCAAGGGCGTGAAGTTCCTCCTGCCCGTAGACACCGTCTGCGGCGACAAGTTTGCCCCCGACGCCAAGAGCCAGACCGTCAAGGCCGGGGAAATTCCCGACGGCTGGGAGGGCCTGGACATTGGGCCCGAGACTGTGAAGCTCTACTGTGACGCCGTATCCGGCGCGGGCACCGTCATCTGGAACGGCCCCATGGGCGTGTTTGAGTTCCCCGCTTTCGCCAAGGGCACCGAAGCCATGGCCGAAGCCCTGAGCAAAACCTCCGCCATCACCGTGATCGGCGGCGGCGACAGCGCGGCGGCGGTGGAACAGCTGGGCTATGCCGAAAAAATGAGCCATATCTCCACCGGGGGCGGCGCCTCCCTGGAATTCCTGGAGGGGAAAGAGCTCCCGGGCGTAGCCTGCCTGCTGGACAAATAAGCGGGGCGCTCCCTTAATTTTCAGTGAAACGTTCAGGAAAAGTCCCCTTCACCCTTGACATTTCCCCGCATTTCGGCTATATAATAGTTGATTGCTGTTTAGCTTTCTCCGGGCCTTCCGCCCGCCAGCCAGAAAACATAAATATAAAGGAGTTTTGAACATTATGAACCGCAGATACCGCAAGACTGTCATTGCCGGAAACTGGAAAATGAACATGACCGCTTCCGAGACCAAAAAGTTTGCCGAGGACATCCGCAAGATCATGCCCCGCGCCAAGTGGTGCGAGACCCTGATCTGCGTTCCCGCCTGCAACATCTCCACCGCTACCAAGGCCTTTAAGGACCTGCGCATCTCCGTGGGCGCGGAAAACGTCTACTTCGAGGAGAAGGGCGCTTTCACAGGCGAGGTGTCCGCCGATATGCTGAAGGACCTGGCCGTCAAATACGTCATCATCGGCCACAGCGAGCGCCGCCAGTACTTCGGGGAAACCGATGTCACCGTCAACAAAAAAGTCCACGCCGTGCTGAACGCTGGCATGAACCCCATTATCTGCGTAGGCGAGAGCCTGGAGCAGCGGGAAACTGGCATCACCAATGAGTGGATTGCCCTCCAGGTGAAGAGCGCCCTGTACGGCGTGCCCGCCGACAAGCTGCGCCGCTGCATCATCGCCTACGAGCCCATCTGGGCCATCGGCACCGGCAAGACCGCCACCGCCGAACAGGCCGGAGAGGTCTGCTCCAACATCCGCGCCACCATCCGTTCCCTGTACGGCGCCCGGGTGGCCCGGAGCGTCACCATCCAGTACGGCGGGTCCATGAACGCCAAAAACGCCGCGGAGCTCCTGGCCCAGCCCGACATCGACGGCGGGCTCATCGGCGGCGCGGCCCTGAAACCCGACCAGTTCGTGGAGATCATCAACGCGGCCAATCAAGAGTAATCTTGTCTCAAAAGGGGGACTTCGTCCCCCTTTTGGATTCTCCTAAAGGAGTCTTTTTATGAACAAAACACCGACTACTTTGATTATCATGGACGGCTTCGGCTCTGGCGGCGGGGAAACGGGAAACGCCGTCCAAACCGCTAAAACTCCCCGGCTGGACGGCTTCTTCCAGGAGTTCGCCCACACCACCCTCTCCGCCTCTGGGCTGGACGTGGGCCTGCCCGACGGACAGATGGGCAACAGCGAGGTGGGACACACCAATATTGGCGGCGGCCGGGTCGTATTCCAGGACCTGCCCCGGATCACCCGGTCCATTGAAGACGGCAGCTTCTTCCAAAATCCCGCCTACTGCCACGCCATGGACGCGTGCCTGGAGCGGGGTTCCGCCCTGCATCTTTTCGGGCTCCTGTCCGACGGCGGCGTCCACTCCCACCTGTCCCACCTCTTCGCCCTGCTGAAAATGGCCAAGGACAGGGGACTCACCCGGGTCTATATCCACGCTTTCCTGGATGGGCGGGACGTCTCCCCCACCTCCGGCGCGGGCTTTGTGGCCCAGACCGCCGCCAAGTGCGGGGAGATCGGCGTGGGCAAGATCGCCACGGTCATGGGACGGTACTACGCCATGGACCGGGACAAGCGTTGGGACCGGGTAGAGCAGGCCTACGACGCCATGGTCTACGGCGAAAGCCCCATTAACAACCCGGACCCTGTGGACGCGGTGAAGAAATCCTATGAAAAGGGCGTCACCGACGAGTTTGTAGAACCCGTGGTCTGCGACGCCGACGGGTCCATTTCCGACAACGACAGCGTTATTTTCTTTAACTTCCGCCCTGACCGGGCGCGGGAGATCACCCGGACCCTGGTGGATCCGGAGTTCGACGGCTTCACCCGGCAGTTCTTCCCCCTGACCTTCGTGTGCAACACGGAGTACGACGCCTCCATGCCCAACGTGGAGGTGGCCTTCCCCCGGGTGCTGGTGAACAACGGCCTGGGCGAGTATCTCAGCAGGATGGGCATGACCCAGCTCCGCATCGCCGAGACGGAAAAATACGCTCATGTCACTTTCTTCTTCAACGGCGGCAGCGAAACCGTCTTCCCCGGCGAGGACCGGGTGCTGGTCCCCTCCCCCAAGGTGGCCACTTACGACCTCCAGCCGGAGATGAGCGCCCTGGAGGTCTGCGGGAAGTGCGTGGAGCGCATCGAGTCCGGGGCCTATGACGTGATCATCCTGAACTTTGCCAACTGCGACATGGTGGGCCACACTGGCATCTTCGACGCCGCAGTCAAGGCCGTGGAAACCGTGGATGCCTGCGTAGGCAAGGTGGTGGACGCCACCCTGAAAATGGGAGGCATCGCCATGATCACCGCCGACCACGGAAACGCCGAGCAGATGGTGGAGCCAGACGGAAGCCCTATGACCGCCCACACTACCAATCCTGTGCCCTTTATTCTCTGCGGCGCGGGCTCTGAACTGAGGAGCGACGGCCGCCTGGCGGATATCGCCCCGACCATGCTGGACGTGATGGGCCTGGCCTGTCCGCCGGAGATGGACGGGAAAACGTTGATCGTGCAGTAAAGCAAACGCCCGCTGAAACTCATTTCAGCGGGCGTTTTCCCGCCGGAGTGCAGCGGATGGGAAGTGGCGGAACTTACGCGATATCCGCCGGGAGCTTCCACCGTTTGAACCTGCTGGCAGAAATACGTCAAAATGAGAGCCGCCCTCCCGGGCGGCTCTTTCCAGCGTCCTATGCCTGCTCCATGGCGCCGTTCAGAAGGCGGATCAGCTCCTCCTTCCCGATGCCCTTCTCGGCGGAGAACGGCAGGAGCACACCCGCCTCTCCCAGCTCCAGGGTCTCCCGGATCAGGGACAGGGCGGGGTCTATCTGGCTCTTTTTCAGCTTATCCAGCTTGTTAGCTACCACGATTTCCGGGCAGCCCGTCTCCCGGAACCAGCTGTGCATGGTCATGTCATTGGCGGTGGGCTTGTGCCGGGCATCCACAATCAGAACCCCGGCGGTAATATGGGCCTCCTGGAAATAGCTCTCCATCAGGCGGCCCCAGCGTTCCTTCTCCGCCTTGGAGACCTTGGCGTAACCGTAGCCCGGCAGGTCCACCAGGTAGGCCCGGCCGTCCACCAGGAAATAATTTACCTGGGTGGTTTTACCCGGGGAAGAGCCCACGTAGGCCAGGTTCTTCCGGCCCAAAAGGCGGTTGATCACAGAGGACTTGCCCACATTGGAACGGCCCGCAAAGGCAAACTGAGGCAGGCCGTCCCAAAAGAACTGTTCCTTTGTCCCAGCGGAACGGACAAACTCCGCTTTTCCAAAATTGACCGGCATAGCGCCTCCTTTACTGCCGCAGGACGGCTTCCGCTTTCTCCCGGGGCACGGGGACAAAAACTGGCGTCTCCTCCCGGGCGGCCTCCGGCATGGGCGCCAGCGCCGCAGCAAACACCTGGTCGATGGTCTCCACCGGGATAAACTTCAGCGCCGCCCGCACGGTCTGGTCGATCTCCTCCAGGTCCCGGACGTTGTCCTTGGGAATCAGCACCGTGCCAATGCCGTTGCGCAAGGCGGCCATGGTCTTCTCCTTCAGTCCGCCAATGGCCAGCACCCGGCCCCGGAGGGTCACCTCCCCCGTCATGGCGATGCCCGCTTTGATTTTCCGGTCCGTCAGGGCGGAGAGCATGGCGGTGGTGACGGCGATGCCCGCCGAGGGGCCATCCTTCGGCACCGCGCCCTCGGGGAAGTGGACATGGATGTCCCTGTTTTTGTAGAACTCCGCCTCCACTCCCAATACCGCCGCCCGGCTGCGGATACAGCTCAGGGCCGCCTGGGCCGATTCCTTTATCACGTCCCCCAGATTTCCAGTAAGCTCCAGCTTCCCGGTACCCTCGCACACGACGGCCTCAACCTCTAAAATTTCGCCGCCAGTCTCCGTCCAGGCCAGGCCATTGACCACGCCCACCTCTTCCCGCTCCGTGTGAAGGGCGGGGGGATAGGGCTGGCAGTCCAGGAACTTGGGCAGGTCCTCTTCCGTCACCGTGACCCGCTTCGTCCCGCCGGAGACCAGCCTCATGTCCGTCTTCCGGCACAGGGCCGCCACTCGCCGCTCCAGCAGGCGGACGCCGGACTCCCGGGTATAGTCCCGGATAATGGCCCGGAGTACGCCGTCGTCCACCCGGAGGGCGGATTTTTTCAGGCCGTGCTCCGCCAGCTGCTTGGGCAGCAGGTGGCGGCGGGCAATCTCCACCTTCTCCTCATCCGTGTAGCTGCTGAGACGGATTACCTCCATCCGGTCCAGCAGAGGCTGGGGGATGGTGTCGGTGGTATTGGCCGTGGTAATGAACATCACCTGGCTCAGGTCCACGGGAATCTCCATATAGTGGTCCCGGAAGGCGTGGTTCTGCTCACTGTCCAGCACCTCCAGCAGGGCCGAAGCCGGGTCGCCCCGGTAGTCATTGCCCAGCTTGTCAATCTCATCCAGCAGGAGCAGGGGATTCATGGACCCGCCCCGGATGATAGCGTCGATCACCCTGCCGGGCATGGAGCCGATGTAGGTCCGGCGGTGGCCCCGGATATCCGCCTCATCCCGGACGCCGCCCAGGGAAAGGCGGGCCAGCTTCCGGTTCAGCGCCTTGGCAACGCTGATAGCGATGGAGGTCTTGCCCACCCCCGGCGGGCCCACCAGGCAGAGAATCTGGCCCTTGCCCTTGGGATTCATCTGCCGGACGGCTATGGTTTCTAGAATGCGCTCCTTCACCTTTTCCAGGCCGAAGTGCTCTTTTTCCAGCACCTTCCGGGCAGTCTCCACGCTGGCCCGCTCCCGAGTTGATTTGTTCCAGGGCATCTCCAGGCACACGTCCAGGTAATTCCGGATCACCGATGCCTCGGCACTGCCGTAAGGCTGGCGGGAGAGCTTCCCCGCCTCTTTCAGCAGGTGCTTCTCTGCCTCTTCCTCCAGATTCAGCTCCAGAATCTTACGGCAGTAATCCTCGACTTCGTCCTCGTCGTCTTCCTCCCCCAGTTCATTCTGGAGGACCCGGATCTGGGTACGGAGAATTTGGTCCCTCTGCGTGCGGACCAGCTGGTCCCGGATTTTGCCCTCCATTTCGTGCTCAAAGCCCAAAATGCTGCACTCCCGGGCCAGGAGGCCGTTGAGCTTCCGCAGGCGGACAAAGGGGGCCAGCTCCTCCAAAATCTCCTGCTTATCCGTGTGGCGCAGGGGGATATTCTGGGCAATGAAGTCCGCTAGCTGTCCCACGTCCCGGCTGTCCATGACGGCGGTGGCAATCTCCTCCGGCACCGCCCCGGAGAGCTGGGCATAGTCGCTGAAGAGGCTCCAGGCCTGGCGGAGCAGGGCCTCCGCCCGGGGGCTCCGGGCCTCGGAAGGCGGTTCCTCCGGCAGCTCTTCCAGGTTAGCCTGGAGATACGGGGAGGACTGCCAGAGCCTCCGGAGACGGGCCCGCCTCCGGCCCTCCACCATCACCCGGGCGGAACCGGAGGACAGGCGGAGAATCTGCCGGATGTGGGACACGGTGCCGATCTGGTACAAGTCCTTTTCCTCCGGCCGTTCTACACTGATCTCCCGCTGGGTGACCAGGAAGACATCCTGTTCCCCCTCCATGGCCCGCTCCAGGGCCGCAATGGAAATCGGACGCTCCACGTCAAAGGTCAGGTTCATACGGGGAAAGACCGTCAGGCCCCGGAGAGCCAGAACGGGCATATTCATCGTGGTGGGTTCCATAGGTGTCATATGGTTCACGCTCCTTTCCAGGGGCTGGGAATAATTGGCAAGGAATGGAATCTGTCCTTACAACCCGAGAGGAAGGGATGTTACTCCCTTCCTCTCTCCCGGCCCGGCGTGAAGCCGGGCTTCTTCTTGTGTCAAGACGCGGACTTGGGGGGGCGGGACTTTCCGCCCTTGCCAGGGTTCAGCTTAACGGAGTAGCTCACTTTCTCCGGGTCCTTTGTCAAAATGGGCTGGCCCGTGCCGTCCACGCACTCCTTGGTGATGACGGCCTTGACGATGGTGGGGTCCGAGGGGATGTCGTACATAATCTGAGTCAGCATGCCCTCCATGACGGCCCGGAGGCCCCGGGCGCCAATGTTCCGCTCAATGGCCTTCCCGGCAATGGCGTCCAGCGCCTCCAGCTCAAACTCCAGCTCCACGTCGTCGTACTCCAGCAGCTTTTTATACTGCTTTACCAGGGCGTTCTTGGGCTCCTGGAGGATACGGACCAGGTCCTCCCGCCGGAGGCCGTTCAGCGGCGCGATGACGGGCAAGCGGCCCACCAGTTCTGGAATAATGCCATATTTCAGGATGTCATGGGGTTGGACCTCGTGAAGGATTTTGCTCAGGTCCTTATCCTTCTTCCCCTGGACATTGGCTCCGAAGCCGATGCTCTTCTGGTCCAGGCGTTTTTCAATGATCTTCTCCAGGCCGTCAAAGGCGCCGCCGCAGATAAACAGGATGTTCTTGGTGTTCATCTGGATGAACTCCTGATGAGGGTGCTTCCGGCCGCCCTGGGGCGGGACATTGGCCACAGTTCCCTCCACGATTTTCAGCAGCGCCTGCTGGACGCCCTCGCCGGAGACATCCCGGGTGATGGAGGTGTTTTCGCTCTTCCGGGCAATCTTGTCGATTTCGTCCACGTAGATGATGCCGTGTTCGGCCCGTTCCACGTCAAAGTCCGCCGCCTGGAGCAGGCGGAGCAGAATGTTTTCCACGTCGTCGCCCACGTAGCCCGCCTCGGTAAGGGTGGTGGCGTCGGCAATGGCGAAGGGCACCTTCAAAATCTTCGCCAGGGTCTGGGCGAAGAGGGTTTTGCCAGAGCCAGTGGGGCCCAGCATCAGGATGTTGCTCTTCTGGAGCTCCACATCCTCGTCGCCGCCGAAAAAGATGCGCTTATAGTGGTTGTAAACCGCCACGGAGAGGGCGATCTTCGCCTCCTCCTGGCCAATGACATACTGATCCAGCACATCGCGGATCTCCCGGGGCGTGGGCAGCTGGTCCGGCAGGTCCTCCAGCGCCGGAGCGTCGGGCTCAAATCCGTCGTTCAAAATGCTCATGCACAGGTGGACGCACTCGTCACAGATGCGCACGCCGGGACCCTGTATCATGCGGTGAATCTGCTGTTCATGCTTGCCGCAGAAGGAACACCGCAGGGTCTTCTTGCCGTCGTCGTTCATGGTTTCTACCTCTCTATCGGGGATGGGGCTCCGCGTTTACGCCTCGTCCTTTTTCTCTTCCTTGTTGATGAGAATCTTATCAATCAGGCCAAAGTCCCTGGCCTCTTCCGCGCTCATGAAGTTGTCCCGCTCACAGGCGGCGGTAACCTCCTCGATGGAGCGTCCCGTGTTCGCCGCCAGGATGCGGTTCATCCGCTTTTTGATGGTCTCCAGACGTTTCAGGTGGATGGCCATGTCCGTAATCTGGCCCTGGGTCCCGGCGGAGGGCTGGTGGATCATGATCTCCGCGTTGGGCAGGGCGATGCGCTTGCCCTTGGCCCCGGCGGAGAGGAGGAACGCGCCCATGCTGGCCGCCATGCCCACGCAGATTGTGGACACATCGCACTTGACATACTGCATCGTATCATAGATGGCCATGCCGTCCGTGACGGAGCCGCCAGGGCTGTTGATATACAGCTGGATATCCTTATCAGGGTCCTGGGCCTCCAGGTAAAGGAGCTGGGCCACGATCAGGCTGGCCGTGGTGGCGTTGACCTCCTCGCCCAGGAAGACAATCCGGTCGTTCAGCAGCCGGGAGAAAATGTCATAGGACCGCTCGCCCCGGTTCGTCTGCTCAACTACGTAAGGAACTAAACTCAATTTGAAAACCTCCAGTCTTTTGTGGACGCCGGGCCCGCCGGGTGAAATGTGCTCCAGCGGAAGCCCATATAACCATTTTCACATGATACCACAGGCATCATGTGAAAAGGTGTCGAATCTGTGAACCCGCAAGTAAAGATTCGGCTTATTTATTATGATTCGGCGTCCTTCGGCTCCCCGGATTCCTCCGTCTTCTTCTTCCGGGGCTTCCGGGCGGGCTTTTTCTCCTCCGCAGGAGCCTCCCCCTCCTCGGCGGAAGGCTCCTCGGCCTTCTTCTTCCGGGGTTTCCGGGCAGGCTTTTTCTCCTCTTCGGCGGGCTCGGAGCCCTCCTCCCCGGCGGGCTTTTCCTCCGGCTTGACGGCGGTGGCACTCTTCACCACCACGTCGATGGCCCGGCGGCTGCACACCTGGTCCTTCACCTGGTCCGCCTGGATGTACTTCTTCACCATATCCGCATCCATGCCGAACTGCTCCGCCAGCTTTTTGTACTCTTCTTCCACGTCTTCGTCGCTGGCCTCAATGTTTTCCGCCTTGATGATGGCCATGACGGCCAGGTCCATCCGCACCTGGCGCAGGGCGGGCTCCTTGGCGTCCTCCAGCAGCTTGGACTCCTGGAGTCCGGTCATTTGGAGGTACTGGTCGTAAGGAATACCCTGCTGGGCAATCTGGGTGCGGAAGTTCTCCACGAACTGGCGGGCCTGGCCCTCCACCATGGCGTCGGGAATCTCGGCGGTGATATTGGCCGCCACCTGCTCCATCAGCGCGTCCTCGAAGCCCCGCTGGGCGTCCTTCTCCCGCTCCTCCTTAATCTGCTTTTCCAGGTCCGCCTTCAGCTCATCCAGGGTGTCGAACTCGCTGACATCCTTGGCAAACTCGTCGTCCAGGGCGGGGATTTCCTTCTCCTTGACCTCGTGGCACTTGACCTTGAAGACCACGGCCTTTCCGGCCAGGTCCGCGTGGTAGTCCTCGGGGAAGGTGATGCCGATGTCCTTTTCTTCTCCGGCCTTCATGCCGGCCACCTGCTCCTCAAAGCCGGGAACAAAGCTGTGGGAGCCCAGCTCCAGGCTGTGGTTGGTCCCCTTGCCGCCGTCAAAGGGCTTGCCGTCCAGGAAGCCCTCGAAGTCGATGACGGCGGTATCGCCCTCCTTGGCCTCCCGCTCCACGGACACCAGGCGGGTGTTCCGGTCAGTAAGGGCCTGGAGGCGGCGGTCCACGTCTTCGGCAGTAACCTTGACCTCCTCCTTGGGCGCGGCCAGGCCCTGGTACTGGCCCAAGGCAACCTCGGGATACACGGGCGCGACAGCCTTGAAGGTAAAGCCCTGCCGGGTGCACTCGCCTACCAGCTCCACGGACGGGTAACCCACCACCTGGAGCTCCTTCTCCTTCACGGCGGCCTCATAGGCGTCGGGGAAGGCGATGTTGATGGCCTCGTCGAAGAATACCTCCGCGCCGTACATGCCCTCGATGATCTTCCGGGGGGCCTTGCCGGGGCGGAAACCGGGGACGTTGATCTTGCCCCGCATCTTCCGGTACGCCTTTTCCATGGCGGCCTCGAACTCGGCGGCCTCCACCTCGATGGTCAACGCGACCTGGCTTTTCTCGATCTTCTCGCAGCTTTTCACACTCATGTCTGTTTTCCTCCGTTCATTCCCGGCGCTCAAAAAGCACTCCGCCGGGCAGTTCAGTATTCTATCAGAAAAAAATTGAAAATTCCAGTCTTTTTTCCTTCAATCACAAATTTTTTTCGGAACAAAGCCCAGGTAGTCGGCGGAGATCAGGGAAAACTCCGTTTTCCCCCTGGTTCCCTCCAGCCTCCGCCGGATGGCGTGGCCATGAAGATGGCCATAGCAGCACTGGGAAACCCGGTATTTTTCCAGGGTTTCCAGGATTTCCGGGCACTCGTAGCCCTGGTATAGGGGCGGGTAATGGAGGAAGCACAAGATGGGCCTCTCCCCCGCCGCCTTCAGGGAGGCCTCCAGCCGCCCCACCTCCCGGTTCAGCACCTTGACGTTGTGGGCGTCCTCCTCCAGGAACCAGCCCCGGGTGCCGCAGACGGCGTAGTCCCCGTAAAACACGCAGTTGTTGTGGAGCATGTCCAAGGTGTGGATGCCCTTCCCGTCAAAGAAACGGTGGAGCTTGGCGGCGGTGGTCCACCAGTAGTCGTGGTTTCCCTTTACCAGGTACTTCCTACAGGGGAACTGGTCCAGGAACTGAAAGTCCGCCTCCGCCTCCTCCAGGCTCATGCCCCAGGAGGTGTCCCCCGCCAGGACCAGAACGTCCTCCGCCGCCAGGGCGGAGAGGCTTTCCGCAATGCGCTCCGTGTAGTTCTCCCAGGCGGGGCCAAAGACCTCCATGGGCTTGTTGGCCGTCAGGGAGAGGTGCAGGTCCCCGATGGCGTAGAGGGCCATGACAGCTCCCCCTTTCCGTTAGCTTTTCCCGTATTCCAGCTCGTCCTCAAAGGCCAGGGCCGCGCCGCAGCTCTGGCACCAGCGAATTTGCCCCCTGCCCTGCCAGGGGGCGGCCAAGCCCTGGCCGCAGCCGGGGCATCTCAAACAGCGGCTGGCCAGAACCCACGTGATGCCCCAGAGAACCATTCCCGCCAAGCCCACAAAAACGCAGATGTCCCGGGCGGTCCAGATGGTTCCTATCACGGCCCAGAGCTCATCCTCCGTCCGGAAACTGGGCATCATCAGGTTGAAAGCCAGGGCGCTCCCCACCACAAAGGCCACTCCGGCAAGGCCCAGCACAAAAAGCAGCCGCGCCCGGCTCCGTTTCAGCCGGAACCGCTGCCGCCCGTCCAGAGGGGGCTCTGCCGCGTTCAGGGGACCGTCGTCAAAGGGCAGGACATGCCCGCAGCAGGAACAGTACATTTTTCGATAGACCCAGCTGAGGCCCTCTCCCCTTTTTCCACAGTGGGGACACCGGGACACCCCGTGCCAGAGGACCACGCTCAAGAGCTTGATCCCCAGGCCCAACATTCCAATTTCAAAAGCTGGCAAGCCAAAATCGCCTTCGAGCCACTCCCGGAAAAAGACGCCCGCCCCCCAAAACAGCCACCAGCCCGAATGCGATAGAAACAGCGATATCTGGGCCCATCTGCGTTTCAGCGTTTTGGCCTCCACATTCCCTGCCTCTTTCTCTCAATCTTATTTCAGGAAGTCCAGCACCACGCCGTCCATACCCGGCTTCTCCGCCGTCAGATCGAACCGCCGTTCCTTGCCCTTCAGGGCCGCCAGCCGCTTAGGGACCGCCACGCCGGAAACAGCGTTCAGCTGCTCCAGCAGCTCCACGCCGTCCCCCTCGGGGGTCTCGCCGATGGCCCGGAGCACGTTGTCGCAGAATTTATAGGGAGAGGCCGTGGAGACGAAGACCGTCAGAGTCTTATCCCCGGTTTCCCTCCGGTACTGCTCCAGCACCCCCGCCGCCACGGCGGTGTGGGTGTCAATGAGATAACCGTGCTCCTTATAATATCGGGCGATGGTTTCCGCGGTCCCCGCCTCATCGCAGGAGCCGCCCCAGAACTGTTCCTGGAGGGCCGCCTTGATCTTCCCGGAAACCTCGTATCTCCCGCTCCTGCCCAGGGCCTCCATGTAGCCCCGGACCTCCTGGTCGTTCTCCCCGGAGAGGTCGAACAGCAGCCGCTCCAAATTGCTGGACACCAGAATATCCATGGAGGGGCTCATGGTGGTGTGGAAGGGACGGTTCTTGTCGTACACGCCAGTGCGGAGGAAATCCGTCAGCACATCGTTCTTGTTGGAGGCGCAGATGAGCTTCCCCACAGGCAGCCCCATGCGTTTCGCGTAGTACGCCGCCAGGATGTCCCCGAAGTTCCCGGTGGGCACGCAGAAATTCACCTTGTCCCCCATCTGGACCTCCCCGTCCTGGAGCAGGCCGCAGTAGGCGGAGATGTAGTAGACCACCTGGGGCAGGATGCGGCCCCAGTTGATGGAGTTGGCGGAGGACAGGAGATAACCCCGGTCCGCCAGTGTCTTCCGGATTTCCCCGTCGGAAAAAATGCGCTTCACGCCCGCCTGGGCGTCGTCGAAGTTGCCTTCCACGGCGCAGACGCCAACGTTTTCCCCGTCCTGGGTAACCATCTGGGCCTCCTGGACCTTGGACACGCCGTCCTTGGGATAGAAGACCATGATTTTGGTCTGGGGCACATTGGCGAAGCCCTCCATAGCGGCCTTTCCGGTATCCCCGGAAGTCGCCACCAGGATGCAGACCGTCTTGTCCTCCCCGGTCTTCCGCAGCGCGGCAGAAAGCAGCTGGGGCAGCATTTGCAGGGCCATGTCTTTAAAGGCGGAGGTGGGGCCGTGCCACAGCTCCAGGCAATGCGTGTTTCCGTCCACCTTCCGCAAAGGCGCGGCGGCGGGGGTGTCGTACTTATCCGGGCCGTAGGCGTTGTTAGCGAAGGCCAGCAGCTCCTCCTCCGGATAGTCCGTCAGGTAGAGGGCCATGACCTTGGCGGTGCGCTCCTGATAGGAGGCCGTGGCCAGGCTCTTCAAAAACGCCTCGTCAATCTGGGGAATGGCCTCCGGGGTCAGCAGCCCGCCGTCCCGGGAGAGGCCCAGCTTCACCGCCTCGGCCCCGGCCATCCGGAGGGTGCGGTCCCTGGTGCTCAAATATTTCATAGTATCTCGCCTTTCCAATGTAGTTTTGATCTATGCAAAGGCGTCTTCCAGGTAGACTACCCGGAGGCCGCCGTCTTGTTCCCCGTAAATTTCCGCCACGTCAAAGCGGGCGGGGCAGTCCAGGCCATGCCTAGCCATGTAAAGGCCCGCCGCCCGGCGGAGGCGTTCCCGCTTCCTCCCGTCCACGAACTCCCGGGGCAGCCCGATGGCGCCAAAGCCCCGGCGCTTCACCTCCACAAAGCACAGGACGCCCCCGGGGCTTTGGGCCACGATGTCCAGCTCCCCATAGCGGCACCGCCACTGGCGGCTGAATATGGCATAGCCCCGCTCCTCCAGATACCGCCCGGCCAGGGCCTCCCCCTGGTCCCCGGAGGCTTTCGTCCCGCTCACCGCCGGGCCTCCCACTTTTTCAGGAAGGTCCTCCGGTGGGCAGGGCAGGGGCCGTATTCATCCAGGGCGGCGTAGTGGGCTTTCGTGCCGTAGCCCTTATGCCGGGCAAAGCCGTACTGGGGGTAGCGGGCGTCCAGCTCCTGGACGGCGTAGCGGTCCCGGCTGACCTTGGCCAGGATGGAGGCGGCGGCGATGGAGGCGCTTTTCCCGTCGCCGCCCACTAAGGTAACGTGGGGGGCCTCGATGGAAACCCGGCTGCCATGGTCCCGGTTGCCGTCGATGAGGCAGAGGTCCGGCCTGGCGGGCAGGCCGCCGATGGCCCTCTGCATGGCCAGCATCCGGGCGTTGAGGATGTCCAGCTCGTCAATCTCCTCCGCCGTGGCAAAGGCCACGGACCACGCCTCCGCCTGGGCGGTGACAAGGCCATAGAGGGCTTCCCGTTTCGTTTCCGTCAGCTTCTTGGAGTCGTTCAGGCCGGGAATTTCCATCTCCCGGGGCAGGATGACGGCGGCGGCGTACACCGGACCCGCCAGAGGGCCCGCCCCCGCCTCGTCCACGCCGCAGAGGACGGCAAAGCCCTTATTCCACTGTTCCCGCTCCGGGGTCCACAGGTCCATGGTTCGTCGCTCCTCTCTGTCTGGCCCGGTGGTGGAGCCAGGTAAAATACAGGAAATGGAGCAGGCAAACGAACAATGCCGCCCCGCATCCCCCGCTGTACCGGACCATTCCCGGCAAGTCCGCCAGCCATTGAAACAGCAGCCACGTAAAGGCCAGCAGCTGATTCAGCGGTGTCAGGAAGGAACAAAGCACCCCAAAAACAAGGAAGCCATTCACATCCCGAATCAAGTCCAGTTCGGCCGCCAAAATCACTCCCGTAGCCAGCGCGGCGCTGAAGGCCCAGTACCATTTCACAAAGCGGAGCAGCCCCGGCCTCCCGGCGGCAAGCCATACGTCCAGGGCCAGCAGGCCCAGGAGCCAGACCGCCAGCAGAACCCAGGTCCAGCTGGTATACGTCTGATAGAGGCTATGCATGAATGCGAGGACGCTGGTATAGAGATGCAGGGCCACCCAGCCAACAGCCGCGAAATCGGCGGCACGCCACCGCTTGTTGTCTCCCATTACGATACCTCCCCAGTAAATCCGCCGCGGAAGGCAGAACCGTCATTTCTCTGTTTCTCCTCCACGGTCCACAGGTCCATCCGGCGGCGCTCCTTTCCCCATGGCCCGGCGGTGGAGCCGGGTGAGATAAACGAAGTGCACCAGGCAGAACAAGCATCCGGCAAACGTCCTCAGCTCCCTCCCCACCAGCTCCCGGGCCCGCCACAGCAGGGCCTCCAGTTGGTGGGCAGGCGTCAGGAAGGAGCAGATCACAAACACCAGCGCGGCCATATCCGGCACCGTCCAGTCCAGCCATTCTACCAAAAGCATGATGCCGAACATCCCGGAGCTGAAGCCCCAGAACCATTTCAGGCTCCGCAGCAGCTCCGCGTCCCCGGAGACGTACAGCCACGCATCCAGGGCCAGCAGGGCCAGGAGCCAGAGCCCCAGCAGGGCCAGCTCCCGCCCGAGTAGCTGCGATAGAGGCCGCACAAGATGGCGTAGACGCTGGTGCAGACGTGCAGGACCATCCATAGAAGCGCTCCGGCATTGACAGCTCTCCACCGCCGCTTATCCCCCATTACGGCCCCTCCAGGGTAAACCGCCCCAGCTTGCCGGAGCGGAACTCGTCCAGCAGAATCTTCGCCATGCGTTCCGTGTCCACTTCCCCGCCGGAAACCAGGAAGCCCCGCCGCCGCCCGGCGGCCTCTAAAAGCCGCCAGCCGAAGGCCACATCGTTCTCCTCCCGCTCCGGAAGGGCTTGGAGCTTATATCCGGTTTTCAGGGCCTCCGGGTAATGCTCCGACAGGTACGCCATCAAATGGCACCCCAGGGTCTCCGTGTCCAGAATCTCGTCCTTCACCGCCCCGGTGAAGGCCAGATGCAGGGCCGTGTCCTGGTCGTCCAGCTTGGGCCAGAGGATGCCAGGGGTGTCCAGCAGCTCCAGGCCTTTGTCTATGGGCACCCACTGTTTGGACCGGGTAACGCCGGGGCGGTCCTCCGCCTTGGCGGTCTTCCGGCCCGCGATTTTATTGATAAAGGTAGACTTCCCCACGTTGGGGATGCCCAGGACCATGACCCGGACCACCCGGCCCGTCTGGCCCTTTTCGGCATAGGCCCGGAGCTTGTCCGCCAGCAGCGTCCGGACGGAGGCGGAAAAGGCCCCCGTGCCCGCGCCGCTCTTGGCATCCGTCTCCAGCACGGCCCAGCCCTTTTCCTTAAAGTGGGCCGTCCAGGCTTTCGTGGCCTCCCGGTCCGCCTGGTCCGCCCGGTTCAGGACCACCAAGCGGGGCTTGCCCGCCGTCAGGCCGTCCACGTCCGGGTTCCGGCTGGCCCGGGGAATCCGGGCGTCCAGAATCTCGCAGACCGCATCCACATTTTTCAGCTGCTCCGCAATCATCCGTCGGGTTTTTGCCATGTGCCCGGGATACCATTGGATTTCCATCAGCCGATCCCCCCGATCCGTCCGTAGTTCCGTATCCCCGTCCCGGCGTCCGGGCCCGGGAAGGCCAGGTACACCGCCCGGCCAATGATATACCGCTCATCCACCGTGCCCAGCCGCGCGTCCCGGCTGTCGGTGGAGTGGTTGCGGTTGTCCCCCAGGACGAAGACGCTGCCCTCCGGCACCGTGAGGGGAAACTCTGTTCCCTCCGCCGTGTAGGTCCGCTCACTGGTATAGTCCTCCTGGAGGGGCTTCCCGTCCACAAAAACCGTTCCGGAGGTAAAGTCGATGTCCACCACCTGGCCCGCCGTGGCGACGACCCGTTTGACGATGGGCGTGGGGAGGAAGCTCTCCTTACGCAGCACCACGACGTCCCCTGGCGCATAGCCTCCGCAGAGCGTGGAATTCAATACCAGCAGACGGTCCCCGTCCTGAAGGGACGGCACCATGGAGTGTCCGTCCACCCCGATGAGGCGGACGCCGAAGGTAAACAGCAGCACCACCGCCAGCACGGAACAGACCAGGGCCTGTACCCACTCATAGGCCTCCCGGTTCCGGCTTTTTTTCTCCTGGGGCTCCGCCCCCGCTTCTCTCTGCATGTCTCTTTCTCTCCTTGATCAGGCTGGGTCCTTCTCAGAGCCTCCCGATGCGGTCCCACTCCCGCATCCCCAGGTCCTCCGTCTCCCCCGGCAGCAGGAGGAACACTGCCCGGCCAATGAGGCACCGCTCGTCCACCGCCCCCAATTCCGGCGCCCGGCTGTCCCGGCTGCCGTTTCGGTTGTCCCCCATGAGGAAGACGCTGCCCTCCGGCACCGTGAAGGGGAACTCCGCCCCCTCCGACAGATGGGTGGCCTCCCGGATGTAGGGCTCCTCCAGGGCCTGGCCATCCACATAGACCACGCCCCCGTCAAAGTCTACGTCCACGGTCTGGCCCCCGGTGGCGATGACCCGTTTGACAATGGGCTCCCCGTTTTCAAAGGCGGCCTTGGCGGCGATCACCACATCCCCCCGTTCAAAGCCTCCGCAGAGGGCCCGGTTCACTACCAGCAGCAGGTCCCCATTTTGCAGCGTCTCCCGCATGGACCCGCCGGAGACACCCACCACCCGGGCCCCGAAAGCAAACAGCACCACCGCCGCCAATACGGAGCACACCAGCGCCTGGGCCCACTCGTAGAGCCCCCGGCCCGGCTGTTCCTGCTTCTTCTCGTCCTTCTTTTCGTCCGGCATCTCGATTCCTCCGTTGAAGTCAAAAGTTTTCAATCTAAAATAGTATAGCAAAATTGTCTTGAAATCACAAGGGTTTTTTCCAAAACTGCCTTGTCAAATTCGTCAAAACCTACAAAGTTCATTTCCAGGCTTGACAAAAGCTTCCTGCAAGGCGTATTCTGTATCCAATTTCAAAGGCGCAAACCGATGACGCGGGCGAGTAAACGGGGCCTTGGTTCTCAAAGAGAGCCGCCGGTGGTGGAAGGGCGGCAGAAGCAAGCCTGTTGAATGGACCGCGGAGGGCGGGCTGAACGGGATATCCCCTATTATGCTCCGACGGGTGTTTCCCCCGTTACCAAGGAAAGGCGCGTGTTGGCGCGCTGCCGAGCGGGCGATGTTCCATCGCCAATTTGGGTGGCACCGCAGAAGTTTTAAGGCTTTTGTCCCAAAAGTACCTGTAACGGGTTCTTTCGTGGGATGGAAGCCTTTTTTGTGTCTCCCTGGAAGCAGCCGGAAGTTGGAAAGGAGCCGCTATGACACGCAGATAAAAACCGATTCCGCCTCCCCTTACTTTTTAAGCTCCGGCAATTGCGCTTTCCGGAAATTCGTGGTATAGTAATAAGAATTGGATCAGGCCCCGCCATCCGGGGCCGGACAGTGAGGTGCATCGTATGGAAAACCAGAAAAAGCGGATTTTCAGCGGAATTCAGCCCAGCGGCGAACTGACGCTGGGGTCTTATATGGGCGCCATTAAAAGCTGGGTAAACCTCCAGGACCAATATGAGTGCGTGTACTGCATCGTGGACATGCACGCCATCACCGTGCGGCAGGTCCCGGCGGACCTGCGCCGCAGGGCTCTGGAACAGCTGGCCCAGTATATCGCCTGCGGCCTGGACCCGGAGAAGAACATCATGTTCATCCAGAGCCATGTGCCCCAGCACGCGGAACTCAGCTGGGTGCTGAGCTGTTATACCCAGTTCGGCGAGCTCAGCCGCATGACCCAGTTCAAGCAGAAATCCCAGCAGCACGCCGACAATATCACCGCCGGGCTCTTCACCTACCCGGTGCTGATGGCGGCGGACATCCTGCTCTACCAGACGGACCTGGTGCCCGTGGGGGCGGACCAGAAGCAGCACGTGGAAATCTGCCGGGACATCGCCCAGCGGTTCAACGGCGTTTACAGCGAAACCTTCACCCTGCCGGAGCCCTTCATTCCCAAGATGGGAGCCCGGGTCATGAGCCTGGCCAGCCCTGAAAACAAGATGAGCAAGTCCGACCCCGGCGGCTGCGTGTACCTTCTGGAAAAGCCCGAAGACATCCTGCGTAAGTTCAAGAAGGCCGTGACAGACTCCGAGGCCGCCGTCCGCTTCGACCCGGCCGGAAAGCCCGGCGTATCCAACCTGATGCAGATTTACGCCGCCGCCACTGGCAAATCCCTGGAGGACATTGAGGCCGAATTTGACGGGCAGGGCTACGGAATCTTTAAGGAAACCGTGGGCGAGGCCGTGGTGGAGCTCCTCCGTCCCTTCCGGGAGGAGACCCAGCGCCTGCTGGCGGACAAGGCCTACCTGGAGGGCGTTTACCGCCAGGGAGCAGAGCGGGCCTCCCGCATTGCCGGGCGCACCCTCTCGAAAGTTTACAAAAAGGTGGGCTTCCTGCCCCGGTAAGCATGTCCTCCCCCCATCCCCAGGGGGCTCCCGGCGGCCCTGCCGCTCAGGGGTCCTGGGATACCCGGAGGACCAAAACAGCCGGAAGAACTTCTGCGGATCCTGCCCGCCTGGCAGTCATCCAGCCCGGAACAACAGCAGCCAAGCATTGTTCTACAATTAGAGGAGAGAAACTATGCCCTTAGATAACCAGCTGATTGCCTACGTGGCCCTCGCCCTGCTGGCGGCGCTGGTCATCAGCTTCCTGATGACCCCTGTGGTAAAGACCTTTGCCTACAAGGTGGGGGCGGTGGACGTGCCCAAAGACGCCCGCCGGATGCACAAGATCCCCATCCCCCGCCTGGGCGGCCTGGCCATTTTCATCGGCTTCATGGTCAGCGTCCTCGTCCTGGGGAACGTCCGGGGGAACGGCCAGATGCAGAGCATCCTCCTGGGCTCCGTCATCATCGTGGTGCTGGGAGTGGTGGACGACATCATGGCCCTGCCCGCCATGCTGAAATTCGTGGTCCAGATCGCCGCCGCCCTGATTCCCGCCCTGAACGGGGTGGTCATCCAGGCCTTTTCCAATCCCAATATCTTTTCCGACAGCCTTTACTGGGTGCTGGGCCCCCTGTCCGTGCCCTTTACGGTGCTGTGGATCGTGGCGATTACCAACGCGGTAAACCTCATCGACGGGCTGGACGGCCTGGCCAACGGCGTCTCCGCCATCTCGGCCACCACCATGCTGGTCATCGCCCTGCTGGCCTCCGAGGCGGAGGTAGCCGTGGTCATGGCGGCCCTGGTGGGCGCCTGCGTGGGCTTCATGCCATACAACCTCAACCCCGCCAAGATGTTCATGGGGGACACCGGGGCCACCTTCCTGGGCTATATCCTGGCCACCATGTCCATTCAGGGGCTCTTCAAGTTTTACGCGGTGATCTCTTTTGCCGTGCCCTTCCTGATTTTGGGGCTCCCGATTTTCGACACGGCCTTTGCCTTCATCCGGCGCATCGCCCACGGGCAAAGCCCCATGCACGCTGACCGGGGGCACATCCACCACCGGCTCATTGACATGGGGCTGAACCAGAAGCAGGCGGTAGCGACGCTGTATGTCATCTCCGCCATGCTGGGGCTTTCCGCCGTGGTACTGACTACCGGGGGAGAGCAGAAGGCCATGCTGTTTTTCCTGGCCTTGTGCATCGTGGCCGTGGTGGCCGCCCGGGTGGTATTCCCCAAGGAAATCCGGGAGGAGCTCCATGAGGAAATCGAGGAGCTCCGGGAGCTGGGGCACCATGGCGGGCACACGGAACAAACAGACGCCCCCAGCGGGGATAAGGAGGGCTGAATGAAACACGCACGGATTTTAAGCGTCTTCGGCACCCGGCCGGAGGCCATCAAAATGTGCCCCCTGGTGAAAGAGCTGGCCTCCCGGGAGGGCATCGAGAGTCTTTGCTGCGTCACCGCCCAGCACCGGCAAATGCTGGACAGCGTGCTGGAGGTCTTCGGCGTAAAGCCCGGCTGGGACCTGGACATCATGACCCCCCGGCAGACCCTCTCCAGCATCACCAGCAAGTGCCTCCTGGGCATGGACGAGGCCGTCAGCACGCTGAAACCCGATATGATCCTGGTCCACGGGGACACCTCCACCACCTTCGCCGGTGCCCTCTCCGCCTATTACCACCAGGTGGCCGTGGGCCATGTGGAAGCGGGCCTGCGGACCTATGACAAATACGCCCCCTTTCCCGAGGAGATGAACCGGGTACTGACCTCTTCCATCGCGGACCTGCACTTCTGCCCCACCGCCGGGAACCGGGAAAACCTCCTCCGGGAGGGCCGGAACCCCAAGGACATTTTCATCACCGGAAACACCGTCATCGACGCGCTGAAAACTACCGTCCGGAAGGACTACCGCTTCGCGACAGAGGAACTGAACCGCCTCCCCTACGGGGAGAAGAAAGTGCTCCTGGTCACCTGCCACCGCCGGGAAAACTATGGTGAACCCATGAAGAATATCTGTCTGGCCCTCCGGCAGATCGCCGAGGAGAACCGGGACGTGGAGCTGGTCTATCCCGTCCACCTGAGCCCCGTGGTCCGGGAGGCCGTGGACCGGTACCTCCGGGGCACGCCCCGGGTCCACCTCATTGATCCCCTTCCCGCCGACGAGATGCACAACCTAATGGACCGCTGTTACCTGGTTCTGACGGACTCCGGCGGCCTCCAGGAAGAGGCCCCGGCTTTGGGCAAGCCCGTGCTGGTCCTCCGCCGGGAGACAGAGCGTCCGGAAGCCGTGGCCGCCGGGACGGTGAAGCTGGCGGGCGTGGTCCAGGACGACATCGTCACCATGGCCTCCCGGCTGATCCAGGACAGGCGGGCCTACGACGAGATGGCCCGCGCCGTAAACCCCTATGGCGACGGAAACGCCTGCCGCCGCATCGCCGACGCCATTGAGTGGCGTTTCGGCCTCCGGGGAGAACGGCCCGCAGATTACAAGGCGTAAGGGACCATGGATAAGCGGAAGCTGAATGGAATCACCTGGGCCGTACTGGCGGCGGCCCTCGTCCTGGTGGCGCTGATGCTGGGGGGCAGCCTGAACCGCACCGCCCGCATCACCCTCCCTCCCTCCGACCTCCCCAGGGACCCCTCCACCGGAGGCATCAGCGAGGGCGCCGCGCTGACGGTGGTCGAAATCACGCCGGAGACGGTCCAGGCCGCCATCGCCAGCCTGTCCAGGCCGGAGCACTACGGTCGGAACATGACCATTGAATACCTCTGGGAGGGCGGCGGCGGCACCCATGAGCTCTATACCATCGTCCGGGGCCCCTGGACCCGGGTAGACCGGGGACTCCCGGAGGGAACTACCCGGATCAGCCTCACCAACGGGGAAGTAACCTACATCTGGTACGGCTATGGCCAGGACGCGGAGGTTACGGTCCTTCCGGCGGGGGAGTTCTCCGCCGATGTGGAACAGTCCATCCCCACTTACGAAGATATCCTGGACCTGCCTATGGAGGATATCGCCCTGGCGGATTACCGTTCCCTGGAATCCCTGACCTGCATCTACGTGGAAACCACGCCGGACTTGGCGGGCTACTCCACCCGGTACTGGGTCAGCGTGGAAAACGGCCTGCTGGTCCAGGCGGAACGCCTGCTGGGGGAAAACACCGTTTACCGGATGACCTCCCTTTACGTGGACCAAACGGAGTACGACGCCTCCCGGTTCACCCTGCCTGACGGCACGGTGCTGCTGGAGGAGGACGGGCCAGAAGCGATGGAACCCATAAATTGAGATGAAAAAGGACGGGAAGCCCCGTCCTTTTTTGTCAAAGAATCAGCAGCAGCCCCAGGGCCACCAGCAGCTCCTCGTCCGCCTTCTCCCGGAAAAGGAAGAACAGCAGCGCCAGCAGCAGCAGGTCCCCGGTGTCCACATGGTCCAAATGAAACTGGTCCAGCAGGTGCTGGAGGATGCCTGTCAGGCCGTCCCCGGGCCTCCCGCCGTGGGAGGGTCCGTGGGGAGGCCGCCCGGGGCCCGGGCCATTGGGCGGCGGTCCCCCCGGAGGCGGCCCGCCCTGGGAGCGGCCCTCCGGCGCCGGGCCGCCAGACGGCGGGGCGCCAGGGGGAACGCCGCCCGGCGGAGGCGTTCCGGCAGGAGCGCCCTGCGGGGAGCTTCCGCCGGGAGGGCCCTCCTCCGGGATGCGGGTATAAGAGCCGTTGTCGTTGCGGATGTAACGGTTATACATGCCTCAGCCCTCCCATCCCGAGAGGAATTTCTTCCCTAGATGGAACAGCCGCGCCAGCTGTAACGCCCGTTCCACTTTTTCCTGCCGGTCGCTCCGCAAATAGGGCCGGAGGGCATAGAGCAGATTCCGGGCGTTGGACTCCCGCTGGCCCCCCAGCTCCTGGATCAAGGGCATCAGCCGGGCCAGCAGCCCCGGGTCCAGCCCCCCGCCTCCCATCAGGGAGGACAGGAGGTCCCCTCCGCCCCCCTGGGGCGGGGACGGGGGCGGAACCTGGGGAGCCCCCCAGGGGGGAGAAGGCGGCTGGCCCGGAGGCGGGGAAGCGGGAGGAGGTTCCTGCGTTCCTCCCCCGCCCAGGGACTGGGCCAGCTGCATGATCTGGCTCATGGCGTCCGGGTTGGACAGTATGCTGTTCAGCTTGTCATCAAATTCCGCCATACGGCCAACCCCTCCCTGTCATGAACGTTACTTCTGGACGGCCTTGTTGATCCGTTCCACCAGCGCCGCCCCCTCGGGGCTCTGCATGATCTGGTTCACCATCTGGGTCACGGCCCCGGCATCGCCCTTGGCGGCGGACTGGACCGCTTTCCGCAGCCCCGCACCCCCATCCTCCTGGGTCAGCATCCGCATCAGCGTCTGGCCGTCCCGGGATTGCATCAGGGATTTTAGCATCGCCGGGTTCTTCCGGAGCTGTTCGGCCATCTGGGCCGATTTCTCATCCATCATTCGCTTCCTCCTTTGCGGTCGTTCGGTCCAGTATATGAGGCCGGAGGCAAAAACGTGCCTGCGCAAACCGCGCAGGCACATTTGTTTTCCTATTTCCCGGCCTTCGCCGTGCTGCAATCCCCCGCCAGGGGGCAGTCCCCGCACTTCGGGCTCCGGGCGGTGCAGGTATCCCGCCCAAAAAGAACCATACGGTGGCAGAAGTTGTTGGACTCCTTAGGAGGCAGGACCTCCCGAAGCTGCTTTTCCACCTGGACGGGATCCTTGGACCCATCGGTCATCCCCAGGCGCCCGGTGATGCGGATACAGTGGGTGTCGCAGACATAGGCGGGCTGGCCGTAGATATCCCCCAGGATCAGGTTGGCGGTCTTCCGTCCCACGCCGGGGAGGCTGGTCAGTTCCTCCATCGTGCCGGGGACCTTTCCGCCAAAGTCCGCCAACAGCCGCTGGGCGCAGAGAACCATGTCCTTAGCCTTGCCATTATAGAAGCCGCAGGAGTGTATGTACTCCCCCACTTCCCTGGGGTCCGCCTCCGCGAAGCTCTCCAGGGTCGGGAAGCGGGCGTAAAGGGCCGGGGTCACCTGGTTCACCCGCGCGTCGGTGCATTGGGCGGAGAGCCGCACGGCAAAGAGGAGCTCGTAGTCCTTCTCATACTGCAAGGAGCACAGCCCCTCGGGATAAATCCCCTTTAACGTCTCAATAATACGCTTCACAGCGGCCTTTGATTTCATGGCAATCCCTCCCGCATCTCCCCAAAGTCTTTTATCATCTATTTTATAATGCCGCCCGGTAGCTTTCCGCCGCGTCCAGCAGCTCTCCGGAGCTGGCAAGCAGCGCGTCCGTCACCTTAGAGCCGCCAGTAATCCGGGCCAGCTCCGCCTTCCGGCGCTCCCGGTCCAAAAGAACCACGCGGGTGTATGTTCGTCCTTTAGCCTCCCCCTTTTCCACGGAGAAGTGCGTGTCTGCCATGGCGGCCAGCTGGGGAAGGTGGGTAACACAGAGAACCTGTTTCCTCCGGCTGACCTGGGCCAGCTTCTCCGCCACCTTTTGGGCCGCCCGGCCGGAGACGCCAGTGTCCACCTCGTCAAAGACCAAAGTGCCCACGGCCTCCTGCTCCGCCAGGACATTTTTCAGGGCCAGCATAATCCGGGCCAGCTCGCCGCCGGAGGCGATTTTCGCAATAGGCTTCAGGTCCTCCCCAGCGTTGGCGGACATGAGGAAGCGCACCACGTCGCAGCCGTCGGGGCTGGGGTCCTTTGGGGCAAAGTCAATGGCGAACCGGACCCGGTTCATGTCCAGGTCCCGGAGCTCCTTCTGAATACGGGCCTCCAGGGCGGCCGCCGCCTGTTTCCGCGCCTCCGTCAGGGCTTTTCCCGCCGTTTGGACGGCCTTCCCCGCTTTGCCCAGCTTCTTCTCCAGGAGGATCAGCGTGTCGTCCGCCGTCTCAATGGCGTCCAGCTCCGCCCGGCGCTGGTCCAGGTAAGCCAGCATCTCCTCCACGGTGGCCCCGTATTTCTTTTTCAAGCGGTAGAGCTGGTCCGCCCGGCTCTCCGCCGCGTCCAGCTCCTCCGGCGAGAAGTCGAAAGCCCCCCGCAGGTCCCGGATGGTTTCCGCCAAATCGTAGGCCTCGCTCCGCAGCGCCCCCAGGCGCTTGTAAGCCTCCCCCAGCTCCCCGTCCAGGTTCCGCACGCCGGACAGCGCCTCCTCCGCATCCCGGAGCTGGTTCACCGCCCCGGCGTTCTCATCGTCGCCGGAGAGGCAGTAGTCCGCACCGGAGAGGGCGGAGAGGTATTTTTCGCCGTTACGCAGCAGGTTCCGGCGCTGCTCCAGCTCTTCCTCCTCGCCAGGGCGGAGCTCCGCCCGCTCCAGCTCGTTGATCTGGAAGCGGAGGCTGTCCACCCGCCGGGCCTTTTCCGCCTCGTCCATCTGAAGGGCCTTGATCTGCTCCCGGAGGCCGGAAAGCACGGCGTAGTCCGACTGGTAGGCCCCTAGAGGCTCCTCCGTCCTGCCGAAGCGGTCCAGGTAGGCCCCATGGAGCTCTTCATCTAGCAGCTGGGTCCCGTCGTGCTGGCCATGGATGTTCAAAAGTTCCCCGCCAATCTGGCGGAGCTGGGCCACGGTGATGGGCCGCCCGTTCACCCGGCAGGCGTTCTTTCCCTCACCGGAAATCTCCCGCTGGAGGAGCAGGTTCCCGTCCTCGTCCGGAGCCAGGCCGTTTTCCAGGAGGCCCGGCAGGTCCGCCGGGACGGCGGAGAACTCCGCGCTGACGAAGGCCTTAGCGGCCCCGGTGCGGATGAGGTCCCGGGAAGTCCGGCCCCCCAGGACAGCTCCCATGGCGTCAATGACGATGGATTTGCCCGCCCCGGTCTCGCCCGTAAGCGCGTTGAACCCCGGGCGGAACTGAATGTCCGCTTCCTCGATAACCGCAATATTTTCGATGTGCAGAAGCTCCAGCATGGCGGCTACTTCCTCCATTTTAAATCATGTTTGTGCTGGCACGCCAGCGCCCCTCCCGGCGGCACAAAAGCTCCCATGCTCCAGCCGCCTGTACCCGCCTGGGGCGGCAGCGCCTGTAAAGCAGCAAAGCGGCCGCGCCCCCAGTTCTCAAACGGGCAGGGAGGATTCCCTGGACGTTACAGCATGTCTTTAATCTCCTGGCATAGCAGCTCCGCCGCTTCCGTGTTCCGCATCACCAAAAGAGCGGTATCGTCCCCCGCCAGGGAACCCACAATGTCGTTCATGTCCATATTGTCCAGGGCGGAACAGGCCCCGTTGGCCAGTCCCGGCATCGTCTTGACCACCACGATGTTTTGGGCGTAGTCGATGCTGACAATGCACTCCCGGAAGATGGTCCGCAGCTTCGCCGCCACGTTCAGCGTTGTCCGGTTCCCGGAGACCGCGTACTTATAAACCCCCTGGCCCATCGGCTCCTTCATGAGATGGAGCTGCTTAATGTCCCGGGAAATGGTCGCCTGGGTGCACCGGAAGCCCCGGGCCTGGAGGCGGGTCAGCAGCTGCTCCTGGGTCTCAATATTCTCTTGGGCGATGATCTCTAAAATCATGGCCTGACGGTCATTTTTCATGTCTCCAGCCCTCCCGGAAGCATTTTTTGCGCAAAAATTTCGCAGAAGCTCCGCTCTGTCAGCCGTACCAAACGGGTTACATACCGGGAGCGGCGGATTTGAACCTTGTCGTCCGCCCGCAGGGCGAAGGCCCGGCTCTCGTCTACAAAGAGGTACACGGGCTTCCGTCCGTTCCGCTCCAGCTCCACCGTCAGCGTGTGCTCCGGGCTGAGGACGTAGGAGGAAAACCGCATGTTGTGGATGCAGATGGGACAGACCACCATGGTCTGGGCCACTGGCTCTACCACCGGGCCTCCGGCGGAGAGGGAATAAGCCGTGGACCCCGTGGGGGTGGCCACAATGACGCCGTCCCCGGCGATATCCGCCAGGTGCCTCCCGTCGGAGGAAATCTTCAGGTGGATGACATGGGAGATGGGCCCCTCCCGGATGACGGCCTCGTTGAGTCCCAGGTTCGTGTAAATCTGCCGCCCCTCCCGGAAGACGGAGACATCCAGCATCATCCGCTGCTCCGTCTCAAACTTCCAGTCCTTCAGCCTCCGGAGCTGTTCCAGCTCGGAAGCCTCCAGCTCCGCCACGAATCCCAGGCCCCCCATGTTCACGCCCAATACGGGCATCTTATGGAGGGCCGCCAGCTTCGCCAGGTGCAGGATGGTCCCGTCCCCGCCGAAGGTGATCAGCAGGTCCGCTCCCCGGAGCTCCTGGGGCAGGGGCAGCACATCGTAGTCCGCAAAGGCCCCCTCCTTCCGGTCCCGGAAGGGGGAACAGACCACCGTCTGAAAACCCATGCTGCGCAGGATGGCCTCCGCCGCCCGGGTGGTCTTCATGCCCTGGTCCCGGTTCGGGTTGGGGCACAGAATGATCTTTTTGGGGTTCATAGGGCGTTCTCTCCCTCTTCATGTTCCTTCAAGGCCCGGTGGGACTCCTCCACCAGGGCCTTTAAATCCAGTTCCGGGGAAGGCCCTCCGCCTTTTTGCAGAAAGCCCAGGTATTCGATGTTGCCCTCCGGTCCCCGGATAGGGGAATAGGTCAGGCCCAGCACCGACAGGCCCGCTTCCCCGGCATGGTCCAGGTACCGCTCCAGCACCTCCAGATGGACGGCGGGGTCCCGGACTACGCCCTTCTTCCCCACCTTCTCCCGGCCCGCCTCAAACTGGGGCTTCACCAGGGAAACCGCCTCTCCCCCCTCCGCCAGCAGGGCCGCCAGGGGCGGCAGAATCAGTTTCAAGGAGATGAAGCTCACGTCCACCGAGGCGAAGGCCAGCTCCTCCGGCACCTGCTCCCGGCTGAGATACCGGGCGTTGGTCCGCTCCAGGCAGACTACCCGGGGGTCGTTCCGGAGCTTCCAGGCCAATTGGCCCCGGCCCACGTCCACGGCGTAGACCTTGGACGCGCCGTTTTGGAGCATGCAGTCCGTGAAGCCCCCGGTAGAGGCCCCGATGTCCGCGCAGACGGCCCCTTCCAGGCGGATGGGAAAGGCCTTCATGGCTTTCTCCAGCTTCAGCCCGCCCCGGCTGACGTAGGGGAGCCTGTCCCCCCGGATTTCCACCGCCGCGGCCGCTGGGACCGCCATACCGGGCTTGTCCGCCTTCCGGCCGTCCACGTACACCACGCCGCTCATAATGACGGCCTGGGCCCGCTGGCGGCTCTCCTCCAGTCCCCGCTCCACTAGGAGCAGGTCCAGTCTCATTTTATCGCTCATGGCACGCCTCCTCCACCGCCTCGGCCACGGCGGCGGCGTCCAGGCCAAACCGCTCCTCCAGCTGAGGGACGCTGCCCTCCGGGGCGAAGGCCCGGCCCAGGTTCTTTAAAATCAGTTTCCGGGGAGCCCGGCCCTCTTCCGCCAGGATGGCGGCGATCCGCTGGCCCACGCAGCCCGCGCCAAAGCAATCCTCCAGCACCAATAGGATGTCCGTTTCCTGGAAAAAGCCCGCCAGGGCCCCTCTGTCCAGGGGAGCAATCTGGTTCAGTTTCAAAACCTCCGCTTGGATGCCCCGCTGTTCCAGGAGCTCCGCCGCCTCCAAAATCCGGTTGGTCAAAATGCCGTAGGCCAGCAAGGTGACGCCCTTCCCCTTCCGGAGGCGGGCCAGGGGCTCCGCCGAGGCATCCTCCCGGTAGGCCCCCTCCCCTCCCCGGGGATAGCGGACGGCCACGGGGCCTTTGAGCTCAAAAAGGGCCCGCCGCAGCATGCGCCGCAGCTCCGCGAAGCTGGCGGGACAGAGGACGGTATAGCCCGGCAGGGCCGGGAGAAACAGGGGATCAAAGCAGCCGTGGTGGGTCTCCCCGTCGGCTCCCACCAGGCCCGCCCGGTCCACGCCCAGGACCACATGGAGCTGCTCCAGGGCCACGTCGTGGATCAGCATGTCATAGCTTCTCTGCAAAAAGGTGGAGTACACGGCAAAGACAGGCAGCAGACCCCGGGCCGCCATGCCCGCCGCCATGGAGACACCATGTCCCTCGGCAATGCCCACGTCAAAGAAGCGGTCCGGAAAGGTCTTGGCGAAGCCGGAGAGGCCTGTGCCGTCGGCCATGGCGGCGGTCACGGCGCAGACCCGGGAATCCTCCCGGGCGAAGTCCGCCAGGGCCTTGCCGAAGACAGAGGAAAAACTCTCCTCCCCCGCCTTTTTCAAAAGGCCGCTCTCCAGGTCAAAGGGCCCCACGCCGTGGTACATATCCGGGTTCCGCTCCGCAAAAGAACAGCCCTTCCCCTTGACGGTGTTCACATGGACCACGACGGGACAGTCCAGTTCCCGGGCCCAGTCCAGGGTGTCGCAAAGCCGGGGCAGGTCGTGGCCGTCCACCGGGCCCAGGTAGGTAAAGCCCATGTCCTCAAACAGGGTGCTCCCGGGGAACAGGCTCCGCTTGAGGAAGGTCTTCACCTTGTGGTTGAAACGGTAAAGGGGATTTCTCATGGGCCGGGGGCCGAAGAGGCTCCGGTAGCACTTTTTGAAATGGTAATACCCGGGCCGGGACCGGAGCCGGGCCAGGTGGGAGGGCATGGCCCCCACATTGGGGTTGATGGACATGCCGTTGTCGTTCAAAATCACGATCAGGGGCTCGCCGGAGGCCCCGGCGTTATTCAGCCCCTCATAGGCCAGTCCCCCGGTGAGGGCCCCGTCGCCGATAAGGGCCAGGACGCGGTAGTCCTCCCCCCCCAGGGTCCGGGCCCGGGCCATGCCCAGGGCTACGGAAACAGAGTTGGAGGCGTGCCCGGCGATGAAGGCGTCGTGGACGCTCTCATGGGGCTTGGGAAAGCCGGAGAGGCCGTCCAGCTGGCGGAGGGTAGCAAACCGCTCCCGGCGGCCCGTCAGCATTTTGTGGACGTAGCACTGGTGGCCCACGTCGAAGACCAGGCGGTCCCGCTCCGTGTCAAACACCCGGTGGATGGCCACCGTCAGCTCCACCGCCCCCAGGTTGGAGGCCAGGTGCCCCCCAGTTTGGGAGACGCTCTTTACAAGAAACTCCCTCAGCTCCTGGCAGAGCTGGGGGAGCTGGCCCTCCGGCAGCGCCCGGACGTCGGTGGGAGAGTGGATGGAATCCAAAAGCATAGCGTCTCCTCTCAATGGTGGAACAGGTACAAAAACCGCCCGGCCCAATAGACCACCTGGGTGCTCTTCTTGATGGCCACCGTCTTGCCCAGGGCCTTTCCGCCAATGGTCAGGCCGGAGACCAGGGCCGTGACGGCCACGGAAATCAGCACGGTCCGCAGGTTCAGCGCCCGCTGGAGCTGGGTGACGATCACCGCCCCCGTGGCACCGCTGACGATGCCGCAGATGTCCCCCACCACGTCGTTGCAGACGCTGGACACCCGTCCCGCGTTCCGCAGCAGCATCAGCGACTGCTTGGCCCCCTTCTCCTTGTGGGAGGCCATGGCGTGAAAAGGCTTGGGGTCCGCCGCCGTGACGGCCACGCCGATAATGTCGAATAAAATGCCCAGGCCGATGAACAGCGCCAGCATCAAAAGAGCGGCGGTCACGCCCGCGCCCTCCAGCATCGACTCCGACGCCAGACTCAGCACGGCGGAGAGGACCACCGCCATCAAAAAGACCGTAAGGGCCCAACGATATGGGGAAGAGGCCTTTCCCTTCTGCTGTTTTTTCAAAGGAACCTCCCGAAAGGACCGCCCATAGGGGGACGGCCTCTTATGTTTTATAAGCTAAGCCGGCGGCGGCAGAAAAAGTAAATCTTACGGCTTAGGTACGGGTTGGATTTCCCCGGAACACACCTCTCGTTGCCGATGGAGGCGGTTTCCCGTTCGGCGCTCCGGCGCGGCGTTGCCTCTCCGCGCTACCCGATTGCCACTTAGTCCGCACTGCAATCCCTTTTCTGCCCCGTCAGGACAGCCTAGGTGATTTCCACCACAGTCCGTCCGCTTCTTTAGCCTCTTTTGCAAAACGGGTTTCAAAGGGCGATCGGAACGCCGCCCTGGCCGGGGCCGCCCTCCGTAGTTCCCTGATCCACCCGCCCCACTCAAGGCAGGCTACGGCTGCACACAGCGTTACGGCCCCGAAAGACCGATGCACCGCATTGCAGGTTCACAATCTGTTTCGTACGCGGGCCGGAATTACCACAGTGGGAGTACGTCCGCGCACAAGAACAGGTCTCCACGGAAACAGGGTCGGATAAACCATGCCATTGGAAAACGCCCTGAGTCCGCAAGCGTACCAAGGTACGCTTCCCCCCAGCACCCACCCAAAACTGGGCGTATCAAGCAGGCACCACGGGTTTCATCGATGTGCCCTTCAGAGGATTTTTAGGCCCTCCCTAGGAAACGGCAGATCTGACTAGAATACTGCGCCGCCGCTTAGCGGGAAATAGTATAGCACAACCGGGAAAAATATGCAAGATATACGGTATATGAATTTTTTCTGAACGGCCCTTTAACGGCCCGCGGCCTTGAGGGCCCGGACCTCCGCCTCTGTCAGACGCCGCCACTTCCCCGGCGGAAGGCTCCCCAGCTCCAGCGTGTGCTCCCGCACCCGGCGGAGGCGTTTCACTTCCAGGCCGCAGGCGGCGCACATCCGGCGGACCTGGCGGTTTTTCCCCTGGCGGATGGTGACGGCCAGCGTAGCCGTCCCCTCTCCCTGCCGGAGCGACTCCACCCGGGCGGGACATATGGGCTCCCCCTCCAGGTCCGTCAGCCGGGACAGGCGCTCCGCCGCTCCCTCTGCCGGGCCCCGGACCCAGACGTGGTAGGTCTTCTCAACCCCTCCGCTGGGGTGGGCCAGCCGCCGGGCCAGGCAGCCGTCGTTGGTCAGCAGCAGCAGCCCCTCGGAGTCCAGGTCCAGGCGGCCCACCGGGTACACCCGGGCGCCGCAGCCCGCCACCAGCTCTGCCACCGTCCTCCGGCCCTTCTCGTCAGAGAGGGTGGTGACATAGCCCCGGGGCTTGTTCAGCAGGAGATATACGGGCTCCGCCCGCTTGGGCAGGGGCTTGCCGTCCAGGCGGATGTCGTCCCGGCCTGGGTCGGCCTTGGCCCCCAGCCGGGCGGTCCTGCCGTTTACCGTCACCCGGCCCGCCTCTATGTATCCCTCCGCCGCCCGCCGGGAACAGACCCCGGCGGCGGAGAGGAGCTTTTGCAGCCGTTCTTCCATTGCCTCACCTATACTTTCGCAGTACCGTCATGGCAGTCTCCACCTCCGGCTTCCAGGAGCCGGAGCTTGCGGCCTCTTCGCCGGGAGGCGGGCTGATATCGCTTCCTATCAGAAGGCCCACCCGGCCCACTTCCTTCCCGTTCAGGGAGAACACCGCCTTCCCCACCCGGGTTCCTGCCCGGAGGGGCCCGGTCAGATCCCGCTCCAGCTTCACGGAGGTTTCCAGCACTTCCCCCTGCGCCAGGGGCCAGGCGAAGCTGTCCGCCGCGATGAGGGGAATCCCCGCCTCCTCCGCCACCTCGTGGCCCAGCTGGGCCATCCGTTTGGCGGGGTAGGCGGAAAAGCCATAGTCATAGAGGCTCTGGTGGTCCGCCCAGTCGTTGCCGTCCTGGAGGGTCACGGCAATGAGCCGCTGGCCGTTTCGCTCCGCGCAGCTCACCAGGGTCCGGCCCGCCGCCCGGGTGTAGCCGGTTTTCAGGCCCAGGCAGCCGTCCATGTAGCGAAGCAGCTTATTGTGGTTCGTCATGGTCCGCCCGCCGATGGTCGCCGTCCGGGTGGAGGCAATGCGGACCAGGGTCTCGTTTCCCATGGCCGCCCGGGCCAGCAGGGCCATGTCGTAGGCGGTGGAATAGTGCTCCTCGTCGTCCAGGCCGTTGGGGTTGGCGAAGGAGGAATCCTCCATCCCCAGCTCCAGGGCGGTTTCGTTCATCCGCTCCACAAAGCCCTCCACGCTGCCCCCCACATGCTCCGCCACCGCCACGGCGGCGTCGTTCCCGGAGCAGAGGAGCAAACCGTAGAGCAGAGTCTCCAGGGTCAGCTCCTCCCCCTCCTTGAGATACATGGAGGAACCCTCCGTATAGGCGGCCTCCCGGCTCACCTTCACCGTGTCGGACAAATTCCCGTCCCGGATGGCCACCAGGGCCGTCAGAATCTTCGTGGTGCTGGCTATCAGCATCCGAGCCCCGGCGTTCCGCTCATAGAGAACCCGGCCGCTGTCCATATCCATCAAAACGGCGGCCGAGGCGGAGAGCTCCACCGCTTCCGCCCGGCCTGTCAGCAGGCAGGCCAGGACCAAAAGCAGCGCCCCGGCCCGCCGGAGGGGAAAAGTCTTAGGCAAGCGTCATCACTCCGTTCGTCAGCAGTCAAGTGATGATAGTATGTCCAGATCAGAGGGTTTCTTGCTCCTTCTCCGCCTTTTTCTTGTCCAGGAATTTTTCCGCCTTGTCCATCAGGTCCGGCGCCATCTCCACAATGCGGTCCAAGGTGGTCACCGGGGGCGCCGCCACCGGCAGGACCCGGGTCACGCCGTCCTTAATGGTCAGGAAGGCCACGGGGTCAATTTTCACTCCTGCGCCGCCTCCGCCGCCAAAGCCCCTTGGCTGCGCCTTTCCATAGTCCCCGCCGCCGCTGCCAACGCCGAAGCTGACCCGGGAAATGGGAATCAGGGTCACGCCGTCGGGGGTGTGGATGGGCTGGCCCACAATGGTGTTGGTGTCCGCCAGCTCGTGGACCTTTTCAATCGTGGAGCGCATCAGATCGCTGACCGGGTTCTTCTTGTCCATCGTATTATCCATCTCGTACGTCCTTTCTCCTGTTGTCCGTTTCTAAAAAACCGTTTCCGGCACGTATTACGCAGCAGGATGCTCCGTTGGCGGCTCCTCCGACGGAGGGGCCTTCCCCGGTTCCTTTCCCGGCTTGGGAGGCCGGGTCCTGCATCGCTTCCGCCAGCGCAGGAACCAGCCCAGGGCCGGAAAAGCCAGGCCGAAGCCCACCGCCAGCAGCGTCCCGATGCGGAGGGACACCCCCGCTTCCCCCTCCACCGCCGTGCCGGAGGCGTTGAAATCCACGTCCATGTGAATATACGTGTCCCGGATATCCAGCAGCCGCTCCAGGAAGGGCATCCCTCCCCAAACGGCGGCCTGGAGCTCCCCGTAAAGCTGGGCGGAGGCCGCGGGGTCCTCCCGGCCCCCCAGCACCAGGGACAGCCTCAGGGGCTTTACGCGGATTCCCCGGCGGGTCCGGCCCAGGGCCTGTTTCAAGGGCGGGATCAGCGTCCGGAGGGCGTCCTTCCCGTCCTCCAGGGTAAAGGAGGGTTTGGGCCGTCCTTCCCCCGGCTCCTTCCGGGGCTTCTTCTTTTTCTTCTCTTTGGGCGGCGTTTCCGGTTCCGCTCTCTTTGGTTTCTTCGGCTTGGCGGGAAGGATATGTACCCGCAGGAGGCCGAACGTTACATCCAAGCGGAGCTCCCCCCCGCCGCAGGCCGCCCAGGCGCCCACCCGGGTCCAGCACAGCAGTACGGCCAGCAGCGCGATGACCGCCAGAATCCACAGCCACACCACGGGCAGCGCCTCCTTTCCTTATTCCGTCTCTTCCTCTCTCTCAGAGGACACGATTTCCCCATTCTCCCCCAGGCGCATCTGGCCATCGGCCTCCGGGTCCAGGGGGTCCTCCCCCTCCGAGGGCTCCGCCAGCTCCGGCAGGTCCTCCAGGCTGCTGAGGTGAAAGGCCCGGAGGAACTGCTTGGTCGTCCGGTACAGCCGGGGCCGCCCAGGGACTTGCAGCCTCCCGCACTCCTCAATGAGGTCCCGGTTGAGCAGCAGGCTCATGGTATAGGAACTGTCCACGCCCCGGATCTGGTCCACGTAGGCCCGGGTCGTGGGCTGGTAATAGGCAATGATGGTCAGGGCCTCCAGGGCTGGCTGGCTGAGCTTGGCGGGCTTCCGGACCTCCAGTGCCCGGTGTACCGCGTCCCCATACTCCGGGGCGGAGCACAACTGCCAGCAGTCGTCCATCTGCACCAGGCGGATGCCCCTCCGGTCAAAGGCGTAGCGGTCCCCCAGGTCCTTCAATGCCCGCTCCACAGCGGGGCGGGCCAGCTCCAGGGCGGCGCAGAGGCGCTTGAGCTGCATGGGTTCGCCAGAGGCGAACAAAATCGCCTCCACGGCGGATTCAATTTCCTTTCTCTCCATGGGGCCTCCTTAGGTTTCCTCCGCCTGGGCTGCGAGATGCTCCGGCGGGTCTCCCACCTGGCGGACGGTGCACTCGGTTTCCGAGCCCGTCAATTGCAGCACGTGGGAGCGGCAGAGCTCCAGCACGGCCAGGAAGGTGGCCACAATCTCGCTGCGGCTCCGGCTGCCATGAAACAGCTGGAGGAAGCGGGTAACGGCCCCATCCTTCAGGCGGCGCAAAATGTCCAGCGCTTTCCGCTCCACCGGGTAGGGCTCGTGCCGGGCAATCTCCTGGAAGGCCGCCTTGGGCGGCGGCAGCTTCCGCTCCGCCCTGGCCTGGAGCTCCCGCATGGCCCGCAGAAGGTCCCGGGGCTGATGGTCATATGTGATCTCCACAGGCTCCAGAGGCTCCGGCCCCCGGACACAGGCGCTGCGTCCAAATTCTCCCAGGGGAGCCAGCTTCTCCCCCATGGCTTTCACGTAAGCATAGCTCTCTCCCCGGCGGCGCTCCTCCAGGGACTGGATCAGGGCCTCCATCTCGCTCTTGGCCTCCTCGTCCTCGATGGAGAGGAGCATCCGGGTTTTCAGGTAGACCAGGTGGGAGGCCATGGCGGCAAACTCGCTGGCGGCCTCCAGGTCCAGCCGCTGCCTCTGGTCCAGCCAGCCCAAGTACTGGTCGCAGATCAGGGAGATGGAGATATCCTGAATCTCCATCTTGTTCTTACTCAGCAAAAACAAAATCAGGTCCAGGGGCCCCTCAAAGTCCTGAAGCTCCTCCGTCCGGGAGTGGACCACTTTTTCTAGCTTGAATACGGGACTGTCCAAATAAACCTCCCACCGCCCGGGACCGCGTCCCCAGCGGATTTAATAGAACAACTGGAAAAACCCCTCATAGGTTTTCATAATCGCCCCGCTGATGAGGTCCCCCGTAACGCCGAACCAGCTCAGCGCCAGCAGCAGGAACATGCCGTAGCGCTCATAGCGCATCAAACCAAAGAAGGCCCGGTCCGGCAGGAAGGCCCCCAGCACCTTGGACCCATCCAGAGGCGGAATGGGCAGCAAGTTAAACAACCCCAGGCCAATCGAAAGCGGGGCCAGGGTGTAAAGCAGGAACTGGAAGAGGGAAACCCGAATCCCCATGGGCATCCACGCCCCCCGGGCGTAAAGTTCCCGGCTGAGGAACACCGCCAGCAGGGCCAGCAGGAGATTGGACACTGGCCCCGCCAAGGCGGTAAGGGCCATGCCCTGCTTGGGCCTTTTAAAATACCGGGGGTCCACCGGAACAGGCTTGGCCCAGCCAAAGCCCACCGCCAGCATCATGGCAAGGCCCAGCCAGTCAATGTGCCGCAGGGGGTTCAGGCTCAGGCGGTGGCGGTCCCGGGCTGTGGGGTCCCCCAGGGCATAGGCCGCCAGGCCGTGGCAGGCCTCGTGGACCGTCAGGCAGAGCAGGACGGCCAGGACCCGCGCCAGCGTCGTTTCCAGCCAATTCCAGTCGATGGAGCGGATGAGTCCGCCGAAATCCATGGCCCTCCCCCTTTCATAGTTGCTTTATTATAGCAGTTCCCGGGAGGAAATACAAGGGAAACCGTGAAAAAGGCCCGCCGGAAGGCGGGCCCTGGGTCAGATATTCTTCTTGATGGTATTGATGGCCCCCTTCTCCAGCCGGGAAACCTGGGCCTGGGAGATGCCCACCTCGGCGGAGACCTCCATCTGGGTCTTGCCCTCGTAGAACCGGAGGGACAGGATGCGCCGTTCCCGGTCGTCCAGGCGTTTCAAGGCGTCCTTCAGGGCGATGCGGTCCGTCCAGTGCTCGTCGGTGTTCTGGGTGTCCCGGACCTGGTCCATGACGCAGAGGGCGTCCCCCCCGTCGGAGTACACGGGCTCGTAGAGGGACACCGGATCCACGATGGCGTCCATGGCGAAGACCACGTCCTCCCGGGGGATGTCCAATTCCTTGGCAATCTGTTCCACCGTGGGCTCCCGCTGGGTCTCGGAGATCAGGCGCTCCCGGACCTGGAGCACCCGGTAGGCTGTGTCCCGCATGGACCTGGAAACCCGGATGGCGCTGTTGTCCCGGAGGTAGCGGCGGATTTCCCCGATGATCATGGGTACGCCGTAGGTGGAAAATTTCACAGGCTGGCTGATGTCAAAGTTGTCAATGGCCTTGATGAGCCCCACGCAGCCCACCTGGAAGAGGTCGTCCACGTTCTCCCCCCGGTTGGAAAACCGCTGGATCACCGACAGCACCAGCCGGAGGTTCCCCTCGATGAGCTGGCGGCGGGCCTCCTGGTCCCCCTCCTTGGTCCGGCGGAGGAGCGCCATGGTCTCCTCGTTTTTCAGCACCTTCAGCTTGGCGGTATTGACGCCCGCGATCTCGACTTTTCCCTGCAAGAAAGCCGCCCCCTCTTGTGTATACTGGCTGTGCGCCGGGCGGGGGTCTTCCCCTCTTACCGCCGCACAGTCAGTATCTCCAGCGGCCTTTTTTCCTATACTGGGACCTTTTGTCAGAATAGGACGGCCTAGGAGGCGCATAGGGTTCCTTGAAAGGAGATGAGGGCCATGCAGTTCCGGTTCCGGGACCTCCGCCGGAAGGAGGTCATCAACATCAACGACGGCTGCCGCCTGGGCCTGGTGTCGGATGTGGACCTCCGGGCCCCGGAGGGGCAGGTCATCGCCATTGTGGTCTACGGCCCCGCCCGGTTTTTCGGGCTTTTCGGCCGGGGGGAAGAATTTTACATCCCCTGGGACTGCATCCAGAGGATCGGGGACGACATCATCCTGATCGACAAGCCCTTCCAGCGGCGGGACCCGGCCCTGGAGCGGAAACGACGGCGGTGAGGGGCTCCTCCGCCAGCGCCCCGCGAAGCAGCTCCAGGAACAGCTCCATGGCTGGGGTAACCCACCGCCCCTTCCGCCAGGCGCACAGCGCCGGGGCGGGCACGCCGGAAATGGGGGCCTCCAGCTCCGCCAGCCGCCCGTCCGCCAGCTCCTCCTCCGCCACAAAGCGGGGCAGGTAGGTAAAGCCCAGGTTGCTCATGACGCACCGCTTGATGGTCTCAATGCTCCACAGCTCCAGCGTCACGTCCAGCTCGATCTCCCGCTGGCGGAGGTACGCCTCCAGGCGGCGGCGGAAGATGCTGTCCGGCTCGTCGGTAACCAGGGAGACGGCCTTCCGCTGGCCCGGGGTGGCAAAGTCCGTCTCCGTAAAATCCGGGGAGGCCAGGAGCACAATGTCGTAGCTCCCCATAGGCTCCACCTCCAGGGCCTCCCGGTTCCAATCCATATCGTAGCCCACTCCCAGGTCGCAGGCCCCCGTGCGGACCCCCTGGGGAATCCGCATGCAGTTACAGCTCCGGACAATCAGCCGGACCTGGGGAGCCCGCTCCCGGAAGGCCCGGATCACTGGCTGCATCCGGTAGCACAGCAGGGTCTCCGCCATATCTACCCGGAGGGTCCCCGTGGGGACTCTCCCCGTCTTTCCGCACTCCAGCAGGCGGTCCGCCGCCTCCAGCAGCTCCCGGGCCTGGGGCAGCGCCCGCTCCCCCGCTTCCGTCAGAACCATTTTCCGGCCCACCCGCTCAAAGAGGGGGACACCCAGCTCCTCCTCCAGCTGCTGGATCTGGACGGTGATGGTGGACTGGGTATAGCCCAGTCGCTCCGCCGCCCTTTGGTAGCTCCCTTGGTCCACCACGGCCTGGAAGGTCCGGAGATTTTTCAGCTCCATCGTGTTCCCTCCTGATTCATCATTTTTATCAATAGTATACTTCAAAAACTTTCGCTTTTCAAATGATTCTTTTTCTGCTATGATGGCCCTATCTTGAACAAAGGATGGTGCCTGTCATGCCCCTGTCCCTTCTCCCCTCCTTCCTGCTCTACTGTTATGTGGGCGCAATTACCCCCGGCCCCGCCAACCTCTGCTCCCTCTCTACCGCCCTGCGGTACGGGAAGGGCCCCGCCCTGCGCCAGTGGCGGGGGCTGTTCACCGGTTTCACCCTGGTATCCCTGGCCTCCGTGCTGATCACCTATTTCCTGGGCGCCGTGCTGGACCAGTACGTGGGGCTGCTGTCCTGGGTGGGCGCGGCCTACCTTTTGTGGATGGCCTGGCACACCCTCCGCTCCTCCGCCGGGCCGGAGGGGCAGGCCCCGGAGGCCCCGGGCTTTCTCACAGGACTGCTGGTGCAGCTGACGAACGTGAAAATCATGGTCTTCTGCCTGATGGCCATGACCTCCTTCGTCCTGCCCTACACCCGGTCCTTCTGGGCTTTGCTGGCGGTGGGGCTGTTCCTGCCCTTCACCGGGCCCGTGGCCAATCTGGCCTGGCTCTTCGCCGGAGCGGCGCTGCAGCGGCTCTTTGCCAACCACCGCAGGGCCGTGGACATTGGCTGCGCCGCCGCCCTGGCGCTGTGCGCTGTCAGCCTGGTCCTGCCCCACTGAGGGCAATACGCCAAAAGAGGAGAGGGCCTTCCGGTCCTCTCCTCCTAGAGCCTGTATTCAGCGGTTGTGAATACAGGTTCTTCATTTTGGGGCATACCTGGCGGCCAATAGAGGGCTACGCTTAAATCGTTGACGTTGGTGCCCGTGGGCCCGGTGACGATCAGTCCTCCCGCCCGCTCCAGGGCGTGGTAGGAGTCGTTCTCCGCCAGTACCGCCGGGACCTCGATCCCCTGTTCCCGGAGCAGGGCCCAGGTCCCGCTGTCCACAAAGCCCCCCGCCGCGTCCGTGGGGCCGTCGGTACCGTCGGAGCCAACGGAGAACAGGGCCGTCCCCTCCATCCCCGCCAGGATGGGAGCCGCCGCCAGGGCCAGCTCCTGGTTCCGTCCCCCCTTTCCCTGCCCGGTGAGCTTCACCACCGTCTCGCCGCCTAGGATCAGGGCCAGGGGACGTTCCGCCCTCCGCTCCCGGAGCAAGGCCCGGGCCAGGGCCTCCCCGGTTTCCCGGGCCTCTCCCGACGCCCGGTCCGTGAGGACGCGGGACTCGTAGCCCAATCCACGGCAGATCTCCGCCGCCGTTTGGCAGAGCTGGGAGACGCTGCCGCAGACATGGCTCTCCACATGGGGCAGCGCCGCCGGAAGGGGCCGGGCCAGAAGCGCCATTGCCTGGGAGGACAGCTTTAAACCGTACTTCCCCGCCACCGCCAGGGTCTCCTCCAGGGTGGAGGCGTCCACGGCGGCGGGGCCGGAGGCGATCATGTCCAGACGGTCCCCCAGCACGTCGGAGAGAACCACGGAAAACACCCGGGCCGGGGCGCACGCTTCCCCGAAGCGCCCCCCCTTCACGTTGGACAGCCGCTTGCGGACCCGGTTGACCTCCTGGATGTCCGCGCCGCAGGCCAGGAGCTGGCGGTTGATATCCCGGAATTCCTCCAGCGGGAGGTCCGAGGACTCGAAGAGGGCGGACCCACCGCCGGAGAGGAGGAACAAAACGGAGTCCCCCTCCCCCAAGTCCCGGACCAGCTCCAGCGCCCGTTCCGACGCGGCGAAGGAGGCGGCGTCGGCCACCGGGTGCCCCGCTTCCAGAATCTCCACGCCCGGGAGGGGGCCCTGGCTGTGGCCGTACTTCGTGACCACCAGCCCGCCGTCCGCCTCTATGGCCCCCAGGGCGGCGGAGGCCATCCGCCACGCCGCCTTCCCCACGGCGATGATCCGCGTCCGGCCGGGGCCGGGGCGGAAGCCCTTCAAAGCCTCCTTCACCGCCACATCCGGCAGGGCCCGGCGGATCGCCCCGGTGTAAATCCGTTCCGCGTGCCTCCGCAGCTCCGCCATAAGCGCCGCCTCCTTTTCCGGTTTGCCTCAGTATACCGGAACGGCCGGAAAAAGGCAATCGTTTTTTCCGTTTGCATTTTCCCGCCCAATGGGGTATGATGTTGAAAACGCTGGACGGGGCTTCCGCCCTGTCGCATAAGGAGGCGCGGCACATGAAGCGGATGGACGGGGGAATGCCCTTCCTCCTGCAATATGAAAACGTGGCCTGGTACGAGGACGGAAGGGTCCGCATTCTGGACCGCCGGGTTTATCCCAGGAAGGTCCGGTTCGAGGTCTGCGAGACTTACCAGGAGGTGGTCCGGGCCATCGCGGACATGGTGACCCAGAGCGCCGGGCCCTACACCGCCGTGGGCATGGGCATGGCCCTGGCGGCGCACCAGGTCCGGGCCAAGGGCCGGGAGGAGCAGATGGCCTTTCTCCGCCAGGCGGCTTACGACCTGGCCCACGCCCGGCCCACCACCGCCAACCGCTATGGCCAGATCACCTTCCGCTGCGCGGATATCGCGGAGGCGGCCCTGGAGGCGGGGCAGGACCCCGCCTCCGCCATTACAGAGGACACGCTGGCATCCCTGGGGCGGCGTTACGGCGTTATGCAGCTGGTAGGGGACCAGCTGGCGGGCCTCATTCCGGAAGGCGGAACGGTTCTCACCCAGTGCTATGGGGAGACCATTATCGGGACCCTCATACGGGCCGCCCGCCGGACGGGGAAATCCTTCCGGGTCTTCTGCGCGGAGACCCGGCCCTTTCTCCAAGGGGCCCGGCTCACGGCCAGCTGCTTTGCCCAGGCGGGCTTTGACACCACGGTGCTCACAGACAATATGGTGGCCTACGCCATGGAGCGGGAAGGAATCGACGTCTTTACCTCCGCCGCGGACACCATCGCCCGGGACGGGCACATCGCCAACAAAACCGGAACCTTCCAGATAGCCATTCTCGCCAAGTATTTCGGCGTTCCCTACTACGTCACCGGCATCCCCGACCGGGACAAGCGGTCCGCTTCGGACATCGTCATTGAGCAGCGGGACCCCGGACCCGTGCTCACCTCCTGGGGCATCCCCAATACCGTTCCGGAGGTCCAGGGGATCTACCCCTCCTTTGATGTGACGCCTCCCCATTTGATTTCCGGAGTCGTGACGGACAAGGGGGTCTATGTCCCCTATCTGCTGGACCAATATTTCCGCTCGGACGTGCGGGACTTTTATTAAAGAGGTTGAAAAGGAGGAACGGTTATGCTGCTGCAAAACGAGCGGGAGCTGGTGGTGGAGTACGGTAAAAGGATGAGCGCCGACCGTCTCAGCACCGGAACCAGCGGCAATATCAGCGTCTATGTCCCGGAAGAAGGCCTGCTGGCCATCAGCCCCTCCGGCATCGGCTACTTCAGCACCCAGCCGGAGGACGTAGTGGTCATGGACCTGGAGGCCCATATTGTGGAGGGGGCCCGGAAGCCCTCCAGTGAGTGGGCCCTCCACACCCTCTTTTATAAAAATAAACCCCATATCCGGGCCGTGGTCCACACCCACTCCATGTACTGCACCACCTTCGCCGTGCTGGGCCAGCCCCTCCAGGCTGTCCATTACGCCATCGCCGACGCGGGGGCGGCGGCGGTTCCCTGCGCGCCCTACTATCCCTTCGGCACCCTGGAGCTGGCGGAGGCCGCCGTCCGGACCGCCGGGGACAGCGGCGCCGTACTGCTGGGAAATCACGGGCTGGTGGCCTGCGGGAAGGACCTAGCCGGGGCCTATGGTTTGGCACTGAACCTGGAGTACGTGGCGGAGCTCCAATACCGGGCCCGGTGCATCGGGACGCCCAACATCCTCAGCGCGGAGGCCATGGAGGACGTCATGGAGCGGTTTAAATCCTACGGGCAGCCGGACGGTAAAAAAACAGGCTACTAGAAACCATAAAGCGGCGGGGCGCTGTGCGTCCCGCCGCTTTGGCGTCACTGGGGCAGTTCCTTCCCCAGCCGCTTGTACATGGTTTTCTTCACCGCCCGGAGGATGTTCTCGTACCCCGTACAGCGGCAGAGGTGGCCGGAGAGGAGCTTCCGCAGTTCTGCGTCCGTGTACTCCCTGCCGGATTCCAGAATCTCCACCGCCGTCAGGATGAAGCCCGGGGAGCAGAAGCCGCACTGGATGGCCGCCTCGTCCACGAAGGCCTGCTGGATGTCGGAAAGCTCCCCGTTAGGGCCCAGGAGGCCCTCCAGGGTCCGTACCTTCTTCCCCTCCGCCCAGACCGCCAGATAGATGCAGGAGTTGAAGGCCTCGCCGTTGATGAGGACGTTGCAGGCCCCGCACTCCCCCACCTCGCAGCCCTTTTTCACGCTGGTCATCCGGAAGTCGTTCCGCAGCATGTCGGTGAGGCTGGCCCGGACGTCCACCGTCCGCTCCACGTCCTCGCCGTTGAGGTTAAAATGAACGGTCTGGTATTGCATCTCGTGTCTCTCCATCACAGGACACCTCCCGCCAGTCTTACGGATTCAATGAAGGCCCGCTTCGCGCTCTCCACGGCAATGTGGAGGCGGAAGTCCTTGGCCGCCCGCCAGGAATCCCGGGGATTGATGTCCTCCTTGACGGTCTGGGCAAACTGCTCCGCCAGCTCCAGGCTGACGGGCTGGCCCGCCGCCAGCCGCTCCGCCGTCCCGGCCCGCAGGGGCACGGGCCCCGCCACGCCAAAGGCCACCCGGGCCCTCTCCACCGTTTTCTTGTCGGCGGAGAGGCGGACGTTGACGGAGGTTCCCAGGGTGGCGATGTCCATGGCGTTCCGCATGGCGTATTTGATATAGTGGCCAAAGCAGTTTTCGTAGCTCTCCTTGGAAATCAGGATGGCGGTCTGGATTTCGCCCTCCCGGAGGTCCACCTTGCCCGCCTTGATATAGAACTCCTGGATGGACTGGCGGCGGACGCCGCCGGGGCCCGTCAGCTCCACCACGGCGTCCCAAGCGTGGAGGGTGGAGGCGGAGTCGGCGGAGGTGACGCCGTTGCAGGTGTTCCCGCCGATGGTGCCGATGTTCCGGATCTGGGGGCCGCCCACCTGGTCCACGGCCTCGCCCAGGACGTTGATATAGGTTTGAATCAGGGGGTCCCGGGTGATATGGGAGAAACTGGTCATCGAGCCGATGCGGAGGGTCCCGTCCGTGTCCAGGGACACGCCCCGGATTTCGTCCAGGGCCTGGATGGAGATCAGCTCCGCCCCGGCCCGCTTGCCCTCCCGCATCTGGACCAGCACGTCGGAGCCTCCGGCGATGACCTGGGCCCCGGGATGGGCCAGCCGGAGGGCCACGGCGTCCTTCACGCTTTTGGCCTGGTACAAGGCTTTCATGTCATACATACGCTGGGGCCCTCCTTTAGTCGTTGATGAGCCCCGCCTCTTTGAACTTCCGGTAGAGGACGTGGGGCGTGATGGGACAGGAGTCAATGGCAACTCCGGTGGCATTCAGAATGGCATTCCGGATGGCCGGGGCGCCGGAACAGGCCGGGGGCTCGCCCAGGGCCTTGGTGCCGTAAGGACTGGTGGGCTCCGGGTTCTCCACGAAGCCAACCTCTAGCGCCGGGTGGTCCATAAAGGTGGACAGCTTATAGTCCAGGAGGTTGTTGTTTAAAGGCTTTCCGGTCTTCTCGTCGAACTTCAATTCCTCGGAAAGGCCATACCCGATGGCCATGGACATACCGCCGTGGACCTGGGCCTCCGCCAGGGCGGGATTGATGAGGGTGCCGCAGTCGTGGACATTCACCAGCCGCAGGAGGTTCACCTTGCACATGGGGATGTCCACCTCCACCTCCGCGAAGGAGCAGCCGAAGGAATAGGCGTTGCTCTTGATTTGGGCGGTGGTCTCGGCGGTGATGTGCTGGCTGTGCTCCAGGGAATAAAGGCTCTCCGTCGCCAGGTCGCCCAGGGATTTCAAAATGCGCCCGTCGCTCTTGCGGACAATCTGCCCATCCACCAGGTCCAGGTTGGAAACCGGCATCCGGGTCTGCTCGTGGGCAACGGCCAGGATGCGCTCCCGGAGGGCCAGGGCCGTCTGCATAATGGAGAACCCGCCGATATAGGTCTGCCGGGAGGCGTAGGCCCCGGTGCCGAAGGGGGTGACGTCCGTGTCCTGGGTGGAGACCACGTGGACGTCGCCGAGGGGAACACCTACCGCGTCGGCCACCATCTGGGAATAGGCCGTGTCGCAGCCCTGGCCGATCTCCGTCTCGCCCGTCTGGAACTGGAGGGACCCGTCCTGGTTCAGCACCATGCGGCAGGAAGAGGATTCCAGGGAGATGGGCCACACGGCGGTGTTGTACCAGAATACCGCCAGTCCCACGCCCCGGCGGACCGGGCCGTCCTGGTTTTGGTACTCCTCAAACTTCTTCCGGTAATCCAGCATTTCCAGGGCCTTGTCCATGCACTGGTGGAAGGTGTCGGAATAGAGCTCATTTTTGGAGAAGCCGTCCACATAACCCATGGGCATCAGGTTCTTCCGGCGGAACTCCAGGGGGGACATGTGAAGCGCCTGGCAGATGTCGTCGATATGGCTCTCCCCGGCGAACATGGCCTGGGGGATGCCATAGCCCCGCATGGCCCCGGCGGAGGGACGGTTTGTATACACCGTCCAGCTGTCGCACTCCACGTTGGGGCAGGGGTAGAGCTGGGGGAAGGCGTTCATGCCTTTCGCCACAATGCCGTGGCCGTGGGAGGCGTAGGCCCCCTGGTTGGAAAACGCCTCCAGCTTCCGGGCCGCCAGCGTCCCGTCGGGCCGGACGTAGGAGATGATGTGGGTGCGGATGGCGTGGCGGACCCGGTTGGAGACGAAGGTCTCCTCCCGGCTGCACTCCAGCTTTACCAGCCGTCCCCCCACCTGGGCGCAGCACCAGGCGCAGAGAGGCTCGTACAGCGCGTCCTGCTTGTTGCCGAAGCCGCCGCCGATGTAAGGCTTGATAATCCGGACTTTCCCCCAGGGGAGCCCCAGGGCCTGCCCCACCACCCGGCGGACGATGTGGGGAATCTGTGTGGAGCTGACCACCACCATCCGGCCCGCTTCCTCATAGGCGAAGCAGCCGTGATTCTCAATGTGGCAATGCTGGACGGTAGGGGTATCATACCAGCCCTCGACCCTGATCAGGCCGGGCTCCTGCCGGGCGGCCTCATAGTCCCCCCTCCGCACGTCAGAGTGGGCTAGGATATTGTTCTGGCAACGCTCCTGAATCTGGGGCGCGCCGTCCTTCATGGCCTCCTGGACGTCCAGGACGAAGGGCAGCTCCTCGTATTCCACCCGGATGGCCCGGACGGCCTGGGCCGCAGCCACCTCATCCCCGGCGATGACCACGGCCACCTCGTCGCCGTAGTAACGGACGTGCTGGTTCAGCAGCTTCCGGTCCGCCACGTCCTGGTGGTGGGGATCCGTGGACCAGGGGTGCCCCGCCGTGGGAAACTCGATGTCCGGCGCGTCAAAGCAGGTCAGGACCTTCACGACGCCGGGGACAGCCTCCGCCGCCGCCGTGTCCACGGATTTCACAAAGCCGTGGGCAATGGTGGAATGGCAGATTTTCGCGATCAGGGCTTCGCGGCCGCAGAGGTCGTCCATGTACTTGGCCCGGCCCGTGGCTTTTTCATAGGCATCCACCCGGGTTACGCTCTTGCCGACGCTTTTGCTCATTGGGTGCCCTCCTTTTCTTCTATTACCATATTTACCATATTACAACTTTGCTCCCGAAGAAAGGGGCTTCTTGACTGGACGGGAGGAAAGAGGATATACTATCTTCATAAACACGCCAGCGCCTGCTGGCAATAGGGGGTAACGTGATGCCGCAAACATTGGGCTGCGTGGTAATGGCGGCGGGGAACGCCCGCCGATTTGGGGACAACAAGCTGGCCGCCGGAGTCCGGGGCCGGAGCCTGGTCCTCCGGGCCCTGGAAGCGGTGCCCGGGGAGGAATTTGATACCGTGGTGGTGGTAACCCAATACCCCGGGGTATTGGAGCTGGCGGAGCAATTCGGCTTTGCCTCCCGCCGGAACGAACATCCGGACTGGGGCATTAGCCACACCATCCATCTAGGGCTGGAGGCTTTAAAGGACTGCGGCGGGGCCATGTTCCTGGTCAGCGACCAGCCCCTTTTAAGGCGGGAGAGCGTCCAGGCCCTGGTGGAACTCTGGCGCTCCCAGCCGGATAAGATCGCCGCCCTGGCCCACGGCGGGGTCCGGGGAAATCCCTGTATCTTCCCCGCCCGGTTCTTCCCAGAGCTGCGGGAGCTCCAAGAGGACCGTGGCGGCAACACCGTCATCCGGCGGCATGAGGAGGACCTCGTTTTGCTGGAGGTGCCGGAGGAAGAACTGACGGACGTGGATACGCCGGAGGCCCTCCGGCAGGTGCGCGGGCAAGCGGACGCGTGAGGAATCCGGGAGAGGGGCGGAAGCGTCCCTCCCTTTTTATGTCCAGAGGTCCTCTATAGCCTCCGTGACCTCCGGGTCCCCCAGGCCAGCGGCATACTCCAGCAGCCACGCATACGCCCCCGGAAACGCGCCCTCCAGCAGCTACCCCGCCCGGCGGAATTCCCACTCCCGCCATTCCGCCTCCCGGAACAAGCAGGAGGGAGCCACCCTGGAAACATGGGCGGCCACCCAGTCCGGCGGCAGGCGGAGGACCGCCCTCCGCGCCGCCGTGATGTTCCCGCAGTTCTGGCTGAGGCAGCCAGTCTCCAGTATCTCCCGTAAAATGGCTTCCGCCGCCGCCTCCGGCAAGGCTCCTATGCCAGGGAGGCGGTCATACGCCCCTGGATAAATCCGGTTGATCCGGTCAATGAAATGCCCCTCGTAAAGGTCCCGGTTCACTTTTTCGCGTAGGGCGTCCCCTCCAGGGGCAGGGCGGTCCGCCGCCTGCCGTCATAGCGGAAGTACGCATCGGCAATGGCGGGAGCAGTGGGAATCGACGTGATCTCCCCGATGCCGATGGCCCCGCAGGCCACGTCCAGCCCCTCCTTCTCCACGATGATGGGGACGATCTCCGGAACCTGGTTGGCCCGGAACAGTCCCAGGGTGCCAAATTTTACATGGGGCTTGCAGTCCGCCAGGGGGTAACGCTCCGTCAGGGCGTAACCCATGGACATAACCACGCCGCCCTCAATCTGGCCCTCCACCGAAAGGGGATTCACCGCTTTGCCCACGTCGTGGGCGGCGACTATCTGCTTCAGCTTCCCCTCCTCGTCCAGGATGCAGACCTGCGTGGCGTAGCCGTAGGCAATGTGGCTGACAGGGTTGGGCACGCTGGCCCCCAGGGGGTCCGTCCTGCCCAGGTATTCGCCATAAAACTCCCTGCCGTCCAGGGAGGACAGCCCCCCATCCTCCAGGGCCGCTTTCAGGCCCTCGCAGGCCCGGCGGCAGGCCTCGCCAGTGAACAGGGTCTGGCGGGAGCCGGAGGTGGTGCCGGAGTCCGGCGCAGAATAGGTATTGGACCGCTCGTAAACCACGCGTTCATGGTCCAGGCCCGTCTGGTCACAGACCATCTGGGTCAGCACCGTGCCCAGGCCCTGGCCGATACAAGAGGCCCCGGCAAAAATGTGAACCTTGCCGTCCTCCACCGCCAGCCGGACCCGGCCCGTGTCCGGGATGCCCACGCCTACGCCCGCGTTCTTCATAGCGCAGGCCAGGCCCGCGTACCTGGCCTTTTCATAATAGGGCTTTACCGCCTCCAGAGTTTCCACAAGCCCGGTGGACTCGTCCACGATCTGGCCGTTGGGCAGCTCCTGGCCAGGGCGGATGGCATTCCGGTACCGGATTTCCCAGGGGCTGATGCCCACCACGTCCGCCATCTGGTTCAACAGGCTCTCGATGCAGAAGCAGGTCTGGGTCACGCCGAAGCCCCGGAAGGCCCCGGCGGGGGGATTGTTGGTGTACCAGGCCCAGCCGTCAATCTCGAAGTTCTGGTAATTATAAGGCCCGGCGGCGTGGGTGCAGGCCCGTTCCAGCACCGGGCCGCCCAGGGAGGCATAAGCTCCGGTATCCGCCACCACGCTGGCCTTCACGCCCTGGATCATCCCGTTTTCATCGCAGCCCAGGGTAAACTCCATCTCCATGGGGTGCCGCTTGGGGTGGATGAGGAGGCTCTCCGCCCGGCTGAGTTTCACCTTCACCGGGCGTTTCGTCAGGTAGGCCACCAGCGCGGCGTGGTGCTGGACCGTCACGTCCTCCTTGCCGCCGAAGCCGCCGCCCACCAGGCAGTTTTGGACCTTTACCTTCTCCGCCGGGAGGCCCAGCATCCCCATCGTCTCGTGCTGGGTATCGTAGGTTCCCTGGTCCGTGGAGAGGACCATGACGCCGTCCCCGTCGGGATAGGCCACGGCACACTCCGGCTCCAGGAAGGCGTGCTCCGTCCAGGGCGTGGAGAATTTCTCCGTGAGGACATGCCTGGCGTTCGCAATGGCCGCCGCCGGGTCGCCCCGCTGGATGTGCTTGTGGGCCAGGAGGTTCCCCTCCCGGTGGACCAGGGGCGCGCCCTCCGCCATGGCCTCCTGGGGACTGCGGACCATGGGGAGCACCTCGTAATCCACCTTCACCAGGGCCTTGGCCTTTTCCAGGGTCTCCTGGTCCCCGGCGGCCACGATGCAGATGGCGTCGCCCAGGTAATGAGTGATGTCCCCCACGGCGATCATGGTGTCCCAGTCCTTTTTCAGGTGGCCCACCTTGTTGCTCCCGGGGATGTCGGCGGCGGTAAACACCCCCGCTACGCCGGGCAGGGCCTTGGCCTCCTCCGTGTGAATCGCCAGGACCCGGGCCCTGGGGTATTGGGCGCGGACGGCGGAGGCGTAGAGCATCCCGTCCATATACACGTCGTCGGGATAGATTCCCGTTCCGGTGACTTTTTCCTCCACGTCCACCCGGGGTACCCTGGCTCCCAAGGACCAGCCGGAGGGAATTTCAGGAACCTCCCCCTTCCGGAAGAGCTCCGCCGCCAGAAGAACCGCGTCGATAATCTTCACATATCCAGTGCAACGGCAGATGTTGTTCCGGATGGCAAAGGCCGCTTCCTCCCGGGAGGGGCTCCGGTTCCCATCCAGAAGGGCCTTGGCGCACATGACCATACCCGGGATGCAGAAGCCGCACTGGACCGCCCCGGCCTGTCCGAAGGCGTATGTATATACCCGCTTTTCAAAGTCCGTCAGGCCCTCCACCGTGAGGACGCTTTTCCCCTCCAGCTTATCCGTCTGAGGGATGCAGGCCCGGGTGGGCTTGCCGTCGATGAGTACCGTGCAGGTACCGCAGGCGCCCTCGCTGCATCCGTCCTTCACGGAAGTCAGGCCCAGGCTGTCCCGTAGGAAACGAATCAGCTTCTGGTTTTTCTCCACGGTGACTGGTTTGCCGTTTACGGTAAATGCCGCCATAAAAAACTCCTTGCTTCCGTGCCCGTCCCGGTCCCACGGCCATGTTGTATTCAGAAAGGTCAACCTTTCCGTTGTTGTCTATTATACACGAAGGTCAACCCATAATCAAGGGCACTTTTGTCATCTCGTTATTCTATGTTTAGATGAACGATGGAAGCTCCCAGCCCACGGCCAGGGCTCCCTTCCGGACGCTGATCCGGGCTTCCGCCTCTAGAATGTGGTTGCTGACGCCCAGGGGAAAGTCCGGCGTCAGCACGGCGTCTTTCAGGGGATACTGGAAGCCCGCCTCGTCCACACCCTCCGCCCGGTCCCCCAGGCAAAAGGCGGAAAACAGGCCCCATTCCACCGTCCGCGCCACGGTAAACGCCTCGTTTTCTATGGCGGTCCAGACGAAATCGTCGTCATAGAGGAAGCCTCTGGCTCCCCTCCGGCGGAGGAACAGCAGGGCTTGGAGATTCGCCAGCGTGTGGTCCAGGCGTTTCCCTCCAGTGCCTCCATAAATATAAAAAGTACCGCAGGATTGTTCCAGCCCCTCCCGGATGGCGGCCAGGGTGTCCGTGTCGTCTTTCTCCATCGGCAGGCGGCAGACGCGGGCAAAGTCCGCCGGGGGCTCCATAGAGTCAAAGTCCCCCAGAAGAAGGTCCGGCTGGAGCTTTTCCCGCAAGCAGTGCTGGTATCCCCCGTCGGCGGCGATGACGAAATCGCCAGGGGCGGGACGCTCCCGCAGGCCGTAAAAGCTCCCAGCGGCGAAGATGAAGCAGCGTTTCATAAACAGGCTCTCCTTTGCGGCATTCGTTCGATGCTTTCATTATAACAGCTCCCTCTGGAGAATTCCAGTCCCTGCCGCCGTCTTTCCCTCCCCGCCCGGTCCCGGCGGGCCGCCTGTGCGGCGTATCCCCTGTATGCCCACGGAAGCAGGGCGGACCTGTGTGTCCACCCCTGCGCCGCCTTCCGCCTATAAAATGCGCGGGGGCACGCCCTTTTTTTATTTCCCCCCTTGACAAGAACGATTGTTCGATTTATAATAATACTCGAACAAAATTTCTATCAGGAGGGATTTCCAAATGACAGGCTGGACTCTGTTTTTCACGCTTCTGGGCGTGGCAATCCTCACCGCCCAGCTGTTCCGCCTCATCGACCTGATTGAGCGCCCCGCCCGGCGCTCCCGGAGGGCGTATCTTCCATCGGCCTGGAATGTGCTGCTGTGGGAGATCCTGCGTGAAAATCCATGGACGTCCTGGAGAAGCTGACCATTCTCACCGACGCCGCCAAGTATGACGCCGCCTGTACCTCCAGCGGGGGAACCCGGACCGCGAAGAAGGGGTATATCGGCAACACCTCCACCGCCTTGGCGGGATGCTGCCACACCTTCGCCGCCGATGGACGCTGCGTCACGCTGCTCAAGGTGCTGCTGACCAACCGCTGCGTATACGACTGCAAGTACTGTGTCAACCGCCGGAGCAACGAGACCAGGCGGGCGGCCTTCACCCCGGAGGAACTGGCGGACCTGACCATCCAGTTTTACCGGAGGAACTATATCGAGGGGCTGTTCCTCTCCTCCGGGGTCTTCCGCAGCCCGGACTACACCACGGAATTGATGATCCGTGCCCTGTCCCTCCTCCGGGAGCAGTACCGCTTCAACGGCTATATCCACGCCAAGGCCATCCCCGGAACGTCGCCGGAACTGGTGGAACGGCTCGGGTTTCTGGCGGACCGCCTCAGTGTGAACATCGAGCTGCCCTCGGAGGCAGGGCTGAAGTCCCTGGCCCCGGACAAGACAAAGGGGGCCATTCTGGCCCCCATGCGGCAAATCCAGTCCCGGAACCGGCAGAGCCGGGAGGAACTGGTGAAATTCCGCCACGCCCCCCGCTTCGCCCCCGCTGGACAGAGTACCCAGCTCATTGTGGGAGCCACCCAGGACACGGACTTCCACATCCTCCGGCTGACCCAGGGTCTCTATGACCGCTACGCTCTGAAACGGGTGTTCTATTCCGCTTACGTCCCGGTGGTAGAACACGCCCTGCTGCCCGCCCGGGACGCAAAGCCGCCCCTCCTGCGGGAGCACCGCCTCTACCAGGCAGACTGGCTGCTGCGGTTTTACGGCTTCCGGGCGGAGGAACTGCTGGATGAGGACAGCCAGGACTTCGACACCCGGGTGGACCCCAAATGCAGCTGGGCCCTGGCCCATCTGGACTTCTTTCCGGTGGAGGTCAACACCGCCGCCTACGAGAGGCTGCTGCGGATTCCCGGTGTGGGAGTCACCTCCGCCCGGCGGATTCTCAGCGCCCGGCGGGCGGGCCCTCTCCACATTGAGAACTTAAAAAAACTAGGAGTAGTGATGAAGCGGGCCCAGTACTTTCTCACCGCCTCCGGTAAAATGGCGGAGGGCCTGCGCTTCACGCCGGACAGCCTCCTCCAGGGGCTCATCGCCGCGGAGCGGCCCCTGCTGCCCCAGCAGGAGGCGGTGCAGCTGTCTCTGTTTGAGCAGACGGAACCCGCCTGACAGTACGGTTAATCATGGAAATTTTCTATCACTACGACGGCAGCTTCGACGGCTTCCTCTCCTGCGTCTTCGACAGCTACGTACACAAAGAAATCCCCGCCGGATTTTCTTCTGGCGAGGACGGCGTCTTTACCCTATTCGATTCCCGGACGGTTCCCACAGACCCAGGCCACGCCGCCCGGGTCCTGCGGAAGGTCACCGCCCTGTCCCCGGAGGCCGCCGTCCTGCTGCGGCGGGGCTTCCTTACCTGCCTGCCGGAAAAGGAGCGGTACCTCTTCCGCCTTATCGCCAAGCTGCTCCAGGAGGGCCCCGGCTTCCTCCGGAACCGTTCCGACGAGACGCTGTACCCGGTTATCCGGGCCGTGCAGCATCTCAACGGAGAGGTCCACCTCCTAAAGGGCTTCGTCCGCTTCTCAGACCTGGGAGGCGTGCTGGGGGGCGAAATCGAGCCAAAAAACCGGGTTCTCCCGGCGTTGGGGGGACACTTCACCGCCCGGTTTCACAACGAGCGTTTCTTCCTTTATGACCGCACCCACAGGGAGGCCCTGTTCCACGTCCCCGGCCAGTCGGTTATCCGGCCCCTGTCGGCCTTCCAGATGGCCCCGCCGGACGAGGCGGAGGCCCGTTACCGCCTGCTGTGGAAGCGGTTTTATGATACCATTGCCATCAAGGAACGGGAAAACCCCCGCCTGCGCATGAGCAACATGCCCAAACGCTACTGGGGCACCATGACGGAGTTCCAAAGGGAGGACTTCTTCCGGCCGTCCTCCGCAGGCGCCGTTCTTCCGCCGCCGATTCCCTCCGGTCTTCCGCCAGGCCCGGAAGCGCCTTAACGTTCCTCCGTCTCCTCTTGGCCCTCCGGGCATGCGGGGGCCCTAAGCGGCAAAGCCCCCAAGGCCCCCCATCTCTTATGAGAAAACGCCAGTCAAACCTCGAAGCTTTCCCGGAGCCGTTTTAAGCCCCGGCGTTCCAGCCGGGAAATCTGCACCTGGGACACCCCCACTACCCGGGCCGTCTGCTCCTGGGTCAGCCCCTTGAAATAGCGGAGGAGGATCGTCATCCGCTCCTTCTCCGGCAGACCGTCAATGGCCTCCCGGAGGGCGATGCGCTCCACCAGCCCCTCCTCCGGGGCCTCGGTGCCTAGGGACCCCTCCAGGGTCAGCCCGTCCGCCATCTCCTGCTGGAGGGACTCCGGGGCGTCGGTGGCCAGGTCCGTCCGGGCAATTTCCTCCGGCGCCAGCCCTGTGGCCTCCGACAGTTCCGAGAGGGCTGGCTCCCGGCCCAGCTCATGGCGGAGGCGCTCCCGGGCCGTATAGAGGGTCTGGGCCTGTTCCCGGATGCTCCGCCCTACTTTCACCGCTCCGTCGTCCCGGAGGAAGCGGCGGATTTCCCCGGCGATTTTCGGCACGGCATAAGTGGAAAAACAGGTCCCATAGTCAAAATCAAAGCCCTGGACCGCTTTTAAAAACCCCAGGCAGCCCAGCTGATAGAGGTCGTCCGGCTCCACGCCCCGGCCATAATACCGCCGGACCACGCTCCAGATCAAGCCGTTATTCTCGATGACCGCCCGCTCACAGGCGTCCCGGTCCCCCTGCTGGGCCGCCCGGAGGAGCTCCAGCGCGGCGCTCATTTCTTCAGCCGGGGGGCCAGCTTCTTCCGCATCACCACCGTGGTCCCCTTGTTTACAGCAGACCGTACCGTTACCTTATCCATAAAACTCTCCATAATGGTAAAGCCCATGCCGCTGCGCTCCTCCCCTCCAGTGGTGAACATGGGCTGCCGGGCCTTGTCCACGTCGGGGATGCCCCGGCCATGGTCCTTCACCGTCAGCTCCAGCACGTTTCCCGCCAGCACCCGCAGCTTCAGCGTCACGCCGCCGATGGCGTCCGGGTAGCCGTGTACAATGGCGTTGGTCACCGCCTCGCTGACGGCGGTTTTGATATCCTCCAGTTCGTTGAGCGTCGGGTCCATCTGCGCGGCGAAGCAGGCCGCAGCAGAGCGGGCGAAGCTCTCGTTCCGGCTCTGGCTGGGAAAGTCCAGGGTGACCTCGTTGACTGCCTTGGTCCTCATGTATGTAAAACCTCCTTACTTGATCGTCACAAGACGGTTGATCCCGGCGGCGTCCAGCACCCGCCGGGCTTGGGGAGACACCCCCCGCACCAGCAGCCCGCCGTCCAGCAGCTGCATCTTCTGCCGGGCCCGGAGGATCACCGCGATGCCTGAGCTGTCCATAAATGTAATTCCAGAAAGGTCCAGCACCAGCTTCCGGGGCAGCGCCGCATCCAGGGCCTCCTCCAGCTCCCGGAGGGCGGTCCGGGCCCCGTGGTGGTCCAACTCCCCGCTGAGCTCCAGCAGCAGGTTCCGGTCCGCACTCTTTACCTGGATTTCCATATTGTTCCCCTCTTTTGTCAAAAATATGCCTGGTTCGCCATTTTTTGCCGCCGTCCCCCAGGGGACAAGCTCTCAAAGCTGATGATAGCACGTCCTCTGACGGCTTTCTGTCGAAATCCATAAGAAGAACCTGGAAATTTCGGCAAAACGTGGAAATACTTTCCCTGGCGCCTGAAAGAGAAGCGCCCGCCGTTTCCTATCGGCGGGCGTTTCCATTTTGTAACCAGCTTTAGGTTGACAACCGTCTACCTTTCTGCTATGCTGTTCCTATAAGGTAGACAGCCGTATACCTATCTGAGGAGGTGTTTTTATGAAGATTGACCTTTCCAACAGCGAGTGGAAGCTGATGCGCCGCCTGTGGGACCGTCCCGGCGGCACCATCACGGAGCTGACGGCGGCCCTGCGGGATGAGACGGGCTGGAGCAAGAACACGATCATCACCATGCTCGCCCGGCTGGAGGCCAAGGGAGCCGTCCGGCACGAGGAGGGCGGCAGGGCCAAGCGCTACTACCCCGCCCTCCGGCGGGAGGACGCCGCCCGGGACGAGACGGAGAGCTTCCTCTCCAAGGTCTACGGCGGCAGCCTGGGGCTGATGATGAGCGCCATGGTGGAGAGCCGCCAGCTGTCCGAGTCGGACATTGCGGAGCTGTCCGCCATCCTGGACAAGGCGGGAGGTGAGGGCGAATGAAGGAAATCCTGCTGACCTCCTCGGCGCTGATCCTGGCGCTTCTGGCCCTCCGGCGGCTCTTCCGGAAGGTCCTCTCCCGCCGGGCCCAGTACGCCCTATGGGGCCTGGTGCTGCTGCGGCTCCTCCTTCCGGCCATCCTCCCGGCGGCGGATTTCAGCCTGCTGACGGCGGCAGAACCGATGATGTCCGGCCTGGAGGGACAGGCACTCTACCTGTCCCCCTCCCGGGTCACTCTGACCGCTCCGGAGGGGCCCCTTCCCTCGTACCGTTCCGAAGAGGACCCCAAAATCGTGCTGGGCCCGCCCTCGGAAAACAGCGTTTACAGCTATACCAACAGCCAGCAGGTGGTCCATGAGGTGGAATACGCCCGGCAGATCGTTCTGGCGGACCAGCTGCCCCCCATCTGGCACGGCGGCATGGCGGCCATGGCCTGCTGGCTGGTCCTCTCCAATCTGCTGTTCTGGCGAAAGCTCCGCAAAGCACGGACGCCCTATCCCGTGGAGGACTCCCCCCGCCGGGTCTACCTGGTGGAGGAGGGCCTCCCCTCTCCCTGCCTCTTCGGGCTCTTCCGGCCCGCCATTTACCTGACTCCCGCCGCCCTCCAGAGCCCGGACCGCCTCCGGCACGTCCTGGTCCACGAGGAAACCCACGCCCGGCATGGGGACCCCCTCTGGTCCCTGCTCCGGGCCGTGTGCCTGACGGTCTACTGGTTTGACCCCTTAGTCTGGTGGGCGGCCCTGGCCTCCCGGACGGACTGCGAGCTGGCCTGTGACGAGGGAGCCCTCCGCCGTCTCGGCGAGGCGGAGCGGGTGCCCTATGGCCGGACGCTTCTCTCCCTCATCCCCGTGCGGAAAGCCCCGGCGAATCCCCTGCTCTCCGCCACCACCATGACGGCGGGAAAGCGCCAGCTCAAGGACCGGATCACCCGCGTGGCGGAGAACCCGGTCTATCTGGGCCGGGCCCTCTTTGCCGCCGTGACCCTGGCGGCGCTGGTGTGCGCCGTCACCTTCACCGGGGCCAAAACCCCGGCCCCCGAACCGGCCCGCTTCCACGACGTGGACGAGGCCGTGTCCACTCTGACGGAGGAGCTGGAAAACTACGGCGGACCGGAAGGCGGCATTATGTCCAAGCTGGTCGTCTACACCCCGGAGAACCCGCCGGAGCATTTCGACCTGGAGGACGGCGAGCTGCTCCGGGTCTACTGGGGGATGTCCTACTCTCTGTCCGCCAGCCTCTCGGACCCCATGGGCTGGCTCTGCTCCCTCTACCGGCTGGAGCCGGAGACGAACTACCTGCCCCGAAACGTGGAAATCCTCGGCAGCGACGGTCAATATGAATACGCCGTCAGCCGCCCCGACTGGGCCCCGGAGCTGAAGCGGGGCGAGACCACCGGCATGTCCCTGATGAACCAGGTGATCAGCCGCATCCAGGAGGCCGTTCTCTCCTGCGAGAGCCTGAAACAAGTGGCCCAGCCCGACTGGGACGCCGCCGTCACCATCCCCCTGGACGGCCTGGAGCCCTATGAGCCCCAGGAGGCGGAGGAGCTTCCCTTCCCCTACGGCTCCCCCAATATGCTGGGGGGCCTGGAGGACCCAGACCACGTCCTGGGGGACTACGGCCTGATGTTCTTCGAGGGCGGCGGCAGAATCTACGCCGGGGTCCAGCACTTGGCCAGGAGCTCCTTCCCCACGCCCTTCTGGTCCTTCCTCCCCGGCGTGGACGGGAACTACAGCGCCTCGTTGTTCCGCAACCTCCTGGGCCACGACGGCTTCCGCATCACCTACGACGCCAACGACCGGGACCGGACCCTGACCAACGAATACTACTATCTGAATGAGAAGGGCTGGCCCGTTCTCCTGGCCCAAGTGAAGTACGATACCCAGCACATGGACCTGGACGGGGACGGGGAAAACGAGCTGGTCTCCCAGGGCTTCCAGAACGACACCTTCTACTTCCGCCGGGACGGGAAGCATTACAAGGCAGACCTTCCGTCCCTGCTGTGGACCGTCTGGCCCGAGGGAACCTTCTTCCGCTTTGACAACTGGGACCCCGCCACCCGCTCCATGCCCTTCCGGGCCGACGACTCCTATCCCTCCGACGCGGACTTCCCCACCCCGGTCTTCCAATACCGGACGCTGTACTTCGACGGGGAAAACCTTCTGATTTACAACGACCAGCGGCATTTCAGCGGTCACTTTGTCGAGTGGCCGGACGAGCCCAGCCCAATCATAGACGCCGCCCTGATGGCGGTGGAGGATATCTTCTACCAGACCAACCTTCCCTACATTTCGGACGGCATGTATCCCAGCAGTTATCCGTATTATGACGACTGGCGCATCACCGGTATCGGCGCGGGCTACGGGCTGACGGTGGACAAGATGTTCTATGTCTTCCGGCAGGTCTCCTATGAGTTTCACACGCCGGAGCTCCAGGACGCCCCGGCGCTGGGCGAAGGGGGCCAGGACCACTGGGCCGCTCCCTCCTCCGAGAAGCTCTATCTGATGTTCCGTGCCCCCTCGCGGGACGCCTTGGACAAGGGTTCCTACTCGCACCTCGAGTATCTCCACAGCTTCCAGCAGGAGGGCAAGCTCTCCCTCTCCGAGGAGCTGGTCCGGGAAAAGCTCCGGGAGGCTTTTCAAGGGAAGCCCTTTGACGTCTACCTGGGCACCGCCACCCTGCAAGCGGAGACCTCCGTCGGCCCCGCCGCCGACCTGGCCCAGATGGCGATGGACCGGCTCACGGAGGGGGATACCATCAATATGACCCTGCTGGCCTCCGAAGGGGGCGGGCGGTACGACGTAGCCCCCCAGGCCCTGGCGGACTGGATCGGGGAATTTACGGACAGGTATCACTGGAGTTATGCCGAGGACCCCGGCAGCATGCCCGCCGGGTCCCTGCTGATGATGAGCCCCGGCGGGGAATTGAGCCTCCGCTTCTGGCCGGAAAGCGAGTTGGTCCTGCTCAACACCCGCCATCTTGGCCGCCAGGAATCCGTTTGGCTTCGGGTGGAGCCCACACCTGGAACGCCGTCCATTTTCCATCTGGCGCAGTCCTGGTATGAGATCGCGGAGGGCCAGAGCATCCCCATTCAAGAGACGCTGGATGAGATATTATCTGATGGCGCTGCGCTCTTTTCCCTCTTCACCCAAGGGGAGGAAAACGTAAAGACCCGCACGGTGAATGCCGACCAGCTTGACCAAGCAGCAGCCTTTACGGAAAACTACGAATGGGCTCTGGCTCCGGGCTATTACTCCCATTCCCCCGATATGCTGGAACTGTCCTCCCCGGACCGCCGACAAAGCTTCTCGTTCAACCCGCATAATACGCTTGTAGGGCTCCGGCAGAACAATCAAACCTTCTGGTTCCGGGTCCAGCCCAAAGTGGAAGGCCCTTCCATCTATGACTTCGTGTACGAATGGTATGAAGCGGCAGACTGAACTGTAAAAAAGACGGCGGCGGGAATCTTCCCGCCGCCGCTCTTTACCGTATTACCAAAAGAACCCGTCCACGATGCTCCAGGCCATCCAGGCCCCGCCCAGGGCCAGAAGGGCGCACACCGCCGCCCCTGCCCCGAAGCACGCTCCCGGAAGCCTCCGGCCCTGGCGCAGAAGCCGCCGGGCCTCCTCAAAGCAGACATACGCCAGTGCGCCGCCGCCCAGGGCTCCCATCAGCCCCAGGCCCAAGACCAGCCCCACGGTCTACTCCCCCATCACCTGGAACACGATGTCCCGGACCCGGTTCCTCGTGTCGCACTCCACCAGGGTCAGGTTCTGCCAGGGCCCCACGGTGATCTTTCCGTCCACAAAGGGCACGGTGATGAAGGGAGACAGCAGAGCCGCCTTGATATGGGAAGAGCCGTTGTCGTCGTGCCAGGTCTCGTGATGCCAGTAGGGCACCACATGCCCCTTCTCGTCCAGGTAAGGGGAAAACACATCCAGCGCCGCCTTCAAATCGTGGTTCACCATCCCCGGCTCGAACTCCAGGGTGGTCAGCCCCGCCACGCCGCCAGTGGTAAAGCCCGTCACCGTCCCGGCGGAGATGCCGTGCTCCCGGCACGCCGCCGACACCGCGTGCTGGAAGTCCTCCGTAACATCAATCATGCCCATGTGGGCCTTGGTCTGATAGGTTTTCTTCTCCGTATAAACCGCCATGGTTTGGCCTCCTTGTCCGTTTTCCGTATTGTATCACGGTTCCCGCTGTGATACAATCCATTTGTACAAAACCCAAAAAGGAGGCCTGCCCATGCGCGCCGCGCTGATCCAAATGCCCGTGACGGCGGACAAGCGGGGAAACATCGAAACCGCCTGCCGCCGCCTCCGGGAGGCCAAAGCCCGGGGGGCGGATATCGCCGTCCTGCCGGAGATGTTCTGCTGTCCCTATGACAACGCCTGCTTCCGCTCCTACGGAGAAACGCAGGGCGGAGAAGTTCAGCGTGCCCTGTCCGCCCTGGCGGCGGAGCTGGAGCTGTACGTGGTAGGCGGCTCCCTGCCGGAGCTGGAGGGGGACCGGGTTTACAACACCAGCTTTGTCTACGGGCGGAAGGGAGAACTTCTGGCAAAGCACCGGAAGGCCCACCTCTTCGACATCGACGTGGAGGGGGGCCAGCGCTTCCGGGAGTCCGACGTCCTTTCCCCGGGAAATGCCGTCACCACCTTCGAGACGGAGTTCGGCCCCATGGGCCTTTGCGTCTGCTTCGACTTCCGGTTTGCGGAGCTGGCCCGGTGCATGTGCCTCCGGGGGGCCAGGTGCATCTTTGTCCCCGCCGCCTTCAACATGACCACCGGCCCCGCCCACTGGGAGCTGCTGTTCCGCCAGCGGGCGGTGGACAACCAGTGCTTTACGGTAGGGGTTTCCCCCGCCCGGGACGAGACGGCCTCTTATGTGGCCTACGGGCATTCCATCGCCGTGGACCCCTGGGGCAGCATTCTCTGCCAGGCCGGGTCCGGGGAGGCCACGCTGTACGCCGACCTGGACCTCCGCCGGGCGGACGCCGTCCGCCGCCAGCTCCCCATTCTCTCCGCCCGGCGGACGGACCTCTACGAGGTACGGGAACGGTGAGGGGCGGGACCTTTGCCCTTTTCCGGGACATCGTCCGCCGGATTCCCGCCGGAAAGGTCGCCACCTACGGCCAGATCGCCCGCCTGGCGGGGATGCCCCGCTGTGCCCGCACGGTGGGCTATGCCATGGCGGGCTGCCAGGACCCCTCCCTTCCCTGCCACCGGGTGGTGGACCGCCTGGGAGGCACGAAAGCCGCCTTCGACGTCCACGCCCCCGGGACCCAGCAGGCCCTGCTGGAGGCGGAGGGCGTGGTTTTCCGCCTGGACGGCACGGTGGATTTAGAGCGGTGCCAATGGGACCCCCGGGAGGGATAGAAGCCATGGGGAACCTCGGCCGGCGGGAAGGCGGGGCGTGCGCAGGAAACCCAGGAAGGGCTTCCCGCACCACTAAAGATTTATCCGGGCTGCCAAAACCCCTTCTGCCAGACTGAAAAACGCGTGAGGGCTAAGCCTTCACGCGTTTTTCAGCTCTTCGGAAATGTCCCTGGTGGCATAGGCGTTCAGCTCCATCCCCGCCGTATGGCCCGCCAGGAACTCGTAATAGCCCTGGGCGGCGATCATGGCCCCATTGTCCCCGCAGAGGCGGAGGGGCGGCAGGTACAGCTTGATTCCCGCCTCCCGGCAGGCCCGCTCCAGATCCCCCCGGATAACGGAGTTCGCGGCCACGCCTCCCGCAGCCACGATGGTCTTCCGCCCCGTGAGCCTCGCCGCCTCCATGGCCCGGGGAACCAGGGTATCGCTGACGGCCTGGGTGAAATCCCGGGCCAGGGCCGCCCGGTCCAGCGGCTCCCCCACCTGTTCCGCGTGGTGGGCCAGGTTTACCACCGCCGTCTTCAAGCCGGAAAAGCTCATGTCCAGGGGGGCGCCGTCCACCTGGGCGTGGGGCAATTTGTACACGCCCCCTGCCGACTGCCGGGCCAGCTCGTCTATGGGCTTCCCGCCGGGATAGCTGAGGCCCAGCACCCGGGCCGCCTTGTCAAAGCACTCCCCCGCCGCGTCGTCCCGGGTGCCCCCCAGGATACGCATGTCCGTATAGCCCGCCACGTCGATGAGGAGGGTGTTTCCCCCCGAGATGGCCAGGGCCAGGAAGGGGGGCTCCAGCTCGGGAAACGCCAGGTAGTTGGCGGCAATATGGCCCCGGATATGGTGGACGGGAATCAGGGGGACTCCCAGCCCCAGGGCGGCGGACTTGGCAAAACTCAGCCCCACCAGCACCGCGCCGATGAGCCCCGGCGCGTAGGCCACCGCCACCGCGCCAATATCGCCCCGGGTACAGCCCGCGTCCGCCAGGGCTTTGTCCGCCAGGGCGGCCACGGCCTCCACGTGTTTCCGGGAGGCAATTTCCGGTACCACGCCGCCGTACAGGGCGTGAATCTCCACCTGGGAGGCCACGGCGTCGGACAGCACAGTCCGCCCATCCTCCACTACGGCGGCGGCGGTTTCGTCGCAAGAGGACTCAAAGCCTAAAATTTTCATGGGTTCCCTCCCTCAGCCTTCGTTCCAGGACACCTGGCAAGTGGGTTCCGCCGCCGGGTCCCGGGGAATGCGGACATAGCGGTCATACTTCTCCTTGGGAAAGCGGTTCTGGTAGATAAACCGGTTTTCCTCCATCAGCCGCTCATCCGGCAGGGGCTCCGCCGACAGGTACAGGATCTTGTAATGGGCCCCGAAGACATCCGTGTCGTACCCGGCGGTCCGCAGCCCGTTCCGGGCGTAGAAACCCAGGCGGCGCTCCGCCATTGCCGGGTCCGGGGCATGGGCGGGCGCCTCGCTCTCCACGAGAATCACCGCGTCCTCCGGCTCCGCCCGGCGGAGGAAGCCCAGCATCAGGGCTCCCGCGCCGCTGTTCCGGCGGCCTTCCGCCACGCAGAGGTAGTCCAAAAGCGCCCAGCCGGGATGGCCCAGCCACAAAAAGCACTCCCCCGCGATCTCCTCTCCGTCAAAGAGGCACCAGGGATGGTAGCAGCCCTCCCGGCACATGGCCTGGATATTCGCCAGGGGTTTCAGCTCCGACGGGGGAAAGGCGGGCCTCAAATCCCGCTCGTAAACCATCGCCACCTGCTCCGGCGAGGCCAGTTTCAATTCCATCACGTTTTCTCCTGTTCCCCGGTGAGGTCCAGGGTCATGATGACCGCGTCCTCCCGGGGATGTTCGTAGTAGTTTTTCCGCCGCCCCACGCCCCGGAAGCCCCGGCTTCCATACAGGGCAATGGCGGCGTAGTTGGAGGCCCGGACCTCCAGGGTTAAAAAGGCCAAGCGGTTCCCCTTGGCGAAGTTTAAAAATACGTTCAGCAACTGCCCCGCCACTCCCCGGCGGCGGCAGTCCGGCCGGACCGCTACGTTGAGAATATAGCCCTCGTCCAGTACCACCTGGAGCCCCGCGTAGCCCGCCACGGCCCCTTGCCCGTCCAGGGCCACCAGAAATGCCGCCAGGTCGTTTTCCAGTTCCTCCTTCAGCATATTCCGGGACCAGGGGTCCGGGAAGCAGACCCGCTCCAGCTCCGCTACCTCATCCAGATGGTCCCCGTTCATGGGGACGATTTGGACCTTCATGTTGTTCTCCATAAAACCGTAAACTCCTTCCTATGCCTCCTCCCGGCTGTAAAGGGCGATGCCCAGCAGGATCACTCCGCCGCCCAGTACCACCAGCGGCCCCGGCCTCTCGCCGAACAGCAGCAGTCCCCAGACGGAGGCCAGCACTGGCTCCAGCAGGTTCGCCGTGGAAATGAAGGCCGGAGGCAGGTACTTGAGGCCCCAACTGAACACGCTGTGTCCCAGCAGGGTGCAGAACACCGCCATGCCCAGGCCCGCCAGCAGGTTCACGGGACCCCAGCCCGCGAGAGCCTGTCCTCCCACCAGGGCGGCGGCCAGCACCGTCCCCGCCGCCGAGGTATAAACCAGGGCTGTGTACACCGTGGTGGAAAGCCTCCGGCGGCAGACGGCTCCCAGCATGGTATAGACCGCCATGCACAAAGACCCCGCCAGGGCAAACAGGTTCCCCCGGAGGGCGGACCCGCCGGAGGCGTCCGCCAGGGCCACCGCCACGCTGCCGCCGAAGGCCAGCAGCACCGCCGTCCAGGCCCGGCGGCTCAGCCTCTTCCCAAGGACCAGCACCGAGGCCAGGGCCACAAACAGCACCTCCGTGTCCACCAGCACCACCGCCGCAGCAATGGAGGTCCAGCGGAGGGACTCAAAGTAGCAGGCGAAATGGACCCCCAGGAAGGCCCCGCTGAGAAGGCTCAAGCAAAGCTCTCTCCGCCGGAGAACCCGGAACTCTGCCCGCCGGGCAAGGGCCAGGGGAACCAGCAGCAGGGCCGAAAAGGCCATGCGGTAAAGGGCCAGCACCAGGGACGGGGCCGTGGACCAGCGGACGAAGACGGCGGAAAGGGACACCCCCGCCACGCCCAACAGCACCATCAGCCGTTTCATGCCATCGCCTCCAGCCGCTCCGCCGTCTCCCCGGGCGTCAGGCGGGAGACATCCAGTATTTCCGTATCCAGCCCCGCGTACAGGGGCAGGTAGGCCAAGCTCCGCTCCAGGGCCCCCTGGTCCCGCTTTCCGGCTTGAATGTCCCGCTCAATCCGGGAGGCCAGGGCCTCCGGCGACGCGGTCAGGGAAACGGCCCGGACCCGGCAGTTCCGGGTATCCAGGCGGGACAGGAGGTTGTCCAAAACCGCCTGCTGGTGGAGTACCCAGCAGAAGATCACATGGTCATAGGCGGAACAGCGGAGGAAGTTATTCAGCAGAAAGCAGATGTTCTCCACCACCATGGCCTTCGTCTCCTCCGTCACCTGGAAGGGGTCCGCATCCCAGCACCAGTCCCCATCCAAAAAAACGCTGCGGCCCAGCCGCCTCTGGAGCTCCCGGCAGGCGGCGGTTTTGCCCATGCCCATGGGGCCACCGATCAGGTATAGGTGCTTCAAGCCCCCGTCCCCCTCCGCTTGGCTGCACTGTGCGCCCGGGCATCCTCCCGAATGCCCCGTTTCCCGTCCAGCCGCGAACATCCGCTGTTCCTCTCTTATCACCGTAACGCCTCTTTTCTATATTCCAGGTGGATGCCGATATGTCCCATCCCCAAAGCCGCAGCTCCCGGCAGCGTCCACCACGCCCGTCCGTAAATCCCCAACAGGAAGAACGCCGCCACTGGCAGGCTGGCCCCCGCCACGGGAATGCCCGCCAATCCCGCAGTAAAATCCGTCATGGTCCGGGGGCTCCGGAAGTAGAGGACCCACCAGCCTTCATACAAAGCCATCAGCGCCGCCGCCCCCGCCAGCCACCAGGACCAGGAGTACCAAGGCCTCAGGGAAATGCCCCGGCTCAGCAGCGTCCCGCAGGCAACCCACACCTGCCCCGCCCGCTCCAGCAGGGTGAGACGGCGGTCCTCCCGGGAGGGGGCGTATCCCCAGGGTTTCCGGCGGGTCCACAGAAGGTCCGGCACCGCCAGCGCTAGGAGGAACAGCGCCCCCAGCCAGGACAAGCCAATCCCTTCCGTCATCCCTTTGCCTCCAGCCAGTTCTTCCCCCAGTGGGCCTCCGCCGTCAGGGGGACGCTGAGACGAACCACGTGCTCCATCTCCTCCTCCAGGAGCTTTGCCACGTCCGCCGCCTCCGCCTCCGGGCACTCCACAATCAGCTCGTCATGGACCTGGAGCACCAGCCGGGCCTGGGGCCTCTCCGCCCGGAGGCGCTTCCACACCGCCGCCATGGCCAGCTTCATCACATCCGCCGCCGTGCCCTGGATGGGCATATTCAGGGCCTCCCGCTCACCGGAGGCCTGGTCCTTTTTCTGGGAGGAAGACAGCTTTAAAATCTCCCGCCGCCGATGGAAGAGGGTCTCCACATACCCGGCCTCGTGGGCCTTTTCCACCACTTCCTCCATGTATTTCCGCACCCCGGGGAAGGTGTCGAAGTAGTCCTCCAGATAGGCCCTGGCCTCGGCCAAGGTGACCCCCAGGTCCTGGCTCAGGGAGAAGGCGGCCTTGCCATAGACAATGCCGAAGTTCACTGACTTCGCCCGGCGGCGCATCTCGTGGGTCACGTCCTCCCGGGCCACCCGGAAGACCTTCGCCGCCGTTTCGGCGTGGAAGTCGCCCCCCGCCAGGAAAGCCGCCTGCATCGCTTCATCCCCGGCAATGTGGGCCAGGATGCGCAGTTCAATTTGGGAGTAGTCCGCGTCCACCAGGGCGCAGCCCTCCGCCGCCGTGAACATCCGGCGGAACTCGCTGCCCAGGTCCGTCCGGGTGGGGATGTTCTGCAAATTCGGCTCCGTGGAGCTGAGGCGCCCCGTGGCGGTGACGGTCATCTGGAATTTTGTCCGCACCCGTCCGTCGGGGTCCATGGCCTTGAGGAGGCCGTCGGCATAGGTGGATTTCAGCTTGGCATACTGCCGGTACTCCAGCACCGCGTCCACGATGGGATGCTGGAAGCGGAGCTTCTCCAGCACCTCCGCGCTGGTGGACCATCCGGTCTTGGTCTTCTTCCCGTGGGGGAGGCCCAGGCGCTCAAACAGCACCTCTCCCAGCTGCTTCGGGGAGTTAATGTTGAATTTCCCCCCGGCCATGCCGTAAATGGAGGCCTCCCGTTCCGCCATCCGGGCGGACAGGCTCTGGCTGAATTCCCGCAGGGCCCGGGCATCCACGCCGCAGCCCGCCAGCTCCATCTCCGCCAGGACCCGGCAAAGAGGCATTTCGGCGGACTGGAACAGCCCCCACTGGTTCCGCTCCCGGAGTTTGGGGGCCAGGACGCCGTACAGGGCCTCCACCGCCGTGGCGTAGCTGTCCAGGGAGGCGGCGGCCATTCCATCCCCCAGGAGGGAAAAGGCGTCCGGCTCCAGGTACAGGGGCGGCGGCAGCTCCTCGTTAAAGTAAAGGACAAAGAGGCGCTGGAGGTCGTACTTTCCCGCCGTGGCGTCCAGCAGATAGGCCGCCAGGGCCGTGTCGAACACAAAGCCCTCCGCTGGAAGGCCGCTTTCCAGCAGCGTCCGCATCAGGTCCTTGACGTTGTGGGAGACTTTTTTGACCTCGCCGGAAAAGAGGGATGCCAGCAGGCCGTTCCAGTCCCCCTGGTACCGCTCGAAGAACAGCTCCGCCATCAGGGCCCGGCCCTCCCCCGTCTCGCAGTAAACACCCACAGCGGAGCTGTCCGGCCGGGCCAGCAGGGACACGTGGTCCGCCGCCCTCCAAAGGGACAGCAGCTCCGCCCCCCGGGCGGGGTCCGTTACCGTCTCCACGGTAACAGCGGCTTCCTTCCGGCCCTCTGAAGCCGGGGCGTCCCCCGGGCTGAGCTTGAATTTCTCGATCAGCTTTGTAAACTCCAGCTTCAAAAACAGGGGGTATGCTCCGGGGCCCGGAGCTTTTCTCCGGTTGTCCTCCGGGCGGAAGTCCAGGGGCGCGTCGGTGACGATGGTGGCCAGCCAGTAAGAATGCCGGGCGTCCGCCTCTCCCTCCGCCAGCTTTTTGATAATGCCGGGCTTGGCGGGCGTCCCCGGGGCGGTCACGATTTCCGGCATGTGGGCATAGAGATGTTCAATCGAGCCATACATTTGAACAAGGCCCATGGCGGTCTTCTCCCCCACGCCCTTCACGCCGGGGATGTTGTCGGAGCTGTCCCCCATCAGGGCCTTGAGGTCAATCATATGAATGGGGGCAAAGCCATACTCCTCCCGGAAGGCCGCCTCCGTCATGTCCTTGGTGGTGGTCTGTCCCTGGCGGGTGGAAACCAGTTTCACCTTCGTGTGCTCCCCAATGAGCTGAAGGCTGTCCTTGTCCCCGGTCACCACCACGCACTCCCAGCCCGCCGCGGCGCACTTCCGGGAAATCGTGCCCAGGAGGTCATCCGCCTCCCAGCCCTCCAGCTCATAACGGGGGATGTTCAGTGCGTCCAGTACCTCCTTCAGCACCGGAACCTGCACACGGAGCTCCTCCGGCATGGGCTTCCGGGTGGCCTTGTAGGCCGCGTCCGCCTTGTGGCGGAAGGTGGGTGCGTGGAGGTCGAAGGTAACGCACACCGCGTCCGGGGCCTCCTCCCCCTCCAGGCGCAGCAGCGTCGTCAGAAAACCAAAGACGGCGTGGGTGTAGAGCCCGTCCCGGGTCGTCAGGGGCCGGATGCCGTAGTAGGCCCGGTTGATGATGCTGTTTCCGTCGATGACCATGAGCTTCATAGGGAAAGTCCTCCAGTTTCAGGAAAAATACCAATAACTTGATTATTATACCACGTCCGTCTCCGATTCACAACAGCGGAAACCATCCGTTTTGCTGTTTCCGTTTTGTTACTTTTTGTTTTAATTTTGTGATTTTTTCACTTTGCAGAACTGTCATACTGTTCATCAATCAGCATTTCTTGTAAGGAAGGGAGTTTCGCCCATGCGCCGTTTGGAAGCCTTCGCCCTGGTGCTGGCCTGCCTGCTGGCCCTCTCCGCCTGCGGCGGGGAGACGGAGCGTCAGGAGCCCGTTCAAACTTCCCCGTCCCAGGACGGCCAGGAGGATAAGACCGTCTATGACTGCGGCGGGCTGAGTGTGGCCCTGCCCACCGAATACCTGGACCTCCTGCGGGTGGATACGGACTTTCCTGACGCCCAGGAGAGCTGGAAGCCCCTGATCTCCGTTTACGAAAAAGCCTCCTACGAGGCGGCCATGGAGGACTTCGGCGGCGGGGGCGGCTTCCTCTTCGGCTTCCTGGTGATGGATCAGGCGGCCTTTGAGCAGCACATCAACGCCGACGGCGATTTCGCCCGCGTCTTTGCCACTGACGGAGAGCGGTACTATGCTCGTACCGGTCCCACTGATGTGCAGTTCTACCGTTCCGGCCTCAGCGGTAGCTGTCTTCTGGATCACCCGGACTGGAAAACCTGGGAGAAGCTCTGTAAACTGGGCCCCCTGGTCCAAGAGGATTTCCTTTCCCGGAACCGCCTTTCCACCTACAATGGTTCGCAGCTCTTGGAGCAGCCCTTCACCTATGTTGGGGAGCATGTATACCTTCAATACGCCCCTAGTGTGGATTCTGACGGTAGCCGGAACATTTTCGACACGCTGATTCTATCCCAGCCCGCCACCCAGGGCCAGGGAGGCATCTGGGCCGTAGAACGCTGGCTCAGCGACGGCTACGTCTCTCTCTACTTCCCGGACACCGGGGTACCCGCCGCCGAATACTATTCCAACCTCCAACGCGCGTGTGACGCCGGGAAGCGGCCCGAGCTGCTGACCCCTGAGGGAGCGGCCCAAGCCTTTGTGAGGGACTACTTCGACCAAGAGTCTTCCCCGGAGGATTTCGTGGAATGCGACGCAGACACGGTAGCTTATGCCAAAGCCAATTTACATTTCCGAAAATTGGTCTTGGACCTGATGGACGGGCGGGACGTGGACAATGAGGACCTTTTGAACTGTGCGGCTGTCGTCACCGGGGAAACCTTGGGTATATTGGGCCGCAGCGCATACGCTTCCGAATGGTGGCCCGCCCTGCGGGATGCGCTGGAAGCCGCCGCTATAGGCGACGCCCAGCAGGACCGGGACCGGAATATGCTGGCTTTCTTCCTGACCATTCCAAACATCTACAAGGAAGACTTGGCCAGTATCCTCCAGGCCCAGGCTCTGGCGGACTTTGACGCTTTCACCGCCGCTTTTGAGGAGTTCCCCGAGGAGGACCAGACTTACATCCAGATGAACACCAGCGTCTTCCGTTGAAAAACTTTTTCACTTCTCGAAAATTTTCTCATACCGCCCCTTGCTTTTCTCTCCTGTTTGTATTAGAGTAGAAGTATCAAATACAAAAAAGGAGACTGTCAACATGAAAGTTCTGGAAACCAAGAACGCCCCCGGCGCCATCGGCCCCTATTCCCAGGGTTTTGAAGTGAACGGCTTTATCTACACCTCCGGCCAGATTCCCGTGGACCCCGCCACCGGAGAGGTCCCCGCTGGCATCGCCGCCCAGGCGGAGCAGAGCTGCAAGAATGTGGGCGCCATCCTGGAGGCCGCCGGAGCTGGCTTCGGCAAGGTCTTCAAGACCACCTGCTTCCTGGCCGATATGGGCGACTTCGCCGCCTTTAACGAGGTCTACGCCAAGTTCTTCACCTCTAAGCCCGCCCGTTCCTGCGTGGCCGTGAAGGACCTTCCCAAGGGCGTCCTCTGCGAAATCGAAGCCATTGCCGCGAAGTAATATCCGCGTGATACCGATCCCCTCCGTCGGCGGAGGGGATCGGTTTTTTTGCCCTCCCCCCGGAATGCCTGGCCTCTAGGCCGCATTTTCCGGCCTTCCGCCACGGAGACCTATGACAACTGCGCAGCGGCCCCGGAAGGCCCTTCCCCTGCGGGGCTCTGCGCGGCCCCGGCGGAGGGGGGCCGTGCATCGCGCCCGGGCCTTGGCGCTCTGACAAAATCCTGGTATTAAAGCAGCCTCCCATCCAGGACGTTTATTCCGGGAGGCATCTTTCTGGTGGATAACAGCACCACTCTCCACCCAGCCCCCGCCCCTCCAGGGCATCCCCGGTCAAGCGAATCCTCCGAAGGCGGGCCAGGAACAACATGGCCCCTCTTTCGAAGAACACTTTTTCCTGCTAAGGCCGCACGCCGTTTCCATGCCTCAGAGCCTCCCCACAGTAGTGCGGAAATAGCGGTTACCGTGCCGTGATGGCCAGCGAATTGCCAGCCAGCTGGCCGGATACGGGATGAAACGGCAGAGCAATGCCGAAAACTGCTGAAATTTAGGTTGGAACGCTCTGGATTTTTGGGAGGATTGTGGTATAATGAAGTAAAAATAAAGGAGGGATTGCGCCGATGGCTTCTAGCAGTAAGAGACCGCAAGATAGAAATCTCCTAAAACTTTTAACAAGCATAGATGAAGGCCACAAGCCAACGAAAGACGAACTGCGTAAATTGAGCAGAGTTTACAAGGCAGATTTTTCTAATTTGGGAATAACGAAGCTCCCTGAGAGCATTAGCCTACTTTATAATCTCCACGAGTTAGACATATCACACAACCAGTTAACAAGTCTACCGGAAAGCTTTATTCAGCTTGCCTCTCTCTACTATTTAACGGCAGCCTCCAATTCCTTAACCAGCCTACCGGAAAACTTCGGCCAGCTTTCAAACCTTAGGGGACTCGGAATATTCAATAATCAGCTGACGTGTTTGCCTAAAAGCATTTGCAGCCTTTCCCAACTTGGAGTCCTGTATATCGGGAGCAATCCGTTGACAAGTATACCGGAAAGCATTGCGGAACTCTCCTCCCTACTCTCTTTTGATATATCGGAACTCGGTTTGGCAGAGGTTCCGCGTTTTATCCAGAAATTATCCAAATTGCAATCGTTGGGCCTCGGAAATAATCCACTAAAAGCCCTCCCGGATTGGCTGGGAGACATGAGAGCACTGCGTTCATTGAACCTATCTTTCCTCCAGTTGACAGAGTTTCCCCGTTCTCTTTTAAAACTAAAAATTCCGTTCCATACAGATTATTCTCAATACATCGAAGAAAACCACCACGGTATTTACATCGAAGGTGTCAACCTCTCCATCCAGCCAGTCAGCCTCTTCGACCAATCCCGGGACGAATCTCCCGGTTTCCAGGAATCCCGTAAACTGATTGAGGACTACTTCAACACCCCCAAGGTCCCCATCCGGGAGGCTAAGGTGATCTTCCTAGGCGACGGGAAGGTGGGCAAAACCTACACGATCCAGCGGCTTCTTCACCAATGCAAACAAGACGAGTACCCCACTAAGGAGACCCACGGCATCCTCATTGAGGACCTGCTCCCTGAGAAGGATGGAAAGACCTATAAAGTCCGGATTTGGGACTTCGGCGGCCAGGATATTATGCATGAGATGCACCGCTGCTTCCTGACGGACCGGACGTGCTACGTGGTAATGGTCGATACCCGGACGGACAAGCAGACCGGGCGGGCCAGGTACTGGCTGCGCACGGTCCAGAGCGTCGCGCCGGAGGCCCCGGTCCTGCTGCTGGTCAACGAAATCAGCGGGGGGAAAAACCTCGACCTGGATTACCCCAGCTTGCGGAAGGAGTTTTCAAACCTGGTGGGGATGGAGATTTGCTCCTCCATGGACGCCGGGGTGGAGGAGTTCCGCCAGAAGGTGGAACACGCCATTTTTGAGCGGGCCCTTGACATGGACAGCTGCAGGATGGAACTTCCGGAGAGCTGGGAAAAGGTCCGCCAGGAACTTCTGAGCCAGCAGAGCAGCCAGGGGCAGGCAAAGGCATACTACATCGACCGGAAAATGTTCCACATGCTCTGCGACCGATATGGCGTACCTCCGGACGACGGCCTCCGGGCATGGCTGCTGACCTGGTTCAACGACCTGGGGGTCTGCTTCAGCTACCACCTGGGAGAAAACGGGCGGGAACAGTCCTCCGATTATAAGATTCTCGACCCTATGTGGCTGACCAGCGCCGTCTATAAGATCATCTGGGAAAAGGAACAGACGGACGACGGCCTAATCTCCCAGAGCGAAATCTACCAGATTCTTGAAAAACCGGGCAGCGACGCCATGAAAAAAGGCGGCATCCCCTGTCTGGAAAACGTGTCCTACAGCCAGGAAGAGTGCGGCTATGTACTGGAAATCATGCGGAAATTCCGCATTTCTTACCCAGCGGACGGCCATACGGAATTCATGCCCACTCTCTGCAAACCGGACTCCAAGCTGGACCCCACCCCGGAACACTGGGTCCAGCACGCCGCCTACCAGTTCCGCTACACCTTTTTGCCAGAAAACGTCCTCCACCGCCTGATGATCTACTGCTACGCCAATCTGCGCTCCGGCAAACGCTGGCGCAGGGGCTTTTGGCTGGAATGCGAGGCCCAGGGGCTCAGCGCGGTCATCCGCTCCACCGGGCGGGACAGCGAGGAAAATGAGCTGCAAATTGACGTCTACGCGCAAACGGAGGCCTACGAGGCCTGGACCTGGCTCCAGCCCCTCTGCCAGCAGGTCACGAAGATCAACAGCGACCTCTCCCTCAAACCCAAGGCCTTTATCCTGGCGGAAAACGACGAGGAGAAAACGTGGTTCTCGCTGGACAGCCTCTGGCACTGGAAGATGAAGGGCAAAGACACCATGCAGGGAAACTGGAGCGAATTTTCCATACAGTCCCTGATGGACCTCATCTACGGGAAAGATTACCCCGAGGTAGAGCAAAAGCTCCTAAAGGAGTATTTACAGCTCCAGCGGGCCGTTTCCCTGGAGATGTTCCCCCAGGCCGTCACGGCCAAAATCGCGGAATCCGCGAATGTGGACCTGCGGAAGCCCTTCAAAGCGCAGAATCTCCGTGTGGAGCTGGGGGAGGAATCCCTTGCCGCCCTCCGGGAAAATACCCTGGCCCTACAGGACAACACCCTGTCGGTCCAGCAATCCCGCACGCTTTTAGAGGCCTTCCTGAACGGCAGCGTCTCCCTTCCGCCAGAGCTTCTGGAAGCCCTGGCCAAGACCCTCCAGGAAAGCGGCAAACCCTCCCTAGTAGCCGCCGGACAGGAGCTGGGCCGTCGTCCCCTGAAGGAAAAGGCCGGGTTCCTCCGGGGCCTTCTGGGCGACTCCGCAAACCTGGTTACCATAGCCCCCGTCCTGGCCAAGCTGGGGCAGGACTATGGTCCAGCGCTACTGGATTTAATTCAGGGCATCCCCCTGCCCTAACCGGGCACTCCGGAGGCGCGCCTCTTCCAAACGGCAGCGGTTCCTCCTCTCAAAGCACGCATAAAAAAGGCGGGGACGCGGCATGCCGCGTCCCCGCCTTTGTGTCCGCTTTCTGTCAAGGCCGCTGCCCCCAGCAGGGGGGACGGCGGACAGGCTGCGGGTTCATCCGGGAAGGCTCCTCCAGGCACGGCTTCCCGCCCCGCTCCAGGGAAGAGAATTACTCCTCCTCGTCGGTAACGATCAGGCCATATCCGCCGCTCTTCCGGCGGTAGACGATGCACAGGCTGTCATCCTCACTGCTGCGGAAGACAAAGAAGCTGTGGTCCAGCAGGTTCATCTGCAAAATGGCCTCCTCCGTGCTCATGGGCTTCACGGCGAAGCGTTTTGTGCGGACCACGGCGAACTCCTTCTCCTCCGCCACGTCGAAGTCGCTGACAGGGGCGGGAGCCGGGAAGCCCTCGCTCCGCAGCCGTTTAGAGAGACGGGTCTTGTTCTTTAAAATCTGGCGCTCGATATAGCCCACGGCGGCGTCCACGGCGCCGCGCATATCGCCGTCCGGCGCCTCCGTCTGGGCCCGGAGCAGAGCGCCGCCGCTCCGAACGGTGATCTCCACTGTGCAGCGGTGGTCCTTCTCCACCGAGAATGTCACAAACGCGGTGGTGTCCTCCCGGAAATACTTCTCCAGCTTGGCGATTTTCTTTTCTGTGTAAGCCTTGATGGAATCATTGAGGGAGACCTTCTTGCAAGCGTAGGTGTACTTCATCGAGATCGCTCCTTTCGTGTGAAAAGGGCTGACGGGGTTCCGCAGGGGCCCTTTTGTATAATATAACATATTTGTATTGAAATGGGAAGAGGGAAGCGGCGTTTTTTCAAAATATTCACAAAACTTTTTCCATCTTTCCGGCCGGCGGCAGATTCCGGCAAAAAAAGACAAAAAATACCAAAACTTCCTATTTACAAAAGCTGGAAAACATGGTACTTTGATATAGGAAGCTTTCCAATATCCCACCCGCTTGGGCCGCACGGCATCTTTGCCGCGCGGCTCCTTTTTATGCCCCGGGAAACCCCGCCTGGTTTTGGCAAACTAAAACCGCCCGTTTCCGGGCGGTTTTCTTTATCTCCGTCTTCTCCCCCGCTTGCCATCCATGCTGCGGTTCAGGTCCGCCATCTTCCCCTCGGAGGAGGAGAGGAAGTGTTTCAGCTTATCCTCAAAGTCCTGGTCCCCTGACGGCGGCAGGGACGCGGGCCTTCCCCGCCCCTGGAACTGGGGCTGCGCGGGCCTGGGCCCGGCTTCCGCCCGGGGGGCGGGTCCCATTCCCGGCCTGGGAGGACGGGGGGCCCGGCGCTCCTGCTGGGGCAGGGCTTTTTTGATGGAGAGGTTCACCCGGCCATTTTCCGCCGACAGGACCAGGACCTTTACGGCCTGCCCTGTCTGGAGATGGTCGTGTACGTCTTCCACAAAGGTGTTGGCGATCTCCGAGATATGTACCAGCCCGGAACCGCCTCCCTCCAGCGCCACAAAGGCGCCAAATTTCATAATGCTGGTGACTTTGCCTTCCAGAATGCTCCCAACCTGAGGCTCCATACGGTTTTTAGTTTCTCCTTCCCTTGATTCGCGGGGTCGAATGGCCCGGCTCTCAGCTGCCCACGTCAAAGACGTACTCCCCGGGCAGGAGCCAGCCCAGCTCCCGGCGGGCGATTTCCTGCATCTTCTCAGGCGTGCAGCCCTCCTCGATATCCGCCGCCAGGGCGTCGTTCTCCTGACGCTTACCCTCCACCTCGGCGGCCACCCGCGCTTTTTCCGCCTCGGCGTCCGACACCTGCTCCCGCAGGGCGTACACCTCGCAGACCAGCGCGGCCAGCAGGATCACGATCAACAGCTTGGCCAGAAGGCCCGTGCGGAGCTTTACCGCCTTTGGCGTTTTGCGCTGCTTTGCCATTTCCGCTGTCCCCTTTCCCGGGCCTGTACCCACTTTTCCTTATTGTAAAGCATTTGCGCCAAAAATAAAAGAGGTTTTTTCCCTGACGGAGCATTTTTTTATAAAAATTTCCCGTCCACCGCAGGGGCAGGCAGCCAAGGTGCCACAAAAAGGCCAGCGTATCCGCCCAAAAAGCCCACAAAGGCCGCAAAATCTCCGAAAAGGCACAGAAAAACAGCACCGCTCCGCCCAGGGCCCCCACCATCACAAAGCCCCGGAGCTGGCCCTCGGCCCGGCGCAGCAAGAAGAGGAACATGGCCCCGCACACTGCCAGGCAATAGGCCCCGTCCAAAAGGCCCGTAACCCGGGGAGCCCGGACCCGGAAGGGGCGCAGCAAATCATACAGCAGCCCGGCGGACAGCCCCAGGAGAATGGACTGTCCAAACACCAGCAGCTGCTGGGCCGCCTGGTTCCCCATGCTCAGCCGAACAGGCGGCCCAGGAATCCGCCCCGCCCGGGCCCCTGGTCCTCATAGGTCAGGGAGTCGATCCTCCCATCCACGTGGAGCTCCCCCCCGTCCAGGGACAGCTTCCCGATGTGCAGGTCCTCCCCCGTAACCACCAGGGTCCCCACGGCGGTGGTCATGACAATGCCCGTCTCGTCAAAGCGTTCCACATCTTCCACGCCGGAGATGGTCAGGCTCTCCCGCCCGTCCAGTTCCAGGCGGTGGGCGGCGGTTTGGGGCAGCGTGTAATCGTTCATGGTTCGTCCCTCCCTGTCCACAGGATATGGCGGGGGGCCCCCATTTATGACAGTTGTTTGTAAAGGGCTGCGGCGTCGGCCTGCCGGACTGTCTCCTGAACGGACAGGACTTCCACCGTCACCTCCCGCGCCCCCAGGCGGAGGGAAATCCGGTCCCCCTCCTTCACTTCATAGGAAGCCCGGGCCGGGCGGCCGTTGACGGAGACCAGCCCGTTGTCGCAGGCCTCGTTGGCTACCGTCCGCCTCTTGATGAGGCGGGATACCTTGAGATATTTGTCCAAGCGCATAGCGCGCCCTCCTTTCATCCAAAAGATAAACAGCCGGCAGGCCTGCCGGCTGTTTCAAAACAGACCGCTCCGCGGATTAACCGCCCACGGTGTCCTTCAGGACCTTCCCGGCCTTGAACACGGGCACCTTAGAGGCGGGGATTTCAATGGGCTCCTTCGTCTTGGGATTCCGGCCGACACGGGCGGCCCGGGGCTTCACTTCAAAGGAGCCAAAGCCCACCAGCTGGACCTTCTCGCCCTCTTTCAAAGCGTCGGTAATGGCGTCCAGCGTAGCGGTGATAACGGTCTCGGCGTCTTTCTTGGAGACCTCCGCGGCCTCGGAAACGACATTGATGAGTTCTGCTTTGTTCATGAATGGTATCCTCCTGCAATCATTTGTGTTCTGGTATCCTAATATTCTTAACGCAATCGCGTGTTAAGACTCCTCTTTTTTGGCGGCCTTCCACAGCTTCACCAGCTCCGCCTCCGTATATTCGCCCAGGGGCTTGTCCGCCATGGACTCCACCCTGCGGAAGCGCCTGTCAAACTTGTCGCAGGCCCGGTGGAGGGCATCCTCCGGGTCCACGCCGGACATCTGGGCCACCTTAGCGGTGATGAAGAGCAGGTCCCCCAGCTCCTCCCGGACGCCGTGGGGCCCGTCCGCCGCCGCGCCAGCCTCCAGCGCCTCCCGCAGCTCCCGGGCCTCCTCCTCCAGCTTCCCCAGGGCGCTGAGGGCGCTGGACCAGTCAAAGCCCGCTTTGGCGGTCTTGCTGCCGATCTTCTCCGCCCGCCAGAGGGCGGGCAGGGTGTGGGGCACGGCCTCAATGGCGTCGGCGGTAGTGGACTGGGATTTCTCCCTGCGTTTCAGGGCCTCCCAGTTCACCAGAACCTCCCGGCTGTCCTCCACCTCCACCGTCCCGAAAACATGGGGATGGCGGTACACCAGCTTCTGAGCCACTCCGTCGATGACGTCATCCATCGCAAAGCGGCCCCGCTCCGCCTCCATCTGGGCGTGGAAAACCACCTGCATCAGCACGTCCCCCAGTTCCTCGCACATATCCGCGGGGTCGTCCCGGTCAATGGCGTCCAGCGCCTCGTAAGTCTCCTCCAGGAAGTTCCGGCGGATGGAGCCGTGGGTCTGTTCCGCATCCCAGGGGCAGCCCCCCGGGGCCCGGAGCAGCCGCATGATTTCCAGGAAATCCTCCCAGCCGTAACGGCTCTTACATTGAAAATCTACCATAGATTGCCCGCCTTTGCAAGAAATTTCGAGAAAAAAGTTGAGATGTTTCCATATTTTTTGCCAATTTTCCGTACGTTTTAGCGCAAATGCAACAATTTCGCCAATTTCGCACCATGGGGCACCGTTTTCAGGTCCTCCGCCCGTAAAATCCGCAGGGCTACCACCAAAATGGCGTAAACGATTACCCCTGCCAGGATGCCGCAGAGGGTGGCAATGGCATTGGCCCCATAGGCCGAGTGCCCCGACAGGGCCCGGCTCATGAAGCCGTATACCGCCCAGGCCCCGCCGCCCATGAGAACCGTAGCCACGGCGGGCTTAAAGAAGAGCTGGAAATACTTGGGTTTTGTGGGAGAGTACTTCCAGACAAAGAACAGGTTCAGCCCGGCGATAACCAGGTAGCAGCAGAGGGTGGAAATAGGCGCGCCATGAATATTGATATCCGGGTTCCCCACCAGGAAATAATTCATAACGATCTTCACCACGCCGCCGATCACAACCGTGAGGACTGGCAGCTGCACCTTGCCATAGGTCTGCAAAATGGCGTTGGTCAAGTTCATCACGCAGACAAACATGCAGGCGAAGCCCAAGACCTGGAGATGGGGTCCAGCCTCCAAGGCGGCCTCCGGCTGGGCCGGGAGCACCAGCCGCATGATGGGCGTTGACAGCACGCTGAGGCCCATGCCGCAGGGCAGGGCCAGGATGGCGATGAGCCGGAAGGCCGAGGAAATGATCCGGTCCGTCCCCTCATAGTCCCGCCGGGCCAAAGCCGCCGCCGCCACGGGAATCAGGCTCATGGTCACTGGGAAGACAAAGGAGGGCGGCAGGTTCAGCATATCCATGGCGTAGCCGTAAGCGCCTTTCAAAGAAGCAGCGGCCTCCTCCGTCAAGCCCAGGCCGTTTTGAAGCCGCCCCATGACAATGGAGGTGTCCACTAGGTTGATGACGCTCATGGCGGAGTTGCTCAGCGTAATGGGAATGCCGATGGCCAGGATGCGGGAGGCCAGGGCCCTCCGGCTGGCGGAAACATCCAGCGCTTCCACCGCAGAGCGGTGGGTCGCCAGGTAGCCAACCAGGAAACACATGGACAACACTGTGCCCACCGTGACGCCCAGGATCGCGCCCGCCGCCACATACTCCTGTCCCATGCCCGCCTGGAATATATACCAGGCCAGCGCCAAGCCGATGCCCAGCTTGCTCAGGGCCTCCAGCACCTGGGAGACCGCGGTGGGGGTCATGTTCCCCTGGCCTTGGGTATACCCCCGCATACAGGCCAGGAGGCACACGCAGAACACCGCCGGGGACAGGGCCCGTATGGCCCAGTAAGCGCTCTCGTTATGGAGCATCGACGCCACGGACCGGGTGCCGAAGAACATGACGGCAAAGCCCGCCAGCCCCAGGGCGAAGAATATCCAGATGGCGGTGCTGAACAGCCTCCGCTTCTCGTTCTCCCTGCCCCGGGCCTGGGCCTCCGACACCAGCTTGGAAAGAGCCAGGGGCAGGCCCGCCGTGGAAATGGACAGAAGGACATTGTAAATCTGGTAGGCGGAGTCGAAATAGGTCTTGCCCTCTTTCCCCAGGATGTTGTTAAGTGGAATCTTGTAAAAAAATCCGATGCCTTTGACAATGGCCACCGCCGCCGCCAGAATGGCCGCGCCGCCCAGGAAGGACTGTTTTTTCTTACTAGACATGAAAAGCATACCTCAAATACTTCAAAAAATGCGCGGACAGCCCCTGTCCGTGAGGGGCGGGCCCCATTGTCCACTCTATGGGACCGGGACCCGCCTTATACCAGATTCCCTCCAGCGGCACCCCCCGCCTGTCCAGGCGTTTACAGCCGCTCCAGGCAGCCCTTCACCAGGGCGGTAAACTTGGGGCCTGCGGCCTCTCCCGCCGCGATGACCTCATCACCGGAGAGGGGCTGCTCCAGGACCCCTGCCGCCATGTTGGTGCAGAGGGTGAAGCCCAAAACCTCCATGCCGCAGTGGGCGGCGGTGATGGCCTCTGGCACCGTGGACATGCCCACGGCGTCCGCGCCCAGGAGGCGGGCGGCTTTCACCTCCGCCGGAGTCTCATACTGGGGACCGGGGAAGAACATATAGACGCCCTCTTTCAGGTCCAGGCCCTGGGCCCGGGCGGCATCCCGCGCCTTCCCCTGGAGGGCCGGGGTGTAGACATGGCTCATGTCTGGGAAACGGGGGCCAAGCTCCTCGATATTCGGCCCGCAGAGGGGGCTGACGCCAAAGAGCTTGATGTGGTCCGTGATCAGCATGATATCCCCGGCGGTCCAGGCGGTGTTCACCGCTCCGGCGGCGTTGGTCACCACCAGGGTCTCCATGCCCAGCAGCCGGGCCACCCGGACGGGATAGGAGGCGTCCGCAAAGGACCAGCCCTCGTAAGTGTGGAGGCGGCCCTGCATGACGGCCACGTCCTTCCCCGCCAGCTTCCCGAAGAGGAACTGGCCCTTATGGCCGGGGGCGGTAGAGTGCTTCATGTGGGGTACCTCCGCGTAGGGCACGGCCACGGGATTCTCCACCTCGTCCGCCAGGGCTCCCAGGCCGGAGCCCAGGATCAGCAGCACGTGGGGCTGGAATCCATCCAGTTTTTCCCGGAGGGCCTGGGCGCTCTCCTGATATTGTTGATAGGTATAAAATTCCATGTCGTTCCTCCTTAATCCAGCTTCCCGCCGCAGAAGCGGCAGAAGCGGTCCCCTTCTTCCACAGCCCCGCCGCATCCGGGGCACGCCGCGCCCCGGGCCTTCCGGCCCAGGGTCTCGTTCAAATCCGCCAGCTGGGCCTTTAAGCCGTCAATCTCCCGGAGCTTTTCCAGCAGTTCTCCCGACTCCGTGGGATTTCCGGCATGGGTGGCGTAGACCATCTCCCCGGCCTCCATCAGCTTCCCGTCCATCTCGCCCTCTACCCGGGCGGCCTGGCAGCGGAGCCGCACGGCCTCCGCCAACTGCTCCGCCCCCTCGCAGGCCAGCCCCAGGGCCCCTAATGCCAGGGTTCCCGCCGCCTCCGCCCCGGTGCGCAGGGTGTCCAGCAGGCCATACAGCTTCTCCTGATTGCTCATAGTGCCGCTCCTTTCATCTTCCGTTTAGTGGTTGTCGTACGGGCTCCCGCCGATAAACTCCCGGGAGAGGGACTTGGCGGGGATATACGCCTCATCCAGGGCCCTGATCCTCTCCAGGCCCCGGAGGATGTCCTCCACCACCTGGTACTTCCCTTTTGGAATCCCCTCCAGCAGGGGAACTACAAACGGTTTCAAGGCGCTGGCGCTGAGGGCCAGGGAGGAGTCAAACATAATGTCCGCGTTCTCCTTATAGGGGGAAATGTACAACCGCTCCCCCCGGCGGACATTCTCCCACAGCTTCAAGGTAAAGGACGCGCCGCTGCCCCGGAACTTGAAGTCCCGTACAATGCGGCGGCAGAGACGGATCCAGGACTTGTCGAAGACGACGGTCCCGTCTTCATCCAATATGTCGCTGCGGGCGGCGATATAGAGCTTAAACGCCTTGGGGTTCTTCCCCACAATGATGTCGTTCAGCGCGTGGATGCCCTCGAAGATCACCATGTCGTCTTTCCCCAGCCGCATGGGCCGGGCGAAGATGTCCGAGCGCATCTGCCGGGCAAATTCGTACTTGGGGACATGGATCAGCTCCCCCCGGTCCAGCATGGCGAAGTGCTGGCTCAGCAGGTCCACATCCAGGCAGAAGGGGGACTCGTAGTCGATCATGCCCTCCCGGTTCCGGGGAAAGGTCTCCGGGTCCATGGTCTTGAAATAGTCGTCCATGGAGACGGTGTGGGTCTCGATGCCCATCTCCACCAGCTTCTCCTCGATTTTCAGCGCGGTGGTGGTCTTCCCGGAGCCGGAGGGCCCGGAGAGGAGGATGATATGGGACTCCGCCCGGTGGCCCGCGATTTCCGCGGCGGCGGCCTCCACCTTCTTCTCAAACTGCGCGTCGCACTCCTGGGCGAAAGCGGCGGGATCGCTGCGGACGGCTTCGTTGATCTGCTTCAGGGAATACATGGATTCGGCTCCTTTCATTCATCTGGCATAAAAGGCGGCGAAGTCCGCCTGATTGGACCGGGTTTTTGACTGGCGTTCCGTGTACTCCTTGGGATACTTGGGGTTGAAGCACCGCTGGATCAGCCTCCGGGCCGGGTCCACCATTTTCGTGGACCCTCCCGCGCCGAAGGAGAGGATGGAGCAGAGCTCCGACATGATATAGATGTTGTAGAGGCATTCCCCGCCAGGGCGGGTCCAGCCGATGTTCTCAAAGCTGCCGGACATGTATTTTTGCCGATAGAGGTAATAGGGCGCGTACCCCGCCTGCCGCAGCGCGGGCTCCGCGTAGTCCAGCATCTCCCCCACCGCCTCCGGGCCGGGGATCGTCAGGCCCTCCAGCAGGATGCGGCTGCCCTTTTTCAGGGCCAGGGTATGGACGGTGACGTTGTCCGTGCCAAACTCCAGGCAGCGGTCCAGGGAGCGGCGGAAGCCCCCCGCCGTATCCTCCGGCAGTCCCGCGATGAGGTCCATGTTCACGTGGGGAAACCCGCATTTCGCCGCCAGCTCCATGGCGTCCTCGATGTCCCCGGGGCTGTGCCGCCTCCCGATGGCCCGGAGCACCCGCTCCTCCATGGTCTGGGGATTGACGGAAACCCGGTGGACACCGTGGGCCTTCAAAACCGCCAGCTTCTCCGCCGTGATGGTGTCCGGCCGTCCCGCCTCCACGGTAATTTCCCCGCAGCCGTCCAGGGCGGAACCGAAAGCGGCCTCAAAGGCCGCCAGCACCCGGTCCAGCTGGGAAGCGTCCAGGGTCGTGGGCGTGCCGCCGCCCATATACATGGCCCGGACCTGGAGGCCCGTCTCCCGGGCCATCCGCCCCCCGGCCTCAATCTCCGCCACCAGGGCGTCCACATAAGGGCCTACCAGGGAAAAGCTCTTCTCCACCGACTGGCTGACAAAGGAGCAATAGGCGCAGCGGGTAGGGCAGAAGGGAATGCCGATATACACGGCAATGTCCCGGGGGCCCAGGCCTTTCGCGGCCTCAAAGGCCGCCGTTCCCGTCTCCAGGGCCAGGGAGGCCCGGCGGGGAGTGACGAAATAGTGATTCTCCAGCAGCTCCCGGGCCGCGCCGGGCGTCTTGCCCGCCGTCAGGGCTTCCGTCACCAGCTTGTCGGGCCGGACCCCGGTGAGCATCCCCCAGGGGGGCTGCCCGCCGGTGAGCATCTGATAGGCCCGGAAAAAAGCCGCGCCGATGGCGTAGCGCCTTTGGCCCTCCCGCTCGTAGGGCGTGCGGTCCTCCAGGGGCACTTCCATGCCGGAGGAAACGGCCTCTCCCTGCCAGCACAGCTCCACACAGGCGTGGCCCCGCTCTTCGTCCTCCCGCCAGGTGACAATGGCCCAGTTCTCCTCCCGGACAGGCCGGACCGGCTCATAGACCGGAAGCTCGCCGGGGAAGAGATTTAAGAGGCTCTGCTCAACCGTGTAGCGCTCGTCGTGGCCGCGGAATTCCAGCTTCATGTCGTCTCCCGCAGGGCCTGGCGGAGGTAGGGATTCTGCCGCCGCTCCTCCTCCAAGGTGCTGACGTCCATGTGGCCGGGAAGGACCTGAAGGTCCCCCTCCAGCTCTCCCAAGCGGCGGAGGGAGGCCAGCATCTTGGGCACGCTGCCGCCGGGGAAGTCCGTCCTCCCGCAGGACCCGGCAAAGAGGGTGTCCCCGCAAAAGAGCAGATCGCCGCAGCGGAGGGTGACGCTGCCCTCGGAGTGGCCGGGGGTGTGCAGCACTTGCAGTTCCAAATCCCCCAGGGCAATCCGCTCTCCCTCACCGTAGAACTTCACGCCGTCCATCTGTGTGCACAGGGGGAACAGGGACGGGTCCACGCCATGGAAATCCGCCTCGTGAATATAGGCCTCCGCCTGGGGAAAGGCCCGCGCCAGCTCCGCCGCGCCGCCAGTGTGGTCGTAGTGCCCATGGGTCAGGAGAATGTAGCAGAGCGCTGCCCCCTCCAGGGCCTTGATAATCTCCGGCGCGTCCCCGCCGGGGTCGATTACCGCCGCCTGGCGGGTCTTCTCATCTTCTAATATATAGCAGTTGGTGCCCAAGGGGCCCACCTGCATCATCTTGACATTCATTGGAAATCTCCTCCTTCCCGGGGCTTCAGGAATCGCTGGAAAGCAGGCCGGACTGGTCCTCGAATCCGGAGAAGTCCAGGGGCTTTCCCTGCCAGGCGGCCCGGAACATGTCCACGGCCCGCCCGGCTCCGCCGCAGCGCTCAATATAGTGTTTCTCCCCGCCGTCGTTCCAGCCCACGCCCACCACGTACTCCCCGGTGTGGGGCCCCGCCAGGGCCACGGCACTCTGGATGAACCAGTACTGCTTTCCCTGTTTCTGCTCCAGAATTACAAAACTGTCGTCATGGGGGCCCAGGCTGTCCAGGGCCTGGGCGATGTCCTCCCAACCGAAGCCGGAGGCGGGAATCCCGTTCACCGACAGGTTCCAGGTCCAGTCTCTATGGGGCTGGGCGCCCAAGGGGCGCGCCTTTTGAAAGAAATCCGAAAACAATCTCATGAAAGCATCCGTCCTTTCTTTCCGCTTATATTCTGTTTGTCAGGCCTTCTCCGTGTCAAAGAGGATGGTCACCGGGCCGTGGTTCCGGGAATCCACGTCCATTTTCGCGCCGAACTCCCCGTGCTCCACGGTAAATCCCCGCTCCCGGCAATGGGCCATGAATTTCTCATAGAGGGGAACGGCCAAGTCCGGCTTCGCCGCGCCGGAGAATCCCGGGCGGCGGGAGGAGGTGTCGGCGAAGAGGGTAAACTGGGAGATCACCAGCAGGCTCCCCCCCACCTGCTCCAGGCTGAGGTTCATCTTCTCATTCTCATCCTCAAAGATGCGGAGGTTGCAGATTTTATCCGCCAGCTTCACGGCGGTTTCCTCCGTGTCTCCCGGAGCCACCCCCAGGAGAACCAAATAGCCCTCCCCGATTTTACCGCGCACCTCTCCCTCAATGGTAACCGACGCGTGCTTCACGCGGGTAACGACCGCGCGCATAGGCAATCCCTCCTTTTATATTATTATATTATAATTATACGATACGCCATAGCCCCACACCCCAGCCAAGCCCCGTCCCTCGCCCCCCCGCAGGGAAGGGGGAATGCTCAAGGGGGGACGAAGTCCCCTCTTGAAGGGAGGCGGAGGAAATGGAGCGGAATGGATGCCCGGCGGAGCCGGACGGAATGGAGCGCAATTTTCGACGCCGCTATCCGGCGGGGCGCGTCACTTGCAACACCCCGGAAATCTGGTTCAGCTTGTTCATGATGGCCTTCATCTGGGCCCCGTCCCGGACCCGGATCTCCAGGCGGATGACCGCGAAGCCATCCTCCGTGCTCCGGGAGTTCAGGCCGGAGACAAAGGTGTTGGTACTGGAGAGGGCCGTGGAGATATCCAGAATCAGGCCCATCCGGTCCTTGCTCATCACATCGATGGTAGTGGGATAGCTCTCATTGGTGTCTTTGCCCCAAGTGACCCTCAGCCAGCGGCCCTCCTGGCCCGCCCGGCGCTCCGGCGCCGCGTTGGGGCAGTCCGCCCGGTGGACGGACACGCCGTAACCCCGGGTGATAAACCCCACGATCTCATCCCCCGGCACCGGGGTGCAGCAGCGGGAGAATTTCACCAGGCAGTTGTCCAGCCCCTCCACGATGATGCCCTGCTCGCTCTTGCCCACGGGCCTGGGAGGCACGGGGATGGGAGCCTCTCCGGCCTTCTCGGCCAGCTGCTCCTCCGCCTGGTGCTGGCGGGAAATGCGCAGCAATTCCCCCTTCATCCGGCTGACGGCTTTTTGTGCGGTGAAGCCGCCGTAGCCGATGGCGGCATACATCTCCTCCAGGCTTCCGTAAGTGACCTTTTTCAGCAGCATGGGCAGGTTCTCCGGGTCCGTCACGTCCCGCATGGACAGCCCGGCGTGTTTCAGCTCCTGCTCAAAGGAGGCCCGGCCGTTGGCGATGTTCTCCTCTTTCTTCTCCTTTTTGAACCACTGGCGGATTTTGCTCCGGGCCTCGCTGGATTTGGCAATCTTCATCCAGTCCCGGCTGGGGCCCTTGGCGGACTTAGCCGTCATAATCTCCACAATGTCGCCGTTTTTCAGGATGTGGTCAAAGGTGACAATCCGGTTGTTGACTTTGGCTCCCACCATGCTGTTTCCCACGGCGGAGTGGATGGCGTAGGCAAAGTCAATGGGCGTGGCCCCGGCGGGGAGGTTCTGCACGTCCCCGTTGGGGGTGAAAACGAAAACCTCGTCGGCAAACATATCCACCTTCAGGGAGTGGATATACTCCTCCGCGTCGGCCCCCTCCTGGTTCTCCAGCAGGCGGCGGACCCACTCGTACTTTCCCTCGGTTCCCGCGCCCTGGCCGTGCTGCTTGTACTTCCAGTGGGCGGCCACGCCGTACTCCGCCACCTCGTGCATCTTCCAGGTGCGGATCTGCACCTCGAAGGGCAGGCCGTCGGGGCCCATGACGGTGGTGTGGAGGGACTGGTAGCCGTTGGGCTTCTCGGTGCCGATATAGTCCTTAAAGCGGCCCGGGATGGGCTTGTAGATGTCATGAATGACGCCCAGGACGTTGTAACAGTCCCCCACCGTGTCCACCAGCACCCGGAAGGCGAAGAGGTCAAAAATCTCGTCCAGGGACTTGTTCTGGTTGAACATCTTGCGGTAGATGGAATAGGGGTGCTTAATCCGCCCGTAGACCATGTGCTGGATGCCAAGCTCCGTCAGCCGGTCGTCCATCTGGGTCTGGGTGCGGAGGAGGAAGGCGTCGTATTCCGGCTTCTTGGCGTCCAGCCGGGTGATGATCTCGTTGTAGCCCACCGGGTCCAGGTATTTGAGGGACAGGTCCTCCAGCTCCCACTTGATGCGCTGCATCCCCAGGCGGTGGGAGATGGGGGCGTAAATCTCCATGGTCTCCAGGGACTTCTGCTTCTGCTTCTCCGGGGACTGGTATTCCATGGTCCGCATGTTGTGAAGACGGTCGGAAACCTTAATGAGGATGACCCGGATATCCTTGCTCATGGCCATGAGCATCTTCCGGAGGTTCTCCATCTGCTCATCTTCCTTGGTGGCGTACTGGATGCGGGTCAGCTTGCTAACCCCCTCCACCAGATTGGCGATGGTGGGGGAAAACATCCGGGCCACGTCCTCGTGGGTGGCCGGGGTGTCCTCGATGACATCATGGAGCAGGGCGGCCTCAATGGACTCGGAGTCCAGCTTCAGCTCCTCCGCCACAATTTGGGCCACGGCCAGGGGATGGATGATATAGGGCTCGCCGCTTTTGCGCTTCTGCCCCTCGTGGCAGCGGTCCGCATACGCAAAAGCGGAGCGGATATGATCGAAATCTGCGGCGGGATTATAGCCTCGGACGGTTTTTTCCAAAAGCTCATACTGTTCCTGTACGGTCATCTCAAGTCGCCTCCTTTTCTTGCAGGCGGAGCAGATAGGGGCAGGCGGCCAGGTCCACCTTCCCCTGGACGGGGATCAGGCTCATGACCAGGCGGTCCCCCTGCCGGGACAGGGAAATCAGGCCCCGTTCCCGGAACACCTCCAGCGCCAGGGCGGAGCGGAGGAAGCTCTCGCTCCCCCCCATCCGGGCCGCGAGGACGCGGAGATAGGGCAGGCGGTCCTCCTCGGCCTTCCCCTGGCGGAGCCGCTTTTCCAGCGCCACCCAGCAGGCGGCGTACTGGCTCCGGGAGGCCCGGAGGCGGAGGGCCTCCTGGGGGGAAAGGGCCCCGTTTTCCTCCGTCAGGCGGCGGACCAGGGCCAGGGCCTCCGCCTCGTTCCGGCTGGGAAGCAGGGAGGGCCGGACGTCCACCAGCTGCAATTGCAGCGTCGTGTTCCCCCGGAAGGTGTTGGCCTGGAGGTAAAAGGCGGCGTCCACCCGGCTTCCCGGGGCGATGCCGCACTCCTCCGCCGTCACAGAGAAAAAGATGGCGTCAAAACGGCTGACGCCCTTACTGAGGCGGAGCTTTAAGTGCTTCCCCTGCCCCACGGGCTGCACGGCCTCCGCCGTGGCCCCCAGCAGGGCAAACACCGGGCGGGGATTCCCGGCGCCATATGGCTCCATCTGTTCCAGCTGCTCCGCCTGTTCCAGGGTCAGCTCCCCGGGCGAGGCCACCGCCGCGTCCACCTCCAGGGAGCTCACTGGCGGCTCTCCCCCAGTGACAGAGCGGACGCACCGGTTCATCCGGGCCCGGAAAGCGGCGATATTCTCCTCGGGAATCGTGAACCCGGCGGCCAGCTCGTGGCCGCCAAAGCCGTCCAGCAGGTCCGCGCAGGACTCCAGGGCCGTAAAGAGGTTAAATCCCCCATAGGAGCGGCAGGACCCCCGGCCCGTGCCGTCCTTTAAATGAATCATGAAACTGGGGCAGGAATACTTCTCGCTGAGGCGGGAGGCCACAATGCCCACCACCCCCTGGTGCCACTCCTCGCTGGAGAGGACCAGGGCGCTGCGCTCCTCCTGGCGGAGGGTCTCAATCTGCTCCACCGCGTCGGCGCAGATGGCCTGCTCCACCGCCTGCCGCTCCCGGTTCAGCTCACAAAGCTCCCGGGCCAGCTCCTCCGCCCGGGCGGGGTCCCCGGTTTCCAGCAGGTCCGCCGCCAGGTCCGCCGCCCCCATGCGTCCCGCAGCGTTGATCCGGGGGGAGAGGACGAAGCCAATCTGGATGGAGGTAACAGGCTTCCCCGCCAGGCCCGCTTCCCGCAGCAGGGCGTGAATCCCCACGAAGTCCGTATGGGGCAGGGCCTCCAATCCACAGGAGACAATGGCCCGGTTCTCCCCCTCCATCCGCATCACGTCGGCCACGGTGCCGATGGCGGCCAGGGTGCAGTAGCGGGCGAAGAGGGCGTCCTCCCGGTTCTCGCCCCCCAGGGCCAGCACCAGCTTCAGCGCCACGCCGCAGCCCGCCAGGAATTTAAAGGGATAGGGGCAGTCGGGTCGGTGGGGGTCCACCACGGCGGCGGCCCGGGGCAGTTCCTCTTTGCACTCGTGGTGGTCCGTCACCACCACGTCCATCCCCAGGGAGGCCGCAAAGTCCACTTCCTCGTTCCCGGTGATGCCGCAGTCCACGGTGATCATCAGCGTGGCCCCCTGGTCCCGGAGGCCCTGAATCGCGGGCTTGGACAGACCGTAGCCGTCCTCGATCCGCCGGGGAATGTAGCGCAGGCACTTGGCCCCGCAGCTTTTCAGGTAGTCCATCAGCAGCACGGTGGAGGTGATGCCGTCCACATCGTAGTCCCCGAAGACGGCAATGGTCTCCCCGCTGGCGATGGCCCGCTGTATCCGGGCCACAGCCTTATCCATATCCTTCATCAGCATGGGCGACAGCGTCAGCTTCCGGTCCCGGTCTAAAAACTCCGCCGCCGTCTCCGGGGAGGCGATGCCCCGGACTGCCAGTACCACGGCCATCAGGTAAGGATAGCCCGCCTCCCGCAGCGCCGCCACGTCCTCTTCCCTGGGGGCACCAATGTTCCATTTCTGATATTTCACAAGGACGCCCCCTCTATGCCCGGCGTTCGGGCAGAATGTAACTTGTATATTATAGCAGAAAATCCCCGTTAGGTAAAGGGAAATTCTCTTGATTTCCCTATATTTTTCCCCGCCGCCAGTTTTCCCGGGAAAAGTCTCTGGAAAACTCTGCAAAACGCTCTTGCAGTTTTCCCGCATTTGTGGGATAATGGCCGTAATGCTTGCAGGCAAGCCCAGAGGCCCTTCCCTCCAGCGGGGCGGAACGGGCCCTTTACGAAAAAGGAGTTGGGAACACGTGGCCCCTCAAAAAATCGCGCTGCTGACGGATTCCTGCGCGGACCTGTCCCCCCATCTGGCGGCGGAGCATCACATTTACATCGTTCCCCTGCGCATCCTCTGCGCCGACGGGGAATATTCCGACGGCGTGGACATTCACAGCGCCGACATCTACCGCCGCCTCAAGTGCGGAGAGCTGCCCCAAACCTCCCTGCCCTCTGCCGAGAGCGCGGGGGCCGTACTGGAGGAAATCCGGGACGCGGGCTATGACGGCGTCATTGCCGTCATGCTCTCCAGCGGCCTCTCCGGCACCTACAACCTGCTCCGCCTCATTGCGGAAGAGAGCGGGGACGCTTTCCCCATCCGGGTCTTCGACTCCGTCAGCGGCTCCCTGGGACAGGGGCTGACGGTGCTCCAGCTGGCGGAGGACATCCGCGGGGGCATGGACTGGGAGACCCTGGTGGAGCGCCGGGCCCCCCAGCTGATCGCGAACACCTTCCCCTTCTTCTCCGTGGACACCCTGGAGTACCTGATGAAGGGCGGGCGCATTGGGAAGGTCACCGCCACGGCGGGAACCTTGCTCCAGATCAAGCCCATCATCACCTTCGCCCCTGACGGGCAGCTCCAGTCTATCGCCAAGGTCCGGGGCCGGAACCAGGTCATTGACAAGCTGGTGGCCATGACGGCGGACCGCTGTGCCGGGCACAAGAAGTACAACCTGGCCGTGGCCAACGGCGGGGCCTCCGCCGAGATGGAGGTTCTCCGCCAGAAGCTCACCGCCGCCCTGCCGGACTACAGCCACCTTTGGGACGGCGAAATCGACGGGACCCTCAGCGTTTACATCGGCGACGGCGTCCTAGGCGCAGCCGTACAGGTACTCGGTTAAATCCAACGGGCAAAGGGCCCCCGGCGCGTTGCGCCGGGGGCCCTTTTTTTATTCCGTTCAGCGCCTTCCGCCAAAACCACCGCCCCGGCCTCCTCCAAAGGAGCCTCCACCGGAACGTCCTCCGCCGAAGCCGCCGCCACGGCTCCCTCCAAAGGAACCGCCGCCAGAGCGTCCTCCGCCGAAGCCGCCGCCACGGCTCCCTCCAAAGGAACCGCCGCCAGAGCGTCCTCCGCCGAAGCCGCCGCCC
>CAJTZK010000001.1:314207-361896 GCA_910583785.1 uncultured Oscillibacter sp.
GCGTCCTCCGCCGAAGCCGCCGCCACGGCTCCCTCCAAAGGAACCGCCGCCAGAGCGTCCTCCGCCGAAGCCGCCGCCCCGGCCGAAGGAACCTCCGCCAGTCCGGCCGCCCCCAAAAGAGCCTCCGCCTCTAAACGGTCCGGGGCCGGGTCCAAAGGGACCCCCCGGCCCTCCCGGGGGACGGGGCGGGCGTCTCCGGTACCACCCCGGCCCATGCCAGAAGAGGATGGGGCGGAACACCACCGGGGGCGAAGGCATCCCGCCATAGCGGCCATACCAGGTGTCGTAGCGCATCCGGTCCGCCACACTGGAAATGACCAAAAACACTACCAGCAGCGGCAGGAGCGTCAGCAGGACCGCCGCGGCATCCACGCCGCCATAGGCTCCGCTGGAAGCCTCGTCCCCAAACAGGCTGTGGACATGGACAAACAGATTCAAAACGGCTCCGCCGTAGTCCCCCGCCTCGAAGCCCTCATAGAGGTAGCGGTTGAGGTAACCGGATTCCTGGCCGCCAAAGCGGTCGTAAAACCTGCCGCTGGACCGCAGATAGCTGTCCTGCGCGCCAAGGCTCATGACCAGGATAGCGTCGTCCTCCCCCAGCTCCAGGACCCCGGCCCATTCCCAGGCGGCGTCCTCCAAATTCCCCGGGTCCTCCGCCAGCGTTACCACCGCCAGAATGCTGTGGCCCAGCTGGTCCCAGTTGGCGTTGTAAAGGCTCAGGCGTTTTTCCGTCTGAGGGGAAAGAACCCCCGCCCGGTCTTCAATGTACCGCTCAAAGGGGGCGGTGGAGAGGCCGCCGTCAAAGGGCGCGCCCCCCATCTCCGGCTGAGGGGTCCAGGACGCCTTCCGCGCCTGCCCCAAGCCAATGCCCGCCAGGATGGCCAGGACCATAAAGGCCGCTGCCACCGAGCGTTTCCGTAAGAATTTCATAGGCTCAATCCTCTGCCTTGCTTGTATGGAAGTCCGGCGCGTCCGTCCGGCCCACCAGGTAGTCGATGGATACTTGGTAATAATCCGCTAAAACCATCAGGGTCGCAAGTTTGGGTTCGCTCTGGCCTGTCTCGTAATTTTGATAGCCCCGGAAGGACATACCCAGAATTTCCGCCAGCTCCCGTTGATAAATTCTGCGTCCCTCCCGCAATTCTTTTAGGCGTTTGGCGAGTATTTGCATAATGCACCTCTCGACAGACCTAATTTAGGTGTGTTAGATATACCTATATCTAGTATATAGGAGGTATCCCCATGACCAGTCTCATGCAGCTATTGATGGATTACACCCATAACGAGCGCATTCCCCGCTGCCTGGACCGCAAATCTTACGACCTCTCGAAATCCCTGGAAGAAAAGCACCTTGCCGCCTTGAAGGAGGGCCTCTCCGGGGAACACGTGGCGTCTCTGGAACGGTATCAGCAGGCCCTGGAGGACAGCCGTTCCTTGGAGCTGGAAGCCATGTTCCTGGCCGCCTTTTCCGTGGCCCGGGAGCTCCGGTAGGCGGACCCGTAGGGGCAGACCTATGTGTCCGCCCGGTTCTTCGACCGCCGTTCTACCGGCAGGAGGTTCCCGGCGGGGCCAGGCGGACACGCAGGTCCGCCCCTACGGACCGTTTTGCCGGTAGGCGTTTATTTGTGCAGCTCCATCAGCTTCGCCCGGAGTTCGCCCTCGATGCGGCCCAGCTCCACCTCGGCTTCCTTCCGTTTCTGCGCGCCCTCCCGCTGGATGTTCAGCACCTCGTCCAGGGTGGAGATCAGCTGCTGGTTCGTGTGCTGGAGGGTCTCGATGCTCACCACGCTGCGCTCCGCCTCCTTGGCGGTCTGGATGGTGCCCATTTTCAGCATGTCGGCGTTCTTTTTCAGAAGCTCGTTGGTCATCTCCGTCACCGCGCTCTGGGCGGCGGTGGCCTGGCGCCCGTGCTCCATCCCCAGGGCCAGGACCATCTGGCTCTTCCACAGGGGGATGGTGTTCACCAGGGAGGACTGGATTTTCTCCACCATCAGCGTGTCGTTGTTCTGGAGCAGCCGGGTCTGGGGGCCCATCTGGATGGAGATCATCCTCGTCAGCTCCAGGTCGTGGAGCTTCTTTTCAAACCGCTCGCACATCTGCACCAGGTCGTTGTACCGCTGGGCGTCCTCCTGGGCCCCGGACTGCTCCGCCTTGACCCGGAGGGCGGGGAGCTCGCTGGCCCGGACCTCCGCCAGTTTCTTCTTCCCCGCCAGGATATACATGGTCAGCTCTTTGTAGTACTTGAGGTTCAGCTCATACATCTGGTCGAACATGGCCACGTCCTTCATCAGGGTCACCTGGTGCTGTTCCAGCTCCCGGACGATCTTATCCACGTTGCTTTCGACCTTGGAATATTGGGCCTTCATGACCTCCAGCTTGTTCCCGGCCTTCTTGAGCTTCCCGAAGAAGCCCTTTTTCTCCTCCTCCTCGCCAAAGCCCTTCAGCTCCACCACCAGCTCGGAGAGGGACTTGCCCACCTCGCCCAGGTCCTTGGTGCGTACGGAGGCCAGGGCGCTTTCCGAGAAACCCGCTACGTTCTTCTGGGCCGCCGCGCCGTATTGCAGGATGAGGTTGGAGTCCATCACGTCGATCTTCTTGGAGAAGTCCTCCACGGCCTTCTTCTCCGCCTCGGAGAGCATGGAGTCATCCAGCTCCACGGGCTTTACCTCCGGCTTTTCCGGCTCGGGCGCGGCGGGGGTGGCCGCGGGCTCCAGGGTCAGCTCCGGCACAGGGGCCGCAGCCGCCGCGGGCTCCAGGGTCAGCTCGGGAATCATATTATCACTCATAGTCGTCTTCCTCCACCAGCAGAATGTGTTCCTCCTTTTGGATTCCGATTATCCCGTGGAGGACGGAGACCGCCATCCACACGCATCCGGTCACCAGGTGCAGGGGGTCCCGCTCCTTCTTGGCCAGGTAGAAATAGCCCCCGGAGAGCATGCCCTCCAGAATGGAGAGGAACAGGTAAACGGGATTCCGGTTTTTCATAACGCTTCCTCCTTCATTTGTTTCTCCGCCCGGAGGACCCGGACGGTCCTCACCGCGTAAACCACGCTGATCAAAACCCAGCTGGCCGCCAAAAATGTGTGAAAGCCGTCCGGCTCGGTCACAGCCCTATGCGTCTGGACCACGGCCACCACGAGGAAAGCCGCAGTCATGGAAGGGGTCCACCCGCACTTCCCGTTCCGGCCCGCCCGGTAGTCCCGGACCCAGGCCCAGCCCTCCCAGGCCGCCAGGGCCAGCAGGCACGCTCCGGTTAGGACGTAGAAGCCCATCTCCTGGTCCCAGGCCGCCCACAGGAACAGCGCGCCGCATGACGCGTACAGGACCGTGTCCACCGCCTTCACCGTCAGGTTTTTCATGGCGCTTCCTCCTTATTTACATTCCGGGGGGTTATAACTCCAGCCGGATATCCGTACCGTCCTCCTGAACCGGGTCCGCTTTCATCTCCGGCTCCGTCAGGCCCTCCCGGGCAAGCAGGGTCTCCATCACCTGGATGTCGGCGGAGATGTCCAGGGCGTCGGAGCCATAGAGGGCGTCCAGCTGCTTCTCAAAGGCTTTGACAATGGTTTTCAGCATGTCCTCCACCTTGGTTTTCGTGCCGTCGATGTTCTCCCCGGAGACCCCAGCGCCGCTCATGCGGTCGTAGGCGTTGAGGAGCTTCAACGTGGTGGGCAGGTAGTAGTTCATGAACTGGCGGATCTGGGGCAGCTTGGCCGGGTCGTCCTTCACCGCCTGGAAAATCTTCTCCGACACCTGGCCCAGCCGCACGATGGCGGTGGAGACGCCGGGGTCGGCGATGTTGTCGTCCAGCCGCTTCATCTCGTCCAGGGCCAGCTTCCCATCCTTGATGGCCTTATCCAGCTCCGGGTTTCCCGTGGAGGGCTCCGGTTTGGGCTTTTGGGGGGCCTCCTCTTTTTTCTCCGCTTCAGCGGGCCCGGCCGCGGCTCCCCCGCCCTGGCAGATTCCGTTCACCAGCAGGAACACCCCCGCCGACACCGCCGCCATCAGGGCGATGGCCGTATAGGAATACAGGGGCAGGAACAGCCCGCCCAGCAGCCACAGCACCCCCACGGCGTAAAAGGGGGCGGCGGGCTTTCGTCTGGCCGTCATAGAAGGACCTCCATTCGTCACACAGTTCACAAGTTAGTATATTATACTCCCCCAACGGGTATTTGGTCAAGCCGGAAGGGTACAAATTCACAGTAAATTCCAAAAAGACGAAAACGCCCCGGAGGGCGTTTTCAGGGAATGCCGTATACTCCCGTCACCGGGTCCCGCCATAGGGGCAGCCGCACCGGGTGGAAGGTGCACCATACAAAGCAAAAGGCCAGGCCCCACAGCGCCGCCAGCCCCAAAATCTGCATCCATCCGGCGGAGAGCTTCCCCCGGCGGAGCAGGGCGAAGTCCAGCAGGAAAGCCCCCAGGTCCGCCAGATAGAAAATGGCGATATTCACCCAAGTGACGCTGCGGCCCAGGGCACCCGTATAGGTATAGAAGAGGACGGGAACCAGCGCCAGCCCCGCCAGGGTGCTGAGAGCCCGGACCGCCAAAAAGTCCGGGTAATTCCGGCCCAGCAGGCAGGCCTGGAGCACGGAGAAGAGGAACAAGGGCACAAAGAGGAGCTTCATGTGCTCCCAGGTGGACTCGTTGACGGCGGAGACGCAGGCCGCCAGGACGCTGCCCCCGCTCCACTCGTAGGCAAAGTGCAGGAGCGTCCCCAGCGCTCCCGTGAACAAAAAGCCTCCCAGTTCCCAAAAGAACAGCTTCCGCCTCATAAAACCAGCCTCCGCCCAATGAAGTCGCGGCCAGGCCGCCTCTCCATTCTGTGCGGAGGCTGGCAGAATTATGCGCGGCTGGCAAAAAACGCCGCTCCAGCACGCCCTCCGCCAGGGCGCGCCCCTGTCCTCCGGGTACTCTTCCCCCCGGCAGGCAGGGGCCCCCAGAGGCAAAGCCTCCAGGAGCCCCCTTATCCCATGGGAACGTATCACATATGCTCCGGGGCGTCCACGCCGATGAGGGCCAGGCCGTTTTTCAGCACGATCCGGGTGTCGTCCGCCAGCCGGAGCCGGGCGGAGGCCAGGGCGGGAGCCTCCTCCCGGATGTGGCAGGCGGTGTAGAACCGATGGAAGCAGCCCGCCAGCTCCATCAGGTAGCGGTTCACGTGGGAGGGGTCGTAGTTCTTGGCCGCGGCCCGGATGGTATCCGGCCAGGCGGCCAGCTGCTTGATCAGGACCTCCTCCGCCTCCGCCGTCAGGAGGCTCAGGTCCGCCGTTCCCGGAGCGGGGACCGCCAGGCCCTCCCCCGCCAGCTTTTCCACCAAGGAGCAGATGCGGGCGTGGGCGTACTCCACGTAGTAGATGGGGTTCTCGGAGTCCTCCCGGACGGCCAGCCCCAGGTCGAAGTCCATCTGTGTGTCCGGCTTGGCGTTGAAGAACCACCGGGCGGCGTCCACGGGCACCTCGTCCAGCAGGTCCGAGAGGGAGATGGCCTTTCCGGTGCGCTTGCTCATCTTCACCAGCTCCCCGTCCCGGAGGAGCTTGACCAGCTGCATCAGCACAATGTCCAGCTTCCCGCTGCCGTCCAGACCCAGGGCGTCCAGGGCCCCCTTCAGCCGGGCCACGTGGCCGTGGTGGTCCGCGCCCCAGATGTTGATGACCCGGTCGAAGCCCCGGGTTTCAAACTTGTTCCGGTGGTAGGCGATGTCAGCGGCAAAGTAGGTGTAGAAGCCGTTGGCCCGGCGGAGCACGTCGTCCTTCAGGTCCAGCTTCTCGATGTCCTTTTCCTTCTTCCCGGCCTTGAGGAGGTTCTCCCGCATGATTTGGGCGGTCTTCAGCCACAGGGCCCCGTCCTTCTCATAGGTCCACCCGGCTTTGGTCAAGAGCTCCGCCGTCTCCGCCACTGCGCCGCTGTTATGGAGGCTGGACTCATAGAACCAGGTGTCGTACTCAATCTTGTACCGCTGGAGGTCCGCCTTCATCTTGGGCAGGTTCACGGACAGGCCGTACTCCGCCATGTCGGCCATCCAGAACTCCTCCCGGGTGCTGCCGGGGAAATTCTCTGTCCGGGCCAGGAAGCCCCGGGCCAGTTCCCGGATGTCCTCCCCCTGGTAGCCGTCCTCCGGGAAGGGGTGCTCCTCCTCCCCGTAGGTCAGCTGCATGCAGCGGGCGTAGATGGACCGGGCGAACTTGTCAATCTGGTGCCCGGCGTCGTTGACGTAGAACTCCCGGCTGACCTCCGCCCCGCAGGCGGAGAGCACGGAGGCCAGGGTGTCCCCCAGCACGCCGCCCCGGGCGTTGCCCATGTGCATGGGCCCGGTGGGGTTTGCGGAGACAAACTCCACCATGATCTTCTGGCCTTTCAGGCTGCCGGAGCGGCCATAGTCCGCCCCCTCGTTCTCCACGGCGGCGCAGACTTCCTCATACCACCGGCGGCCCAGCCGGAAGTTCAGGAACCCCGGCCCGGCGATCTCAGCGGAGGCAAAGTAGCTGCCCTCCAGGTCCATGTGGTCCAGCAGGGCCTGGGCAATGGCCCGGGGGGGCTGGCGCAGGGCCTTGGAGGCCGCCAGGGCAAAGGTGGTGGTAAAGTCGCCGTTGGCAGCGTCCCGGGGGACCTCCACCGGGGCGGTGTGCACCTCGGCCTGGGGCAGCTTTCCCGCCTCCGAGGCGGCGCGGTAGGCGGCCATGGCCAGGGCCGCGGCCTGGTCCTTGGCGTTTTGGATCATGTTCGTCATGGATAAACCCTCTTTCTTCCCGTGTCTTTTGTATCAGGATTGCCCGTTTCCCCGGGCCTCATGCTTTCTTTTCACGCGGATTTTAAAGGCGTTCCGCCCGGTGACGGAATGCTCCACGGAGATGGAGTAACGCAGGTCCATCAGCCCTCCCTGCTCCGTCAGGCTGTGCCGCAGGCGGCTGGTCTGGATGCCGATGGACAGCTCGCCGAAGGGCGTCTCATACAGGGAGGTATGCTGCTTCCCCTCCTCAAAGACCATCTGGGAGTTCACGCTCCCCGTCCGGCTCAAAATCACCTGGGCGCCCCGGACCTCAAAGGTGGTGGTGGTGCCCTCCAGCCCGGTGAGGGCGCTCTCCTGGTAGGAGAGGAGAAGCCCCCCCTCCCCGGTGGGCGTCAGGGTGCCCTCGGTCATCAGCTCAATGCTGTCGGGCTCCGAGTCCTCAAAATGCTGCTCCGACCGGATGGTCAGCAGGACGGGCAGCTTCCTTGTCTCAGTACTGGTCAATGTCGATCCTCCGTGCCATGTGATGAATGTCCTCCTGCAAAAACAGGGAGGCCACGCCCTCGAAGTCCTCCGCCCGGTCGCTGACGTAAAACTCCGCTCCGCCCCGTCCCTCCTCCGGGGCCCGGAGCCCCTGGGCGGTGAGCAGCCGCTTGAGCTCAAAGGCAGACTCCTCCCCGGCGGAAACCAGGGCCACGCCCGGGCCGCAGACGGCGGAAAGGACCTCCTCCAGCAGCGGGTAATGGGTGCAGCCCAGGATCAGGGTATCCGCCCCCCACTCCAGCAGCGGGGCCAGGTACTCCCGGGCCACGGTTTCGATCACCACGTCCCCGGGACGGAACCGCCCGTTTTCCACCAGGGGCACAAACAAGGGGCAGGGGCGGCAGAGGACCTCCACCCCGGGATCCAGCCGCCGCAGCGCCGCCTCATAGGCCCCGGAGCGGACGGAGGCCAGGGTGGCAATCATGCCCACCCGGCGGTTCTTCGTCACCGCCAGGGCCCGGCGGCAGGTGGGCTCCACCACGCCGACGATGGGCAGTCCGTTTTCCCCCTGGAGCACGTCCAGGGAGGTGGTGGACACGGTGCCGCAGGCGATGAGCACCGCTTTGAGGTCAAAGGACCGGAGAAAGCGCAGGTCCTGCCGGGCGTATTTCAAAAGAGTCTCCCGGGAGCGTCCTCCGTAGGGCACCCGGGCGGTGTCCCCAAAGTAGATCAGGTCCTCCTCCGGGAGGATGCGCCGCAGCACCCGGACCGCCGTCAGTCCCCCCAGGCCGGAGTCAAACACGCCGATGGGGCGCGTATCCATAGCCGTCACTCCTCTCATCCGGGGCCGGAACCGGGCCCCGGAACACAAATCGCTCTGAGTTATGTATTATACTATGAGAGTCCCTTTGCCGCAAGACAGATTTTAGTCTTTCTGCCCTCTTTTTTATGTGGAATTTCTCTCAAGACTCTGCTATAATGATGCCGTATGCTGAAATCAACCGCCACCGGCGCTGTGAGGAGGGGCCTGTTCATGAAAATCGAGTTGACGGAACGGCAATACCGCTATCTGCTGGACCTGGTCTACATAGGCAACTGGGTTCTCAATTCCACCCGGGAGGACGACCGCATCAAAGAGTATGACCAGGTGGAAAGCCTGATCTTCTCCCACTGTCTCCGCCACGGCATGGGGAAGCTGGTAGAGCTGTACCAGGGAGAGCTGATTCCCTCCCGGGCCTTCGCCAACGGCGGCATCCATGAAGCCATCGAGAGTTATGAGGACGTGGTTTTTTACGAAATCCTGGCGGAGGAGCTGGCCCTGCGGGACCTGGATGGCGAGCCCCTGACCCGGGAGAACTACGGGGCCCTCATGGAGCGCATTGACACATACCTGGACGAGTTCGACGAGCATGGGACGGAGCATATCTCCATCGATTTGGACGAGTGAGCCCGGCGTTTGCCGGACAACGGGGAGGCGGCCTTTCCCCGCGGGGCCATGGGAAACCCTGGGGTTCCAGTCAAGCCAATATCCTTTACACGCTTTGGAAAACGGGCGGTGCCAGTAAGGCGCCGCCCGTTTCTGCGCGCCGGATAGGAGCCTCCGGCATGCAGATGTTATGGGGTCCCGCCGGAAACCTGGCAGTTCCGGAAGGACGGGCGTCAGCCCCCTGGCTTCGCGTGAATGGAGGATGTCCCTCCCCTGTGAAATGCGCGGGGGGACATGCCATCCCCAAAAAGAGGCTTTGCTTTTTGGGGAAAACCGTGGTAAGATGATGTCGCAATTTTCCGTTTTTCCTGGAGTCCTACTCGGAAAGGAGGCGTCCGCGTGCTGTCTATTGTGATCGCCGATGATGAGGCGGGTATTGTGGACCTTTGCAAAATGCTGATCGAATACCCCAACGCCGCCGTCATTGGAGAGGCCTTTAACGGCCTTGAGCTGTTTGACAAAATTGGAGAGCTGCACCCCAACACCGTCATCACAGACCTGAGCATGCCGGGCATGACGGGGCTGGAGCTGATCGAACAGGCCAAGACCGCCTACCCGGATGTCAACTTTATCATTATGAGCGGCTATACGGACTTTGAGTATGTGCAAAAGGCGCTGCGCTTCGGCGTCTGGGATTACCTGCTCAAGCCCTTGCAGAAACGGGAGCTCAACAGTATCCTGGAAAAGCTGGACCAGCACCTGGAAGACGTCTACTCCCGGGAGCTCCGCCAGGAAGCGGCGGAAAACGACCTGGCGAGGAGCCTGCGGGTGCTGCGGGAGCGGTACCTGCGGGACGTCTGGCAAAGCGGCCTCCCCCTGCCCGCTCCAGTCATTGGGGAAAACCTCATTCTGGAATTCGCCGGAAAGAAGATGCGGGGCATGCTGTTCTGCGCGGACTGGCAGTATACCGCCCCCAGCATGGACAGGGCCGCCCTGGAACGCCAGGCCGGGAAGCTCTTCAGCCACCTCCGGGACGGCATGTCCGGCTTTCCGGGCTGTCCGGACAGTGCGTCTTTCACCGAGGGAAACACTTATGCCGTCCTGTCCCTATACCCCTCTCCCAGCGCCGGGGACCAGGCCGCCGCCCTGGAAAAGCAGCTGAGCCACCTCCTGCGGGAGCTTCAAAACCAGTGGAGCGGCGTCCGCGTTGTCTGCGCGTGCAGCGAACTCCTTGACGCCGGGCCCGGGAACATCCCCCTGGTCTTTGAACAGGTGCGGGCCGCAGCCAGGCAGCGGATCGAGGAGCGGGGCCGCCAGATTCTCGCCTACCGCCCCGAAGCCGCTCTGAGCCTCAAGCGGCGCTCCCCCTTCACGCAGAGGGAAGCCCTCCGCCAGGCAGTCCTGGGCGGCGATGAGCAGCGGATACGGGAGGCCGTCCGCGCGGACTGGGCGGAGCTCCGGGACCCCCCTCCCGGAAGCGGCTGCCTGCTGCTGGAGGAACAGGCTGCCTGCATCAGCCAGGCGCTGCGCCAGCTGCCGGGAATGGAAAAGCTGGAAGCCTGCCCGGTTCTGGACCCGCAGCAGATTTTAGCAAGCGGCGCTCCCCTGCCGGAGGAACTGCCGGACCGCATCGCGGACATGGCCCAGGTCCTCCTGTCGGAATACCGCCTGCGGCTCTCCACCCAGGAAAACACCGCCGTCAGCAAGGCCAAGCAGTACGTGAGCCAGCACTTCGCCGAGGACATCTCCCTGAACCAGATTGCGAAATACGTCTGCCTGAGCCCGGCCTACTTCAGCTCCCTGTTCAAGACGGAAACTGGCTGCGGCTTCATCAAATACCTACAACACGTGCGGGTGGAGCACGCCAAGGAGCTGCTGAAAAACACCAAGGTGCGCATCAGCGACATCGCGGAAGAAGTGGGCTATAAGGACCTGAAGTTCTTCAACAAAATTTTTCTCAACGAAACCACGGTGACACCTTCTGAATACCGGAAGTACTATTCATGAGGGAGGCGGTAAAGGGATGAAACGGGAGCTCAGTCCCGCAGAGCGGCGCTGGCGGGCGGTTTTATTCGCCTCCCTCACGGCGGAGACGGTAGCGGCTTTTGCGCTGGCCCTTGGCACAAGCCCCCTGGGGCGGGCGGCGGCGCTGGCGTTGTCCCTGGGGGCGTCATCGGCCCTGCTGGCCTCCTTTGCCGTCCAGCGGAGGCGGCACGAGCGCTTTCTCCTCCGCCTGGAGAGCCTGGCGGAGGACGACGGCGGGGACGACGAGGCGCTTTTGGAGGAGCGGGGCCGGAGGCTCCGGGAGGTGGAGCTCCTGGAGCTGCTGGAACAGCGTCTGGAGGAGTCCGCCACGGCGGGCCTCCTGCGGACGGAAGCGGAACTCCACGCCCTGCAAAACCAGATCAATCCCCACTTCCTATACAACACCCTGGAAATCATCCGCAGCCGCGCCCTGGTTCAGGGATGCCTGGATGTCCCGGAGATGGTGGAATCCCTGGCCCTCCAATTCCGGTACTGCATCAACAGCCAGGGAGAGATGGCTACCTTGCGGCAGGAGCTGGCCCATGTCCGCAACTACCTGCTCATCCAGCGTTACCGCTTCGGAGACCGCATCCGGTACAAAGAGGTCATCCACGACGAGGACGACTGCGTCCTGAACAGCCGCCTGCCTATCCTGACGCTCCAGCCCATCATTGAAAACGCGCTGATCCACGGCGTGAACCCCCGGGTGGAGGGCGGTTCCATCACCCTGCGGGTCCGGGCCTCGGACAAGCGGCTGTACATCTCCGTGGAGGACGACGGCGTCGGCATCCCGGAGGAGGCTCTAAAACGGATGCGCCAGTCCCTCCAGGGAAGCGCCCCCGCCCCTTCCCCCAGAGGACGGGACGGACGCTCCTCCGGCATTGCCATGGGAAATGTCAACCGGAGGATCCGGCTGTGCTTTGGCGAACACTACGGCGTAGACGTGGCCAGCACCGCCGGGGTTGGAACCAGCGTGTTTATCACGCTGCCGCTGGTCCGTGAAATTTGAGGAAACCCCATGCGAGATGAAATTTTATATGTGGAAAATCTGACCACGGCCCTGCCCTCCCAGCAGAACATTGACCACGTGTCCTTCCTTCTGGAGCGGGGAAAGGTCCTGGGCGTCACCGGGCTCCACGGGAGCGGCCTTTCCACCCTGGCCGCCGCCCTGTGCGGCAATGCCCGGGTCCGCTCCGGCACGATCTACCTGGACGGGCAGCCCGCTGTCTTCCACTCCAGGGCAGACGCCAACCACCTGGGCATTTTTGAAATCCGCCACAGCCTGGCCACCATCCCCACTCTGTCCGTCTCCGAAAACCTCATGGTGCTCCACCGCTTCGCCTGGCGGGACTTCTTCATCCGGAAACGCTCCAACCTGAACACCACCCGGGCGGTCTTCGAGCGCTATGGCATCGGCGGTTCCCCGGAGGGCAGCCCCTCCGGCCTCACCAAGGGCCAGCAGACGCAGATGTCCATTTGCCGCGCCATGCTCTGCGGAGCCCGGGTCCTGGTCTGCCAGGAGATCGGCGAGGGCTTCTCCCCGGAGGAATTGGCGGAGTTTCACCAGTTCCTCCGGCAAATCTGCCAGGAGGGCATGGCGGTCATCCTGATCAACTCCGACGCCAGGAAGGTGCTGCGCTTCGCGGACCACGTAGCCGTCATGCGGGACGGCATATTCTGTTACTTCCGCGAGGCGGGCGAGGCCAGCCTGGACAAGCTCTCCCGCTGCATGGCCGTCGAACAGCCCCCCGAGGCCTCCGTCGGGACGGAGCGGCGCCGCAAGCTCCTCTCCTTCCAGGAGGTGCACCTGCCCAAATTCGGCGGCCGCTTCATCACCACGGACATCTACACCGGGGTGATCACCGGGCTTTATTGGCAGTCCTGTACCCACGGCGACCTCATCTCCCAGATGTTCACCGGACGCCAGAAGGGGATGGGCACCGTCACGGAGAACGGCGTATCCCTGCCCTTCGGCCAGTGGCTCCAGCGGAACCGGAGGCAGACGCTCTGTTTCGGCATACGGTTCTGGGAGCGGCTTTTGAACACCAATCTCACCGTGGCGGAAAACCTTCTTCTCCGCACCTACTACCGCTACAACGACCGCCTTGGCATCCTGAACCGCTCCATGCTGTCCCTGGCCCTCCAGGAATTCTCCTCGGCCCACGGCATCGACCCCTCCTGTTTTTGGAAGCACCCCCGGACCCTGCCGCCGGAGCTGCGGAACCAGATCGTCCTCTGGGGCGTCCTGTTCTCGCCGCCCAAGCTGCTGGTTCTGGACTGCCCCATGTATGGCATGGACGAGCAGATCCGCCAGAGCTTCCTTGTCTGCCTCAAAAAGCTGAAGGCGGCGGGCACGGCAATCCTGTGGAGCGACAACAGCGAGACCCTCCGGAACTACAGCGACCAATTTGTGGTACTGGATGTCAAGACTCCCCCTGGAATCTAGGCTTTGGAAAGCTGCTCAAAATTTCACCCTGGAATTTGTCTGTATCGCACAATTGCGTCAGGCACATTCCAGGGTCCTTTGTTTAAATTCAGTGAAATACCCCCCTGAAATCGAAAAAAAGCCTCCTTGCGGAAGCGCGGAACTCCGGTATCATAATAGAAAAGGTGAACCCGGAGGACCCCGGACTGGTCCCCCCGGCATCCGCGAAAGGAGGAAACGTTTCAATGAAAAAGCCCTATTGCCTCGATCTAGACGGCGGAGTTTACTCCCTTGGTGACCTGAATATGATGGTCTACAACAAGGACACGGTGGATTACCCTCCGGCGGACCCCCAGGACCCGGCCAAGCCCTTCTTCACCGGAGCCATCCGGCAGGAGGTAACCGTCGGCGGCGAGACCAGGCCCTTCCTGGTGTACATACCCAGCCGGTTCCCTATCTCCGGGGCGGGATTATTCCTCTACCCGGAGGACGGCGTCAGCTGCGGGGAGTGCCTGCGCTCGGATTGCTGGCAGGACCTGGCAGAAGAGTTCCAGGTCGCGCTGGTCATCCTGGAGTCCCGGAAGGGCGGCTGGAGCCGGGAGGATATCCAGAGCGAGGTCTCCTACAGCGAGGCCGTTTTTAAAAAGGCCATCTCCCGGGTGTACTTCAGCCTGAACGAGGCAACTTATTACATCATGGGCCTGGGCGCCGGGGCCTACATGGCCGCGGCCCACGGGCTTCTCAGCTCCTCCCTGTTCTCCTGCATCTTGGCGGACGGGGACTACCGCCTGGCCCCGGAGCTGCTGGAGCAGCTGGGGCGCATCCGCTCCGACCGGGACCCCCTGTGCTCCAAGCTGGAGGTCGTGATGCCCGCCTGGCTGGCCAGCCGGACCGGAGCGGGAGAGGACCCGGTGCTGGCCTGCCTCCAGCGGGCGAACCAGACGGCGGACCTGGGCCTGCGGGCTGGCGGAACGCGGGTTTTCCAGCAGGATGTCCGCCACTGGCAGAGCAGCCTGGACGCGCTGCCCATCTCCGAGGTGCGGTACACCCCCGCCTCCGAGGCAGCCCGGCTTTCCGCAGGGGAGCTCCACCGGGAGATGCTGGCCTTCGCCCTGCGCTTCAAGCGGTGGCTCTCCATCGGAAACGGCTGCTTCCGGCCCGCCCGGAAGGCCGGTGACATGGGCCTCCGGCGCTTTACGGCCCAGGTGGACGGGCGGCTCCGGGAGTGGCATGTCTACGAGCCCTCCGCCCACAGGCGCAGCCCGGACAAAAAGCTCCCCCTGCTGCTGGCAATCCACGGTTATTCCTGCACGGGGCCCATGTTCGCGGAGAACTGCGAGTGGCACATTGTGGGCGAGCGCCGGGACTTCTTTGTGGTTTACCTCTCGGCCTTCCCCTCCAACAAGAGCTTCCGGGGCCGCACCGTACCCCTGCCCACCTGGAATGCCATCGGCATGGACGCGGAGACCGACGACGTCCGCTTCGTCTCCCACGTGCTGGAGGACGTGAAATCCCGCTACCCCGTGGACGGGGAACGGGTCTACGTCTCCGGGCACTCCAACGGCTCCATGTTCACCCAGACGCTGATGAAGGAGCTTCCCCTTCCCTTTGCCGCCTTCGCCCCCCAGGGCGCCCAGATGCACATGGACCTAAACGGCCTGGGCGGCGTGGACCAGCGGGGAATCGACCCGGACGGCATCCTGCGCCCGGTCTGGCTCATGATGGGAAGCGACGACATCGGGGACCAGGATAAGATTCAGCCCGGGAACGCCAATGACCGCTTCATCGACATGATGTGCCGGGTCAACGGCCTGGACCGGGAAAAGGCCCAGTACCTGGAAAATGGCAAATACCGCACCCTCACCTTCCCCGGCCCAAACGGCGTGCCCCTGCTCCGATTCACCGGAATCACGGATACGCCCCACACCTTTACCCAGGAATTCGCGCAGATTTATTGGGACCAGTTCCTCTGCCACTTCCGCAGGCTGGCGGACGGTTCCATCCAGTACACCCTGTAATGTCTTTCGTCCATTAACCTGATTGGAGGGATTTCTATTAGCTGCCTATTGGAAATGCGGAACATATCCAAGTCCTTCCCCGGCGTAAAGGCGCTGGACAAGGTAAACCTGCACGTGGAACAGGGCACCGTCCACGCCGTCATGGGGGAAAACGGCGCGGGCAAGTCCACCTTGATGAAGGTGCTCTTCGGCCAGTACGCGCCGGACGAGGGGGAGATCATCTACGAGGACAAGCCCGTGTCCTTCAAATCCGTCAAGGAGGCGGTGAACCACGGCATCTCCATGATCTACCAGGAGCTCAGCCCCATCAAGGAGCTCTCCATTGCCGAGAACGTCTTCACGGGCCGGTATCCCCTCACCGCCGCCCGCTTCATTGACTGGAACAAAATCTACAGCTCCTGCCAGGAGATTTTTGACCGCTGGGGCCTGAAGTACGACCCCCGGGCCAAGATCAAAACCCTGAAAACCGCCGACGTGCAGATGATCGAGATTATCAAGGCCATCTCCTTTAACGCCAAGCTGGTCATCATGGACGAGCCCTCCTCCTCCATCTCCCAGCGGGAGGTGGAAAAGCTCTACGACTTCATCCGGACGCTGAAGAAGGCGGGCATCACCATCATCATCATCACCCACAAACTGGACGAGGTGTTCACCATCGCCGACCAGGTGACGGTGCTCCGGGACGGCAAATACATCGGGACCAACGCCATCGGCGAGCTGGACCGGGCAAAGCTGATCAAGATGATGGTGGGCCGGGAGATGAGCAGCGTCTTCCCCCAGAAGACCGCTGGCATCGGCCCGCCGCTGCTGGAGGTCCGGGGCCTGAACAACGGCCCCAAGGTGCAGGACATCTCCTTCACCCTCCACAAGGGGGAAATCCTGGGCTTCGCGGGAATCGTCGGCGCGGGGCGCACGGAGACCATGCGGTCCATCTTCGGCCTGGACCCCTACCGCTCCGCCGAGATTCTCATGGAGGGCAAGCCCATTCACATCCGCTGCGTCCGGGACGCCATCAAACATGACATCGTCATGGCCACGGAGAGCCGCAAGGACGACGGGCTGATCCTCTGCCGCTCCGTGGAGGAGAACATCATGCTCCCCTCCCTCTACCGCCGTTCCAAGGGGGGCGTGCTGAACGTGGGCGCCCTGCGGAGCACGGCGGAGGAGGCGTCCAAAAAACTCTCGGTTAAAACCAGCTCCCTGGACACCATCGCCAACTTCCTTTCCGGAGGCAACCAGCAAAAGCTGATTCTCTGCAAGTGGCTGCTGATGGAACCCAAGGTCCTAATTCTGGACGAGCCCACCCGGGGCATCGACGTGGGCGCAAAGTGGGAAATCTACAACATCATCATGGACCTGGCCAGCCAGGGAGTTGGCATTATCCTGGTCTCCTCGGAGATGGAGGAGATCATCAACCTGTCGGACCGCGTCCTGGTCATGTGCGAGGGACGGCTGAACGGCTGCCTGGAAAAGGACGGGCTGACCCAGGAAAACATTATGAATTTGGCTTCGGAGGTTCAAACATGGGAAAGAAAAGCAGTTTAAAGGGGCTCTCCCTTGCGGAGCTGTACAGCCGCTACGGCGTCTTTCTGATTCTGGTCATCGCCCTGGTCACCGGAGCGCTCCTGTCCCCGGCGTTCCTGGTGCCGTCCAACCTGGTCAGCGTGGCGAAGAACGTGGGCGTTTATGCCATCATGGCCCTGGGGATGACCCGGCTGCTGATCGGCGGCGGCGTGGACCTCTCCGCTGGTTCCAACGTGGCCATGTGCAGCGTGGTGGCCGCCGTGCTCTACAACAGCACCGGAAGCACCCTGGCGGCGGTACTCGCGGCGGTGCTGGTGGGAGCTCTCATTGGCGCGGTCAACGGGTTCTTCATCAGCTACATCGGCCTCCTGGCCTTCATTGTGACCCTGGCCACCCAGATGACGGTCCGGGGCCTGGCCTACCTGGTGGCGGGCGGCGCGCCAGTGTTCGGCGTCGGCGACACCATGGTCTGGCTGGGCCAGGACAATGTCGCTGGCTTCCCCGTCATCCTGCTGGTGGTCCTGCTGGCCACGGTTTTCGTAGCCTTCGTCATGTCCCGCACCTCCCATGGCCGCTATCTCTATGCCATCGGAGGCAACCCGGAAGCGGCCGCCGCCTCCGGCATCAACGTCAAGCTCCAGCTGTTCATCAACTTCGTCACCATGGGCGCCATCTGCGGCCTGGCGGGCGTCATATACGCGGGCCGGACCAACAGCGGCCTCCCGGCGGGCGGCGTGAACTTCGAGTTCGAGGCCATCATCGGCTGCGTCCTGGGCGGGACCTCCATGGCGGGCGGCATCGGCAGCGTGGTCTGCTCCATCGTGGGCGTGTTCGTAGTGGGCATCATCAACAACGTGATGAACCTCTGTTCCGTCAACGCCTTCTGGCAGCAGGTGGTAAAGGGCATCGTCATCCTGATCGCCGTCCTGCTGGACATCTTCACCCGCAACGCGATTATGAAGTCCACCAAAAAACAGTGAGGCCGGACTTGATAATAAAACATTTGAAAAGGAGTACCGAATCATGAAAAGATGGATCGTCTCTCTGCTGACCCTGGTTATGCTGCTCTCCCTGGCCGCCTGCGGCGGCGGCAACGGGCAAAGCGCTCCTTCCGGCGGCGGATCCGCTCCCTCCGGCGGGGAGGAGAAAACCCCCGTGGTGGGCTTTGTCTCTGCGGCCTGGTCCGACGACTACTGCAAACGCCTGAACGACGCCCTGGTGGAACTGGGCCCCGAGTACGGCCTGACCGTGGACGCCATCAACGGAGCCCCCAGCGGAAATCCCGACGTCTCCGGCTATATCGAGGCCATCGACGCCCTGGCCGCCAAGAATCCCGACGCCATAATGGTCCAGCCCCTGTTCTCCGTGCCGGACCACTGTGTCCAGTTCAACGAGAAGGGCATCCCCCTGACCTTCGTCAACATCGCCCCGGAGATTTCCGAGAACAGCAAGGACCTGGAGTACTTCTACGCGGGCTGCTTTGACGTGAAGATCGGCGAGCAGCTGGCCGAGGAGATGTCCAAGGGCCTGAAGGAAAACGCCAAAATCTGCGTCATGTGCCTGCCCTATGGCCAGACCAACGCCGCCCAGCGGCTGGAGGGCCTCCAGAACTGGCTGGCGGCCAACCGGCCCGACGTGGAAATTCTGGAAGTCAACTACGTGGAAAAGAACGAGCCCAATTTCTCCCAGACCATCTTCGAGGACTGGATTCAGAAGTACGGCGTAGGCGGCTTTGACGGCGCGGCCACCCAGAGCTCCATGCAGACCCAGGGCATCGTGGCCTCTATGAAGTCCTACAACCTGAACACCTCCAACTTCATCCTGGCGGGCATCTCCGCCTCCACAGGCGAGTGGGTCGCCGAGGGCTCCGAGTTCGTGGACCTGTACCAGGACCCCTATGCCGAGGCCAGGGGCGCCCTGGAGACCGTCCGGGCCCAGCTGGACGGCACCACTGACCAGCTGGAGCTGCTGGAGGGCGAGTACAACTGCGTGGCGGTCCCCATGGTTCCCATCACCATTGAAAACGCCGCGGACTTCACCTGAGCCTCCGGCGTTCTAAGGCATACACCCTAGGCTTCACCGGGGGAACTCTCCCTCTCCCGGATGAAATACCGATGGGGCCCGGGCATCGCTTGGCCGATACCCGGGCCCCATTTGCCGCGCCAACGCGTTTGGGAAAAATCCGTTTGATTCGCTCCAAGCGCGCTGGCGTCTGTTTCCCTCCAAGTTTTCCAGCGGCACTCCTCACTGGGCCAGACGGTTCTGCCAGGCGAAACTGACGGCGTACAGGCCCCCGTCCACCAGCGGTTTCATGAGAAAAGCGGGCAGGCCCAGGCGGTCCACCAGGAGATACATCAGCGCGCAGTTCAGAAGCAGGAGCGAAGCCAGCACCTTTAAATATCCCCCCAGCCCATAGGAGCCGCCGAATACCAGCCGTCGGTTCACATGATAATTCACCCCCGCCGCCGCGCACCGGGCCAGCACCGCCGACGGCACGCTGCTCCCCAAGACCAGGTAATACAGCAGGTTAAAGGCCAGGTAGTCCACCAGGAACGTCATCAGGGAGGACAGGAAGAACCGGGGCAGGCGGCGGAAGAGAACGGAATAGATTTTCATCCCGTCCCGCAGGGGCTGGAAATGGGACTCCCCGGCGGACTCCGGGAAGTAAATGGTCTGGACGGGCAGTTCCTCCACGCCGCCTGGAAACAGAGCCGCCGAGTGAATCAGCATTTCCATCTCGTACTCGTAGCGCTCGCCGGAGAGCGCCAGCAGGCCCGGGACGCTCTGCTCCGTCAGGGGGATGCCCCTCAATCCAGTCTGCGTATCCTGGAGCCGGATGCCATACAGCAGCCGGAACAATGTCCGGGTCAGGCTGTTCCCCGTTCTGGACCGGAGCGGCATCTGCGCGATCTCCCGGGCTCCCAGAACCAGCCGCCCGCTCCGGCCCGCCAGGGCCTCCGCCACCCGGAGGATATCCTCCACGCTGTGCTGCCCGTCAGCGTCTGCCGTCACGGCTCCTGTAAAGCCCCGGTCCGCCAGGTAGGCCAGCCCGGTCTTCAGGGCCCGGCCCTTCCCCCGGTTTTCCTCGTGGCGCAGCACCACCGCCGGGTCCAGCGCCTGAAAGACGGGCGCCGAAGCGGCGGAACTGCCGTCGTCCACCACAACCACGGAGAAGCCTGCCTCCATCAGCTTTCCCGCCAGGTCCGCCAGACGCTGGTCCGGCTGGTAGGCGGGAATCAGGACTCCCAGCCGGGCCCGGCTCTCCGTCCCGCCCTCCGGCGGGCTGGAAGCGGGCCGCCTCATGTCCCCTTCCCCTTCGGGCGGGCCACAATGACCAGCTGGGTCAGGGGCAGGCGGTAGTTGACCCGGCACTCCAGCACCATCCCGTACCGCTCCACCAGGGGCAGCAGGGTTTCCGGCCGGAGGGGCGTCTCATCGGGGAAACCCCACTTTCCCAGGCGCTCCATGAGCCCCCGGACCATCCGGTACTGCCGGGTGGGCGTGGGAACGGAGAGCAGGACCAGCCCATCCTCTCCGCACAGGGAGAAGTGGGCCTGGACCAGCCGCCGGATGTCCTCTCCCTGGAAGTGTTCCACCAGGCCCACGCTGTACACGAAGTCATACCGGCAGGCGATGGACGCCACCTCCTCTTCCCTGGCAGCATCCAGCAGGTAGGACTCCCCCTTCAGGCCCTTGGCGGCAAACTGCCCCACGGCCAGTTCGCAGCTGTCGATGATGGAATAACTCTTAATCCCTCCGCCAAAGGCGGCGCACAGGGATTCCGCGAAGCAGCTCCCGCCGCCCCCCAGCTCCATCACCGAGGCGGGATGGGTAAAATACCGCTGGAGGCAGCGCTTCAGTTCCCGGAGGGTGAACCGCTGCGTGAAGGCGGCGATCCGGCTTCTTGGCCTTGCGTAGTAGGCTGTCCAATCTGTCCGCCCTGGGGATGTTCTTCTTGTAGCTTCCATTCGTCATCGCCCTTCTTGTGAAACAGTAAAAGGAACAGCAGCAGCACAATTCCGGCCACACTCACTGCCGTTCCCTCCGTCAAACTTGGATAACGCAGCGTGATGTTCGTCACGCCCCCGTCAACCACCATCAAATGATTCTGGGAGGAAATGGGACGGTCGCTCTCAAAAATATCATGGTAGGCCAGGGACGTATTGACATGGTCCCTGGGGGAAACGATGGTAATAGAGTTCTTTCCATAGCGGATTTCCAAGGGAACCAGCTCACGTTCCGGCAGCTCAGCCGGGGATAGGTCCATGGCGTGGCTCAAAAGACGTTCTACCGCCGGGTCCTGCGTAAGCGACAGGAAATAGGTAAGGTTTAAACCAACAAACACAATGTTTTCGTTCTTTACGGTTCCATAAAAATCCAGCAGCAGGCCGTCGTCATAGACAGTACCCCAGACGTCGTCCAAACCCTCCAGGTACACGGTATTCCACTCCGTATAGTCCGGCGGAAAAAGATCAGTATTCAAAAGCCCGTCTATGGTATCCATCTCCGGATAGCCATTTGAGAAGGATATCTGGTTGCATGTAACCCCCAAAAAGCTCCTGCTGTAAGTCTTCCGGTCCTCCGGAATGCCGTCTGCCGAAATGACAACGCGCACCCCCGCCTCGCTCAGGCGTAAAATCAAGTCCTCCGCTTCCGCCCGGTCGTCATAGGAGAAGCCAACCAGATAAATCATGTCGTACTGTGACAGCTCTTCAAACGTATAGTCATTCAAGTTATCCGTTTCCGCTTCCCTCAGCACGGGAAAATTCCTGCAAATCCCGAGCCTGGATACATCAAGTCCTATTTCCGCTCCTAAGGCGATTCCCCTATACTTGCTGACGGTTCCCCAGGCGCCGGAAATATCCATATTCAAATGGTACAGCCAGGCGGTCTCATTTCCATCAACAAAGGAAAACCCCGCAGCCGCCGCTTCCCCGTCAACCTGCTCTTTCGTTTTTCCATTCTTATTCTCAAATTCACCAGGGAACAAAATCACCGTATCGCTGCCCAATTCCTTACAGCGGTCAAACAGGTAAAGGAAGTTTCCTTCCATCATCGCCTGGTCCAGACGGAACATATTCACCGCCGTATTGGCCGCTGTCCACCCAGCTCCATAAACCGCGCAGACGGGCTTTTCCCCCCAGGATGAAACCATCCACGCGCCAGTGGACTCGGTCCGGTTGAGGTCTATCAACGCCAGCCGCTGCTCCGTCAAATCCTGGCCTGGACGAATAAATGTGCGTTCCCCTTGGCTATTCAGGCGCTCCTCAACAAGCTGCCCCGACTGGCAGCCATAAATCAATCTGAGCGAGGGGATCATATCCACGAATAAGAGCAGAAGAATCAGCAGCGCCAGCGGCCTGCGCAGAGTTTTCCAATAAAGAAAACTAAGTAAAATCATGCACAGCGCAATGGATATAAAGCGAAGCATCCACAAAAACTGGCTGCCCGGCAGCAGGCGCAGGACATAATACATCGATGATGTTGTACAGGCAAAAATAAGAATTCCTGTCCAAAAGCCCGGCATTTCCCGTTTATAGCTAAAAATGCTCCCCAATACAGCCAGCAGCATGGCAGCCGCGCCAAAATAAAAATTGGAATACTTTTGTGTATACCTGTCAAAGGGATTCAAAGAAATAAATGCGCTCTGGAAAAATCCCTCCATGATTTCCGAAACATCCGTAACTGCGGTGCCCCCCATCAGGGACGGCACCAGCCACACTCCCAGCGCCAAAAAGCTAAAGAGCATGGCGGCGATGACCGTCCGCGCACCCCGCTTCCTCTTGCATATGAGCTTGTCCACCAATAGGTAGAGCAAAACCGCCAGCGCCAGCATGCCCGCATATCCAAGATGGCATAAGATTATCAAAATGAAACTGCATATGACCAGCGCCAACGCGGTCCGCCGGGGCGCTTCCAAATAAGAAAAAACCCCATACAAAAAAATAGGAAGAAAGATCATGCTCAAGCAGCGGGCAAGGTTGCCTTCGACAAACACCGCATACAAATTATTAGGCATAAAAAACCACAAAGCGCCCAGGATGGCGCCCATACATGGCCTTTTTTCACGGAAGCCTATATAGAGCCAGGGCAATGCTCCCAAAAAGCAAATCAAACCCACAAAAAGCAGATACCCGTTCAGGGAGTTTCCGCCTGCAAGAAATTGGCAAAACGCCATAAAATAGGCGCAAAGAGGGGCCCAGAAGCGCATTAGCTGAACACCGTTATACCACATGGGATTCAGCTGGGGCCACCAGACGCCTTCCTGAATGGATTGATACACCATCTCTCCCCTGTATACATGGTACATCGTATCCGTTCCCTCGGGATAGGCTCCGTTCCAGCTGATCAGGCACACCACGGCAACCGCAATTATCAAATAGCACACCGGGACCAAACAGATCAGCAGATTTGACAGCTTTATTCGTCTCAACAGGATCGCCCTCTTATTGCACAATGGAATTGATCACCGCGTCGATGGCGTCGAACAAAGCGTCTTTACCCGCCGCCAGGCCGCCGGAAGGACCGCCCTCCTGCTCCTCCTCCGGAATGTGCAGAATATAACTCCGGGTGGGCGTCTCGCTGGCCTCCACCTGGAGCAGCTGCCCCCCGGTCTCCTGGATAATCCGGAGGAACTCCTCCGCCAGGTAGTCCGTCATGTTCTCCAGCGTAGGCAGGATGGCATCAAAAGGCGGAACCTCGTTCATCACCCGGTTCTGGAAGGGGGCAATGTAGTCGGATATGCCCTTTTCAAAGGTGTTAAACTCCACAAAGGAGCTGCGCCCATAGCGGATCGTCAAGGTAAACTCCCAGGTGTGGGGATGCGTCTCCCCCTTGTGCCCGTTGATGATGATATAGTGCTTCGCGTTCAAGTAGAATTTCAACCGGTATTCGTGGTACAGCCTCACCGCCATATCAATCTCCCCCTCCCTTTCCAGCGGCGGAACGCGCGGAACGCCCCCGCTCCTCCGCCACGCTGGACAACAGCAAAAACTCCTCCAGGCTCACGTCCTGGTTCAGCAGCGACATGACGCTGTCCAGGGCCCGCTCCTGGTCGCAGCGCACAAACAGCAGCCCAATCACACAGCCCTCCAGGTCAAAGCGCAGCACGCTCCGGTCCAGGGACACGCTGGCCATTTCCAGCAGCTCCTGGGCCGCCTTCTCCCCGGAGCACCGCAGGAGGGCCAGGGACAGCGGGTAGGCCTTCCGGGCCCGCAGCTTGGTGATGAAGGAGGGCAGCGCCTCCTTAGACCAGAGGTTCCGCCGGGTGTCGTGCATGTCCCGCTGGGCAAAGAGCTTGTTCATCTTGTCCAGGCTCTGGTTTAACGTCTCCATGGCCTCGTCCTGCTGGTCCCCCCGCAGCTGGAGGCGGCGGACCTTGCCCGCCAGCAGGACGGACACGATGATAAACAGGAGCAGGACCCCCGCTCCCAGGGCGCACAGCTCCGTCCTCGCCCCTAAAAAGCGGTTGTTGTCCAGGAACACGCTCCGGTTGGTCAGCAGGCACAGGCGGTACACGTCCCCCCGGTACTCAAAGGCCGCGCCGGAAGCCACGTAATCCTTCTCCCCAATGGAGATGCTGGCGTGGCTGACCCGGTCCACCTGGACGCTCTCTAAAAAGCTCCGGGCGCTGTCCGATACGTAATAGGTCGCCGTGGTAAAGCCCTTGTACTTGTTGGTTTCCAGGACATCTTTTACAAAGAGCATGTCCTGGTCCCGGGAGAAGGTCCAGTACTTATTGGAAGAGGCGTCCATGGTGGAGAGAATGTCCTCCACACCCTCCTGGCCGCTTCGCAGGTGGATCTGGTCCAGCACCAGCTGCACATAGCCATCCTGCTGGACCGCGCAGACCTCCAGCAGCCCCGCCTCATACCGCGCCAGCAGGAACCAGGCCAGCGTTCCCGCGCACAGGGATGCCAGCACCGCGCACACCAGGGTAATCCCTACAATCGGATGCCGTTTCTTCTTCTTTGTTTCCCGCTGTTCTTTTTTCAGCCGTTTCACGGTATGTCCACCTCGCTTTTCTCGTTCTTCCCTACGCGCCAGGCGGCGGGACGTCCCCCGCGAAGCGCTCCACATAGTAGTCCGACACCTTTCCAAGCTCCTGCTCCAGCCACTCGATTCCCTGCCGCTCCAGGAGCGTCTCCTGGCTGGAGAACAAATCCGTTCCCAGCCCCAGCCGGTCCCCCTCGATCTCAAAGCCCAGGGCGCTCAAGACCGTGGGAAACAGGTCCATGGCGGTAAAACTCCGGGTCTTCTCATCCAAAACGGCCCGCTTGGCGGGGTGGATAAAACAGTTGTATACCGTCCGCTCATAGTAGGGGGCGCCCTCCACCAGGAAGCCGTCCATCCGGGGATGGTCGCCCGTGATAACAATGGCAGTGTTCTCGTAAAAATCCTGGTCCCGGCACCAATCCACGAACTCCCACACCAGGCGGTCGCTGCAGTTCACCACATTCGCCGTCCCCACCTCGTAAGTGTCTTCGCACCATTGGCACTCATAGCCAGCCGTCGCGTGAAGGTCCACCGTCAGCAGCGTAAAATTAAAGGGCTTCCCCTCCGCCGCCAGCGTCAAAACCTCCTCCCGGGCCAGGCCGAACAGCACTTTGTCCTCTATCCCCCAGTTGACCCAGTAGTTCGGGGAAACCAGGCCCCGTTCCCGGGCGGTATATGCGTCAAAAATCCGGTAATTCCCGTGCTGTTCAAAATAGTTTTTCCGTCCGGCAAAATTGCTGTCCGAGCCGCACATAAACTCCTGCACATAGCCCTTGGACTCCAGCACCTCTCCCAGGGTGGCCACTCCGGGGAGAAAGCGCTCCTCCTGGGAGGGGTCTATGCCCGAGAGGGAAGCCATAGAAAAGGGAATGCCCGCCGTCGAGGACAGCAGCGCCCCCATGGTCCAGGTGCTTCCTACCGTCCCGTGGAACCCCCCCATGAAGCCCGTATCCGAGAAGTTCAAATTTTCCCTGGCCAGGCGGGTGAGGTTCGGCATGTAATTTACGCCCTCCTGCCTCCCGCCGTCCTCCTGGGAGGCGTAGGTAGTCTCCAAGCTCTCCACATAAATGTAAATCAGGTTCTTCGTCGGCCCCTCCGCCGTCACGGCCACCTGGCGGGGGTCTGCATACTCGGTTTCATAGAGGGTCGTCTTGGTTCCGGCAAGCTGGTAGGCGTCTAAAAGGCCATAGGCCCAATTCCCGTACAGCACGCCTCCCAGCAGCAGCAGCGCGCCGCAGAGGGCGGCGCAGGTGTGAAGCGCCCGGAAAACGCCCCTCCCCCGTTTCAAGCGGCGGCCAGCCGCCGCGCTGGCCAGGGCGGCGGCCAGGCAAACGGCGGCGATGCCCCCCAGGGGCAGAAGCAGCCCTTCCAGCACCTCGTTCCGCATCCCCTCCCCGGTTCCCTCCAAGGGGCCCCGGAGGGTGTGGAGGATTTCCGTGATTTCCACGTGAAAGGTACTTTTCGACCAATAGACCAGGAGCACCAGCCCCAGGCCCAAAAACACCAGGACGCCTGCGCCCAAATACCAGAGGACGTCCCTGTCCTCTCCGGCCCCGGCGGGCTCCGGCGTCCGGTTCACCACCTGGCGGGCCCGGCGCAGGGCCCGAAGGGGCCGGGCGGCATCCTCCCGCAGGGCGGCGGAAAAGGCGTCCCGTTCCTCGCTCAGGTCCCGCTGCCGCCAGGCGCTGTCGGTCTGGATGCTGTTGATAATCCCGGCAACCCGGATGAAGAACACCGCCAGGTTGAAAAAGGGCAGCAGCGGGATGCCCCACCAGAGGCGCAGGTAAAAGCGCCTCAGCGCTGGCTCCATCTTCAAAAACACCGCCGCCGTTATAAAATAAAAAACGCCCACCGCGATGTACAAGGTGAAAATCATACAGGTGGACCACAGGATCACGTTGGTGGAATAGTGCATGCACATCATGCAGATCAGCGCCAGGTACCAGATCAGGCGGGGAAAGGCAAACGTGTGGTCGTAGAGAAGGGTCTTGACGTTCACATCCCGCAGGGCGCGGCCCAGGCGGAAATCCCGGTTCATGAACATCTGGGCCACCTCCAGGCTCCCCCGCTGCCACCGCTGGCGCTGGGTATAGAGCTTGTTGGCGCTTTCAATGGGGTCCACAAAAAAAATGGCGTTCTCGCAGATTTCCACCCGCTCGTTCTGGAGCTTCCGCATTTGAAAGGTGATGTGCGTGTCCTCGCAGACGGTCTCCGTGTTGTACATGCGGGATTTCAGCAGCGAGGATTTGCGGAAGGCGGAAAAGGCGCCGGAGAGGGTATACACCGCGTTCAGCTCCGAGGCGTAGCTCCGCCCCGCCAAAAACGCCTGGGCATACTCCAGGAATTCTAGGTTCCGCAGCAGCCGGGAGAACAGGCCCCGGTAGGCGCGTATCTTGTCCGGCCTGGTGAGGATGGCGCCAGTCATGCAGTTGATGTCCGGGTGGGCCTCGAACTTGTTGACCAAATTGGCCAGGGCGGCCTGCTCCAGCACGCCGTCGCTGTCCAGGTTGATGATATATTTCCCCTCGCTGTTGTACAGCGCCAGGTTCATGGCCCGGGACTTGCCCTGCTGCGCATCCATCCACTGGATGCGCAGCCCGGGAAACCGGGCCTGGCACTGGGCGAAGACGGAAAAGCTCTCGTCCTGGCTCTGGTTATTCACCAGGAATACCCGGATGCTCTCCTTGGGGTAGGTGCTGTTGTAAATGGACCCCACACAGGCCAGCAGCGTATCCGCGCTGTTGTACACCGGAACAATCAGGGTAATCTCCGGGTAGAGCCTGGGCCGGGGCGCCGCGGCAAAGCCCTGGACCCGCCGCTTCAGAAGCAGGAACACGCTGCCCAGGGAGGGCAGGATCTCCATCAGCACCGGAATGATGATCCAGGCCCCCCAGAAGACAAAGGAGTTAAGTATCGGTTTTAGGAAGCTCATAGCTGAAACGCCCCACCTTCATTCGAACCACCTGGGGCTTTGTAAACACATAGAAATAAAGCCACACACTAAACAGGTAAAACACAATCCGTCCCACAAAGGTATGCGCAATGTAATACGCATCTATGCCCAGCAGGCGGACGGACAGGCAGATAATGACAATCCGCAGTGCATTGCACACCATGATATACGCAAAGCCCATAAGCCCCACCACCACCTTCTCACTGGCGCGGTACACGTTGAAAAAGGCCAGCAGGGAGAGGAAGGCCATGATCTCAATGACACCGGAGCATTCAAAATCCACCTGGAGGGTAACGGAGCTGCCCTCCGCCGGGATATAGAGAATCCCGTATTTAAAGTAGGCCGTAAAGGTCCCCGTCAGGCGGCCCACCACTCCGGCCAGCCCGCACACATAGCGGGCCAGGGGCCGGGTCAGCCAGGGCTGCACCCCCAGCATCAACAGGACGAAGAGGCCCATGCTGCCCCATAGGAACCGCCAGGCATGCAGCTCCGCCCGGCGGAAAACCCGCAGGAGATACCCCCACAGGACCGCCGCTGCCAGCAGAAACAGCGGACTCACAGCGCCCCGCCCCGCTTCCTGCGCCGGAACAGCGTGCCCGCCGTCACGCCGCAGCAGAGCGTCACGCCCAAAAGCGCCCCGGAGGACGCGCCGGAAATCGTGATCCAGCTGCCAAAGCGGCCAAACCTCGCCTCAATGGTGCGCAGGTCGTTTACCGTGCAGCCCTGGCGCTCCGCTACGGCCTCCAGGTCCAGGTCAAACTCCATCTCGTCGCACAGCCTGTTTTCGTCCACCGTCACCTTCATGGTGCCGAATACCTGCCTCTCCGGGTCGCCCAGGGTCCGTATGTCACAGATGCGGAAGGTATGTACCCCGGGCTCCAGCCGGGTATACTCGTTCACCATCTGGCCGTCCTCCGTAAACATGCAGGGATAGAAATTCCCCTCCTCGAAGAACCCCTTTTGCTCCCGGTCGCCGTTGAAGGCAATGTCAATGGCGGCCAGGAAGTCCCCGCCCTGGGAGGCCAGGTGCTCTGGCATGGTGGTCATTACATGGCCGTAGAGCTTGCCCTCCTCGAAATACAGGGCGCCCTGGCTATCCGTCTGTGGAGCCTGGCTGCCGGGGGTGGCGTACTCAATGATGCTGTGGGGATAGCTCACCCAGTCGTCATAGGACCCGTCGATTACAATGCCGGAAAAGCCGCCCACGTTTCCGCCTCCGCCCTGCAGGTTGGACACCCCGGTAATGGCGGCCTCCTCCAGGTAAAGGCCGAAGGACAGGGTTTCCCGGTAGTAGGGAAGCTCACTGGCAGGAATCCGGATTTCCCACTGCATGCCCACATGGCGGGCCTCCGCCCCTGCGACGCCATAGACGGAGCCGCCGTTTTCCTTTTTCAGCTGGAACTTCAGGACCCGGCCCAAGTCCGTTGTGATGACGTAGTTGCCCGTACTGAGGGAGCCCGCTGTCGCGGCATCGCCGCCGGGCACTTCCTTGATGTATACATAGAGGTCGCCGTCGAATAAGAAGGCGGCGCTGTCTAGGTTGTTCCATCCAGGATTCGTGTCTTGAAACGGGTATTTCGGCACCGCGTCCCAGTCGGAAAAGCTGCCGTCAATGGAGATGCCGTCATAGACAGGCTCCACCTTGGGCAGGTCCACCCCGTCCAGCACCGGAAGCTGGGACAGGGGCACCGGAGGGCCGTCCCAGCCCAGGGTGAGCGTGCCCTCCCCTCCGGAAACATAGGCGGCGGGAATCATGGCCTCCAGATAATAGGGCGCGGCGCTCTGTACATTGGCCCCGCTCTCCACTACGACCTCCCCGCCGTCAAACGTCTGGGGCAGGTCCCGGAGCGTCGATTGCTGGAGGTTCCCGCCCTGGTGGATAATCACGGACTTGTAAAAATAGGATTCGTCGTAGGAGGTAGACGCCATCCCGGTAAAGCACAGGTACAGGTTCCCCTCCAGGTCCAGGGCCGCCTTCCAGCCGTCAATGGCGGGATCCCCATGGGTCATCTCCGGGACCTCCGCCCAATCGGCCAGGGAGCCGTCCAGCGTAATCCTGCCCCGGGTATCGGCGGACAGAGAGGCCGCCAGGACCTCCGGAGCTTCCGGAACCGCCGGGACTTCCAGCCCTGCTGTCGGTATGTCCCCCTCCTCCGGCAGTTCTTCCAGCGGGGCGTCCCCATCTCCGGCGCCCTCCGGCGGTTCCGCCGGGGTTCCGGACTCCCCGCCATGCTCTGGCGGCTCCGGTTCCGGCACGGGTTCCGCCGGGGTCCCGGACTCCCCGCCATGCTCCGGCGGTTCCGGCTCCGGCGCAGGTTCCGCCGGGGTCCCGGACTCCCCGCCATGCTCCGGCGGCTCCGGGTCCGGCGCGGGCTCCGCCGGGGTCCCGGACTCCCCGCCATGCTCTGGCGGTTCCGGCTCCGGCGCGGGCTCCGCCGGAGTCCCAGGCTCCAGCTCCTCCCCGGAATTCCCAGCGCCTGTCCCGTCTTCATACGCGCCGCCGGGACTTCCATTCTCTTCCTCAACAGCCAGCGCCGCCAGTGGAAGCAGCGCCGCCAGGAACGCCAGCGCCATTCCGAACGCCAGCAGCTTTGCCAGGTCCAGCCGTCTCCTCATCATGACTCCCTCCTGTATCTCTCTTGCCAATGGCCGCCGTCCGGCCCGCTCACACTTCCAATTTCTGCTTCAGCTCCCGCTGAATCCTTTGGATATCCCGCGTCAAGGCGTCAATCTGCCGCCGGTTCAGCTGTTCAAAGAGAAAGCCATATTCAAAGTTCCCGTCCCCAGCCGCTTCCGCCCGGACAATCTCTCCCCAGTAGGAGGTGTACCCCTCCCCCTTCACCAGCTCCAGCCGGAGGCGGAGCGCCTCCCCCACGGAATACGCGCTCCTGGAAATAACCCGGGCGCCCCCGGCGCTGATGTCAGTGACCCGGCATTTCTGGGGCTTGGCCATATGGCGGTCGCTCAGGGCATAAAAATTGGCGGGGATATCAATGGGCTGGCGGGAATTCTTCCGCTGGTTCTGGTAGGGCACAAGGGCCAGTTCCCCAATGACGCACCGGACCCGGGTGGATTCCACAACGCTGCCAGACAGGTTCACGGGCTCCATGCCGCTGTCATAGCCCCGGACCGTTATGGGAAGCCCCGTCTCCAGCAGCGGAAAGGACAGCGTCCCGGGAATCCGCTCCAGCGTCAGCGTCTCCTTGCTGAACTGGGTCATTCTTCCCGACAGGAGAGGGTCCCCCCTTCCCGCCGCCAACTCCAGGGGCATTCCCTCGTTGATCCGGGGGAACAGCACGCTGATTCCCTCTTCCGCCGCCTCCCCGCTCTCCTGGCGCAAGGCGCTCCCCAGGTCCTCCGCGATAAAACGCGGCTTCCAAAAATTAAACTTCATATCCTGCCTCTGCCTCCCCAAAAGTCTCATGAAAAAAGTGTCTCTTTCCGCCTGGTTTCGCGGTAACTCCTAGGAAATGACAACTTAATTTTCATTATGTTGTTGAGGCGGAGGAAGGATACAACATAGTTTTCATTATGTTGTGATTACACCGTCCAGCGGACGCTATAATGGAGTTATTATAGCAGGTAAGCCGGCATTTTTCAAGCCCTTTTTTATGCCATGAGCAAGGCTCTTTATGTTAAAATCGTATCAAAATGAGACGGATTCGGCCCCATGCCGCTTCCGTCTATTCCGAATGCCCAAAATGGCCTGCCATCCGTTCTTTTTTTGCATATGTAGCCTGTGGGCGGAGGAAAGGACGGGCTAACAACAACATAATGAAAATTATGTTGTCAAAACTAATCCCAGGCGTTCCATCTGCTTGGCGTGGACCCCGCCGCTCTCCATGGTATAGATGCGGGTGGTGTTGACGCTGGAGTGTCCCAGCAGGTCCGCCAGGCGGGAGAGGTCCTTTTCCTTGGAGTAATAGGTCCGGGCGAAGAGGTGACGGAGATTATGGGGAAACACCTTTTCCGGCGCAACCCCGGCCTGGCTGCACAAACGCTTCATATCCCGCCAGATGTTGGAGCGGTCCAGCGGCTCTCCGGTCCTGGTTACAAACACCGCCCCGGCGGTGCGTTTTTGCTTTTGGAGATACCCGCCCAGCACCTGGCGCAGCTGGTTGGGCAGGAAGACCGTCCGCCGCTTCCCCTTATTGCTGACCTCCGCCCGCCCTGTGCGGATGGCCTCGGCGGTGATGAAACGCAGCTCGGACACCCGGATGCCCGTCGCACAGATGGTCTGAATCACCAGGGCCAGGCGTTCACAGCCCCCCTCCCGGGCGGCGGCCACCAGGCGGGCGTACTCTGCCCGGCTCAGTTCCAGGTTCTTGTCGCAGAAAACCGCCTTTTGGATTTTCAGCTGCCGCAAGGCCATCTCCGCATGGCCGGAAAAGGCCAAGAAGCCGTTGACCGCCGCCAGCTTGGAATTGACGGACGCCGGGGCGTAACGCCCGATGAGGTACGCCTTCCACTCAATCAGCGCGGCTTTGGTCAGCGGCCGTCCCCCCATCCACTGGCAAAGGCCGGAGAGGTCGGCGGCGTACTTCTGCGCGGTCCCCGCCGCCCGCTCCTGCTCCAGCAGGTGGACGGCGTAGCGCCGGATTCCCTCCGGCGTCAGGGTCAGGCTGTTTTTGTTTCGCATAAGGGCTCCTCCTTTAGTTAGATAAGCCTATATTATACGAAAAAATCCCCATTCCGATACAAGAGGCCCGGTGGAAGCCGCATAGAACCGCCGTGTTTCATCAGCGGGCCCGCCGGCCCGCGCCTCCTGCGGGAATCCAGCCCGCCTCCCGCGCCTGCCTAACGTCCCCGTTCCAGTAAAAAAAGAGCCGGGGCAAAGGGCCCGCGGCGCTTTTTTCCGCAGAGGGAAAGGCGTCAGCCCTTGACGGAACCGGCGGTGACACCCTTGATGATGGATTTGGACAGGAATATGTACACCGCCAGAACTGGCAGGATCGCCAGCAGGATGAACATGTACACCTTGCCCAGGTCGAACTTGGAGTAGTCCGCCGCCCGGAGCTGGGCAATCATGATGGGAACGGTCTTCAGCTCCGCCTTATCCAGCAGCAGGGCGGGCAGGAAGTAGTTGTTCCAGGACTCCACGAAGGAGAAGATCATCTGCACCGCCAGGGCTGGCTTGAGCATGGGCAGGATGATCCGGTTAAAGGTATAAAACTCCCCGGAACCGTCCACCCGGGCAGCGTCGATGATCTCCATGGGCAGGGTGCTCTCCATGTACTGCTTCATGTAGAAAAACACAATGGGGGCCGCCACGCCGGGGAGAACCAGGGGCAGGTAGCTGTTGGTCAGGTGGAACTTGTAGCACAGCTGCACGAAGCCTGCGGCGGAAACCTGCTTGGGAATTACCATCACCGCCAGGATGAAGGTGAACGCCGCCCGTTTCAGCTTAAACTCATAGGCGTGGAGGCCGTAAGCCGTCAGGGCGGAGAAATAGGTGGTCAGCAGGGCGGTGCAGGAGGCCACTATGAAGCTGTTCAGCATGCCCCGGGGGATGTTGATGGACGCGTCGTTCCAGGCGTTTTTCAGGTTTACCAGAAAATTCCCCTGGGGCAGGAACCGGAAGCCGCCCTGAAGGTCCGCGTTGGAACGGCTGGCGTTGACAATCAGCAGATAGAAAGAGAACAGGCACAAAACGCTCAGGAAAACCAGAACCGCGTAAACCACCGCGCGGGTAGCCAGCAGCATGGCCCGGGCTTTGTGGCTCTCGGAAGTATTCGCGTGTTTCATCTCTCCCGCCTCCTTACGGCTCCCGCTGCCGGGCCAGGGACTTGAACACCAGGACACTGAGCAGGCCAGTGAGGAGGAAGACCACCACCGAAATGGCCCCGGCCATGCCATAGTTCTTACTGGTGCCCAGGTAGTTGTTCAGGTACATAATCAGGGTCGTAGACGAGCGGTTGGGCGTGCCCAGGCCGTTGGTGAGCACCTGGGGAACGTCAAACATCTGAAGGCCTCCGATGAGGGCCGTAATGACGGTATAGACCAGGATAGGCGTCAGCAGGGGCAGCGTCACCCGGAAGAAGGTCTGGAGGGAGCTGGCCCCGTCGATGGTGGAAGCCTCGAAAAGGCTCTGGTCGATCCCCATAATGCCCGCCATTAAGAGGATGGTGGTGTTTCCGAACCACATCAGGAAGTTCATCAGGCAGATGAGGCCCCGGACGGTGAACTTCACGGCAAAGAAGTCGATGACATGGTCCGACCAGCCCAGCTGCATCAGGAGCTGGTTCACCGGGCCCACGTTGGAGAACAGGGTATAGAACAGCATGGAAAAAGCGGAGGCCATAATCAGGTTGGGCAGGTAGATCACGGCTTTGAAAAAGGCCTGCCCCTTGATCCGCAGGCGGTAGCTGGTGAAAAAGATGGCCAGCAGCAGGGCGACGAGAATCTGGGGCACCGCGCCCCCCAGCCAGAGGGCCAAGGTGTTGCCCGCATACTTCAGGATGTCCACGCTGCCGCTGGAATCCGGGGTAAACAGGGCGGCGTAGTTTTTCAGCCCCACGAAGTTCGGCCCTACCTGGGTCAGGCCCTCCCGGTAGTTTTCAAAGAAGCTGTTATAAACGGTCAGCACCTGGGGGGCCAGGTGGAAAACGGCATATGCGAGGAAAAACGGCGCGATAAAAATATAACCCCACTTGGCGTAGCTGACGCCCTTCCGGCGGAGCGGCTGCTTTCCCATGGCGGATTCCTCCTTCGGTTGAAAATCGGCGGAGACAAGGACGGCTGGGGCAGGGCTCCTCCCTGCCCCAGCCGCCGGTCCGCCGCGTTACAAGGCGGCGCGGGTCCTGATTTTACGGGGTGACGACGCTGGGATATTTCTCGTTGACATACTTGTAGAAGTTACTCATAGCCTCTTCCTCGGAGACAGTGCCCTTGCAGTACTCCCGCCAGTTGGCCTGGAGGCCCTCGTTGAGGAGCTGGTCATAGACGGTCTGGTTTTCAAACTTGATGTTTCCGGCCATTTCGGCAAACATGGCGGTGTCGTTCTGGCCGCCCAGGAACTCGGAACCGAAGTCCGGGTCCTCGGCGAATTTGGCGTTGACGGCCTTGTTATTGGAGAACTGGGCTTCCTTTTCCACCAGGTTGGAGCAGACTTCCTCATTATTGATGAAGGTGTTCATAACATCCGCCAGCATGGTGGGGTTGTCAGAGCCGGAGGCAGCCAGCAGCCAGGTGCCGCCCCAGAAGTGGGCCTGGGGGCCCTCGCAGATGGCCCAGTCACCGGAACAGCCCTTTTCGGCGTCCTGGGCGTTGCCCATGGAGAAGTTGAAGTACCACGCGGGGCCAAAGTAGCACATGGCCTTGCCGGAGGCGAACATCTGGGCGGTGCACTCGTCAGACCAGATGTCGCAGTCCTGGGTATAGCCCTTATCGGAGAATTCCTTGGCCTGCTTCATCCAGGCCTGGATGTTCGCGTCGATCTGGAGCTTGTTGTTCCCATCCACCCAGGGGGAGGTGACGTTGTTGGAGAACACCCGGTAGGTGGCGGCCTCGGAGGCCGTCATCAGATAGCCCTTGGCCGCGGCCTGCTCCGCCACCGCGTTGAACTTGTCCCAATCGGAGACGGCGGCCTGGACCTCGGCGGGATCGTCGGTACCCAGCACGTCCTTGGCGATGGAGCGGCGGTAAATCATGGCGGCGGGGCAGCACTGGAAGGACACGCCCTTCACCACACCGCTGGCGTCGGAAGCGGCCTGGACCGTATAGGGATAGGCGTTGGAGAAGTCTGTAACGCCCAGGGCGGTGACGTCTTGGGTGGCGCCGCTGTTGGTGTATTTGAGGATGTAGTCCGCCTCCGCCAGGAACATATCCACCTTGTCGTCGTCAGCGGCCCCGGACTGGCCCAGCAGGGCGGCGTCCAGCTTATCCTGATAGGCGCCGTCGGTGCTGGGCGTGATGATCCAATTGACGGTGATGCCTTCGGGAACCTCATAGTACTTTTCAAAGAAGCCCTTGAACTCCTCGTTCCAGGCATGGATGTTGAACACCTTGCCCTCCCCGTCTGGCTCGGCGGGAGCGGGCTCCGCAGGGGCCGTGCCGCCGCCGGAAGGCTCGCTTTCACCCTTGTCCCCACAGGCGGCCAGGGACAGGAGCATAACTAGGACCAGCAGCAGGGCAAACAACTTTTTCATCTCAAAAATCCTCCTTCATAAAATCTGGGACGCTTTTATTGGAACCATTCAATTGTGAACCGCGCCCCCGGCGCGGGAATCACCAGTGGGGTTTCCCTGCGGCTCCGCCGCAGGGAAAAGAAGCCATGGCTTCTTTTGAAATCCTTCAGTCCAGCCGCCGGACAGACAGGCCCTCCCGCAGCGCGCCGGGAATCAAAAAGCGGTCCAGCAGGGCGGTCCGTGGCTTTTCGATCAGCTCGACCAGCTTGGCCGCAGCGGTCCTCCCCAGGACGTCCGTGTCCTGATAATAGGTGGTCAGCCGGGGGTGGATGACACTGGCCAGGTGGATGCCGTCGTACCCGGTGACGGACACATCCTCCGGCACCCGGAGGCCCATCTTCTGAATGGCGTTGAGCCCCCCGATGGCGGAAAAATCGTCCGGCAGCAGAATACAGGTAGGGGGTTCCGGCAGTTCCAGCAGAGTGCGGACCAGCTCCCCGCAGCGGTCCGGGTCGTGGTAAACTCCCTCGACCACGTATTCCCCGGGCACCTCCACTCCCAGCTCCTCGCAGGCCCGGTAGAAGCCCGTCAGTCGGTTTTCCGTAACGGCGGTACGCTCGCCGTGGATAAAGGCGATCCTCCGGTGGCCCAGCCCGGAGACATGGCGGACCAGGGCCTCCGTGCCGCTGACGTTGTCCGAAACCACCGCCATGCGGTTGTTGAACACGTGGTCAATCGTCACCACTGGCAAAGAGGAGTTCACCAGTTCAAGAACCTGGGGGTCGTTGAAATCCACACAGGCGATAATCACGCCGTCCAAGCTGCGGTAGAGGCAATGCTGGAGATAGGTCGTGGGCTTGTTCCCCGCGTGGCGGTTAATAAACGTGATGTCGTAACCCCTGGCCTCCGCCTCCTCCTTCAAGCTGTTAAGGACAGCGGAGAAGTACTCGTGGGCCAGGCCGCTGCGGCGCTCGTCCACAAACAGCACGCCTATGTGATAGGTGCGGTTGGTCTTCAGCGCCCGGGCGGCGGAGTTGGTCAGGTAGCCCATCTCATCGGCGGCCCGGAGGATGCGCTCCCGGGTTTCCTGGCCGATATCCTGCTGTCCGTTCAGGGCCTTGCTGACCGAGGCAACAGAAACCCCGCAGCGCTGGGCAATGTCTTTCATGGAGACCATTTCCTGTGACCGCCTTCCTTCTCTTGCGAATTCCTTAATCGTTTTCGTAAATTCAACATACCTGATTTTGCCAAAAAATGCAAGTCCTTTTTTGACTTTTTCCGTCAAAACTCTACATTTTGTAAATTTCCCCGAAGAATATTACGAAATTTTAGGCATTGCGTATACGAAAATTTACTTAAAATTTCGTCCAGCAGGGGCCCGGCTCAGTTCTAAGTCCAGCCAGGGAATCGTTTATTTCAAAAATGTGAAAAATTAGAAATTTACTCTTGCATTTTATAATAAAATCCGATATCCTGTCTTTAGTAAATTGGTCAAGCCGACAACTTAATCGTTTTCGCTACGATAGAAAAGAGACTGCTTATCATCCATATAGGAGGAAACGCCCTATGCAATTCGGATGCTTTGACGCTCCCCGGCGGGAGTATGTCGTGACCACGCCCCGGCCCCCCCTTCCCTGGATCAACTACCTGGGCAGCGAGGATTTCTTCGCCCTGCTGTCCAACACTGCGGGGGGGTATTGCTTCTATAAAGACGCGCGCCTGCGCCGGATCATCCGCTACCGTTACAACAACTGTCCCCCGGACCAGGAGGGCTTCCACGTCTATATCAAGGACGGGGACCTTATCTGGAACCCTGGCTGGCAGCCCGTGCAGACGGAGCTGGATGCTTACCGCTGCCGCCACGGCTTGGGCTATACGCAGATTGAAGGCGAAAAACACGGCGTCCTGGCAGTCCAGCGGCTCTTTGTCCCCCGGGGGGAGCGGTGCCTGCTGATGGAGCTGACCGTGGAAAACCGCTCCGGGGAGCGGAAGGTCCTGGAGCTCTTCCCCTTCGTGGAGTTCTGCCTCTGGGACGCAGTGGACGACAGCACCAACTTCCAGCGGAACCTCTCCACAGGAGAAGTGGAAGTGGAGGCCAATGCCATCTACCACAAAACCGAGTACCGGGAGCGCCGGGACCACTACGCGGTCTTCTGGGCCGACCGCCCCTTCCAGGGCTTCGATACTGCCAGGGACGCGTTCATGGGCCCCTATGGCTCCCCCGCCGCGCCGGAGGCGGTGCGGAAGGGGGCCTGTACGGGCTCCCTGGCCCAGGGCTGGGCCCCGGTGGGCGCCATGCAGTTCCACGTGGAGCTGGCCCCGGGAGCGGAGGAGCGTTTTCTCCTGGGCCTGGGGTACATCGAAAACCCGGAGGAGGAGAAGTTCTCCGCCCCCGGCGTGATCAACAAGGCGCGGGCCCACGCGCTGATGGAACGCTACCGGACCCGGGAGCAGAGTGAAGCCGCCTTCCAGGCCTTGGGCCGCTATTGGGAGGGACTGCTCTCCAATTTCCAGGTCCGCTCCCCGGAGGAAACGCTGGACCGGATGGTTAACACCTGGAACCAGTACCAGTGCATGGTCACCTTCAACATGAGCCGCTCCGCTTCCTACTTCGAAAGCGGCACGGGCCGGGGCATGGGCTTCCGGGACTCCTGCCAGGACCTGCTGGGCTTCGTCCACATGGTTCCGGAGCGGGCCCGGGAGCGGATCCTGGACATCGCCGCCACCCAGTTCCCCGACGGCAGCGCCTACCACCAGTACCAGCCCCTGACCAAGAAGGGGAACCTGGCCGTGGGCAGCGGATTTAACGACGACCCCCTCTGGCTCATTGCCGGGGTGGACGCCTACCTGCGGGAGACGGGGGACTGGAGCATTTTGGACGAGCGGGTCCCCTTTGACAACGACGAGGCCGCCGCCGCTCCCCTGATGGAGCACCTGCGGCGCAGCTTCCGCTACACGGCGGAGCACCTGGGCCCCCATGGCCTGCCCCTCATCGGGCGGGCGGACTGGAACGACTGCCTGAACCTCAACTGCTTCTCCCGCCATCCCGGGGAGAGCTTCCAGACCACCGGCCCCAGCGAGGGGCCAGCGGCGGAGTCGGTGTTTATCGCCGGGATGTTCGTCCTCTACGGGCGGCGCTATGGGGAGCTCTGCCGCCGCCGGGGCCTGGCGGAAGAGGCGGAGGCCTGCTTCCAGGCCGTGGAGGCCATGGAGCGGGCCGTTCTCACCGCGGGCTGGGACGGGGCCTGGTTCCGCCGGGCTTACGACGCCTCCGGCGCCCCAGTGGGCAGCCAGGACTGTGCGGAGGGCCAGATTTACATTGAGCCCCAGGGCATGTGCGTCATGGCGGGCATTGGAGTCGGAAGCGGCCAGGCGGCCCAGGCCCTGAAGAGCGTGGAGGAGCGGCTGGACACCCGGTTCGGCATCGTGCTCCACCAGCCGCCCTACACCACCTACCACCTGGAGCTGGGGGAGATCAGCAGCTATCCCCCGGGGTACAAAGAAAACGCGGGGATCTTCTCCCACAACAATCCCTGGATCACCTGGGCGGAAACGGTGCTGGGCCACGGGGACCGGGCCTTCGAGACCTACCGGAAGCTCTGCCCGGCTTATTTGGAGGACTGCGCCGGGATTCACCGCACGGAGCCTTATGTCTACAGCCAGATGGTAGCGGGCAAGGACGCGGCATCCTTCGGCGAGGCCAAGAACAGCTGGCTCACGGGCGCCGCCGCCTGGAGCTTCGCCGCCGTCTCCCAGGCCATCCTGGGCATCCGGCCGGAGCTGGACGGGCTGCGGGCGGACCCCTGCATCCCCTCCAGCTGGGCGGGCTTCACGGTCCGCCGCCGCTTCCGGGGGGCGGAATACCAAATCGCCGTGGAAAACCCGGAAGGCGTCCAGCGGGGCGTAAAGGAACTAGTTGTGGACGGCACACGGCTGGAGGGGAACGTGATCCCCCCCGCCCCGGCGGGGAGCCGCGTGTCCGTCCGCGTGGTCATGGGGTGAGCGCATGGGATTTCGAGAGGATTTTGTCTGGGGCGCCGCCTCCAGCGCTTATCAGACCGAGGGCCACTCCCGTCTGGACGGCGGCGGGAAATCCATATGGGACGCCTTCTGCCGCCGCCCGGGGGCCATCGCCGGAGGCGGCGACGGCTCCACAGCCTGCGACGGCTACCACCGCTTTGAGGAAGACCTGGACATCCTGGCCCAGCTGGGCATCCGGCACTACCGCTTCTCCACCAGCTGGGCCCGGGTGGACCCCCTGGGGGACGGAACCTGGAACCCCGGGGGCCTGGCCTATTATGACCGGGTGGTAAACGCCTGTCTCGCCCGGGGAATCACCCCCTGGGTAACCCTCTACCACTGGGAGCTGCCCCAGGCGGCGGAGGGCCGGGGCGGCTGGCTGGTCCCGGAAACCGCCCGGGCCTTTGGCCGCTTCGCTGGGATGATGGCGGCCCATTTCCGGGGGCGGGTTCATCATTATTTTACCCTGAATGAACCCCAGATCGTTCTGAGCCTGGGCTATGCCCAGGGACTGCACGCCCCGGGGAAGCAATATGGCCTGTCCCGGCTGGTACGGTGCTGGAAGCACCTGATGATGGCCCACGGCCTGGCGGCCCGGGCCATCCGCGAGGCGGACCCCGCCGCCCAGGCAGGCCTTGCCTCCACCGGGCGGCTCTGCTGGCCCCACGCCCCGGAGGACCGGACGGCCTCCGCCAAGGCCGCCTTTGCCATGCCGGATGGGGACTGGATGTTCACCCATCCCTGCGGGCTGGACGCGGCCTGCCTCGGCCACGTGGAGCCGGAGGGGCCCCAGCTCGCCGCGCTGATGGCGGAGGTGACGGCGGAGGAGTGGGAAATCATGCACGCCGTGCCCGACATGATTGGCGTCAATTCTTACAACGGCCACGAAATCGCCGCTGGCCCCGGCGGGGAGCCCGTCTATCTCCCCCGGGTTCCCGGCTTTCCCCAGACGGCGCTGAAATGGCCCATTACGCCGGAAATTATGGAGTACGGCTACGAGGACCTCTACCGGAGGTACGGCCTGCCCCTGTATGTCTCAGAGTGCGGCCTGAGCTGCAACGACCACATTTTCCTGGACGGCAAGGTCCACGACCCGGACCGGATCGACTTCCTGGCCCGGTATCTGGATTCCCTCCGGCGGGGAGCGGAACGGGCGGATATCCGGGGCTTCTTCCACTGGTCCCTCACGGATAATTTTGAGTGGCACAGCGGCTATGGCGAACGCTTTGGCCTGGTCTACGTGGATTATCCCAGCCAGCGGCGGATTTTGAAGGACAGCGCCTACTGGTACGCGGACATGGCCAAGGGTATATCGTAATTTTACCTTCCTAATTGGGCGTAAAAAATAGGGCCCCCGGCCTGGGCCGGAGGTCCTGTTTTTCATACTGGCAGCGGCAAGCCCCGGAGGGTTCTCCCCCCGGGGCTTCACTTCTGCTTCTCTTCGCGGCGCGCTCCCGGATCAGGGCTCCTCCCCGTCCAGGTCCATGTCCTCGTCCCCGTTGTACTCCTGGCAAACCGGGCCGTCTTCCCCGCCCAGCAGCTCCGTGGCGCGCATGCGGCGCCTGTCCTTGGCCGCCTCCACATTCTGGTGGATCAGTTCCTTCACGGTCCTGGGGTCCTTCACGTTTTTCAGGTCCAGGTGCGGAATGCTCTTATCCGAGGACACCACGCACACCGTCCCCACCCCAAAAATCCGCTGGCCCAGGCTCATCGTGAGCCGCAGGTCCCGGACCCGGTAAAGCAGCACCTCATCGGATTTCACATTGAGGAAGCCCGTCTCGCAGAAGAGACGGTCCTCGCTGAGGCGGTACCGGGTAAAGGACAGGGGCATCCCGAAAAAACGCTTCCGGTCCTTCCACAAATACGCAATGGGTTCCATGCCTCATCCCCCTTTATATGACATCAATATACCACACTCTCCGGCAATGTGCAACCCGGAATCCGTTCCGGAAAAACAGGACGCTCCTCCGGCGGGGGCCAGGCCTTTTTCCCCGCCAAACCCCGTGGCCGGGAAGTCCCTTCACAGCCGCCAGCCAGGGGCAAAAGAACGCATTTCCTGATATCGCCTGTGGTGGGAACTATGCTATAATAAAAACGCTATATCAATTAGGAGGGGGTTCCCATGAAATACGAACACTTTGACCAAAAACGACGAATATGTCATTGACCGGGTGGACGTGCCCGTCTCCTGGACGAATTACCTGGGCGTGGAGGACCTGGGCGCCGTGGTCAACCACACCGCCGGGGGCTATCTCTTTTACAAGAGCCCGGAACACCACCGGATCACCCGCTTCCGGCCCAACGGCGTACCCATGGACCGCCCCGGGCATTATCTCTACCTCCGGGACGAGGAGACGGGGGAATCCTGGTCCGTCTCCTGGCAGCCCTGCGGCGGACCCCGGGAGCATTACCGCTGCCGCCACGGGCTGAGCTATTCCGTCTATGAGTGTACCCGAAACGGCCTGAAAGCCGCCCAGACCCTGTTCATCCCCCGGGGGGAGAACGTGGAGCTCTGGGAGCTGCGGCTGGAGAACGCCTCCGGCCGGCCCCGGGCCCTCAGCGTCTGGTCCTACGCCGAGTTCTCCTACCACCAGATCTCCATTGACAACCAGAACTTCCAGATGTCCCTCTACTGCGCCGGAAGCCGGTATGAGGACGGGATCATCGACTACGAGCTCTTTTATGAGCGGGCCCACCAGTTTATGGCCGCCTCCTTTACGCCCGGTGGCTTCGACTGCCTGCGGGATTCTTTCCTGGGCCCCTACCGCACGGAGTCCAATCCCCTGGCCGTGGAGCGGGGGAAATGCTCCGGTTCCTTTGAAAAGGGCGGCAACCACTGCGCTGTGCTGCAAAAGAAGCTGGCGCTGGCCCCCGGCGAAACAGCCCGCCTCACCTGGATGCTGGGCGAGGGCGGCCTGGAGGAAGGGCGGCGCGTCCGGGAAAGGTACCGGGACCCGGCGGCGGCGGACAGAGCCCTGGAGGATCTGGCACAGTACTGGGACGAAAAACTCTCTAAGCTCCAGGCATCCACGCCGGACCCGGACATGAACACCATGCTCAACGTGTGGAACTTGTACCAGAGCGAGGTCAACGTCCTGTTCTCCCGCTTTGCCTCCTTCATCGAGGTGGGGGGCCGCACGGGCCTTGGCTACCGGGACACCGCCCAGGACTCCATGACCATCCCCCACTCCAACCCGGACAAGTGCCGGGAGCGGATCTTGCAGCTGCTCCAGGGGCTGACCTCCTCCGGGTACGGGCTGCACCTCTTTGACCCGGCCTGGTTCGGGCCCCCGGCAGAAAAACCCGCCTTCAAGTCTCCCACCGTCATCCCCACGCCGGACAAAGCCAGCATCGTCCACGGCCTGGACGACGCCTGCGCCGACGACGCCCTGTGGCTGGTGGCCACCGTGGCGGAGTACGTCCGGGAGACCGGAGAGCTGGACTTCTTCCACCGGACCGTAGGTTACGCGGACGGCGGGATGGGAACGGTTTACGAGCACCTGAAAAAAATCCTGGACTTTTCCGCAGAGCAGGTGGGGGCCCACGGCATCTGCAAAGGCCTCCGGGCGGACTGGAACGACTGCCTGAACCTGGGTGGCGGGGAGAGCGCCATGGTGTCCTTCCTCCATGTGTGGGCCCTGGGGGCACTTCATAGACGCGGCCCGGGCCCTGGGCCGGGAGGAGGACGCGGAACACTACGAGGCCATGCGCCGGAGCGTCGCCGCCCTCTGTGAGCAGGAACTCTGGGACGGGGACTGGTGCCTCCGGGGCATCACGGCGGACGGGCGGAAAATCGGCTCCCACACCGACGCCGAGGGCCGGATCCACCTGGAGAGCAACGCCTGGGCCGTCCTCTCCGGGGCGGCGGGCCCGGAGAGGGGGCGGAAGGCCATGGACGCGGTGGACGCGTATCTCTACACGGACTTCGGCCTCCGGCTGAACATGCCGTCCTACACCAAGCCCGACGACGGCATCGGCTTCATTGCCCGGGTATACCCCGGCGTGAAGGAAAACGGTTCCATCTTCTCCCACTCCAATCCCTGGGCCTGGTGCGCCGAGGCGATGCTGGGCCGGGGAAGCCGGGCCATGAAATTTTACAAGGCCTTGTGTCCGGCAGCGCAAGCAAAATGATAAAATAGAAATCCGGCAGAGCGAGCCCTATTCCTACTGCCAGTTCATCATGGGCCCTGACCACAGCGCCTTTGGCCGGGCCCGGCATCCCTTTATGACTGGCTCCGGCGGCTGGGGCTACTTTGCCGCTGCCCGGTACATCCTGGGGGTGCGTCCCCAGTTCGGCGGATTGCTGGTGGACCCCTGTGTCCCGGCGGACTGGAAGGGGTTCCAGGTTACCCGGGCCTGGCGGGGGGACGTTTACCAAATCCAGGTGGAGAATCCCCAGGGCGTAGAGAAGGGCGTGGCCCGGATTACCTGCAACGGACGAGCGGTGGAGGGGCTGATTCCCCCGCAGATCGCCGGAAGCGTCAACCAAATAGCGGTTACCACGGGAAGGAGCGGGACAGTATGCGCATTCAATTCGGCACCGGAGGCTGGCGGGCCATCATCGGAGACGGCTTCACCAAGGCCAACATCCAGCTGCTCACCGCGGCCCTAGCCAGGAAGATGAAGGCGGAGGGCGCCGCCCAGCGGGGCTTTTTAATCGGCTACGGCCGACGGTTCCTCTCCCAGGAGGCCGCCCACTGGGCCGCCGAGGTCATGGCGGGGGCGGGCATTTTCTGCATGGTGGTGGAGCGGGAGGCTCCTACGCCTTTGATCATGTTTTCCGTGAAATATTATGAGCTGCCCTATGGCATGGCGGTAACGGCCAGCCACAATCCCGCCCTGTACAACGGCATCAAGGTCTTTGTCAAGGGGGGCCGGGACGCGGATGAGCTGGCCACCGCCGGCATCGAAGAGCAGGCCGCCGCCCTGGAAGGGACGGAGATTCCCACGGTCCCCTATGAAGAAGGGGTCCGCACCGGGCAGATCCAGATCATTGACCCCATGAACGCCTACATTGACTCCGTCATCCGGGCGGTGAACATGGACGCCATCCGTTCCCGGGGGCTGAGAGTGGTCTTGGACCCCATGTACGGCGTGTCCAAGACCGCCTTGCAGACCATCCTTATCACCGCCCGGTGCGACGTGGACGTGATTCACGAGCGGCGGGACGCCTTGTTCGGCGGGCGGCTTCCCGCCCCCAACAGCAAGACTCTGATAGGCTTGCAAAACTTCGTGCTGGAAAACGGCTGCGACATCGGCATCGCCACCGATGGGGACGCGGACCGCCTGGGAATCATCGACGACCGGGGGGAGTTCCTCCATCCCAACAAAATCCTGGCGCTGCTGTACTACTACCTGCTGAAATACAAGGGCTGGCACGGGGCGGCGGTGCGGAACCTAGCCACCACCCACCTGCTGGACGCCATCGCCGCCCGGTTCGGCGAGAAATGCTACGAGGTCCCGGTGGGCTTCAAGCACATTTCCGCCAAGATGCTGGAAACCGGGGCGGTCATCGGCGGGGAGAGCTCCGGCGGCCTCACCGTCCGGGGGCACATCCAGGGAAAGGACGGCATCTACGCCGCCGTCCTGCTGGTGGAGATGATGGCCTCCACCAACCAGAGCCTGTCGGAGCTGTACCGGGAGATCACGGAGCAGTGCGGCGGCTTCGAGATGGTGGAGCGGGGCTACCCCTTCTCCCGGGAGGAGCAGGAGCGCATCCGGCGCACGGTCCTGGAGGATAAGCTGCTGCCGGACTTCGGCCTGGAGATTGGCCGCGCCAGCTACGCCGACGGCTGCAAGGTGTACTTCCAGGGCGGCGGCTGGGTGGTCTGCCGCTTCTCGGGCACGGAGCCGCTGCTGCGGGTGTTCTGCGAGATGGACACCGCCCAGCGGGCGGTGGAAATTGCCTGCCGCATGGAGTCCTTTCTGAACCTGGAGGGGCGGAACGTCGAATAAACAAATACCCCGCCGGAAACGGCGGGGTATTTTGAAAGCAGGAGGAAACCGCTATGAAGAAACATACCCCCTCCCTGCGCCAGCAGATGTCCCTCATCATCCTGCTGTGCTGGCTGCTGCCCATGGTCATCGCGGCCTCGGTAACGGGCTGGTACCTGCTCTCCGGCGCGGGGCGGCAGAAGGAGCGGGCCATGGATGAGCAGTTCCAGCTGAATCTCCACCTGGGCACCAACCGGGTGGACAGCGCTGTGGAGGCCTCCCGCCTGCCCTCCTATGACCCGGAACTCCGGGAGGCGTGGAGCCAGTATCGGCATAACGGCAGCTATCCCCAGCTCTACCGCCGCCTCTCCTCGCTGCTGGGCCGCCTGTACCAGTCGGACAGCCGCTTCCTCTACGGGGTGTTCTGCTTCGCCGAGGACCCGGAGGAGCGGACCATCACCGTGGTCAACGGCAGCTCCGGCCTGCTGCACAGCCAGGCCCGGGAACTCTGGGGGCGGGACACGGAGCCAGTCCGGGCCCTGGCGGCGGAGCTGGACACCACAGTGGGCTTTTGGGAACAGGAGGGGCGGGTCTACCTGGTGCGGAACCTGATGGACTCCGGCTGCCGTCCCATTGGGACCCTGGCCCTGAACACGGACTGCTTCTTCGGGGACCTGGGGCTGCTGCCCTGGGCGGCGGCGGTGTCCATCAGCCTGGGGCCGGAGGTCACCCTCACCCTAAAGGGGGACGCGCCGCCCCCGCTGGGGGGACGGACCTTGGAGCATAATACCATCCGTGGGCGGAACTACACCCTGAGCGGGACGGCGTCCCTGGACTACGGTGCCCTCTTCACCGGGGCGGACAGCTACCGCTGGCTCCTCCCGGCTATGGGGCTTTCCCTGCTGCTGCTGTTCACCTTCCGCTTTTTCCGCCGGAGAATCTCCCAGCCCATCCGGGATTTGATGGAGGGCGCTGCCCATATCCGCCAGGGGGAGCTGGGCTATCAAATTGAGTCCGGAACCGGAAGCCGGGAGTTTCAATACCTGACGGACTCCTTCAACCAGATGTCCGGCCAGCTGCGCCGGCAGTTCAACCGACTTTACCAGGAGGAGCTGGCCCGCCGGGACGCCCAGATCAAAGCCCTCCAGGCCCATATCAACCCCCACTTCCTCAACAATACCCTGGAAACCATCAACTGGCAGGCTCGGATGTGCGGGGATGTAAAGGCCTCCCGGATGATCGAGTCCTTGTCCACCGTGCTGGACGCGGCCCTGGACCGGAGGGGCAGCCCCCAGGTACGGCTGGCGGAGGAGATGACCTATGTCAACGCCTACCTGTACATCATCACCCAGCGCTTCGGCAAGCGGCTGACGGTGGATACGGACCTGCCGGAGGAGCTGATGGACTGCCTGGTCCCCCGGCTGATTCTCCAGCCGATGATCGAAAACGCCGTAGAGCACGGCGTCGGCCCTAAAGGCCAGGGCCGGGTGGCCCTCCGGGGAAGCCGCCAGGGAAACTTCCTTATTCTGGAGATTGAAAACGACGGCGGCCTCCGGCCCGAGGACGAGGCCCACATTGCCCGCCTCCTCTCCCCGGACTACGGGGAATATCGGCATCGCCAACGTGAACCTGCGCCTGCGCATCCTCTACGGCCCCCAATGCGGGCTGACCATCACCCGGGGGGCGGGGAGCCTGGTGATTGCCCGGCTTAAAATCGCGGCGCGTCCTTGACCTTCGTGGTTTGTCCCAGACAAGAACAGACAACAAACAACAAGTCTGGTTATTTATTCCAGTCCCTAAAGGGTCACTATAATAAGGATAGAAAGGTCGTGAAAATACAAAATAGGAGGTTACACACATGAGGAAACAGGAGCAAAAGGGCAAAATCACAGCATTGTACGAGAGGTTATCCCACGACGATGGGCGGGCAGATGAGAGCGTGTCCGTTGAAAATCAAAAACGGATTTTAGAGGACTACGCCCGGAAAAATGGCTTCACTAACATCCGCCACCTTACCGATGACGGAGTGC
>CAJTZK010000002.1 GCA_910583785.1 uncultured Oscillibacter sp.
AAAACCGGGGCCCCCGCGCGGCCTGCCGCGTGGGGAGAGGAGGAAGGAACGGAGCAGAGCGCAGTCCTCGCCGCTAGGCGGGGACGGAGTGGGCGGAGTTTCTTCCAAGGAAAACCGGGGCCCCCGCGCGGCCTGCCGCGTGGGGAGAGGAGGAAGGAACGGAGCAGAGCGCAGTCCTCGCCGCTAGGCGGGGACGGAGTGGGCGGAGTTTCTTCCGACGACATGGGGGGTGCAAAGGACCAGCCGTCTTCATGGCTGAAATCCACCCCGCCCGCAAGGGCGCGTACCAGCCAGGCCTTACAGCCCGGTATGCTCCTGAATGTACTTCCGCCCCTTCATAGCGTACTCCAGGGGATTGGCCTTGGCGGGGTCCTGCTCGGCTTCCACCAGGAGCCAGCCCTGATAGCCCGCGTCCGCCAGCGTCTTGAAGACGGGGTCGAAGTCCACATTGCCGTCCCCAGGGACCGTGAAGGCGCCGTTCCGCACGGACTGGAGGAAGCTCCAGTTGTTCTTCCGGGCCTCTTCCACCACGGGCAGGCGCATATCCTTGAGGTGCACGTGGCCCACTCGGTCCACGTACTTCTTCAGCATGGCCAGGGGGTCCTCGCCCGCGAAGGTAAAGTGTCCGGTGTCATAGCACAAGAACACGTAACGGGGGTCCGTGTTGGCCATCATGCGGTCCGTCTCCTCGCTGGTCTGGACCACGGTGCCCATGTGGTGGTGGAAGCAGAGCTTGAAGCCCCGGTCTGCGGCGATTTTGCCCAGCTTGTTCAGCCCGTCGCAGAAGCGGGCCCACTCCTCGTCGTTCATCACGTGCTTGTGCCCCCCGGTGAGCACCGGGGTGTCCATCTGGCCCTGGATGGAGTAGCTCTGCTCGCTGACATTGATCCGGCTGGCCCCCACGGCGGCCAGGAAATCCAGGTTGGCGTTGAAGTCCTTCTCCTCCTCCTCGAAGGGACGGGTCAGAAGGAAGGAGGAATACCAGCGGCTGGCAATGCGCATGCCCCGCAGGTCCAGGGCCTTTTTCAGCTCCGCAGGGTCGGCGGGGTACTTGTTGCCGATCTCGCAGCCAGTGAATCCGGCCAGGGCCATCTCGCTGACGATCTGCTGGAAGGTGTTCTCGGCGCCCAGCTCGGGCATATCGTCGTTGCACCAGCCGATGGGCGCGATGCCCAGGGAAACGTTCTTGGAATCAAACATGGGAATGGACCTCCTTGATAATTGTCGTCCTGGGGGCCCGGAGGGCCCTCGGGGGCAAAGGTGAAAACCGGGGGGAACCAGGGGTTCCCACAGTCGTTTTCGCTATAAAGAAATTAGCATTTTCCCGTTGAAAAATCAACGGTTTTTCTCCGCGTTTCAGAAATTTTTCCGATTTCGCCAAAGGTTCTCCGGCTTTTTTTACGCTTTGACGGAAGGGGTGGCGGAATTTACGCAAACGTTCACAATTGCACGCGGAACTCACCAGCGGTCCGGCCAGCCCACGGCGTCTCCCGACGTCTCAAAGGGCTCGGGGAAGACGCTTGACGCCAGCATTTCCTCCCGGATGGCGGCGGAGAGGTCCGGGACGGTCCCGGGCCCGTAAGCGGCGAAGGAGGCGCTGTCCATAAGAATGGCCCCGGCCCGCTCCATGTCCTCCAGGTTCACCCGCTGGATTTCCTCCGTCTGGGAGGAGCAGCAGTCCGCCAGCACCACGGTGTTGTACTCCAGGGCAATGGCGTCGTAGCAGGTGGTGCGGACGCAGTTGGGGGTGGTGGTCCCCGCCAGGATCACGGTCCGCACGTCCAGGCGGCGGAGGATCAGGTCCAGCTCCGTCTGGAAAAAGGCGCTCCACCGGGGCTTGATGATGGTGTAATCCCCCGGCTGGGGCCGGAGGGCCTCCGGGGCCTGGGCGCTGTTGGGCCCGGTGGAGGCGGGGCGGCAGGCGTGGCCCCCGGCCTTCCAGGCGGCGTAGCGGGTGAGCTCCACGTCGCTGCCGTCGGCCCGGTAAATACGCTTGACGAAGAAAACGGGGATGCCCTTGCTCCTCGCCAGGTCCAGCGCCCGGGCGCAGGCGGGCACCGTGGCCTGGGCCCCTTTGATGCAGTGGCCGCCCCGGTGGTCCACAAAGCCGTTTTCCATGTCGATGAGAATGAGGGCGGAACGGGTGGGATTGGGTTTCATAGCAAAGCTCCTTTCAAGCAATCAATCGGTAAAGGGAATCCCCCGGCCGGTATGGCGGGCGGGAATGTAGATGGAGCGCCGTCTCCGCCGGGCCTTCTCCCGGCGGGCGTTCCTCCCAGGGGCATCAAACCGCCTCCTCAGCGCTTTTCAAACACATGGACCCGGAAGGAGGTCCGGACCTCCAGCCGGGCCAGGGCCGCCAGACGCTCCGCCCCGGCCTTGGGGGTCTTCCAGAAATAGGGGGTCATGCGGAAAAGGTTCTGGATATCCTCCCGGCAGTCCAGGAGAATGGTCCCCTCCACCGGGAGAATCTCCCGGTAGGCAAAGCCCTCGTAAGGGGTCTCCCGCTCCTCGTTGGGATAAGGATGGTCGTAGAGAATCTCCTTCATCTCCCAGAGGTGGCCCGCCCCGGGTACCACGTAGAGAAACACGCCGCCGGGCTTCAGCACCCGCCGGAACTCCTCCAGGGCCAGGGGGGAAAAGCAGTTCAAAAGCACATCCACGCCGCCGTCCGCCAGGGGCAGGCGGTAGGAGGAGGCCACGGCGAACTCCGCCCCCTTCTCCCGCCTGGCCGCCGTGCGGAGGGCGAATTTCGAGATGTCCGTCCCCGCTATTTGGGGCCGCCTCCCGGCGGCCCGCAGGGCCCGGGCCGCCCCGGCGGTGTACCAGCCCTCGCCGCAGCCCGCGTCCAAGAGAAGGGGCGTTTCGCCGGAAAGGACCAAAATTTGGCTACAGACCGTATTTAACAGGGGTTGATAATACCTTTTGGATAAGAACTCCCGCCGGGCCAGTACCATATTCCGGTCGTCGCCCGGGAGGGCGGAGTGCTTCTGGTTGGGGGGCAGAAGGTGGACGTAGCCCTCCTTTGCGATATCAAAGCTGTGGCCGCTGGGACAGCGGCAGGCTCCCGCCTCCCGGACCAGGGGCGCGGCGCAGAGGGGGCAGCGGAAGAGGCTCATTCCCTTCCTCCTCCTCCCCCCGTCACGTCGTTGATCCACCTCCCGCCCTGGACCCGCCAGAGGCAGAGGGGGAACTTCACCACGCTCTCCAGCTGGATGGCGAAGGCGATGGGCCAGCAGCCCAGGCGGAACACCAGGGCCGCCAGGGCCGTGGCCGGGAGGCACACCACCCACTGGGGGGCGATGTCCAGGACCGTGGACCACATCACGTCGCCCCCGGCCCGGAGGACCCCGGTGATGGCGGAGATGGCGCAGGCGTGGAGGGGGATGGAGGCGAAGCCCATGACGGCCAGGGCCGTGGCGATTTCGGCGGAGAGGCCGAAGAGCTTGAACATGGGGAAGATGACGGGGACGAAGAGCAGGGGCACCAGGGACAGGGAGAACGCGGCCAGCACCAGTCCCACCAGCATGGTGAACCACAGGAGGGCCCGGCTCAGGTCCATGACCTTCTCCCGGCCCTGGCCCTCGCCGATGGCCTTGCCCACTATCACCGCCGTGGCGGCTCCCAGGCCGAAGCAGACCACCAGGAAGAGGCGGTTCAGGTTGCCCATGACGGCGTTGGCCGCCAGCATCTCCACGGAGTCCTCCGTATAGCCCAGGATCACGGTCAAGAGGGAGTTCCCCAGGCCCCAGACGGTCTCGTTGAGGACCACCGGGGAGGCGTACTTGACAAAGCGGCGCACCATGTCCAGGCCCGGGCGGAAGAACAGCCCCAGGTGCAGGGGGATGAGTCTGCTCCGCAGGGCGCAGACAACGCAGATGGCAAACTCGCTGATCCGGGCCAAGAGCGTTGCGATGGCGGCCCCGGCCACCCCCAGGGCGGGGAAGCCGAAATTGCCGAAAATCAGCAGGTAGTTCAGTCCCGTGTTCAGGATGGTGGAAAAGCCGAAGAGCTTCATGCCGAAGGCCGGGTCCTCCACACTCCGCCGGGCGCTGACGTAGATGGAGGAGAGCATGTTGAACACATAGGCAAAGCCGATGACCTGGAGGTAGGGCGCGCCCAGCAGGGAAAGCTCGTGCTTGTTGGACAGGAGGTCCATCACGGGCACCGGAAAGGCCCAGAAGGCCAGGGCCAGGGGCAGCGTGACGGCTGTTCCCAACAGGGAGGCAACACCCATGGCGCGGCTGACGCTCTTCTCGTCCCCCTTGCCCCAGTACTGGCTCACCAGAATGCCCAGGCCGCTCTGGAAGCCGAAGACAATGCTGGTGAGGAGGAACACCGGGACGTTGGCGGTGGTCACCGCCGCCATCTCCGCGTTTCCCAGGCGGGAGACCATGAAGGTGTCGATGAGCCCCAGGGAGAAGGTGATGAGGTTTTGCAGGATCATGGGCAGGGAGAGCTTGAAGAGCCGTTTGTAGAAGCCGGGTTCCCGGCGGAGGAAGTTGAACATAAAAGCACCTTTGTCAAATCAATATCATATACTTTTTAGAGCATGGGCATCCGGGTGTCCCGGTGCCGCCGGAGGGCCTGGGCGCAGGCGTCAATCTCCTGGAAGGTGGTCCCCGGGCCGAAGCTCAGGCGGATCACCCCGGCGGCCACCCGCTTGGGCAGCTTCAAGGCGGCAACGACATGGCTGGGCTTGCCCTGGTGGCAGGCGGACCCGGCGGAGATGCAGATTCCCTGGCTTCCCAGGTCGTTGACGATGTTTCCGGCGGGCCAGCCCGCCAGGGACAGCGGCAGAATGTGAGGGGCCGTCCCCGCCCCCACGCAAAGCATGTCCGGTATGGCAAGCAGCTTCTCCAGGGCTACGGCGTGAAGGGCCTCCAAATGGGCCCGGTCCCGCGCCCGGTTTTCCAGGCGCAGCTCCGCCGCCCTGGCAAAGCCCGCGATCTGGGCCGTGGCCTCGGTGCCGGAGCGGAGGCCCCGCTCCTGCCCCCCGCCCGCCAGAAGGGGCCGGGGATTCCGCACCCGGGGGCCGATGTACAGCGCGCCGACGCCCTTGGGCCCGCCGATCTTGTGGGCGGAAACCGTTACAAAATCCGCCCCCAGGGCCCTGGCGGAGAAGGTCCCCAGGCCCTGCACCGCGTCGGTGTGGAGGAGGGTTTTGGGATTTCGGGCGGCAAGGCCCCTGGCGATGTCCGCAACGGGGTACACAGTCCCCAGCTCGTTGTTCACCAGCATGACGGAGACGGCGGCGGTGTCGGGCCGGACGGCCTCTAAAACCTGCTCCGCCGTAAGACTGCCGTTTTGGTCCGGGGCGAGGTACGTGACCTCGCACCCCTCCCGCTCCAGCCATTTGCAGCACTCCAGCACGGCGCTGTGCTCCACCGCCGTGGTGACGATGTGGTTTCCAACGTGGCGGTTCTGCCACGCGGCGGCCCGGAGGGCCCAGTTGTCCCCCTCGGTGCCGCAGGAGGTGAAGTGCAGGCCCTCCGCCGGGCAGTCCAGCAGGGCGGCCACGGCCCCCCGCCAGTCCTCGACCCGCTTTTTCATTTCCGCGCCGAAGGGATACTGGGAGCTGGGATTTCCGTACCGCTCCGTCAGGACTTCTATCATGGCGTCCGCCACGGCCCGGGGGACGGGGGCGGTGGCGGCGTGATCCAGATAAATCATCGAAAAACTCCTTTCCCGGGGCTTGCCCAAAGGGGGGTGTTCACGGTATAATAACCGCAGTGCGGGTATTTGCCGGGTTTCCCAGAGACGCCCTGGCGCCGCCTCGCGCCTGTGGCATCGCGGGGAAACATACCCAGCCATTATAAAGGACAATTTTACAAAGCGCAAGGAGAATCTGATCCACTATGAAAGTCGCCATCTACACCCTTGGCTGCAAGGTGAACCAGTACGAGACCCAGGCCATGGAGCAGGAGCTCCGGGCCCGGGGACACGAGACCGTCCCCTTCAGCCAGGAGGCAGACGCCTATGTCATCAACACCTGCTCCGTCACCGCCGCCGGGGACCAGAAGTCCCGCCAGGCCGTCCACCGGGCCCGCCGGGAGCACCCGGGGGCCGTGGTGGCCGTCTGCGGCTGCTGGTCCCAGACCCACGCCGCCGAGGCCCGGGCCCTGGGGGCCGACGTATTGGCGGGCACCGGGGACCGGATGGGCTTCCTGGGCCTTTTGGAGCGGGCCGTCCGGGAGCGGGAGGCCTCCCCCGCCAAAAACGCCCCCCTGGAGGCCGTGGACCCGCCCTTTGAGCGCCGTCAGTTCGAGTGGCTCCCCGCCGGGGGGCTGGAGGGCCGGACCCGGGCCCTGTTGAAGGTGGAGGACGGCTGCGCCAACTTCTGCTCTTACTGCATCATCCCCTACGCCCGGGGCCCGGTGCGGTCCCTTCCCATGGGGGAGGCGGCGGTCCAGGCCCTGGAGCTGAAAAACCAGGGCTATCAGGAGATTGTGCTGACGGGCATCGAAATTTCCTCCTGGGGCCGGGACCTGTGCCAGGGGACCACCCTCATCGACCTGCTGGAGGCGGTCAGCGCCGCCGTGCCCGGCGTGCGCCTGCGGCTGGGGAGCCTGGAGCCCCGGACCGTCACGGAGGAGTTCTGTGAGCGGGCGGCGCTGCTGCCGGACCTGTGCCCCCAGTTCCACCTCTCCCTCCAGAGCGGGTGCGACGCCACCCTCCTCCGGATGCGCCGGAAATACGATACGAAACGGTATCTCCAGGCCGTGGAGCTTTTGAAGAAGTCCTTCCGCCACCCGGCGGTCACCACGGACCTGATCACGGGCTTCCCCGGGGAGACCGAGGAGGAATTCCTGGAGACCCTGGCCTTTATCCAGAAGTGCGGCTTCGCCCGGATGCACATTTTCCCCTACTCCGAGCGTCCCGGCACCCCGGCGGCCGAGATGGAGCAGCTTCCCAAGGCCCTCCGGGCAGAGCGGGCCCATCGGGCGGCGGGCGCTGCCGCCTCCATGCGCCGGACCTACCTGGAAGAGTGCGTGGGCCGGACGGAGGAGGTGCTCTTCGAGCAGCCCGCCGGGGAGGCGGGCCTCTTCCTGGGCCACGCCCCCAACTACGCGGAGGTGCTGGTGGAGGGCCAGGGCCTGCACAACCTGATCCGCCCTGTGAACATCATCCGGACCGACGGGGAGTCCCTGTTCGGGGAACTGGAGGAGTGAGGACATGAGGAGCCACTTTTTCGCCTACATCTCCCGGATGCGCTTCATCCAGCGGTGGTCCCTGATGCGGAACACCGCTCCGGAGAACGTCCAGGAGCACAGCCACCAGGCCGCTGTCCTGGCCCACGCCCTGGCCGTCATCCGCAACGGGAAATTCGGCGGGGCCGTGGACCCGGGCCTGGTGGCGGCGGCGGCTTTGTACCACGACGCCAGCGAGATTCTGACCGGGGATATGCCCACTCCTATTAAATACGGAAACCCCGCCATCCAGAGCGCCTATAAGGACGTGGAGGCCCTGGCGGCGCGGAAGCTGCTGGCCATGCTGCCGGAGGAACTGCGGGAGGCCTACGCCCCGGTGCTCACCGGGCTGGACCCGGAGGTGGCGCGCCTGGTGAAGGCGGCGGACAAGCTCTCCGCCTACATCAAGTGCGTGGAGGAACTGAAGGCGGGAAACGCCGAGTTCCGGGAGGCCGCCGCCCAGACCCGGCGGGCCCTGGAGGGCTATGGCCTGCCGGAGGTGGACTACTTCCTGGAGACCTTCATGGAGAGCTTTTCCCTGACGCTGGACGAGCTGAAATAGGGAACTGTTCAGGCAGCCCCGGGGGCCGCCAGCTCCCGGGGCGGAGGGAACCGGGAACCGCGGGAACATTCTTCCCGCCCCCGCCGTCTAAAGGGACAACACAAGAATTGGAGGGATGACCATGAAACGCCTGCTTTCCATGACCCTGGCCGCCGCCCTGCTGGCGGCGCTGGCCCTGCCCGCCGCCGCGGCGGAAGAGGCCCCCCAGGACGCCCGCCTGGCCAACGTCACCGCCCTGGTGAAAGCGGCCCTGGCCCTGGATACCGATTCCTATGAGACCTTCCGGGGCAGCCTGTCCGAGGCCCTGGCCCCCGTCTGGGACCTGAGCTGGGAGGGGGAACGGCGCTCCCTCTCCATCTCCGCCCTGGAGGACGGCACCGTCGTCAGCCTCTCCCGCTGGGAGTCCCGGGACTCCGCCTCCTACGCCGGGGACGGCTTCCCCTCCTTCCCCGGGAACGGCGGCACGGAGGACCGGGAGGCGGCGGAGGCCTTCCTGGCCCGGGTCCTCCGGGCGGGCGAGGCCGTGGAACTGAAGGAGCCGGAGGGGCCGCTCTCCCTGGGGAGGGCGGAAAACGCCTGGTCCGGGACCATCACCCTGAACGGCCTGCCCTCCTCCCTGCACTACTCCATCCGGGTGGAGGATGGGCTGGTGGAGCATTTCAGCCGGGACGTGCCGGAGACCTCCGCCCTGGGCGGTGTGCCCGGGCCGGAGGCTTCCCTCTCCGCCGCGCAGGCGGGCGGGGCCCTGGCGGGAACCTTAAAGCTCCAGCTGGAGTACGTCCGGGAGGGCGGCGGGGCCAAGGCCGTGCTCCGCTACGTGCCGGAGGCCGGGGCCCATGAATTCCTGGCGGACGCCAAGACCGGGGAGCTCATCGACCTGACGGAGCTGGAGGAGCAGCTGCGCCTGGGGTACCGCGCCGCCGCCGGAGCGGCCAATACCGCCGCGCCCGCCGACAAGGCGGATGCGGCCGCTGACGAGGCGGGCCTCACCAAGGCGGAGCAGGAGGGCCTGCGGCAGCTGGAGGGCGTTCTCTCCCCGGAGGACCTGGATAAGGCCCTCCGGGCGGAGAGCGCTTACGGCCTTCGGGGCTATGCCCTGACGGGCACGTCCTATAACGCCGAACCCGGCGGAAAAGAGGGCGGGCTGGGCCGGGTCCTCTGCACCCTGCGCTACGCCCGGACCGACGGGGGAGAGCGCCTGTCCCGGAACATCACCGTGGACGCCAAGACCGGAGCGGTGGAGGGCGTCCAGTCCTCCGCCCCCTATGGCCGGGAGCGGAAGCTCACAGAGGACCAGGCGCTGAAACAGGCGGAGTCCTTCTTAAAAGCCCTCTGCCCAGACCGGGCCCTGGGCCTCTATGAGGACGCGGGATACGCCGTCCCTATTGCCCGGGGGCAGGACAAGGCTCCTTATTACCGCTTCCGCTTCGCCCGGACGGTAAACGGACTGCCCTTCCCGGAGAACAGTTACCAGGTGGGCATAGACGCCGCCGACGGGTCCGTGTACGCCCTCTCCTTCTCCTGGGATGGAGACGCGGCCTTTGACGACGCCAACGGCCTGGTCTCCATGGAGACCGCCCTTTCCGCCTGGGCGGGGACCTACGCCCCGGTCCTGGCCTACCGGAACGTCCCCCAGAAGCTCAGCCCGTCCAGCCCGGCCCAGGCGAAGCTGGTGGAGCAGGGCCTGGAGTACTTCTATGCCCTCCGCCTGGCCTACGGCCTGGAACGGGAGGACTCTTACAGCGGCGTGGACGCCAAAACCGGAGCCCCGGTCCGGGAGGAACGGGGAACCGCCCGGGAGCCCCTTTCTTACAGCGACCTGGCCGGGAGCTCCGCCAGGGCGGACGCCGAGAAGCTGGCCCAGTACGGCGCGGGCTACGCCGGGGGCAGGTTCCGCCCTAGCAAGAACGTGACCCAGTGGGACCTGGTGGCCCTGGCCTACAGCCTCCAGGGCGGGGCCCTGGAGCCGGAGGCCGTGGAGAAGGACCGCCGGGAAGACGCCTATTACACCGCCTACCGGCTGGGGCTCCTCCGTCCGGCGGAGCGGGACGACGGCGCCGTCCTGAGCCGGGCGGATGTGGCCCGGATGCTGCTGGACGCCGCGGGCTACGGCCCCGCCGCCCGGCTGGGCGGGATCTACACCTGCGGCTATGCCGACAAGGCCTCCATCCCGGCGGAGGGCCTGGGCTACGCCGCCATAGCCGAGGCCCTGGGCATGGCCTCCGGCGCTTACGCCGGGGACCGGACCGCCACCCGGGGGGAGGCGGCCTCCATGCTCTGCCGCGTGCTGGAGCGGGCGTCCTGAGCCCGTGGGCAAAAAAGCGGGGGACTGCCGGAAGGCAGTCCCCTGTTTTCCCGTTTGTGCCCTTACTTCGCTTCCAGAATGCCAGCCAGGGCCTCCAGCGCCTCCCCGGCGTCGGGACCCTCGGCGGCCAGGGCCACCTCGCCCTGCTCCCGCATCAGGGAGAGGAAGCCCAGAAGGCTCTTGGCATTGATACAGTGCCCGCCCCGGGTAATGGTAATCTGACTGGCGAAGCCGCTGGCCTCCTTGATGAAGCTGGTAGCCACCCGGTCCAGCTGGTCCTCCGGGATTTGCACAACTGCCATGCGATTCATTTGCCCACTCCGTTCTGTCAAATAATTGGAGCTAGTATACCATGCTTTCCGGCGGATGCCAATTTTTATTAAAGAAGTTTTCGGGCGGCCGTCCATTTTCGTCGTCTCTCCAAAAACCCCGCCGGGGACCCGGGTGGAAATTGTAAGAAAATCTTAAGAATTTTGTCAGGCCGTTCGTAAGATTTGCCTGCTATCCTATACACAGCTCAAGGGAGGAAGCCCGATATGAACGAATGTATTTTAGTCGTGGACGACGACCCGGAAATCGTGAACGCCATCGCCATCACCCTGGAGCGGGAGGGCTATCCGGTCCGCAGGGCCTACGACGGCCTCCAGGCCGTGGACCAATGCCTGGACCCCGCCGTGAAGCTCATCCTCATCGACGTGATGATGCCCAGGCTGGACGGCCTCAGCGCCCTGCTCCGCATCCGGGAGAGGCGGAACCTGCCCGTCATTGTCCTCTCCGCCAAAAGCGAGGACACGGACAAAATCCTGGGCCTTTCCATGGGGGCGGACGACTACGTCACCAAGCCCTACAACCCCCAGGAGCTCATCGCCCGGGTGCGGAGCCAGCTCCGGCGCTACACCTCCTTGGGGGACGTGCACGCCGAGGGGCGGCAGGGCCTTCTGGTGAACGGGCGGCTCAGCTACGACCCCGCCGGGCGGGTGCTCCGGGCCGATGGGGACGAGGTGAAGCTCACCCCCACGGAGAGCAAAATCGTGGACCTGCTCTTCCGCCACCCCGGGCAGATTTTCCCCGCCGAGGAAATCTACCGCCGGGTGTGGAACGAGGACGCGTTCTCCTGCGAGAACACGGTGATGGTTCACATCCGCCGCATTCGGGAGAAGATCGAGCTGAATCCCAAGGAGCCAGATTATATTAAGGTGGTGTGGGGCATTGGATACAAATTGGAACAGCACGGATAAGGACCCCGGCGGGGCCCTGGAGCAATTTGTGGCGGAGGAGGTCCGGGAGGCCGTGGAGGCGGGGAAGGGCGTGAAGGTCCTCCGCCCCGGCGGGCGGGTTAAGGCGCTGGCCGGCTTTCTGGCCTTCTTCCTGGGAATGACGCTGGCCCTCTCCGCCCTGGGGGCACTGGGTAACCGGATCGCCTGGGAGCGGGACCCCTCTCCCCGGTGGGAGTGGGACTGGCAGGAGACGGACGCCTTCCGGGACGAGGTTTCCCACTATCTCCGGGAGTTTTTGACCATCGGAGCCGATGGGAAGGTGGACTTCTACGACCAGGCCTGCTGGACGGAGTACGGTGGAGGCACGGCCGTGGTTCAGGAGGCGGAAGCCTACCGCTCCTGGTGGGGCTTCTATCCCTTTACCGAGGCCGTGGTGGTGGACCGTGGAACGGCGGAGCAGGAGGCGGAGCCGGAGACGGAGAAGGAGCCGGACGCGGCCTATCAGGCGGACAAGAACGTCCTCTATTACATCCGGAACGGAGAAATAAAGAACGGGAAGGTCTACAGCAATATGGATGCCGGCCTGGACAAGCTGCTGGCCCGGTCCGTGGAGGGGTACAACTTCTACCTTCAGTTTGTGAACGGCAGGGTTTCTATCTTCAAGGACGGCCAAACCCGGGACGTATACGGAGACGGATACTACGACGGCGATTCCCAGTGGTTTGTCCCCGGCTACGACAACTTCCCTGTCAGCGAACAGCTGGAGGGGGTCAAGGTGGTCATGGCCGTCCGGGAAACGCCCATCCCGTACTACAGCGCCGACTACAAAACCGGCGGCACCAGCTATTACTCCGCCTTTTACAGCCTCGCCCGGCAGGTGGAGGAAAGCGAGTCCTTCTACTATACCCAGGGTCTGCTGCTGTTCATCGCCATGTGGTGCCTGGTTCTCTGGGCCCTGCTGCGCAAATCCGTGGAGCCGGTGAACCGGAAAATCGCCTCCTGGACGGTCCATGTCTGGACGGAGGTCCGCTTCCTGCTGGTCCTGATCTGCGCCGTGTGGGCCTTTTTGCCGGGCCTTGCGAGCACGGACCTCTTCTGGTCCTTCAAGTACGGACTCGGCTGGGCCCTGGAGAACGGGCTGATGTGGGGAAGCGGCTACTTCGAGTCCGCCGCCCAGTGGTTCGCCAGCCTGGGGCGGCTGCTGCTGACCAACGTCCCCGGCCTCGTAACCCTCTTCTGGCTTTGCTGGCTCCTTTACAACGACCATAAGCGGGGCCCGAGGGGGGGACGGAGGTCCTTCCTGGGCGGCTTCTTTCGCAGCCTTCGGGCGAGGGATCTGAAACGGCCCATTGAAAAGCGCCTCAGCCGGAACAGCGCGGCAGGGCTGCTGGCCTTGGGGCTGCTGCTCCTGGCGGAGGCGGTCAACTGGCTGGGCTTCTTCCTCTATATGTTCGGCGGGATGTTCAGCGGGGGACCGGATATCCGGATCAACGGTTTCATGCTCTTTCTCCAGCTTCCCCTGGGGCTGCTGGTGATTCCGCTGGCCGTCCTGTTCCACCGGGCCTGGTGGAGCCGGGGGCTGGCCCGTGATATCGCCGCCCTGGCGGACCAGGTGGAGGCCGTCCGGGCCGGGGACCTGGAGAGGCCCCTGGTCCTCCCGGAGGACGCGGATCTGCGGCAGACGGCGGAGCGCCTCAACGACATCCAGGCCGGGATGCGGGCCGCCCTGGCCGAGCAGACCCGCAGCGAACGGATGAAGGTGGAGCTGGTGAGCAATGTCTCCCATGACCTGAAAACCCCCCTGACCTCCATCCTCTCCTACGCGGAGCTCCTCCGGCAGGAGGACCTGCCCCCGGCGGCGGCGGACTACGCAAAGATCATCGACCAGAAGGCCCAGCGGCTGAAAACCATGGTGGAGGACGTGTTTGACATCAGCAAGGCGGCGGCGGACCAGCTTCCCGTCCATCTGGAACGGCTGGACCTGGGCAAGCTCCTGCGCCAGACCCTGGCGGACATGGACGGCCCCATTCAGGCAAGCGCCCTTACGTTCAAGGCGGAGCTTCCCGAGGAGCCGGTGATGATTACCGCCGACGGCAGACGGCTCTACCGGGTTTTCCAGAATCTCATCGACAACGCCCTGCGCTACGCCCTGGAGGGCAGCCGGGTCTATCTCAGATTGAAAACGGCGGAGGGAACCGCCGAGGCCAGCGTCCGCAACACCTCCCGCAGCGAGCTCCCCGAGGGGGTGGACTTCACCGCCCGTTTCGTCCGGGGGGACGCCAGCCGCACCGACGGCGGCAGCGGTTTGGGGTTGAGCATTGCCAGCTCCTTCACCGAGGCCTGCGGTGGCGCGTTTCGCGTGGAGACGGTGGCGGACCTCTTTACGGCAGTGGTGACATTCCCCACGGAACAGGAAGGACAGGAGGCATGATGACAATGAAAAAGACTGCGGCGGGACGAAGGACTGCACGGTGGCTCAAAGCGGCTCTCTGGAGCGCGCTGCTGGCGGCGTGCCTGGCCGGGTGCGCCGCCCCGGCGGAGGCATGGGGCAGCGCGGCGGGCGGGTCCCCGGTGGCGCTCTCAGAAGACGGAGGAGAGAACCGGGAGGCATCTCAGGCGGAGCTCTTTTTACCCTACGCCCCCTTCGGCCTGCGCTACGACGCCGAAAAAGACGAGCTCTGGTTCGGCGGCCAGCTGGTACGGTGGTTCGAGGACTACTACCCCCTCTCCGGGGACGGCGCCCAGGCCGGGCTGGACTTCTTCAACGAAAACGGCGTGGTGGACGTGTACGCCGTCCGGGACTGCGGCGGGCTTGTCCGCGCCGAAGACGGCTCCTATGACCCCGCCGGGACCCTGACCGGGGTGGAGGCGTTTTCGGAGGAGGCGTTTGCCGCCCGGGACGTGGAGGCGATTCGAAATCCCGCGCCTGTCACCGCCGTGGCCGGAGGTGAGGAGCTGTCGGCGGAGGAACGGAACGCGATGGCGGAGGCCTACGCGCCCTTCGGCGTCACCTATGACGCCGAAGAGGACCAGTGGTATTTCAACGGGGAGAAGGTCTGCTTCTTCCGGGACGTGCTGACCTCCAACGGGAAGAGCCTGACCGACGGAGGGTTCCGGGGAGCTATGCGGCTCCTGTCCAGCGCGGAAGGCACGGTCCGCATTGAGACCATCCGGGACTTCGCGCACCCGGATTCCCAGGGCTATGGAACCCTGACAGGCATTCAAGTAATGGAAGAATCCTGATTCCCCAGGAACGGTCTTGAAAAAGCGAGAGAGGCATCACACCTCTCTCGCTTTTGTCTCGGGGCAGTACAGCACCTGGACCCCGCAGTCGTCCCGGAGCTTCTCCCGGCGGACGCTCTCCGACAAAATCAGCCCCGCCAGGTCCTGGGGGTCCTCCCCCGTCCAGCCCGCCAGGAGGTTTAAAAGCCACTCGTCCTCCGCCGGGTCCGCCACGCCGTCGCTGACCATGACGGCGAAGCCCCCGGGGGCCAGGGGGGCCCGGGTCACATCCGGCGGCGGGCCCTGGAGCCCCACGGGCAGGCTGGCCCCGGTGACCCGCCGGACCACGCCCCCCCGCTTTAGGTAGCTGGGGGCCGCGCCGCACTTGTAGAAGGACGCCTCCCGGGCCCTGGGGTCGTAGACGCACAGGTCCACGGTGGTGAAGGCCCCGGATTCCGCCCCCCGGAGGCCCATGGCGGAATTCAGGGTTTTCAGCGCCGCCTCCGGGGCCACGCCCGCCTCCAAAAACTGCTGGAGCAGGCGGCAGGCCAGGGCGGACTCCTTCCGGGCGGGCTCGCCGCTGCCCATGCCGTCCGCCAGCAAAAGGCACCAGAGCCCCTGGTCCGTCCGGAAGGAGGCCACGGTGTCCCCGCAGACCGTCTCCCCCTCCTTGGGCCGGAGGGCGGCCCCCACCCGGCAGGGGCTCCCCGCCGCCATGGCGGGGGCGGCGGCTTCCAGCCCGGCGGCGGTGGCCGTCAAAAGCTCCGAGAGCTGGGCATACTGGCCCCGGGCGCTGCGGCGGGTCTCCTCCAGCTGCCTCCGGTACTGCCGCCGGAGGAGGAAGGCCGAGAGCTCGGCGTTGATCGCCGCCAGGAGGTCCGGCAGGTGGACGCACCGCCCGGTGAAGTACTCCGGGAAATCCTTGGCCAGGGCCCGGCCCCGCTCCAGTAAGTAGGGCGTCGCATCGTTCATGGCGTTGAAGGTCCCGGTGTAGTCCTTCTGCCAGCAGAGCTCGCACAGGGCGCAGCCCCGGCAGACCTTTTCGGCGGAGCGGTCGAAGACGATGGCGGGGTTTTCGTCCGCCACGGGGGGCGCGGAGCGGCCGATGCTGTCATATAAGTCCCGGAGGGCCGCCGCCGCCCGGTCCAGCCTCTGCCGCCAGGGGGCGGGGGAGTCCCCCTCCCGGTCCCGCTCCCGCTCCGGGGCGGGGGGAATGGCGGGCCGGACCCGCTTCCCGGCCACGAACCGCCCCGGAAGGGCCAGGAACAGGCCCGTTCCCGCCGCCGCCTCCGGCAGCAGGGGGAGGGGCTGCCCCTCCGCCAGGGCCACCGTCCCGGCGGAGGCCAGGAAGGCCAGGGCCCCCCAGGGCCGCCGCCTCCCCTGGCAGCTCCCCGCCGTCAGGCCCGCCAGGCCCAGGGCGGCGGTGAGGGGCAGGCGGCTGCCGCACAGTTCCGCTGTCAGGCCCAGCCCCAGGCCGAAGGCTGCCCCGGCGGCGGGCCCCCGGTCATAGGCCGCCAGGACCGCCAGGAAGCACAGCAGGGCCCGGGCGGGGGAGAAACCCAGGACCTCCAGCTCCTCCACCGCCGTCACCAGGGCCCCCGCCAGGAAAACCAGCCCGTCCACCACCTCCCGGCCCTCTCCGCCCCGGAGGAGGGGGAAGAACAGCCAGACGGAGGCCCCCAGCAGCGCCGATGCCGCCAGGCAGTCCGCCAGACGGTCCAGGGGGGAGAGGGCCTGGAGGATGTAAATGCCCTCCACGGTGACATAGAGCCCCGCCGCCGTCAGGGCCAGGGGCCGGGGCCGGGAGGGAATCCAGGTGCCCCCCAGGGCCGTGGAGGCGGCGAGAATCAGCACACCCACCGCCAGGAAGGGCAGGGCCTTGGCAAAGGGGAGGAACAGCGCCGCCCCGGCGAAGGCCCCCGCCAGGGCCGCGCCCCCTTCCAGCCCCGGTCCCGCCGCCGCGATCCATCCCAAGGCGAAGGGGGCGGACCCTCCGGCGGTCTGCCCGGCGGCCAGAGCCGCCGAGAGAAAGAAGCGGACGCCTAGGTTTACCAGCCGTCCGGCCCGCTCCCGTTCCAATATCAGCTGCCCATTTCCCACAGCTTGTCCCTCCTCGAAATCTTGTCCTCCCATTGTAACGCCGGAGGGGGAAGAAACCCGTCGGGAAAGGTGCCAGGGGAATTTTCCCGGAGAAAATGGGATGGAACCCCCTGGGGAACTGTGTTAAAATGGGGAAAACGCCTCCCAACCAGCGGTTGAGCGGGGGGAATCCACCGCCAGTTCCTGGAAAAACCGGGGCGGCTGGGATAGGATACGGGAGGAAAGGGGATACGGATATGGACCAGGGCAAAATTGGAAGTTTTATTATGGAACGCCGGAGGGAGAAGGGGCTGACCCAGGCCCAGCTGGCGGAGCGGCTGAACATCACGGACCGGGCGGTGTCGAAATGGGAGACGGGCAAGAGCCTGCCGGACTCCTCTATTATGCTGGAGCTGTGCGGGATCCTGGACATCACGGTGGACCAGCTCCTCCACGGCGGAAGGGAGGACGGAGCGTCCGGCCCGGCGGCCTCCCCGCCCCGGAAGACGGCGGGGCCCCGGCTCCCCCGCCGGGGGGAGGGCCGCTGGTGGCTGGCCGTTCTGTTCTCCGGCGGGCTGCTGGCGGGGCTGCTGGCCTGCTTCATCTGCGACACGGCGCTGTCCGGCGGGCTGGGCTGGTCCTTGGTTGCGGCCCTCTCCGCGGGCTATGGCTGGGCGGTTCTCCTTCCCCCCGCCGTCCTGAAACGGGGAGGGGCGGCGGGAAGCCTCCTGGCCCTCAGCGCGCTCACGGTTCCCTACCTGTATGGACTGAGCCGCCTGCTGGGCGTGGGGGCGGTGTTTACCGTGGGGACGGCAATGACGGTGGTCTCCCTCCTGTTTTTATGGGCGGGTTACGCCGTGTTCAAGCGGCGGGGCTGGAACGCCGTTTCCTTGGGGCTTGCGTGTTTGCTGCTGGCGGGGCTGACGGCCTCCGTCAACGGGACGCTGTACCTCTTGGGGACCACCCCTCCGCCGGACGCGTGGAACGGGATATCCATTCTCCTTTTGCTGCTGGCGGCGGCGGTGTGCTTTACCTGGAAGCGGAGGGAGGACGGCGCTCCTGGCGGCGGCTGAGAACGGCGGGACGGAGCCAGGGGAAAGGCCGGGGCCCGCCGGGAGGCGCACAGAATCCGGCCAGGCCGCCGGAGGCCGCCGCGCAGGCGCGGCGGCGGAGCCAGATCCCAGGACGCGGCCCTGGCGCGGCGGGACGTGATCCGGTTTCAGCCGGGGAGCGGGTGCACGGAAAACGGAGGATGGAACACAGGCAAGTTCCCGCCAAGGAACACGAAGGAGGCAGGAGGTTTCCCCCCGGGGGGACCTCCTGCCTCTTTTGGGAATCCAGCCTCTTCAGCCCGCCAGGGCCAGGTCCCCGTCCTTTACCCAGCCCGCCCTCCGGCAGAGCCCGTTGAGCAGGGGGCAGATCACGGCGGGGAGGACAAAGGAAACCAGGACCAGCCCCGCCCAGTCCATGGCTCCGGGTACCAGGGCGGAGGCCCCGTTGGCGACGGCCTGTTCGCTGGGGGCGATCCACCCGGTCCACACGCCCAGCTGGCCGCACAGGCCGCAGGTGCCCATGCCGGAGTTGATGGCCGCGCCGTTCATCTCCAGGCGGAACAGGCAGGTGGCGATGGGCCCCGTGATGGCGGAGGTCACCGTGGGAGCGATCCAGATTTTGGGGTTCCGGACGATGTTGGGCATTTGCAGCATGGAGGTACCCAGCCCCTGGCTCACCAGGCCCCCCCAGCCGTTCTCCCGGAAGCTCATGACGGCGAAGCCCACCATCTGGGCGCAGCAGCCCGCCACGGCGGCCCCGCCGGCCAGGCCCGTCAGCCCCAGGACGGAGCAGATGGCGGCGGAGGAGATGGGCAGGGTCAGGGCCACGCCCACCAGTACGGAGACCAGAATGCCCATCAGGAAGGGCTGGAGCTCCGTGGCGCGCATGATCAGCTGGCCGAAGGCGCTGGCGATGGAGCCGATGGGGGGCGCGATGACCCAGGCCGCACCGATGCCCACCAGGGTGGTGAGGGTGGGGGTTACCAGGATGTCAATTTTGGTCTCCTTGCTGACGGCCTTGCCGCACTCGGCGGCGATGATGGCCACAAAGAGGACGGCCAGGGGCCCCCCGGCCTTGCCCAGGGCGTTGCACGCATAGCCCACGGTGGCCAGGGAGAACAGGACCATAGGCGGGGCCTGGAGGGCGTAGCCAATGGCCACGGCCATGGCCGCGCCGCTCATGAAGGAGGCCATGCCCCCGATGGTGTAGCCCACGTCGTTGATGGTGATGATCTGGGCTGTGAGAAAGCCGATGCGGAACTGGGTGCCCAGGGTGTTGAGGATGGTTCCAATGAGCAGGGAGCAGAAGAGGCCCTGGGCCATTGCCCCCAGGGCGTCGATGCCATAGCGGCGGGGGTCGATGACAATGTTTTTCCGTTTCAGGAACGCTTGGATGTTTTCCATGGGATGCACCTGTTTCTTTCGTAAATTTGTTTTCCCGGCGGGGCAAAGAACAAGCCTTGCAGGTGTCAAGACACCTGCAAGGCTTATCATACGCACCCGGAGGGAATTTGTCAAGAGGGCGCCTGCCCAGAGACGTGTCCCGCCGCCCCCTTCGTTTGCAGAGGGCTGGGCAAAGCGCAATGGCAGCGGCAGCCTAAATGGAACCCCCGGAAGCGCACGCTTCCGGGGGTTCCGCTTTGTCGGGCCTGGAACCCCGCTTGGGGCCCCGCGCGCTTTTGTGAGGGACCCGGCGGGACAGGGCCCAAGGCGGATTTTATTCCGCCCGGCGGGGGCGGTTTTCCAGCAGGGCGTCGAAGGCCTTGGAGACTCCGGGCCAATCGGCTTTCCGCCACCAGCTTTCGAAATAGTCCGCCCGGCGGTTTTGGTAATCCAAATAGTAGGCGTGCTCCCACACGTCGCACAGCAGCAGGGGGGCCAGGGGCAGGGGGGTATCCTGGTTGGGGGTCTTCACCACGGAGAGCCGCCCCTCGCTGTCGCTGACCAGCCAGGCCCAGCCAGACCCGAACTGGCCCAGGGCGGCGTTCTTCATGGCGGTCTTCAGCCCGTCCAGGCCCCCGAAGTCCCGGGCCACGGCGTCGGCCAGGGGCCCGGCGGGAGAGGACACGGGACCCGGGGCCAGGGTCTTAAAATAGAGGTCGTGGTTGTAAACGCCCCCGGCGTTGTTCCGCACGCCCTGGCGGATGTCCTCCGGCAGGCGGGGCCATTCCTGGACCAGGCGCTCCAGGGGCCAGTCCTGGACCTCCGGGTGCGTTTCCAGGAGTTTGTTCAGGTTGTCGATATACGTTGCGAAGTGCTTGTCGTGGTGGAAGTGCAGCGTCCGCTCCCCGATCTCCGGCAGCAGGGCGTCATAGCCGTAGGGCAGGGGCGGGAGGGTGAAGGGGTAATGTGATTCCATAGGGTTCTCCTTTCATGGTGATTGCTTTCTATAGTATATGTAAGGGGCGGGAGTGGCATACAAAGAGAAATTTTTCAAAAATTTTGGGGAAAGTTTGGAACAAAAGCCCACGCCCAATCGTCTATAATAAAAACCGTGAAGATTCCATACGAAAGAAGAGAGGCTATGAAGCACTTTATCTGGATGCTCTGCGGGATTTTTATCTCCGGGCTGCTGCTGGGGACCCTCAGCGCCTGCGGGGCCGCTTATCCCGGCCCGGCGGAATCCCTGGCGGCGGCGGCGTCCTTCCCCGCCCAGGAGGAACCCGCCCCGGCGGGGGATACGGAACTTCCGGTAGAAACACCTGGCGGGGAGGCGGAGGAGGAAATGGAAATCCCCCGCCAGCTCCTGGCGGAGGAGCACACCGCCGCCATGGGCTGATGGCCCCGTTTCCCGCTTCCCTGCCCCGGTGGGTTCCGTATTTTAGCGGAAGCCCATTCCAACCGCAAAAACAAGGAGGATTATTTTATGAAAAAACTACTATCTGTATGGATGATCCTGGCGGCCCTGTCCGCCGCGCTGTGTGTCCCCGCCGCGGCGGCGGAGGCGGAGGCCGCTCCCCCGGCGGCGGAGCCTGAAACGCTCCCCCCCTTCGTCCAGGTATGGGGCAAAGTCTCCCCCTGGGACGGGGAGGGCATTTACCTCAAGAACGACGACAAGGACAGCCATTTAAATGAAGTGGTCATCCACCCCGGCGAGGCCCCGGCGGTGGACGGGGCCTCGGGATTGCCCCTGGATTTGGAGAAGGTGAAAGAGGGGGACACCCTCTACGTCTGGACAGGCCCCGCCATGGCCCTGAGCCTGCCGCCCCAGATGTCCGCCCTGGTGATTGTGGGCAACGTTCCCGCCGGCGCGGCCGCGCCGGAGTTTTGCGAAATCGCCCGGCGGGCCGTGTCTCCCGCCCCCGGCGATAAGGGCAATCCCACCTTCGCGCTTACTGGCGGCGGAGAGCTGGAGGTGACGGAGAAGACCGTCTACACCCCCTGGCTGACCCGCCAGATGGTCCGGATGGAGGACCTGAACCCCGGTGACCGGGCGCTGGTCTGGAAGGACAAAAACGGCGCGGCGGAGAAGGTCCAGCTGCTCCCCGGCGTGTACCGGGGCTATGTGTCCACCTTCGCCACCATGCACGATGTGCGCATCGCGGTCAACGGCGGCTTTGACGCGGAGCGGGACCAGGGGGTTCCCCAGTTCTCCGGCCAGCGGACGGACAAGGGCGTGATGGCCCCCATCCGGGGCGTGGCCGAGGCCGCCGGGTATGAGGTCCGCTGGGACAAGGCCCTGGGCGTTGTGGTCAGCCTGGAGGGTGAGACGGTCTTCTCCGTCCAGCCCGGCGCGGAGACGGTCCAGGCCCCCGGGGGGGAGGGCTATCTCTCCGCCGCCTGCCTCAAGGAGGGCGGCGCCACCTACCTGCCCCTGGAGGACCTGTGCCATTGGCTGAACCTGTACTGCTCCTGGGGATAACGGAAAACGCCCTCCGCCGTGGAAACCACGGCGGAGGGCGTTTTTTTCATGGGAATAACTTGGGCCCGGCTTACTGGAAGCTCAGCTCAAACCGCGCGCCGGGGTCCCCGGCGAAGACGATCATGCCGTTGCGGAAGAGCTTGGCGGACTCGTCGCCCCACAGGACGGAGGAGGCCACCAGCGTGCCCTTGGCATCGTAGGCCCAGAAGCCCGCGTTTTCGGGCATCTGGACGGTTAGGGTCTTCCCGTCGGCGTTGTCCCCGATTTTGTACCAGCGGGCGTACCCGTCGGGCTGGATGGTGCAGGCGGTTTTGCCGCCCGTTCCCGTGGAGAGAACGGGGACGGCGTTCAGGTCCATGTACACGCCGCCGTTGGACTGGTAGAACCACAGGGCGCCCTTCCCGTCCCGGCGGATTTCGATGTCGCTGCCGTCCCGCCCGGCGTTGCCGGGAATCTGGACCGCATAGCGGAGGTGGGTGCCGTCTTCAATGCGCATGGAGCCGATGTAGCCCGGGGCTCCCTTGACGGCGCCGGGCTCCACCTGGAGCAGGGCCCCCAGGGAGGCGTACAACTGGGAGCTGTAGCGCTCGTTCATGGGCAGCACCGCGCCGCCCATGATGGACTCCCACTGGGCCTGGAGGGCCGGGTCAACCTGGTTTTCCGGCAGCTTCATGGCGGCGTAGTTGGACCCGGGCAGGCCGCCCAGCTCGGGCAGGTCGGTGAAGGTCCACTGGTAGAGATAGGTCTCGCCGTTGTCCTCCTTCACCAGGCGGAGGGCGGAAGTTCCCTTCTCATCCCGGAAGCTGCCGTCGTCGTAGTAGGAGAAGGACAGGGCCGGAACCTCCGGCATGGCGGGATAGCGCATGGTCAGGGTCCCGTCCTCGTCCAGGTCCACCTGGTAGAGGGACAGGGAGCCGTAGTAGCCCGCGCTGTCCAGCAGCTCCGCGGGCATGGCCGCCTTCTTGGCGGCGGGGAGCCGGAGGCGGAGCTCCACCACCTCGACGTCCTTCTGCCCCAGGGCGGCAATCAGCATCTGGGAGGCGGCCATCTCGTTGTAGGTGGACACGCCCCCGGCGCTGAGGACCGCCGCCGCCAGCTTGTGCTCCGGCAGGACCACCAGCCCGGCGTGGTAGTACTGGGTGTCGCCGCCCTTCACCAGGGCGGGGATGTCATTCAAGGCAAAGGGATACCACTCCACGTTATCCCAGCCCAGGCCGAAGGCCAGGGCGTCCGGTTCCTCCCCGGGCCAGAGGCCCTTGGCGTACTCCGGGGCGGCCATGGCGTTCAGGGAGGACTTTTTCAGAAGGGTCTGCTTGGTGAGGGCCCCGCCGAAGGACGCCAGGTCCTCCGCCGTGGCGTAGAGCCCCCCGGCGCCCAGGACGCCCAGGCAGTCCTTGGGCAGGGGGCGCTCGTCCCCGGGCTGGTAAATGTCCACCCGGCGGTCCTCAAACGCGTCCCCGGGGAGGTAGGTCTCCTCCAGCCCGGCTTTTTCGAAGATGCTGGCTTGGAGGTAGTCCTGGAACTTCATGCCCGTCACCGCTTCCACCACCAGTTCCGCCAGGGTGAAGCCGTCGTTGCAGTAAACGCTGAAGGCGCCGGGGTCCGCCTTGAGGCGCTGGGTGGCCAAGCGGTCCAGCAGCTCCCTAGTGGCGGCGGGGCTGGGGTCGTCAAAGAGCATGCCGCTGCCAAAGGAGGAACCCATGAGGCCCGAGGAGTGGTTCAGCAGCATCCGGACGGTGATGTCCTTGTACCGGGGGTCCGCCATCTTGAAATCCGGCAGGTACTTCACCACGGGCTGGTCCAGGTCCAGCTTGCCCGACTCCGCCAGCTGCATGACGGCCACGGTGGTGAAAATCTTGCTGACGGAACCGATGCCGTACACGCCGCCCTCCTCTTCCAGGGCGGCGCTCCCGCCGCCGCCAGTGGCCCTCTGGGAGCCGGAGGAGACGATGTTCCCGTCCTGCCACACGGCCCAGCTGGCCTGGGTGGCCTGGCCGTAGCTCATGGCGCTGGCGACGCTGGTCCGGGCGGCCTTGTCCAGGGCCGTCCCGCCGTCCTGGGCCGCCGAGACGGGGAGCACGAGGCTCAGGCTCAGGGCCAGGGCCAGCAGCAGGGCGCTAAGGGTATGGGTTTTCTGTTTCATATTCGGTTTCCTTTCCCGCCCCGGCCTTGCGGCGGGGCGCTCTTGTGGGATGCCCTCTTAGGATACACCTTCCACAAGGGGGAATGTCAAGGGGGTAAATGAAAAATTTGCGCCGGGCCCCTGGCCTCCCGGGAGAATCCCCTGGAAACCACGGGACTGGCGCACCCCATGGGGAGGCGGCATCCCAATGGGGCGGGCCTGTGCGTCCGCCCCCCGCGCGGCACGCGGCCCGGCAACGTAGAAAATGCGGGGCGGGACGCTCCCCGGTGCGGCAAAGCGGTTGACAATCCCGCCCCGGGCGGATACAATAAAGGGGTTATTCGGGAATCCCAACTATGAAAGGAACGAAACGCTATGGACAAGAGACAAGTGGACGCCATCACCGCCCGGGACGCGGACTTCGCCCAGTGGTACACCGACGTCTGCAAGAAGGCGGAACTCATCGACTACACCTCCGTCAAGGGCATGTTCATCTACCGCCCCTATGGCTACGCCATCTGGGAGAACATCCAGGGCGAGCTGGACCGCCGCTTCAAGGAGACGGGCCACGAGAACGTCTACCTCCCCGTGCTGATCCCCGAGTCCCTCCTCCAAAAGGAGAAGGACCACGTGGAGGGCTTCGCCCCGGAGTGCGCCTGGATCACCATGGGCGGCAGCGAGAAGCTGGAGGACCGCCTCTGCGTCCGCCCTACCTCCGAGACTCTGTTCTGCGAGCATTACGCCAGCATCATCCACTCCTGGCGGGACCTCCCCAAGCTCTATAACCAGTGGTGCAGCGTCCTGCGCTGGGAGAAGACCTCCCGCCCCTTCCTGCGCCACCGGGAGTTCCTCTGGCAGGAGGGGCACACCATGCACGCGGACGAGGCCGGAGCCCGGGAGGAGACCATGCGCATGCTGAACGTCTACGCGGACTTCATGGAGAACTTCCTGGCCATGCCCGTCCTCCGGGGCCGGAAGACGGACAAGGAGAAGTTCAAAGGCGCGGAGGAGACGTACACCGTGGAGTGCATGATGCACGACCACAAGGCCCTCCAAGCGGGCACCAGCCACTACTTCGGCGACGGCTTTGCCAAGGCCTTTGGCATTACCTACACCGGGAAGGACAACCAGCTCCACCACCCCCACCAGACCAGCTGGGGCGTCTCCACCCGGATGATCGGCGGCATCATCATGACCCACGGGGACGACAACGGCCTGGTGCTGCCCCCCCGCGTGGCCCCCATCCAGGCGGTGGTCATCCCCGTGGCGCAGCATAAGCCCGGCGTGCTGGACGCCGCCGCGTCCCTCCGGGACCGCCTGGCAGCCGCCGGAGTCCGCTCCAAGATGGACAGCTCCGACAACTCCCCCGGCTGGAAGTTCGCCGAGTACGAGATGAAGGGCGTGCCCCTCCGGGTGGAAATCGGGCCCAAGGACATCGAGAAGGACCAGTGCGTCGTGGCCCGCCGGGACACGGGGGAGAAGGTATCCGTGCCCCTGGCCGGGCTGGAGGAGACGGTGAAAAAGCTCCTGGACGCGGTCCACGACAACATGTACGCGCAGGCATTGAAAAACCGGGAGGACAACACCTTTGACATCGCCTCTCCCGAGGAGGCCAAGGCCATCGCCGAGGGCAAAGGGGGCTTCCTCCGGTCCAAGTGGTGCGGCGCGCTGGAGTGCGAGCTGGCCATGAAGGAGCGGGCGGGGGTCAGCTCCCGGTGCATGCCCCTGAAGCAAAGCGGCACGGAGGGCGCCTGCCCCGTGTGCGGCAAGAAGTGCGTCACCGACATCTATTGGGGCGTGGCCTATTAAGCCACCCCCGCCGGAGGCGGGGCGGGAGCCGCCCCGCCCGGAAACGGATTTTTGTAGGGGCCGGCCTCTGTGCCGGCCCGTTTTCTCACCGGGCCGCCAGGCCGGAAAGGAGGCCCCGCCGTGGAACGCCGCCGCTATCAAATCCTGGACACCATCCGGGGCCTCGCCCTGGCCAGCATGGTGCTCTATCACGCCAGCTGGGACATGGTCTATCTGTTTGGCGCGGACTGGCCCTGGTACCGGAGCTTCGCCGCCCACGTCTGGCAGCAGAGCATCTGCTGGACCTTCATCCTCCTTTCCGGCTACTGCTGGGCCCTGGGGCGGCGGCAGCTCCGCCGGGGGCTGGAGGTGTTCCTCTGCGGGGCGCTGATTACCGCCGCCACCTGGTACTTCATGCCCGGAAACCTGGTCTACTGCGGCGTGCTGACGCTGCTGGGGGCCTCCTCCCTGCTGCTGGTTCCCCTGGCCCCGGTCCTGGAGCGGCTGCCCGCCCAGGCGGGGGCGGCGGGGAGCTTCGTGCTCTTCCTTCTCTTCCGGGACGTGAACGGGGGATACCTGGGCTTTGAGGGGACGCGCCTGGCGGCCCTGCCGGACGGGCTCTACCGGGACCATCTCACCGCCCTGCTGGGCTTCCCCCCGGCGGACTTCTTCTCCACGGATTATTTCTCCCTGCTGCCCTGGTTCTTCCTCTTCCTGGCGGGGTGGTTCCTCTTCCGCCTCCGGCCGGAGGAGGCCCGGGAGATCCGCCGGGTCCCGGTGGTAACGGCCATGGGGCGGCGCTCTTTGCTGATCTACCTGCTCCACCAGCCGGTGATCTACGCCCTGCTGTCCGCCCTGTTCCGCGCCGGATAGGGCCGGGCGCCACGCCCTCCCCTCCCTCTCCCCCGCAAAATCCTTCTGCCGGAGGTACTTCCATGAACAAACTGGTCCTGGGTATCCTGGCCCACGTGGACGCCGGGAAAACCACCCTCTCCGAGGCCCTGCTCTACCAAAGCGGGGCCCTCCGCCGCCTGGGCCGGGTGGACCACGGGGACGCCTTCCTGGACACCGACGCCATGGAGCGGGAGCGGGGCATCACCATCTTTTCCAAGCAGGCGGAGCTCCCCCTGGGGAACCTGGAGGCCACCCTGCTGGACACCCCGGGCCACGTGGATTTCTCCGCTGAGGCGGAACGGGTCCTCCAGGTGCTGGACTGCGCGGTCCTGGTGGTCAGCGGCTCCGGCGGGGTCCAGGCCCACACCCGGACCCTCTGGGGGCTGCTGGAGCGGTATGGGGTGCCCGTCTTCCTGTTCATCAACAAGATGGACCTGGCGGGCACGGACCGGGGGGCCCTCCTGGCGGAGCTGAAAGCCCGCCTGGATGGGGGCTGCACGGACTTCTCCCTGCCGCCGGACCAGCTGGCGGAAGAGGCCGCCATGTGCGACGAGGCCCTGCTGGAGCGGTACCTGGAGACCGGGGAGGTCCCGGAGGAGGACCTGACGGGCCTCATCCGGCGGCGGAAGCTGTTCCCCTGCTTCTTCGGCTCCGCGCTGAAGCTGGAGGGGGTGGACGCCCTGCTGGAGGCCCTGCGCCGCCACGCGCCCCTGGGGACCTACCCGGAAACCTTCGGGGCCCGGGTCTTTAAGGTCTCCCGGGATGCCCGGGGGGCGCGGCTTACCTGGATGAAGGTCACCGGGGGCGTTTTGAAGACCAAGGACCTCCTTACCAACCGCCGCCCGGACACGCCGGAGGAGGAAATCTGGGAGGAGAAGGCGGACCAGCTCCGCCTCTACTCCGGGGAGAAATTCCGCCCCGTGGACAGCGCCCCCGCCGGGACGGTGGTGGCCGTCACCGGGCTGAGCCGGGCCCTCCCGGGCCAGGGGCTGGGCCATGAGACCGCCTGGACGGTTCCGGCCCTGGAGCCCGTGCTGGCCTACCAGGTGGAGACGGAGGCGGACCCCTCCGCCACGCTCAAGGCCCTGCGCCTCCTGGAGGAGGAGGACCCCCAGCTCCGGGTGTCCTGGTCCGGGGGAGCCATCCGGGTCCAGCTGATGGGGGAGGTCCAGATTGAGATTTTGCAGCGCCGCCTCCAGGAGCGCTTCGGCATCGGGGCCTCCTTCGGCGCGGGCCGGGTGGTGTACCGGGAGACCATCGCCGGGGCGGTGGAGGGCGTGGGCCACTTCGAGCCCCTGCGGCACTATGCCGAGGTCCACCTGCTCCTGGAGCCCCTGCCCCGGGGGACAGGCCTCCGCTTTGGCTCCTCCTGTCCGGAGGACCAGCTGGACGGCCACTGGCAGCGCCTAATCCTCACCCACCTCTGGGAGAAGCCCCACCTGGGGGTCCTCACCGGGTCCCCCATTACGGACATGCGGATCACCCTGACGGCGGGACGCTCCCACCTGAAGCACACCGAGGGCGGCGACTTCCGCCAGGCCACCTACCGGGCGGTGCGCCAGGGCCTCATGAGCGCCCAAAGCGTCCTGCTGGAGCCCTGGTACGCCTTCCGGCTGGAGCTGCCGGAGGCCCAGCTGGGCCGGGCCATCAACGACCTCCAGCAGATGGGCGGCGGGACGGAGGCCCCGGAGACCCTGGGGGGCGAAGCCGTCCTTACGGGAGAGGCCCCGGTGGCTGCCATGGGGGACTACGCCCGGGAGGTCGCCGCCTATACCAGGGGCCAGGGCCGCCTGAGCCTCCGCCCCGCGGGCTACCGTCCCTGCGCCAGCCCGGAGGCCGTCATAGAGGCGGCTGGCTACGACCCGGAGCGGGACGTGGAAAACACGCCGGACTCCGTCTTCTGTGCCCACGGCGCGGGCTACACGGTGAAGTGGAACGAGGTTCCCGCCCAGGCCCACGTGGACAGCGGCATCCGCCTGGACGCCCCGGAGCCGGAACCGGAGGAAGCCCCCCGCCGCGCCGCGTCCCCCTCCTCCTCTTACGCCGGGACCATCGAGCAGGACAAGGAGCTCCAGGCCATCTTTGAGCGGACCTACGGCGCGGTGAAGCGCCGGGACTTCCTGCCCCCCAAGGCCCCCCGGAGGCCCGTCTCAACGGAGGCGGCGGAGCGCCGCCCCGTGCCCCGGCAGCCCTCCGGGCCGGAGTACCTGCTGGTGGACGGGTACAACATCATCTTCGCCTGGGAGGAACTGAAGGCCATTGCCCGGGAGAGCCTGGACGCCGCCCGGAAGGCCCTGTGCGACCTCCTCTGCAATTACCAGGGCTGCCGGAAATGCCAGGTCATCGCCGTCTTCGACGCTTACAAGGTCCGGGGCGGGCGGGGCTCCGTGGAGAAGGTCCACAACATCCACGTGGTCTACACCAAGGAGGCGGAGACGGCGGACGCCTATATCGAGCGGGCCACCTATGAGCTGGGGAAGCGCCACCGGGTGAAGGTGGCCACCTCCGACGGGCCGGAGCAGCTGATCATCCTGGGCCACGGGGCCCTCCGGGTCTCCGCCGCCGCCTTCCGGGAGGAGATGGAGGAGGTCCAGGGACAGATCGCCCAGGTGCTGGCCAAGAACAACCGCCATGGACACGGGGCCCTCCGGGCCGCCATGGAAAAGGCGGAACAGCAGCAGGAGGAATGAAGGATGAAAACAGCATTGGCCGCCCTGGCGGCCTATTCCGGCTGCGCCGCCGCCCGGCGGTACCTGGACCGGGCCAGTTCCCAGGAAAGGAGCTTCCTGGAGGGCCGGGTCCGGCTGAAGGTCCTCTGGAACGAGGGGGCGGCCTTCGGCCTGCCCATCCCGGCGGAGGCCCTGCCCCTGGCCTCGGCGGCGGCCCTGGGGCTGCTGTGGGCCCGGCGGAAGCGGTGCCCCCTGGGGACGGGCCTGATGTTGGGCGGGGGAGCCAGCAACCTCCGGGAGCGGCTGGCGGAGGGCCGGGTCTGCGACTACCTCCAGTTTCCCCGGGCCCCCGGGCCCTGGAACCGCTATGCCTTCAACCTGGCGGACCTGTGCGTCTTCTCCGGCGGGGCCCTGTGCCTTTTGCGGGGCGGCAAAGGTTCCCGCCCCTCTTGACTTTCCGGCGGCTTTGTGCTAAACTTGCACAAACAATAGGCCGCGTTCCCCCGGGGAATCGGCGGTTCCAAATTCAATTAGATGGGAGAAGATCACCATGAAGAGAATCAAGACCCTGGAGACCCGCAGCCTCTGCGAGAGCGCCAAGAAGGGCGGCTGCGGCGAGTGCCAGACCTCCTGCCAATCCGCCTGCAAGACCTCCTGCGGCGTCGCCAACCAGAAGTGCGAGCAGAAGTAAACACACGAAGCGCCGCCCGGTGAGGCGGCGCTTTTCCTGTCAACAAGACCGCCGCCCCTTCCGGGCGGCCTGGGAGGAACACATGGTACATCAATACAAACTGAATGGCTATCATCTCGTCTTAGACAGCTGCTCCGGCGGCGTCCACGTGGTGGACGAGGTGGCCTATGACGTCATCGCCCTCTGGCCGGACCACCCGGCGGAGGAGATTGTCCAAACCCTTCTGGCGAAATACCGGGACCGCCCCGGCGTGACGGAGGCGGAGCTCCGGGAGTGCCTGGCCGACGTGGAGTCCCTGATAAAGTCCGGGCAGCTCTACACCCCCGACACCTTCTCGGACATCGCGGGGACGTTTAAAGAACGCTCCGGCGACGTGGTGAAGGCCCTCTGCCTCCACGTGGCCCACACCTGCAACCTGAACTGCTCCTACTGCTTCGCCAGCCAGGGGAAGTACCACGGGGACCGGGCCCTCATGTCCTTCGAGGTGGGCAAACAGGCCCTGGACTTCCTCATCGCCCACTCTGGAACCCGGACGAACTTAGAGGTGGACTTCTTTGGCGGCGAACCGCTGATGAACTGGCAGGTGGTGAAGGACCTGGTGGCCTATGCCCGGACGCAGGAGGAACCCCATGGCAAAAAGTTCCGCTTCACCCTCACCACCAACGGGATGCTCATCGACCAGGAGGTTATCGACTTCGCTAACCGGGAGATGGACAACGTGGTCCTCTCCCTGGACGGGCGGAAGGAGATTCACGATGCCCTCCGGGTGGACTACGCCGGAAACGGCAGCTATGACCGCATTGTCCCCAAGTTCCAGGAGCTGGTGAAGGCCCGGGGGGGAAGCCGCTATTACATGCGGGGCACCTTCACCCACCGGAACCCCGACTTCACGAAGGACCTCTTCCACATGGCGGACCTGGGCTTTACCGAGCTCTCCATGGAGCCGGTGGTCTGCGCCCCCGGGGACCCGGCGGCCCTGACGGCGGAGGATTTGGAGATTGTCAAGGAGCAGTACGAGCTCTTGGCCGTGGAGATGCTGAGACGCCATAAGCAGGGCCGCCCCATCACCTTCTACCACTACATGCTGGACCTCACGGGAGGGCCCTGTGTTTACAAGCGGGTCTCCGGCTGTGGCTCCGGCACGGAGTACATGGCCGTCACCCCCTGGGGGGACCTGTACCCCTGCCACCAGTTCGTGGGGGAGGAGGCCTATCGGCTGGGGGACGTGTGGCAGGGCGTGACGAACGCCCCCCTGCGGGAGGAGTTCCGCTCCTGCAACGCCTACGCCCGCCCGGAGTGCGCGGACTGCTGGGCCAAGCTCTACTGTTCCGGCGGCTGCGCCGCCAACGCCTACCACGCCTCCGGCTCCATCCGGGGGGTCTACGAGGCGGGCTGCGAGCTCTTCCGCAAGCGGATGGAGTGCGCCATCATGATCCAGGCCGCCCTGGCGGAGGAGGCATGACCACCCCTGTGGCGGACTTCCTCCGGGCCTACGCTGCCTCCGGCACGGCCCGGCTCCACATGCCGGGGCACAAGGGCCGTGGGCCCCTGGGCTGCGAGGCCTGGGACCTAACGGAAATCTCCGGGGCGGATTCCCTCTATGAGGCGGCGGGCGTCATCGCGGAGAGCGAGGAAAACGCCGCCTCCCTCTTTGGCTCCGGGGCCACGTTCTATTCCACCGGGGGCTCCAGCCAGTGTGTCAAGGCCATGCTGTTCCTGGCCCTCCAGAACCGCCCGGCGGGGACGCCCCCGGTAATCCTGGCGGCCCGGAACGTCCACAAATCCTTTGTCCATGCCGCCGCCCTGCTGGACTTCGAACCCCTCTGGCTCTGGCCGGAGGAGGGAGCGGGGTCCTCCCTCTGCGCCTGCCCCATTACGGCGGAGGGGCTGGAACGGGCGCTGGAGGTCCTGCCTGCCCCCCCCGCCGCCGTCTATGTCACCAGCCCGGATTACCTGGGAAACCTGGCGGACATCCCCGCCCTGGCGGAGGTGTGCCATGCCCATAAAACGCCGCTTCTGGCGGACAACGCCCACGGGGCCTACCTGCGCTTCCTCGCCCCCTCCCGCCATCCCCTGGACCTGGGGGCGGATTTGTGCTGTGACTCGGCCCACAAGACCCTCCCGGTCCTCACGGGAGGGGCGTATCTGCACGTTGCCAAAACCGCCCCGGCGGCCTTCCGGGAAAAGGCCCGGCCCGCCCTGGCCCTCTTCGGGTCCACCAGCCCGTCCTACCTGGTCCTGGCGTCCCTGGATTTGTGCAACCTCCGTTTGCCGGGGGAGTACCCCGCCCAGCTGGCGGAGGCGGCCCGCCGCCTGGAGGCCCTGAGAAAGGGCCTGTCCGCCAGGGGCTGGCGGACGGAGCCCTCGGACCCCCTGCGCCTGGCCCTCCGGGCCCCGGAGGGCCTGACGGGGCTGGACCTGGCGGAGCGCCTCCGCCGGGGCGGCGTGGAGTGCGAGTACGCGGACCGGGACTTCCTGGTCCTCATGGCCACGCCGGAAAACGCCCCGGAGGACCTGGCCCGCGTTTCCGCCGCCCTGGGAGAGAACCGGGCCCCCGCCGCCCCGCCGCGTTTCCTGCCCCTGGCCAGGGGGGAGCGGGTCCGGTCTATCCGGGAGGCCCTGTTTGCCCCCCAGGAGACGGTCCCGGCGGAAGAGAGCCTGGGCCGGGTCTGCGGCGCGCCCACGGTGAGCTGTCCCCCGGCGGTGCCCATCGCCGTGTCCGGGGAGCGGATCGGGGAGGCGGCCGTGGAGCTGTTCCGGTATTACGGCGTGACGCACGTGGACGTTTTAAAGGACTGAAAATCAAAAAACGAGGCACACTAGCCTTGCCGCCCCGTTCCCCTGGGACGGGGCAAATTTTTTTCAGATAGGAGAAACGTGATGAACGCGACGGTAAATGAAAGCTGCATCGGCTGCGGCCTGTGCGCCGGGAACTGCCCGGAGGTGTTTTCCATGGGGGACGACGGCTTTGCCCACGGCGGGGAAGTCCCCGACGGGATGCTGGACGCGGCCCAGAGCGCCCGGGACGAGTGCCCGGTGAGCGCCATCAGCATTGGCTGACTGCCGGTTCCAAGAGCGGGGCTTTGGTCCCGCCGCCCGCCTGGGCAGGAAAAAGCTCCCCCTTTCGGGGGAGCTTCCTTATGCCGTTAAGGGCGCGCTTAAAAATCCGCGCTGCCCACCGTGCGGGGATGGGGCAGCACATCCCGGATGTTGCTCACTCCCGTGAGGTACATCACCAGCCGCTCGAATCCCAGGCCGAAGCCCGCGTGGCGGCAGGAGCCATAGCGCCGCAGGTCGCAGTACCACCAGTAGCTCTCCGGGTCCATGTTCAATTCCCGGATGCGGCCCTCCAGAATGTCCAGCCGCTCCTCGCGCTGGCTGCCGCCGATGATCTCCCCGATGCCAGGGACCAGGCAGTCCGCCGCGGCCACGGTCTTTCCGTCGTCGTTGAGCCGCATGTAGAAGGCCTTGATCTCCTTGGGATAGTCCGTGACAAAGACCGGGCGCTTGAAAACCTGCTCGGTGAGATAGCGCTCGTGCTCCGTCTGGAGGTCGCAGCCCCAGAAGACCTTGTAGTCAAACTGGCCGTTGTTCTTCTCCAGGATTTCCACGGCCTCCGTATAGCTCACCCGGCCGAAATCGGAGGAGGCTACGTGCTCCAGCCGCTGCTTGAGGCCCTTGTCCACGAAGCTGTTGAAGAAATCGATCTCGTCCGGGCAGCGCTCCATGACCTTTTGGATGGCGTACTTGATCATGGCCTCCGCCACGTCCATGTCCCCCGCCAGGTCGCAGAAGGCCATCTCCGGCTCGATCATCCAGAACTCGGCGGCGTGGCGCTGGGTGTTGGAGTTCTCCGCCCGGAAAGTGGGGCCGAAGGTGTACACGTCCCCGAAGGCCATGGCGAAGTTCTCGGCGTTGAGCTGGCCGGAGACGGTGAGGTTGGCGGGCTTGCCGAAGAAGTCCTGGGTGAAGTCAATTTTTCCGTCCTCGGTCCGGGGCGGGTTCTCCGGGTCCAGGGTGGTGACCCGGAACATCTCCCCCGCGCCCTCGCAGTCGCTGGCGGTGATGATAGGGGTGTGGACGTAGACGAAGCCCCGGCTCTGGAAGAACTCGTGGATGGCGAAAGCGGCGGCGCTGCGCACCCGGAAGGCGGCGGAAAAGAGGTTCGTCCGGGGCCGCAGGTGCTGGATGGTCCGCAGGTACTCCACGGTGTGCCGCTTCTTCTGGAGGGGGTAGTCCGGGGTGGAGGGGCCCTCCACCTCGATCTTCTCGGCTTTCAGCTCCAGGGGCTGCTTGGCCTCCGGAGTGAGGACCACGGTACCCGTGACGAGGAGGGCCGCGCCCACGTTCTGGGCGGCGATGTCCTTATAGTTTTCCAGGGTCCCGGCCTCCATGACCACCTGGAGGTTTTTCAGGCAGGAGCCGTCGTTCAGCTCGATGAAGCCAAAGTTCTTCATGTCCCGGATGGTGCGGGCCCAGCCGCCCACGGTGACGGCCTGGCCGGCCAGGGACTCCTTGCCGGCGAAGACCGCCGCGATTTTTGTGAGGGTCATTGTGTTCACCTGATTTCTGTTATTTCATATGGATGGTATATTATATCATAAATTTGGGGTTTTGCAAGAGGGAGGTAATGGAGGGGAGTGTCCTCCCGCGCATTTTAAAACGGAGATTCCCCTACAAAAAATCTGCGGAAGGGACGATCCCCCCAAAAGGTTCCCCCTTGACAGCCCCGGCCCCATCGCCTATGATAGGCTCTGTTAACATACACGGGAAGGAGCCCTTTCATGGAATTGCAAGCCATTTACCAGACCCTGGGGGTCAGCCCTGGGGTCTTTGCCTACGGAGAGGCGGCGCTGGAGCGCCTCCGGGACCGCTTTGCGGATATTGACCGCACCGCCGAATACAACCAGGCCAAGGTCCTCCAAGCCATGCAGAAAAACCGGGTCAACGCCACCCACTTTGCCGCCACCACTGGCTACGGCTACGACGACGAGGGCCGGGACAACCTGGAGCGGGTCTACGCCGATGTGTTCCATACCGGGGCCGCCCTGGTCCGGCCCCAGATCACCTGCGGCACCCACGCCCTCGCCGTGGCCCTGTCCGCCAATCTCCTGCCAGGGGACGAGCTGCTGTCCCCCGTGGGGGCCCCCTACGATACCCTGGAGGAGGTCATCGGCATCCGGCCCTCCCGGTGCTCTTTAAAGGAGTACGGCGTCACCTATGCCCAGGCGGACCTGCTGCCGGACGGCGGATTTGATTATGAGGCCATCCGCTCTAAAATCAACGGGCGGACCAAGCTCATCACCATCCAGCGGTCCAAGGGCTACGCCACCCGCCCCAGCTTCTCCGTGGCCCAAATCGGGGAGCTCATTGCCTTCTGCAAGTCCGTGAAGCCGGACGTGAAGGTCATGGTGGACAACTGCTACGGCGAGTTCGTGGAGACCCGGGAACCCTCGGACCTGGGGGCCGACATGGTGGTGGGGAGCCTGATCAAAAACCCCGGCGGGGGCCTGGCCCCCATCGGCGGGTATATCTGTGGCACGAAGGAGTGCGTGGAGCGCTGCGCCTACCGCCTCTCCGCCCCGGGCCTGGGCCAGGAGGTGGGGGCCAACCTGGGGCTGATGCCCGCCTTTTACCAGGGCCTCTTCCTGGCCCCCACGGTGACGGCGGGGGCCCTGAAGGGGGCGGTCTTCGCCGCGGAGCTCTACGAGGGCCTGGGCTTTTCCTGCGTGCCCGGGGCGGCGGAGGAACGGCACGACATTATCCAGGCCGTTACCCTGGGGAGCCGGGAGGCCATGCTGGCCTTCTGCAAAGGCATCCAGGCCGCCGCCCCGGTGGACAGTTACGTCACCCCGGAGCCCTGGGCCATGCCGGGGTACGACAGCGAGGTGGTCATGGCCGCCGGGGCTTTTGTCCAGGGCAGCTCCATCGAGCTCTCCGCCGACGGGCCCATCCGCCCCCCTTATGCCGTGTACTTCCAGGGGGGGCTCACCTGGCAGCACGCGAAGCTGGGCATCCTGATGAGCCTCCAGCAGCTGGCGGAGGCGGGCCTTGTGAAACTGCCGGAGTAAGAAGGAGGAGCCCATGAGACTGCAAAGCGCCATTTTTGATATGGACGGGACCCTGCTGGACTCCATGCCCATGTGGCGGAGCCGGGCGGAAACCCTGGTCCGGAGCCATGGCCTGGTTCCCCCGCCGGACCTGAACCGCCGGGTGAACGCCTGCTCCATCCTGGAGGGCTGCGCCCTGTGCAAGGAGCTGTGCGGCCTGCCCGGCACGCCGGAGGAACTGGCGGCGGAGGTCTGGAACCAGATCGAACAGTTTTACCGCCGGGACGTCCGGCCCAAGCCGGGGCTGGTCCGGTTCCTCTCCATCTTGAAGATGGAGGGGGTCTGGATGTACGTGGCCACCGCCACGGACCGCCCCCTGGCGGAGGTGGCGCTGAAAACTGCGGGAATCGACGGCTTCTTCCGGGGGATCGTCACCACCCGGGAGGCGGGCCAGGAGAAGCGGGAGGGGCCGGAGGTCTACGAGCGGGCCCTCCGCCGCCTCCGGTCCACGAAGAAGGACACCGTGGTCTTCGAGGACGCCCTCCACGCCCTGCGGACCGCTAAGGAGGCGGGCTTCCGGACGGCGGCGGTGTACGACGAGTCGGAGCCGGGCCAGGAGGAGCTGCGCCGCCTGGCGGAGTATTATATCATCAGCTATGAGGAACTGACGCTGGCGGAGTGACCGCCGCTTGCGATGGGAGCGCCCCGCCCGGTGGCCCGCTCCTCCCCCCCTCCGGAGCGCGGGGGAAGGGGGAATCTTAGTGGACTTTTCCCACACCTCCCAAAGGGCCCCGCCAAGTGCGGGGCGGTCCGCAAAACGGGCGGGGGCCTTCCCCAGGCGAAAAAAAGACACGCCCAAAGGCGTGTCTTTTTGGCGGAGAAGGAGGGATTCGAACCCTCGAGACCCTTTAGGGGCCTACATGATTTCCAATCATGCGCCCTCGACCAACTAGGCGACTTCTCCATCAGAGCGGCTGCTCCGCAGATGCACTTGTGCGGTTCCTCACGTGAAGAACAGTAGTTATTATACCAGAGCTTTTCCCAAAGTCAAGCCCTTTTTCAAATTTTCTCCGCCCGGGACTGGGAGAGGGGGATTTCCCCTCCCAGTCCGCAGGGCCTCCGGCCGTTTGAATGGCCGCAGGGCCGTTCCTAAAGCGGTTTCCCCGCCGGGGAAAGGGCGCCCGGCGGTATGCGGGCCGCCGAGGGAAATCCGCGCCCGCTCCATAGGGCCGCCTCGTTTCCGCGTTTGCCGCTGCCCCTCGGTTTCCCTTGCGGGCCAGCGGCTGGGCGTTCCCCCCTTCTATTTTCTCAGCGGCACAGTAAAGACAAACCGCGTCCCCTGCCGGCCGCTCTCGGCTTTCAGGGCCCCCCTGTGCTCCTGGGCGATCACTGCGGCGATGCTCAGCCCCAGGCCGAAGCCGCCCTGTTCCCCCCGGGAGGCATCCGCCCGGTAGAACCGCTCGAAGAGCCGGGAGAGCTGCTCCGCCGGGATGGGCTCCCCGGGGTTGGACACGGCCAGCCGGGCCTGCCGCTCCGTCTTCTCCAGGGCCAGGGAGATGGCCCCCCCCTCCGCGCCGTACTTCACGGCGTTGTCCAGCAAGATGGAAACCAGCCGTCGCAGCCTGTCGCCGTCCCCCAGCACTGTGACGCCCTCCGCCACCTGGTACTCCAGGGGCTTCCCCGCCTCGAAGGCCACGGGCTCGAAGGCCAGGGCGCAGTCCTCCGCCACGTCGGACAGGGAGACCTCTGCCAGGACGGCGGGCTGGGACATGTGGTCCGCCCGGGCCAGGGTCAGCATTTCCTCCACCAGGTTCTTCATCTGCCGGGACTCGGAGAGGATGTTGTCCGTCCACCGGGCGGGCCGTTCCTCCAGGGGCAGGGCGGAGAGGAGCTCCGCGTTGGACAAGATTACCGTCAGGGGGGTTTTCAGCTCGTGGGAGGCATCGGAGAGGAACTGTTTCTGCTGGCCCCAGGCCCGCTCCACAGGGGCCGTGGCCCACCGGGCCAGGATGGCGGACACCGCTAGAAGCAGCAAAAACGCCGCCAGGGCGATGCGCAGGTAGGACCCCATCATCTCCCGGAGCATGGCCCGCTCCATGGACATGTCCACAAAGGCCAGCTGCTGGTAGAGCCCGTTGTCCCGCCGGAGGTAGCGGAGGCTGTAGCTCTGGACCACCCCCTCCGGGGCAGCCTGGTTCAGGCAGTCCTCCAGAATGGCGGTGAGCTCTGCCGTGTCCTCCAGCCCGGCGTAAGTGCCGCCGGTGACATAGGCGGCGTAGGCCCCGCCGCCGCCGGGCCAGACGCTGACGGTGAAATAGGGCAGCAGCAGTTTGTCCCCGCCGATTTCCACGCCGATCTCCGGTTTCCGCCCGCCGGAGCGAGCCTCCTCCTGGATGACCCGGTGGAGCACTTCCCGGCTCAAATCCGCCACGTTTCCCTGGAGGGCGGCGAAGATGGCGAAGCAGACCGCCGCCAGCACGGCGGTGACCATGGCCATGCAGACGGCCACGAATTTCAGCCGCAGCTTTTGAATCATGCCTCCGATACCCCTTGTGCATAAGTTTGTGGAAATTGTGTAAAACCGCCAGGAGACGGTGGATAAGATGGGTGGAACTCACAGTTGACGAAACGCCTGTTTCAGCCGTCCTCCTCCAGGCAGTAGCCCACCATGCGGATAGTACGGATGCGGACCTTGGCGTGGATGTGGGCCAGCTTCTTGCGGAGGAAGGAGATATAGACCTCCACGTTGTTGTCCTCCGCGTCGGACTCATAGCCCCAGATTTTCAGCAGCAGGGACTCCTTTGCCAGCACCAGGTTCCGGTTCCGCATCAAGAGCTCGCAGATGTCAAACTCCTTCCGGCTGAGGCGGACGGACCGCCCGCCGCAGGAGAGGGTGAAGCTGCTCTTATCCAGCCGGACGCCGCCAAACTCCAGGGAATCCGGGTTCCGCAGCTCGGGCTGCCGCCGGGCCAGGGCCCGGACGCAGGCCAGCAGCTCCTTGGGGTCGAAGGGCTTGGTCAGGTAGTAATCCGCCCCCTGGTCCAGGCCCTCCACCTTGTCGGCCGTCTCCGACCGGGCGGTGAGCATCAGCACGGGCGTGGCGTTTCCCGCCTCCCGGAGGCGGCGGAGGACGGAGAAGCCGTCCAGCCTGGGCAGCATCACGTCCAGAAGGATCACGTCGTAAATGCCCGTCAGGGCGTCGTCCAGGCCAGACTCGCCGTCGTGGCGCACGTCGGCGGTGTAGCCGCTGAGCTCCAGCAGGTCCTGAAGCGTGGCGGCCAGCCGGGTCTCGTCCTCAATTACCAGTACCCGCATGGGTGTTCCTCCTTATTCCTGGGCCTCCGCCGGGGCGGGGTCCTGGGCCGCGCCCCGCATCCCGGCCACGGAAATGGTCATCAGCGCGTCCACGCTGTCGGTGGCCAGGGCGTAAATGGCCCCGTCCTCCTCCAGCCGGACGTAGCGCCCGGACTCGTCGGGCATCCGGGCCCCCACGGTGAGGACGAAGGTCTGGTCCATTCCCCCTGCGGCGTACTCGGCCTTCAAAATGGCGTCGGCGCTTTGAAAGCCGCAGATTTCCGCCGCCTCCTCACTGGGGAAGTAATCCACGCACTTGGCCATGGACAGGGTCTTCAGGTCGTGGAGCAGGTCCTGGAACAGGGGGCTGGCGGTGACGTTGTCGCTGCCCTCAAACCAGAGGGCGGGCTGGTCTTCCCCGCTGGAGCGGCGGGCGTTCAGGGTTACCGTGGGGCGCTCCGGCTCCTCTGCGGGTTCCGCGCTTCCGTCCTCCTCCCCGCCGTCCTCCTCCGCGGGCTCCGCCGCCGGGACGGGGCCCTGGATGGTGATGGCCCGGAGGTTTAATTCACTGAGATCCGGCAGCTCCGGCAGGGCGCACATGTCGTAAATGGGGGTCTGCATCAGCTTGACCAGGGTGTCGGCCACGATGTAGACCGTGGACTCGTCGCCGTTCATCATCATGTAATAGCTGTCCCCGTCTGTGGTGGTTTTGCCAAAGGCCAGGCTCTGCTCCGCCTCCCCGGCGGAGGCGGCAAGGGTGGCGGAGGGCGTGTCCAGCCCGTACTCCGCCAGGCTCTCCCCGGCGGGCAGGACCTGCTGGAATTTCAGGGAGGCCAGGGTCTCCAGGATGGAGGACACCGTCCCGCTGTTCAGGGGGAATTCCGGCCCGTCGGCCCAGATCCAGTTTCCCTCTTCATCCAGGGAGAAGGAGAGGGTGGCGGAGCCGTTCCAGTAGCGCAGGGCGCGGAAGACCCCCGGGTCCCCCGGGGCCCCGCCGGAGGAGAAGACGGCGGCGTCCGCCGTTCCCGCCAGGGCCTCCTCCCGCCCCTCCCGGTAGATCATGCCGAAGACGATGAGCAGCGCCAGGAACAGCCCCCCGGCGATGCACAGCAGTATGGTGACGGTCCGTCTCTCTTTCCAGGTCATGAAAAAGGTCCTCCTGTTAAAATCCGGCGGCGGGCCGCCGGGAAGTCGTTTTATAATGGGATGGATATGGGCCATTATATCCCATGGGACCCGGACTTGTCAATTTTACGGGCCCCGCCTGAAAACAGCCTGAACGATTTTTCCGCAAGGTTCACAGTTTATTTATAAAAAATCCAGATTGATTTTAAATTTACCGGGTATGCTAGTACCATCCTCTACGGAGGAGACACGATTTCCTCTCTTTCTGTTTCTTTTCCCTCTTTGCAGCCGGCGGCGGGTTCTCCCGTCCGCCGGATTTTTTTGCGCCGGTTAATCGGTTTCCTGCCACGAAGAACCTCTTGCATTATAACAGGACCTTCGCTATAATAGGCTTGAACCAGGATGGTTACTTGTTTCACAAAGAACAGGCGGGGCGCGCCGCCTGAAAAATAGGAGGAGACTGCTATGAGAGGTGTACACAGCGCGGTAGACGACATCCGCCGCACCGTATTTAAAGAGGTGGCCAAGCTGGCCCTGGAGGGCGGGGATCCCCGCCTGCTGGACCAGATTCCCCTGAAGATGATCCAGGGCGACGTGGCCAAGCACCGCCACGACGTCTTCCTGGAGCGGGCCATCGTCCAGGAGCGGGTCCGGCTGGCCCTGGGCCTGAACCTCCGCTTCGCCGGGGAGACCACCCCCGTCAGCGAGGACCTCCAGTGGGCGGAGAAGTCCCAGAAGCACTTCCAGAACCCCCTGGTGAACATCATCCCCTTCGCCTGCAACGCCTGCCCCCCCAAGCAGCTCCGCATTACGGACAACTGCCAGGGCTGCATCTCCCACCCCTGCATGAACGTCTGCCCCAAGGACGCCATCTACATGGACAAAGACAAGCACTGCCACATCGACCAGGATAAATGTATCAAATGCGGCAAATGCTTTAACCAGTGCCCCTACCGGGCCATCAGCAAAATTGAGCGTCCCTGCGCCGCCGCCTGCGGCATGGACGCCATCGAGTCCGACGAGCTGGGCCGGGCGAAAATCAACTACGACAAATGCGTCTCCTGCGGCATGTGCCTGGTGAACTGCCCCTTTGGCGCCATCGCCGACAAGAGCCAGATTTACCAGGTCTGCCAGGCCCTGCGGAACAATGAGAAGGTCGTCGCCTGCGTGGCCCCGGCCTTCGTGGGCCAGTTCGGCAAGGACGCCACCCCCGCCAAGCTCCACGCCGCCATGAAGGTGCTGGGCTTCTACGACGTGGTGGAGGTGGCCATCGGCGCGGACCTTTGCACCGTGGAGGAGGCCCACGACTTCCTGGAGGAGGTCCCCGCCAAGCAGCCCTGGATGGGCACCAGCTGCTGCCCCGCCTGGAGCGTCATGGCCAAGAAGCTCTACCCCGAGTTCTCCGACTATATCTCCATGGCCCTGACCCCTATGGTCATTACCGCCCGGATGGTGAAGAAGGACCACCCGGACGCCAGGGTGGTCTTCATCGGGCCCTGCTCCGCCAAGAAGCTGGAGGCCAACCGCCGGACGATCCGCTCCGACGTGGACTTCGTCCTGACCTTCGAGGAGATGCTGGGCATCTTCGACGCGGCGGACATCGACTTCACCAAGCTCCGGGCCAACCCGGAGGACGAGATGGACGAGGGCACCGGCATGGGCCGGGGCTTCGCCGTGGGCGGGGGCGTGGCCGCCGCCGTGGTGGAGGCTATCAAGCACATCGACCCGGACCGGAAAATCCAGATCGAGTACGGCGACGGCCTGAAAAACTGCCGGAAGATGCTGGCCATGGCCAAGGCGGGCAAGCGGGACGGCTACCTGCTGGAGGGCATGGGCTGCCCCGGCGGGTGCGTGGCCGGGGCGGGGACCATCCGCCCCATCCGGGACAGCATGATGACCGTGGAGAAATTCAAGAACGAGGCCCCCTCCATGAGCTGCACCGAGAGCCCCTACCTGGACCGCCTGGAGGAAGTGGAGCAGAAATACGAGATCAACCATCATGATTGAACCTGGAGGAAAGGGTCCGCGCCCCTGTGCGGGCCCTTTCCCGGTTTTCCAAGCCGGAATTTAAGAACAAACCGTGAATTTCCATCAAATTTTCGTTTTGTCGCATTTGCAACTAGCGGTCCGCCCCCGAACCTGCTATACTCATGTCACTACTTAAAAAGAGGCACCAAGACTTCAAAATTCTAAGGAGGAATATGGTTATGAAAAAGTGGGTTTGCCCGGTCTGCGGCTATGTGCACGAGGGAGACACCGCCCCGGAGAAGTGCCCCCAGTGCGGCGTCCCCGGCGCGAAGTTTAAGGAGCAGGGCGCGGATATGACCTGGGCCGCCGAGCACGTGGTGGGCGTGGGCAAGACCTTTGGCGCGGACGTTCCCGCCGAGGTGCAGAAGGAAATCATCGACGGCCTGAACGCCAACTTCACGGGCGAGTGCACCGAAGTGGGCATGTACCTGGCCATGGCCCGTGTGGCCCACCGGGAGGGCTATCCCGAGATCGGCCTGTACTGGGAGAAGGCCGCCTATGAAGAGGCCGAGCACGCCGCCAAGTTCGCGGAGCTCCTGGGCGACGTGGTGACCACCAGTACCAAGAAGAACCTGGAGATGCGGGTCGAGGCCGAGAACGGCGCCACCGCTGGCAAGTTCGCCCTGGCGAAGCTGGCCAAGCAGTACAACTTGGACGCCATCCACGACACCGTCCACGAGATGGCCCGGGACGAGGCCCGGCACGGCAAGGCATTCAAGGGCCTGCTGGAGCGGTTCTTCAAGTAATCAATCCCTGTTTGGGCCCCGGCGCCAGCCAGCGGAGCGCTGTTTGCGCTGGGGAGAGGACGGACAGCGTACCGGACGCGCCTTTGCGCCTGCGCACAGGCGGGCGGTCCGGAGATTGTGAGGACGAAATGGATAAGTACGTATGCCCCTGCGGATATGTCTATGATCCCGCGGTTGGCGACCCCGATAACGGCGTCGCCCCCGGCACTCCCTGGGACCAGGTTCCCGAGAGCTGGGTCTGCCCCATCTGCGAGATGGGCAAGGACGTGTTCGAGAAGGAATAAGCAGAAGAGAGGGAACCGGAATCAACGGTTTCCCTCTCTTTTTATATCCCCGGGCCCCGCTGGAACGGCGTTTTCCTTGGCGCGTTCCCCGCGCTTAGGAGTTTCATGCGGCTAACGGTTGTCAAAATGGACGTTATATATCGAATAAAATGGGCGGAGCCCCAAGGCGCTCCAGGTTCCCTGGACAATGTAATTATCGAATTGCGTGCTTGAGAGGAAGAGCTTTCCCTTCTCCTTCGCATATTGGATCAAGGTGTAGAACATCGCTTTGTAGACGCCTAGCCTGCGCTTTTCCTGGTTGACGGACCCGAGTACGGCTTCCACGGCCAGGGTGTCTTCCCTAAGGGTACAGTATCCCGCCAGCTCTTGGCCGTGCCGGACCACGATCAGCGCATTTTCTTTGTAATCATCCAGGGTGTGTTCAATCCACCGCCTGTAAATTTCACCCGCGTTCCCGCTGGTAACCGGGGAAATATGGTACTGCCCCTGATAATTTTGAAAGGAGCGCAGGGCCATCGAGAGCAGCTGCTGCCTGTGGGTTTCCACAAACAAGCGGTCGGCAAACAGGACCTCAATCTCCCGGCTCCAGGTGATTTGCTTTGAGGACTCCGTATAAATCTCCTCCACCGTCCCGCCGCAAAAAAGGATGCGGTTCAAATTGCGGTTGACGGCCCGGATTAAATCGACAATGTGGGCCGGTATGCGTAATACATAATACCCCTTTACGGACTCGACCTCCCGCTTTAAAGCGGCGCACAGCTGGTCCATGACCGCTTCCTGCCCGGGCTGGTGCAGCGTGTCCACCGCGCTGAATACGAATTTAACGACATAGCAGGGAATGTGGTATAACTCGGTCAGCGGCTGGTTGGGCTGTACCGAATATCCGTACACCTCGCCATCCTTGCAGAGGGAGTATGTCAGCGTATCCCGCTCATTCAGAATTTTATCATGCAAAAAGACATAGGACCTGGTTATATAACATTTTCCCAGCAGCGTATTCTGGTCGGAATAGGTAACAACACTCATTTTTTAGAAACCTCATTTCCCGATTCTATGTTCTTGCGGCCTCCGGTCTTCCGGTTCCCCGGCGGCGCCCTCATTTCCGCCCTTCCCCGGCCGGGGTTCCGCCCTTTACCCGCGCGGCGGCAAAGGTGCCTCCTGCGCCGTCAGCATTAACCGATATTGGTCAATATAATTATATACCGATTTCAAGTAACATTCAAGCAGAAAGCGAGGCTTGGATGTTATGATTTCTTATGATAATTTGTGGAAAGTGATGAAAGAAAAGCAGATTTCGCAATATGCGCTGATTAAAAAATATGGGGTCAGCCCGGGGCAGATTACCAGGCTAAAGCGGAACGAGAGCGTCAGCACCCACACCATTGACATGTTTTGCAGAATCCTGGACTGCGAAGTGGAGGATATCATGCGGTATGTACGGGAACCAGAAGCAAAAAAAATTTAGCCCCGGGCTCCCTGGGACCAGGCTCCCGAAAGCGGGGCTGCGGGATGGGCAAGAACGCGTCCGGGCGGGAATGAGGGCCATCTATAAAAGAAAGGGCAGAGCCTAAGCTCCGCCCTTACCGGCTGTAACATGGATACGCCCTATTTTGCAGGACCGCCTGCCGCGCGGATGGCCCCGTCAGGAATGCGCCTCGCCGCAAGGGCGGTAAACCGAGGTCAGCACCCGTTCTACCACCGGGGCGTCTGGCTTTTCCACCCGGAGGAGAATCTGCTCCCCGGCGACGCGGCCCAATTCCTCCACGGGCTGGACGATGCGGTCCACCTGGTCATAGTAGAACTCGTAGGCCCGGGTGTCGTAGTCCACGAAGCTGACCAGCTCCAGGTCCTGCCGGGGCCAGATGTTTTTCCCCCGGAGGTAGGCGATGGTGACGGAGGCCATCAGGCCCTGGCAGACCAGGATGGCGTCGCAGCCCCGCTCCAGCAGCCGCTCCAGGCAGGGCGGGGCGCTGTCCTCCATGGAGTCGCCGTAGAGGATGAGGTCCTCGTCCTGGGGGAGGCCGCAGTCCGCCATGGCGGTCCGGCAGGCGGCAATCCGCTCCTGGGTGGTGGAGAGCCTGCGCAGCCCGCCGATGACCCCAATCCGCCGCTTCCCCTGCGCCGCCAGGCGGCAGACGCTGCGGTAGATGGGCTGGAAGTTGGAGACGGAAACGGAGGAGTATTTCTGGCTTTCAAAGGTCCGGTCCACCAGCACCAACGGGAACCCGGCGGGAATCAGGCCGTCCAGCCGGGCGAAATCGTCCATGGTGCTGGCGATCAAAAGCCCGTCCACCAGCCCGGCGGTGAGGAGGCGCAGGTTCGTCTCCTCCCGGTCCATGTTCTCCTTGGTGTTGGCGATGATGAGGTGGTAGCCCTGGGCGGAGAGGTAATTTTCCGCCGACTCGATGATGGTGCCGAAGAACTTGTTGGAAATATCGGGGACGATGAAGCCGATAGTCTTCTTTTTCCCCGTGCGGAAGCTCCGGGCGGAGGCGTCTGGGGTGTAGCCCAGCTGCCGGATGGCCTGATAGACCTTCTCCTTGGTTTCCCCGGAGACATAGCGGGTGGAGTTGATAGTGTGGGAAACGGTGGCGGTGGAGACCCCCGCCAGCCGGGCCACGTCGCTGATGGTGGCTTTCATTGATCGAATCCTTTACGTAACAAAAAATCGCTTTTGCGCAAGCGGTTAAGTTGTAGTATAAGACAGCTTCTGATTCCCGTCAAGCGTTTTTGACGCTTTTTGACAGGAAAATTTTTCCCTTGCCAAGGCCGCCGCTCTGTGCTATACTCTCTTGCGGCAGGTGCCATCACCCTGCCCGCCCCGTCGCAGGACGAACCAAAAAAATGGAGGAATTTAACATGATGAAAACCCGCTTCCATACCCGGAGGCTGGCCCTGGCCGGCCTTGTGGCCGCTATTTACGCGGCGGCCACCCTGATCCTGCCCATCCCGCAGTACATGGGCGTCCAGTTCCGCGTGGCGGAGGCCCTGACGGTGCTGCCCTTCCTGTTTCCGGAGGCCATCCCCGGCCTGGCGGTGGGCTGCTTCCTGGCGAACCTGCTGGGCTCTCCCATCATGCTGGACTGGATCTTCGGCACGCTGGCGACGCTGCTGGCCGCCCTTTGGAGCCGGAGGATGCCCAACGTGTACTTAGCCGCCCTGCCGCCGGTTGTCTGCAATGCGGTCATCGTGGGGGCGGAAATCGCCTGGTTCGTGGTGCAGGACGGCGGGGCTTTCTGGCCCGCCTATGGGCTGAACGCCCTCACCGTGGGATTGGGGGAGCTGGCGGCGTGCTATCTTCTGGGCGTGCCCCTGGCAAAGCTGCTGGGAAAGACCCTGGCGGCCCAGGGCACGCTGGAGGCCCGTTGAGATGAGAGAAAAGGGACCGCTTTTGCGGTCCCTTTCCTTATGCCCAGCAGAAGGCTTCCCTCCCGGCCCCGATTTCAAAGTGGTACTTCCCGATGCCAAGATCCACGCCGGAGAACGCGCCGCCGCAGGTTATGGAGACCTTCCGCCCCTCTCCCCGGACGGTGAATGCCTGCCGGTTCAGCGCCGTGGGCGCCAGCAAAAGGGCCTCCACCCCCTTGACGAACCACTCCGGAGCCGGACCGGCATAGGAGGCAACCTCCTCCGGCCGCTTGGACCTGTGGGGCACGCCCTGCGTCCGGCCATAGCCCAGGGCGATGAGGCCCAGGATTTTCCCGGCCCCGGGGGCGGCGTTCCGCTCCACGCCCTTCCGGCTGTATGTCCCCCCGACCCACCAGGAGTTGAGCCCCAGGGTCTGGGCGAAGAGCATCATATCCGCCCCGCAGTACCCAACCGCCTCGTCCAGGCCGGGCCTGTCCGGGCCCGCCAGGATGAGGTAGTTGCGGACCCCCTTGGTCAAAAAGAGCTTCAGGGCGGGGCCGAAGGCCTCCGTATTCTCCGTCACCAGGCTCATGGCCAGGCCGCGGCGTTCGTTGCTGCCCCGCATCCGCTCGTCCAGCCGGGCGAGGAGGTCTTCGGGAATTTTTTCCTCCGTGTACCGCCGGACCGTGTGGCGGGTCCGCATGGCCTCTTCCAGGGTCATAAAAGCGCCTCCGTTTCGGGCCGATTGAGATGGTTCATGTTATAGCCGGCGCAGTTAAAACGAATTCAATGGATTCTTTTCAACGAAGCGCTGCATAGCAGCGCTTCAGGCCGCATATGCGGCCTGAAGCGCCAGACTTCATAGGAAACGCATACGCGCCTTGCGCGCCGGCGGACCAAACGTCCGCCGGTTGAAAAGGGGCTTTGTCCCTTTTCAACTGCGCTGATTATACCACGCCCTCCGGCGGGCTTGGTGAATTTTTTAAAAATTCCCAGAATTTTGAGACAAGGCCCCTCCTCCCGTCGTACAATCAGTGAGAGTACTCCCATCCCGACAAATCGAGGACGACATATGAACAAGGCCCGCTTTAACGACGCCGCCCGGCGCTATCAGAATATGGTCTACCGGACCGCCCTCCACGCCCTGGGAAGCCCCCAGGACGCGGAGGACGCCGTCCAGGAGGTCTTCCTGCGCCTGTTTCAGTACAGGGGAACCTTTGAAAGCGAGGAGCACCTGCGGCGCTGGCTGCTGCGGGTGACGGTGAACTATGGCCGGGATCTGCTGAAAAGCCCCTGGCGGAAGCGCCGGGTCTCCTGGGAGGAGACGCCGGAAATTCCGGTTTTCGACCGGCCCGGGCAGGCGGCGCTGTACCGGGAGGTGATGGCCCTGCCGGAGAAATACCGGACGGTGCTGAACCTCTTCTACTACGAGGAGCTCAGCGTCCGGGAGATCGGGACGCTGCTGGGGGTGGAGGCATCCACGGTGACCACCCGGCTGGCCCGGGCCCGGAAGCGGCTGAGAGAACGATTGGGGGAGGACTGGCAGGATGAGTAACCGGGAATTTTACCAGGAGACCTTCTCCCAGGTCCGGGGAACCGGAGAAATCCGATGGGAGGATTATGAGATGAGAAGACGGGGAAAGAGCCTGAAATGGTTTGTGACGCTGGCGGCGTCCGTCGCCCTGCTGGCGGCGTTGTCCGCCCTGGCGGTGGCGGCCAACTTCTTCGGCCTGCGGGACGTGCTGCTGCCGGAGAAGGGCAGCGTGAACGTGACGGACGAGCGGGGGGTGGTGGTCCCCGGGGAATACGAGTACAAGGACTTCGTCAGCCTCTCCGGCTGGGCGGATACCCCGGAGAGCAGGGCCCTGGCGGAGTGGCAGGCGTTTTTGGAGGGCTATGACCAGGACGGGGCCATTATCAGCGAGATTGGAAACAGCCCCACGGGCTTTGAGGAGCGCTATGGACACTATCTGGTCTACACCCAGGAGATGGCCGACAAGCTGGAGGAGATCGTCGCGAAGTATGAGCTGAAGCTCCACGAGTGGATGGAGGTGGTTCTGCCGGAGACCTGGCCGCAAGCCGTGGGAGGCTTCTTCCGGGAGAACGTCGTCCCTTACTCCGGCTATATCTACGAAAACGGCACCTTCCGCTTCGACGGCGACGCGGAGCTGGGGGCCGGGGAGCTGAAGGGCTACGGACCCATTGAGTACCAGTTCAGCCGCTCCGTCAAGGGGACCTTTGACGACGTGGCGCTGAACATCGGGGACCTCGGCGGCTTTGAGGAGTGGGGATACCGGGCGGCGGACGGGACGTCCGTCACCCTGGGCCTGGGGGAGCGGAACCGCTCCTTGATTCTGGCGGACCTGGGGGACAGCTTCGTGCTGGTGAACGTGCTGACAGGCCGGGAGGGGGACGACACCTTCTCCTCCGGCCCCATTGGCCGGGAGGAGCTGGAGGAGCTGGCGGACAGCTTCTTCTATTCCGCCCTGACGCCGGTGAGGGAGCCGGACCGGGCCGCCCTTCTGGACGCCAACGCCCGGTATCTGGAGGACCTGGAGAACCAGCCCGTTGAGACTCTGCCCTCGGAGTCCGAGGACCCGCTGTATACCCGGACGGGAATCCGAAGCGACGTGGCCCGGGACTTTGTTCTCCTGCTGGCGGAGCGCATCGAGGATGGACGGCGGGAGGAAATCGCGGACCTTCTGGTCTACCCCGCCCAGGTGGAGACGTCCGGCGGAATTGATACGGTAAGCTCCCCGGAGGAATTTCTGCGGTACTATGATGAAACCGTGGGGCAAAGCGCCCTGTCCCTGGCGGCGGACATGGCCTGGGAGCCCGCCCCCTCGGAGGTGTTCAGCGACGGCAGCGGCCTGGCCTCGGCGGCTAACGGCGCGGTGTGGTTCGGGCTGGTGGAGGACGGCGTGATTCGGATTTTCACCCTCCAGACGGATCAGTGGAGCATCCGGGCGGGAAACGGAACCATCACCCAGGACGGCGGGGACGATCTGTACGAAGCCCTCTCCCTGGACGAGGGGCGGGAATTCCTCCTGCATCTGGCGGACCTCATCGACCGGGGGGAGCGGGAGGAAATCGCGGGCCTGCTGGTCTACCCCGCCCAGGTGAAGGCCCCCGGCGGCGAATGGACGGCAAACACGCCGGAGGAATTCCTGGAGTGCTACGGCGAGACCTTTGGAACCGGCGGAAGCACGCTGGCGGCGGACCTCCGGGCAGACCCGGAGCCGGTTTTGGACGGCGGCGGCGGGCTGGCCTCGGCCCTCGGCGAGACGGTGTGGTTTGGACGGGCGGAGGGAAGGCTCCGGATTTTCTCCCTCGAGTCGGATGTGTGGCTGTGGAGTATCCGCTATATGGGCGAGAAGCCATAAGGACAAAAGAAGGGCCGGGAACATCCGTTCCCGGCCCTTCTTTTACAGCGCCTCGATGAGCTTGGTCAATTCCTGGTGGAACCGGCCCACATGGAGGCCGTCCACAAAGCGGTGGTTCAGTTCCAGGGAGATGTGGAGCACCTTCCGCTCCCCCTCCTGGCCGTATTTCCCCCAGGCAATCCGGGGCACGGCGTCGTCCGGGTCGAAGTTCCGCTCGTTGGTCAGGGCCGTCAGCTCCACCCAGGGAAGGCAGGTGAAGTAAATCAAATCCAGGCTGTCCTCCTGGTCCAGGAAGGTGGTCTGGGCGGCGCTTTTCGCCCTGGCGGCGGCGCAGAAGGTTTGGAGATCCTCCTCCATGGGCAGGGTGACGATGTGGAACCGCTCCGCCCCGGGCTTTAGATCCGTGAAGCTGGGATTTCTCCGGTCAAAGAGGACCAGGTCCTCCCCCCGGAGGGCGTAGCGGAACGCCTCCACGCCGTTGACGGCCCGGGTGCAGAGGTAAACCAGGGAATGGTAGAAGGAGAGGCGGTTTTCCTTGGTAAACTGGTACAGCCGGGTGACGTCCTGGCGGAAGGTGACGGAGAAAAAGGGCTGGGACATGGGGGAGAAGAAGTCAAACAGCTCCCGCCGGGGCCACGCGGCCCGGTCGACGATATGGGTCATGGAGGGCCCTCCTTTCTGATGAAACAAGTATAGCAGAAGGGGGAAAATTTGCAAGGCCCCCGGCTTTTGTTCCTCAAAAAGAATTGAATCGCCAGCGGGCTTGTGTTATACTCTCCTGTGACATTGACGGACAGGAGGTCTGCACCATGAAAATCCGTTTTTTAATACCGCTGCTGCTGGTACTGGCCCTGGGCCTTACCTCCTGCGGGGCGGAAACGATTCCCGAGAAGCCGCCGGAGGCGGCCCCTCCGGAAACCGCCCAGCCGGAGGAACCCCCGCCAGAGACGGACCCGGCGGGGACCGATTCGCCGGAGGAAACGGCGCTCCCCCCGCTGGAGGGAACGCCCCTGACGGCGGAGGAGCTGGCCCAGGCCGACGAGGCGTTTAACTGCTACGGCCACCCCGGCGACAAGGCCCAGGAGCTGGGATGCTTCTTCACCAGCTCCTACGAGGACGTGACGGAGCTGGACTTTGAGGCCTTCCTTCAGTATTACTTTGTGGAGAGCGCCGAGCTGGGGGACGGCGACGTGGAGGAGTTTCAGGCCCTGGCGGCCCTGCCGGACTTCCCTTGGGACGCGGAGGACCTGGAGTGCTGGGGAAACGTCCCCAGCGGCCTTCCGGTGCCCGTCCACCGCATCCCCCGGGCGGCGGTGGACCAGACCCTGGAGACCTACGCCGGGATTACCGCCTCCAGCCTGAAAGATACGAGCGGTATTCTCTATTTATCTGATTACGATTCGTATTACAACTTTACCAGCGATTACGGCCCCGGCGCCTTCCAGCCGGTGGAGGGGGTCCGGGACGGCGATACCGTCCGTCTCCGCTCCGGGCCCGCGTGGGGGAACGGAGGCGAGGTAATTCAGGAGCTGGCACTCCGGGAGGAGGAAGGGCGCTGGCTGATTCAGTCCTTCAACTCTTACCCCGTTGAAAACGGCTGGCCCTCATGAAAAACGAACCGAAAGGCGGACAAGCCATGAATCTCTGCGACCGGGAAGTCCTCTGCGCCCTTCTGGGGCGGCACGGCTTCCACTTTTCCAAGTCCCTGGGGCAAAATTTCCTCACCGACCCCGCCATCCCGGCGGAGATCGCCGCTGCCTCCCAGGCGGGCCGGGACTGCGGCGTGCTGGAAATCGGGCCGGGCGTGGGGTGCCTGACGGCGGAGCTGGCGGAGCGGGCCGGGAAGGTGGTTTCCATCGAACTGGACCAAAAGCTCCTCCCCCTGCTGGCGGAGACCATGGCCCCCTACCCAAATGTTGAAATCGTCCCCGGGGACGCGCTGAAGCTGGACCTCGCCGCCCTGGCGGCGGAGAAATTTCGGGGCCTCCGGCCCCTGGTCTGCGCCAACCTCCCCTACAATATCACCACCCCTGTCCTGACGAAGCTGGTGGAGACCCCCTGCTTTGAGAGCATTACCGTCCTCCTCCAGAAGGAGGTGGCCCAGCGGCTGGCGGCCCGGCAGGGGTCCCCTGACGGCGGGGCCTTCACCCTCTGGCTCCAATACTTCATGGAGACGGAGCTCCTCTGCGAGGTTCCGGCGGCAAAATTCCTCCCCGCCCCCAAGGTGGACTCCGCCGTCCTCCGGTGCGTCCGGCGGGAGCGGCCCGCCGTGGAGGCGGAGGACGAGGCCTTTTTCTTCCGGGTGGTCCGGGGGGCCTTCCTGCTCCGGCGGAAGACCCTGGTGAACAGCCTTTCCGCCGCCCTCCCGGAATGGGGGAAGGAGCGGGTGCAGGCGGCTGTCGCGTCCTGCGGCCTGCCCCTCACCGTCCGGGGGGAGAGGCTGGCCCTGGAGGACTTTGCCCGCTTGGCGGCGGCACTTGCGAAATAAGGAGCGTACTATGGAAAACTACTTTCAGCCCACCCTCCCCCGGGGGAGCATTTTGGAAATCAGCTCCATCGGCCTGGCCCACATGGGGGACGCGGTGTTTGAGCTACTGGTCCGCTCCTGGCTCTGCGCCCACGGCGGGGCCACGGGCCGGGGGATGCACCGGGCGGCGGTGGCCCTGGTCTGCGCCGAGTCCCAGGCGGAGAAGGCGGAGAAAATCCTCCCCCTTTTGACGGAGGAGGAACGGGCCGTCTTCCGCCGGGGGCGGAACGCCCAGGTCCACACCGTTCCCCACCACGCCAGCCGGGCCCAGTACAGCGGGGCCACGGCCCTGGAGGCCCTCCTGGGCTGGCTCTACCTCCAGGGGGAACGGGAGCGGATTAACCAGCTCTTTTGCATCATGATGGAGGAGGAGGAAGTCCATGGCGATTGACGCGGTTTGCCTGCAAGCGGTGGTAGAGGAACTAAAGCCCCAGCTCCTGGGCCTCCGGGTGGACAAGGTCCAGCAGCCCGCCCGGGACCAGGCGGTCCTCCTCTTCCGGGGAAAGCGCCTGCTCCTGAACGCCGGGGCGGGAGCCCCCCGCCTGCAATTGACGGAACTCCCCCGGGACAACCCGGCGGAGCCCCCCATGTTCTGTATGCTCCTCCGGAAGCACCTCTCCGGGGCCCGGGTGGCGGGAATCACCCAGCCCCCCCTGGAGCGGCTGGTGCGCCTGGAATTCGACGCCTCCGACGAGCTGGGCCGGGCCGGGAAGCGGACCTTGGTGCTGGAGGCCATGGGCCGGAGGTCCAACCTGATCCTCCTGGACGGGGAGGACCGGGTGATTGACAGCCTCCGCCGGGTGGACGCGGACATGTCCGCCCAGCGCCAGGTCCTGCCGGGCCTCTTCTACCAGCCCCCGGCCTCCGCGGGGCGACTGCCCTTCCTGGAGGAGACGGAGGCGGGCTTTGCCGCCCGCTTTGCCTCCGCCCCGGCGGAGAAGTCCCTGGACGGCTTCCTGCTGGACCAGTACTTCGGCCTCTCCCCCCTCATGGCCCGGGAGCTGGCCTTCCGGGCCGCGGGGGATGTGGACGCCCGCCTCTTCCAGCTGGGGGGCCCCGGCCCCCTGTGGCGGGCCCTGGAGGACTTCTCCAGCCGGGTCCGGGAGAACCGCTTTACCCCCCTCTGCCTCCTTCGGGATGGCAAGCCCCTGGACTTCGCCTGCGTCCCCGTGGGCCAGTACGGCGGAGCGGCGGAGTGCGTGGCCTATCCCAGCTTCTCCGCCCTGCTGGACGCCTTCTACGCCGCCCGGGAGCGGCAGGAGCGGGCCCGCCAGCGGGGGGCGGACCTTCTCCGGGCGGCCTCCACGGCCCGGGACCGCCTCCGGCGGAAGCTGGCCCTCCAGGAGAAGGAGTACGCCGCCACCCAGGACCGGGACCAGCTCCGCGTCCGGGGGGACCTGATCACCGCCAGCCTCTATCGGATGGAGCGGGGCCAGTCCCGGCTGGAGTGCGAGAACTATTACGAGGACAACGCCCCGGTCTCCATTCCCCTGGACCCCCTGCTGACCCCCCAGCAGAACGCCGCCAAGTACTACAAGCGCTACGCCAAGGCCAAGACGGCGGAGAAATACCTCCGGGAGCAGATGGACCTGGCCAAGCGGGACCTGGAGTACCTGGAGAGCGTCCTGGCGGAGATCGCCCAGGCGGAGACGGAGGCAGACTACCTGGACATCCGGGCCGAGCTCCGGGAGGCGGGCTTCCTAAAAAAGCAGGGCAAGGGCAAAAAGGAGAAATCCCGGCCCGCCGCCCCTTGGGAGTTCCGCACGTCCTCCGGCCTCCGGGTGCTGGTGGGCCGGAACAACCGCCAGAACGACAAGCTGACCCTGAAGGATGCGGACCGCCGGGACCTCTGGTTCCACACCCAGAAGATCCACGGCTCCCATGTCATCCTCCGCTGCGCCGGGCAGTCCCCCACGGAGGAGGACGTGGCCCAGGCGGCCCTTCTGGCGGCCTGGTTCTCCCAGGCCCGGGAGAGCGGGAACGTTCCCGTGGATTTCACAGAGGTCCGGAATGTAAAAAAGCCCTCGGGAGGCCGTCCGGGCATGGTGGTCTACAACACCTGCCGCACCCTCCGCGTCACGCCGGAGGAAGCGGCGGTGGAGCGGCTGCGGGTGAAATAGGGGACCCTCCGGGGAAGCGCGGCCTCCCGCCATGCCCGCCGCCTGTTGACACGGTATGGCACCTTCCGTTACAATATAACCATATAAGAAAGAAAGGAGGCGCTCCTATGCCCAGCGTCCTTGTCCATGCCCCCGACGATCCCGTTACCCTCTCCCCCCAGGCGGTGAAGCGCCTCCTGGAACGGGGGGACGGGGACGCCGCCCTCCTCTACCTGGCCCTGCTGCGCCGCCGGGGGGGCGTACCTCCCCGTTCCCTGGCGGGGGAGCTCCGCTGGGACAAGGGACGCATCGAGGCGGCGGAGGCCTCCCTCCGGGACCTGGGGCTCATCGCCCCCCAGAGCCCCCCGCCGGAGCCCGCCGATGAGCCCCCCTCCTACCAGCAGGGCGAGGTGGCCGGGAAGCTGGAGGAAAGCGCCGATTTCCGCCGCCTCACCGCCGAGGTGGAGCGGAAGCTGGGCAAACGGCTCACTACGGCGGACCTCTCCGCCCTCTTGGGATTGTACGACTACCTGGGGCTCCCCTCCGACGTGATCTACCTCCTGGTGTGCCACTGTGCGGAGCGGACCGCCGCCCGCTTCGGCCCGGGGCGGAAGCCCACCCTCCGCCAGATCGAGCGGGAGGGCTACGCCTGGGCCCGGCGGGGCATCGACACCCAGGCCGCCGCCGCCGGGTACCTCCGGGACTACGCCCGGAAGCGGGAGGCCGTCCCGGCCTACATGCGGGCTCTCCGCCTGGGGGAGCGTCCCCCGGTGCGGGAGGAGGAGAGCTACCTCCTCCAGTGGCTGGAGTGGGGCTTTTCCCCGGAGGCTGCGGCCCTGGCCTATGAAAAGACGGTCCTCAAGTGCCACGAGTTCAAGTGGAGCTACTGCAACGGCATCCTCCGCCGCTGGCACGAGGCGGGGCTCCACGCCGTGGAGGAAATCGAGGCGGGGGACAAGCGTCCCGCCCCCGCGCCGCCGGGGGCCCCCGCCGGAGGCGGAGCGGGCAACGCCTGGATGCGCAAATACATTCAACAGAGGAGAAAGGAGCCGTGAGCCATGGCCTATGATGGGAAAATCCTCCGCCGGGCCCTCCAGCGGTTCGAGGAGGACAAGCGGGCCCGGGAGGCCCGGGCCCGGGACCGCCGGGAAGCCGTCTTCCGCCGCCAGCCCCGGCTCCGGGAGATCGACGCGGAGTTCCGGGCCACCATGAGCCGCATCCTCTCCACCGCCCTGCGGCAGGGAACGGACCCCCGGGCGGCGGTAGAGGCCCTGAAAAAACAGAACCTGGGCCTCCAGGAGGAGCGGAAGCTGCTTCTGGGGGACCTGGGCCTCCCGGCGGACTGCCTGGAGGACAAGCCCGCCTGCCCCCTCTGCCAGGACAGCGGCTGGCGGGGGGGCCGGATGTGCCGCTGCCTGAAGGCCTACTGCGCCCGGGAGCAGCAGAAGGAGCTCAGCCGGATGCTGGACCTGGGGAACCAGAGCTTTGAGACCTTCTCCCTGGAGTGGTACAGCCAGGCGGAGGACCCGGCCCTGGGAGTCTCCCCCCGGGAGAATATGGACTGGATTTACCGGACCTGCAAGCGATACGCCGCCGCCTTCGGCCCGGGGAGCGGGAACCTGCTCCTCACTGGGGACCCGGGGCTGGGGAAGACCTTCCTCTCCGCCGCCATCGCCCGGGAGGCCAGCGAGGAGGGCTTCTCCGTGGTCTATGATACCGCCGCCCACATCTTCGACCGCTTCGAGGCCCGGAAGTTCGGCCGGGAGGCGGGGGAGGCCGTGGAGGCCGACGTGGACCGGGTGGTGGACTGCGACCTGCTGATCCTGGACGACCTGGGGACGGAGCTCACCACCCCCTTTGTCCAGAGCGCCCTCTACAGCATCGTCAACGGCCGCATCGTGGACCGCCGGGCCACAATCCTCAGCACGAACCTGAAGCTGGACGAGCTGGCCCGCCGCTACGCGCCCCAGACGGTCTCCCGGATCGAGGGGGAGTACCAGGTGCTGCCCTTCTTCGGGGAGGACATCCGGCGTCTGAAAAAGGAACGGGGCTAGGGGCCTACTCCGCCGCCCATTCCCGGCCCCACACCGCCAGGGCCGCTCCCGTCAGGGCCCAGCCGAACACGCAGGAGGCCCAGAAGCGCGCCCCTCCAAGGTCCCACAGGGCCGCTCCCAGCGCCGTGGCGGACAACACCCGGGGGAAGCTGCCCAGCAGCCCCCCGGCGAAATAGGCCCGCCAGGGTGTTCCCGCCGCCCCCAGCCAGAGGCTCACCAGCTCCGTGGGCAGGACGCCCGCCAGGCGCAGGAGGAACACCTCCCGCCCTCCCGCCGGGCCCGCCCCCAGGGCCGCCAGCCGGGGATGCCGGGCGGTTAGGTCCTCCAGGGCCCCCCGCTTCTGCCGCCCCATGAGATAGGGCCCCGCCTGGGCCGCCGCCGCGCCACAGAGGTTCGTTCCCAGGGCCAGGGGGAAGGGGAGTACCAGCCCCGCCGCCGCGGCCAGGGCCGTGACGGGCAGGGCCGCCGTCAGGCCCTTGAGGGCGTACAGCCCCAGCAGGGCCAGGGCCGCCAGCCAGGACTGTCCCGGCGTCCAGGCGGCGGCGCGCTCCGGCCGCAGGGCGGCCCGGCAGGACCAGGACGCCAGGCCCAGCAGGGCCCATACCAAGAGAGAAAGCAGGCGTTTTTTCAAGAGGGCCCTCCTTTTCTGCCATGCGTTTGGATGGCAGCGGTAGTATGCCCCAAAAAAGCAGCCCGTGCCAGAGCACGGGCTGCTTTTTACGCTCATTCTTCCGAGGGGGGAATTACCACGATGGCCGGGGGCTCCGCTGGTTCCACGGGAGTCTCCGGTCCGGCGGGAATCTCCGCCGGGCCAGTGGCGGGGACACTGGGCTCCTGCGCGCCGGAGGGCGGCGCGGGCTCCTGCTCCGGCGGCGCAGCGGGGATGCCCGGGGCCGTGCCGGAGGCCTCCGGGGCCTCTTCCTTCGGGGGGCCCACCAGGACCAGGCGGTCCCGGTGCTTGTAGTCGCTGGTGTCCTCCACGTCGCTGGAAATCAGGTTCCCGCTGCCGTCAAAGAGGTTCCGGTAGGTTTTCACCCGGTACCCGGTGTAGGGGGTCACCTTCACCTGCCGCTGGCCCGGGGCCAGGGAAGGGTCCAGCTGCTCCACTTCCTCAAAGGGGGTGGTGGACAGGGTCTCGTAGGTCATCTTCACCGACAGGTCATCGGTCTTGGTGCCCCAGAGCTGGACGGTGAGGTAGGCCTTGTCGTACTTTGCCACGATCTTGATGGGGTATTTGGTGTTGTTGGTGAACTTGTAATCCGGCCCGCCCCAGGACACCGTGGCGTCCATGCCCCGGGTGATGTAAGCGGGGATATAGCGGTGGGCGTAACGCTCGGTGATTTCCATGTTGGACAGCAGGCAGGCGTAATACAGGGTGGAGGAGGGCTGGCACACGCCGCCGCCGATCTCGTCCACCGTTTCCCCCTGGACGTAGGCGGGAGCGGCCTTGTAGCCCTTGGCTTCCGTCCGCTGGCCCACGGTCTCGTTGTAGGAGAACAGGTCCCCGCTGTTCATCACCGTCCCGTCGAAGGCGGCGGAGGCCAGCTTCACGTTGCTGACCCGGGCGGCGGTGCCCCCCACGTGGGTAGTGCACTCCCCCAGCAGGTCCCGGAAGAGGACGGACTTCAGCTCCTCCGCCGTGATCTCCGGTTCCTGGATGTCGGCGGGAACGGAGACCGTCTCCCCGGGGGCGGCGGCGGTGAGGAGCCGCTGGGCGGAGACGGTGTCAAAAGAGGCCCCCCGCTTCTCCGGCAGGATGCCCCCGGTCTCCTTGTCGTACCGGGCGTTTTCCATCTCGCCGGACACGGCCTCGTGGACCGCCTGGATGGACAGGGGCTGGGCGGCCTGGGTAGTGACGTCCACCCAGACCTCGGTCCCGCCGCTGGCGGCGGCGCTCTCCAGGGCCAGGGCCAGGCCCTCCTGGCCCACGGAGCGGCCGTTAGCCTCCTTAGTCAGCAGGATTTCGTCTTCCAGTACCGTGAAGCTGCCGTCGGCTGGGTCCAGGGCCAGGGCCTCCGCCAGCGCGGCGACGCCCTCCTGGAAGACCGCTTCGTCCCGGTCCTGGGGCGCCAGGCCGTCCTCCCCGCCGTCGGTGAGGATGGACAGCACCCGGGCCCCCCGGCTGAGGAAGGGGGCGGCGGCCTGCTGGTCAAAATACCGCTGGGCAATGCCCGGACAGCGCTCGGCGGTGTAGCCCAATTCCCCCAGGGTGATGGAAGCCCCCCCGGCGCCGGGGAGCCAGCCCTCTTCCTCCGCAGTCTGGATGGGGGAGACGGAAAGGGTCCGCCCCGGCAGGGACCCGGCCAATACCTGGCCCGCCTGTTCCACCGTGAGGCCCCCTACGTTCACGCCGCTGATGGTCTCCTTGGGGTAGAAAGTGGTCCGGGAGCCCGCCCAGGCGCAGAGCCCGGCGTAGCCAGCCGCCATGATGGCGGCGGTCAGGGCCAGGGCGGCCAGCACCGGGGCGGCGGAGGCTTTCTTCACCCGCGCGCCAGCGGAGGCCGCCGCTTTGACTTCATTTGTCTGTTGTCCCATGAAGCCCTCCTTTTTGGCCCCCACACAGGGCCGTTTCTCTCTTTGGGTATTTTAACACAGATTTTCGGAAAAAGTGATTACAATATAGTAACAAGAATGGCTATCCCCCGGCGGCCCCGGTTCCCGGCCTCCGGGGAATCCGGATGGTCATGACGATCTCCTCCTCCGTGTCCTCCCGGAGGCACTTGGCCTCCACCCCCGCCTCCCGGACGATGCGGAGCCCCCGGTCTACGCTGTTTAAAAACAGGCGCACGTCTTTTAAAATGTACGTCCGGCGCCCCGCCGGGGCCGCCGTCTGGAGCTCCTGGAGCCGCCGCTCCACGTACTGCTCCGTCTGGGCCACGTTCCAGCCCCGCTCCGCCGCCCGGCGGGCGGCGGCCAGCCGCTCCTCCTCGTCCTCCAGCCGAAGGAGGGCCCGGGCGTGGCGCTCCGTCAGCCCCTTCTCCAGCAAAAGCGCCTGGCAGGCTGGGGAGAGGCGGAGAAGCCGCAGCTTGTTGGCCACTGCCGAGGCGGACCTCCCCAGCTGGGCCGCGGCCTCCTCCTGGGTTGCGCCGCTGGACCGGAGATAGTCCGCGATGGCCACGGCCTCCTCAAAGTAGTGGAGGTCCTGCCTCTGTAAATTTTCCACCAACGCCAGCAGGGCGGACTCCCGCTCGTCCACCTCCGCCTCCACGCAGGGCACCGCCGTCAGGCCCGCCAGCCTCGCCGCCCGGAGCCGCCGCTCTCCCGCCACCAGTTCCCAGCCGCCGGGCCTCCGCCGGACCACCAGGGGCTGCACCACCCCGTGCCGCCGGATGGACGCCGCCAGCTCCCGCAGGGCTCCCTCGTCAAACAGCCGCCGGGGCTGGCGGGGGTTGGGGCGGATGGATTCCACCTCCAGCCGCAGCACCCGCTTTTCCTCTCCCATGGGACCGCCTCCTTCCAATTTGTCCCATTCTACCGGAACGGCCACGAGAAACCATGGGGAATCTGTCGGCGGAGGGAAATACAGCTTGCGCCGGGGCGGAAAAGCCAGTATAATAGTTGCAAGGAGGTGCTGTTCATGGGTACTGAAAAAGAGCGCAAGGACACGCAGAAGGCTTTGTTGTACGATCTCCGCCTGATTTTCAGCACCGGGGAGAAGGAGGATTACACAAAGCAGGAAATCCTGGAGCTGCTGGATAAAATCGCCCTGGCCAAGGACCAGGAGTAAAGAGCCGAAGGGCCCGGCGGGAGTTTCCCGCCGGGCCCTTCTCGCTTCTCTTCTTTTCATCCGGGACAAAAGGCTTCGCGCCCGGCGGAGACTGGCGCTCCGCCCAGGGGGCCGCTCAGGCCTTCTGGTTCTTCTTGGGATGGGCGATGGTCACGCAGCCCTCGATGGCCAGAATGACCGCCAGGACCACCAGCAGGATGCCCAGAATGGCCTGGACATAGGGGCCCCAGTCCGCGCCGCCAGCGGAGATCACGCCAATCTGGTTCTTGGTGTTGATCAGCAGGGAGAAAATGGTGACAATCAGCATGAAGCCCATGGGGATGAGGAACATCTTGTTGTTCTTGCCGATGTTGCCCAGCCAGGTGGCCACGGCCAGCAGGCCCAGGGCCGCCAGCAGCTGGTTGGCGGAGCCGAAGAGGGCCCAGATCTTCTCATAGCCGTTCAGGCCCAGCAGCACGCCCAGGACCACGGTGATGCCCGTGGAGACGTACATGTTGGAGAGGACCTTCTTGTAGCCCGTGACATTCTCCGGGGTCTCGCCCTTGCTGGAATCCAGCCAGAACTCCTGGAACATGAACCGGGCCAGGCGGGTGGCGGTGTCCAGGGAGGTCAGGCAGAAGGCGGAGTAGGTCAGCACCAGCAGGGTGTACAGGATGCTGTAGGTTCCGGGGATGGAGTCGTCAATCATATGGGCCAGGCCGCCGCCGAAGATGGCGGTGGCGCCCTTCAGGGCGGAGTCGGGGTTGGCCGCGTTCCAGCTGTAGGCATAGGCCACGGCGCACAGGGTCAGGATGGCCAGGACGCACTCCAGCAGCATGCCGCCGTAGGCGATGGGCTTCGCGTCGCTCTCCTTGTCCAGCTGCTTGGAGGTGGTGCCGGAGGAGACCAGGGAGTGGAAGCCGGAAATGGCGCCGCAGGCGATGGTGGTGAAGAGCACGGGGAAGATGGGGTTGCCCGCGCCAGTGTCGGGGTTGGTCACCACGAAGGTGTTGACGGCGGGCAGGCTGTCCATGGAGGGATGGGCCAGGAACACGGCCACCACCGCCAGGGCCAGCATGGCGTACAGCAGGAAGCTGGACAGGTAGTCACGGGGCTGGAGCAGGATCCACACGGGGGTGACGGAGGCGATGGCGATGTAAACGCCGCAGATCCACATCCAGCTGGAGGAGGACAGGTAGATGGGGTGGAAGTTCATGCCGATGGCGATGATGGCCACGATGGCGACGACGCCGATGACGCTGGCCACGGACATGGGGGCGTTCCGGCGGTACACCAGGAAGCCGAAGACAATGGCGATGGCGATGAACAGCAGGGAAACCATGGCCACCCGGGCGTTGGCCTCGGAGGCGGCGTAATCCACCGCGCCCGCCTCGGTGAAGGTGGCGCCGAAAGTGCCAGCCACGATGGAGGCGAAGGCCGCGACAACCAGGATCAAGGTCAGGTAGGCGAAGATCAAAAACAGCATCTTGGCCCGCTTGCTCATGTTGGTGGAAATGATTTCGCCGATGGACTTGCCGTCGTGGCGGACGGAGGCGAACAGGGCGCCGAAGTCATGGACGCCGCCGAAGAAGATGCCGCCCACCAGGATCCACAGGGTGCAGGCCAGCCAGCCGAAGCCCGCCGCGCCGATGGGCCCGGTGATGGGGCCCGCGCCGGCGATGGACGAGAAGTGGTGGCCCATCAGGATGGGAGCCTTGGCGGGGACGTAGTCGATGCCGTCCTCCAGGGCGTGGGCGGGGGTGGGTTTGTCGAGTTCGCCGACGCCCCACTGCTTGCACAGCCAGCGGCCATAGAGCAGATAGCCGGCGGCCAGCACAGCCACGCTGATGATGAGAAGTACTAATCCGTTCATGAAAACACTCTCCCTCTTTCATGATGTATGGTGCGGAGGCACGGGGCCTCCAGGGTCATTTGGGGCCGAAATTGGCCTCCAGGGTCTTGCGGGCTCCCCTCCCGGCTGGATTGGAGAGGAACGTCCGGGTGGAACATTCCATTGCGGCGATGTGATACTCCATCCAGCCATGGAGTGCCAGCCTGTAGTTCTTGTGGAAACGGGTCTTTTTCAGGACCTTTTTCGCCTCCGGGTCGATGGCCTCCGCCAGGATTACCAGGGTGACGAAGGAGCTCATGTGCTCCTTGTGGGGATGGATGGCGGCCAGGCCCGCTTTCAGGGTCCGCTCCGCCAGGGCCTTGGCCCCAGCGGCGTCCAGGTGCTCCGCCACGTGGAAGTACGTGTAGTCGTGCTGCTCCGTGGCGTAGAACTGCTTATCCCGCCGGACCAGGTAATGCTCATCCCGGAGGAAGTAGTGGGCCATGGCGGGAAAGCTGCCGCCCTCCTCCGTCTCCACGTCCCGGGTGAGGTCGTAGTTGTGGGAATAGGCGTTCAGCAGCTTCTCAAAGCACTCCTGGGGGGTTCTCTCCATAGCATCCTCCGCTTCGTCCGGTGGGCCCGCCGTTTCCCGGAGGAAACGGCGCCGAAGGGGGCGCCCCCTTCATGGGAGTCCTGAAAGAACCCCAGCTTGCGAACGCATTATACACCCTCCCCGGCAATTTGTTAAGAGGGTTTGAACAAATTTGTGTACAATTTGTGAATGACACCAAGGGAATTGTGGGTTTTGCCGGGAAGTTCCAGGAAAAGCCAAAAAAGAAAACGTCAAAACCGACAAAATTCCATGCGGTTCTTTGGCAGTTTTGACGGACGGTTTGGCGAACTTGTCCCGTTTTGGAGGGCGGGCTCAGTCCTGGAGGGTATTGATCAAGTGCTTCATATGGATGCTCATGGCGCAGCGGGCCCCCTCCTCGTCCCGCTTCAGCAGGAAGTCCAGGATGGTCCGGTTGTCCCCCAGGGCGATGTCCTGCATCCGCTGGCGGCTGGGGGAGATTTGCAGGATTTCATCCACGGCGCTGTTGATGATGGGATAAAGGCGCCGCATATACTCGTTGTGGGAGGCCTTGATGATGGCCCAGTGGAACTCCTGGTCCGCCAGGGGCCAGTTGCCCCCCTCGGCGGCGATGCGCTCCACCCGCTCCGCCTTTTTGCGGATCTGCTCCAGCTCCTCGTCGCTGGCCCGCCGGCAGGCCAGGGCCACAGTGGCGGGCTCGAAAATCAGCCGCATCTCAAAGAGGTCCTTGGCCCGGACCCGGGAGCGGACCCCCGCCAGGGCCGTCAGGTCCATCCCCGGGGCGGGGAGGCTCTCCGCAACGAAGGTGCCCTTTCCCCGGCGGATGTCCAGCACCCCCTGGGCAACCAAAAAGGAGATGGCCTCCCGCAGGGTGGTGCGGCTGACCCCCATAGACTCGCTGAGCTCATTTTCGTTGGGCAGCTTGCTGCCGGGGGGATAGCGGCGCTCCTCCACAATCCACTCATAAAGCCGGTCCGCCGTCTGCTCGGACAGCTTGGCGCGTTTGCCTTCCATGTAGACTCCTCCATCCTCCGGCGGACCCGCCGGGCGCGTGTTGCGTTCATCAGAAATTTACTGTAAGAGTACTATACCGCCTTTTGCCGGAAAAAACAAGAAGGCTCTTGACAGCCTATGTAATTTAGTATAAAATGACATCATACAACGCAAGAAAATACCAGACAACTTGCACGCGATTTCCTGGAAGGAGGGGTCCTCTTGACCGTCCTGGAGCGCTTTCCCCACCGCCTGACCCTGGTCACCGGGCACTACGGCACGGGAAAGACCGAATTTTCCGTGAACCTGGCCCTGGCCCTGGCGGAGGCGGGGGAGCGGGCGGCCCTGGCGGATCTGGACATTGTAAACCCCTACTTCCGCAGCCGGGAGCGCCGGGAGCTGCTGGAGGCGGCGGGCGTCCGGCTCATCGCCACGTCCCAGGCCCTGGCGGACGCGGACGTGCCCGCCCTCCCGGCGGAGCTCCACGCCCTGCTGGAGGACCGGACGGTCCGGGGGGTGCTGGACATCGGCGGGGACCCCTCCGGGGCCCGGGTGCTGGCCCGCTACCGGCCCAGGATCGTGAAGGAGGACTACCGCCTCCTCTATGTGGTCAACGCCGCCCGCCCCGAGGTCCGCACGGCGGAGCGCAGCGCGGAAGTCCTCCGGGCCATCGAGACGGTGACGGGCCTTGCCTGCACGGGCCTTGTGAACAACACCCATCTCTGCGGCGAGACCACAGCGGAGGATATCCGGGAGGGCGCGGCCCTGGCGGAGGAGGTCTCCCGCCTGACGGGGATTCCGGTGGCCTGTCACGCGGCGGAAGCCCGGTTCCTAGAAGCGCTGAAGGACCTGGACCCCTTCCCCATGGAGATTCGGATGAAGAAACCCTGGGAATAAAATTGGCAATTTATATAGAGGAAAGGAGATTTTGCGCCATGGCAATCCACCTCACCTTCCGCCAGGACCGCTGCAAGGGCTGCGGGCTCTGCGTCACCGCCTGTCCCAAGCACATTCTGGCCCTGGAGGGCGGCACCAACGTGAAGGGCTACCACCCGGCGTCCTGCACGGACGAAGCCGCCTGCATCGGCTGCGCCAGCTGCGCGAAGATGTGCCCCGATTCCATCATCACCATCGAAAAAGACTGAAAGGAGCCGGTCCCATGAAACGAGAAATCTGGAAGGGCAGCGAGGCCATCGCTGAGGCCGCCATCCGGGCGGGCTGCCGCTGCTTCTTCGGCTATCCCATCACCCCCCAGAACGAGATTCCCGAGTACATGTCCCTCCACATGCCCCAGAGCGGGGGCGTCTTCGTCCAGGCGGAGTCGGAGCTGGCCGCCGTCAACATGGTATACGGCGCGGCGGCCTCCGGCGTGCGGGCCATGACCTCCTCCTCCTCCCCCGGCGTCAGTTTGAAGCAGGAGGGCATCAGCTATCTGGCGGCCTGCCAGCTGCCCGCCGTGATCGTCAACGTCATGCGGGGCGGCCCGGGCCTGGGGTCCATCCAGCCCGCCCAGGGAGATTATTTCCAGGCCACCCGGGGCGGCGGCAACGGCGATTACCGCACCGTGGTCCTGGCCCCCGCCAACATCCAGGAGGCGGTGGATTTGACCCAGGAGGCCTTCGACATCGCCGACCAGTACCGCAATCCCGTGGTGCTCCTGGCGGACGGCCTCATCGGCCAGATGATGGAGCCCATCGTCTGGAAGGAGCGGACCCCGAGAACGCTCCCGGAGAAGACCTGGGCCGCCTGCGGCCGGGGAAACCGGGACCATAATAACTTCATCACCTCCCTGCTCATCGACGCCCCCTCCTGCGAGGCCCACAACCTGGAGCTGCACAAGAAGGTCCTGGAGATGGAGAAGAACGAATGCCGCTGGGAGGAGATCCTGCTGGACGACGCGGAGATGGTCCTGGTTGCCTACGGCACCCCCTCCCGGGTGGCCCAGACGGCGGCGGAGAATCTGCGCCGGCAGGGGATCAAGGCCGGCGTGTTCCGCCCCATTACCCTGTGGCCCTATCCCTATGCCCGGCTGCGGGAGATTGCCGCCCTGGACCGGGTGAAGGGTTTCCTGACGGTGGAGATGAGCCTGGGGCAGATGCTGGACGACGTGAACCTGGCGGTTGCGGAGCGGAAGCCCGTGAAGTTCTACGGCCGCTGCGGCGGCAAGATCCCCGGCGTGTCCGAGGTGGAGCGGGCGGTCCAGGAAGCCTGGAAGGAGGTCAAGTGACATGACGACGATTTACCGGAAGACCAAGGGCCTCCAGGATACGGAGCTCCATTACTGCCCCGGCTGCGCCCACGGCATCGTACATAAACTCATCGGCGAGATTCTGGAGGAGATGGACGCCCTGGGGACGGCCATCGGCGTCTGCCCCGTGGGCTGCGCCGTCTTCGCCGGGAACTACTTCTCCTTCGACACCATCGAGGCGGCCCACGGCCGGGCCCCGGCGGTGGCCACCGCCGTGAAGCGCACCCATCCCACCCAGCCCGTCTTTACCTACCAGGGGGACGGGGACCTGGCCTCCATCGGCGCGGCGGAGATTGTCCACGCCGCCATGCGGGGGGAAAAATTCACCACCATCTTTATCAACAACGCCATCTACGGCATGACCGGCGGGCAAATGGCCCCCACCACCCTCATCGGCCAGCGGGCCACCACCGCCCCCCTGGGCCGCACCAAGGAACAGGCGGGCATGCCCATCCGGGTCGCCGAGATGCTCTCCACCCTGGACGGCTGCGTCTACGCCGAGCGGGTCTGCGTCACGGACATCCCCCACCTGAACAAGGCGAAAAAGGCCCTGAAAAAGGCATTCCAGCGCCAGATGGCCGGGGACGGCTTCACCTTCGTGGAGGTGCTGGCGGCCTGTCCCACCAACTGGGGCATGGAGATCGACGAGGCCAACCAATGGCTGATGGACAACATGGCCGCTTACTACCCCTTGGGCGTCATCAAGGATACGGAGGCGATGTAAGATGAAAAAGGAAGTCATTCTGTCCGGCTTCGGCGGCCAGGGCGTCATGTCCATCGGCAAGAACCTGGTGGAGGCCGCCGTGGCGGAGGACCTGGAAGCGTCCTGGGTGCCCTCCTACGGCCCAGAGATGCGGGGCGGCACCGCCAACTGCACGGTGATTATCAGCGACGGGCGCATCGGCGCGCCCCTGGTGGAGCGGCCCAGCGAGGTGGTGGCCATGAACCGGGCGGCCCTGGCGAAGTTTGAAAGCCGGGTGGCCCCCGGGGGCACGGTGTTCGTCAACAGCAGCATCATCCCCGACAAGGTAAGCCGGGAGGACGTGACGGCGGTCTACGTCCCCTGCGATGAGATCGCCTCGGAGCTGGGAAACCCCAAGGTCGCCAACATGGTCATGCTGGGGGCCTACGTGGCCGCCACGGGAGCGCTGAAGCGGGAGACCATCGAGGCCATGATTGCCGAGATGTTCACGGGCAAGAAGGCCAAGCTGGTCCCGCTGAACCTGGAGGCCCTCCACCGCGGCATGGAGTGCGGGAAACCCGCCTGACCCCGCCGGGCCAGGGCGCCGGATCAACAGGAAGGGGAGGGGGCCGGGCCCCCTCCCCTTCCGGCTGAACCGGCACCGTCATTCCCCCTCCGGGGCTCTTCGCGGCGTCCAGTCCTCCCGGGGAACTAGCCAGCCTGTGACCAGCTCCTCCAGGGCGGCCTGGAAGGCGGCTTCCTCCACCTCGCCGCCGTCCACCTCGTAGTAGGGGCAGGGCCGGAGGCTGCCGCCGTTGTCCGGGGCGGTCCGGGCGTACAGCAGGGCCGTGTCCTCCGTTTCCCCGCCGGGGAAGTAGCGGAACAGCCGGAAGCTGCTTCCACCGTGGTCGTACTGGCGGACCATGGTTCCGTCCCGGAGGGGATAGTCCCAGCAGGACATCTCCACCCCGTCGTTCTGCCAGACGGACAGCGCGCCGTCCTCATAGTGGAAAACGCCGTTGTAAGCGCCGGGAAACTCCGCCCACTGTACCAGCAGCTCGTCTATGCCGTCTCCGTCCAGGTCCATCAGGAGGTATTCCAGCTCCGCGGACGCGGAGAAATAGGGCTCCACAAAGCGGGCCTGGTCTCCCAGCAGGGCGGCGTCCCCAGCCAGGAAGGCCTCATAGGCGGCCCGGGCCTCCGCCTCCGGGGCGGGGGGCGGGCCCCCGCAGCCGGAGAGCAGGAGGAGCAGGGCCAGAACAGGGGCCAAGGGCTTCCGGTTCATAGGTACCTCCTTTCCCGCTCCGGGGAGCGGAGTGTTTGCCCATAGGATACCATGGGCAACGGGGTTTGGCAAGGGCTCCGCCGCCGGGGCGGGCCCTGGGAGGGGGCGGACACGGCTCCGCCCCTGCCGCCATGCGCCTATGCGCTCCGTCCCGTTTTCTCCTGGAAGAAAAATGGGGCCCCGCCGGAACCCGGCACAGTGGTTCCGGTGGGGAGAGGAGGGCGGAGCGGCTGGAGTTTCTTCCGGCGGCAGGGGGGGAAAGAACCAGCCGCTTTCATGGCTGGGATTCGCCCCGCCCGGAGGGCGGGTACCAGTCCCCCCTTCTAGGCCGGGATCAAGAAAAACCATTGACTTTGCCTCCCGGCAAGCATATAATCATTTAAAGTACAAAACCGGACCCGGCCCGCGCCCCGCCCGGCAGGGGGAAACCGGCCCCCAATACGGAAAACAGGAGAGTGTTCGCCATGCTGGATATCAAAATCACGAGAAACACCGCCCCCAAGGCCAAGCCCGCCGACGAGAACAAGCTGGGCTTTGGCAAAATCTTTTCGGACCATATGTTCCTGATGGACTACACCGACGGGCAGGGCTGGCACGACCCCCGCATCGTCCCCTACGCCCCCTTCCCCATGGACCCCGCCACCGTGGTTTTCCACTACGCCCAGGAGCTGTTTGAGGGCATGAAGGCTTACCGCTCCGTGGACAACACCATCCAGCTCTTCCGGCCGGAGTGCAACGCCCAGCGGATGCAGGACTCCTCCGACCGCATGTGCGTGCCCCAGATTCCCGTGGACGACTTCGTCCAGGCGGTGAAGGCCCTGGTGGAACTGGAGAAGGACTGGGTGCCCCATGCCGACGGGACCTCCCTGTACATCCGCCCCTTCGTCTTCGCCACCGATGTGGGGCTTGGCGTCCACGCCAGCAAGCATTACACCTTCTGCGTCATCTGCGCCCCCTCCGGCGCGTACTACGCCGAGGGCATCGACCCGGTGCGCATCTACGTGGAGGACGAGTACGTCCGGGCCGCCCCGGGCCTGACGGGCTTTACCAAGTGCGGCGGCAACTACGCCGCGTCCATCAAGGCCGGGGAGATGGCGGAGCAAAAGGGCTTTGCCCAGGTGCTGTGGCTGGACGGCGTGGAAAAGAAGTACGTCGAAGAAGTGGGCAGCATGAACATCCTGTTCAAAATTGACGGGAAAATCTACACCGCCGCCTGCACGGGCACCGTGCTCCCCGGCGTCACCCGGCGGAGCTGCATCGAGCTTTTGAAGGACTGGGGCTATGAGGTCATCGAGGGGCCCCTGGCCATCGCGGACGTAATGAAGGCGGGCCACGAGGGCAAGCTGGAGGAGGTCTTCGGCACCGGGACCGCCGCTGTGGTCTCCCCGGTGAAGGAGCTGGACTGGAAGGGGGACAAGATTTTCATCAACGATGGGAAGATCGGCCCCGTGACCCAGAAGCTCTACGACACCATGACGGGCATGCAGTGGGGCAAAATCCCCGACACCAAGGGCTGGATTGTCCCCGTGTGCAAGGGCTGAGGGGAAAGTACCCGTACCATCCATTGGCTTAGGAAACGGCCCCCGGCGGATTCCCGCCGGGGGCTTCCAGCGTCCCGGAACGGGCCCTGGGGCCGGGGCGGCCCGGGTAAAAAAGAGCGGCGTCCCGCCTGCGGAAGGGGAGGGGGAAAACCGCAAAAAGAAAAGTGCGAAAAAAGCCTTGACAAATGGAGGAAGTTCGTGTATCTTATACATGTTCGCTTCGGACGATTAGCTCAGCTGGCTAGAGCACCTGCTTGACGTGCAGGGGGTCACAGGTTCGAGTCCTGTATCGTCCACCAAAAAAACCTTGAAACCGCCTGGTTTCAAGGTTTTCTTTTCGTGGAGGTGCGCTTGATGAGACGATCTGCCCTGGTTACCGGGGCCTCCCGGGGCATCGGGAGGGCCATTGCCGCCGCCCTGGCCCGGGAGGGCTGGCCAGTCTGCGTGAACTACCTGGAGCGCCGGGACACCGCCGGGGAGCTGGTCCGGGAGCTCCGGGACCAGGGCCGGGCCGCCATGGCCGTCCAGGCCGACGTGTCGGACCGGGAGGCGGTGGAGAACATGGTCCGGGCCGCGTCGGAGGAGCTGGGGCCCGTGGAGCTTTTGGTAAACAACGCGGGCATCTCCCACCAGGGCCTCTTCCAGGACCTGGACGACGGGGACTGGGACCGCCTCCTGGCGGTGAACCTCACCGGGCCCCGGAACGCCATTGGGGCGGTCCTGCCCCACATGCTCAGTGGGAAGCGGGGGTGCATCATAAACGTCTCCTCCGTCTGGGGCCTCCGGGGAGGCAGCTGCGAGACGGCCTATGCCGTGACCAAGGCGGGAATCATCGGCCTCACCCGTTCCCTGGCCTTGGAGCTGGCCCCCTCGGGCATACGGGTGAACTGCGTGGCCCCCGGGTGCGTGGAGACGGACATGGTCCGCCGCCTGGGGGAGGAGACCCGGTCGATGCTGGTGGAGGAGACCCCCCTGGGACGCCTGGGCAGGCCGGAGGACATCGCGGAGGCGGCGGCCTTCCTGGCCTCGGAAAAGGCGGCGTTCATCACCGGGCAGGTGCTGACAGCCGACGGAGGGTTTACCGTTTAAGAAAGAAAAGACATCCAGGAGGAGGGCCGGAAGGCGGGCCTCTATAAAGAGGGGAAGGACAAGGCGGGCCGCAGCGGCCCGCCTTGTCTTTTTGGGTGCGGCATAGCCCGCCGGGCGCGTTCCGGGAGGGCGTCCGCAGGGGACACGGGGAATCCAGGGGGTTCAACGTGGACGGCTCCCCGGGACGCTGGGCAGGGTTATCCCTTCTTCCGCACCAGGCAAATCCCGGCGGCTGATCCGGCCAGGAGAAACGGCGCTGCCCGGACGAATAACCACTCAAGCGCGTGGAACGCCACACCGGTTACCGCGGTTTCGGGGTGGCTGTAATCCCAGCCCAAGTAAGGGCTCTTGAGCACGGTGAGGGCCGCGAAAACCACCACGGTGACTATGCACAATAGGATCAGCCCCCACCGGAGCGCTGTTTGCCTGGCCGCGTTCCTGCGCGCGAGCTGTAGGTTCAGGACCTCGAGCTTCCCGGCAACCGCCTGTAAGCCGTCCTCCTCCGCCGGGGCAACGGTTTCTCCAAGCAGAACGCTTACGGGCGTTTCCAATGCCTCTGACAGGGTAATCAGCATGTCGGCGTCTGGAACCGACAGGCCCTGCTCCCACTTCGAGATGGTCTGCCGCACCACATTCAGCTTGATGGCCAGCTCCTCCTGCGAGAGCCCCTTGGATTTCCGGATTGTTTTCATGTTTTCGTTTAGCATCCAGGATGGCCTCCTTTCACGGATATCATAACAGAGGAACCTCCGTTGCGGCAAGCAACGCAGAGTAACATGGCGGCGTTTTCCCGGCAAACCGGGATATTCCGGAACCATCACCATAGGGAAGCACCCGTTGAAAAGCCATTCCTTTCCAACGGGTGCCAGGCGTTCCCATGGCGGGCCAGCCAGGGCCCTCCGCGTTCCTTGCCCGCGCTTGCGCGCGTTATTGATACCGATACTGCATCCCCGTGTACTGCTCGATGCAGCTGAAAAACAGGTCCCGGTTCCGGAACTCCAGCAGCTTGCAGTCCTCCTCCTCATGGAAGGACACGATCCGGCGGCGGGTATCGACCCAGACGCGCCAGAGGTTCTGCACGGATGTTGTTTGCTCCATAGGGGGAGTCTCCTTTCTCTTCGTCTATACTATAAAGACGATCCAGGAGGCGGTTTTGTTTCATTCCGCCGGGAAATTTTTAAAAAATTTTTTCGGACCGCCTCCCGGGTCAGTGGAGCAGCGCGGCGTCCACCTCTTCCCCAGGGTAAACGTAGGCGTCTCCGGGGTAGACGACGCTGCCGGAGCGGGGGAAGCTGTTGGGGTCGTAGTCCCCCTCGAAGGGCACGCCCGCTTCCCCGCTCTCCAGGGCGGACTGCTCCGCGTGGGTCAAGAGCTTCCGGCCCTCGTTCAGAACGCCCAGATCCTCCAGGGCCTTCAGGGTTTCCGTGCAGTAGGTGGAAAGGCCGATGGAGATGGTTTCATTCTGGACGTAGCTGTCCCGGTTGGGGCCGCTGTCCTGCAGTTCCAGGGCGTAATTGAGCTGGATGTGGAGATCGGAGACGGCCCGGTCGTACTCCTCGCCGCTGACGAGGAAGAGCGTCCGGCCAAAGTTCCCCGCCTGAATGTCCCGGCGGACGGCCTCCTCCAGGGCCCCGGCCTGCTCCAGCGTCAGGTCCAGTCCCTCGTAGCTCTGGGTTTCCGGGTTGTAGAGCGAGTCCACATAGCCCCCGGTGAGCCGGGCCTCCCGCAAATTTCTCCGACTCTGGACGGTAACGTCTCCAAAGATGCTGCTCTCCTGGAAGGCGGGGTCCGCCGCCAAGGCGGCCAGGACCCGGAGGGCCTCCGGCTGTTCGCCATCGGAGACGGGGATATCGTAATAGCGGTAAACCGCGGACGAACGGCCCTCCTTGAGGCGGAAGGTCAGATGAAGCTGCGCGGTGCTGCGGTGAAGGCCGGAGCCCCATATCCGCTCCAGGGCGTCCCGCTCCGCGATGACGGCGGCCTGGGCGTCCAGAATTTTCTGGATACCGGCGGGGTCCTCCAGCGTGGCGACGGCGGCGCCGCCGTGGACGCCGTAAAGGCGGGCGGTGACGCTCTCCAGCTCCCCGGCCTCCGGAACCCAGGCCTCCACGCCCCAGGGGTCGGCGGCGATGAGGCAGCAGACCGCGACCGCGGCAACGGCGGTCCCCAGCACGCCCTTGGCGCTGCCCCGGAAGACCTGGAGGGACTTGGCCAGCAGCATGGAGGCGATGTAATAGCCCAAAACCCCGGCCACGGCCATGCAGACCGCCATGGGAACGGTGCTGGCGGTGGTGCCGGTCTGGAAGATATCCCGGCAGAACAGGGTGTAGAGCAGGGAGCCCCCGGCGATGGCGGCGCAGAAGGCCACGCCGTAGCGGAAAATGGGCTTCATCCACCCAACGGCCACCACCTCTCCGGCGCTCTCGCTCCTCCGGCGGCGGTACAGGGCCCAGGCCGCCGCCAGCAGCACCGCGCCCGCCAGGGCATAGATGGCGATGAGCCAGCCGTTCACCAGGGTGACGGAGAGACTGCGTCCCCGGTCAATCCAGCCGTCCGGCATGAGGAGCTCTTCGTGCTCCACATGTGCGGAGAGCATCCGGGTGAGGTACATAGTGGGGGAGAGAAATTCCACCACGCCGCCGTAAGCCGCCTCCACGCCGAAGTAAAAGGCCGTCATCAGCCGGGACACCAGCCACTCGGCAAAGGCCGCCAGGAAGTGGAAAATGAAGTAGAAGGCGGCGAAGGCAAAGGGATTGCCGGTGACAAACACCACCAGCGTGGCGGTGGCAAAGTAGAAAAACGTATCCCCCAAAACGCCCAGGATGGTCACCAGCAATCCCACCGGCTCGAAGACCCCCGCCGCCAGGGAGACCAGGATGGTCAGGGTCCCGGTGACGGCGTAGGGAATCAGCATCATGGAAAGGCCCGAGAGAAGGCTGGTGGTGAAGAGGCCCTTCCGGGTGATGGGCAGGGAGTGGTACATGCCCACGCTCCGGGTGTTGTACAGCCAGCCCCACACCGCCAGGGCGCAGAGGGCGCCGTACACCAGGGAGACGGCGGGCACCGCGTAGATCAGGGCGTCATAGTAGAGGGAGGTGGCCTCCAGCCTGTTGTCGAGGAGGGGCCGCCCCTCATGGATGAGGAGGGCCAGCAGATACAGGGGGAACAGGGCCCCAATGATGGACGCGCCGCCCCACAACGGCCAGAACCGGGCGAGATTCTTTTTAAAGAGGGTGGGATTAAAGTACGATGTCTTTGACCGCATAGTCGGCGCCTCCTAACTCATAGATGAAAATTTCCTCCAGCGTCAGCGGCACGGCGTCCACCAGCATGGGCTCGTAGACCGCCAGGCGGTGGGTGGCCTCCTCCGCGCTCATGCGCATAATAAGGGTGTGGATGCGCCCCACCTTGGAGGCGTGGAGCACCTCCAGGTCCTCCGGCACGCCGCCGCCGTCCTTGAAGACCACCTGGAGCTTGACCATGTTGTCCTGCAATTGGGCCAGGGACCGCTCCAGCAAAACCCTGCCGTGGTCCAGGATGCCCACATGGTCGCACACGTCCTCCAGCTCCCGGAGGTTGTGGGAGGAGACCAGCACCGTGGTTCCCCGCTGGCTGACGTCCCCCAGCACCAGCGACCAGACCTGCCGCCGCATGACGGGGTCCAGGCCGTCCACCGGCTCGTCGAGAATCAGGTAATCCGGCATGGCGCTGAGGGTCAGCCAGAAGGCGGCCTGCTTCTGCATGCCCTTGCTGAGGCGGCGGAGGGGGCGCTTCTCGTCGATCTGGAAGACCTCCTTGCATTTTTCATACCGCTCCATGGAGAAGCTGGGGTAAAAGCCCCGGTAGAACCGGCACATGTCCCGGATGGTGGCCTGGGGGAAGTAATACCAGTCGTCGGCAATGGCGGCGACCCGGGATTTCAGGGCCTCGTTCTCCCAGACGCTTTGGCCGTCGATGGTGAGCTCTCCCTCGTCCTGGCGGTAGATGCCGGTGAGGCAGCGGATGAGGGTGGATTTCCCCGCGCCGTTGGGGCCCACAAGGCCATAGACGCTTCCCGCGGGGACGGACAGGGTCACCCCGTCCAGGGCGGCGAAGCCGTCGAAACGCTTGACGGTGTTTGTCACTTGAATCATCGTGCTTCCTCCTTGCGCCCCCCGGCGGGGGCCCCGCCGGATGGCTCTTCTTCAAGAAGAGCCATGAGCTCTTCCTGGCTGACGCCGAGGTACCGGAGCTCCGCCAGAAGCTCCCGGGCCTTTTCCCAGAGCTCCTCCCGGCGGGACGCGTCGGCGTCCGGGTCCCCGGTGGCGAAGCTGCCCTTCCCGGGGACGGAATAGATGTACCCCTCTCCCTCCAGCTCGTTATAAGCCCGCTGGATGGTGTTGGGATTGATGGACAGCTGGGTCGCCAGGGCCCGGACCGACGGGAGCTTTTCGTCGGCGCCAATGGCCCCGGTGACAATCAGCTTGCGGAGCCCGTCCTTGATCTGTTCATAGATGGGGCGGGAGTCCCGGTAATTGAGGCTGATCACCGCATACCTTCCCTTCCGCGGCAGTTGGCCCGCCGCACTGTGTTGGTGAACTGTATTAACTGTATTAAGAAAATTAACACAGTATGAGGCGTTTGTCAAGAGGGGAATGCAAAAATAAGCGGCGGATGCTATCCTGTGGTTGCATTTTGAATGGGAGGCGCGGGATATGGAAAAACTGCTTATCATAAGTTGCAATGGCTATAGCTCTTCCTCGGAGGACCGGGCTATGGAAAAGGTAAACAAGCATTTGGAAGAGGGCTGGAGGGTGAAGATGATTTCCAGCACAGCGGCCGGGGATGGGGAAAGCCCGAGTGCCTATAGCTGGGCCTTTGTTGTCCTGGAAAAGGATGGGGAGTAACGGAAAAATTTTGCCCTTCCGGGGAAAAAAGCCGGGAAACCCCCTTTACAATGGGAAATCACTATGATATAGTAACGGAGTCCGCCCGGCGGACCATATTATCCCGCCCCGGAGCTTTGTTTCGAGGAGCTTCACCGGCCCGAGGCACAGCCCCGCGGGGAATCATGACGAAAGGTGGAAACCACACGATGCTCCGTAAAGAAGAAAAGACCGCGATCATCAACGCCAACCGCACCCACGAGTCCGACACGGGCTCTCCCGAGGTCCAGATTGCCATCCTGACCGAGCGCATCAACGTCCTCACCGAGCATATGCGGGCCAACCCCCAGGACAAGCACTCCAACCGGGGCCTCCTGAAGATGGTCGGCAAGCGCCGCAGCCTCCTGGACTACCTCCAGAAGAAGGACGTGGAGCGTTACCGCGCCCTCATCGCCAAGCTGGGCATCCGTAAGTAAGACGCAGACAGGGCGGCGGACTCTCGCCGCCCTGTTTTCCGTACCCTGTCCCTGTCCACTCCGCGGGAGCCGCCGCTTTTTGTGTTTGAAAGACCGCCTGGGCCCGGCGCCGGCCCCCCTCCCTCCGCAGAGGGAGCTGGGACGGTTTGACCGGACGGCCTTTCAAATACGAAAAGGACGCTCCCGCCCCGACGAAATGAAAAGGAGCAAACCTATGTCTACGATCATTACCCAGAGACAATTCCCCCACTGCCGCAAGTACGAAATGGAGCTGGCGGGCCGCCCCCTGACCCTGGAGGTCGGGAAGCTGGCGGAGCTGGCCAACGCCGCCGTCATGGTGGGCTATGGCGATACCCGGGTCCTGGTCTGCGCCACCGCCTCCGCCCGGCCCCGGGACGGCATCGACTTTTTCCCCTTAAGCGTGGACTTTGAGGAAAAGCTCTACTCCGTGGGCCGCATCCCCGGCAGCTTCAACCGCCGGGAGGGCCGCCCCGGGGAGAAGGGCGTCCTCACCAGCCGGGTCATTGACCGCCCCATCCGCCCCCTGTTCCCCCACGACTTCCGCAACGACGTTTCCATCATGGCCACGGTCATGAGCGTGGACCACGACTGCTCCCCGGAGATCTGCGGCCTCATCGGCGCTTCCGCCGCCCTGGCCATTTCCGACATCCCCTGGCACGGCCCCGTGGGCGCGGTGAAGGTGGGCCTGGTGGACGGCAGGCTCATCTTCAACCCCACCAGCGAGGAGCGGAAGGTCTCCGACCTGGACGTGACCGTGGTGTCCACCGGGAAAAAGGTGGTCATGATTGAAGCCGGGGCCAACGAGGTGGACAACGACACCATGTTCCGGGCCATCCAGATGGCCCACGAGGAAAACCAGAAGCAGGTGGAGCTCATCAACCGGATGGTCTCCGAGATCGGCAAGGAGAAGTTCGACTATCCCCACGCCGACTTCGACGAGGAGCTGTTTGAGAAAATTGTCTCCGCCACCATGGATGAGGCCAAGGCCGCCATGGACACCGACGACAAAAACGTCCGGGAGACCAGGTGGAACGCCCTCATTGAGAAGTGGCACGAGCGCTTCCTGGACGAGTACCCGGAGATGGACAAATACCTGGACGAGATCACCTACAAGTTCCAGAAGAAGATTGTCAAGGCCTGGCTGCTGGAGGGCCACCGGGTGGACGGACGGCAGAAAAACGAGATCCGGCCCCTGGCCTCCGAGGTGGGGATTCTGCCCCGGGCCCACGGCTCCGGCCTCTTCACCCGGGGACAGACCCAGGTCCTGTCGGTGGTCACCCTGGACACCCTCTCCGCCAACCAGAAGCTGGACACCATCTGGGAGGAGACGGAGAAGCGCTATATGCACCACTACAACTTCCCCGGCTACTCCGTGGGCGAGGCCAAGCCCGCCCGGTCCCCCGGACGGCGGGAGATCGGCCACGGCGCGCTGGCCGAACGGGCCCTGCTCCCCGTGATTCCCGACGTGGAGCAGTTCCCCTATGCCATCCGGGTGGTCAGCGAAGTGGTGAGCTCCAACGGCTCCACCTCCCAGGGCTCCGTCTGCGGTTCCACCCTGGCCCTGATGGACGCGGGCGTGCCCATCAAGGCCCCCGTGGCGGGCATCTCCTGCGGCTTGATCCAGGACGACGACGGCGGTTTCACCACCTTCATTGACATCCAGGGCGTGGAGGACTTCCACGGCGAAATGGACTTCAAGGTGGCGGGCACCAAGAAGGGCATCACGGCCATCCAGATGGACCTGAAAAACGACGGACTGACCATGGAGATCATCAAAAACGCCCTGGAGATCACCTACGACGGGCGCTGCCAGATTCTGGACCAGGTCATGCTCCCCGCCATCGCCGAGCCCCGCAAGGACGTGAGCCGCTACGCCCCCAAGATGCTGACCATGCACATCGACCCCTCCAAGATCCGGGAGGTCATCGGCTCCGGCGGCAAGGTGATTCAGAAAATCGTGGCGGACACCGGGGCGAAAATCGACATCAACGACGACGGGTCCATCTTTATCGCGGGCGTGGACGCGGCCAGCTGCGACGCGGCGAAAAAGTGCATTGACGACATCGTCTTCGTGCCGGAGATCGGCGCGCTGTACTACGGCCGGGTGGTGCGCCTCATGACCTTCGGCGCGTTTGTGGAGCTGGCCCCGGGCAAGGACGGGCTGGTCCACATCTCCAAGCTGGCGGAGCACCGGATCGAGAAGGTGGAAGACGCCTGCAAGATCGGGGACATGATGTGGGTGAAGGTCACCGACATCGACGAAAAAGGCCGGGTGAACCTGAGCCACAAGGACGCCGTCCGGGAGATCAAGGCCAAGGAGGCCGCGGGCGAGCGGGTGAAATAAGGAAGACGCTGTCTATGGGACGGGCCGGGAGGCCCGTCCCATTTTTTCCTGGGAATTTTTTGGGGGACCCATTGAAAGGGCGGGCGTTTTGTGCTATGCTGTAAAAGTGAAATTGGCGCGCGGAAGCGCGTGAGGAATCAGGAGGAGCGGAAGATGAGGCGTTGGGTTTGGAGAGTGCTTTTACTGGCCGCCGCCGTGGCGGCGCTGACCGTGGGCGCGTCGGCGGCGGACACCTCTGGGGCCACAACGGCGGCCGTGAATGGGGTGACGCTGACTCTGAACGGAGCCGAGTGGACGGTAACGGGGTATAACAACACCACAAAGGCAGTGGTGATCCCCAATGAACACGACGGGAAAAAGGTTACGGCGATTGCGGACAATGTGTTTGCCGGAAAGGTCCTGACCAGCGTGGACATTCCGGCCACGATAAAAACTGTGGGTTTCCAGGCGTTTGCGACTTGCCCGAATCTGACCCGGGTGACCTTTGGCAGCGATTCGAAAACCCCCGCCGCTACGGAAATCAAAGAGAACGCCTTTGTAGGGTGCAAGATCCTGGCCACCCTCCAGCTCTCGGACAACGTAAAGAGCATCGGGAAAAACGCGTTCGCGACGTGTGAAAAGCTCACCCAGGTCGTCGTCCTGGACGGAACGGAAAGCATCGCTTCCGGGGCTTTCGCGGGCTGCACGGGTCTGGTCAAGGCCTCGGTCTGCGGCGACGCCTCTAAGATCACCATAGCGGACGACGCGTTCCCGGCGGGCGGAAAGCTAAAGACGCTGCACTGCCAGGGAGACCAGATTGAGTTTACCGGAGACCCGGACAAGAATCCCTGGCAGGGGGCGGCCATCCACAAGGCGGTGGTCGTGTCCATAAGCGTGGACGCCTCCTGCACGACCAAGGGTTCCTCTTCCATAGAGGTCAGCTGCATGACAAGCCCCTCCAGCACCAACTGCAAATTCACCAAGGTAATGCAGGAAACGCCCGCCCTGTCACACAATTATGCGTTTGTGTCTGAGGCGGAAGACCCTGCGGACCACAAGGCCTGCCAGAGCTACGAAATCGTGAAAACTTACAAGTGCCAGAATCCCGGCTGTTCCGGTACAAGAACGGAGCGGGAAAATGGGGCTGATCCAGCTGACCACAAGTGGACGACGAAGACGGAGGTCACCAAGCAGCCCACGTGCAAAGCGACAGGGGTAGAAACCACCTACAAGGAGTGCACGGACTGCGGAACGAGGGTTATTGAGAGCACCAAAACCTTGCCGGTTAATCCGGACGGGCACACCTTTGAGGAGAAGACCCTCAAGAAGGAGCCCACCTGCGGCGAAGACGGCTATGAGAAAACTCTGGAAATTTGTAAGCTGTGCAGAGCGGAGGGAACCGTAAAATCGAATACGCCAAAGCCCGCTACTGGCCAGCATGAGTGGGGAGCCGCCAAATATATTGTGCGGGAGGGAGACGCCGCCACCTGTGAGAGGCAGGGGACGGAAACGCTGGTAAAGCCCTGCCGGAACTGCCCCGCCGAGGCCCCGGAGAGCGAGTACAGCGAGGACGAAAAGGCGATGGAAAAGACCAAAACCATTGAGATGCTGCCCCACGACTGGGAGGGCGGCGCGGAAACCATCACCAAACAGCCCACCTGCACGGCGAAGGGCATAAAGACCATTGCCGAGCGGACGTGCAAGGAGTGCGGCACGAACGAGCCCGAACATACGGAAGAAATTGAAATGAAGAACCACGCGTGGGAGGACGGCGGGGAGACGGTTACGAGAGAACCCAGCTGCACGGAGCCCGGCCTGAAAAACACCGGGGTTAAGAAGTGCAAAGACTGCGGCCAAGAGCAAGCCGCCGAGGAGAACGTTCCCATTCTGCCCCTGGGGCATCTATGGGGCAATTTCACCCCCAAGACCGGAGAGGGAACCCGGCAGGAGCCCACCTGCGGCGTAGCGGGATGGGTCCTGGGCAGCGTCAGCTGCACCCGGAAAGGCTGCACAGCAACCGCGGAGGAGCACAAGCTGGAGATCGAGCCCACGGGCCAGCATGAATACGGCGACTGGGTGGTTACCGAGGAACCTGCTAACGGCGTGGACGGCTCCCGGGAGCGTGCCTGCGGCGTTTGCGGCTACAAGGACGTTCAGAGAATCCCCGCCGGGGATGTGCCCGACAAGCCCGGCAGTCCGGAGGACCCGGACGATCCCGGCGGTTCCGACAAGCCCTCGGAGCCGGAGGAGAAGCCCAAGACCTATCAGGTGACCATCGTCCAGGGCAGCAACGGCACCGCAGTTGCCAGCCGGACCACCGTGGAGGCCGGGGACCGGGTGACCATCACCGCCTCGCCCAATTCCGGCTATGAGCTAGACATGATCCGGGCGGTGCGCGCCGACGGGAAGGTCCCCAGCCTGGACTACCTGGGCAGCGGCCAGTACCGCTTCACCATGCCCGCGTCCAACGTGGAGGTCCGGGTCACCTTCGTCCGGAAGAATTCCAGCGGCTGGTCCGGCTCCAACTGGGCCAGCGCCCCCGGGGAGGGCTCCAGCAGCAGCAACCCCCGGCGGACCACCGACGTCATGCCCGCCCAGAATCCCACCCAGGCCGTGCCCCAGGCCGGCGCGTCGGAACAGCGGTTCCGGGACATTCCCGTGGGCCACTGGGCCGCAGGAGAAATTGAGTGGGCCAATCAGATGGGCTATATGAACGGCACGGGAGGCCTCTTTAATCCCAACTGGAACATCACGAACCAGCAGATGTGGATGATCCTGGCCCGGCTCACCGGGGCTAACCCCGCCAGCATGGCGGAGGCCCGCCGCTGGGCGGTGGAAGGGGGCTACGCCGACGGGTCCGCCCCCTCCGGCGCCGTGAAGCGCCACCAGCTGGTAACGGCCCTGTACCGCTGCGCCCGCCTGACGGGCAGGCTGAACCAGAATACCACCAGCCTGGCGGGCTATACGGACAGCCGCACCGTGCCCGCCGTGGCCCGGGACGCCTTCTCCTGGGCCCTGGCCAACGGCATTGTCAGCGGCAGCGCCGACAAAAAGCTGATGCCCAACGGGAACATCACCCGGGCCCAGTTTGCGGTGATCCTCTACCGTTACAGCCAGAGGGCATAAAAGACACAGGGGCGGGCGTACAGCCCGCCCCTGCTTTCGGAGTGTGAGGGGCAGGGCCCCAGGTCCTGGGAGGAGTCCTGAGGACTTATGATGCGAAGGGGCCCCTGGGGCAATCCCGCCGCCAGCGCGCCCGGGAACGGGCCCGCGCCCTTCCTTCCCGCCAATGAAAGGAGACGTCTATGGACACCATCGCCGCCATCGCCGCCGGGGGAGGGGCCTCCTCCGCCATCGGGGTTATCCGGGTCTCCGGGCCGGACTGCTTCCAGGTATGCGGAAAGGCCTTCCGGGCCTCCCGGCCCTTCGGGGAGCTGGAAGCCCGGCGTATGGTCCTGGGGGAGGTCCTGGACCGGGAGGGCCGGATTCTGGACCGGGGGCTGGCCGTGCGTTTCCCCGGGCCCCGCAGCTACACCGGGGAGGACTCCGCCGAGCTCCATTGCCACGGGTCCCCGGTGGTCCTCCGGGAGGCCCTGGCGGCCCTGCTTGCCGCCGGGGCCAGGCAGGCGGGGCCCGGGGAGTTCACGAAGCGGGCGTTCTTGAACGGACGCCTGGACCTGACCCAGGCGGAGGCTGTCATCGACCTCATCGACGCGGAGACCGCCGCCGCCGCCCGGAACGCCGCCGCCCAGCTGGACGGGGGGCTCCGGCGGGCGCTGGAGCCCATCCAGGAGGCCCTGCTGGATATCACGTCCCGGTTTTACGCCGTGGTGGACTACCCGGACGAGGACATCGAGGACGCGGGGCCGGAGGAAATCCGAAGGGCCCTGATCAAGGCGGAGGACGCGCTGGCCCGCCTCCTGGCCTCCTGCAGGCGGGGGGAGGTGCTCAAGCGCGGCGTGCGGACCGCCATTGTGGGCCTGCCCAACGCGGGGAAATCCTCCCTGCTGAACGCCCTGGCGGGCTACGAGCGGGCCATCGTCACCGATGTGCCCGGAACCACCCGGGACACGGTGGAGGAGTCCGTCCTCTGCGGCGGGGTGCTGCTGCGGCTCGTTGACACGGCGGGCCTCCGGGAGACGGAGGACGAGGTGGAACGCTTAGGCGTGGAGCGCTCCCGCCGGGCCATGGAGGAGGCGGAGCTTATCCTGCTGGTGAAGGACGGAGCCATGGAGGCCTGCCCGGAGAACCGGGCTGACCTGGAGGCGCAGGCCCTCCTCCTGAACCAGGTGGCGGGAGCCGGAAAGCCCTGGCTCTGCGTCGAGTCCAAATGCGACCTTACGGGGCCCCACGCCTTTTCCATCGGGCTTCTTCAAGAGGATGCCAGCAACCCAGCCGCCTGCCTGTGCGTCTCCTCCGTCACCGGGCAGGGCCTGGACAAGCTGGAGGAGGCCGTGGCCGCCCTCTTCCCCGCCGGGGACCCGGGGGAGGCGGGGAGCCTTCTCACGGACCAGCGGCAGGAGGACGCCGCCCGCCGGGCCCGCGACGCTATCCGCCGGGGCCGGGGAGCCCTGGAGGACGGCCTGACCGCCGACGCGGTGCTCACCGACGCGGAGGAGGCCCTGGACGCCATCGGGGAGCTGACGGGCCGGACAGCCCGGGAGGAGATCGTGGACCGGATTTTCTCCCGTTTCTGCGTGGGGAAGTAGAGGCGGCCCATGGGCGCGCCCTTCCCTTGGGGAATGGGCGCGCCTGGCTGCGGGAACGGACGCCGCGGGCCCGCCCCTGCGGCGTAATTCCTGCGCGGGCCGGGAGCGGGACCGTCCCCTCAAAAATATGTTTTCCAATCCCCCAAAATATGGTTTACAAAACCGCGTCCCGGTGTTACAATAACCATTGCTGAGCCGCCCGGCCCCGCCAGACGGCCATTTCTTTGCAAGACACAACTGCTGAAGAAAGGACGACCCATGAACGATCTGACCGACCTTCAAGCCCGCCTCCAGGACCAGCGCCCGGTGGACTGGGACCAGCTGCCGGACTTCTCCCTGTACATGGACCAGGTCCTCTCCTACATGGACCGGCAGGTCATCCGCTTTGACGGGGACGACGGCCTCACCGCCGCCATGGTGAACAACTACACGAAAAGCGGCCTGGCCCCCCGGGCCGAGGGGAAGAAATACGGGCGGGAGCACCTGGCCTATTTCACCGCCATCTGTGTGCTGAAACGGGTGATGTCCACCCGGGACATGGACCTGCTCATCCGGGAGGAGCTTCAGGACCGCCCGGTGCGGGAGGGCTACGCCGCCTTCTGCCGGAGCCTGGACAAGGCCCTGAACATCACTGCGGGCGAGCTGGCCGCCCGGACGGAAGACGGGAAGCTGGACGACGCGTCCCTGGCGGACGCCGCCATTCACTTTGCCCTGCTGAGCTATGCCGCCGGGGTGGCGGGGAGCCGCTGCGTGGCCCTCCTCCGGGAGCGGAAGGAACCCGCCGCCAAGGGCAAAAAAGAAAAGGAGCGTGACTGAGCAATGGCCGACTATGTGATCATGACCGACAGCTGCTGCGACCTTCCGGCGGACATGGCGGCGGAGCTGGAACTGGAGGTGCTGCCCCTGCGGCTGGAGCTGGGGGGCAGGAGCTACCGGAACCTGCTGGATGGCAGCGAGATCGGCTTCCAGGAGTTTTACAGCCAGGTCCGGGGAGGCGCCATGCCCGTGACCTCCGCCGTCAACGTGGGGGAGTTTGACGCCGTCATGCGGCCCATTGCGGAATCCGGAAGGGACATCCTGTGCCTGTGCTTTTCCTCTGCCCTCTCCACCACCTACCAGTCCGCCGTCATCGCCGCCAGGGAGCTGGAGGAGGCCTTCCCAGAGCGGAAGGTCCGGGTGGTGGACAGCCTCTGCGCCTCCATGGGGCAGGGCCTCTTTGTCTGGCTCTGCGCCCAGGAGAAAAGGAAGGGGAAGACCCTGGAGGAGGTCCTGGACTTCGCCGAGGGGGCCAAGGGGAACATCTGCCACTGGTTCACCGTGGACGACCTGAACCACCTGAAGCGGGGCGGCCGGGTCAGCGCTGCGGCGGCCTTGTTCGGGACCATGCTGTCCGTCAAGCCCGTCCTCCACGTGGACGGACAGGGACGCCTGATCCCCATGGAGAAGTGCCGGGGACGGAAGGCCTCCCTGCTGGCCCTGGTGGACCACATGGAGAAAACCGCCGTGGACCCGGAGCGGTACCCGGTGTTCATCAGCCACGGGGACTGCCGGGAGGAGGCGGAGTTCGTGGCGGCGGAGGCCCGGCGCCGCCTGGGCGTGCGGGAGGCCTATATCAACTACGTGGGCCCCGTCATCGGCAGCCACACCGGGGCGGGGGTCATGACCCTCTTCTTCGTGGGAAGGGAACGGTGAGAACCTGAGAAAGAGAAAGGCGGTTTGCGATGCGCTGGCTGGAAATACACATTGACACCAACCACGCCGGGCTGGAGACGGTCCAGGCCCTGCTGTCCGGGCTGGATGTGGACGGCGTGGTGATTGAGGACGGGGAGGAGTTCCAGGACTTCCTGGAGAACAACCGGGACTACTGGGACTACGTGGACGAGGACCTGGAGCGCCGCATGGCGGGCCGGTCCCGGATCACCTTCTACCTGGAGGCCCGGGAGGCGGGCTTCGCCAAGCTGGGGGAGGTCCGCATCGCCCTGGAGGGCCTGAAGCAGGAGCGGACGGACCTGGGCACCCTGCTGATGACCCTGGAGGACGTGGAGGACGCGGACTGGGAGAACAACTGGAAGCAGTACTACAAGCCCATGGAAATCGGGGAGCGGCTGCTGGTCATCCCCCAGTGGGAGGAGGCGGACCCAGGGGAGCGGGTGCCCCTCTACCTGGACCCGGGCCTCACCTTCGGCACCGGGGCCCACGCCACCACCCGGCTGTGCCTGACGGCCCTGGAGCGGTTGGTCCAGGGCGGGGAGCGGGTGCTGGACTTGGGCTGCGGCAGCGGGATTTTGTCCGTGGCGGCCCTGCGGCTGGGGGCGGCGTCCGCCCTGGCGGTGGACATCGACGACAAGTGCCGGGACGCGGCGGAGGAGAACGCCGGGCTGAACGGCATCGGGCCGGAGCAGCTGTCCGTCCTCATCGGAAACCTGCTGACGGACGGGACGGTGGCGGAGGCTATCGGCGGGGGCTATGACCTGGTGCTGGCCAACATCGTGGCCGATGTGATCATCGCCCTGGCTCCCCGGGTCCGGGGACTGCTGGGCCCCGGCGGGACCTTCCTCTGTTCCGGCGTCATCGAGGGCCGGGCCGGGGAAGTGGTGTCCGCCCTGGCCGCCAACGGGCTGAAGGTCCTGGAAAAGCGGGAGGACAACGGCTGGTTTGCCTTCATTTGCCAATGAGGAAACCGGGACGCGGCGGGCCTGGATGTTCCACCCTGCTCCCGCAATTGCCGGGGAAACGGGGAGGTGGCGCCGGCCCGGCGTTATGAAAGCCCCCCGGATGGGACGGAAGCAACAAACGGCGGACCCGGAAGGGTCCGCCGTCCCGCGCCTATGCGCCGGGCACCTGGTCCATGACGATAACCAGGCCGATTTTATCCAATTGGAGGTGCTGCACCCCGCCCCGGTAGAGGTCCGTGATGGAATGGATTTCCTCCATCCGTTCCCTGGGGAGGCAGAAGAGCATGCCGCCGGAGAGGAGATACTGGACCCGGGGCTGGCCGCTGGCCTTATCCACGCCGCTGACCTGGAAGAAGGTCTCCCCTCCCAGTTCCACCAGCTCCTGGTCCTGGAGCACATAGGCCCCCTCTCCCAGGTGCTGGTCCGCCAGGCCGCTCTGGTCCAGGATGTAGCGGCAGAAGGCGGGGCCCGCCTGGGCGTAGAGGGACAGGGCCTCCTCCGTGTCAAAGCCCTCCTGGGAGGGGGCCTCGTAAAAGGCCAGGCCCTTGTGGCACAGGTAGACCGTATACGTTACCGGGGCTTGGACCTGGTACTCCGCCCCGTCCTGGGGGCCGGACAGGGGAACCTGGTACCAGTCCTGCTGGGACAGGCCCTCCAGCAGGGCCCCCAGGGCGGCCACGTCCTGCTCCGCCCCCAGCAGGGGCAGGTTCAGGAGGTAGGCCCCCGGCGCGCTGCCGATGTCATGGGAGTAGGAGGCGAGCTCCAAATCCAGTTCCCGCTCTTCGGCGAAGTCCTCCAGGGCCCGCTTTACCAGAACGCAGGGGTAGTTGGTCTGGTAGCCCGGCCAGCGGTCCGACCGCTCCCCGCAGGGGGAGGCGCGGAAATACAGCCCCGGGTCCGCCGCCGGGGCGAAAATGTCCCCGGACACCGCGTGGAGAAAGGGTTCCCCATAGTCCTCCTCCAGCCACTGGGGAGCCGTCTCCGCCCAGCGTTTGGCCGTCTGCCGCCCGGCGTAATCCTGATAGGCGGTCCGCAGGCTGGCGGACAGTCCCACGAATACGAAGACCGCCAGGATGGTAAAACAGACGGAGAGCACCGCCTTCCGCCAGGGGGGATAGTTCCGCCAGGCGTTCCGCCAGCCGCTTTTGGCCCGGGCCGTCCGCCGCTGGTCCTGCCGCGGTATGTCCAGCAGCTTGTAGAGGCGGCGGTACACCGGGTACCGGGAAGCGTTGCAGTCCTCGTAGGCCAGGTAGAGGGCCCGGCGGATTTCCAGGGGAAGACCTGGCCGCTGTTCGAGAAAGTCCTCCAGGGCAAAGAGAAAATCCAGGTTGGCCCGTACATTCAAAAACACGGGGTCCCCCAAAAATTTCCTCCACTGGGACAGGGGGGCGCCGGAGGTGTGCAGCAGCTCCAGGGCGTGGGACGCCGCCATCACCGCCGCCCAGGACTCCTCCTCGTCCGCCGCCCGTTTCCGCTGTTCCCACTCCCGCTGCTGGCAGCGGGAGCGGTTCTTCTCCCGGAGTTCCTCCAGCCTCCGGCGGCGGGCCGCCTGGGCTTCCTCCTCCCCTTCGGCAAAGAGGCGCTCGAAGTCCCACTCCGGGTCCTTGGCTTCTGGCTTTTCAGGGGGCTTTTGGGGGCCCTCCTGATTTTTTAGGAGTTCCTCATAGTCCCACTCCGGGTCTTTGGGTTCCGGCTTTCCGGGGAGCTTTTGGGGGCCCTCCTGGGCAGAGGACTGGGGGGCCTTTGGGGAGGGCCCGGGCTCCTCCGGGGCCCTCCGGCGGGCCTGGCGGCTGGCCTCCTGGTAGGCGGTGTGGAGCCGCTGGAAGCCCTCCGGGTCCTCTTCGGGGTGGGTGGCCTTCAAGCGCTGGGCGTAGGCGCTGCGGATTTCCGGCAGGGCCGCCGGGCCGGAGAGGCCCAGCTCGCTCCAGGGCCAGCTCACAGCTCCTCCTCCTCATCGCCGGAGGGCTCCGGCGGAGGCAGGGCCGCGTCCCCCAGGTAGGCTTCCGCCTGGTCGAAGAAGCGGTCCAGGCGTTTCGTGGCCTTGGCGATTTTCAGGGCCTCCTGGCTGGAGAGAACCTTCTGGTACCAGTCCAGCAGCGTGCCCACCTGCTCCCGGAGGGAACCCACGGTGACGGCGTACAGCCGCTCCCCCCGGGCCACCATGGCCCGGTACTCCTCCTGGTCCCGGGGGTGGAGCTTCAAGCGGGAGAGCTCCTTCAGGCGGCGTTCCGCCTCCTCCGCGGACATGTCCTTGTTCTGGAGGACCAGGCGTTCCGCGTGGCCCGCCTCGTTGACCACCTCCACCTCTAAAAGGCCGTTGATGTCATAGGTGAAACGAATCCGGATGGACTGCCTCCCCCGAGGGGCCGGGGGCACGGGGACCAGGAGCCTGCCCAAGAGGGTGTTGTCCGCGCAGTAGCGGTGCTCCCCTTGGTAGACCTGGACGTCCACCTTGTCCTGGCCGTCCCGGATGGTGTAGTAAATTCCCATCTTGCTGGAGGGCAGGACGCTGTTCCGCTCGATGATGGGGCTCATCAGGTCCCGCTCCGGTTCGCTTTCGTTGTACCGGGATACCCCCAGGGTGAAGGGGCACACGTCGGTAAGAACCAGCTCCTTGAGGTCCCCCGCCCGGGCCTTCATCCCGGCGCAGATGCCCGCGCCCAGGGCCACGGCGGTGTCGGGGCGGCTGTTCCGGGCCGGGTCCTTGTGGAGGAACCGGGCGATGTACCGCCGCACGGCGGGCATATGGCTGGACCCGCCCACCAGGACCAGGTCGTCCAGGTCCTGGAAGGAGATGCCGCTGTCCAGGAAGACCCGCTGGATGGGCGCGGTCATCCGCCGGAAGAGGGGCCCGCACTTCCGGATCATCCACTCGTTGGAGAGGGGCAGGGTGGCGGAGACGGTCCCGTCGTCCACGGACATGAGCACCATCTCCTGGCTGGTCAGGGCCATCTTGCAGGCCTCCGCCTGGCGGACCAGCAGCTCCCTCTGCCGGGGCGTGAGGCCGCCGAAGTCCAGGCCGCAGTCCTCGCAGAAGCCCCGGGCCACGGCCAGGTCGAAGTCCGCGCCTCCCAGGCGGTTGTCCCCGCTGACGGCGGTGACGCTGACCACGCTGCTGAACCGCTCCACCAGGGACACGTCCAAGGTGCCGCCCCCCAGGTCAAAGACCAGGCAGACCTTGTCCTCCTCCTCCCGGCCGATATGGCCCGCCACCGCGGCGGCGGAGGGCTCGTTCACCAGCCGCTCCACCTTCAGGCCCGCCAGGGCGGCGGCCCGCTTGGTGGCGGCCCGCTGGGCTTCGGTAAAGTAGGCGGGAACGCTGACGACCGCCTCCTCTATAGGTTCCCCCAGGCAGGCCTCCGCGTCCTGGCGGAGGGCCCGGAGGACCAGGGAGGACAGGTCCTCCGGTGTAAAGGTCCGGCTCCCCAGGGTGTAGGTCTTGGAGGTGCCCATAAAGCGTTTGAACCGGGCGGCGGTCCGCTCCGGATGGGAGATGAGGCGGTCCCGGGCCGCCCGGCCCACCAGGACGCCTCCGTCCTCGTCCACGCTGACCACGCTGGGGGTCAGCACGTCCCCGGCGGCGTTGGGGATCAGCTCGCTTTTCCCGTTCCGCCAGACGGCGGCTAGGGAGTTGGTGGTACCCAGATCAATGCCGATGATTGCCATGCCGTATCCCGCCTTCCTTGGTTTGCTGGGAATATCATAGCACCGGGAGGGGCGGTTTGCAAGGGCTAAGGAAAAGGGGGCGCGTCCCGCCGCGTGTTTTAGCGGGGAAGCGGGACGCGGGGCCATTCCGCTCTTGGAAAAGGACCGCCCTTCCGGGCGGTCCTCTGGCATCTTATTTCCAGCGGCTGTACACCATGGTGAACCCCATGGCGTCCACCAGGCCGGAGAGGGGGCCCCAGGAGTCCCACTTCACCTTGCCGTTCAGCTCCAGCTCGCAGGCGGTGTAGGCGTCCTCCTCCCGGTCCACGCTGGTGAGGACCAGCACCCGTTCCGCGTCGCCGCCCCTGATGTGAAGCACATCCCCCACGGTCAGGGAGCGGAGATTCTCGTGCTGCTTGAGGGGCGCGTCCTCGCCGAAGAGGAAGTCGCTGACCGCCAGGCCAAAGGCGAGGCAGCCCCGGGTGGGGCCAAACCGGGGGACCTTGTAGTCATAGCGCATGGTGCCGCTCCAGACCGTTCCATCGGGGCAGCCCTGTTTCACCAGCTCCAGGAGCTCCAGGATGTTTTCCCCGGACCGGGACTTGCCGTTGGGGAGGCGGCCCTCCTTGCAAAGGGGGGTCTCCCGGTTGATCCGGTTCATCATTTCCTGGACCGTCTCCTCCCCCTGGAGGCCAAAGGCGGGCATCTCCTGGACCTCCACGCCCTCGTCGGGGTCCTCCGGGACCTCCGGAGGGCCGTTGAAGAGCGTGTCCAGCCGGGTCCAGGCCACGGCGGCCTGGGCCCGGTTCAGGGTGTCCTCCCCGGCGAAGCGGCCGTCGCTCCGCCCCTTCAGGATGCCCAGTCCCCAGCAGGTGAAGACGGCGCTGTGGTATCCCTCGGGGATGCCGTTCCAGTCGGCGATCTCCTCGGTGGAGAGCGAAATCGTCTCGCGGAGGGCGTCCTTTTCCAGGATGATGTTATACATAATCTGGGCCATGTCATAGCGGCTCAGGGGCTCGTTCACATAACGGTCCCAGCGCTTGCCCAGGTCCCGCCAGGTCTTCTCCACCGACGTGCCCGCGAGGACCGGGAGGCAGGCGTCCATGGCCTGGTACTTCCCCTCCTTGGCGGCGGCGTGCTCCTCTGAGAGGAAGGAGCGGGTGAGCATGGTGCAGAACTGGGCGGCGGTGACCTCCCGGGCGGGCTGGAAGGAGCCGTCGCCGTAACCGTTCACCACCCCGGCATCCAGGGCCCGCTGGATTTCCGTGTGGGCCCAGTGATCCTCCGGGAGGTCGTAAAAGCCCTCCGCCCGGGCCGGGAGCGTCAGGCAGAGAATGGCCAGCAGGGGCAGGAAGATTCGTTTCATAGAGGGGGTACTCCTTTTCGATGGGTTTTCCACATCTTACCACGCCCCGGGGGAAACCGCAAGGCTCCCCGGGCAGAGTTCAAAATCTGGTTACAGGTTTCCCGGCGGCAAGGCCCGTCAGGGGGCCTTAATCTGGAAGAGGAGGTTCTCCGCGAACCGCTCCAGCCGCCCCCCGATGCCCGGCAGCCGGAGGGCGGCCCCGGCGTCGTGGGCGGTTTCCATGAGGATGGACCCGGGCGGGAGCCAGAAGCCCTTGTTGACGCACATTGCCGAGACCACCTGGCTGGCCACAATGTCCCCGCCGGAGTAGCCGGAGACCACCAGGGCGAAGACCGCCTTGTCCTCAAAGGAGGCGGCCCGGTAGAGGGCCGTCAGGCGGTTCACGGCGGCGGTGAGGTTGGCGGAGAGGGCGTCGTTGTAGTTGGGGCAGAGGAGGACCACCGCGTCCGCCTCCCGAAGGGCGGGGAACACCTCCTGAACCATGAGGCCGCCGTAAAAGCAGCCCCCCTGCTCCCCGAAGTGGAGGCAGGTGGTGTAGGAGCACCCGGCGCAGTCCTCCAGGGTTCCGTTCCGCAGGCCGATTTCCCGGACCTGGCAGGCCTCCCCCACGCGCTCCCGGACCCGGCCCCAGAGGTCCAGGGTATTGGAGGTGGCCCGGCTGGAGGCGTGGAGGGCCAGGACCCTGGGGCGCTCCCGCCGGGGGGGGGTAAAGCGCAGCACCCGGTCCGCCAGGTCCGCCGCCGCCAGGCGGTAGGCGCCGTCCAGGCCGCAGCCCGCGTTCCGGGCTTGGACGGCGAAGTTCTGGAGGTTCCCCGTGGCCTCCGCCAGGGGACGCCCGGGAAAGGTGCACCCCGCCAGGCTGGCGGACAGGAGGAGCTCCCGGCCCGCCGCCTTGGTGTACAGGTCCCCGGCCCCGTCTATGACCACGCCTCCCACGCTGCCCCGGAGGCAGCCAGGGTGGTCCCGCAGATGGGCCAGGAGGGCGTACAGCCCGGGATGGACCCCGTTTTCCGGCAGGGAGAAGGCGAAGAGAATCCGCCGGGACTCCAGGGACTCCCCCTCCTGGTGGAACCGGACCGTCCGTCCCTCCAGGGCGGCGTGCAATGTCCGTCCCAGCCGCCCCTCCAGGGGGCCGGGGGCGGTGACGAGGGTCAATTCCTGTTTCATGGCATCCTCCCGCTCTCAGGAAATTTCGCGCAGGGCCCGCTCCGTCTCCTGGAGGCGGGCAAACAGGGCGCCGGGCAGCTCCAGGGTCTCCAGTTCCAGGCCGTAAGGGGTAAAGCGGTTCCGGCACCCGAACCACACGCCCCCCAGGTTCACGGAGCCACAGTGCCACTGTCCCCGGAGGGCCAGCAGCAGCTGCATGGCCCCGGAGGACACGGCGGGGGCCACGTAGGGCTTGAAGCCCAGGTCCCGGATGCGGAGGTTGGCCTCCAGCGCCAGCTGGGTCAGCTCCTGGGAGAGGGCGTCGTCGTAATGCCGGATGGAGTTGGCGATCACCAGCCCCTTCCCATGGGGGCCAAAGGCCCGGCCCTCTGTGAGAAAGGAGGCGAAACGAGGGTCCCGCTTGGCAAAGTACGCTGCCCGGGCATTCATCACCCCCAGGCCAAAGCCCTGGACCTGCTCGGGCAGGAGGCCCAGGTAGTCCAGCTTCCCGTCCGGCCCCAGGTTGGAGGCCCGCCACGCCGCCTGGCACAGGGGGTCCACCGGGTCGCTGAGAATGATGAAGAGTCCCCGGAAGCCCGCCGCCCTGGCCTGCCGGGCGAAGGACTCCGCCAGGGGGCGGTTGGCCTCCAGCTGGGCCATGCGCACGTCTTCCACGCCGCTGCCCACCGCCGGGACGGCCCTGGTGGCGGCGAACAGGAAGACGTCGCAGTCGAAGAGCCGCTCCGGTTCCACGGCCTCCACCCCGGGGAGGGCGCCATAGTCCCAGGGCCAGGAAATCTGGCCCATCTCCGCCGTCCACCGGGCCACGGCGTTCCCGTTCAGGTCGCAAATGCCGATTGAAGAGACCACATCCCCGCCCAGCAGCTTCAGGGCCGTCAGCAGGGTCCCCCCCACGTCTCCCACCGCCAGGAGGTGGACCCGTTTTTTCCCGGGCCTGGGGGCGGCGAATTCCAATGCCCGCTCCCAACGGGGATGGCGGATGTTTACCCCCGTTACCCCCCCGTGGGGAAGGGCGGCCCGGACGGCTTCCGGCAGGGCCGGGACCTCCCCCAGCCGCCGGGGGTCCAGCCAGCGGACGTCTGCCGCCTCCCCGCTGAGCTGCCGGGGGTCCGCCGCCCGCCAGGCGGCGGGGGCCCGGGCCGGGTCCTGCTGGATGTGGTAGTATGTGTGTTCAAGCATGGCGTCTCCTTCCGGTTTTACCGCAAAAGTTCCCGCATCCGGTCCAGCTGCCGCAAATCGCTCTCCAGGCACACGGAGGCGGAGAGGTTGGGGTCGTACCGCAGGGCGGCCCCCTTGTCGGGGCTCAGGGGCAGGATCACCGCCTCGCTGAGGCGGGAGAGGGTCAGGTTCCGGGAGAACCGCTCCCGGTAGGCCCGTTCCAGGGCCAGGAGGATGTCCCGGCTGTTCTCAAGACAGGTCCGGGAGAAGCGGAACACCGCCTCCCGGCCGCACTGGCGGTAGAACCGGGGGAAGGCGTAGGGCAGGATCAGGTTCACCGCCGGGGTCAGCCCGGGGACGGAGACCATGCCCTTGTCCACGGCGTCCCCGCCGATGAAGGGGTACATGGTGGACTCCACAAACCAGGCCCGGAGGTCCGGGACAAAGTAGACGCTGTCCACCCTCCGCCCCCGGGCGGCCATCAAATCCCGCCCCCGGCCGGAGAGGAGGCCCACCACGCACCGGTCGATGTCCAGTTCCTCCCGCCGGAAGAGGGGATCCAGGGCGCTGATCCGGTTCCCGGTGTGGAGCAGGTCGTCCACCAGCATCACCGGGCGGCGGAAGGACCGGATGGTCCGGATCTGGCTCTCCAGGGGGGCGTAGCCCGGGAAGGGGGCGATGGAGAAGGAGTGGAGGTCCGGGGCGAAGACCTTGTCCGTGTGGATGGTTTTCGTCACGGTGTTGGGCACGGCGTTGCCCCGGAGAATCTTGCCAAAGGGCACGCACATCTTGGGCCCCAAAATCCGGGGGGTCTGGGGCTCGGCGGGGACGCCGTTCTCCTCCGTCAGCTTCCGGACCAGGCGGTGGTAGATGACCTCGGCGTTGAGGGACAGCACCAGCGTCCCGGGGTAGAGGCCGCACACCGCCTCCTGGAGGCGCAGGTGGGCCGCCCCCATGGCGGAGAGCACCTGCCGGTCCGAGGCGAAGGGTTCCTTCAGCGTGGTGGGGATGTTCTGCACCAAAACCGCCGGGGAGCGCATATCCACCAGCAGAAGCGGCTGGGGCGCCTCCAATTCCGCGGGAACAAAGCCCTGGCGGCGGAGCATCTCCAGGCCCGCCGGGTCTGCCGGGCCCCACCAGACGGCATAGCCGCAGTCCTCCTCCGCCGCCCGGGTCAGGGCCTCCGTCAGCAGGAGCTGGCCCGGGTCGTAGTTTCCCCCCGGGGCCCTGGCGGCCCAGAGGCCCGTCAGGAGCTGGATGCGCCCCGCCGTCCGGGTGCGGACAAAGTGGGCCAGCTCCTCGCTGCCAAAGGCGTCGTACAGCTCCCCGGAGTTGACGGCCCGGGAAGTCAGAAAGCCCAGGACACGGGGCCGGGGGCCGTTCAACCGGAGGAGGAATACGCTGTCCCGGGGGTCCGGGGGAGGCAGGGGGCCCAGGGCCTCCCCCAGTTCCGCCCAGAGGGCTGGGGACGGGGAGGCGACGCGGGCGAAGTCCAGGAGGCTGGCCCGGACCAGCTGCTTGTACTGGGGCTCCCGGAGGTAGAGGCCGTTCCGGTAAATGAGGTCCTGGACCGTGGGGTCCACCAGGTTGGACACGTCCCGGCCCAGGTCGATGTTCTCCCGGATGCGGGTGGAGCTGATGTCCTCCAGGTGGGTGGGCAGCTGGAGCTGGACCACCCGCCCGGTGATGCAGGAGAGGTCCGCGTCGATCTCCCGGCCCTCGGCGTCGCTGGAGCGGCGGAAGACAATGTGGTTCAGGGAGTGGACGGAACCCTCCTGGGGCGGGGCCTTGTAGGAGGAGGCCCCCGCCACCACGTCGGACCCCACCACCAGGTACAGCTCCCGCCCCGCGAAGACCTGCCGCAGGCGGAGGAGGTCCTCCGGCGTGGCCAGGTTCACGGGGATGTCATGGGGGAAGACGTAGACGTCAAATTCGTCGGCCACGGACATGCTGACGATCTGCCGCCGGATGAGGGAGGGCTGGGCCTTCTTAGACCAGGAGAACTCGTCCACGGCCAGGTAGACCTCCAGCCCCAGGTCCCGGATGGCGGTGACGATGCCCTTGTGGGAGAGGGAGAAGGGGTCAAAGGTGCCCGGGAAGAAGGCGGCGGCCTTGTCCCGCCACTCGAAGCGGAAGGGCCCGCTCTTGATGCGGTGCTTCACGGCGAAGCGGTAGATGTGGGACAGGGCGGCGGCGGTGTGGAAGAAGGTCAGCTCGCCCCCTGGCTGCTCACCGATGAGGAAGAGGAGCTTTTTGGCCGTCAGGGTAAAGAGGCTGGTCTTGTCGGCATAGCTCAAAAACGGGGAGGCGAAGAGCCCCTCGCCCAACACCCGCAGGGCCTCCTGCCGCACGGGCTCCATGCAGGAGGCCAGGCCCTTTAGAAGCAGGCCTGCCAGCGTCCGGCGGCGGCGGTCCAGGGTTTCCTCCGGCTCGTGGAAGCGCCCGCCGTAAACCCGGTAGTGCTCCAGCAGGGACCCCACGGTGCCCAGGGCCCCCGCCGCCACGCTGGCGCTGGAGGAGGAGAGAAAGCGGAGGAGCTCGTCCAGGATTTCGTCCAGCTCCCGGGGGGTGAGCCAGAGGAGGAACTGGCCCAGGTAGGGGGGAATGTACTGGGAGAGCTCCGACTGTCCGGTCTCCAGGGCCTCGCACAGCTCCACGGCCACCTCGTTGCGCCGGGGGGGCGTCAGCAGGGGGGCCACGTCCAGCAGGGCGTTGCCCGCGAGGCGGCGGACCACCACGTTTTCGCTGACCTTCATCAAGTTGGAGAAATGGGTGGCGATGTGGAGGGCGGCGGCGGGCTCCCCCCGCCGGGCCTGGTCCAGGAGGTACTCCACGCCCACGGCCTTCAGCACCCAGGGCGTGGCGGTCTTCAGGTTGTCCAGGAAGACGCCGCTGGCGGCCTCCCCCTGGTCCAGCAGCCGCTGGTGGGCGGACACGTCCAAGCCCAGGAGATTCCCCAGACGGGACTGGAGATAGAGCAGGGGGACGGAGGAGGAGCAGTCCGCCGCCTCCACGGACCGGGCCACGGTCTCCCGCTGGGGGGAATCCGCCCCCAGGACGGGAAGCAGGCGGCGGGCAAGGCGCAGGGCGGCGGCCTTCTGAGGGGCCTCGCCGCTTTCCAGCCACCAGGCGGCGAAGCTGGCCAGCTGGGCTGCGTCCCGGTCCGACACCCGTTCCATGGGGAGGTTCAGCGCCGTGTTCAGCAGGGCAAAGGCCCCCTCCGCGTCTTCGGCGGCGGGGTCCTGGTAGTGGCGGAAGAGGAGCTCGGAAAAGCGGGGGAAGTCCTCGTCGGTACAGCCGCCAAGCAGCGCGTCCGCCGCCGTCTTCGCCTGATAGCGGATCATGCTGATCTGCCGGGGGGTGAGGCGGCGGTCCGGGTGGATGAGCTTTTCCAGGTACTCCGCCCAGAGCTCGAAGGGCCGCTCCTCCTGGAGGCTGGGGGCCGCGTCCCGGGGCAGTTCCTTTTTATAGCCGGAGAGGAACTTGGAGAGAATCCGCCCCATCAGTCCCGCCGCCTGGCGGCGGATGTCCCCGTCGGGCTGGAGGAGGAGCTCGTAGAGGAACTCCAGGGTCTGCTCCTTCTGTTCCACGGTCCAGTAGGTGAAGTACTCCCGGAAGACGGACACATAGGCCCGGATGCGCCCCGGGTCCTTCTCGCCCCTCGCCGCCTCCAGGGTGGCGACGAACAGCCGCTCCCGGCCCAGGCGGTGCATGAGGCGGATGTTGTGGTCCACCGCCGTCTGCCGCAGGCCCAGGACCACCTCGTCCTCGTTCATGAGGGAGGGGTCCTTCCGGGGCAGGGGCGGCCCACCGGCGGTGGCCAGGGATACGTCCGCGCCGAAGGACTGGAGGTAGCCCTCGAAGTCCCGGAGCTTCCCATACACATAGTCGTACCGCCGCCGCTTGGCGGCGTCCACGTGGTCCAGCTTGGAGAGAATTACGCCGAAGGCATCCGCCAGGGAGAAGAGCCGGACCCGCTCCCCGCCGCCGGGGAGGCGCTCCTGCTTTACCCGGAAGTCGGCGTAGACCAGCACCAGGGACTCGGAGGACAGGTTCTCCAGCTCCAGGTCCCAGACGGAGTGGTTGGCGGCGATGCGCCCCAGGGCTCCCAGGCCCCGCCAGGAGAACCACTGGTCCGTGTAGTAGTAGTGGAGGTAGGGCACCCGCTCCCCGGGGCGGCAGCCGAACTTGCCGATGTCGTGGCCCGCGGCGGCGGCGGAGATCAGCCCCAGGTCGATCTTCCCGCCCCCGGCCTTGAAGGCCCGGGAGACCATCATGGACACGTGGTGGACCCCGGCGATGTGCTCGCAGGTGTGGAAGGGCGTGACCTCCCGGCCCAGGCGGAGGAGCTCGTAGACGTACTCCTCCCGCCAGCGGCGGAGGAAGAGGCGGTATTCCTCCGCCAGGTTGCTGGCCCCCTGTTCCTCCTCCGTGCAGAAGGCGAAGTCCAGCCAGAAGTCGAAGGGCAGGGCCTCCCGTTCCGCGTCCAGGAGGACCTGGAGGAACTGGAGGAAGCACAGGGCCCCGTCCCGCTGGGCGGGGGTGCGGGCGGGGTCCGCCTGGGGATAGAGGAGGGAAACCGCCGTATGGTAGGCGCAGAGGGCCCAGCCCTCCTCCGGCTCCGGGGCGAGGCCCTCCAGGACGGGGCGGAAGGACTCCAGGACCTGGACGCAGGAGAGCCGCTCCCCGATGGGCAGCAGGGGGGCCAGCAGGACGGGCCAGTCTTGGCCGCTTAGGAGGGCCTCCGCCTGGGGATGGGAGAGCTTGCGCAGAAACGCCTCCTCTTGAAAGGCGCGGGTCAGGTTCAGGCACAGCTGTTCCATGGGTTCCTCCGTTCCGCCCGGTGGGGCCGGTGGTCTTGATATACGTAGTATACCGCAGTTGGCCGCCGGGGGGAAGGGGGAAAATGAAGGAGCCTCTTTTTTTCCGTCCGGCGGGGCGGCTTGCGCCCGGAAGCGGAATATGATAGAATCAACCGCATATTTTATCCATAGGAGGATGAACGAATGGACAAGCCCTATTGGCTGCTGGACCTGGCTTGCCCCTGGAATGGGACCGTGCAGCACCCACATCCGGTCCTTCTGACGGGGAACACGGACACGGTTCTGGCGGACTGCGGCTACCCCGGGTCCCTGGAGCGGCTTCCTGCCGCTGGTATCTCTGTTTCCACGGCGGGGCTTGGGAGAGGAACGGCGGATGATGAGGAGGTGTTTGGTACCATGAGCGTCTATTTTTACGGCTGCGCCACACTGGATGGCTATCTGGCAACGAGGGACCACGGGCTGGATTGGCTCCACCAGACGGGGACGGTGGAGGACACGGGCTATGAGGACTTCTACGCCCGGATGGACGTGACCCTCATGGGTCGGCGGACCTTCCGGGAGGTGGAGCGGCTGGGGAACCCGGCGGAGGTCTATCCCACGACGGAAAATTACGTCTTCACCCACGGGCCGCTGGACCAGGAGGGCTTCACCGCCGCCAGCGGGGACCCGGCGGCGTTTGTGGAGCGCCTGGGCCGGGAGAAAAACATCTGGGTGATTGGAGGGAACACGGTGCTGGCCCCCTTGCTGGACCGGGACTTGGTGGACCATTTGGACCTCCAGGTGGCCCCGGTGCTGCTGGGGGCGGGGATTCCCCTCTTTACGCAGAGGGAAGCCCTCCGGCGCTTCCGTCTGGAGGCAGTGCGGCAATACGGCCCCTTCGCGGAGCTGGTTTACGGCAGGCCGTAGCCCGTCCGGCCCGCAGAGGGAAAGGAACGCCGCGCCCCCAGCCGGGGCGCGGCGTTCCTTTCAGCTCCGAAGCACAATGGGCAGGCCCTCCAGCCCCCGTCGAAGTAGCGGCCCAGCCGCTGGACCGCTTCGGCGTTCTGGAGGTGGAAGGGCAGGAGGAACCGGGACACGTCCCAGCCCACGGAGGCCCAGTAGTCCAGGGCGGCAGAGGTCCAGGCCTCCCCCGGCCCCCGGTGGTGAGGACCTCCACGTGTTCCCCGTTCTGCCAGGCCACGGCGGGCCGCTCCGCCGGGGCGAAGAGGTCCGGGCCCCTCAGGTATTCCGCCGTCACGCCGGGGACCGGGCGGTCCTCCTGGCCAAAGGCCAGCGGCAGTTTGCTGTCCTTCACCGGAAGCCCCGGCCGCTGTTTCCCCAGTCAGGGATCACAGGCTCGCCTGAGGGGTCCCGGGCATAGCCAGTGCCCTTCAGGCCCGTGGGCAGCGGGGCCTCCGGCTCATGGCTCCCCGCTCCTGGCAGCCGCCGGGCAGAAGCAGGACCCAGCGCCGCCAACAGGCCGCAGGCCAGAGCCGTTTCCTATCAATAGCGGTTCCGGATCACATCCCGGTGGCTCCCGTCCGCCAAATCCACGAACCGGACGAAGAGGGACACCTTGTTCTCCGGATTCAAGGCCTCCCACACCTGATCCGCCAGGGCCTCCGGCGTCTTGGCGTCCAGGGCCACCCGCTCCGGGTCCCCGGCAAAGGAGGGCAGGGGATTTCCGTCCCCCAGGTAGGTGTGGAGGAAGCGGCCCTCCCCGGCAAGGGGCGCGTCGTAGTGGTAGAAGTACCGGCAGCAGCAGTCCGGGTTTCCCTCGGCGCTCTTTAAGATGGAGAGCTGGAAGCTGCCGTCCGGGCTTAAAAGGCCGGAGATGCGGGGGGTCCAGTTGGGCCCGTCGGGCTCGAAGGTCCGCTGTTTAAGGGCCTCGGCAAAGGTGCGGCCCTCCAGGAGGTAGTCCCGGATGGTGTCCGTCTGGTCCCCGTTGGTGACAATCAGCTCATTGCCTACCTTTCGGACCGGGTGGTAGATGATGAGGCTGGGGTCCGTCATCTTGGAGGGGTCGCGGGCCTCCGTGCGGATGCCGTCCTCCGTGGGGACAAACACCCGGTTCCGGGAGTTTTCGCTGCGGCCCATGATGAAGTACACCGCCACGGCCTGTTTTCCGTCCCCGCTCTTCCCCAGGACGATGCCCCGCCCGGGGTAGGGATTTCCTTTCAGCAGGTCCAAGAGATTTTGCTTTTCCATATCCGTCCTCCATATCTCGAATTTCAGTTCATCGAGAGCAGCTTCTTCCGCTCCCGCCAGTCCGGGAGATACCGCTCCAGCAGGGCGTAAAACCCCGGCCCGTGGTTCTTCTCCCGGATGTGGCAGAGCTCGTGGACCACCACCAGCTCCACGGCCTCCTCCGGGCAGTTCATCAAGAAGCAGGAGAAGCACAGGCTGTTTTTCGCCGAGCAGCTGCCGTACCGCTTCCGGGCGGTGGTGACCTTGAACCCGGCGGGGGCCACGCCCATGAGTGCGCTCCACCGGGCGATTTTTTCCGGAAGCTCCGCCCTGGCCCGGGCTTTCAGGGCCTCGGTTTCCGCCGCCGTGGGGGCGGGAGGGCGCCGGGCGGCGTTCTCCCGCTGGAGCTCCAAGTGCCGTTCAATCCAGGCGGCGTGAGCCGTCACAAAGGCGTCAATCCGCCCCTGGGCGCAACGCAGGGGGGCCCGGACCAGCAGCCGCCCGTCCGCCGTGACCTCCAGGGCCAGGGTCCTGCGCCGGGAGCGGATCAGTTCATAGGCTTCCATGTTTTTCTCCCGCGCCCTCCGGTCAAACGCCCTTTTTCTTCCCCTTGGCGGTGTCGCAGTAGGCGCAGCGGTAGACGTGCCTCTCCGGGTCGCTGAGGAGGAAAATGGCGTCCAGCTGGGGCTCCGCCACGGTGATGCACCGGGGGTTCTTGCACCGGATGATGTTCACCAGCTTCTTGGGGGGCTGGAGGCGGCGCTTCTCTATCCGGACGCCGTCCCGGATGATGTTGACGGTGATTTTGTCGTCGATATAGCCCAGCACGTCCACGTCCACGTCCATGGGGGAGTCGATTTTGATGATGTCCTTTTTCCCCATCCGGCCGCTGCGGACGTTTTTGATGATGGCCACGGAGCAGTCCAGCTGGTCCAGGTGGAGGTATTTGTAGATGTCCATGCTCTTGCCCGCCTGGATGTGGTCCAGGACCACACCGTTTTGGATGCTGTCAATGTTCATAGAGTCCTCCCCTTTCCGTTAGACATGGATGTCCAGCAGCTTCAAAATCAGGGCCATGCGGATGAACTTCCCGTTTTTCACCTGCTTCCAGTAGGCGGCCCGGGGGTCCTTGTCCACCGCCACGGAAATCTCGTTCACCCGGGGCAGGGGGTGGAGGATGGAGAGGTCCGCCTTGGCGGTTTCCAGCTTCTCCGGGGTGAGGATATAGCTGTCCTTTAAGCGGAGGTAGTCCTCCTCGTTGAAAAAGCGCTCCCGCTGGACCCGGGTCATGTAGAGAATGTCCAGGTCCGGCATGACGGCCTCCAGGCTTTCGGTCTGCTTGTAGGAGATGCCCCGCTTTTTCAGGGCCTCCTCCTTCACATAGCGGGGCAGCTTCAGCTCCGCCGGGGAGATGAGGACGAATTTGACGTTCTCATAGCGGCTGAGGGCGTTTACCAGGGAGTGGACCGTCCGGCCGAATTTCAAGTCCCCGCAAAAGCCGATGGTAAAGCCGTCCAGCCGCCCCTTCTCCCGGTGGATGGTCAGAAGGTCCGTCAGGGTCTGGGTGGGGTGGTTGTGCCCGCCGTCCCCGGCGTTGATAATGGGGACCTCGCTGAACTGGGCGGCGGCGAAGGGCGCGCCCTCCTTCGGGTGGCGCATGGCGATGATATCCGCGTAGCAGCTCACCGTGTGGACGGTGTCTCCCACAGTCTCCCCCTTGGACGTGGAGCTGGAGGAGGCCTCGGAGAAGCCCAGCACGCTGCCCCCCAGGGCCAGCATAGCGGACTCAAAGGAGAGCCGGGTCCGGGTGGAGGGCTCGAAGAACAGGGTGGCCAGCTGCTTATGGGCGCAGGCGTCCTGGTACTTGGCGGGGTTTGCGAGGATGTCCTCCGCTGTGGAAATCAACTGGTCGATTTCCTCCACGGTGAGGTCGGTGACGTCAATGATGTTTCTGGGCATACAGGCTCCTTTCCCTGGTTCGGTCAGTCTCTCCAGCTCTCGTCGGAAGGGTTCGCCCGGAACTTTTTCAGACGCTTGATGTCCTCGGGCCGGATCTTCCCCTCCGCCGCGGCGATGTCGCACACCGCGTCGAAGTTGGAGAGGCTGTAGTTGGTCACGTTCGCCGCCGCCAGGCGGTCCAGGCCCTTCTGAAGGCCGTAGGTGAAGATGGACGCGACGCCCAGCACCTCCGCCCCGGCTTCCCGAAGGGCCTCCACCACGTCGATGCAGCTTCCGGCGGTGGAGATCAGGTCCTCGACGACGACGACCCGGGCTCCGGGCTCCAGCTTCCCCTCAATGCGGTTCTGCCGCCCGTGGTCCTTGCCGCTGGAACGGACATAGCCCATGGGCAGGCCCATGAGATGGCCCGCGATGGCGGCGTGGGCGATGCCCGCCGTAGAAGTGCCCATGAGAACCTCCACACTGGGATAGTGCTTGCAGATAAGGTCCACCAGCCCCTCCTCCACATGGGTGCGGACCTCGGGGGCGGTGAGGGTCAGGCGGTTGTCGCAGTAGATGGGGCTTTTGATGCCGCTGGCCCAGGTAAAGGGCTCGTCGGGGCGGAGGAACACCGCGCCGATGGATAAAAGGTCGTGGGCAATGGTCTGTTCACGGGTCATGTGCAGGACTCCTTTCTCATATTCCGGCGGGAACGCCGCGCCGGCGTTTGGCGAACTTTTCCCTTGCGTATTCATAGCTTTCTTGAATCAGCGGCTTCATGGCCTCAAAGGTCTCCGGCGACGGGTTCAGCACGGCGGCCCAGCCCATCCAGGCGTATACCGGGTGGGGGATAAGGCGGTCCGGGGCGGAGAAATCCGCGTCCACGGACGCCACGCCCCCCTTGGGAGGACGGGCGGGCAGGGCACCGAAAAGACGGGCATACGTCCCCTTCCGGAGGCCCAGGTTTACCCGGTAGACCCCGGGGCGGTCCAGCCGGGAGGCGGCATCGTTGGCCCCGTCCTTCTCCTTGACGGTGAGCACATAGACGCCCCGCTTCAAAACGCCGCCGGGGTTGTAGAATATGCCGCTCTCGCCCCAGCTTTCTGTCCGGACCGTGCCCTCCAGATTTGCCAGGCAGTATTGAAGAATGTCCTCCGGCTTCATCCCAGGAACTCCTTTACCGCCCGGCGGTACGCCGCCACCGGGTCCGCCGCTTGGGTGATGGGGCGGCCCATGACGATATAATCACAGCCGTTTTTCGCCGCCTGCGCCGGGGTCATCACCCGCTTCTGGTCCCCCGCGTCCCCGCCGGCGAAGCGCACGCCGGGGGTGACGGTGCAAAAGCCCCCGCCGCAGCGCTGCTTCACCAGCGCCGCCTCCAGGGGGGAGCAGACCACGCCGTCCAGGCCGCTGGCGGCGGCGTTTTGAGCGTAGGCCAGGACGGTTTCCGCCATGGGGGTTTCAATCAGCAGCTCGTCTTTCAAGGCGGCGGCGTCCGTGCTGGTGAGCTGGGTGACGGCGATGAGCAGGGGCCGCGTGCCGCCGGGCCGGGTCAGCCCCTCCAGGGCCGCCCGCATCATGGCGGAGGTCCCGGCGGCGTGGAGGTTCACCATGTCCACGTCCAGCCCGGAGAGGACCGCCATGGCCCGATTCACAGTGTTGGGGATGTCGTGGAGCTTCAGGTCCAGGAAAATCTTGTGTCCCCGGGCTTTGATTTCCCGGACGATGGAGGGCCCTTCGGCGTAGTACAGCTCCATGCCGATTTTCACAAAGGGCTTGTCCTCCCCGGCGGGGAAGCGGTCCAGGAACCGCAGGGTCTCTTCCCGCGTGGGGAAATCCAGGGCAATAATTACATCCTTAGCCATGATGGGCTCCTCCTGTCAAATCTGAAATGTGGTCCACGCCCAGGCGCGCGCACACGCCGGGCAGGTTCTCGATGATGGTCTTGCAGGCATAGGGGTCCCGCAGGTTGGCCGCCCCCACCTCCACGGCGGAAGCTCCCGCCAGCATCATCTCGGCGGCGTCCTCCGCGGAGGCCACGCCGCCGCAGCCGATGATAGGGAGTTTTACCGCCTCGTACACGTCCCACACCATCCGCAATGCCACCGGGAAGACAGCGGGGCCGGAGAGGCCCCCGGTGCGGTTGGCAATGAGGGGCCGCTTGGTGTTCAGGTCGATGCGCATGCCCAGCAGGGTATTGATGAGGCACAGCCCGTCGGCCCCCTCCGCCTCGCAGGCCCGGGCGATCTCCGCGATGTCCGTCACGTTGGGGCTGAGCTTCATGAAAACGGGCTTCTTCGTGGCTGCCCGGACGGCCCGGGTGACGGCGGCGGCGCTTTGCGGGCCGGAGCCGAAGTTCTTCCCCCCGGCGTGGACGTTGGGGCAGGAGATGTTCACCTCCAGGATTTTGACCTGCTCCGCCCCGTCCAGCGCCCGGCAGTTCTCCGCGTACTCCTCCAGGGAGAAGCCGCAGACGTTGGCGATAACCGGGCCGTGGAAAATCCGGGCAATGTTGGGGACCTCCTCCCGGAGGACCGCCTCCATGCCGGGATTCTGGAGTCCCACGGCGTTCAGCATCCCGGCGGCGGTTTCGGCAACGCGGGGCTGGGGATTGCCGGGACGGGGGTCCCGGGTGGTGCCCTTCCAGGAGAAGGAGCCCAGGATGTCCAGGTCATACGCTTCCGCGAACTCCCGGCCGTAGCCGAAGGTCCCGGAGGCGGGAATGATAGGATTTTTCAGGGTTACGCCCGCCAGGGTCACGGACAGGTCTGCCATACAATGTCCTCCTTGTGGAATATGGGCCCGTCCTTGCACACCCGGCGCAGGCCCTTCTTTGTCTGGATGGTGCAGCCCACGCAGGCCCCGAAGCCGCAGGCCATCCGGGCTTCGAAGCTGAACTGGCCCCCTGTGACTTGGGGAAGGGCATGGACGGCCCGGAGCATGGGCGTGGGGCCGCAGGCCAGGACATATGAGGAGCCCGGGAGGCGGTTCAGCACGTCCGTGACAAAGCCGCGGGTTCCAAGGCTCCCGTCCTCCGAGGCGGCCAGTACCTCCGCGCCCAGGGCGGCGAACTCCTCTAAGTAAAAGGCATCCTCCTTGGAGCGGAAGCCCAGGACCACCTGAACGCTCCGCCCCGCCGCCAGCATCCGCTTCGCCAGGCCATAGAGCGGGGCGGCGCCGATGCCTCCGCCCACCAGGACGGCGCCCTCCGGCGCGGCGCCGAGGGCAAAGCCGTTCCCCAGGCCGGAGAGGGTGCCCAGCGCCGTCCCGGCGGGGAGGCGCACCAGCTCCTTCGTGCCCTCGCCCGCCTCCTTCACCAAAAGGATCAGCCTCCCCTCCGCCCAGTCGCAGACGGAGATGGGGCGGCGGAGGAATTTCCCCGGCAGCTCCAGATTTACAAACTGCCCCGGGGCGGTGACGGCGGAGGTATCCCCTGCCAGGACCAGCTCCCACACGTCCCCGGCCAGCCGCCGGGCGCGTTCCAGAGTAAACACGGATTTCTTCATGGTTCCCCTCCTTCTGGGCGGTCATAGCCCTGGATGATGCCGATGGTCCCGCTGGGACTGGGCTTCAAGCCCTCCGGAAAGACGATGTTCCCGCCCACAAGGGTCATGGAGACGGCGGCCTCCACCCTTCTTCCCGCGAAGGGCGTGGCCCGGCCCAGGGAGCGGAAGCCCGCCGGGTCCACCATGCCCGCGTGGTCGAAGGACAGCCCCGTCAAATCGGCGGGCTGGCCCTCTGCAATGGTCCCGCCCGGCAGGCCGAATATCCTCCGGGGGTTGACGCACAGGGCGTTTAGGATGGTTTCCAGGGGGACCTTCCCCGTTTTCACCAGCTCCGTGTAGAGAACCGGGAAGGCGCATTCCAATCCCACCACACCGTTGAGGCTCCCCCGGAGCCCCCGGGCCTTTTCCTCCGCCGAGTGGGGGGCGTGGTCCGTGGCGACGCAGTCCACGGTCCCGTCCAAAAGGCCCTCCACCAGCGCGTCCCGGTCCGCGGCGGAGCGGATGGGGGGATTCATTTTAAACCGCCCGTCGTCCTCCAGGTCCTCGTCGCAGAGGCAGAGGTAGTGGGGGGCGGTCTCGCAGGTGACGGGGAGGCCCTGGGCCTTGGCGGAGCGGATGAGGGCCACGCTTTCTTTTGTGGAGATGTGGCAAACGTGGTAGCGGCATCCCGTTTCCCGGACCAGCTGGATATCCCGCTCCACCTGCCGCCACTCGCTGGCGGGGTCGTTGCCCGGGAGGCCGTGCCGTTTGGCAAACTCCCCGTCGTGGACGCACCAGCCCTTGTCCAGCAGGGACTCGTCCTCACAGTGGGCCACGATAGGCCGGTCCAGCTTTTTTGCCAGCAGCATGGCCCGCCGCATCATCTCCCGGGACTGGACGCCCCGGCCGTCGTCGGAGAAGCCGGGAACGTAAGGGGCCAGGGCGGCCAGGTCCGCCAGGGACGCCCCCTTCTCCCCCTGGGTGATGGCCCCGTAGGGATAGACATGGACCCGGGCGTCCCGCCGGATGGCTTCCAGCTCCACTTGGAGGCGGTCCGGGCTGTCGGGCACCGGGTCCAGGTTTGGCATGGCGCAGACGGCGGTGTAGCCGCCCGCCGCCGCCGCCGCCGTGCCGGAGGCGATGGTTTCTTTATAAGAAAAACCAGGCTCCCGAAGATGAACGTGAACATCAACGAAACCTGGAACAATGAAATGGTGATTCAATTCAATGACGGCAGCGCCGTCCCGGGGAAGACGGGGGGAAACGGAAACAATACGCCCCTCGGAAACGGCAATTTCCAGAGGCTGAAAGCCCCCGTCGCGAAAGACGGACCCACCGGCCAGCAACAGACGCATAGACGTTCTCCTCTCCATGTTCTCAAAAAAACATGATATCGGAAAAAAGCGGTTTTGTCAACCGCGCGGGGCAAAAAATCCCCCGCCCCGGGAAACCGGAGCGGGAAAGGCGCTTATTCGTAGAGTTCCTCGTCGGCATAGTCGTCGTATTCGGAGCTGAACCTCTCCCTCAGACGCTTTTTCATGCCGCAGCAGCCGACGCTGAGATCGTGCCAGCCGCCGATCAGCAGGCAGACGAAAGCGGCGAAGGCCAGGCTTGCGCCGATGATCTTCATGACCATGCTCGCGGTTTTGCTCATAGCAGCTTCCTCCTAATTGTCCAGAATCAAATCTATCATACACCATCTTCCCGCTTTTTACAAGAGGGATTTTGCCAGGGGGAGGGGCGCCGTGGGGCGGATGTCCTGTTTTGTCCAGGCCGGGAGACCGGGAGGGGGAACGCGCGTTTGCCAAAGCTGAGGTTGTTTCCATCACCGTGACGGGCAAGGCTGGCGCGGCGGCTCCTATTACCAATACGGTCCACTTTGCCAACAACTCCACGTCCGGCTTCGGCGTGGTGATTGGAGCCAACGGCGCCATGGTGAACGGCAGCAGCAAGATCGTCTTCAACGCCCGTCTGGCTATGCCTGAGTGGCTGTCCAAGGCCACTGGCGCTGGTTCCACCGCTAAGGCCGATGTCTATGTGAACGGCCAGTTCGCCGAGGAAGTCACCATTTCTTCCCTCACTGGCATCGCTGGTGACGAAAACTTCATCCTCGCTGGCACGACCACTGGCACCTATTACAACCCCCAGAACATTTCCGTGGAGATCACCGAGATTCTTTGGGATGAAGTCACGGTCAAGTTCGTTGGCGACAACGGCGCGGAAGTGGCCGGCGACGACTTTATTGGCTCTGTCTACGCTGGCTCTACCGCCAGCGCCGCGATGGCGGCCGCTGGCTCCGGCGAAGCCCTGACCTTCAAGTACACCAGCAGCGTGGACGGTGCGCAGGTCACCTTCACCGTGGATACCACCAAGGGCGTGAAGCTGGATACGGGAGCTACCGGAACCTCCACCCTGACCACCACGAAGGACACCGCCGCGACCGCGTCCCCGACGCAGAAGGTCCTGCCCGACGGTACCGGCTTCATCACGGTCAAGGTCACTGGCCTGAAAGACCTCAAGGAAAAGGTCAATGTCACGGTCAACGGTGACGCTGACAGCGAGTCCCTGACTGCCGCTTACAACGTGCCCAGCAACCCGCTCACCAACGCGGAAACCGCAAACCTGGTGATTACGGCCAAGTCTGCCAAGATCAACCAGGGAGACCCGGCTGTTTTCGGACTGAAGCTGACGGCGGCTTGCGCCGACGGCGTGAGAGGTTACAAGGTAACCATCAAAATTGATGACGAACACGCCGCTGTGACCTCTGACATTGTCAAGGATGCCACCGAAGTGTTTGTCACCATCCCCAATGTGACTGCGGACCTTGACCTTGAGAAGGCCATGATTACGGTCACTCCCGTGGAAGGCCTCTATGTCAAGAGCGCCAGCTGGAGCGGCGCGGTCCTGACCGTGGTCTTCTCCGAAGCGATTAACCCCGATGGGCACACGGGCTCCGGCGACACCGGAAGCGCTTCCGACTGCGGAACCACCACGGTTGTCCAGCCTGACGGCGTGACGGTTGTCTATACGGTGTTCGACAACCGCGCGGCTAATGCTGGCTACGAGGGCGTGTGGAGCCCGGCGGGCCCTGTCTTCGACGGTATCTTCACCGATCCCGCCACTTACGAGGCCGCCTCTGACAGCCAGCCCGTGGCACACCAGAAGATCACCATCCTGGACGGCGGCACCTGCTCGATCGTTGGCCAGCCCTAAATCCCCCTGAAGCAGGCTATCCCACAGCAAAGAGGACCCCGGGCGTATGCCCGGGGTCCTCTTCCTCTAGGGGCGCAAGGCCCCGCTTCTTGATAAGAATCAGGGAATGGTAATCAACGTCACCGCTGCCGTCTTGTTGGCCGCATCAGCGGCGGATTCAATGCTGGCCGTCAGGGTAATGGTGCTGGCCTTGAAAGACGTGGCTTTCGAGGTATTGGCAACCGTCACTGTGGCACTCAAACCGTCGCCCGCCACGACAACATCAATTACGTCGTCAGCATTCTGGGTGTTGGTTCCAGCCGTGATACCGAGGTTCGCCGCGGTAACCGTGCTGGCTTTAACAGGCGTGCTGAAGGTGATCTCCAGCTTGTTGGTACCATCAAGAACCGCCGCCGCAGTCAGCTTGGGCGTAACTTCGATGGCTAGCCCGGTAATCACAGTGTCCTTCGTAACCTCCACGGAGAACGTCGTATCGCTGGCGCCAGTTTTGTCGAGTTCCTTGGTGAAGGTCCGGCCATCGTCCAGAGTAATCGTCGCCATATACTTGAAGGAGTCGGCCAAGCCGGAAACCTTCGTGAGGGTGACAACACAGGGAACGCCAGCCGTCAGGCTGTTTTTGTTGCTGCCAAGGGTCAGGGTGGTCGTCTTGGTGCTGTCAGTCGCGCCGGGAACGCCAAAGTCGGCCAGAGTAAGGGTACCCGTCACAGCGTCGCCCAGGGACAGGGAGAAGCTGGGAGTGACCTGGGTGGCGTCGATCTTGATGACCACTTCCTCGGTTCCCTTGATCGTGTAACCCGCGATGGAGCCGTTGGCGGTTACGCCGCCAGTCAGCGCGTTGGGCTGCGTGATGGTGCCCTGCGCGGTCAGGCCGCTCACGACGCTGATCACGGGGAAGTTGGAAGCATCCGTGCTGGGATACTTGATGGTAATGGCAGTCGGCGTGGTGTCCGCAGCCGTGGAGGTACCGCTCGCCATTTTGTCGGTGATGTCCGTTCCGGAGGCGTCCACATACTTGATGGAAACCTTGTCGTAGGCAATGGAAGTAATCAGAATTTCAACCTTTTCGCCACCGCTAAGCGTGACACCAGACAACGCATCGGCAACAGACTCAACCACGTAGCCGGAGAGAGTATTCCCAACCTTATCCGTGAAAGCCGCAGGGGCCACGGTCTTCATCGTCGCACCATTGACCTTGATCTGATAGCCAACCGTCATCGCCGCGCCAGCAGGCACCCATTCAGGAGCCTTCAGGGAGAAGTTGACATTGATTGCGCCAGTGCTATCGATTACCGCTCCAGAGCTGGAAGCATCCGCTCCATTTTCCTTACCGGGCTGGATGGTGACGTTGGTGGTAACAGGAGCCGCCGCGCCAGCCTTGCCCGTCACGGTGATGGAAACAACCTCAGCTTTGGCAAAGGTGTTGTTCTTCTTGGAGGTGTCAGTGTTGCTGACAACAACCGAGTAGGTGACAGTCTCGCCGTCGGAAAGGCCGTCCACGACCTTATAAGTCGCCTTGGAGCTTTCCTGCAGGACGCCTTCAATGTTAGAGCTCCACTTGTAGCTCAGAGTGCCGCACTCGTCGGCATTAGACACAACAGCGTTCAGAGTGAAAGCCTTGTCGGCAGCCACAGTGTAGGTGATCTTATCGTCCGCTTCGACCTTCGTCAGAGCAGCACTTTCAATCTTCACCTTGGGAGTCGCGGCATCGTCGGTCTTGGGCTCAGCATACTCAACCACGATCACGTAGGCATGACGGAAGTTGCTGTTGCCGGGCTTGCCGCCGATGAGGACCTTCAGGCGGGCGTTCTCGAGCTTGTAGTTGTCAATCAGGTCGCCCAGGCTGTCGATCTCATTGTCGCGGTGGCCCACGCGCTGGTCAACAAATACCGTATCGCCATTGACCGTCACCAGACCCTTGCGGTCACTGGTATCGAAGAACTCGTTATCGGTCAGATCGCCCAGAGTGTTGTCATCAGAGAGGATGTTCACACCATAGGGAACCTTGGTGGTCGCCAGCTTCTCCGTCAGCTCGGTACCGTCAACCGTACGCATCAGGTAGTCGCCGCCCACCACGAAAGCACTCTTGTTGGTGCTGCCGGTGTGGCTTTCCACCTTGCTGATACCCTCGGCAACAAACAGGTCGGGGTTGGTGTTCAGGTAGGTATCGCCGTGGAAGTACTTGGCGGTAATGATCTCATCAGCATTGGTGCTGCGGATGGTCACGATATCGCCAACATTGTAGCGCTTGTCGAAGGTACCCGTGAGCTCCTCGTCGAACTTGGGTCCAACGCGGTACTTACGGGTGAACTCGGTGGAGTTGGAGGCGCCGACAGAGCGCTCATAGGCGTCGGAACCGACATAGTCAGTAATGACGGCGATGTTGCTCAGATTGGCCTCGGGGGAATCGCTCTTGATGACCACGGCCTTGACCTTGCCGGAGTCGTTGACATAGGCCTCGGCGGCATTGGCAACAAACTTGCCGGAATCCGCGCTGCCGTTGGTGCCCACGTTGGTCCAGTTCTTGTTCCACTTGGTCAGATCGGCATAGGAGACGTTCTGAACGTTGGAACGGAAGTCGATGGTTTCTACCTCGCCGTAGTTGTCGAAGCTCACGAAGATGAACTTGACGCCGTCATAGGTAGTGTAGTTGTAGTTAAACTCGTGCGCCACAGAAGCGGGAGTGGTCGGAGTCTTATCCTCAATCTTCTGACCGTCCGCGCTGGGCACAGTGTACTTGAAAGTGCCGGGGTCCTTGACCTTGTTATTCACAGAGTCGGCTCTGTAGTTCTCCAGGGCAACGTCGCTGTTACCGGAAGAGATGGAGAACTGCTTGTAAGCGCCAGCGGTGGTCTTGGCATACTGAGAAATCTCATAGATGCCTTCGCCGGTCTTGTAGGTGATATCGTCCTTAACGGCGGTCATCGGGGTCTCAGAAGGAGCGATATTACCATTCTTGTACAGCCAGGGCTGCTCATCATAGCTGGGCTTGCTCAGCTTGTACTCGCCAGTGCCGCTCTTGGCGATGGTGTAGCGCACCAGCTCGCCGGGAGCGTACTTCTCGGCCTCGCCGCGGATGGTACCCAGGTCAACGTTGACTTCGTCACCGCCGATGGTCCAGCCATGGACGAACCAGACAACCTTGCCGTTGCTGTTGGTGGCCTGATAGTAATCGCCAACGACCATCCAGGCGTCGCTGTTGCCGATCTCGTCAGCCCACAGGACATTGCCCAGCTTGTCGAGATACACGGTCACGTCCTTGCGGGTGGCCTTGATCTGATAGCCGTCGGCATTGATCATGTCCTTGTTCCACTCGGAGATGGGATACTCAGTTCCGCCGACGGTCAGGGCAATGGCGTTGCCCTCAGGCTTGGCGGTGTTGGAATACAGGCCGATCTTGGTCAGCGCGCCGGAAGCGGTCTCAGGGGCATAAGCCTCGCCGACTTCCCAGGTGCGGCCCTGGTCGGTGGTGTAGGGAACGATGGCAACACGGTCGCCAGCCTTCATGTCCTTCAGAGCGTTGTAGGCGTCATAGTTGTTATCCTTGACGTCCACAGTGTCCACATCGATGGCAAAGGCGTTGTAGCCAGTGATCTTAGACAGGTTGCCCTCCTTGCGGGGGTCCTTGCTGTCGGGGCTGATGTTCTCAAGAGCGATGTAATCGCTGCCGATGGTCTTGATCTTCATCAGCTGGGTCCGGGTGACGACAACATGCGTGATGAAGTCGGCATCCACGGGGCAGACATAAACCTCAACGGTCACGCCGTTGTCGGTCAGGTCGCAGATCTCAGCCAGAGAAGGAGCGTTATCCTTGTTGACATCCTTGCTGAACGCGTCATAGGCATACAGGTTGCCATTCAGCGTCGCGGAAGGAGCCGCGCTGTTGTTATAGGCCGTGTTGTGCACCCGGGCGTCATAGCCGTTGATGGTGATCTGAGTGGCATCCGCAAAAGGATCGCTGCCCAGGATGACACCGTTCACGGTGCTATAGCCGCTGGTGGTGCGGTGATCGGTGCTCCAGGTGTCATAGCCGCGCAGACCCAGGGCCTTCTCCTTGGAAGCCACGGTGTCCTCACGGTGAGCCATCTGCTTGGTGAAGGTGAAGTCGGCCTCCAGGGGGAAGGTGCCGATGGTGACCTTCTTGTAGCTCCACTCGTTGGAGGGATGGCCGTACACGTCGAACGCGGGATCATAACGGTCATGCTCCAGGCGCAGGTCCTTGAAGTGCTCTTCGCCGAACTCCAGGGTCAGCTCGTTGTTGGTCGCGCTGATGACCCGGCGGTTGATGTTGGCGTTGATGTCGCGGTTGTTGCTGGTCACGTACTGGGCCTTGCTGCCCTGCACGGTCAGAACTTCCCCGGTAGAGCTGACGACGGTGTTGGTTCCGCCATAGTCCACCATGGTGGCCTTCAGGGTGTTCAGGGCCAGCTGGCAGGCCTCGTCACGGGTAACCGCGGCGGAGCCGTCAAAGCTGATGCGGTCGAACAGGCCAGCCACGCTGCCGATCCGGGCCACGTTCTGGACCCAGCCAGTGCCAGTGAAGCCTTCGATCTCGGCCTTGTAGCCGACAGCGCCCAGCAGCATCTTGGCAAAGGCGTAACCGGTCAGGGGATTGGCGGGCTTAAAGGTGCCGTCGCCATAGCCGCTGATGTACCCGGCGGTCTTGCAGTAGCTGATGACGCCCGCGAAGGTGTGGCTGGCGGGAACGTCGGGATAGGGGCTGCTGTTGTTGGGCAGAGCCGCAGCGGCCTCGGGGCCGATCATCAGGGAGACGATGATCTTGGCGGCCGCGCCGCGGGTCAGCTCCGTCTCGGGACGGAAGCTGCCGTCCTCGTATCCGGTGATGACACCGATACGGTTCAGAACGGCAACTGCTTCCTCGTACTGGATCTCTTCCTTGTCGGTGAGATCCCGGTACTCGGTGGCTCCCGCGCTGATGGTGACCAGGGACATGGTCATGATCAATGCGAGAACCAGGGACAGGAATTTCTTCATTGAACATTCCTCCTTTAAAGATTACGGTCCTCCGGACTTCTAAGCGCCCCCTCCAGGATTCGTGTCGGGGCTAGCCGATCCCACATCAAGCCTGGAATTGGCCCCTTCCGCCCGGCGTCCGCAAATGCAATCTAACAGGAAAAAAAGTCCCTGGCAAGGCTTTTTTCCGCCTTTTAACCGAACTGAAAACCGCCATACGATAGCCTAGCAGGATTTGCCAGAAGAGAATAACGCAGGCCATTTTTTCAAAAATGGGAGCCGGGCAGGCAGGTCTCTTTGGCGAAACGCTCCGCCCCCTGCCCCCGGCTCCCAGGAGAGTTATTCGACTTTCCGTTCCTCCCGCTCCGGGAGGAAATATTTCTGCCCCAGCTGAACCAAAGCTCCCTCCTCTACCATCCGGTGAAGTACCAAGGTGCACTGTTTCGGCTGTATGTGGAGGAGGTCCACAATATCCTGGCGGTAGGCAAAGCCTGCCTCGGCCAGATATTCCAGGATAGCCTCCCGGTGCCGTTCCGGCGGAACCACGGTGCCGGGGAGATAGTATTTCCCTCCCACCCGGACCAGCCGTCCGTGCTCCGTCAAACGGCGGAGCCGGGCATAAGTAGCGGTCTTGGATAGCTGCAGCAGCTCTGACACATCCCCCCGGGAGACAGAGCCCTGCTCCAGCACCCGTTGGAGAATGCGCTCGTCCTCTATATCCCGGCAATCGTCCCGTTTCAGGTCCCGGAGGGTTACCCGTTCTAAGCCGCCCCGGATCAGGGCAGCCCGGGTGAGGCGGGACAGCCGGGGAAGGTCCAGGGGCTTCCGGGACTGTTCCGTCAGGAGGACATGGGGGTCCTCCTCCGGCGTCCTCCGGAGATGCTCCTCCTCCAAAATTCGCCGGAGCGCGCTGGTCATCGTAACGTTCCGGTCCGGCAGGCGGAGGATTCCTTCCTGAAAATCCACCTGCTCCCAAGTCAGGGCGGTCATCTCCTGTGCCTGGAGGCCCAGCTGCCAGCCCAGCCACATGGCCAGGCCCGCCGCTGTATCCCGCTCCGCCTGCAGGAGTTTCCACAGCTTGAACTCATCCACCTGGGCGGGCGGGGGCTTCGGCGCCTTCCGGGCCGGGGCGCTGGCGGAGAAGCGGAGCTGGAGCGTGGCCACCTCCACGCCGCTGATCCGGGCGGCCTCCGGCCAGTCCATCCGGTCCAGGCAGCGGATGATCCAGTCATAGCGCAGGTCCAGCAGCCTCACGCCCTCCAGGCCCCCCCGGTCCAGGGCCAGGCGGGCAATCCGGGAGATAGACTCCAGGCGCAGGGGCTTCCGCTCCCGGGCGGAGAGCAGGACGTGGGGGTCTCCCGGTTCTTCCCGGGCCTCCCGGGCTTCCCGGAGCTTCCAAAGCAGGGACCGCACCTCCCGGTCCAGGGGGATCATCCGGTCCGGAAGCTCCAAACGGTCGTCCAGAAAGGAGACCTGCTCCCAGGTCAGGGCGGCAATCTCCTCCCGGGTTAGGCCTTCCAGCCAGGCCAGGCGGAGTACCAGGGCCTCCGGCCCCGTCTGTTCCCTCTCCAGAAGGCGGCGCAGGGCGGCCTCGTCCAGGCGTCGGTTTTTCTCTTCCATGTGCGTCCCCCCTCTCTGGTTTTACGTTATTTCTGTATAGCAAACACAGCGAACTTATAGGAATATTTTCCAATCCCGCTTGGGCGCAGCAACTCAGCTCCCGTTGGAAGGGGCTTTTTCCGCCTCCCGGGACACCGCCGCCAGCTCTACCCCCGTGAGGTCCCAGCAGCCGTGCCGGGTCACCAGGCCGCCGAAAAGGCGGCCCTGGCATACGGTAAAAATGGCGTCGTAGGGCTCTTTGTCCACCCGGGAGCGCAGGGCCCCGGAAATCAAGTATTTGCCGCTTTGCAACACGCTGCCGGAGAAGCGGTTCCGGCGGCTGAGCAGGCACAGCTCCCCAGAGACAGTCCCGGCCTCTTCCTGGAGCAGCAGCTCCCCCGCCCTGGGTCCCAGCTGGCTTTGCAGTACAACGGTGTAGCAGACTTTTTTCACAGCATCACTTCCTGTTATGGTTCGATTATAAATTGGCAAGCATTTTCACCAAAGGGACAATTTTACAAAAACCGTCCGTTTTTAGACATAATTGAAACAATCGTCAAAACAAAATTTGTATTTTCCGCGCCATGATAAAAAAAGAGGGCGGGAAAACCCGTCCTCTTTTGTGTTCGTCCTCTCAGGGCCTTTGATTCCACTCGCCCCGCTTCTGCAAGGTCTGCCAGGCGGCTCCCGCCGCCCTGTGCCCCACAGACCGTTCCAGGGCGTCCGCCAGCTCCTCCGCCGTCATGGCCGCCCCGCCCCGGATCCAGCTCTCCAGCAGGGACAGAAGCAGTGTCCGCCCGCACCGGAGGTCCAGCTCCTCCGCCGGTTGGTCCGGCAGCACGCCGCAGCGGCTCCGGTAGTAAACTTGGAGCGCTTTCAGCGCCTCCTCCAGGGGAATCATTTCCCCTAGCCCCGCCTGGCCGCTTTGGTCCAGCACCGCTTGGTAAAACGTCCGTTCCTCTCCAGCCCGGCCCAGCAGGTCCAGCAGGGCCTGCCGCCAGGTCAGGCACTCTTCCAGGCGGCCCAGCAGCAAAGAGCGCTCCTGCCGCACTGACCAGGCAAAGAGATCGTACACGTCTTTAAAATGATAGTAAAAAGATTGCCGCCGGAGGCCGCACAGCTCCGTCAGTTCCCGGACCCGTATCTGATCCAGCGGCCTTTGCCGCAGCAGCGTCCGCAGGGCAGCGCCCAGGGCCAGGCTGGTTCGATTCTCATGTTCCGGCATAAACTCCTCCTGTCCGCCGGGACTACCCTCCCCGGCATCTCTGAATGTTTTCCGCTCCTATCGGGGAAAAGTCCGTTTTTTCGCCGCTTTAAGCATACTCTACCCCCTCCTTCCCGTCAAGATTTCCCGCTTTTTCATTTTTCAGGTTCCCTCGACAAATTCAGACAAGTTATTTCCTGAATCTTGTGTATCATATCCTTAGCACCCAGCTACATTTTGTGTTTTATCAGAAAGGAAGACCTGTTATGAGCACACTTTCCAAGGAATACCTGCTGCTGTTTAACGCCGTCACTGACACGGAACGTGCTCTGTCCCAGCTGCGGGACGCCCTGCTGGATGCCCAGCGGCAGGCGGAGGAGCTTTTCCTGGAGGAGGAACCCGATCCTCCGGACGAATCCTGAACGATTCATAAGCTGCCGGAAAAGCCGTTGACCTTCCGCTGTAAATGGGGTACAATGGTTTCATATCCCGACAGCCGCCGTGATGGCAGGGGGACCTCCCGTGAGGAGGCCCCCTCCCTGTTTCCGCGCGGGGCCGCCGGACCCATGGAGGTCGATTATGCCCAGTATCTCTGTCATTGTCCCCGTCTATCAGGCGGAGAAATACCTGCACCGCTGTTTGGACAGCATGGCGCGCCAGACCTTTTCCGACTGGGAACTGATCCTGGTGAATGACGGCTCCACCGATGGCTCCGCCGCCCTGTGCAGCCAGTTTGCCGCCAAAGACAACCGGGTCCGGGTCTTTCACCGGAAAAAGAGCCAAGGCGTCAGCGAGGCCCGGAACCTGGGGCTCAACGAGGCCAAGGGAGATTACGTCGCCTTCCTGGACGCCGACGACTGCTACGAGTTCCAAGCCCTGGAGACCCTTTGGAACCTCCGGGAACAGTCCGGCGCGGACGCCGCCGCCTGCGGCCTCACCTACCTGTATCCTGACGGGAAGCAGAGTGTCCAGAGCCAGCTCTCCCCCGGCATCTATGGCCAGGAGGAACTCCGGGAGGCGCTGGTCAGCCCCCTAGTGGGGGACCGGCTGGCCCAGCCGGTGTTTAACGGCTACAGCGTCTGCTACCTCTTCTCGGCGGAACTCATCCATAAGGCCCGCCTCTCCTTCGACGGCCCCTATCTGGAGGACGAGCTCTTTGTCCTGGAATACTTCTGCAATGCCCGCTCCCTGGCGGTGACGGACCAGCCCCTCTACCGCTATTTTCTCCACGGGGAGTCCGCCACACACCGTTACATGGAGAACTTCCCCCAGGTCTTCTCCCGCTTCATGGAGCGGAAGGAGGCCCTGGTCGCCAAATACGGCCTGGAGCCCTCCCGCCCCCAGTGGCGGGAGAGTTCCAACTGGGCGGGCCTGCTCATTGCCGTGGGCAACGAGTACGCCCGGGACAACCCCAAGTCCATCCGCCAGAGGCAGAAGGCCGTTCAGGCGTTCTGCCGCCGCCCGGAGATGGAGAAGGCCATCCGGGAGCTGGCCCCCGCAGGCCTCAGTCCCAACAAGCAGATGGTGGCCAACCTGGTCCGGGGGGGGCACTTCTTCACCCTGACCCAGCTTTACCGCCTGAAAAACCGGATTTGAGGGAGACGCCATGACATTGTTGAAGCAAAGCTGCCTGTACCACCTGCTACTCCTCTTCCTGGCCGCCTATGAGGACAGCGGGCTCCACCGCCTGGCCGTCCGCATTGGCGCCTGGTGTTCCCGGCAGATTGACGAAAGCGCCGTCCTCCGCCCCCTGTGCCGGGAGGGGGCCGTGGCCCGCTCCTGGCCGGACAGCCGGGCCTGCCAGGCGCTGAGCTGGCTGGTAAACCTGCCGGGCCGCCTGCTGCGGAGCTTTTACCTCCTCCTGGAGGGGACCTTTGAAACCAGCCTTTTTTCCCGCCTGGCCTTCCGCCTGGGGGATGAGACCGCCGTGGCCGAGGGCTGGCTGGTCCTCCTGCTCTGGATTATTCCCTACGAGTACTGGAACAATGCATACACCCTCATGGCGTTCCTCCTCCTTCTGCTCCTGCTCCACGCCGGGGCCATGGGACGGGGGGACCGCCGCCTGGATGTGGAGGCCGTGGGTTTCTTCCCAGCCCTCTTCTTCGGGGCCGTGGTGCTGGGCGTGGTCTTTTCCCTGACCCGGAACGCCTCCGCCCGTTTCCTCGTCTACCATGTTTCCGCCGCCCTCTGCGTGGTGGTGACGGTCAGCGCCCTGCGCTCCGCGGAGGAGCTCAAGCGCCTGGCGGCAGGGGCCTCCGGCTGCGTGGCGGTGTCCTCCCTGTACGCCATCTTCCAGCGTCTCTCCGGCCTGGAGGTCAACGAGTCCTATGTGGACATGGACCTGAACGCCGACATGCCCAGCCGGGTCCTCTCCTTCTTCGACAATCCCAACACCTTCGCCGAGGTGCTGATCCTCCTTCTGCCCCTCACCCTGGCCCTGATTCTGTGCTCCAAACATTTTATTTCCAAGCTGGCGGCCTCCGCGGCCTTTGTCCTGGGCGCCGCCGCCCTGGGCATGACCTACTGCCGCGCCGCCTGGATCGGCATCGCCTGTGCCATGGTGGTGATGATTTTCCTCTGGAAGCCCAAGCTGCTGCCCCTTTTCTTCGCCCTGTGCCTTCTGGCGGTGCCTTTCCTCCCGGGCAGCATCTGGAACCGCATCCTCACCATTTTCGACGCCTCCGACTCCTCCACCAACAGCCGCTTCCCCCTGTTCAAAGCGGGGCTGGAGGTCATCTCCCGCCGCCCCCTCTCCGGCGCGGGCTTGGGCACCGCCGCCGTCCAGCGTTACGTGAAGCTGCTGAACTTCTACCACGCCCGTACCCCCTTTGTCCACTCCCACAACATCTACATCCAGGTCTGGGCGGAGCTGGGCATCCTGGGCTTCGCGGGCTTCGTGGGCTCCGCCCTCTGGGGCGTGAAGCGGGCGGCCCACGCTGTCCGGCACTGTGCGGACGGCGCCGCCAGGACCATCACCTGCGCCGCCTGCGCGGCTCTCTGCGGGGCCCTGGTCTGCGGGCTGGCAGATTACCTCTGGAACTACCCCCGGGTGATGTGCATTTTCTGGTTTGTCTTCGCCGTGGCCCTGGGCGGAGCGAAGCTCTGCGCAGAAAGCTTAAATGAACGGGAACGCCCGGTTTAAAGATTATGCCTCTGGGGCGGACCTGTGTGTCCGCCCCTACGGCTGCACGCACAAAAAGCGGGTCCCCGGAGAGACACACACCTCTCCGGGGACCCGCTTTTGCATGGCAGAGCTATTCCTCAATTTTTTGGCTGCACCCATTACAGCGCACCCAAGACAGGATATGTAAGCGCCAATTTCCCTATCCCTCAGCTCTTGCTGGGCAGCACCGAGGCGATGGACCCGGCGAAGGCGCTCAGCGGCATGGTCTGAAGCACCACATGGCCCGGCCCTGTGACCACGGTGTTAAACATCCCCTCCCCGCCGAAGAGGACGTTTTTCACCCCCTTGACGGACTGGATGTCGATGGAGCAAGTCTCGTCCATCATGGCCAGGTTTCCGGTGTCCACAATCAGCTGCTGGCCCGGGGCCAGGTCGTACTCCACGGCGGAGCCGTCGATCTCCAAAAAGGCCATTCCCCGGCCGGAGAGCTTCTGCATGATGAAACCCTCGCCGCCGAAGAAGCCCGCCCCCATCTTCTTCTGGAAGAACACGGTCAGCTCCACTCCCTGCTCCGAGGCCAGGAAGGCGGACTTCTGGCACACAATGGACTTCCCCGGCCCAATCTCCACCGCCCGGATGGTGCCCGGGAAACTGGAGGCAAACGCGATCATGCCCGGCCCGCCCTTGGGGGTGTATAGGTTCTGGAACATAGACTCCCCGGAGAACATCCGGCCGAAGGCCTTGCCCAGGCTGCCCCCGGCGGAGGTCTGCATCTCCATATTGGGGCTCATCCACACCATGGACCCCTTCTCCGTAATCATCGTCTCTCCGGCGTTCACGTCGCAGATCACCACGGGCATGGGTTCGCCCTTGATTTCAAACTTCATCACGGCACACTCCTTTTTGTTTCATCCCCTCTTGGGGTTTGTTCCATCTTACTATAGCAAAGCCCCCATCCTCCCGCAAGGGCCGGAACAAAAAAGGGCACCTTTTGCCTGTTTCTCCCGCATAAAGCGTCCCCCTCCGGGCATCCTAGGGGGAACACCACCGTCACAAGGAGGCGCGCTATGAACAGCAAACGAATCGGGCGCCGCACTGTCGCCCTGGCCCATCCCCCCTCCGTCATCTCCTACGCCAACATCGGCGGCAAGCTGGAGGGGGAGGGCCCCCTGCGGGAGCATTTTGACGAGCTGGACCAGGATTCCTTCTTCGGGGAAAAGACCTGGGAGAAGGCGGAATCCATGATGCAGAAGCGGGTCCTCCGGCGGGCCCTGGACCAGGTCAAATTAAAGCCCGGGGACCTGGACTATATTTTTGCCGGGGACCTTTTAAACCAGTGCATCGGGTCCTCCTTCGGCCTGCGGGAGTTCGGCGTGCCCTTCTTCGGGCTCTACGGGGCCTGTTCCACCATGGGGGAATCCCTCTCCCTGGCGGCCATGGCCATTGATGGCGGCTTCGCGGAAAAAGCCGCCGCCATGACCTCCTCCCACTTCTGCACGGCGGAACGGCAGTACCGCATGCCCGTGCCCTACGGCAACCAGAGGACCCCCACCGCCCAGTGGACCGCCACCGCCGCCGGGTGCACCATCCTGGCAAGCCAGGGGGAAGGGCCCTATATCACCCATGTCACCTGCGGAAAAATTGTGGACAAGGGCATTGCCGACGCCAACAACATGGGGGCCGCCATGGCCCCGGCGGCCTACGACACCCTGTCGGCGTTTTTCCGGGACACGGAGACCAAGCCCCAGGACTACGACCTGGTGGTCACCGGGGACCTGGGGGAACTGGGCCATGCCATTGTCCGGGATTTTTTCTCCAAAGACGGCATTGACATGGGGGAGCATTTCCAGGACTGCGGCCTCCTCCTCTACGATCGGGAGAGACAGGACATGCACGCCGGTGGCTCCGGGTGCGGCTGCTCCGCCTCGGTGCTGAACGGCTACCTCCTCTCCGGCATGCGCCAGGGGAAGTGGAAAAAAATCCTCTTCGCCCCCACCGGGGCCCTGCTCTCCCCTACCTCCAGCTTTCAGGGGGAGTCCATTCCCTCCATCTGCCACGCCCTCTGTATCTCCACCGCAAAGTAACCAGGGGCCCGGATTCCGGGCCCCTTTCTACATATCCTACAGGGAGTTCCCCAGTATCCTTGTGCAGATTCACGGTTGACCTTGGTATGAAATCAGACTATACTGCCATTTGTCCTCAGCAAGTCCGATTTCATACCATAATAAGGAGCCCGCACATGGACCATTACACGCTGTTTCAGGAATACCTCCAGGCCGACCACCAAATTGATGAATTTTACCACACCCTGGCCCAGGCCCTGGGCCTGTCGGACAGCGCCCTCTGGGTACTGTGGTGCCTGGTGGAGCGAGGGGACGGCTGCACGCAGAAGGACATCTGCCGTCAAGTCTCTATCAGCAAGCAGACCGTCCACTCCTCCGTCCGGAAGCTGGAGCGGGACGGCTTTCTCTCCCTCCGTCCCAGAGAGGGCCGGGAGGTTTCCCTCTTCCTCACGGCTCAGGGCCAGGAGCTGGTCCGTGAAAAAGTCCTTCCCATCATGGCGGCCGAGCGGGCCGCTGCCGGGGGGCTGACCGAGGAGGAGCTGCGGGATATGATCCGCCTGTCCCAGAAATGGCTCTCCCTCTTCCGAAAGGCGGTGGCCTCCCTTCCCAAACCATAAAACCGCCGGAATCCCCGGCGGCCCCTGATATAAAGAGAAAGGAACTCCCTATGCACATCCGTTTATCCGAGCACTTTACCTATGGTAAGCTCCTGCGCTTTACCTTCCCCACCGTCGTTATGCTGATCTTCACCTCTATCTACGGCGTGGTAGACGGGGTGTTTGTCTCCAACTACGCGGGCAAGACCGCCTTCGCGGCGGTGAACCTTATCATGCCCGCCCTGATGATTTTCGCCACGGTGGGCTTCATGCTGGGCACTGGCGGCAGCGCCGTGGTGGCCCGCACCATGGGGGAGGGGGACCTGCCCCGGGCAAACCGCTACTTTTCCCTGATGATCGCCGCTGGCTTCCTGGCCGGGCTGGTTCTCACGGTCATCGCGGAGCTCGCCATGGAGCCCCTCTGCCTCCTCCTGGGAGCCACGGGGGAGCTTCTGCCCCTGGCGGTCCTCTATGGGCGCATCCTCACCCTGGCCCTGATTCCCTTTATACTGCAAAACATGTTCCAGAGCTTCCTGGTGGCGGCGGAGCGGCCCAAGCTGGGCCTTTGGCTTACGGTGGCGGCGGGCCTGACCAACATGCTGGGGGACTGGCTGCTGGTGGGCGTGCTGCCCTGGGGCGTGGCCGGAGCGGCCATCGCCACGGTGGCCAGCTCTTTTGTGGGTGGCGTGGTGCCCCTGGTGTACTTCCTCCTGCCCAACAAGACTCCCCTCCGGCTGGTGAAGCCCCGGTTAGAGGGCCGGGTGCTGGCCCAGGCCTGCTCCAACGGTTCCTCGGAGATGATGAGCAACCTCTCCACCTCCCTGGTCAGCATCCTCTACAACTTCCAGCTCATGCGCCTGATCGGAGAGGATGGCGTGGCGGCTTTCGGGGTCATCATGTACGTGAACTTCATCTTCATCGGCGTCTTCATGGGCTACTCCATCGGCGCGGGCCCCGTGATCAGCTACCACTACGGCGCGGGAAACCGGGAAGAGCTGCGGAGCCTCCTCCGGAAGAGCCTCCTGCTCATGCTGGCGGGCTGCGCGGGGCTCACCGCCGCCGCCGTGTTCCTGGCGGGCCCTCTGTCCCGCATTTTCGTGAGCTATGACCCGGGCCTGCTGGCCCTTACCACCCGGGGCTTCCGGCTGTATGCCCTGTCCTTCCTAGCCATGGGGTTCAACATCTTCGGCTCCGCCTTTTTCACCGCCCTCAGCAACGGCGTCCTCTCCGCCGCCATCGCCTTCCTGCGGACCCTGCTGTTCCAGACGGCGGCCATTTTCATCCTGCCCCTCTTCCTGGGGCTAGACGGCATCTGGCTGGCGGTGACGGCGGCGGAGCTGCTGGCCCTGGCGGTGACCGCCCTGTTCCTCTTCACCCAGGGCAGGCGTTATGGCTACGGCGGCTAATCCCGCAGGTTCATTCCCGCCGTGCCCCCTACCACGATGACGGCGGGGGCCTCCGTCCCGGCCTCCCGCGCTTTCTCCGCGATGTCTCCCAACATCCCCCGGACCGTCATGGCCCGGGGGGCGTTTTCTCCGGAAACCAGGGCGGCGGGGGTTGACGGCGGCAGCCCCGCCGCCGTCAGGCGGGTGGCAATTCCCTCCAGCTGGGAGAGGCCCATGAGGAACACCAGCGTCCCCTCCAGCCGGGCCAGTTCCTCCCAGTGCCCCGGCATTTCATCCGCCGGGTCCGCCGTGCGGGCCGTAACCGCGTGGAAGCTCCGGCTCACCCCCCGGTGGGTGACGGGAATCCCCGCCCCGCCGGGGACCGCTACGGCGGAGGTGACGCCGGGGACATACTCCCACTCAATTCCGGCGGCCTGGAGAGCCAGGGCCTCCTCCCCGCCCCGGCCGAAGACAAAGGGGTCCCCGCCCTTGAGGCGGACTACCATCTTCCCCTCCCGGGCCTTGGAAACCAGCAGGGCGTTGATCTCCTCCTGGGCCATGGAGCGCCGCCCCCGCCGCTTGCCCACATAGATTTTTTCCGCCCCCTCCGGCACCGCCTCCAGCAGCTCCGGGGCCAGAAGATCGTCGTAGGCCACCGCGCCGCAGCGCTCCAGCAGCCGGAGGCCCCGCAGGGTAATCAGGTCCGCCGCCCCGCAGCCCGCGCCCACCAGGTAGACCTTCCCCATCCTGGGTGCGCCCTCCAGAGCCGCCGCCAGCGCGGCCTCCCTCAGGGGAAAGCCCCCCTCCAGGCAGGCGGAAAAGAGCCGGGAGAAGACGGCGGCGCGGTGTCCCTCCGGGACCCGGTCCCGGACCACAGGGCGCAGGGAGGACAGGTAGGACAGCAATTCCCCGAAGTCCTCCGGGATTTGGGCCGCCGCCCGCCCCTTGACCCAGGCAGCAGCGCTGGGGCTGGCCCCGGCGGTAGAGATGCCCAGGGTCAGGTCTCCCCGTTTCACCAGGGCGGGGAACAGGAAGGTACACTGGTCCTTGCTGTCCACCACGTTCACCAGGATGCCCCGCTCCCGGCAGAGGGCGGCAATGTCCCGGTTTGCCTCCCGGCTGTCCGAGGCGGCGATGACGAAAAACTTCCCCTCCAGCATGGCGGGTTCAAAGGCCCGGCGGAGCAGCGCCAGCCCTGGCAGGGACTCGATTTCCGGTCGTATCTCCGGCGCGGCCACGGTGAGCCGGGGCCCGTAGGGCAAGATCTTCCGGATTTTCCGGAGGGCCACAGGCCCGCCGCCCACGACGAGGCCCTCCCGGCCCTCCAGCTCCATAAAAAACGGAAAGTATCCCATCCTCACTCCTCCTCCGGCAAGCGGCAGGCGTACCGCCATCCCTCCGGCCCGGCGGTCCGCTCCAGGGAAATGCCCATGGCCCGGGCCAGGATTCCGCCCTGATAAATTTCCTCCGGCCCGCCCAGGGCCAGCAGGCGGCCCTCCCCCAGCACAGCCACGTCGTCCGCCGAAGCCAGGGCCAGGCAGAGGTCGTGGAGAACCAGGGCCACCCCCCGGCCCTCCGCCGCCAGGCGGCGGACCAGGGCCAGCGTTTCCAGCTGGTGCCGGATGTCCAGATAGGTGGTAGGCTCGTCCATCAGCACCGTCTCCGTCTCCTGGGCCAGGGCCATGGCGAGATAGACCTTCTGCCGCTGTCCCCCGGAGAGCTCCGGCAAAGGCCGGTCCTCCAAATCCAAGGCGTCCGCCGCCGCCAGGGCCCGGTCCACCGCATCATGGTCCTCCCTCCGGTAGCGCCGGGGATAGGACAGGTAGGGAAACCGCCCGTGGAGGACCATCCGGCGGGCCGTGATGCTGGGCGCCGTCCGGGACTGGGGAAGATAGGCAACCCTTTGGGCGGCCTGCCGGGGGCTGTAATCCCCCAGGGGCCTCCCGTCCAGCAGGATCTCCCCGCCAAGGGGCGGCAGGAGGCCGGGCATGGTCCGCAGCAGCGTGCTCTTTCCGCAGCCGTTTGGCCCCAGCAGGGCCAGCACCCGCCCGGGACGGACGGCCAGGGTCACGCCCTCCAGCACGGTCCGGCCCGGATAACCCGCCGCGAGATTCCGGACCTCAAGCATGGCCGCGCCCCCCTCCCCGTCTCTGCCGCAGCAGCAGCCATAGGAAAAACGGCCCCCCCAGCAGGGACAGGGCTACCCCCGCCGGCAGCTCGTAGGGGGCGAACAGCGTCCGGGCCAGGATGTCGCACAGCGTCAGCAGCGCCGCGCCCCCCAGGGCCGCCGCCAGGAGCAGCCGGGCGGAGCTGTCCTCCCCCGCCAGCCGCCGGGCCATGTGGGGAGCAATGAGGCCCACGAAGCCCAGAAGCCCCGCGAAGCTCACCGCCGCCCCCGCCAGGGCCGCCGCCAGGGCCAGCAGCACCAGCCGCAGCCGCCGGGCCGGGAGCCCCAGGCTCCGGGCGGCCTCCTCCCCCAGCAGCAGCACGTCCATCTCCCCCGCCAGGGAGAGCGCCAGGAAGGAGGCCGCCAGGATGACCCAGAACGCCGGGGCCACCCGGCTCATGGAGAGGTTGGCGACCCCTCCCACCCGGAAGTCCGTATAGCCGTTCAGCGCGTCGGGGAAGAAGGCCAGCACCGCGTCAATGCCCGCGCTGAACATGCCGGACACGGCCACCCCCGCCAGCACCAGCGTCATTTTCGACGCCCCAGTCCGGGCTCCGATGGCCAGCACCAGCAGCACGCCCCCCAGGGCCCCCAGGAAAGCGGCAAAGGGGAGCGCCGCCGTCCAGGCGGGCCAGAGGGCGGCGCACAGCGCCGTGCAGAGTCCCGCCCCGGCGTTGACGCCGATGACGTTGGGAGCCGCCAGGGGATTCCCCAGCACTCCCTGGATGACGGTCCCTGACATGGCCAGGGACGCCCCCGCCAGAAGGCAGCCGCAGGTCCGGGGCACCCGGGCGTAGAGGACAATCTGCGCCGCCGGGCCGCTCCCCGTTCCCAGCAGCGCGCCCAGGACCTCCCCCGGGGCCAGGGATACCGCCCCCAGGCACAGGCTCAGCAGGGCGGAGAGGCCCGCCAGGGCCCCCAGGGCCGGGAGGACATATTTAGTCCGGGTAGAGGATATCCGCGAGTCCTTCATAGGCTTCCCCCCAGCGGGCGTTGGGTTTCAGGTTGTAGAGCTTGTGGTCCAGGGTGAGGAACCGTCCCTCCCTCACCGCCCGGAGGCCGCTCCAGGCGGGATTGGACAGCAGGGCCGCGTCCAGGGACGCCTGGGCCGCCTGGGCGTCCGCCCCCTGGAGGACAGCAAAGATATAGTCTGGGTCCCCGGCGATGATGCCCTCCACGCTCAGGTTCTCCAGGAGGCCCCCGCCGTCAGCGATGTTGACGCAGCCCAGCTCCGCCAGCATCTCCCCCAGGACGCTGCCCCCGCTGCCCGTGGCCTTGCAGCTGCTGCCGCTGGCCCGGACGTAGAGCACCCTGGGGGCGGAGCCGTCCTGCCGGGCCACCGCCCTGTCCACCTGCTCCCGGATGGCGGTCCCGTAGGTTTCATACCGCTCCGGCTGTCCCGTGAGGCGGGTGCAGGCCTCCAGCATCCGCAGGTAGTCGTCAAAGCAGTCCACCTCGAAATAGGCGGCGTTCAGCCCCGCCTGCTCAAAGGTATCCTTCAGTTCCAAATCTGCGGCGGTGTTGACGCTGGCCAGGATCAAATCCGGCTCCGCCGCCAGCAGGGCCTCCAGGTTGGGCTCCTTCACCGCCCCCAGGTCCGCCGCGTCCTCCCGCAGCCCCAGGTCAAAGGAGGTCCACGCGTCCCCGGCGGCGGCCACCAGCGTATCCCTCCCTCCGGCCAGGCACCAGATGTCGGCAAAGCTGCCGATCAGGGCCGCCGTTCTCTGGGGAGGTTCCAATTCCAGTTCCCGGCCCAGGTCGTCTGTAAAGGCCACCGCCGTCCCAGAGGGCGCCGGCGGGTGCTTGGCCGCTTCTGGCGGCGGGTTTTCTCCGCACGCAGCCAGAAGCAGGAGCAGGGCCAGCAAAGGGCAAAGGCGTTTCATCGTTCTTCCCTCCCGTCAAGCGGCGGAGGAGGAGGGCCCGGGGCCCGCCTCCTCCGCCGCCAAAACTCCCGCGTTACGCGTACTTCGCCACAATGGCGTTCAAATCCTCCCGGTGGCTCCCGGACCACTGGGCCCAGTCCTGGCCCGCAGAAGCCGCCGCCTTGCCCAGCTCCACCAGCAGGGCGGGGATATCCTTCTCCAGGATTACCGCGCCCGCCTCGCCGAAACGGGCCTCGTCCAGGGCGTCGCCGCCTCCCAGGAACAGGCGGAACGCGGGCTGGGGCTTCTTGTCCTCCAGGCGCACGCCGCCCTGGAAGCCGATGGTCCCCGCCTGGTGGGCGGCGCAGCTGGAGGGGCAGCCGGAGATCCGAATCCTAGGCAGGGCCCCGTCGGGGATACCCGCCTCCCGGACCGCGCTTACCGCGGCCCGGAGCAGCCCCTGGCTGTCCCGGACGCCCTGCTGGCAGACTGTGGCGCCGATACAGGCCACGCTGTACTCAAACTCCGTCTTCGCCCCGTCCTCCGTAAGGGCCAGGACTTTTTCCGCCCCGGCGGCGGGGAGGTTGACGATATACAAGGTCTCGTCCGGCCCCACCCGGCACTCCGCGTTGCACAGGTCCTTGATGGCGGCGTACAGCCGGGCGGGCTTCTCCACCGGCAGGAGGCCGCCCACGGGGTGGTACTTCACCGTATACATTCCCGGCTGCTTCTGCCGGATGGCCCGGGGGTGTTCCAGCGTCTCCTCTCCCCCGCAGACATCGGCCAGGGCCTCCAGCCGGGGCAGATCCAGCCCTCCCTCCGCCTTGGCGGACTCCACGTTTTTCAAAAACGCCTCCTTAAGCCCCTCGGGTCCCAGGGTGTCCTGCATGAAGCGGGTCCGGGCCTTGGCCCGGTTCTCATAGTTGCCGTGCTGGCAGAAGGTGTCCACCATGGCCTTGACGTAGTAAAGGACCTCTCTAGGCTGGACAGCCTCGTCCACCAGCACGCCCATGCGGTGGCCCATGGCTCCCAGGCCCCCGGCGATGCGGAGGGAGAAGGTCCCGTCCGCCTGGGCCCGGAAGCCCATGTCCCGGAAGGCGCTGTGGACAGAGTCGTCCGCGCCGTTAGAGAACGCGATTTTCAGCTTCCGGGGCATATGAATCTCCCGGCAGATGGAAAGAAGGTAATCCGTTACCGCCGCCGCGTAAGGGGAAGGGTCGAAAGCCTCCCCCTCCTGCACGCCGGAGAGGGGGCTGCACATGACGTTCCGGGGGTTGTCCCCGCCGCCGCCCCGGCAGAGGATGCCGCAGGAGACGGCCTCCTCCATAATGGCGGGAACCTGTTCCGCCGCCAGGTCATGGAGCTGCACCGTCTCGCAGGTGGTGAGCTTCAATCGCCGGACCTGGTACTTCTCCACGGTATCCGCCAGGAATTTCAGCCGCTCCAAGGTCAGCCGCCCGGCGGGCAGGCGCAGGCGGAGCATATGCTTCTCCGCGTCCCGCTGGGCATAGCTGCCCATGCCGCCGGAGCAGCCCTTATAGTCCTTCCTGTCAAGTTTGCCCTCCTGGAAATCCCGGATTTTCCCGGAGAAGGTTTCAATTTCCTCCCGGTAGGTCTGGAGCCATTTCTGGTCCATCATCACACACCGCCCTTTTTCAAGCTGTCCGCCCAGCGGCGGATTCTAATCACGAAGGTTATTTTACCACAGAGGCGGGCCGGACCGCAATCCCCTATTTCAGGTTTTCAAGGCAGATCCTCAGGCTCCAGAAGCCGGAAGCCGTCCTCCGCCAGCAGCTTGGCAAAGACGCCCTGTCCGCTGACCCTCCGCCCGCTGAAGGTGCCGTCATAGACCTGCTTCACGCCGCAGCTGGGGCTCCTGGGCTGGAGCACGGCCAATTCCGCGCCCTCCCGCCGGGCGATGCCCAGGGCCGTTTCCGCTCCCCGGCGGAAGGCCTGGTCCACGTCCTCCCCGTCCCGGGTGGTGACCGCGCCGTCCACAATCTCCGCCGGAGTCCGGGGCGTGGGCAAGCCCCCCAGCTGTTCCGGGCAGACGGGCACGGCCTCATGGCCCTCCTTTTTCAGCCAGTCCAGCAGTCCGGGACACAGGTTGTTCCCGCCGCTGTACTTGCAGTTCTCCCCCAAGAGGCACGCGCTGACCAGCACCTTCATTCCGCCAGCCCCTCCAGGTAGTGGACGAACTGCTGGGCCGTCCGGCCGGAGAAGCCGCCGTGGCGGACCTCCCAGGCGTTGGCCTTCACCGCCAGCTCCTTCTCGTCCATCGAAATCCCCTGCCGCTTTGCCAGGGCACTGACGATGGCCTGGAACTCCTTGGGACTGGGGGCGTTGTAGTTAATGGTGACGCCGAACCGGGCCGCCAGGGAGAGCTTTTCCTCCATGGTGTCGGAGCGGTGGATGTCCCCGTGGTGCTCCATGTCCTGGCGGTCGTTCCAGGTCTCCCGGATCAGGTGGCGGCGGTTGGAGGTGGCGTAGACCAGCACGTTCTCCGGCCGGGTCTCCACGCCGCCCTCGATGACGGCCTTGAGGAACTTGTACTCCACCTCGTTCTCCTCAAAGGAAAGGTCGTCAATGAAGATGATAAAGCGGTAGTTCCGGTTTTTGATCTCCCCCAGGATGTGGGACAGTTCCCCGAACTGGTGCTTGTAAATCTCGATCATCCGGAGTCCCCGGTCATAGTACTCGTTGATGAGGGCCTTGACGCTGGTGGACTTTCCGGTGCCCGCGTCCCCGTAGAGCAGCACGTTGTTGGCGTGCTTCCCGGAGAGGAACGCCTCCGTGTTCCGGCGGAGCTCCGTCTTCTGCCTCTCATAGCCCAGGAGGTCCTCCAGCCGCACGCCGTCCACGTTGCTGATAGGCAGGAATTCCAGCCCCGCCTCCCCCCGCCGGATGCGGAAGGCCCGGTTCATGGCGAACACGCCGTAGCCGTACTGCCGGTAATAGTCTGTCACCAACTGGAACATCTCATGCCCGCTTTTAGCCTCCGACAGGGATTTCCGCAGGGCCCGGACCTGGGCGCTGACGTCCCGGTTATAGGTCCGCTCCCGCTTGGGGATGGCGCGGTACTCTGTCAGAATCGAGAAGCAGTCTGTGAGCAGGTAGCGCTCCAGCTCAGAAAAATCATAGTGGAAGAGCTGGTGGAAGACGGCGAAGTCGTTCTCCGCAAAGCGGTTCACGCTGCCGCCCTCCGTGGCGCCCACCCGCTCGCAGGTCCGGGTGAAGGAATTTTCGTTGGTCATGAGCACCCAGGCGAGGTAGCATTGCCAGAGGTTCTCGTCAAAGCCGCAGGCCGTGGAGAGGTCCAGGATGCGCTTCACCTCCGCGTTGGCCCGCTGGAGCAGGGGCTCCTTGGCGCCGCCCTCCTTGCACTCCTGGATGATTTCCGCCAGGCGGACCAGGATGCTGTCCGGCCCTAAATCGCTGTAGAGAATAAGGTGCGGGAGTATACGGTTCATGGAATCAATCCTTTCTTGAAAAAACGCCGCCTGGGGAGGCGGCGCTTTTCGGAAGCTGGGCAATCAATTGGAGGCGGTATCGGGGTCCGTGTCGTCGCCCCAGAGCATGTTGCGCCGGAGCTCCGCGCCCACGGTCTCCATCTGGTGCTGGGCCAGCTGGCGGCGCTTGGCGTTGAAGAAGGTCCGTCCGTTTTTGTTTTCGGCGATCCACTTCCCAGCAAACACGCCGTCCTGGATGTCCGCCAGCACCGCCTTCATGTTCTTCTTGGTCTCCTCATAGGGGAGAATCCGGGGCCCGGAGACGTATTCGCCGTATTCTGCCGTGTCGGAAATGGAGTAGTTCATCATGGCCACGCCGCCCTTGTTGATGAGGTCGATGATGAGCTTCATTTCGTGGATGCACTCGAAGTAGGCGTTCTCCGGGGCATAGCCCGCCTCCACCAGGGTCTCGAAGCCCAGCTTCATCAGCTCCACCACGCCGCCGCAGAGGACGGCCTGCTCGCCGAAGAGGTCGGTCTCCGTCTCGTCCTGGAAGGTGGTCTCCATGACGCCGCCTCTCGCGCCGCCGATGCCCGCCGCATAGGCCAGGGCCAGATCCAGGGCCTTCCCCGTGGCGTTCTGCTCCACGGCGACGAGGCAGGGCACGCCCTTGCCGTTGACATAGGTAGAGCGGACCGTGTGGCCCGGGCCCTTGGGGGCGATCATGGCCACGTCCACCCCGGCGGGGGGCACGATCTGCTTGAAGTGGATGTTAAAGCCGTGGGCAAACATCAGCATATTCCCCGCCTCCAGGTGGGGGGCGATGTCGTTTTTGTACACGTCCGCCTGGACCTCGTCGTTCACCAGGATCATGATGATATCGGCCCACTTGGCGGTGTCCGCCACGGTCTGGACCTTCAGTCCGGCACCCTCGGCGGCGGCCCAGTTCTTGGAGCCCTGGCGCAGGCCCACGCACACGTCGCAGCCGGATTCCTTCAGGTTCAGGGCATGGGCGTGGCCCTGGGAGCCGTAGCCGATGATGCCGATTTTCTTCCCGTCCAGCTTGCCCAGGTCGCAGTCCTTCTCATAGTACATTCTTGCCATATTCATATTCCTCCTTCAATTTGCTCTCGTCATATATCGTGCTACGCCCTCTTTCGATGGCGATAGTACCCGTTTTCGCGATCTCCAAAATGCCGAAGTCCTCCAGCATCTGGATCAGCGCCGCGTTCTTGCTCTGGGAGCCGAAGACCCAGACCGTCAGGGACTCCTTGTCCACGTCAATGATGTGGCCCCGGAAGATGTTGGTCATCTGGATAATCTCGTCCCGGGTTCCGTGGTCCGCCGCCCGGACCTTAATCAGGGCAATCTCCCGGCGGATGCAGGTCTCCTCGTCGAAGATCTTCACCGCCTGAACCCCCAGGAGCCTGCGGCACTGGGTGGCCAGCTGGTTGACCACCAGCTCGTCCGCCAGCAGCTCGATGGAGATGCGGGCAGTGTGGGGACGGTCCGTGGCCCCGGAGACGATGGACTCGATGTTATAGCCCTTCCGGGAGAAGAGCCTCGCCACCTGGCTGAGGATACCGGGGGTGTCCTCCGTCAGGATGCAGAGGGTGTAGAGCTTCTTCTCCGTGTCCCATTGCTTTCTCATGACTCTCCTCCTTCGCTCAGCAGGAAATCCGTAATCCCGGACCCGGAGGCCACCATGGGCCGGACCATCTCGTCGATGTCCAGCTTACAGTCGATGACCGCTGGCTCCCGGACCGCCAGGGCCTGGGCCAGGGCCCGCTCCATGTCCTCCGGGGTTTCCACCCGGAAGCCCCGGATGCCGTAGGCCTCCGCCAGCTTCACGAAGTCCGGCCCCCGGTCCAGGGTGGTCTCGGAGTAGCGCTTCCCGTAGATGAGGCTCTGCCACTGGCGGACCATGCCCAGGGTACCGTTGTTGAACACCACGGTGATGATGGGCAGCTGGTAGTGGCCCACCGTGGCCAGCTCGTGGCAGTTCATGCGGAAGCACCCGTCCCCGGTAACATGGAAGACCCTCTTCCCCGGGTGGGCCGTCTGGGCCCCGATGGCGGCCCCCAGGCCGAAGCCCATGGTGCCGAAGCCGCCGCTGGTGAGCATCTGCCCCGGGTACTGGAAGTGGAGGTACTTAATGGCCCACATCTGGTGCTGGCCCACGTCGGTTGCCACAATGGCGTCCTCCGGCATCTGGAGGCGGATGGTCTCCAGCACCTGCTGGGGGGTCAGGTGGTCGCTTTCCTCGGCCACCGAGGGGGCCCGGAGGGGCAGGATACGGGCCTTCCAGTCCCCGTGGTCGTACTGGGGCAGCTTCTCGTTCAGCATGGCCAGCACCCGCCGGGCGGAACCGATGATGTGGTGGTCCGTCAGCACGTTCTTGTCGATCTCCGCCCGGTCGATGTCGATTTGGACAATCTTGGCCTGCCGGGCGAAGGCGCCCGGGTTCAGGGCCACCCGGTCGGAGAAGCGGCAGCCCACGGCGATGAGGAGGTCGCACTCGTCACAGGCGGTATTGGATGCCTTGGACCCGTGCATGCCGATCATGCCCGTGGTCAGGGGGTGGCTGCCGGAGAAGCCGCCGCCTCCCATGAGGCTGATGGCCACAGGGGCGTCCACCTTCTCAGCAAACTCCTTGAACTCCCGGTCCGCCCGTCCCAGCACCACGCCGCCGCCGCAGATGACAAAGGGACGCTGCGCCCCGGCGATCATGTCCAGGAGGATGTCCACGTCCTCCTGGTTGGGGGTGGGCTTTTTCAGCTCGTGGTCCCGGCTCAGCTCCCGCATGCCCGCGCAGCCCCGGTTCTCCCGCCAGGGGACGAACTCGTACTCAATTTCCACACTGGGGAAGGTCACGTCCTTCAAGAAGTCGATGAGCACGGGCCCCGGCCGCCCGCTGGCGGCCACGGCGAAGGCCTGGCGCATGACGGCGGGAATGGTGGAGGCGTCCCGGACCAGGAAGGTGGCTTTCGTAATCGGCATGGCGATGCCCGTGATGTCCACCTCCTGGAAGGCGTCCTTGCCCAGCGTGGCCTCCGTGACGTTGCAGGTGAGGAAGACCACCGGGGAGGAATCCAGATAGGCGGTTGCGATGCCGGTGGTCAGGTTGGTGGCCCCGGGGCCGGAGGTGGCGAAGCACACCCCGACTTTCCCGGTGGACCGGGCGTAGCCGTCGGCGGCGTGGGCCGCCCCCTGCTCGTGGGCGGTGAGGATGTGGTGAATCCTGTCTTTGTATCGGTACAGCTCGTCATAGACGTTGAGGATGGTCCCGCCGGGGTAGCCGAAGACGGTGTCCACCTCCTGTTCCAGCAGGCACTCCATGATGGCCGCAGTCGCTCTGATTTTCATTGTTCAGCCTCCTTTTCCCCTCACTGGTCCACGTCGAAGAGGACCCACAGGCCCCTCTCCGCCGCGCTGTGCCAGAAGGGACGGGAATCCGCCAGATAGCTCCAGGTGTAACGGAAGTCGTCCTCACTGAGGCCGAAGCCGTAGGCCCCGGGGTCTATGGTGAAATAGAGCTCCCGGAACGCCTCCTCCGTCAGGCCCTGGAGAAATTGGTCCACCTGCCGGACCTGTCCGGGGGTCTTGCAGGTGATGATATAGTCCTCTTCCCCCTCCTGGTCTCCCCGGAGGACCTCGCCCCCCAGGATGACCCAGCATCCCGGCGCTCCGGAGTTCCCGTATTCCAGCTTCCCTCCGGTCAGGGCCCGGTGTATGGCGTCCCAGGATTTGTCCACATCATACCACGCCTCCTGCACCATCTCACCGTCCAGGTAGTCCACGCCCCGGTCCTTCCGGGGCAGGGCCCGCAGCCGCTGGATTTCCCGTTCCGCCACTGCCCGGAACCCTCCGAGACAACTCATAAAACTGCCTCCTTACATTTTATTACAGACCTTTATTTCCAAAGTTTTACGGCCCTTTCGTCCTCCGCCAGGCACAGGTCCCGCAGGGTCTCCAGTTCCTCACTGTGGTCCTCCAGCGGGTCCTCGTACTCCAGTACGGCGGCCACGGAGAGCTCGAAGCCCTCCTCGCCGTACTGCTTCCACAGTTCCATCAGCCGCTTGTTGGGGTGGATGCCCCCGGTGAGCTTGGCCCGGACGCTGTTGAACGCCGCCTTGGTGTCCTTGGCCGTACCCAGGAAGGCCTCTCCCGTCTCCTTGCACCGGAGGGAGATGACGCCCATCTCCGGGCGGCGGTTCTTCCACTCCTCTGTCAGTGCTTTCCTCTGTGCTTTATCCATGTGATCGGTCTCCTAATCTTCGTTTTTCAGATTTTTCCCCCACCCTTTTGCAGGGCGATCATGCCAGTCCGGGCCACCTCCAGGATGTTGAAGGGGCGCATCATCTCCTCGAACGCGTCCACCCGGTCCGGGGTGTCCGAAATCTCCAGGGTCATGGAGGTGGGCGAGATGTCCGCCGCCTTGGCTCCGCAGATGTTGCAGATGGTCATGATGTGTTCCCGGTTGTTTTTGTTGGCACTGACTTTGATGATCATCAATTCCCGGCCAATCATGTTCCCCTCGTCCAGGGTCCGGACCTTGATGACCTCCACCAGCTTGTTCAGCTGCTTTTCCACCTGCTCCACCACGCTGTTCCCGTTGTCCACAATGATGGTCATCCGGGAGAGGGAGGGATCGTCCGTCACGCCCACGGCCAGGGAATCGATGTTGAAGGCCCGGCGGGAGAACAGGCTGGCCACCCGGTTCAAAACGCCCGCCCGGTTCTCCACCAAAATGGAAATCGTCTGTTTCATCCTTCCGTCCTCCCTTTTCAGTCCGTGGTCTTCCACTCGGGGCTCACCTCCGCGATGAGGAGGCAGGGCCCCTCCGTCTTCAGGAAGCGGTCCAGGGTCTCCTTTACCATGAATTCGCTGCGCAGCGGAATGCTGGGAATCCCATAGGCGGCGGCAATGGCGGCAAAATCCGGGTCTCCCTCCAGCCGCACGCCGAAGGGCCCGTGATAGGGCTCCTTGCCCTGGATTTGGTTCACCAGCCCCAGGACCCCGTTGCGGAAGAGGACTATTTTCAAGTCAAAGCCCCCGGCCTTCACGGCGGCCAGCTCGTTCATGGACATCTGGAAGGACCCGTCGCCGCAGATGGCCACCACCTGCCGCTCTGGCTGGGCGGTCTTCACGCCCACGGCGCAGGGGATGGCGTAGCCCATGGTCCCCAGGCCGCCGCTGGTCAGGAACCGGGCCCCGTTGAGCCGCAGGTGCTTGCAGGCCCAGATTTGGTTCTGCCCCACGTCCACGCAGACGGCGGCGTCCTCCCGCAAGCGCTCCCCCAGCAGCCGCAGGAGGCGCCCCGGGAACACGTATCCCTCCTTGACGGGGTAGCCCCGGCCCAGGTTCGTCCGGCGGAGCTCCTGGAGCATCTCCCGCCACTCGCCGCAGTCCGCCCGGACCTCCCGCTCCATGAGCTGCCGGAGAATCACCTTGGCGTTCCCCACCAGGGGGAGGGTGGACTGCATGTTCTTCCCGATTTCCGCGGGGTCCACGTCGATGTGGATATTCGCCATGCGTTTTTGAATCTCATCCGGGGAGACGATGGCCCGGTCCGCCACCCGGGTGCCGATCATGATGAGGAGGTCCGACTTCACCAGGGCCTTGTTGGCCGTGGTGTTTCCGTGGGCCCCGATCATGCCCATGTTCAGGGGGTGCTCCGTGGGCAGGAGGGAGAGGCCCATCATGGTGGTCACCACCGGGATGCCCGTGGACCCGGCGAAGGTCCGCAGCTCCTCCTCTGCGTGGGCCAGGAACACGCCGCCCCCGGCGCAGATCACCGGGCGCTGGGCTAGCCCGATGGCTGCGGCCACGTTGGCGATCTGCTTGTCATTGCCCCGGACGCTGGGATTGTAGCCCCGGATGCGGACCTCCTCCGGGAAGGCCGCGTCTGGCACCAGCTGCTCCTGCACATCCACGGGGATGTCAATGAGCACCGGGCCGGGGCGGCCCGTGGAGGCGATGTGAAACGCCTCCTTGAGGACCACCGGCAGCTGGGCCGCGTCCTTCACCAGGTAGCAGTGCTTGGTAAAGGGCGTCACCGCCCCGGTGATGTCCACCTCCTGGAAGATGTCCCGCCCCAGGAGGTTAGAGGGCACCTGCCCCGTGACGGCCACCAGGGGGATGGAGTCCATATAAGCGGTTGCCACCCCGGTGATGAGGTTCGTGGCCCCCGGGCCGGAGGTGACGATGCACACCCCGGTCTTCCCCGTCACCCGGGCGTAGCCGGAGGCCATGTGCCCGGCGTTCTGCTCCGTGCGGACCAGGGTATAATCGATGTCCGGGCTCTCCCGCAGGGCGTCGGCAATGGGGCAGATGGTGGCCCCGGCGTAGCCGAAGACCCGCTCCACGCCCTCCCGGGCCAGGCCCTCCATCAAAATCTGCGCACCTGTCCATTCCATGTTCAGCAGCTCCTTTCGGTGTGGAAAACAAAAAGCCCGTGTCCCTCGTCGGGTCACGGACTTGCAAGAGTTCCGGTTTTGGGGGACCGGCGGTTACGCTGTTTTGGGAAAACCGCTCATCACGCCCTTGTTTCGCGCATGACCAAACGCACTATTCGGTTTCGGCGGCATCACTACCAGTACCAGAACCAGAATAATGTACAGGCCCAGAATGCTGTTCAGAGCGTACGTCGTCAACATAGGGCATTCCCTCCGCCGCTTAGAAGCGGCCCTCCGGCGTCCGGCCCTCCCCTGGGAGAGGCCTCCGCCTGTCTTAGGTTGTTATTATACATGTCCGGAATTTAAAGCGCAACAAAAAAATGAAACTAGCCCCATTTTCCGGATGATTTCACGAAGCCAACCTTATTTTTCTTCCGCTCCTCGTGAAAAACGACGGAATTTTTCCCGAAATCCGGCGTCGGACAGCACCTCTTTTCCGCAGACAACGCTGCCCTGTCCCGCCGTTCCACTGGAAAGAGGACCGCCCGGCGGGCGGTCCTCTTTTGGACGTTTGATCGCTGTGCGGGCCGTTAGGCGGTGATGGTGGTTCCGGTCTCCCCGGCGACGCCCGCCCCCGCCTTCTCCAGCAGGGTGATGAGAGCCGTCCTGCCCGGGCGGGACTCGGCAAACTGCACCGCCGCCTGGACCTTGGGCAGCATGGACCCGGGGGCGAACTGGCCCTCGTCCATGTAGCGCCGGGCCTCCTCCGGGGTGAGGCTGTCCAGCCACTTCTGGTCCGGCTTTCCGAAGTTCACCGCCACCTTTTCCACGGCGGTGAGGATGATCAGCACGTCGGCGTCCAGCTGCTCGGCCATCTTCTCGCTGGCAAAGTCCTTGTCAATGACCGCCGCCGCGCCCTTGAGGTGGTGCCCCTCGGTCTTGAAGACGGGGATGCCGCCGCCGCCGCAGGCCACGACCACCAGCCCGGCCTCCACCATGTCCTGGATGGACTGGATTTCCACGATGGAAACCGGCTTGGGAGAGGCCACCACCCGGCGGTAGCCCCGCCCGGCGTCCTCTACAACCTGATAGTCCCGCTCCTTCACCAGGGCGTCGGCCTCTTCCTTGGTCATGAAGGCGCCGATGGGTTTGGTGGGATTCTGGAAGGCGGGGTCGTGGGGATCCACCTCCACCTGGGTGAGAACGGTGGCCACGCCCTTGTTGATGCCGCGGTCCAGCAGCTCCTCCCGCAGTCCGTTCTGGAGGTCATAGCCGATGTAGCCCTGGCTCATGGCCACGCACACGGACAAGGGGCAGGGGATATACTTCTCGGGGTCCGAGCGGGTCAGCTCGGTCATGGCGTTTTGAATCATGCCCACCTGGGGGCCGTTGCCGTGGGCGATGACCACCTGGTGGCCCTGCTCAATCAGGTCCACAATGGCCCTGGCGGTCTGCTTCACCGCCGCCATCTGCTCCGGCAGATTATTGCCCAGGGCGTTGCCGCCCAGAGCGACTACGATACGTTTACCCATGATGCGCGGCCTCTCAGAAGAACTTCCGCTTCCCGGCGGCGTCCAGGGCCATCAGGGCGGACACGGGGTCCTTCACCTTGCTCATCATGATCATGGCGGCGATGACGTAGGGCTTGTAGCTGGCTTCCTTGTACAGGGGCACCAGGTAGCGGTCGAAGACGGAGTTGTCCACCTCGCCCTCGGGGCAGCTCAGGCCGGTGATGTCGGCGGGGAGGCAGTGGAGGTACAGGGCGGAGCCGTTCCGGGTCTTCTTCATCATCTCCTCGGAGCAGGTCCAGTCCTTGTGCTGGGCGTTCTGGGCCAGGAGCTTCTTCTCCAGGGCGTCGATGCCCGCCTGGTCCCCGGCCTGGTAGAGCTTAGTCCGCTCCTCCATGGCGGCGAAGGGAGCCCAGCTCTTGGGATACACGATGTCCGCGTCCTGGAAGGCCTCTTCCATGGTGGCGACCTTCTGGTAGCTTCCGCCGGTGGCGGCGGCGTTCTTCTTGGCGATTTCCTCCACCTCGGGCATCACGTCATAGCCCTCGGGATGGGCCAGGACCACGTCCATGCCGAAGCGGGTCATGAGGCCGATGACGCCCTGGGGAACGGAGAGGGGCTTGCCGTAGGAGGGGGAGTAGGCCCAGGTCATGGCGATTTTCTTGCCCTTGAGGTTCTCCACGCCGCCGAACTGGTGGATGATGTGGAGCATGTCGGCCATGCACTGGGTGGGGTGGTCCACGTCGCACTGGAGGTTCACCAGGGTGGGCTGCTGCTCCAGGATGCCGTCCCGGTAGCCTTCCTTCACGGCGTCCATGAAGGTTTTCTGGTACTTGTGGCCCTCTCCGATGAACATGTCGTCCCGGATGCCGATGACATCGGCCATGAAGGAAACCATGTTGGCGGTCTCCCGGACGGTCTCGCCGTGGGCAATCTGGGATTTCTTCTCGTCCAGGTCCTGGACGGTGAGCCCTAACAGGTTGCAGGCGGAGGCGAAGGAGAACCGGGTCCGGGTGGAGTTGTCCCGGAAGATGGAGATGCCAAGGCCGGAGTCAAAGATCCGGGTGGACTTGTTCCGCTCCCGGAGGTCCCGCAGGGCGTCGGCCACGGTGAAGATGGCGTCCAGTTCCTCGTCGGTCTTGTCCCAGGTCCAGTAGAAGTCGGACTTGTACATGTTGTTGATGTGCAGCTGCTCCAGGTGCTGCGCCAGCTCGATGGTCTTAGACATAGTCATAATCTCCTTCATTTTAGTTAATGGATAATGGACAATTGATAATTGACAATGAACGGTCAATGGAACACCCGGCGTTCCTTTTGGGAGTGAACAATTCCAACGGATGATGGACAATTGGGGATGAATGCGGAAGGTCTCTTCCACCACCCCATTGTCCATTATCCATTGTCAATTATCCATTTATTTGATGTCGTTGTCGGTGAGGCTCTGGCGGAACTCCGTCACGTCGGCGGTCTTGTTCTCCGGCTTATAGAGGCCGGGGACGGCGGCGTACAGCGCGGCGCAGGTCACCAGGTCCTGCTTCCAGGTGATCTCGTTGGGGGCGTGGGCCTGAGACTCCGCGCCGGGGCCGAAGCCCACGCAGGGGATGCCGTACCGGCCCTGGATGGACACGCAGTTGGTGGAGAAGGTCCACTTGTCCGTCAGGGGGCGGCCGGTGCGCAGGTGCATGGCGTCCTTGGCCTGGTCCGCGTCGGCGTGGCCGATGCGCTCCTGGCCCCAGAGGGCGTGGTGGGCGTCCACCAGGGCCTGGACATGGGCCGCGCCGGCCTTGTTGATCCAGGTGGGGAAGAAGCACTCCGTCTCATAGACGGTTCCCGTCCAGGCGGGACGGTCGTACATGTACATGGAGACCTTCACGTCGTCCCCGTATTTCTTCACGCTGGGCAGCTGGCGGATTTCCTCCAGGCAGGAGTCCCAGGTCTCCCCGGCGGTCATGCGCCGGTCGATGGAGATGGAGCAGCTGTCCGCCACGGCGCAGCGGCTGGGGGAGGTGTAGAAAATCTGGCTGGTGGTGCAGGTGCCCCGGCCCAGGAACTGGGCGTCCTCGTAATGCTCTGGGTTGAACTCCGGATTCAGCATCTTCACCAGGCCCTTGACGGCGTTGGAGGGGCCGTCGCCGTTTTCGTTCAGGGCCCGGACGTCCTGGAGGATGTCGGCCATCTTGTAGATGGCGTTGTCGCCCCGGTGCGGGGCGGAACCGTGGCAGGAGACGCCCTTCACGTCCACCCGGATTTCCATGCGGCCCCGGTGGCCCCGGTAGATACCGCCGTCGGTGGGCTCGGTGGAGATGACGAACTCAATCTTGCTCCGGGCGTCCTCGGGACCCTGGAAATACTTGTTGACGATGTACTGCCAGCACATGCCGTCGCAGTCCTCCTCCTGGACAGAGCCCACCACCATGATCTTATAGCCCTCGGGGATGAGCCCCAGGTCCTTCATGATTTTGGCCCCGTACACGGCGGAGGCCATGCCGCCCTCCTGGTCGCTGCCGCCCCGGCCGAAGATGATATCGTCCGTCTCATAGCCCTGGTAGGGGTCCGCTTCCCAGTTGTCGATGTTTCCGATGCCCACGGTGTCGATATGGGAGTCGATGGCAATGATTTTTTCACCCTGGCCCATCCAGCCGATGACGTTGCCCAAGCCATCGATTTCCACCTTGTCAAAGCCTAGCTTTTCCATCTCGGCCTTGATGCACATGACGACTTTCTTCTCCTCGCAGCTCTCGCTGGGATGGGAGATCATGTCCCGCAGGAACCGGGACATCTCCGCCTTGTAGCCCTCCGCAGCCAACTTGATCTTCTCGAAATCCATGATGCAGACCTCCGTTACATTTTTTATTTTTGACAGCCCCGCGTCCTGGCTGTCTGTTCCCTATAGCCCTATCATAGCACAAGATTTCCCGTTGTCAAACAAAATTTTAGAAAACCAAAAAATCTTTTTGAATTGATGTTGATTTCTCCAAACATCTGTGGTATGATGCCAACATGAGTCAGTGTCTTTCCATAAAAATAAGCGCAAAAAGGGGGGATCACCCACGGAAAACAGCAAACTGGAGCTGCTGCGCCAGGTAGCCGCCGGCATCGCCGCCCAATTCGGTTCCAACTGCGAGGTGGCCATCCACGATTTAAGCCGGGACCCGGACCGCTCCATTGTCTTCATCGCCAACGGGCACGTCTCCGGGCGGAAGGTGGGGGACGGCGCGTCCAACGTGGTGATGGAGCAGCTCCGTACCCAGGACCCGGAGCCCAGGGACCACCTCTGCTACCTTACCAAGACCCCGGACGGGAAGATTTTGAAATCCTCCACCGTCTACATCCGGGACCGGAAGGGGAAGGTCTCCGCCATCCTGGCTATCAACTACGACATCTCCCGCCTCATCCTGATGGAGGAGGCCCTCCACGACCTGACCTCCACCGGGGAGGAGGTCCCGTCGGAGCCGGAGCGCATCACCAACGTCAGCGACCTGCTGGACGAGCTCATCCAGCAGTCCGTGGCCCTGGTGGGCAAGCCCGCTGCCGTGATGAACAAGGAGGACAAAGTGAAGGCCATCCAGTTCCTCAGCCAGAACGGGGCCTTCCTGATCACCAAATCCGGCGACAAGGTGGCGAAGTACTTCGGCATTTCCAAGTATACCCTGTATTCCTATATTGACATGAACAAACAGGAGGGAACTTAGTATGATCGATCTCACCATCCACCGCCAGGGGCTGGAACACAACCTGAAAAAAGCCCGGGAGAACAACATCCTCATCCCCACCATCGCCCAGATGCAGCACCCGGAGACCATCCCCGGGAAGGTCCAGGACAAGCTGAAAGCCGTGGGCCTTTGGGACGTGAACCCCCTGAACCTCTTCCGGGTCACCTGGAAGAACGAGGCCAAGGAGTCCGGCGGCCTCTTCCAGGCCGTCCCCAACTACATTGAACTGCCCCCGGAGCTCACCGGCGTGCCCTGCCGCATTGTCGCCATGGTGGGCAAGTGGTTCCCCACGGGCTGCCATAAAGTCGGGGCCTCCTTCGGGTGCCTTGCCCCCCGGCTGGTGACGGGCCAGTTCGACGTGGACGTCCACAAGGCCGTCTGGCCCTCCACCGGCAACTACTGCCGGGGCGGCGCGTTCAACTCCAAGCTCCTGGGGGCCCAGGGCGTGGCGATTCTCCCGGCGGAAATGAGCCAGGAGCGTTTCGACTGGCTCCACGAGATCGGGGCGGAGGTCATCGCCACCCCCGGCTGCGAGTCCAACGTGAAAGAGATCTTCGACAAAACCAACGAGCTCAAGCAGGACCCCCAGTACATGATCTTCAACCAGTTCGAGGAGATGGGGAACCCCCTGTGGCACTACAACGTCACCGGCACCGCCCTGGCGGACGTGTTCGAGGCCGTCAAGCGTCCCGGGGACCGCTTCGCCGGCGCCTGCTTCACCTCCGGCTCCGCCGGGACCATGAGCGCCGGGGACCTTCTGAAGGAGCGCTATCCCCACCTCAAGCTGGGTGTGGGCGAGGCCCTCCAGTGCCCCACGATTCTGAACAACGGCTTTGGCGGCCACCGGATCGAGGGCATCGGAGACAAGCACATCCCCTGGATCCACAATGTGAAAAACACGGACATGGCCATTGCCATTGACGACGAGGACTCCCAGCGGCTCCTGCGCCTCTTCAACACCCCCGAGGGCCAGGACTACCTGCTCCACACCCTCAAGCTGGACCCGGCGCTGGTGGAAAAGCTGACCTGGCTTGGCATCTCCGGCATCGCCAATGTGCTTTGCTGCATCAAGATGGCGAAGTACTACGAGTTCACGGACCGGGACGTGGTGGGCACGGTCCTCACGGACTCCGCCGCCATGTACCGGAGCCGGATTCAGGAGCTGAACGACCAGTTCGGCGCGTACACCGGAGAGGAGGCCCGGCTGGACCACAACCTCCACATCCTGGGGCTCAAGACCGACAACCTCATCGAGCTGACCTACGCGGACCGCAAGCGGGTCCACCACCTGAAGTATTACACCTGGGTGGAACAGCAGGGGAAGGACATGCACGACCTCAACGCCCTGTGGTACGACACCGAGGGCACCTGGGACGCGGTCCACGCCCAGGCCAAGGACTTAGACGAGCTCATCAACGCCTTCAACGAGGAGAGCGGCGTGCTGAAAAACCTGTAATCCGACAGACACAAAAAGAGGCGGGGCCGCTGGCTCCGCCTCTTCTTTATTCGTCATCTTCCTCCATCCAGGCGGTGCATTCACCCTCGGCCTGGAGCTGGCCGTGTACCAGCAAATCCTTCAGGTTTCCGTAGTTCTGCTGATCCAGCTCCTTCAGCGCGTCGGTCACGGCGTTGAAGAGCGTGGTGTAGTATTTCGGGACGGTTTTCATTTCAATCACCTCGCCCTATAGACTACCATATTTTGCCAAAATGTGCAAGCAGCATGCGTGCCAAAGTTTATTCCGAATTATCGTGCAAATTGCAATAAGCATTATTGCAAAATGGCAACGCATTCCAGGTCTTTAATCTGCAATACAATTTTATTGCGAAATTCGCACAAAATGTATTGCGGGGTGTGCTATGAGAAAATTCAAAATTCCCAACGTTCCTAAGGTTCCCGTCTCCGCTACAAAATCCATCCGCTTTCCGACGGAGGTCATCGAGCAGGTGGAGGAGGCGATCCGGGGCACGGACTGCACCTTCACGGCGTTTGTGGTGGAGGCCGTCCGGGTGGCCCTGGAGAATCTGGCGGAGGATGAGGAGGAACAAAAAGAGCGGGAGTGATTTCACTCCCGCTCTTTCCTCTGGACACGCGTTACGCGAACAGTGCCTCAAAGCTCTCCACGGCGGCCTCCGCCGCGTCCCCTACCGCCAGCATCACGTAATTGCCGCGGCTGACGATCCGGGAACTGCTCTTCCAGCCCTCAATGGTCTCGGGATACCAGGCCCCGCCGGGGTTGGAGTCGTCTCCCACCTGATAGTCGATCCGGGCCTGGAAGATGGCCTCCACCTTCTCCGCGTCGGCGGCGTCCTCCACCTCCACCAGGGCCAGCTCGCCCACAGCGGAGGTAATGGCGGCGATGTAGGCCCCGCACTGTTTGGTGGAAATCTCCGACAGGCCGGGGTAGTAGGCGTCCAGCATCTCCGTTGAGGTCTCGTCCTCCGTCAGGCTCATCAGCACGGGCCACTTGTCCCCCTCGGTCAGGGAGGCGTAGAAGGCGGCCAGGTCCACGTCCTGCTCGGTCTCCTCAGGGGGGGCGGCCTCTCCGGGATCGGAGGGATCGGCGTCTCCGCCCTCAGGGGCTTCGGTCTTGGGGGGGGCGGGGGTTCCGCCCTGGGCGGGAGCGTCCTTGCCGCCGCAGGCGGCCAGGGACAGGGCCAGAACCAGCGCCAGGATCAGCGCGAGAAACTTCTTGTTCATGTCAAATCTCCTTGTGTCAAAAATGATCTTGTGGATTGCTTCCAATGCTTTGACGGCGGGGCGTAGAAAAAGGTTCCCGGGTTCCGAGAAAAAATTTTTTCCATGAGAAAAGGAGCGGCCTCCGGGCCGCTCCTTTAGTCTCTATTCCTCCCGCAGCCGGAAGGCCGCTTTGACAAACAGGTCCACTTCCTCCATGGTGTCAAAACAGGCGATGGCCACCTGATTTCCCATGGTCCCCGCCAGCGCGTCGGGCATCCGGGTGAAGAGCCGGGCCCGGTCGCCGCAGCGGGCCTCCAGCTGGCCCAGGGAGATGTCATACCGGACCCCGTCCCGCCGCCCGGCGTAGACGCAGTAGCGGCGGGGGCCGATGTAGGTGTGGCGCGGCCTGTCGAAAGCCACCATGTCCGCCCAGAGCTGGTACACGTCCACGCTCTGGCTGAAATCCAGCATATCCGGGGTGTAGCCCCCGGCGGGGCGCATGTTGACCTCCAGGGCCACGATGTCCCCCACGTCCCCCAGCCCCGGCTTGGCGGCGGTGAGGCGGAAGAACTCCAGGTGGAAAAACCGGCTGGCCGCGCCGAAGGCCCTCAGCGTGGCCTTGCCCGCGGCCTCCACGTCCGGGGGGACCTCCTTGTCCACATAGTAGTAGGTGGGCACATGCTTGTTCACCATGTCCATGATGGAGTTCCGGGTCACGTGGCTGGCGGCAAAGAGGACCTCCCCCCGGGAATCGCAGATACCGTCGTAGGTGGTGACGGAGCCGGAGACGTATTCCTCCATGAGGTAGGGGGTCTCCGGCGGGGCCTGGAAAAAGCGGCGCAGGTCTTCCTCGTTTTCCAGCTTCCAGGTGGCCACGGCCCCCACGCCGTTGTCCGGTTTGGCCACCACGGGGTACCCCGTCTCCCGGGCGAAGGCCAGCCCGGCCTCCAAGTCCGTCACCGGGGCGCAGCGGGCGCAGGGAATCCCGGCCTTCCGGTAGTACTCCTTCATGGCCAGCTTGCTCTTGTACTTTCCGATCTCGTGGGCCTTGGGCCCGGTGGTGATGTTAAAGTCCGTCCGCAGCCGGGCATCCAGTTCCAGCCAGTACTCGTTGTTGCTCTCCACCCAGTCGATTTTCCCGTACCGCCCGGTGAAGTACCCCAGGGCCCGGAGGGCCTGGTCATAGTCCTCCAGGCTGTCCACCCGGTAGTACTCCGTCAGCGCCCGCTTCAGGTCCGGGTGGAGGAAGTCATAGGGCGCGTCCCCCACGCCCAGAACGTTGACCCCGTTCTCCTTCAGGCGGACGCAGAACCATCGGTAGGCCTCGGGGAAGTTGGGGGAGATGAAGACAAAATTCATAGAGGGTTCCTCCTTTTAAGCGGAAAGCAAAACGGTTCAGCACGTTAAATTATAGCGCCCCGGAAAGGAAATTGCAAGATTAGGCCCATAGAGGAGCGTCCCACGGCGCATTGGATAGGCGGAACGCAGCATAGGGGCGGGCCTATGTGCCCGCCCCTGCGGGAGACCATCTCCAAACGGGATATCCCCGGAGCCAAAACCAGAGAGGCTTCCGCCTCCCTGATCTCCGGTCCAGCGGCGGGCCCGTCCCGTTTTATGCCAGGCGGCTCAGCCTGCCCGCCACAAGCGCGGCGCCCCCGCCGCCGAAGGCAGCCGCCAGCATAATCACTATGACGGCCCAAATCAGGGCCGCCCGGGCCCAGTTCTGTTTAGAGGAATTGGTGCTGCCGCTGAAGGCCCAGGCCAGCAGCAAAATCAAGCCCACCAGGGGAATCCCCACCAGGAAAAGCGTGAAAACCAGCCGCCGGTGGAAACCGCCCTCTCTCCCCCCCTGGCGCTCCGCCGGATGCCAGGGAGCCACAGAAAGGGCACACCGCCGCAGAGTCCGGAATCACTTGCCCACATCGTTTGCAATACATAACGTTTCCCCCTCATGTTGCTGCCATGTTTGTCATATAGCGTCAAAATGCGGCATAAATAGTGGTATGTTATAACGCGGAAACCGCCAGTTGTCAATCCATTGCGGACAACCGTCCGCGTATAGCGCGCATCTCCGCCACAGGGACGGGGCGGCTTTTCCATAAGAACGCCAGGGAGGCTCCGCCTCCCTGGCGTTTGGCGCATTTATCCAAATTCCGCTGTCAAACTTCCCTTTTGCAGGATGTGGCCCTCCGCCGCCTTGAGGAAGTGCTTCTTCCGGGCGTTGGAGCTCAAGCCCAGGACGCAGTCCAGGGCGTAAACCGTCAGCCGATAGCGGTGCCGGGCCCAGATGGGGGGCTTGGGCCCCGCGTAGCGGTGGACGCCGTAGGCCAGGCCCTGGACCACGCCGCTTTCCAAGCGGTCCCGCTGGGGGATGCCCCCGGGGATGACGGGCCGGGCGGGGAAGTTCCACATCACCCAGTGGGTGAAGCCCTTTATGGGATGGCTCATGTCCTCCAGGGTGACGGCCAGGGTCCTGGCCCGGGGGGACAGGTTCTCCAGGATAATTTCCGGGGATAAGTCCTTCCCCCGTCCGGTGTTGTCCCGGGGGAAGCGCCCGCCGTCCTCCAGACCGGGGCAGCGGAAATGCAGGGTTTCGATTTCCATGGTTACCTCTACGCTCGTTCTCTCAAGTTTTCTCTTTGGGCAGGATCAGGTTCAAAAGCACCGCCATCAGCGTGGCGATGACCACCGGGGACTTGCCGAAAATCATAGTGAAGCCGTCGGGGAACTGGCTCAGGGCCCCGCTGGCCTGGGATACACCCACGCCCAGGGCGGCGGACAGGCCCACGATGGTGGTGTTCCGGGCCGTCAAATCCTGGGAGGCGATGAGTTTCATTCCCGTCATGGCGATGGTGGAGAAGACGGTGATGGTGGCCCCGCCCAGCACGCACTGGGGAATCGTGGTCAGCACCGCCGCAAACTTGGGGGACAGGCCCGCCAGCAGCAAGAAGCCCCCGGTCATGGCGAAGACGATCCGGTTTACCACCTTGTTGGTGGTGACGATGCCCACGTTCTGGGAGTAGGTGGCCGTGGGCAGGCCGCCGAAGAAGGCTGTCAGGATGTTGCTGAAGCCATAGGCGATGATGCCGCCCTGGAGCTCCTGGTCCGTGGGGTCCCGGTCAATGCCGCCCACCGTAGTGGCGGTGAAGTCGCCGATGGCCTGGATGGAGTTGATGGCAAAGAGGAGCCCAATCGCCACGCAGGAGGGCAAGTCGAAGGTAACCCCGAAGTGCATCACCCGGGGCAGGGAGAACCAGGCGGCGGAGCCCACCTCGGCAAAGGAGACCATGCCGAAGAACATGGAAATGACATAGCCGCAGAGCATGCCAATGAGGATGGAGGCCAGCTTGCAGATGCCCCTCCCGTGGTTGTTCAGCACCATGACGATGGCCAGGGTCAGCACGGCCACCAGCCAGTTCTGCCAGGAGCCATAGACCAGGGCCTCGGTCTGGCGTTTGGCCTCCACCACCAGCTCGTATGTATTAGCGGTGCCTCCCGCCATGTAATTGATAGCTGTGGGATAGAGGGACAGGCCGATGGTAAACACCACCGTCCCGGTGATCACCGGGGGGAAGAGCAGGCGGATTTTCTTCACGAACACGCCCACCACAACCGCCACAATTCCGCCCACGATCATGGCCCCCGCGATGGCTCCCACGCCGCCGCCCGTGGAGGCGATGGCCTGCATGCTGGGAACATAGGCAAAGCTGACGCCCATGATCACCGGGAGGCCGGAGCCAAAGTACTGGTTCAGGGGGTAAAGCTGGATCATCGTACAGACGGCGGACATGACCAGGGAGGCCTGGATCAGCAGCACCCGGTCCGCCTGGCTCAGGCCGATGGCCCCGGCGATGATGATGGGCGGCGTGACGCAGCCCACGATCATGGCAACCAGATGCTGGAGGGACAGGGAGACGGCGGAGCCCAGGGGGGGAATGCCTCGGATTTGGAACAGCGTCTGCTGGCCGGAGGGGGTTCTCATGGCGGGGTTCTCCTTCCTGTTTCTTCGTTCTGTCGTTCTCTCGGCAGCCTCCGGAAAGGTCCACCTTTCCCAGTTTACAGGAGCAGCCATGGGATGTCAAGGACAAAACTTTACTCCCCGCCGCCCAGGAGCCCCAGGTCCCGGCGGAACTCGCCGTCTATCAGGAAGCGGACCTCCTCCACCGCCTCCAGGGAGGTCAGGGAGTTCTCCAGGGCCTGGAGGGCCGCCCGGGCTGCGTGGTCCGCCAGGCCCTCCAGCGCCGCGGAGGAGAGGTTCACATAGCAGATGTCCTCCTCCAGCCAGGCAGACTTCACCTGGAAGCCCTCCGGCAGGGGGGAGTACAGATCCCGGCCCTCCGGCTTTTCCTCCAGGGCCCGGGCCACGGCGGACACCTGGGTGTCCCCCTCGTAGAGGTCCAGGGTTTGCTCCGCCGCCGTGAGGCGGCCCTCCTGGTCCAGGTAGTAGAGCATGACCTCCACGGTGCTGATCACGTCCTCCTCCGGGGTCAGCAGAAGCTCCCGGATGTTCAGCACCTGCCGCTCCCGGTAGGCCAGCTCCCGGCCCCGGACGGTAATCTGGACGGAGGAGACTTCCGGCACCTGGGCCAGGGTCAGGGCAATGGCCCCGTCCGCCAGGGTCAGGGCCACGCCGGAGAGGCTCTCATAAGAGGGGGACAGGTCCACCCGGGCGCGGTCCCCCTCGATCTCCAGGGAGAGGAGGGTGGTCCCGGTGGGCAGGGCGCTTTTCAGGGTCTCGTCGGCGGGGCCCTTCAAAAGCTCGTTCATCAGCGCCTCCGCCAGGCGGGAAGCCGTGTCCGTCTCGGCGTCGTATAAGTACACGGTCTCCGTGCGGAAGGGGGACTCCCCGGCGGAGTAGGTCAAATCCGCCTCCTGGAAATAGAGCTCATAGCCGGTCCGGGCGGGCTCCTCCCTCCGGCAGCCCGCCAGCAGCAGGGGCAGGAGCAGCAAAAACGCCAGGCAAAGCCGTTTTCTCACGCTTCCTCCCTCCTCTCCAAGGCGGGCCAGCGGACGGTGAACACCGCGCCGCCCCCGGGGCGGTTGGCGGCCTCCACGGCGCCGCCCCGGCGCTTCACCGTGTCGCTGACGATGGCGAGGCCCAAGCCCGTGCCCCCTGCGGCCCGGGACCGGGCCTTGTCCACCCGGTAGAACCGCTCGAAAATCCGGGGCAGGTCCGCCTCGGGGATGCCCGCGCCGTTGTCCGCCACGGTGAGGACCACCAGCTCCCCCACCCGCTCCAGGGAAACCTGGACGGCCCCGCCGATGGCGGAGTACTTCACCGCGTTGTCCACCAGGTTGTAAATCACCTGGTGGGTCTCGTCCCGGGTACCCAGGACCACGCAGGCCCCCCCGGCGGAGTAGGTGAGGTCCACGCCCTTCTCCTGGGCCACCAGGTTCATCATCCGCATAACCTGTTCCAAAACCGGAAGGATGTCCACCGCCGCCGGGGGGTCCAGCACGCCGCTATCCAGCCGGGTCAGGCGGAGGAGGTCCTCCGTGATGCGGGAAAGGCGCTCCGCCTCCCGGCCGATGTCGGTGACGAACTCCTTCGTGGTCTCCCGGTCGATGTTCTCCGTCTGCAAAATGGAGTCCGACAGGAGGCGGATGGCCGCCAGGGGGGTCTTCAGCTCGTGGGACGCGTCGGAGACGAAGCGGCGGCGGGCGGTCTCCGTGGTCTGGAGGCGGTCCGTCAGGCTGTTGAACTCATAGCCGATCTGGGCGATCTCGTCCCGGCCCCGGATGTCCGCCCGGTGGCTGTAGGCTCCCTCCCGCACCTCCCGGATGGCGGTGAGGAGCAGGCCGATCTTCCGGGTCAGGGCCTTGGAGAGGATGAGGCTCAGGGCCAGCACCAGTCCCCCCGCCACAGCGGAGAGGCGCAGCAGCGTCTCCTGGAGGCCGGAGAGCAGGGCGGCCTGCTGGGTGTCGTACTCATAGGCGTACACCGCGCCGATGATCTGGCTCTGGTACATGATGGGCGAGGAGGCCCGGCTGTGGAAGGCCCCCCGCAGGTAGGTGCAGCTGAAGGCATCGTTCCCCAGCAGCGCCTGGACAATTTCCGTGTACAGCGCCAGGTTTCCCACGGCGGCCCCCGTTTCCCGGGTGTCATAGAGCACCCGGCCCGCGCTGTTGGTCACCAGGATGCGGCTCAGCCCCGTCTCCTGGGCCACGGACATGGCGTCCGTCACGTTCTCCTCCGTCAGGGGGGAGAGGCCGGAGAGGGCGTTCACCAGAATGGAGACGCTGCTCTGGAGGTTGGCGGCCTTGGAGTGGAACACCAGGTCCTCGGACACCAGCAGGGGGTATGTGTTCAGCAGCAGCAGCACCGCCAGGATGACGGCGATGTAACTCAAGCCGAAGCGGAACTGCAAGCTGCCCCAATAGGGGCGTTCACTCCTTAAAATAGTACCCCACCCCCCATTTTGTCATAATGTGGTCGGGCTCCGCCGGGTTCTCCTCCAGCTTCTCCCGGAGGCGGCGGATGTGCACGTCTACCGTCCGGTAGTCCCCGGCGTAGCTGTAGCCCCAGACCACGTTCATCAAGTTCTCCCGGCTGTAAACCCGCCGGGGGTTGCGCATCAAAAGTTCGATGAGGTCGTACTCCTTGGCGGTGAGGTCCACGGGAACATCCCCCCGGGAGGCGGAACGCTCCTCGGTGTTCAGCGCGATGCCCCCCGCCGTCAGGATGCTGCCCCGGCTGCGCTGGACCCCGGCGGCCCGGCGGAGCAGGGCCCGGACCCGGGCCTTGAGCTCCAGGATGTTGAAGGGCTTGGTGAGGTAGTCGTCCGCCCCGCACTCGAAGCCCATCAGCTTGTCCGCGTCCTCGCTCTTGGCGGTCAGCATGATGACGGGCACGTTGGAGAACTCCCGGATGCGCATGCACGCCTCCAGCCCGTCCACCTCCGGCATCATCAGGTCCAAGATGATGAGGTCCAGCTTGCCCTCCCGGGCCAGCTCCACGGCGGCGGCGCCGTCATAGGCGCACTCCACCTCGTAGCCCTCGTTCTCCAGGTTGAATTTGATCCCCTTTACCAGGGTCCGCTCGTCGTCCACCACCAATATTTTCATTCCATATCCTCCACTGTCACAAGCCCCTCCAGCGCCGCCAGCTTTCCCTGGCCGATGCCGGAGACTTCCATTAAATCCTCCACGGCCTCAAAGGGCCCCTGTTCCTCCCGGTAAGCCACGATCCGCCGGGCCAGCTCCTCCCCGATGCCGGGAAGGGCGGTGAGTTCCTCCGCGCCTGCGGCGTTGAGGTCCAGGGGCGCCAGGTCCGGCCCGGCCTCCCCGGCGGGGGCCGTCAGGGCCGTTTCCACGGAGTCGGGGGCCCCCAGCGCGGCCCGGTCCCGGAGAAACAGCCCCAGGAGCAGGCACAAAAACAGCCCCGTCAAGCCCAGCAGGACCCATTCGCCCAGGGCAGCTTTCCGGCGCGTCTCCATGGTTGCGTTCCTCCAATTTTTTTGGTATACTGTTGGGGAAATCATCGAACGGCGGCGGCCCGCCGCCGCTCTATCGGTTATTATAACACAGATTTTGGGGGATGGACATGAAAACAAGGCGCTTTTTCTCAGTTTTTTTTCTGGCCCTTCTGCTGGTGGGACAGCTGGCCGTTCCCGTGGAGGCGGCCCGGGTGACGGGCCCGGAAATCCAGGGCAAGGCCGCCCTTTTGATCGACCAGAAGACCGGGGCGGCAATCTACGCGCTCAACGAGCACGACGAGCTTTACCCCGCCAGCCTCACCAAAATTATGACCTGCCTGCTGGTGCTGGAGGCCGTGGACGAGGGACGGCTGAAACTGAACCAGGAGATTACCGCCACCCCCTCGGCCCTGGAGGGCCTGGCGGAGGACGGCAGCACCGCTGGCATCGAGGCGGGGGAAATCCTGACGGTGGAGGAGCTCCTCTACTGCCTAATGGTGGTTTCCGCCAACGAGGCCGGGGCCATCCTGGCGGAGAAAATCTCCGGCTCCGTGGACAGCTTCGTGGAGCGGATGAACGCCAAGGCGGCGGAACTGGGCTGTGAGAACACCCATTTCATGAACCCCCACGGCTACCACGACTCCCAGCACTACACCTCCGCCTGGGACCTGTACCTCATCACCAAGGCGGCGCTGGAGTACCCGGACTTTATGCGCATCTGCGACACCAGCAGCCACACCGTCCCCGCCACCAACTCCTCGGAGGAACGCCAGCTGAACAACACCAACTTCCTCATCCGCAGCGGCCGGGACTACTACAACCCCGACGTCCACGGGGTCAAGACCGGGTCCCACTCCCAGGCGGGCCACTGCCTGGTCTCCACTGCCCAGCATGCCAGCATGGACCTGCTCTGCGTGGTCCTGGGGGCGGACCGGGTCCAGAAGGAGGACGGAAGCTGGTGGACCTACAGCTTCGACTACACCAACAAGCTCTATGACTGGGCCTTCGGCAACTTCTCCTACCAGACCATCCTGAAGGAGGACGACGTAGCCGGAGAGGCCCCAGTATCCCTCTCCTCCACAGACCATGTGACCCTCCGCCCGGCCAAGGCGGTGGAGCTGCTGCTGCCCAAGGGCGTAAAGCCGGAGGAGCTGGAGAAAGCCGTCACCCTGAAATCCGACCCGGTGGAAGCTCCCATTGCCGAGGGGGATGTCCTGGGCTCCATGACCATCACCCTGGACGGGGAAGTGCTGGCGGAGGCAGACCTGCTGGCGTACACCAGCGTGGAGGCGTCCCGTATCCGCATCCTCTGGCGGGACGTGAAGAACTTCTTTTCCACCACCGCCGCCAAGATCGCCCTGGGCGTGGTCCTGGTCCTGGCGGGAATCTCCGGCGGCTGGAAGCTGCTGTTCAGCCGCCGCCGCTACCGTTACGGCCGCAGCGTGGGCGGCGGGGGCCGCCGGGGCGTGTATCGGGGCTCCAGGCGAAGACGGTGAAAACGGCAGGCCGCCCCCCGGGGCGGCCTGTGTCTGCGTTTTGAGGGATTTACAGGTACTTTACCAGCTCCTCCAGGGGCTTGCGGTCCGTGTGGAGCCGGGCGGGGTGGGCGCCCTCCGCCGGGTAGCCCAGGGGCAGCAGGGCGATGGGGCAGGTCCCAGCCATCTCCGGGAAGGCCTCCAGGAGCCTGCCGGGCTCAAACTTGCCGATATACGTGGTGCCCAGCCCCAGGTCCGCGGCCTGGAGCATCATCTGCGTGGCGGCAATTGCAGCGTCGATCTCGCCATGGTCCTTACCGTCGGTCTCCCGCTTCCAGGAGACGGCGGGATCGTAGCACACCACCAGCATCACGGGGGGATTGAAGTGGGAGCCGGAGCAGGCGTCGGCCTTTTCCAGGGTTCCGGGAGTCCGGAGCACGAAGATGCGCTGGGGCTGGTAGTTGTGGGCCGTAGGGGCGTTCCGCCCCGCCTCCAGGATCAGGTCCAGCTTTTCCTGTTCCACGGGCCGGGAGTCAAACTTACGCAGGGAGTACCGCGCGGCGGAGAGGGTTTGGAAGTCCATGAATCATACCTCGTTTCCGTTCGTTTAGAGTGTCCGCCGGGAAACCGGCGCTTGGCAGAAGGGATGGGGACGGTTTATTAAGGAACCCCGCGCGGGGCCCCAGGAAACGGCTGGCCCAGCCGCAAATTCCCTGGACCGTTAAAAGCCGTTGGGAACCCGCCGCCAGGCCGGACGGCGGGTTCCGCGTTTTGCGGCAGCCGTCATCGCGCGGATTCCGCTATGGAGCGCACCCGCGTTCTCCCCATCCCCTTCCGGGGCGGGACGGCCAGCCGCCGCCCGCGCCATTCTGCCGCGGCCCTTTGCAGCTTTAACGATAACACACCATTCCGCAAAAAGCAAGCCCCGCCCTTCCCCCGGGGTGTCCGGCGGCGCATGTTGAAAGAGCCCCCCTGCCGCCGCCGCGCCGGACCCTCCCCCCTCTCCGAAATAAAAGGTGACAAGCGCCAAAATCTCTGGTATACTAGGTGCAGAGAAAACGGTTCCCACACTATGGAACATCAAGGAGACGTGACTATGAACATCGTATGTCTTGACATGGAGGGCGTCCTGGTCCCCGAGATCTGGATTGCCTTTTCCGAGGCCAGCGGCATCCCGGAGCTCCGCCGCACCACCCGGGATGAGCCCGACTACAACAAGCTCATGAACTTCCGCCTCGGCATCCTGAAAGAGCACAACCTTGGCCTCAAGGAAATCCAGGCCACCATCGCGAAAATCGACCCCCTCCCCGGAGCCAAGGAGTTCCTGGACGAGCTCCGCGCCACGACGCAGGTCCTCATCCTCAGCGACACCTTCGAGCAGTTCGCCAAGCCCTTGATGGAGAAACTGGGCTGGCCCGCCATCTTCTGCAACACCCTGGAGGTGGCGGACAGCGGCGAAATCACCGGCTTCAAGATGCGCTGCAAACAATCCAAGCTCACCACCGTCAAGGCCCTCCAGTCCATCGGCTACGAAACCATCGCCGCCGGGGACAGCTTCAACGACTTAGGGATGATCCAGGCCAGCAAGGCGGGCTTCCTCTTCAAGAGCACCGAGCAGATTAAAAAGGACTACCCGGAGCTCCCCGCCTATGAGGAGTTCGGCGACCTGCTGGCCGCCATCAAGGCCGCCCTGTAAGGCAGGCATGGATCTGGCCTTTTTCCAGGGGGCTCTTTGGGAAATTTTTAAAGGCCCCTGCTGATCCTGGCCGCTCCGGCCTTGCCTCTGCTTTTAATCTGCCTGGGGGCCATTGCCGTAATGGTCCTCCGGGAGCTGCGAAAAAAATAAGTAGGAAGGGAGACCCGGCATGAATCCGAAATTTGAGAAACTGGGCTTTTACCCCGCCAATATCCTCCTGCCCAAACAGGGCACGGACATGACGAAATGGGCCGTGGTGGCTTGCGACCAGTTTACCTCCCAGCCCGAGTACTGGCAGGCGGTGGAGGACGCCGTGGCGGAGGCCCCCTCCGCCCTGCGGCTCATCCTCCCGGAGGCGGCGCTGAACGCCCCGGACGTGGAGGCGCGCATCTCCGCCGTCAACGCCGCCATGGGGAAGTATCTGGCGGACGGTCTGTTCGAGACCCTGCCGGAGAGCCTCCTCTACATCGAGCGGGTCCAGTCCGACGGGAAGATCCGCCACGGTCTCATCGGCATGGTGGACCTGGAGCAGTACGACTTCACCCCCGGCTCCGGGGCCCTCATCCGGGCCACGGAGGGCACTGTCCTCTCCCGCATTCCCCCCCGGGTGAAGGTCCGGAAGGACGCCCCCATCGAGCTGCCCCACGTCATGCTGCTGATCGACGACCCCAACAAGACCGTCATCGAGCCCCTGACCCGCTCCTCCGGCGAGATGGAGAAGCTCTACGCCTTTGACCTCCAGCAGGGGGGTGGGCACATCACCGGCTGGAATCTCACCGCCGCCCAGATGGACCAGACGGCGGACGCCCTGGAGGCCCTCTGCTCCCCCAGGGAGCAGGCCTGGAAGTACGGCGTGAAGGACGTCCCCCCCCTGCTCTTCGCCGTGGGCGACGGGAACCACTCCCTGGCCACGGCGAAACAGTGCTATGAGGATTTGAAAAAGACCGTTCCGGAAAGCGGATGGGCTTCCCTCCCCGCCCGGTACGCCCTGGTGGAGGTGGTAAACAACCACGACGACGCCCTCCAGTTCGAGCCCATCCACCGGGTCGTCTTCGGCGTGAAGCCGGAGGCGGTCCTGGACGCGTTTAAGGCTTACTACCCCGGCGCTTACGAAGGCCAGGGCCAGGGCCACGTCATCGCCTACACCCACGCGGGAGGCCAGGGCTTCCTCACCGTACCCCAGCCCCGGGTCCAGCTGGCGGTGGGCACCCTCCAGGCCTTCCTGGACGCCTATGTCAAGGACCACGGCGGCGAAATCGACTACATCCACGGCGCCGATGTCACGGACCGCCTGGGCCGCCAGGCGGACAGCATTGGCTTCAAGCTCCCCGCCATGGGCAAGCAGCAGCTGTTCAAGACCGTCATGGCCGACGGCGTGCTGCCCCGGAAGACCTTCTCCATGGGCCACGCCCAGGATAAGCGCTATTACGTGGAAGCCCGGAAAATCCGGTGACCAGACCATAGGAGTGAACTATCGTGGCACTGTTTGACAAATTTAAAAAGAAGGCCCCGGCGCCGCCTCCCCCGCCGCCCAAGCCCGCCCAGGACGCCGAGGACGTGTCCGTCTACTCCCACATGCGGGTGGAGGTGACCACCAAGGACGGGCAGATGCTCTTCGTGGCCAAGCTCATGTACCCCCAGCGGCACACCGCGGAACTGCACCAGTACTCCGAGTCAGAGGCCCCCCTGCTGGAGGGCTGCTCGGAGACGGAGGCCCTTCCCGTCCACATCCGGGGCTATCACGACCGTCTGCGGAAGGCCGTGTACATGGAGGGCTTCATCACCCCCCAGCCCAAACACATCTGGCTGGTGTCCCACCTCTATGTAGCCCGGGTGGGCAACGACCGGGCCTTTTTCCGCCTGGACACGGACCTGGACGCCAGCGTTACCAAATTCAGCGGGCGGAACGCCGGGGAGTTCCCCTGCCGCCTGCGGAACATCAGCGTGGGCGGGGCCCGCTTCTCCTCGGAGCAGCAGTATTGGGAGGGGGATAAGCTCCTCCTCACCGTGAAGCTGCTGGAGGACCGGGACCCCTCCATCATGTACTGCCAGGTGCTGCGGGTCATCGAGAAGGAGGAGGGCCCCCGGGAGTACGGCTGCCAGTTCCTGGAGCTGAACGAGGCCGACCAGGACAAGATCACCGAAAACATCTTCACCGCCCAGAGGAAGGGCCGCTCCGCCTCCAAATAGACGCACGCCGCCCGCGCCATATAAGGCGCGGGCGGCTTCCTTCCCGGCTCCTCAGAGCCGGAGGAGCTGTAGGATTACGCCGTACAGCACCGAGGCCACCGTGCCGAAGACGATGACCGGGCCCGCCACGGTGAACATCTTTGCCGCCATGCCCGTGATGAAGCCCTCGCTCTTGAAGTCGATGGCCGGGGACACCACGGCGTTGGCAAAGCCCGTGATCGGCACCAGCGTCCCCGCCCCGCCGTAGCGGGCCAGCTTGCCATAGAGGTTCAGCCCCGTCAGCAGGGCAGAGAGGAACACCAGGGTGCAGGAGGCAGCGGTGCCCGCCTCCTCCTTGTTCAGGCCCGCAGCGGACCAGCCGTTGGTAATGGCCTGGCCCAGCACGCAGATGGCCCCGCCGATGAGGAAGGCAAAGGCCACGTCCTTAACAATAGGGGATTTTTTCGCCTTCTGCTTGACATATGCCTGGTACTCTTTGGGAGACATGTCCATGGAAAACGCCCTCTTTTCGTTCTGGATTTCCTGGATAGTGTTGCCTCCAGGGCCCGAAATATTCCCGTGCGCCGGGTGGTATTGAATCCGGCGGGCGCTTGTGGTACGATGGGGGCAATCAACATCATGGAGGTTTCCCCGTATGGAACTGAAAAATCCCCTGCTGGCGGTATCGGATATGGCGCGGTCCCTGGCGTTTTACGAGACCGTCCTGGGGCTTCGGGTCGTCCTGGACTTCGGCGCCAACAAAACCCTCGCCGGCGGGCTCTGCTTGCAGACCCTGGAGACCTGGCGGGCGTTTATCGAAACGGACCATGTCGCCTTTGGAGGCAGCGCCGCCGAGCTCTACTTTGAGGAAGACGATTTTGACGCCTTCGCCGGACGGCTGGAATCCCTCCCCATTCAATACGTCCACCCGGTAAAGGAGCACCCCTGGGGACAGCGGGTGGTGCGGTTCCGCGACCCGGACGGGCATATCATTGAGGTGGGGGAGAACATGACGGCGGTCTGCCGCCGCTTCCTGGACTCCGGCATGACGCCGGAGGAGGCCGCCGCCCGCATGGACGTGCCCGTGGACTACGTCCGGGAGCGCATGGGATGAGCCGGGCCCTTGGCATCTACATTCACGTCCCCTTCTGCAAGCAGAAGTGCGTCTACTGCGACTTCTACTCCCTTCCCCACCGGGAGGAGGACATGGACGCCTACGCCGCCGCCCTCCGGGCCCAGCTTTTCGAGACGGACTTTTCCGGTTATGAGGCGGACACCGTCTACTTCGGCGGCGGCACCCCCAGCTATCTGGGCCCCCGCCGCCTGGCAGCCCTGCTGGAAGCGGTTTCCGCCGCCTGCCCCATCGCCCCTGGGGCGGAAATCACCTTCGAGGCCAACCCCGATTCCGCCTCGGACACCGGGGACCTCGCCGCCCTCCGGCGGGCGGGGTTCAACCGCGTCTCCCTGGGGATGCAGTCCGCCGACGATGGGGAACTAAAATCCATCGGCCGGGTCCACACCATGGCCCAGGTCCGCTCCGCCGTGGAAGCCGCCCGCAAGGCGGGCTTTGACAACCTCTCCCTGGACCTGATCTACGGCCTGCCGGGCCAGGACCTGCCCCGCTGGCGGAAAAACCTCTCCGCCGCCGCGGAGCTGAGCCCGGAGCACCTCTCCTGCTACGGCCTCAAGGCGGAGCCGGGGACTCCCCTCTACGCCCGCCGGGACGCCCTGCCAGGGGACGGGGCCCAGGCGGACATGTACCTGGAAGCCGTGGACTTCCTGGAGGCCCGGGGCTGGAGGCAATACGAAATTTCCAACTTCGCCAAGCCGCGCCGGGAGTCCCGGCACAACCTGAAATACTGGACCCTGGGGGAGTACGCGGGCTTTGGCCCCGGGGCCCACTCGGATTTCCGGGGCGTCCGCTGCGCCTGGGCCCGGGATTTAGAGGCCTTCCTCCGGGGGGAGGAGCTTTTGTCCGAGTCCCAGGCCATGACCCCCGGGGAGCGGGAGGCGGAGTGGCTGATGCTGTCCCTCCGCCTCGCCCAGGGCCTGGACCCAGAGGACTGGGCGGCCCGTTTTGGCCGTCCCTTCGCCCCCTTCCTGCCCTTTTTAAAGCGCTGCGAAGCGGCGGGCTACGCCCTCTGGGCGGCGGGCCGCTGGCGCCTGTCCCCCCGGGGCTTCCTGGTGTCCAACCAAATCATCGGGGAATTGCTGGACAAATTACGCGAGGAGTGAGCTTATGCACGTCTACACCACGGGCCAGTGGGTCCTGCTCTTTTTCTTCTACTGTTTCTGCGGCTGGATTTGGGAGTCCTGCTACGTCTCCCTCTGCCAGAGGCGCTGGGTGAACCGGGGCTTTCTCCACGGCCCCCTGCTGCCCATTTACGGCTCCGGGGCCATCATCATCCTCCTTGCCACCATCCCGGTAGCGGAGGACCTCCGGCTGGTCTGGCTCTTCGGCATGCTGGCGGCCACGGCCCTGGAATACGTCACCGGGGATGTGATGGAGCGGATTTTCAAGGTCCGTTACTGGGATTACTCCAATCAGCGGTTTAATCTCAACGGCCACATCTGCCTCACCAGCTCCATTGCCTGGGGCTTCTTCTCCATCCTGCTGGTGCGCTTTGTCCATCCTCCCGCCGCCCGCCTGCTGGCCCGGGTGCCCGCCCTGTGGGTAGACCCCCTGGCCCACGTCCTGGCCATCGCCTTCACCGTGGACGCGGTCCGCTCCGTCCAGGCCGCCCTGGACCTGCGGGACCTGCTGGCCCGGGCCGCCGAGGAGAACGAGGACCTGCGCCGCCTGGCAAAGCGGGCGGAGGTCTACGCCGCCTTTGCCAAGGACGACCTCCGCCGCTTCCGGGAGAAGACGGAGCTGGAAGCCCTGGAGCTCCGGCAGAAGGTGGAAGAGGAGCTGGAGGAGCGCCGCCAGGCCCGGGCGGAGCGGGTGGAGTCCTCTCTCCGCCGCCTCACCGCCGCCAAGCTGGAAGCGCTTTCCACCATCTCCAATGCCCTGGAAACCTGCCGGGACCACCTGGAGGATCTGCCGGATTCCACGCCGGAAAACCTGGCGGAACGCCGGGCGGACCTGGAGGAGATCATCCGCCGGGTCCGGGCCCGGGAGGCCGCCCTGCAAAACCGCTCCGCCACGCCCTATCACCGCTCCCTGCGGCTTTTGAGGGCTCACCCCTCCGCCTCCGCCAAGGACTTTGGCGAGGTGCTGGAAACACTGAAAAAACTGGGGAAGGACTAGGCCTTCCCCAGCTATAAGTCCAGGGCTTCTTTTCCCCACCGGGCTTCCCGCTCCCTCAGCTCGCTTAGAAGCTCCTGCCGTTTCCGGGCCAGGAGGTCCTTTGGAACTTCTACGGTGACGCAGTCCCTACAGGCTCCCACAGCATCCAGGCTGATTTTTCTCAGCGTGCAGGTATCCTCCCGCCAGTAAACGCAGAAGTGGTTTTCGCACGTTACATTCATACGATCACCTCCGGTCACATTATATTCCATATTGAGACAATTGTCTATATAGAGCAAACGCCAAATGTAGAATATGTTCAATTTTTTGACTTTGGTTTAAACTAAGGCCAGGTGATCGTTATGATTGTTTATGACCCCTTCTGGCGCACGCTGAAAGACCGGGGAATCTCCACGTATAAAATGATTAACAAATTGGGCTATAGCAGTAGTACCCTCTACCGTCTGCGCCACAATAAGGGCATCTCCTCCCGGCTGATTGACGATCTCTGCAAGCTGCTGGACTGCCGGGTGGAGGACATTCTGGAATACGTCCCCGACCCGGAAGAACCGGAGGCTCCCGGCGCAGAGGAAACCCCATAATAAAAACCGCCGGACGGCTTGTCCGGCGGTTTCGCTTTTAGCTCATCTGCTTACGGCGGCTCAGGTTCATGGTGCCCTCCTGCATGTTGCCCAGGGTTTCCAGGCTCATGCCCGTTCCCAGGGCCACGCAGGAAATCGCGTCTTCGGCAATCATGGTGTGGATGCCCGTCCGGGCCGTCACCAGCTTGTCGAAGCCGGACACCAGGCTGCCGCCCCCGGTCATGACGATGCCGTTGGTGGAGATGTCCGCCACCAGTTCCGGCGGCGTGCGCTCCAGCACGGAGTGGATAGCCTCCATGATGCGCTCCACGGGCTCCTCGAAGGCGTCCATCATCTCCGTGGAGCTGACGGCCACCACCTTGGGCAGGCCCGTCAGGAGGCACCGCCCCTTCACATCCATGACCTCCTCCTCGTCCTTGGGAAAGACGCAGCCAATCTGCTTTTTCATCTCCTCGGCGGTGCGCTCGCCCACCAGCAGGTTGTGCTTCCGGCGCATATACTTGACCACGGCCTCGTTGAGCTGGTCTCCGGCAATCTTGATGGAGGCGGACTCCACCACGCCGCCCAGGGAGATGACCGCGATGTCCGCCGTGCCGCCGCCGATGTCCACCACCATGTGCCCGTCGGGCTTGGCAATGTCGATGCCCGCGCCAATGGCCGCCGCCACGGGCTCCTCAATGAGGTAGACCTTCCGGGCCCCGGCGGAGATGCCCGCGTCGATGACGGCACGCTCCTCGACCTCCGTGATGCCGGAGGGGACGCAGATGATGACCCGGGGCTTGAAGACGGAGACCCCGGCCACCTTGTGGATGAACTCCCGGAGCATCCGCTCCGTCATGTCGTAGTCAGAGATGACCCCCTCCCGCAGGGGACGGATGGCGATGATGTTGCCGGGGGTCCGGCCCAGCATGGCCTGGGCCTCCTCGCCCACCTTCAGGAGCTTCCCGGTGTTCTTGTCCAGCGCCACCACGGAGGGCTCATTCAAAACGATGCCTTTGCCTCGTACAAATACCAGAACCGAAGCGGTACCGAGGTCGATACCGATATCCTTTGCCATGGGCACTTCCTCCATTTATCTTTTGTCAAATTTATGTTAGGCGGAAAACCGCCAGCGAATCCATAAAGTTACAAGGTACATTATACTGGCACTCCTTCCAGAATGCAAGCCTATTCTTTCCCTTTTTCTCCCCTGTTTTCCTCCTCCGGCCTGGGGAAGGCTCCAGCGGCGCAGACCACCCCCGCCGCGCCCGCCCTCCGGAGGGTTTCCGCGGCGGAAACCAGGGTGGCCCCGGTGGAGCACACGTCGTCGATCAGCAGGACCCGCTTCCCGGCGGGATTCCCCACGGCCTCGTAAACGCCCTGGACGTTTTTCCAGCGGTCCCCGGCCCGCTCCAGGCTGGACTGGGCCGGGTTGTCCCGGACCTTGCGGAGGAGCCGCTCCGGCGCCACGTCCCAGAGCTTGCAGGCGGCTTCCGCCAGGAGGAGGGACTGGTCGTAACCCCGCTTCCGCAGCCGCTTGGCGCTGATGGGGACCCAGGCCACCGTGTCGAACGCACCGGAGAGGCGTTCGGCGGCGGCCTGGGCGATGAGCTCCCCCAGGGGCCCGGCGGCACAGACGCCGCCATGGAACTTGAAGCGGCGGACCGCCTCCCGGACAGGGCCCTCATACCAAAGCGGCGCGGCGCAGGGGAGTCCGCTCCGCAGTTCCCGGAGGCCGTGGGCATTCCCCGTCCAGGGGAGGGTCTTTTCGCACTCCGGGCACATGCCCGGCGCGTCCAGAACCCGGCGGCAGAAGGGGCACTTGGGCGGGAAGAGGAGGTCCAGCAGAGCGTCGGTGAGCTTCATGGCTCCAGCAGCTCGTCGTAGCTGACATTCAGCGCGTTTTTGATGGCCCGCAGCTGGGACGCCTGAATGTGCTGGGCTCCCCGCTCAATTTTCACCAGGGCCTCCCTGGTCATGGGAACGCCCTCTAATTGCAGGAGGCCCGCCAACTCCGTCTGCCCAATTTTCTTCGCCCGGCGCATTGCCCGAATGTTCGCGCCGATGCAAATATCCTGTTTGATTTTTTGTTCTCTCATAGCAACCTCGCAAAAGGACCCATCTTGGTTCATTTGCTTTATTCTATGGAGGAACTATTTTTCAATGGGACCCATTTGGGTTCACGTAAACCCTTGACAAAAATACTATGGAAGTCTATTTTAAGCATAAAAAGGCACTGCGGCTGGCGGTTAGCCCGAGTTCGTTAGCAGGAAACAACGTTAAGCCTTAAAACCGTTACTTGCCCGAGTGGCGGTTTCCGTTTTTTACCTTGATCGTTACCGTCCCATGCAGGATGTGGAACGTCAATGTAACCGGCATCTTCCCACCCTTTTCCGAGGGTGTGATCAACCGCCCGCCTTTTTGCGCAGAGCCTTCTTATCCGGCGCCTTATTACAGTTTCCGGCAAAAAGCAAGGACCGCCCCAGGGCGGTCCCTCTCGTTTATTTCCCGGCAGCCCCCTTGGCCAGCCGCCAGCGGAGGCCGGAGTACCGCCTTTGGCGCTTATCGTTCGCCGCCATCTCCCGGACCGCCGCGTCGTCGCCCACCACTACCAGCAGCTCCCGGGCCCTGGTCAGGGCCGTGTACAGCACCCCCCGGACCATCAGCGAAGGCGGCGCGGGCATGGACGCCAGCACCACGCAGCGGTACTCGCTGCCCTGAGCCTTATGGACCGTCATGGCGAAGGCCAGGTCCACCTCGTTCAGCTGCTCCACGCCGTAGACCGTCCGGCGGCCGTCGAAATCCAGCTCCAGCCACTCGCCGGAGTCATCCATCCTCACGATCTTCCCCACGTCCCCGTTGAACATCCCCGTGCCCACGGTTCCGTCCTCCTTCTCCCACACCGCGTCGTAGTCGTTCCGGGTCTGCATCACCCGGTCCCCCTCCCGGAACAGCCGCTCCCCCCACAGGAGCTCCCGCTTTCCCGCCGCCTTGGGATTCAGGGCCTCCTGGAGGAGGCGGTTCAGGTTCACCGTCCCGGCGGGGCCCTTCCGGGTGGGGGTCAGGACCTGGATCTGGTCCGCGGGGATTCCCATTTTCTCCGGAAGGCGGGTTTTACAAAGCTCTACCAGGGTGCTCACCGCCCGTTCCGGGTCCCGGCGGCAGAGGAAGAAGAAGTCCCCCTGGTTGCTCTGGAGGTCCGGGGCCTTCCCCAGGTTCACGGCGTGGGCGGCCCGGATGATGGCGGACTGTTCCGCCTGGCGGAAGACCTCCCGGAGGAACACCGTCTCCACCCGGCCGCTGCGGATCAGGTCCGAGAACACGTTCCCCGCCCCCACGGAGGGCAGCTGGTCCGCGTCCCCCACCAGCACCAGCCGGGTCCCGGGCCGGAGGGCCCGGAGCAGGGCCGCGAACAGGGGCAGGTCCACCATGGACATCTCGTCCACGATGACGGCGTCCGCCTCCAGGGGCTCCTTCTCCGTCTTGGTGAAGGTGACCTGCCGGGCGTCCTCGTTCCAGCTCATCCCCAGGAGACGGTGGACGGTCTGTGCCTCCATGCCCGTGAGCTCGCTCATCCGCTTGGCCGCCCGGCCCGTGGGGGCCGCCAGCACCGTGTCCAGGCCCATTTTGCGAAACAGGGCCACAATGGCCCGGACCGTGGTGGTCTTGCCCGTGCCGGGGCCTCCCGTGAGGATCAGCACATTTTCCCTCGCCGCCAGCTCCACGGCCTTCCGCTGCTGGGGGGCGTAGGTGATGCCCTGGTCCCGCTCCAGCTCGTCTACCGTCCGGGCGGCGGAAACCCGGCCCTGGGGCTCCGCCGCCAGAAGGGCCTCCAGGCGCTTCTGGGAGGAGGCTTCCGCCTCCCACAGCCTCCGGAGGTAGCAGGCGTCCACATTGGCCACCCGTTCCTGGATGACCAGCCCCTGGCCGATGAGCCCGTCCAGGGCCAGCTCCGGCTGGTCCAGGCCGCACTCCAGAAGCTGGGCCGTGGCGGCAATGAGTTTCCCCCGGGGGAGGAAGACGTGGCCGTTGTTCTCGTTGTGGCTCAGCTCAAAGCTCACCGCCGCCTGGAGCCGCAGGCCGCTGTCCGGCTCAAAGCCCATGCTCATGGCAATTTGGTCCGCCACGGAGAAGGCCACGCCGCAATCGTCGGCGGACAGCAGGTAGGGGTCCTCCCGGAGCTTTTCCAGGGCGGCGTCCCCGTACTGCCGCCGCAGGCGCATGGCCAGCACCGGGGGCAGCTCATACCGGGCCAGGAAGGCCATCAGCCGCCGGAGCCCCATGTGCTGGCGGAACTCCCCGGCAATCTCCTGGGCCCGCCGGGCGGTGATGCCCTTCACGGTGGCCAGCCGCTCCGGGGCGGTTTCCAGGATGTCGAAGGTCTCCGCCCCAAAGCGCTCCACGATATTCCGGGCCGTGGCGGGGCCCACGCCCTTCAGCACGCCGGAGGACAGGTAGCTGAACATCTCCTCCTCGTCCTCCGGCAGGCTCCGCTCCAGCTCCGCCGCCCGGAGCTGCTCCCCATGCTGGGGGTGGCGTTCCCACACGCCAGTGACGGTCAGGTGCTCGCCGGGGGCGGCGCAGGGGACGCAGCCCACCACGGTGACGGCCTCCCCCTCCTCGGTGAGGAGGCGGAGGACCGTGTAGCCGTTTTCGGCGTTTTGAAAAATGACGCTATGTACCGTGCCCTCCCGGCAGATGAGCTCTTCCATTTGGGATGTCCTCTCTTTTTCGCGTTTCTGGCGGAACTGGGTCAGATTTCAGCGGCCAGGTCCCCGGCGGAAACCAGGGCGGCGTTTTTCTCCCGGTCTGCCAGGTACTGGGCCAGGGCCTGGGCGTCCGGGGTCAGCCCGCAGTCCGCCAGAAGGATTTTGGCCCCGGGGAGGCTCCCCTGGACCCGGCGGAGCTCCCGGACGTCGGCCTCCATGGCCAGGGCTTCCCCCTTCAGGGGCAGAACCAGCAGGAGGCCCGGAATGGCCGGGCGGCCGCCGATCCGGAGCGCGGCCCCGGCCAGGGCCCAGACGATGGTCGTCAGGCCAACGGCGGACAGGAAGGCCAGGACGCCGTCTTGCAGTAGCAGCATTTGAATCACCTCTGTTCAGACTATGCAGAACCAGAGGATTCGGTTATCCGTCCCGAGGGACGGGGGGATGCCGCACTGGCAGGGCGGCAAAGCCGCCAGCGGCCGTCCCGGTGAAAGGGGGTAAGGCAGGTCCGCGCTCCCCCTTGGGCCTCCGGACCGGACGGAGCCTGTCCAAGTTTCCCCCCGGGGTTAGCGCGCGATCCCCAATTCCGCCAGGATGGCCTCCTCCCGCTCCCGCATCCGGGCCTTCAGCGGCCCCTCGTCCACATGGTCATACCCCAGCAGATGGAGCACCGAGTGCACCGTCAAATAGGCGAGCTCCCTCCGGTTGGAGTGCCCGTACTCCTTGGCCTGGGCCGCCACGCGCTCCAGGGAGATCATCACGTCCCCCAGGGGAACCAGCCCCGTTCCCGGGTCCGCGTCCCCGGGTCCCGGCAGTTCCCCCGGCTGGAGGTCCAAGGCGGGGAAGCTCAGCACATCCGTGGCCCGGTCCACCTGCCGGGCCTCCCGGTTCATCCGGCGGATTTCCTCGTCATTGGTGACCAGCACGTCCACCTCGCAGGGGAAGTCCACTCCCTCCGCCGCCAGGGCCGTGCGGACGGCCCTGCGGAGAAAGGCCGTCTGGCTTTCGTTCACCCCAGGGACGCTGGCGGTGACGGGGATATAATGCCGCTTCATTTCCGCCGCCCCCTTCCCGGGTCCTTCCGCCCGCCCCGGTTCTCGTAATCCTCATAGGCTTGGACAATCCGCTGGACCATGACGTGGCGCACCACGTCGGCGTTGGTCAGCTCGCAGATGCCGATACCCTCCACGCTGCGGAGGACCCGCATGGCCTCCTTCAGGCCGGAGGTCTTCCCGTCGGGGAGGTCGATCTGGGTGGCGTCGCCTGTGATGACGATTTTGGACCCGAAGCCCAGGCGGGTGAGGAACATTTTCATCTGTTCCCGGCTGGTGTTCTGGGCCTCGTCCAGGATGATGAAGCTGTCGTCCAGGGTCCTCCCCCGCATATAGGCCAAGGGGGCCACCTCGATGCTGCCCCGCTCCAGGTATTTCTGGTACGTCTCCGCCCCCAGCATGTCGAAGAGGGCGTCGTACAAGGGCCGGAGGTAGGGGTCCACCTTGCTCTGGAGGTCCCCGGGCAAAAAGCCCAGGCGCTCCCCGGCCTCCACGGCGGGGCGGGTGAGGATGATGCGGTTCACCTGCTTGTCCCGGAAGGCCATGACGGCGGCGGCCACGGCCAGGTAGGTCTTTCCCGTGCCCGCCGGACCCACGCCGATGGTGACCGTGTTTTTCAGCACGGAGGCGATGTAGTCCTTCTGGCCGATGGTCTTGGGCTTGATGGGCCGCCCCTTGGCCGAGATGCAGAGGACATCCCCGGTGAGCTCGGCGATCTTTTCCTCCTTCCCCGCCCGGACCATGCTGGCCACATAGCGGACATTCTGTTCCCCGAGGGGCTCCCCCCGGCTGGAGAGGGCCAGGAGGGCCTGGACCGCCTTACAGGCCAGGGCCACGTCCTCCGCCTCTCCCTCTACCCGGAGCTCGCCCTCCCGGTTCACCACGGTGACGGAGAACTCCTGCTCCAGGAGCCGGATGTTCTCGTCAAAGGACCCAAAGAGGTTCACGGCCTGTTCCAGCCGCTCGATGCTGATTCTCTGTTCCACTGTGTTCACTCCCGTATTTCCGCGGGCCTCAGCCCGTTTCTTCTTCCGTGTAAATGGGGGCCGTCTTCCCGATCTCCTCCAGGCACTCCGCCGACAGCGTCACCACCAGCGTATTCCCCCTCTGGCGGGAGGAGCAGAGCGTGGATTTCACCTCGCCGTAGGGTTCCACCTGTTCCCGGAGCTGGGCGGTGAGGAGGGCCTCGGCGGCTTTCTCCGCTTCGGCGGCGGTTCGGGCCCTGGGGACGGCCTCGTAAAAACGCCAGGTTTCCGTCACCACCGTCACCGGCAGGGGGACGCCCAGGAGGTTCAGGGGATGCCTGCTGGTTATTTTATCATATTCCGTCCCATCAATGCTACTGTTTGAGAAGAATTTTATCCGCCGGGACCCAAAAATCAGGGAGACCCCTGTTTTCTCCTTCCCCGTGTACCGCTTTTCCAGCACGGTCAGGGGCATGGAGGCGGTGAAATCGTACCAGGTCCGGGCCTCTACCTTCCCCAGGCCCGCCAGGACCCGGGCTCCCACGGTGTCCGTGTCCTCCACGCCGGAAATCAGGATCTGCCCCTCCGTCACCGCGCTGCCCGGCACCACGCAGGCCACGCCCCCGATGGTCTGTACGTTTTTCACCAGCCCCGCCCGCCGGGCCACCAGGTTGCAGGGCTCCCTCCGGTCCACCATCACCGGGGGCGGCGTCCGCTCCCGGACCTGGACCTCCGCCCGGCAGCCGGAGACGTTGACGGCAATCCAAATCAGCTCCGGCACATCCAGAAGCACGTGGTTCCGGATGTCCTCCCCGTCCAGGGAGAGGCCGAAGGTCCCCAGGGTTACGCCGTTCTTCTCCAGGGCCCGGAGTATGCGCTCCGTGGGCACGGTCACATTGCCCTCCACCTGGAAGTCCCAAATAAAGAAGGACCCTAGGAACAGCGCCAGGGCGCAGCCCACCAGGCCCACCAGCAGGGCCTGGCGGTGGCGGAAGCGGAACAGGAAATAGGGCGCCCCCTCCCGTCCCACCAGGTCGAAGGTGCAGTCCAGTTTCTTCCCCGCCTCCCGGAGGGCCCTCCAGTCCCGCCGGGAGAGGCGGCAGGTGAACGCCGTGGGGGACTCCCATTCCAAGTCCCAGAAGGCCAGGTCCTGGGCTCCGCAGAGGTTCAGCACCCGCTCCGGGAAGGCGCACTCCGCCCGGACCCGGACCTGGCCCCGGAGGTGGTTGATGAGCCTCGTCAGCATGGGCCCACCCACTCCACAGAGCCGATCTTCCCGCCAATCCGCAGTTCCCCCGCCGTCATGGCCAGCAGGGTCAGCCGTTCCCCCCGCACCCGGAGGACCCCGGCGGTGGTGTTGGCGTCGATCTGCTCCTCCGTATAGGCCAGGAGGCCCGTGTGGTGCTCCAAATATAACTGGCGGCTCCCCACCATTTCCAGCCGGGGCAGCCCCGCCACGATGTCCGCGGGAAGGTCGAAGAGCTCCGCCGCCGCCGCCAGGACGCCGCCCTCCCGGTCCCGTCGATTCCGTTCCATTCGATCTCACCTCGGAGAATCCTATGCGGCGGGGCGGGAAAAACTGCTTGTCCCGGAAGCTATATTTCAAGCGCCAGGTTCCCGTCTTGAAAGCGGTCCCCGGCATGATTCCCCCTCCCGCCGCATAGGATTCTCCGAGGTGAGGCGTATGAAACTCCGATGGCGGTCCGGCGCGTGCCTGCTGCTCTGCGCCCTGCTGGCCTGGCTTCTGGCGGACGCGGGGGAAGTCCGGGCGGCGGCGGCGGCGGGACTGGCCCTTTGCGGCCGGACGGTGATCCCCGCCCTGTTCCCCTTTATGGCGGCGTCCACCATGCTGGTGTCCCTGGGCTTCGGGGAGTGGGCCTCCCCCCGCCTGGCGGGCCTGATGAACCTCTACCGCCTCCCCGGCCCCGCCGGGTCCGCCCTGCTGCTGGGGCTGGCGGGGGGCTACCCCATCGGGGCCCGGACCGCGGCGGAGCTCTATAAAAAGGGGCTCCTCACCGCCGGGGAGGCGGAGCGGCTCCTTGGCTTTTGCAACAATTCCAACCCGGTGTTCCTCATCAGCGTCCTGGGGAGCGGGGTCTTCGGCAGTCCCCGGGCGGGGGCCTATCTGTGGCTCATCCACGTGCTCTCTGCCCTGCTGGCGGGCTTTTTCTTCCGGGGCAGCGGGAAATCCCTTGGGCGGCAAAAACTGCCAAGGTTTTCCCCCTGTCAGCCCCCCTCCTTTTCCGCCGCCTTCGTGGAGGGAATCAAAAGTGCCTGCGGGAACCTGGTCTCCGTCTGCGGCTTCGTGATTTTCTTCTACGTGCTGGCCAGCCCCCTGGCAAAGCTGGGCGGGCCCCTGGGGGCCGGGCTGGTGGGCTTCCTGGAGCTCTTCTCCCTGACGCCGCTGTTGGCGGCAGACCGCCTGGGCTTTGTCCTGGCCTCCGCCTGCGCGGGCTGGGGCGGGGTGTCCATTCTCTGCCAGACGGCGGCGGTACTGGAGGACAGCGGGCTGCGCCTCCGGAACTGCGTGCTGGGAAAAGCCCTCCAGGGCCTCCTGTCCGCCGGGCTGGCGGCAGCTGTGAGCCTTTCCCTGTTTTGAACAAGGAAAATGGTCCCCCGCCTATCATAGGCGGGGGACCATTTTTGATACGTTTGGTATTTTTTCGACAGGCTTCTACAAGCCGTAGTTACCTCTGCCCCTTGTCGTAGGGGACGCCCTCCGCCTTGGGGGCCCGGGACTTCTTGGACGTGAAGGCCAGGACCACCAGGGAGATGATGTAGGGAAGCATGTTGTACATGGCCGCCGGGAGGTTCAGGGCCTTGAGGAAGTCGAAGCCAGAGTACACGTTGCCCAGGGCCCGGCAGAAGCCGAAGAGCAGCGCCGCCAGGGCGATGCGGGTGGGCTTCCACTGGCCGAAGATCATAACGGCAAGGGCCAGGAAGCCAAAGCCCGCCACGCCGTTTTCAAACTTCCACTCGCTGACGCCCGCCGTGATGTACACGATGCCGCCCAGGCCCCCCAGCATGCCGGAGATCAGCACGCCGGCGTAGCGCATCTTGTAGACGTTGATGCCCACGCTGTCCGCCGCCTGGGGGTGCTCGCCGCAGGCCATGAGCCGCAGGCCGAACCGGGTCTTGTACAGCGACACATAGGCCCCCACGAGGGCCAGGGCCGCCAGCAGCATGAACCAGTTGAACTCAAAGCCCCCGATGTTCACCAGGAAAGCCTTTTTCGCGTTGATGTACTGGATGGTGGAGGACACGTTGTCCACGCTCTCGGCGGTGTTCATGGCCTTGACAAAAACCGTGGCCGCCGCCGTGCCCAGGAGGTTCATGGCCGTGCCCACCAGGGTCTGGTCCGCCTTGAAGTTGATGGCGGCCACCGCCAGCAGCAGGGAGTACACGACGCCCAGGGCAATGGCGGCCAGGACCACCAGCAGAATCATGCCGAAGGCGGGCGTGCTGTCCGGGAGGAACTTCATCATCAGCGCGCCGCCCAGGGCGCCCATGACCATGATGCCCTCCAGGCCGATGTTGATGACGCCGGAGTGCTCGGAGAAGCAGCCGCCCAGGGCCACCAGCAGCAGCACCGACGCGAAGATCAGCGTGTATTGCAGCAGAAGGATCATTTCCCGTCGCCTCCTTTCCCTGCGGCCGCCGCGCTCTTTTTCTCATCCCGGCGGTTCAGCCAAGCGTTCAGCGCCGTCCTGAAGAAGAGGACGAACCCGCAGAGGTAGATGATCAAGGCAGAGATAAAGTCGGAAATCTGGGAGGAGTACATGGTCTTGTCCACATAGGCGCCCCCGTTAGTAATATGCTGGATGAAGTAGGAGGAGAAGATGGCCCCAATGGGATTCAGCCCGCCCAGGAAGGCGGCGGCGATGCCGTTGAAGCCCATGGCGGGGACGGCGGACTGGGTGCACTGCCACTGTTCAAAGCCGGAGAGGAACAGCATGGCCGCGCCCATGCCGGCGAGCCCCCCGGCTATGGCCATGGTGAGGATCAGGTTCTTCTGCTCCCGCATGCCGCAGTACTTGGCGGCGGACTTATTGCAGCCAGTGGCTTTCAGCTCGTAACCCAGCTTGGTCTTCTCCAGCAGGACCCATACCAGGACCGCCGTCACAATGGCCAGGGGAATCGCCAGGCCCACGTACTGGTTCTTGCTGAACAGGGCCCCCAGGCCCAGGGAGGGAAGAAGCGCCCCCTCGTTGGTGCTGGCCAGGGTGAAAGTATAGGGGCTGGTTTCCTCCTTCACCAGGGTCAGCACCATGTTGACCGCGTAGAGGCTGATCCAGTTCAGCATGATGCAGGAGATAACCTCGTTGACATTGCAATAGGCTTTCAGCACGCCGGAAATGGCCCCCAGGGCGGCCCCGGCCAGGATTGCGGCAATCAGGCACAAAAACCAGGGCAGCTTCAGCCCCAGGGCGCAGTACAGGGCCGCGCCAGTGCCCACCACGTACTGGCCCGCCGCGCCGATGTTAAAGAGGCCCACCTTATAGGCGAAGAGCACCGACAGGCTGCACATCAGCAGGGGGGCGGTCTTCACCAGGGTGCTGCCGAAGTAGCGGAGCTGGGCCGTGGTCTTGGAGTAGGTCATGAAGTTTTCCACGATGGCTAAAATGGCCCCGTTGGCCCCGGCGGGGTTGATGAGAAGCAGGGCGATATAGCCCACCACCAGGCCCAGGATGATGCACAGCAGGGACGCCAGCAAGGACTGGACCGCGCCGTTGCGCAGCAAGGAGGTTTTCTCTTTTTTCATGCCTTACGCCCCCTTCTTCTTCGCGCCGGCCATGTAGAGGCCCAGCTCTTCCACCGTGACTTCCTTGGGGTCAAACTCGCCCACGATCTCCCCCTCGTACATGACCAGAATCCGGTCGGAGACGTTCATGACCTCGTCCAGTTCCAGGCTCACCAGCAGCACGCCCTTCCCGGCGTCCCGCTGGGCCACGATCTGCTTGTGTATGTACTCAATGGCGCCCACGTCCAGGCCCCGGGTAGGCTGGACGGCGATGAGCAGCTCCGGGTCCTTGTCAATCTCCCGGGCGATGATGGCCTTTTGCTGGTTGCCGCCGGACATGCTCCGGGCCGCCGTAATGGGGCCCTGGCCGGAGCGGACGTCATACTGCTCGATGAGGCCCACGGCGTACTCCCGGATGGCCTTCCGCTTCAAAAAGCCCACGGGCGTGACGAAGTGGCTCTCAAAGTACCGCTGGAGCACCATGTTGTCCTCCAGGGTGTAGTCCAGAACCAGGCCGTGCTTGTGACGGTCCTCGGGGATGTGGCTCATGCCGGAGGTGTTCCGCTTGCGGATGGGGGCCTTGGTGATGTCCTGGCCACCCAGGGCCAGGGTGCCCTCCTTCAGGGGCTCCAGGCCGGAGATGCCGTAGACCAGTTCCGTCTGGCCGTTGCCGTCGATGCCTGCGATACAGACGATCTCGCCCCGGCGGACCTGGAAGCTCACGTTCTTCACGGCGTTGTTTTTGTGCCGCTTGGAGGCCACGGTCATGCCCCTCACGTCCAGCACTACCTCGCCGGGCTTGGCGGGGGCCTTCTCTACCACGAAGTTCACGTCCCGGCCCACCATCATCCGGCTCAGCTCCTCCTGGGAGCTGGAGGCGATGTCCACGGTGCCAATGTACCTGCCCTTACGCAGCACGGAGCAGCGGTCGGCCACGGACATGATCTCCCCCAGCTTGTGGGAGATGAAAAGGATGCTCTTGCCCTCCTTGGCCAGGTTCTTCATGATCTGCATGAGCTCCTCGATCTCCTGGGGGGTCAGCACGGCGGTGGGCTCGTCAAAGATCAGGATCTCATTCTCCCGGTACAGCATCTTTAAAATCTCCGTGCGCTGCTGCATGCCCACGGTGATGTCCTCCACCAGGGCGTCCGGGTCCACGTGGAGGCCGTATTTCTCCGAGAGGGCCAGCACCTTCTCCCGGGCCTCTCCCTTCTGGAGGAAGCCGTGCTTGCAGGGCTCCACGCCCATGATGATGTTGTCCAGCACCGTGAAGCACTCCACCAGCTTGAAGTGCTGGTGCACCATGCCTATCCCTAAGTCGTTGGCGTCGTTGGGGTCCTTGATGGAGACGACCTGGCCGTCCTTTTTGATCACGCCCTCCTCCGGCTGGTACAGGCCGAACAGCACGCTCATCAGCGTGGATTTCCCCGCGCCGTTTTCGCCGAGCAGCGCGTGGATTTCGCCTTTTTTCAGCTGTAGGGTGATATTGTCGTTGGCCACGATGCCGGGGAACCGTTTGGTAATATTCAGCATCTCAATGGCGTAACTCTGTTCCAATTTCACAACCTCCTCCTTCTCTGTTTCCCTGAACCCCATACGAGACTATAGGTTCTTGTTTATTGTACCATATCCGTCCGGAGATTTCAAAGCATTTTTTGAAAATTTTCACAAAGTTGACCTTTCCCCTCCACAAGCCCCCCAGGGCGCAAAAAAACGAGGACGGGAATGTCCCGTCCTCGTTGGCTTGAGGGGTTTCTTACTTGATGTTGCCCAGGTCGTTGACCGTGATATTGGAGACGGCGGGCATGGCGGAGATGTCGTCGGAGACGGTGATCTTGCCGTCGAACATATCCTTCACCAGGGCCTTGTAGTCGTCCTGGGAGAAGCCGTCGCCCCACTGGGTGGTGTCCATGGGCAGGAGGACATAGTTGGCGGAGGGATCGTCGCCGGAAACCAGGCCCAGGGCCTCGGCCTTGCCGCCGTAGCTGCCGAAGTTGCCCGCGGCCACTTCGGTGAGCATGTGGTTCACCGTGGCGGCCAGGCCCTTCATGGCGGAGGTCAGGGTCACGCCCTCGCCGTAGGCGGCATCCAGGGTAAAGCTCTGGTCCACGTCCACGCCGATGACCTTGGTGCCGGGCACCTTGGCGGCCGCCTCACCAGCGGAGGTGCAGATGCCGCCGCCGCAGGCGAAAACCGCCTGGACGCCCAAGTTCTGATACCAGTTGTCCGCATAGGCGGTGATGTCGGGGTCGCCGAAGAACTGGTTGCCGTAGACATACTCCACGGTGGCGTCTACGCCCAGCTCACCAGCGGCGGCGTCCACGCCCTGGACGAAGCCGTAGCCGAAGCGCTGCACGGCGGGAACAGCCATGCCGCCCAGGTAGCCCAGGTGGGTGTAACCCAGCTTCACGGCGGCGACGCCGGCCATGTAGCCGCAGAGCTCTTCCTTATAAACGGCGCAGTACACGTTTTCGGGCACCGTGCCGCCCACGTCGCCCTCGCTGACGTCCAGGGCGATGAAGCTGATGTCGGGATAAACGTCGGCCACCTGGGTAATGGTTTCGCCAAAGGCGAAGCCGGGCATGACAATGACATTGTAATCTTCGTCAGCGGCCTTTTCCACCATGGCCACGCGCTCGGCGGTGGAGTCTCCGGCGGGCTTGTAGTAGATGAATTCCACGCCGTTGGCCTCGCACCAGGCCTTGCTGGCCTCGTAGGTGGTCTGGTTGAAGGACTGGTCCGTGATGTCGCCGTAGTCCGTGATCATGGCGACCCGGATGTCGGCGGCTTCGCCGTCCTTGCCGGAATCCTCGTCTCCGCCTTCGTCGGCGGGAGTGGTGGCAGGCTCCTGCTGTCCGGCGGAATCGCCGGAGTTATCGGCATTTCCGGAGTCCTTGCCGCCGCAGGCGGCCAGGGACAGCACCATCGCCAAAGCCAGCAGGATCGCAAAAAACTTCTTCATGGGTATCAACCTTCCTTCCATATGTTCCTCTGAAAACAGAGTCCGGCCTCAGTGGGCCAAGCCTATTATAACAATACCTTCCATGGATTTCAAGGAATTTCACAAAATGTTTTTCTTTCGGGGAAAACGGCCAGGCCCTTACCGCCCCGCCATGCGGACGGCGGTCTCCAGGGCGACCTCCATCATCTCCGTCAGGGAGCTCTGCCGCTCCGCCGGGGGCAGCTCCTCCTTGGTGACCAGGTTGTCGGTGACGGAGCAGATGGTCAGGGCCCGCTTCCCCGCCCCGGCGGCGGTGGCGTAGAGCCCCGCCGTCTCCATGTCGATGGCCAGGACTCCCATGGGGGCCCACTCCAGGCCGCCGCCGTTCTTATAGTAGAACACGTCGGAACTGAGGATGTTCCCCACCGGGGGCTCCAGGCCCCTCTCCCGGGCCACGGCCACGGCGGTTTCCAGAAGCCGGAAGTCCGCGATGGGGGCGAAGACCCCGGGGAGGCCGAAGTGGTGGGCGAAGTTGGAGTCCGTGCACGCCCCCTGGGCGATGACCAGGTCCCGGAGCTTCAGCTTTCCGCTGAGGGCCCCGGTGGTGCCCACCCGGATGATGTTCTCCACGCCGTAGAAGTGGAAGAGCTCATGGGAGTATATGCCGATGCTGGGAATGCCCATGCCGGAGGCCATGGCGGAAACCTCCACGCCGTGGTAGGTCCCCGTCCAGCCCTGGATGCCCCGGACGTTGTTCACCAGCCGGGGGTTTTCGAAGAAGGTCTCCGCGATGAATTTCGCCCGGAGGGGATCACCGGGCATGAGGACGGTCTGCGCGAAACCGCCCTTGGCGGCCTCGTTGTGGGGGGTGCCCATATCAGCCCTCCAGGGCCTTGACGGCCTTAACAATGCGGCTGGTGCCCAGGCGGGAGGCCCCCAGGTTGATAAAGTCCTCCGCGTCCTTCAAATCGGCGATGCCTCCGGCGGCCTTGATTTTTACATTGGGCCCGATGTGCTTGGCGAAGAGGGCCACGTCCTCCCGGGTGGCTCCGCCGCCGCCGAAGCCCGTGGAGGTCTTGATATAGTCCGCCCCGGAGGCGGTGACGATTTCGCAGAGTTTGACTTTTTCCTCATCGGTGAGGAGGCAGCATTCGATAATGACCTTGAGGAGCTTGCCCTTACAGGCGGCCTTGATGGCTTTGATTTCCGCCAGAAGCTCGTCCCACTTTTGGTCCTTCACCCAGCCGATGTTGATGACCATGTCCACTTCCTCCGCCCCGTTGTCCACGGCGTCCGTTGCCATGAAGCATTTGGCGGCGGTGGTGTCATAGCCGTTGGGGAAGCCGATGACCGTGCAGATGGGCAGCTTGCCCTGGACGTACTCCGCCGCCTGCTTTACATAGCTGGCGGGGATGCAGACGCTGGCGCACTGGTACTTCATTCCATCGTCGCAGATGGCCTTGATCTCCGCCCAGGTAGCTCCCTGGGCCAGCAGGGTGTGGTCGCACGTTCCGAGAATTTCCTTCAGTTCCATTTCAGCGTTCTCCTTTAATATGGTGATATCCCGGTACCGGGGAAATGGCCTGCTTTTTTTATTATACCAGACCCCCCGCCGTCTGTCCAGTGGTCCGGGCCTGCGGGGCCTGGCCCCCGCGCATTTTATGGGGGGAAAACCAGCCTCTATGCAAAGCCCCGGGCCGCCGCACGCCCGTCCGGGCCCGCCAGGCGTGTCCTATTTGGAGCTGTGATCCTATAGGGGCGGGCCCGCGGGTTTCCTCTCTAAAAATATACCGCCGGATACTCCCGTTCACACCCTCCCCCTTGCAAAGCTGGCTCTACCGTGCTACAATGTAACGAATATTCTATACGGAGGCTTGTCCCATGAAAAAACAAATTCTCGCCCTGCTCTGCGTGCTGACCCTGCTTTTGGGGCTGGCTCCCGCTGCCGCCGCCCTGGAGGGCGAGTCCCAGCGGGCCGCGAATACCCTGGCGTCCCTCCAGGTCATCGACGCCGCCCCCTCCGGGAAGGCGCTGTCCAATCAGGCCAGCCGGGCCCATGCGGCGGAGGTGCTGGCCCGGCTCTACGGGCTCACCAAGGCCGATCTGCCCTCCGGCGCTTACGACTACGCCGTGTCCAAGGGCTGGGTCACTGTCGTCACCGGGCAGAAGGACCCCATTCCCACCGCCGAGTTCTGCGCTGCCCTGCTGCGCCAGCTGGGCTACGAGGGCTTTACCAACGAGAACGCCAACGTCTTTGCCCGCCGGATTGCCCTGACCAGCCGGGATTATGACGAGACCCTGACGCTGGGAGACCTGTACCAGCTTGCCCGGGACGCCCTGGCCTTCCCTGGCAAGGACGGCGTGGCTCCCGCCCAGCGGCTGGTGGAGAAGGGCCTCTGCACCCAGGCCCAGGTCCAGGGCCTGTTCCCGGAGGCCCTCACCATCCGGCAGGCCGCCGACAAGCACATGGCCGCCATTTTGCGCCTGGACGTTTTCTATTCGGACCGGGAATATGAGGACGACCAGCGCAGCAACGGAGGCAGCGGCTTCTTCGTCTCCGCCGACGGGCTGGCCGTTACCAACTACCACACGATTGAAGGCGCCCTTTACGCCACCGCCACCCTGGTCACCGGGGAGTCCTTCCCGGTGGAAAAGGTGGTCTTCTATGACCCGGACGCGGACCTGGCCCTGCTGCGGATTTCCAAGACTACCACGGACCAGAAGGCCACCGCTCCCTTCTTCCACTGCCTGGAGCTGGCGCAGGAGCCGGACCTCCGGGTGGGGGATACGGTCTACAGCATGGGCGTGCCCCTGGGCGTCACCCTGACCGCCACCTCCGGCGTTGTCAGCGCCGTGAACCACAAGGTGGGCGTTGGAACCTTCTCCTCCCTCCCCTGCGTAATCAGCACCGCCGACATCTCCCACGGCAGCAGCGGCGGAGCCCTGATGAACGTCTATGGGCATGTCGTCGGCGTCACAACCGGAGCCTATACCAACGGGAACAACCTCTACCTCTCCGTTCCCCTGACCCTCGTCATGGAAGCGGACTGGACGGCGGAGGGCATTACGCTCAAGGAGGTTGTGGAACTGGCGGAGGCCAAACCCTAACGGACGCCCTCCCATAAAATTCACCGGGGATTTTCCCGGATACCCCTTGAAATGGGAGAAAATTTGTGGTAATATGGATAACTGTCAAATATGCTTCACGTTTGGCGTGATTCCATTTGGAGGTTGAACATTTTGAAAATCGCCATCACTGTTTTGCAGCTCCTCTGCGGCCTGGGCATTATCCTGATTGTGCTGTTCCAGTCCGGGAAGAGCGCCGGCCTCTCCGGCGCCATCGGCGGCGTGGCCGATTCCTTCCTGGCCAAGAACAAGGCCAAGACCATGGACGCAAAGCTGGCCCGGGCCACCAAGTGGATCGGGGCCCTCTTCCTGATCCTGACCATGGTGCTGCTGATCCTCGGCTGAGCAAACGCAAAACTGCCCCCCAGGCTGTTTAGGCGGGTGTCTGGAAAACAGTAATCTGAGAAAATTACAATTACGGCATCTGTCAGGCAGGATTGGGCAAACAAAAAGCGGGCGGAGAATGGATGAATTTCCATTCTCCGCCCTCTTTTTACATTTAATCGCCTGTTTTACCGCTTTTTTCGTTTCCGCCTCTGCGTAGCAGGAACCTTGCCCCGCCTGCTGATGTGCTTCTTCATGTGCTCGGACTTGTTCAGGATTCCTATCAAAGTCACAAATTCTTCTTTCGTCAATGTATCATAGTCGATCTCAAGCTGAGACAGGAGTGCTCTTACTATCTTTTCCTCCTTACTTCCTTCACAGTTGAGAGCCGCTTCCAGTTGACGTACTGCCTTCTCTGCCGATGACTCCGTATCAGCGTCAGAGGTGGTGGCATCGGATTTGTGCGCCTCCCGAATATCCCGGATAATGGGCCGCAAATTCTCAAAAATCGTATGGGCAAAGTAATCATCCTCATCTATCTGCACCAGCTCCAACGTGCGCATATTCAAATCATTATCATCCAGGCCCGCACGTTCCATCAATACTTTGCGCTCGGTTTTGAGAGCGGTGTTGTTATTGCGGATGTGTATACTGGCAATCCGGTCAACATATATTTCCAGGTCAAGCATAAACCGCCGGAAGTCACCGTGGGCGGCAAGCTCACAGAGCTTGTTAATCCTGCCACTTTTTAATAACTCGATCATTTCATCACTCAAACGCAGATCATTCAAATCTGCGTTTGGGTGATTTTTCATAACTGACAAGCCCAGCAGGTAGTCCGTAGTCACACCATAGAACTCCGCCAGTCTGACAACAGCCCAGTGGCTGATGTCTTTTGTGCCTTCTGCTTCATAGCTGCCCAGCGCGGATTTTGAAATACCGGTCTGCTTCTCAAGCTGTTCCAGCGTCAGGTTCCGATCCTTCCGCAATTCCCAAAAACGCTCGTGCATGATCTGCTTTGCGTCATCCATATCATTCCCTCCCTTGCAATCATACCGTTTCTTTCCTCATTTACAACAGCTTCCGGCAATATTTTGTCGAAGAAAGGCAGCATTTCCAAGAGCGTGGAAATTTGCACGTTTTGGGGCCGATTTCCTGCCTCTTGGATATACGGGAGAAGGGGCATAAAACCGCTATAATTTTAAGTGTCTGGTAGAGACGTGAACATTGGCAAGTGCATGACCGTCCGAATGGGATATGTCCCCTGGCGAAGTGCGCCGCGACTGCCGCAAGGCACGAGCGCACCAGAGGGGACTACACGCCGCCGGAAATGGGGGCAGGAACGGCTTTCGGGGAGAACGGCAGAAAAATCAGCCTTAAAATCAAGGCTTATTTCCAATCCATGTGAAAACAGCGAACAAACGGAACTTTTTGTACTGCAATCCATACGAAACAGCGACGCGCCCAACGGCGAACACAGTACGCCGCCCCGTTTGGGTTTTCACGGTTCGGTATGAAGTTACGCCAAACCGTGAAATACAAAGTGCGTCCCCGTGGACAGGGCTTCACGGGTGGAAGCTCTGTTGGATGGACGCACATCAATCGCACCCGCCAGCGCACCATATCCACTGTTGCGGAAACAAGATACCCCGATGATGGGCGAACACCAAAATATTTCAATTTGAAGGTGGATGAACATGGACACCAGGAACCAAATCAAATCGTACATTGTCAGGGAGGGTATGACCATGGCCGACCTTGTGGAGAAGCTGGCCGACCAGTACGGGTGGAGCGCCAGCGTCCCCAATCTCTCCGGCAAACTGCGCCGGGATTCCCTGCGCTACCGGGAGGCCGTAGAGCTGGCTGACGCGCTGGGATATGACATTATCTGGCAGCACCGGAGGGAGGTACGATAACCATTCCCAATACATACGGCTATATCCGGGTCAGCACCCGCGACCAGAACGAGGACCGGCAGTTAATCGCCATGCGGGCCATCCCGGAGAAGAATGTCTTTCTGGACAAGCAGCCCGGCAAGGATTTTGAGAGGCCCCAATACAAGAAGCTGGCCAAAAGATTGAAGCCGGACGACCTGCTCTACATCAAGAGCATTGACCGGCTGGGGCGCAACTACGGCGAGATTCTGGAACAGTGGCGGATTCTGACCAAGGAGAAGGGCATCGGCATTGTGGTGCTGGATATGTCGCTGCTGGATACCCGCAGGGGCAAGGACCTGATGGGGACCTCCCTCAGCGGCATCGTTCTGCAGGTGCTGTCCTTCGTGGCGGAAAACGAGCGTACCAACATCCGCCAGCGGCAGGCGGAGGGCATCGCGGCGGCAAAGGCTAGGGGCGTAAGGTTCGGCAGACCGCCCAGGCCTCTCCCGGAGAACTATCACAGCGCCTGCCAGCGGTGGAAAGCCGGAGTGATCACCGGCACAGCGGCGGCGAAGGAGTGCGGGTTGCCGCTGTCCACCTTCCGCTCCCGGGCGGAGATTTACGAAAAGGCCAAGTTGTTGTAAGCAGGGATTTTTACAAGAATGTGTACCGTTTGGAGCGGGTTGATGTTAGCAGGGAACAGTGTCCGTAAGGTGCTGTTCCCTGTATATTTGGTCATTTTCCAAGTAGGTTTTCAAAAATGCTAATGGCGTTGTTCCTGCCCATCATTGATAATCTGCCTTTCCTGTGCTAAAATGTAAGTAAAATCGCAGGAGGAATGGTATGCCCAAAATAATGATCATCGAGGATGACCCAGCCATTCGGGAAGAGTTAGCGCTGCTCCTGGAAAACGAGGGATATACAGCTCTGGTAATTAAGAGGTTTACAGATATACCCGCGCAAGCAGCACAGGAACAGCCAAACCTTATCCTTTTGGATATTGGACTTCCGGGTAAAGATGGTTTCTCTCTGTGCGCCGCATTGCGGAAGGCTGTTCCTGCGCCAGTGATTTTTGTTACCAGCCGGGATGCCAGTGCGGACGAGGTACGGGCGCTGAGCCTGGGCGGGGACGACTACATCACCAAGCCATACAGTGTTCCCGTTCTGCTGGCCCGGATCAAGGCGGTTCTGCGCCGGAACAGCGGCGGACCGGAACAGGCTGATTTGCTGGAGGCCGGTGAACTGCGATTAAGCCTGACAAAAGGGCTTGTGGCGTCCGGCGGAAAAGCCGTAGAACTCAGCCGGAATGAACTGCAGATTTTGGCTTGCCTGATGGTTCATGCTGGGCAGATTGTTTCTCGGGCCGATCTGATTGACGCCCTGTGGGACAGCCAGATTTACATTGATGACAATACCCTCAGCGTGAATATGACCCGGCTGCGGGGAAAGCTGGCGGAGATCGGTCTGCCGGACGCCATCAAGACCCGGCGCGGAATGGGGTATCAGCTATGACCTTGCGGGAATTTTTGTCGGACCGGCTGAGGCGTATCGCACTCCAAGTGATTTGCGCCGGACTGGCAACGCTGTTCCTTTTCGCCACGGGAACACAGCCAGGAGTTCTGGTGATTTTGCTGATTGTGCTTCTGCTGGCTTTTCTGACGGTGAATATGTTTGATTTCTTTCAGCAGCGCGCCCGCCTCCTGGAATTGAAATCTATTCTGGATGCTCTGGACCGTAAATACCTGTTTACGGAGTGCGTTCCGCAGCCAAAAGGGCTTTTTGAACGGCGGCTCTTTGACCTGGCCCGCTTGGCTGGCCGCGATATGACTGGCGCCGTATCTGACGCTCAGGCATCCCAAAGGGAGTACCGGGAATATGTGGAACGCTGGGTGCATGAGATCAAAGCCCCCATCACCGCCGCCCGGCTCATTTGTCGGGAGTTGGACGGGGACACCCGCCGGAAGCTCACAGCGGAACTCAGTCAAATCGAAGCGCATGTAGAGCGGGCATTGTTCTACGCCCGTGCGGAGAATCCGGAGCAAGACTGCCTGTTCCGGCAGATAGAGCTTGAAAAAATCGCAGCTCAGGCGATTGAGAACCACCGTTCCCTATTGATCCAAAACGGTATTCGGGTAGAGCTGGAAAATATGAACTGCGCCGTCTATACCGATGAAAAATGGGCGGTCTTTATCCTGGGCCAGCTGCTCCAAAACGCTGCCCGCTATCGGGGACCGGAGCCGGCCGTCATCCTTTCCGCCAAGCCTCTTGGGAGACAGACCCAGCTTATTGTTCACGACAACGGCATCGGTATCCCGGCGCATGAACTGCCCCGCGTGTTTGAGCGGGGTTTCACCGGCAGCAATGGGCGGATTCGCGGCGGCTCTACCGGCATGGGCTTGTATCTGTGCAGGAAGCTGGCAGTTTTCCTGGAACTGGGGCTGGACATCACGTCAACGGAAGGAAACGGAACGGTTGTGACTTTGACCTTCCCCGCCAAAGAAAACCTTACAAAACTGTAAGGTAAATCAATAGGACTTCGATACAACAGCCTTCGCTTTTGGTGTACCATAGAGCCACAAGCAAAGGAGGCAAATTGCCATGTTACAAGTACAAAATATCGAAAAATATTATGGGAGCAAAAACAACGTCACTAAGGCGCTGGACCGGGTGAGCTTTGACGTGGAGGCTGGGGAGTTCCTGGCCATCATGGGGGCATCCGGTTCAGGCAAGACCACCCTGCTCAACTGCATTTCCACCATCGACACTATCAGCGCCGGGAAAATTCTCTTGGACGGGGTGAGCGTGGCCGACTTGTCGGAAAGTGAACTGGCCAGGTTCCGCCGGGAGCGGCTGGGCTTTGTGTTTCAGGACTTCAATCTGCTGGATACCCTGACCATCGAGGAAAACATCGGTCTGGCCCTCTCCCTGAATCACCAGAATCCCGGAACGGTCCAGAGCCGGGTGCGGGAAGTGGCTGGAAAACTGGGCATCACCGACATTCTGACGAAATTTCCCTATCAGGTTTCCGGAGGCCAGAAACAGCGCACCGCTGTCGCCCGGGCGATGGTGGCGGGACAGTCCCTGCTGCTGGCTGACGAGCCCACCGGGGCCCTGGACTCCAAGGCGTCCAAGAATCTGCTGGAAATCATGACCACCATGAACCGGGATATGGGAGCCACCATCCTCATGGTCACCCACGACGCCTACAGCGCCAGCTATGCCAGACGGGTGCTGTTCCTGAAGGACGGACGGGTGTTCAATGAGCTGCTCCGGGGAGAACGGGGACGGCCCGTATTCTACCATGAAATTCTGGATGTTCTGGCCGCGCTGGGGGGTGATGTCAGTGACGTTATCTGAGCTCTCCCTGCGCAACGCCAAGCGGCAGGCCCGGGACTATCTGGTCTATTTTGTCACAGTGGTCATGGCCGCGGCCCTGCTGTATTCGTTTAACGGGCTGGTATTCTCTCAGGAGATCATCGCCTTGTCCAAGGGTATCTCCGTACTTCCCCTGATGATTGTGCTGGCCAGCGTGGTGGTGGTGTGCGTCTTTGGCTGGCTGGTGGCCTACGCCACCAGATTCATGCTTCTGCGCCGGGGCCGGGAGCTGGGGCTCTATCTGCTCATTGGCTTGGAGAACCGGCAATTGGCCCGGCTGTTCTTTCTGGAAAATCTGGCCGTGGGCGGCTGTGCCCTGGTGCTGGGGACTGCCCTGGGCGGGCTGCTCTATCAGGTCTTCCGCGCCATTGTGCTGGCGCTGTTCGGCCTGCCCTACGCCTTTTCGTTTGGCTTTTCCCTCCCCGCCTTGGGGCTGACGGTCCTCTATTTTGCCTTGATCTATCTCTTTGCCCTTCGCCGCAGCCGCAAATATATCCGCAGGGCGAATATCCACGACCTGATCTATGCTGACCAAATCAACGAGGGCATGGTCATTCATACAGGAAAAGTACGCCGTTGGGTTTTCTCTGTCTCTATTGTGTTGGGCGTGATCGGAACCTGTCTGCTGATGGCGGGAGGAGCCATTTTGGGCATCACCGGGGCGGGATGCGTCATTGCGTTCTTGTTCGGATTCTTCCTTAGCTTCGCCTCCGGTGTACCCGCCTTTTTCGACAGTCGGCCCGCCCGGAAGTACCGGGGGCAAAGCCTGCTGGTGTTTCGTACCCTGACAGCCAAGCTGGCCACCATGGGGGTACTGATGTCCACCATCTCCATGATTTTTACGGCCACCCTGATCTCCGAGGGGGCTGGGTTGGTTTTCCGGGGGCTTTTCGCGGGCCGTGCGGCGGAAAACGCCTGCTTCGGCCTGTATATCGGCGCTGCCGGTGACGGGCCGGTCAGCCAGGATTATTTCGATTACATTCAAGACAATATTTCCACGGAACAGGAGCTGCACTACTGCGTCTACCAAGCGGAGGACAGCCGGGTCATGGACTATGTGGAGCGCATGGGCGAGGACTATCACCGCTACTTTGACCGGGACCCGGTGCTGCGGTACAGCGACTACGCCGCGCTCCGCGCCATTGCCGGATACCCGCCGGCGGAATTGAAGCCGGGGGAGTATCTCATCCACTGTAGGGCCTACCTGGAAAAGCACTTGACCGGCTACACCCAGCCCATCTCCCTGGGAGGTGCCAGCCTGATTCCCGGCGGGGTCCATGCGGAACACCTGCTGCAAAATTACGACACAGGCAACGGGGCGCGGTATATCCTCGTGGTGCCGGACGAGGCGGCGGAGGGCCTTTCGGTGTTTCACCACGCCTACGCAGCCAAGACTACCCAGCCGGTGACGGAGGCCCAATTTGACTTCTTGTGTGACATCAATTACAGGCTGGGAGAACAGAATCTTCTGGAGCCAAGCTATGATGAGATTCACACCAGAGCCTCGGAAAAGGCGGAAGAGGCGGCCCAGACGGTCCTGGTCGTCTTTCCCCTCTTCTATCTGGCCCTGGCCTTGACCATGACCGCCGCCACGATTCTCACCATCCAGCAGCTCAGCGAAACAGAGCGGTACAGGCGGCAGTTCCAGCTCCTGCAAAAGCTGGGCATGGACCGGCGGGAGATGGCAAGGACTCTGCGAAACCAGTTCGCCATTTACTACGTCCTGCCTGCCGTCCCCCCGGTGCTGATCGGTGCGCCCTTTATCCTTCATCTGGCCAGTGCGCCCGAGCCAGGGGTGATGGTGGGAATGAGCAGTCCTTTGGCCATTGTGACGATCTCGCTGGGGATTTTCTTCCTGATTTATGCAATCTATATTTTGCTGGCCTATACCAGCTTGAAGCGGAATGTGATGCCGGAATAACAAGATTGACAGCGGCAAACAACGTCTTGCCGGTTTGATTTTTTCCGATTATAGCATGTGCATGAGTTGCGCTAACATGTGGCGTTTTCCCATATTTTGGAGCCTGTCGCTACTTTGCAAGCAGTGCATTTGTTCCCACAAATACTCAAAACAGACCTCCGGCGTGGCCGCCGGAAGTCTGTTTTTACTTGTTGGTGGCTCCCGCCCCCAAACCCCTTTTCGCAGATTGCCATCTGCGGCTATGCACCGTTCCGGCGCTTTTCCTCCCTCGCCTTGGCGAGGTTCTTGAAAAAAGGGGAAATCACAGATTGCCCAAAAACGCAGAGGACACCGTTCAAAAATCCATCAGGCTCGCAAAGCCGCAGCCAGCGTGAAATGCTGTTCAAAGGGTTTGGGATGCTTCCCAACAAGCAAAACCTGCGGTTTCCGGCGATGCCGGAAACCGCAGGTTTTGTGCGTTTGTATATACAAACGCCCTGCTTGCCCAGTAGTGAAAGCCTGTACTGTCCGCCAGCCCTCGACAAAATTTTCCCAAAGGCATTGACAGGAACATCTGTTTGTGCTACCATAGTGGAGAACTGAATACTGCACATATTTTTTACGCAGATACATAGACCGAACCACAGCGTTTTGCTGGGGTCGGTCTTATTGCATCTGCGTTTTTTTGTTTTTGAAGGGAGGCCGGACAATGGAAAAAATCAAGACAGAGGAAGTCAGGCGCAAGCGGGGCAGGCCGAAGCTGGACGCCCACATCACCGAGGAATACGCCCCCAGCAGACGGCAGGCGCTGAACAAGATGTATCTGTACGAGGGCGTCCACCTGTTATCGGTAGCGGCTACCGAAATTCAAAAAGCGAGGTTTTATGGCAGAAGGACAGAACAGCCGTCACTGTAAAATCCCGTGACGGCATCCTGGAACAGCTCGGCAGAATGGCGGCGAAATCCAGCATGAAAAATCCAGACAGCGAGGCACTTTACTGTGCGCTGGGTGACACCGTGGACATTCTGCGGAGAATGGGAGGTATCGCTTGAAGAAAATCGAAAATCATCCTGTGGAAATCGCCGTTGCTGGGGAGGTCCCAGGCTTTGAGTGTGGAGGACACCGAAGCGTATTTTTGAACCTGGGCCTCGATGTGGAAATGGACGGGGTGACCTATCACCTGTCCAGCAGCTTTGCGGAAAAAGCGGAAATGGGCGAGGTCATTGACACAGCAGAGCTGGAGCGGAACGGGCGGCGGACAGCGTAAAAACTTCGGATACCCAGCAGAAAGCTATTGCTTTACAGTGCTAAAGCGGCTATAATGGGAGCAGGTAACAGATGCTATGTTCCTGCGTCCAGGGAGGTAAAAAAACAAGATGCAGGAAAAATATAATGTTGGAATTTATTGCAGGCTCAGCCGGGACGATGAGAGAACCGGGGAGTCCGTGTCCATCGAAAATCAAAAAATCATGCTCAGCCGCTATGTGCAGGAGCAGGGCTGGAACCTCTACGCCGCCTACTGTGACGATGGCGTTTCGGGTACGACCTTCGACCGTCCTGTTCAATCAGATAATCGCCGATGCCAGAGCGGGGAAAATCAATCTGATATTGTGCAAAGACCTCAGTCGTCTCGGCAGAGACTACATTGAGGCTGGCCGGTATACGGACATCGTGTTCCCTTCGATGGGTTGCCGCTTCATCGCACTCAATGACGGCGTGGACACCATTCACAAGAACAATGAGATGCTGGTTATTCTGAAGAATGTCATGAATGGCCTCTACGCACGCGACACCAGCAGCAAAATCCGGGCAGTGAAGCAGTCTACCTTCAAGAGCGGGAAGTATGTCGGCTGCTACGCTCCCATCGGCTACCGAAAATCTCCGGCGGACAAGCACATCCTGGAAATCGACCCTGTGACTGCCCCTGTCGTTCTCCGCATTTTTGATATGCGTTTGCAGGGAGACAGCTTTCGGAAAATCGCCCGGACGCTGAATGAGGAGGGGGTTCCCTCGCCAAGGGCCTTTTACTACATGGCGGAGGGCAGGCCGAACCTGCGGGGCGAAACGCCGTACTGGAATGATGTGACTGTCAAGACCATTCTTCGGAATGAGGTCTACCTCGGCCACATGGTGCAGAACAAGACTGCTACTGTTTCCTACAAAGTCCACAAGCAGGTCATCAAACCGAAAGCAGACTGGATCAAGGTGGAGCATACCCATGCGCCGCTTGTTTCGCAGGAGGTCTGGGACGCCGTTCAGAGGCTGGACAATCATCCGTCAAAGGGGCGTTCTGGCAGCGATGGGGAAATCTCCTTATTCGCCGGCGTTCTCTACTGTATGGATTACGGGTCGTCCATGCGCATCCTGAAAGACTACCAGAGCAGAAAACGCCATGCAGACGGGCACTATGGCAGCTACAAGGCGTATATGTGCAGCCGCTACGGCTGCGGCGGAAAAGCCGCTTGTTCCTCGCACTACATCAACTGCAACACGCTGACGAAGCTGCTTCTGCTGGACATCCACGCCAAGGCGATGCTGACGCAGAACAGCCCCGCCGCCCTCAAAGAAAAAATTCTGGCCCAGAAGAATGCCGCCAGTCTGGAGCAGGCAAAGGCACTCCGGGCAACGCTGGCGGCGGTGGACAAGCGGTTGGCCGAGTAGGAAAACTGGTGGTGTCGGCTTACGGGGACAAGGTGAAGGGCGTCATGCCGGAGGCGCTGTGCATCCAGCTGATGAACCGTTACGAGGACGAACCAGGGGCAAGCTGGAACAGCGGACGCAGCTCACCGCCCAGCTGGAGGCCATGCAGGAGGACGGGCAGGCCACCGGCGAATGGCTGGCTGTCATCCGCGATTATGCCCAGCTTGAGGAACTCGACCGCTCCACGCTCCTGCGGCTGGTGAAGCGCATCGAGGTGGGCGAGAAGTACGAAATCGCCGGGGAGACCCACCGGGACGTCAAAATCTACTACAACTTTGTCGGGTATGTGGGACTCTGAATTCTATCCTTCTTTATGCGAGGTTATCTACGAATTTTATGCCGGGGATACCAGCCGCAAAATCCGGGCTGTTCAGAAGGCGAAGGGTAAGCGGGGGTGCCGCTGACGGTTAATGTCCCCTATGGCTATGTGAAGGACCCAGAGAATCCGAAACGCTGGCTGATTGACCCGGAGGCTGCTCAGGTAGTACGGCGCATTTTCCAGATGTGCATGGAGGGCCGGGGGCCAAGTCAGATCGCTAACCAACTTCGTGCCGACAAGGTGCTGACCCCCACCGCCTACAAGAATCAACAGGGACTCCGTACACCGAATCCCACCCCGAAAAACCCCTATGGCTGGGTCGACAGCTCGGTTGTCAAAATCCTGGAGCGCCGGGAGTACACGGGCAACTTCAAGACCTACTCCAATTCTATCTGGGACAAAAAGCAGAGGGAGAATCCGGTAGAGAAGCAGGCGATCTTCCCCGGCACTCATGAGCGTATCATCGAAAATGATGTGTTTGAGAAAGTCCAAGTGATCCGTCAGCAGAGACACCGCATGACCCGCACTGGCAGGAGCAGCATCTTTTCCGGCTTGGTCTACTGCGCCGACTGCGGTTCCAAGATGCAATATGGCTCGTCCAACAACGGCGATTTCGCCCAGGACTTCTTTGACTGCTCCCTACACAAGAAGCACAGGGAGAAATGCGGCGGGCACTTCATCCGTGTCAAGGTTCTGGAACGCATGGTATTGAAGCATATCCAACTGGTGGCGGGTTACATTCTGCGGTACGAGGCCCACTTCCGTATGGTCATGGAAGAGCAGATGAAGCCGGAACGTGCCGAGAAGATTTTGACCAGCAGGAAGAAACTCGACCGGAATGAGAAGCGCATTGCCGGGTTGAAGCGGCTGTTCATCAAGATTTATGAGGACAACGCCAGCGGGCGGCTGAGCGATGAACGGTTTGATACGCTGAGCCAGAGTTACGAGACGGAGCAAAAGCAGCTTGAGGCCGAGGTTGTCAGTCTGCAACAGGAGATTGAGGTACAGGCGAGACAGAGCGGGAATATTGAAAAGTTCATTCAGACGGCGCAGAAGTATGTGTCCATTGAGACACTCGACCCATACGCCCTCCGGGAACTGGTGCAGGCGATCTATGTGGATGCCCCGGACAAGTCCAGCGGCAAGCAGCGGCAAAATATCCACATCAAGTATGACGGCCTGGGATTTATCCCTCTGGATGAATTGATCAAAGGGGAAACGGCGTGACCGAAGCCACGCCGTCCCTTGAAAACACTACGTTTTCAGCTTTTTTCAAAAATACTGTCTTACGGCCCCCGCCCTTTCCTGGGGGCAGTTCTTTTTTGTTGAAAAATTTCAAACAAATGTTTGCTTTTCCCCGTCCTTTGTGCTATACTGGGGAAAATAACTGCGTCCCGGCGGCGCTTAGGAGGACCTGTTATGGCGAAGCTCACCCATATGCAGCAGAAGGTCTATGATTACATCGTCTCCTGCATCCAAACCCAGGGCTATCCCCCCTCCGTCCGGGAAATCGGCGACGCGGTCGGGCTGAAATCCCCCTCCACCGTCCACTTCCACCTCAAGCATCTGGAGGAGGCCGGGGTCATCGCCAAGGGCGCCGGAAAGGGCCGGGCCCTTGCCCTCACCGAGCCCCCAGTCCCCCGGGACCGGGTGCCCATCGTGGGCAACGTGGCCGCTGGCAGCCCCATCCTGGCGGAGGAGTGCATCGAGGACTACCTCCCCTTTGACGCCGGAGGCCGGGAGGGAGAGTACTTTGCCCTGCGGGTCCGGGGCGAGTCCATGCTGAATGCCGGAATTCTCCCCGGGGACCTGGTGGTGGTCCACAGCCAGCCCACCGCCCGGCATGGGGAAATCGTGGTGGCCCTGATAGAGGACGAGGCCACGGTTAAGCGCCTCTCCCTCCGGGGGGGGCAAGTCTGGCTGCTACCGGAGAATGACAGCTATTCCCCCATTGACGGCACTTACGCCAGAATTCTAGGAAAGGTGTCCGCCGTGGTCCGGCACTATTAAACAGGCCGCTGGAACTGGCAAGGCCGGAGCCCTTAGGGGCTCCGGCCTTGTTGCTGCACAGGAATCAGGCGTACGTGTCAATATAGTCGCCGACACCAGGGGCCGGGGGAAGCATAGCCAGCTCTCCCATCGCCTGCTGCTCCATATCCGTCATAGTCCGCTTTTGCAGGCTCATGGCGTACTGGGTCTCCAGCCGCGCGGAACTCATCTCCATGGCGGCAAGGGCAACGTCATTCATCATGGGTCTCTCCTTTCTCTTGCTTTTTGGAAACCGGCATTCCGCCCAGCAGCCCCAGCAGCTCCGCGGGGGCCGCCTCTTCAACGGCAGAATCCTGGTTGGCCAGCTTGGCGTCCAGCAGTTCGCTGCGGAGGATGGACACCTCCGGCGGGGCGGAAATGGCCAGGCGGACCCGGCCGCCCTCAATGGACACTACCGAAACTCGAACATCTTCCCCGATGACCAGGGATTCGCCGGGCTTGCGCTGCAAAATCAGCAAGGCGCGGCCTCCTCCCTGCGGCTGAACTCGGCCAGGGGGTGCCGCATGTCGTACCGCTCCATGATGATCTGCCGGGCTTCCCGGGTCACGGGGTGGATGACCAGGGGGCATTTCAGGTTTACCGTGCTGGCGGACACCGGGTTTTTCACCGCGCAGAGCACGTAGAAGCCCAAGTCCCCCGCTTCCTTTACGCCAAAGGCTTTCAGCTCCGCCCGCTCCAGCTCCGGCTCGTAGTCCGGCTTCAGGGTGAAGGGGTCCAGCACCACGAAGGCCAGGGCCGGGGTCTTCACGCTCTGGAGGCAGAGCATTCCCCCGCCGCTGCCCTCAAAGGGCAGGAGGAGAAACCCCTGTTCCTCCTCAAACCCGAAGAGCCCCTCCGGAAAGCGGAGCACATCCCCGGCCTCGTACTCGATCTCGCCAAAGTACTTGGTTTGGAGTTTACCTGTCCCTGTCATGCTTTCACATCCACCGGCTCATAATCGGGATCGGCGGAGGGGGGCACATAGAGGGGACCGCCGATATACTTGATGATGACCTCCGCCTTCTGCTTAACGGAGATTTCAATGTCCCCGGGGACAAACTCAAACTCCGTCTGGTTGATCCGCCAGTCAAAATTCAGCTTATCCATCTCATAGCGGATGTTCATCTCGCCGGGGTCCCAGTCGATCTCCGGGCCCTGGGTGGGGATGAACGTCATGCCGGGCTGGCTGAACATCTCCTTGCTGATGGCGGTCTTGGAAATCTGGGCCTGCACATCCTCGCCGAACTTGGCTTTCAGGTAGAGCTCCCCCTCCTGGGCGCGGGCGGCGGTGGCGCTGTAGGCGGCCTGCTGCCCCTTCTGCGCGCTCTGCTCGATGCTGCGGGCCGCGGTGGGGACAATGGACTGGCGCATCTCGAAGGTATCCACATTCAGCTGGATGGGCCTGCTCTTGATGCTCAGTCCCTTCTTGTCCCTGGATATCTCCAGTTCCGCCGTGCCCCGGGTGTACTGCAGCTGCGCCCGGGAGGTCCGCATCTCGATTTCAATGGGCACACTGGTGATTTCAAGAAGCTGTCTCATAAGTCATGGCGCACTCCTTCCTCTGAAAAATATAGTCTGTCTCTTAGAAACTCATATAATCCATCAGGCTCTGGGACAGGACGCTGTTGCCCACCTTCAAGGCCGCGTCATAGCAGTAGCGGGCAAACATAAAGTCGGAAATCGCCGCCGCGGGGTCCGCGTCCTCCAGCTCCATGTACTGCTGCTGGAGGGAATCTTTCTTATTGGTGAGGAGCTCGCTGTTGTCCCGGAGGAAGCCCGTCTGGGTATCCATCTCCGTCCAGCGCTCCCGGAAGGAGCCGCAGCTCTTCTCAAACTCGTCCACCAGGGCCTTGAAGCGGAACTGGTCCTCCCGGCTGCCCCACTCCTCCATCTCTTCCGTGCCGTTCCATTCGCCGTCCTTGACCCGGCAGCGCTGGAGAATCTGGCCCATTTCGTGGACGATGGAGATCACATTTTGGGGGATGTTATCCACCGTCATGGTTTCCTTGCTTCCGTCTTCGTGCGTGATGGTGGCGTCCACCCCGTTTTTGGTCCCGTAGCCGCCCGTGTAGTAAATCCCCTGGAGGGCGCTGTCAAACACGGTGGAGGAAATGACGCCGTCGTCCGCCTCCTTGTGGCCCAGGCCCACGTCGATATACTTGGACTCCCCCTTCAGGAAGTACTCCATCTTCTTCACATCCGCGGGATTGTTGGAATCTACGGGCACGCCCCGGTAGTGGAGGACCTGGGCGGCCTCGGACTCCAGGTTGGTCCCCGTGCCGTCGGACTTGAGGTACTTGAAGGAGGTGGTTTCATTATAGGCGGGATTCTCCTTGGGGACCTCCTTGGCCTCGGCGTCATTCATGGTCCCCATGCCGTCTTCTTTCAGGTACTTTCCATACCGCGGGTCAACCAGGCCCGGGTGGTCCGCCTGCCCCTGGGCCACCGCGTCGTCCACCTCTTTGGTGAACGCCTCGTCATACTTCTGGTTTTCCAGCAGGACCATCTCGGCGTCGCCAGCGGCGTTGTCCGTCGGCGTGCCGTCGGCCTTGAGATAGGGAAACGCCGCCGCGTGCTCCGGGTTCGCGGGATCGGGAGTCCCCTCGATATACGCCGAGTTCTTATACGCTCCCCAGGTGAAGGGGGCGTTCAGGGTGTCCGCTCCGGCGAAGACATAGTTCTCGCCGTAACGTCCGTTCATAATCTGGGCCAGGTCCTTCGCCTTGGCCTCCAGGGACTGGCCCAGGGCAATACGGCCCGGTCCGGTGGGGTCGCTCAGGGCCCGGAGCACGCTGCTGTAGGACGCGTCATCCGCCAGGGCGTACAGGTCCGTGGACATATTGCTCAGGGATTCCCAGGCCACGTCGTACTTGTGCCGCAGGGAGTCGTTTACCTCCAGCTGGTTGTTGGCCGCCCAGTAAGACTTGCGGATCTGGAAGCAGCGGGTGGCCAGGGCGGGGTCCTCGGCGAAGGAGTTAAAGAGCCTTCCGGAGAGGAGCGTGTTCATCGCCTTGTTCATGATATTGTTCGATTTATTCAAATCGTAGCGGTAATTTTTCAGCGTGCCCACGGTGGTCATTCTAGGAATCATAAGGTGTCTTCCTCCTTCTTATCAAGTCGTCATGCCAGTGTTGTTGATCAGTTTATCCAGCACGCTGTCGATGGTGGTCATCAGCCGGCAGGCGGCGTTGTAGGATTTCGCATACATCATCAGGTTCATGGCCTCGTCGTTGAAATCCACGGAGGACACGGAGTCCCGCTCCGTGTCGATGGCCAGGACGTTTTTGTAGTGCGTCTCCAGCATGGTGGTGGCATAATCCTGGTCTTCGCCCAGGACGGTGCCGATGTTGACCCACATCTGGTGGAAGTTTCCGTTGAACATGGGCTCGCTGCTGGCGTTTGGGCAGGCGTCCAGGTCCGTGGGGACAAAGTCAAACTTCGCGTCTCCCACCAGGTAAAGGAAGTGGCGGATGTTGTCGCTGGCGCCGGAGGCGGGCTCCGTCGCGCCTTCAGGGCAGGTGAAGTCCCGTACAAGCAGGTGCGTCAGGTCCCAGGTGTGGGAGACGGAGATGTTGGCGGCGGTGATGCCGCTGGGGTCGTCTCCCTTCGGGTCGTTGCTGAACAGCACGCCGCCTGTAAAGATGCCCTTTCCGTTTTCCTTCCAGGCCGCCGGGTCGTTCTCGGGTTCCAGCTTCCCGCTGTTGGCATCGTACTTTTGTCCCTTCAAATAGGCGTCCAAAATCTCCTTACTGCCCAGCCCCTGGTCCGTGATGACCTGCTCGGTGAGCCCCGTTTCCGCCATGATCGTGTTTTTGACTTCCTGGCTCAGCTTATCCCAGGTGTCGTTCTTGTTCAAGGTGTGGGTAATCGGTTTGCCGTCGGCCCCCAGGGCGGGGGCTCCCGCGGCGTCCGTCCCGGTGATGGTCACCGGGACTCCGGCCTCCTCGCCGGAGGCGTCTTTGCCCACGGTAATATAATTGCCCGCCGGGTCCGTCAGGAAGCCCTGGTTGGCCTCGTTCATGATCTTCGCAAACTGGTTAGCCAGCAGGTCCAGGGTCTTCTGGTAATAGGGGATACCCCGCTTGCTGCCCGCCTTTTCGTCGAAATTATCGATGATGGAACGGTCCGTGAACTCGCCCGCCTCGGTGAGCTGCTCCCGCAGGGCTTGGATTCTTCCGTTCAGGTCGTTGTCGTCCAGGGCTACGGGCTTGGCAATCCGGTGCTCGTAGACCTGCTTGGTGTAGGTGTAGTCCGCGTCGGTGGGCGGATTATTCGTCGTCCCGGGCTTCAGGGTCCGCCGGTAGAGCGTGAGGGTTTTGTCCCCCTTCGCGGGCAGGTCCTCCACCGTCTCCAGGACCTGGTTGGTCCTCGGGTTAAACTTGAGCCCGGCGGGCAGGTCCGCGAACTCCACCGTCTCCTCGGCGTAAACCTGGGGGTCCACATGCAGGTCCCCCACCTTGTTCCTCAGCTCGGAGATCATGAGGCTGTATAGGGGATTGTCCCCGTCCGTCAGGATGGTGGCGTCCCGGATGTCCTCCACGGGAGTGGTAGTGCCGTCCTCATTTTTCTTCAGATATTTGCTGGTGAGCTCCGCGTACCGGGCGTCGTACTCATCCTGGGTGATGTTTCCGGCGTCCAGCTCCTGTTTCAGCGCGTCCACCTTTTCCGGGTCGTACTCCTCGTTCAGCATGGGCGTCCCGAAGGAAAGCTGGGCGCTGAACACGCCGTCCACCAGCAGGGATTCGTCGGTGGTCACGCTGGCGTCCGTGTTGGCGTCGTCCAGGCGGATGGTCAGCTTTTCCACCGTCACGCCGCCGGAAATGATCTCTTCGCTGTAGGTCACATTGATGTCGATCAGCTCGGAGAGCTCGTCGATCTGGCGGTTCCGCTCGTCCCGGAGCTCCAGGGCGGGGTCGCCGTGAATCTCGCTCTTGCGGATTTCCTCGTTCAAAGAGCGGATCGTGGTCAGGTAGTTATTGACCTTGTCAACATTTTCCTTCAGCTGGTTGACCGTATTTTTTTGTACCGTCTCCAGCTGGTTGGCGTAGGTGTTGAACTTTCCGATCAGGTTTTTGCAAATCTGCCGGACGGTATTGTCGTATTCCTGGTGCCCGGTCTGGTCGATCAGGTTGTTCAGGGCTGCGGACAGCTTCTCCAGATCCAGGCCCAGGATGCCGAAGCCCCCTTCGCCCTCGCTGGCATCGCCCGCGCCCACCTCGTCCAGGATCCGCTGGATCTCATTCAGGACTTCCAGCTTGCTATCCATATAGCCCGCCTTGGCGCTCTCCGTCCGGTAACGGATATCCAGGTAGGGGCTGCGGATCTGGGAGAGGCTCTTCACCAGGGCGCCTTGGCCCGTGCGGATATCGCCCTCGGCGTAATAGCGGTCCGCCCCGGCGGCATAGAGGCTGACCTGGTTCAGGCGCTGGCGGGTGTAGCCCGGGGTGTTGATGTTGGAAATATTGTTGCCCGTCACACTGATGCCTGTCTGGGCGGCGTAGATCGCCAGACGGGCCTGGGTGAAGGATCCAAAGGTACCAATGCCCATATTCAAATACTCCTTATTGTCTTCGTGCCTCAGGCGCGGAAATCCGTCTTCATAGACGGGGGCGGGGCGCTGCCCTCCGGCTCTTTCCCATAGCCCGGGCCCCCCGGTCCGCCGGAGGGAGGCCCCCCCAGCTGTACGATAATGCCCTCCACCTCGTGGAGGTTCTGTTCCAAAAGCGTCCGCGTCTTTCCGGCGGTCCTCCGGTAGGCCGCGTAGCGGTCCTGCAGCGTCTCCACTGCCTTCCGGGCCTCCTCCTGCATGGCGGGGGGGAAGCGGCCGGGCACCTTGGACAGCGGCACGCCCGCCAGCCCCAGCTGGGCCAGCAGCTTATCCCGGGCCAGCTCCAGGCCCCGGAAGTTCAGGGCCTGGGCCTGCTCCTGGTTCAAAAGCTCGTTCAGCACCGTCAGGTCATCCGCCTGGGCGGCGGCCAGCTTTTTTTCATTCAAGCCCGTGAGGCTTTCCAGCCCCCGGCTCATGGAATTCAGGAATCCTAGATAGGAACGGTAAATTTCCTCCATGCCTCACTCCTCCACCATCAAGAGCATCCTGCCCGCGATGGCCATGGGGTCCGGACGGTACTCCCCGGCGGACACCTCCCGGCGCAGCTCCTGAATGTCGCCAGTGGTGTTGGCGGTCCGCACCTCCCGGGAGAGGCGGCTGACCATTTCCATCTGGAAGCTCCTCCGGCCCGCGGGGGCGGAGAAATCGGCGGAATCGTAATTGTGCCCAGAGGCAGGCTGGGCGGGCGTCCCCCGCTTCTGGGCGGGGTAATAGGCCTTTGTCCGGCTAATGGAAGAGACGGGGCCGGACCCGGTAGAAGTCAGCATCATCATTCACATCCTTTGCTCATGCCATCATTTCACTTCTTATCACTTCATTATTCATATCGGCAAAACGGCGGGAAAGTTAAGGACGGGAGGGAGAATTTTCTTAATTGGCAGAGAATAGAGCGGCTTCGGCGCGGGTTTCGCAGAAGCCGAACGGCTCCCGCCTCCGGAAGGGAGGGGGAGCCGCGTGTCTCATATCCGTTTTAGTGCAGGGTCTTTAAATGCCGGAGCAGCACATTGGCCACATTCTCGCAGGACGCCTGGACGCAGACGGCCCCGATGTCGTTGGCCACCATGGGCATACCGTACACCACGCTGGACTCCTTATCCTGGCCGATGGTATAAGCACCCTTTTTCCGCATCTCCAGCAGCCCGGCGGCGCCGTCCTGGCCCATTCCGGTCATGATGATGCCCACCATCTTGCACCGGACCACCTCCGCCATGGAGTGGAACATGGCGTCCACCGACGGGCGGTGTCCGCTGACCTTCTCTCCCTGGGTGCAGGAGACGGTGTACTTGTCGCCGATGCGCACCACCCGGCACTGGAGGTCCGCCGGGGCCACCAGGGCCAGCCCCCGATGGAGCTCGTCGCCGTTCCGGGCCTCCCGGACCTCCATCTTGCAGATGCGGTTCAAGCGGTCGGCGTACATCTGCGTGAAGCCCTTGGGCATGTGCTGGACGATGACCATGGGCGGAATGTCCGCCGGGAGGCGGCGCATGACCTCCAGGGTCGCCTCCGTGCCCCCGGTGGAAGCGCCCAGGCCCACCAGCACACGGTCCAGCGCCAATCCGCCCCCCAGGACCGGCGTATCCACCGCCACCGAGGGGCTCCGCAGCGGGACGGAGCGGGGCCTGGCCATGGAGGCCACCAGCACCTTCTGCGTGAGGTTGGTGACGAAGACCTCCTTGCTCTCCTGCACGTCGGGCTTGCGGACGAAGTCCACCGCGCCGGCATTCAGCGCGTCGAAGACCTTCAGGTTCAGGGAGGAGCACAGAATCACGGGCACCGGGTTGTTGGGCAGGTACTCCTTCAGGAAATCGATGCCGCTCTGCCCGGGCATCTCCACGTCCATGGTGACTACGTCCGGCCGCAAGCGGGGCAGCTTTTGTTTCGCGTCCAAGGTGTTAATGGCGTATCCGATGACTTCAATCCTGGGATGGGCCGAGAGGCCCTGGATAATCAGGTTCCGGGCCAGGGCGGAGTCATCTACCACCAATACGCGGATTTTCTTCCCCAGTTCCATGTTGAGGGAACCACCTCCTTCTTATTTTTGGAAGGTCGCCGTAGCCAAACGGCGATAGGGCGCGTTCTGGCTCAGGTTTTCCGAGGCGCTGATCAGCAGGTAGCCGCCGGGGACCGTGGCGTCAAAAAAGCGGCGGACCAAGGCATCCTTGGTGGGCTGGTCAAAGTAAATCATGACGTTCCGGCAGAAGATCACGTCGAACTTCCGGCGGAAGCGGATGGGGTCCATCAGGTTGAACGTCTGGAAAATCACGTTGTCCTTCACGGCGGGGGACACGGTGTGGGTGCCGTCCCGGTTGGGGGTGAAGTACTTCCGCTTCCAGTCCGCCGGGATGGTATCCGGCAGGTTATAGGTTCCCCGCCGGGCGCTGGCCAGGGCCTGGGCGGAGATATCCGTGGCCAGGATGCGGGTGTCCCACTCCTTGGCCCGGGAGCCCAGGTAATCGTAAAGGAACATGGTGATGTTATAGGGCTCCTCCCCGCTGGAGCAGCCCGCGCTCCAGATGGCCAGGGTCTTGTCGCGCTCGTGGCGGCGGACAATCTCCGGAATGATCTTGTTGCAGAAATAATCCAGGTGTTCCTTCTCCCGCATGAAGAAGGTGTAGTTGGTGGTCAGCTTGTTCAGGACCAGGGTGACCTCGTCGTTCTCCTTCTTGTCCAGGAGGTGGTTCACGAAGTCCCCGAAGGTCCCGTATCCCAGCTTCTTCAGCGTCGGGGAAAGACGGCTGGTAATGAGCTGCTTCTTCTGGCTCAGGTCGATTCCGTAAGTGGACTGGATGAAGTTCACCATCCGCTTAAAGTCCGCGTCCGAAATCGTCATGGGCCCGAAGGCGCTCCCGGTTTTGATTTCCGTATCCATGTTTTCTCACCGCTTCCCGGGGGTTAATCGAAGGAGCCGTGGGCAATCAGCTGCTCACAGTCCAGCACCAGCATGGTGCCGGAGCCGTCGGGCAGGGTGCACATGCCGGAGACCAGCTTCTGGGCGCTCTGGGAGGGAATGGGGACGATGCTGTCGTTGGGAATGTCCAGCATCAGGTCCACGGAGTCCACCTGGATGCCCAGCTGGTTGTTGTCGTAGTCCAGCACGATGAGGATGCCGTTCTCCGCAGGGGGCTTCCCCAAGCGGAGGCGGATGTCCATAATGGGGATGATCTGGCCCCGCATGTTGAAGATGCCCTGGATATAGTCCGGCATCATGGGGAGGTAGGTGGCGGTGTAGGTGTTCATGATCTCCACCACCTGCTCGGCGTCCAGGCCGATTTTGAGATTGTCCACGGTGAAGATGAGGTGCTTCCGGCTTCCGGCGCCTTCGTCCTCCTGGACCCGGTTCTCCAGCGTGTCGTCCTCCACTTGGAACAGGACGTTTTCGTTACTCATTGCGTTTTGCCCTCCTTTGGCGCTCAGATATTCCGGGCCGCCGCGTAGAGGCCGCCCGCGTCAAGGATGATGCTGATGTTGCCGTCTCCCAGGATGCTGCATCCGGTGATCCCGTAGTTTTTGATATCGAAGTTGTTTACATAGGCGGGCAGGGGCTTCACCACGATCTGCTGCTCGCCCAGAAGCTCGTCGACAAACAGGCAGTAGGAGCAGTCGCCGGACTCCAGCCACATCAGGATGCCTTCCTCAATCTTCTCGGCGCCGCCGGGGAGGTTGTAGAAGTCCTTGGCCCGGATGACGGGATAGTAGCCGTCCAGCATCTTCACCATTTCGCCGTTGACGGAGTCGTGGAGAATGTCCGCCTCGGTGAGTTTGATGCTGGAGCGGATGTTGTTGATGGGGATGGTGAAGATGGAGCTTCCCACGGAGACCTCCATGCCGTCCATGATGGCCATGGTCAGGGGGATGCGCATAATGGTAGTCATGCCCCGGCCCTGTTCGCTGGTGATGCTGACGGAGCCGCCCAGGCTCTCCACGCCGCTTTTCACCACGTCCATGCCCACGCCCCGGCCGGAGAACTCCGTCACCTGCTGGTTGGTGGAAAAGCCGGGGGCCATGAGGAAGTTCAAAATCTCCTTGTGGGAGTACTCCACATCGGGGGAGGCAATGCCGTTGCGGATGGCCTTGGCCAGCACGGCTTCGTCGTTGACACCCGCGCCGTCGTCGGAAATCTGGATGATAACCTCGCTTCCGGTATCCTGGGCGGAGAGCAGGATCTCGCCCACGGGGTCCTTCCCGGCGGCGATGCGCTCCTCTACGCTCTCCTCAATGCCGTGGTCCATGGAGTTCCGGACCATGTGCATAATGGGGTCCCCAATGGAGTCCACGATGGTTTTGTCCACCTCGGTGTTCTCGCCCACCAGGGTGAGCTTCACCTGCTTGTTCAGCTTTTTGCACATATCCCGGACGATGCGGTTCATCTTCTGGAAGGTGTTGGACACCGGGATCATCCGCAGGGACATGGACACGTCCTGGAGCTCATCCGTCAGTTTGCGCAGCTGCCGGGCGGACTTGGAGAAGGCGTCCAGGTGCAGGCCCTTCAAATCCGGGGACGCGGTGACCATGGCCTCGGTAATGACGATCTCGCCCACAATGGCGGAGAGCTGGTCCAGCTTGCTCAGGCCCACGCTGATGAGGCTCTCCTTCTGGCCCCCCTGGCCCTGGTGCTGGGCGGATGCCGCCGCGGGCTGGGCCGCCGGGGCGGCGGGAGCCTTCTGGACGGCGGGAGCCGCCTCCTGGGCCGCCGGGGCGGGCGCCGCCGCCGGGGGCGCCGGGGGCGCGTAGTTCTGCTCCTCGTAGGAATGGACGGACCCGGCGGTCATCACGATGGGCACGGCCCGGGCCCGGTCCTCCTCGCTGCGGAACTGGAGGAGGAACCCGTGTTCCACCACCGTCTCGGACAGGGAGGAATCCGTCTCCACGCCGGCGGGCTGGTAGGTGAAGTCCGCGTCGGCGCAGAAGCCCTGCACAGACGTAACCAGCATGAAGGCCCGGAGGTTCTCCATGCCGCACCCCTCGTCAAAGAAGACCCGGAGGCCGTAGGGGAATTCGGCGCTGCCCTCCGTGGTCTGGGCGGGCGCGGGGGCCGGGGCCGCCGGGGCTGCCGCCGCCGCAGGGGCGGCGGCCTTGGGAGCGGGCTCCGCTGGAATTTCTTCCCCCTTAATTTTGGCGATTAAACTATTAATATTTTCAAGGAAACTGCCGACATCTTCATTAAGGGGCTGTTCTGCCTCCACCTTCTCCATTTCCTCCCGGAAGTAGTCCACGGAGTGGAGCATCACGTCGAAGAGCGCCGGACGGTCCTCGTCCTTCACCACGGACATCGTGCCCTCCCGGATGAGGAAAAACATGTCCTCAATGCGGTGTGAGACCCGGGCCAGCGTGTCGAACTCCATCATGGCGGAAGAGCCCTTGATGGTATGCATGATGCGGAAGATCTCGTTGACGTTGTCCTGAGAGAATGTATTTTCCTTTTCCGCGTCCAGAACGATGCTCTCCAGCTGCTCAAGAAGCGTATTGGTTTCGTAGATGTACATATCCAAGATATCATTGTTGCTCACGAAAACACCACCTTATCAGCCTTTTTCATTACTATCGACCTGTTGCGCTAAAAAAATAAGTAGCGGCAGCAAGTTTTTTCTGTGAGGTGTCATGAATGCCTGATCTGCTCGGCGCCACCAATCCGGTACCCGGTTATGACAAGACCACCATTAACCGGAACATTACGGTTTCCCCGGACAACACGCAAATCCAAAATGTCCCCGACCCCAGCAAGGTCGTCCGCGCCGACGGGCGGACGGAACAGCAGGACAGCAACCTCCAGGGGGACGGCGGAATCCGGTATGATTCCAATTTCCAGACCTTCCTCCAGCGCCTGCGGGACACCCCGGGCCTGGCGGACAGCCTTGCCCGCATCTTCTCCGGACGGGAGGGCATCGTCGTCTCCTCCGGGCTCAGCGCCGGCATTGCCGAGGAGATGGCCCGGCTTCTGGAAATGATGCGGATGGACGAGAGCCAGCTCCTGGACTTCCTCCAGGGCCAGTTCAAGACCGGAACCCGCTTCGGCGGGGCCCTCTTCGCCCTGCTCCGCAGCGCCTACGCCCGGGCCGCCTCCGAGGGGGTGCGCTCGGATATCCTGCAATTCCTGAAGGCCTATGTGGACTTTGACTCCACAGCCCATATCGAGGGCAACCTCCTCCGGGACCTCCAGTCCATGGCGGACGCCATGCCCGCCAGCTGGGCGGAGAAGCTCCGGGAGCTGACGGCCCAGCTCCAGAACGGCATCGCCGCAGGAAACCGGCAGGGAAACCTCCAGCTCCTCCAGCGGCAGATTTTCCCCTATATGTCCTCCTATGTGGAACGGACCCACGACATGGGCACCCCCCGGGCCCTTCTGACCATGCTGGCGCTGAACGTGGCCCGGTATGAAAACGGCTCCGAGGAAAAGCTGCTGGAGGGCTTCCACCAGCTCAGCGGCTACGGCACCTTGAAGGGCCAGCTGGGGGGCATCGACGACCAGTCCCTGCTGTTGCTGCTGAAGAGCCGGGGAGGCGGGGCCGAGGCTTCCAAGGCCATCGAGTTTTCCAACCAGCTGGCCGCCGCCGCCGCCCGGGCCTTCCGGGGGGAGGGCAGCGCCGAGGTGCAGCAGGCCTTCCAGAACCTCCTGGCCGCCATGCTGCTGAACGAGAGCGTTTACATGCCCATCAACCACTACCTCCTCCCCCTGGAGTGGGACGGGCGGATGCTCTTCTCCGAGCTGTGGGTGGACCCCAACGCCGAGGAGGAGCACAACCGGGGAGGCGGAGGCGGAAAGAATACCATGCGTTTCCTCTTCAAGATGGACGTTCAGTCCCTGGGGCTGTTCGACGTCATCCTCACCGCCCAGGGGGCCGACGTGGATGTCCAGATCGCCTGCCCCGACGCGGCGGTTCCCTTTACCAAGCAGATTGGGGACGCCGTCTCCCAGATTCTCACCCGGAACGACCTGAAGCCCGCCCGGGTGGCCGTCCGGCGGATGGACCGCCCGGTCACGCTGACCGAGGTGTTCCCCAAAATCTTTGAAGGGAAGAACAGTGTCAATGTCAAGATCTGAAGGAACCACCAGGGCCAAAAAAGCGGTGGCCCTGCAATACGGGCCGGGAGACTCCGCTCCGGTCATCGTGGCCTCCGGCATGGGATATATGGCGGAGAAGATCGTGGAGACCGCCGCCGACTGCGGCGTGCCCATCTATGAGGACAACTCCCTCTCCACCATCCTCACCCAGCTCCAGCTGGGGCAGGAGGTCCCGGAGAGCCTGTACCAGGCCATTGTGGAGATCTATGTGTATTTCCTCCACTTCGACCCCACCGGAAACGTAAAGGCTCAAAAGCCCCAGGAGGAGCGCGGCCAGACGCCGCCCAGCGAAACGGAGGAAACGACATGACAGCCAACCGCACATACCTCATTCTGGACACCCAGAACCACGCCCTGGCCAACGGCGAGCTGGCCACCCCGGCGGACGCCGTCCCCATGCGGCTGAACGTCCTGCACAACAAAGTGGACAACGTCATGGCCCACGAGGTCATCACCCTCTTCAGCTCCAGCAGCGAGGAGCCGCCCATCCAGTGCCGCATCCTCCGCCAGCGGGGAGACACGGTGCTCCTGGAAAAAATCGCCACGCTGGACCCGGAGGTCCGGCGGAACCTGCGGGTCCCGGTGAAGTTCGACACCTTCCTCTACCCGCTTCCCAGCTCCTCCTGGGGCGGGCGGCGGACGGCGAAGTCCATCGACCTCAGCTGCGGCGGCATCGCGTTCTACGCGGACTGCCAGCTGGAGCTCCACGAGCAGATGGAAATTGTCGTCACCCCCACGGAGGAGCCGGTGATCCTGCGCTGTGAAATCTTACGGAAGCAGGAGCTGCAAAATGACCGCTTCATGTACGCCACCAAATTCGTGGACATGTGCGAGGACGAGGAGGTCGTGGTGCGGGAGGCGGTGTTCAGCCTCCAGCTGCAAAGCCGCGACGCCCAGGACTGACGGATCGAGGAGGAATCAGACATGACTCAGAAAACCCGCGCCCGCCGCGCTTCTATACCAGGGTCCGCCTTCCTGGCGGCCCTGGTTCTTACTGCCCTGGCCCTTTGCGCCTTTCTCACCGCCCGCCCCGCCCAGGCGGCGGAGTGGATGACCCCCTACCTGGAACAGGTCCAGGAGTGGGGCGTCATGCGGGGGGACTCCAGCGGCAACCTTCATGAGGACCGCCCCATCACCCGGGCGGAGTTTGTCACCCTGGTAAACCGGGCCTTCGGCTACACCGAGACGGGCCCCAACACCTTCGCCGACGTACGCCCCAACGCCTGGTACGCCGAGGATATCAGCATCGCCCACCAGGCGGGCTATTTCAACGGCACCAGCCCTACCACCGCTGACCCCATGGCCCTCGTCACCCGGGAGCAGGCCGCCGTCCTCCTGGGGCGGTGCCTCCGGTTCCAGGGCGTCACGGGCGCCGCTTCCACCAGCTTCACCGACATGTACCAGATCGGCGGCTGGAGCCGCGGCCTGGTACAGGAGGCTGCGGACCTGGGCATTATCCAGGGCTATGCCGACGGCACCTTTAAGCCCGACCGCCCCATCACCCGGGGCCAGATGGCCTGCTTCCTGGTCCGCGCCCTGGGCACCCTGGTCCAGGAGCCCGGCGAACAGACTTCCGGCGGCGTGTACGGCAACCTGACCATCACCACCCCCGGAGTCAAGCTGAAGGACACCACCGTCACCGGAAACCTCTATCTCACCGGAGGCGTAGGCCTGGGCAGCGTGGAACTGGAAAACGTCACCGTCCTGGGCAAGATCATCATCTGCGGCGGCGGCGAGGCGGAGGGCGGCAAGCAGAGCGTCCTCCTGCGCAACGTCACCGCCGGGGCCCTGGAGCTGGACAGCCTCTCGGAGCAGTTCCTCTCCGTCCAGGCCGAGGGCCTTACCAATATCGGCGAGGTCACCGTCCGCACCTCCGGCTACTTAGAGGACCGGACCGAGGACGGCCTGGGCTTCCAGACCATCCGGCTGGACGGCATCGAGGACTCCCTGTTCCAGCTGGCGGGCAACATCAAGCGGGTGGTGAACATGACCCCGGGCTCCACCCTCCAGATGGCCCAGGGCGTGGCCGACGTCATCACCATGGACGAAAGAGCCGTGGACGCCAAGCTGACCATCGACGACCTGGCCTCCATCCGGGAGCTGAACCTGGACCGGGCCGCCAACGTGGACGGCCTGGGGAGCATCAGCCACCTGAACATCAACGCCCCCGGCTCCAAGGTCACCATGCTGCCGGATACCATTTACATCCGTCCCGGCATCACTGGCAACGTCTTTAACCAGGATATGAACTCCAACATCGCCGCCGAGTCCTCCGAGGACCCCCGGCTGCTGGCGGGCTATCCCAAGGTCAAGGACATCGCCCCCACCTCCGCCACTGCGGTGTTCAGCGGCAACAAGGCCGGGACCATCCACTGGGCCGTCACCGCCCTGATGGACGGCTCCCTGGGCGAGGAGGAGCTGATGAACCCCGGCTCCCACGCCAAGATTCTCCGCAGCGGCACCATCAAGGCCACCGCCTCCAAAACGGAGTTCACCGCCCGGATAACGGGCCTGACGCGGGAGGGTTCCTATTACGTCTCCGCCCTGCTGGTGGACGCCAGGGGACGGCGCAGCCCCGTGAAAATCGCCGCTTTTACCACGCCGGACGACTCGGCCCCCAACTTCGCCACCGGCTATCCCCAGACGCCCATCCTGACGGTGGACGCCGACAACGAGCAGGTGGCCCAGATCATGGTCATGGCCACCAAGGACTGCCAAATGTACTACGCCCTCTTCCCCAAGGGCTCCGCAGCTCCCACGGCGGCGGACTTCCGCGCCGCAGCCCTGCCGGGGAACCTGGGCTACGGCATCGTGACCCTGCGGAAGAACACGCCCTTCCTCCTCTCCCGGATCAACTCGTCCCACCTCCAGGAGCAGACCCAGTACGACCTCTATCTCTGGCTCAACGACGCGGACAACGGGAAGAGCTCCGCCGTCCGGAAGGTCACCTTCACCACAAAGGACCTGACGCCGCCTACGATCCAGTTCCTCCGCACCAAGGCCATCGCTGCCAAGCAGGTGACCATGGAGTTCGGCCTGGATGAACCCGGCATGCTGTACTGGGCCGTCGTAAAGCAGGGCGCCAGTTTCTACAGCAGCGGCATCGATAAGGATAACCCGGGCCTGGCTGGGCAGATTCAAATTGAAAACGGCACCGGAAGCAACGTTGTCCGCCGGGGCGGCCCCATCCGGGCGGCCAGGGCTGGCACCGCCTATACCTTTACTATCAGCGGCCTGGAGCCCCAAACCACCTATGACCTTTACTACGTGGCCAAAGACGCCGCCGGGAACTACTGCGTTTACTCCAAGGAGCTGACGCCCCCCATGACGATCAACACCCTGGACAACGAGCCTCCCACGGTGAAGCAGCAGTTTACCAACGAACCCGAGGACAGCCCCGCCACCCGGCCCACACCCTATCCCTCCTCCACGGTTCAGCTGGTCTTCTCCGAGGTGGTGCTGGCCGCCCGGAACGAGAACGGCGAGGATTTCTTTGACAGCTTCGAAGAGGCCTATAACAACGCCCAAAGCGGCAACGCGGACTACCAGAAGGTCTTTGCCGACCTCCTCCGCAAGCACATTAAGCTCTACCGCCAGCCTGCCCGGGGAACCCCGGAACTGGTGGCCGAGCGCACGGCGGAAAACGCCGCCTCCATCGGCAACAACTGGGTCATCGACTACCGTTTTGCCACCGTCAGCCGGGACCGCACGGGCACTGGTGAAATGACCATCGCCTTCCCCTTTAAAGAAGGGGACAAAGGGGCCAGCGCCATCAACCTGGGCAGCGGACAGTCCTACTTCTTCATTGTCTCCGATATTGCCGACAACTCCGACGGGCACAACCGGATGAAGCACAATGTCCAGACGCCCTCGAGCGGCTATAAGCTCCCCGTCTTCACCACGGTGGACGCCCAGCTGGAATACCAGAAAGGCCCCCGGACCGGCCCCCTGGACGCCAGTGGAAATCCCATCGTTTTTGACATGAGTTTTACCCTGGAGCCGAAAAATACCGGCAATGCCGGACCGGAGACCGTGTGGGACATGATCCTCTGGTCCAAGCAGCACATCACCATTGACCTCTACCGCAAGCCCGCCAGCGGTACCTGGGAGCAAATCCTGGACGACGCCTTGTTCAACGTGACCCCGCGGAACCCCGAGGTGGGCCTCAGCCTGGCCTATACCATCTGGAAGCAGGGCGGGCAGGCCTCCCAGATCTATCCCCTCAGCGCCTTGAACTCCATGACAGAAAATGTGGACTATGGCATCGTGGTCACCAGCTTAAACGGAATTACCAACCGGAACGACTGCGCCGGAACGGTGGGCATCGACGTGGTAGTCGTCGCTAAGGACGAAAGCTCCTTGACCTCGCTGATCCAGAAATCCCTGACGCCCACGGTCTACCAAAACCACCAAGCTACCAATGACCGGGTGGACGAGATCGGCACGCCCGTGAAAAAGTGGCCCATGGAATACACCTTCCGGGACACCCAGCCCCCCACCTTCATCAGCGATACGCCCACCATCGTCCCCAGCGACACTGGCGTCACGGTAAACTTCCTGCTCAGCCGCACGCCCAGCCATTACTATTACGTGATTGCCGAGGCCGGAGAGGTGTCCACCACCCTGTTGGACGGCACGCACATCGGCCTGAACGACCGGAATGCCTGGCTGAAACTTCCGGAGAGCGGTTACGGCATTACCGAGCCCAACGTTTCCGCCCCTGTCAGCCTTGCCATCACCAATCCTGACGAAAGCCTGATTCACGGCAATGACCCCTATCCGGGTAAGATGGTGAACCTCTCCATCCAAAACAAGCTGGAGCCCCTCACCCCCTACATCATTTACTTCGTCCTGGAGGGCGAGTCCCAGGAGTCCACCTCCCAGGTGTACGCCTTCCGCTTCGAGACCCGCAAGGTCTCCCGCCCTGTCCTCCAGGCCACGCTGAGCAACCCCTCGGCCACGGTCAACTCCCTGAAAACCGCCCCCATCGCTGGCGGCACCAAGAAGGACGCCGACGTCAGCTACCTGGTCATCAACGACCTGCAGGTCGGCGACATGCTGGGACGCCAGATGGACGATTATTGGGACCCCACCTACGCCCAGGCCATGGGAATCTCCCAGGCACGGATTGAGGAGGCGGAGACCCGTTACAGGGGGCTCAGCTTCCTAGAGGCCATGGCTACCCAGTACACCATCAGCAGCGAATACTACGGCTCGGTCTTCGACCTCTTCTGCACCCCCACTATCCAGGATGAAATCGGCTCCTGGTTCAACTCCGCGCAGACCAACGGAACCAGCATCATCAAGGTCGGTATCAAGGCGCTGCAGCTGCGCAGTTCCACCTGGCAGGAGTCGGTCAGCTGCGCCAATGAGCTGAAAAACGCCAGCGGAAGATACTGGTTCGTCGCCTGCGGCCAGGGGGACGGCTCCGCTTACGCCTTTACTGCCGCCCGGTACCTGACCAACCCCGACGCCCAGCACCCCATGGTCAACTCCATCAGCTTCGAAACGGAAGCCTATGAAACCAAGCAGGAGGCCCTGGCCGCGCTCAACAACGGCGTCAGCGGTCCCCTCTCCATTGCCTTCGACGGCCCCCTCTCTTACGCCTACAACGGCCGGGAGCTGATGCAGGTCGTGGATACGGACCCCGCAAACTTGCTGGGCCGGGACGGCTACATCGCCAGCTCCATCACCATTAAATCCACGACTAACACCATCCGGCACGTTCCGCAGGTAAAGGACCTGACCGCCTATCCGCCGGGCTCCAGCCTGCCGAAGTGCAGCACCCTGTCCTTCACCGTGACAAACGCCAAACTGGGAGCCTTCATTGAATTTGACCAGTTCCTCGCCCACGAGAACGGTAACTACGGCCAAAAGGGCCTGACCATCCGCCTCGATGTGGTGCAGGACGCGAACGGTTTCTGGAAACCCAAGTTCATCGTCGTCACCGACGGATGGGACGCATCGGTCACTTAACCGAAACACCCTGCAGCCCCCTGAGGGCGGGCGTCACCGCCCGCCCTCTTTTTTGTTTTTTGGTAAAGGAGTGTATGTTTTATGAAATCTCGTTTCCTTCGCCGGGCCGGGGCCCTGCTGCTGGCCCTGGCGCTGGCGTGCTCCCTGCTGGCCGTTCCGGCGGCAGCGTCTCCCGCCACCTCCATGAGCCTTCAGCCAGACAAGCTGGCCCTGGAGGTTGGCGGCGGAACCTCCACCCTCACGCTAGTCCCTGACCCGGCAGACGCGGACCTCCCGGCGGCTCTTACCTGGAGTTCTTCCAATCCCGGCGCCGCAACCGTTGATCAGGATGGAAAGGTTACCCCTGTTGCCGAGGGAAGCACTACCATCACTGTCACCGCGACGGATGGAAGCGGCCTCAGCGCTACCGCTACGGTTGAGGTAACAGCCCCCGCCTCCCCCACCGTCACGGGAGTAACCGTAAGCCCCAATACGGCCAGCGTTGCCGCTGGCAGTTCCACGAAGCTGTCCGCCTCTGTCCAGCCCTCCGGCGTTAACCAATCCGTCAAATGGTCCGTTGAGCCCAGTTCCTCTCCTGTTACCGTAAGCGGCGGGACGGTTTCCGTTCCATCCAGCACACCCGCCGGAAGCGTCACCATCCGGGCAACCTCTATGGAAGACCCCTCAAAGTCCGGCACCTGCACCCTCACGATTACCCCTTCCACTCCCGTGACCCCTCCCAGCTCCAACATCAGCCTGACGCTGGACCGGACTTCCCTCAGTCTTGCCCCCGGCGAAAGCGCCACCCTGGACCCGGAGGTAAAGGGGACCACCAACCAGTACGTCACCTGGGAATCTGAAAAAAACTCCGTTGTGACCGTAACCACCAACGGCAAAGTCACCGCCAGTAAAAACGCCTCGCCGGGGCAAACCGTCACCATCACCGCCTATGCCGCTGCGGACCCCCGGGCCACCGCCTTCTGCGTCGTCTCCATTGTGGAGCCCCGGGCTCCCCAGGTCACAGGCGTATCCATCACCAATCCCATGACCAACGAGTTCAAATTCCTGGATCCCGGAAAAACCTTCCAGCTCAATGCCTCCGTCACCCCCTCCGATGCCCTTGAAGAGGACAAAACGGTCACCTGGAGCTCTAGCGACTCCTCCGTGGCTACAGTCTCCCAAGACGGCACCGTCAAAGGCGTCTCCCCCGGTTCCGCTGTCATCCGCGCCCAGGCCGGCGGGTCTGATGGTCCCACCGCCATCCGGGAAATCGAGGTCTCCGGCCTCCTGCTGAGCTATGTGAAGAAATCCACCTCCGGCAGCAAGGGGGAAACCATCCAGCTCCGGGAAGACAGTGTGGTGGATATCTTCCAATACCGGGACATCAGCGTCATCCCCGACGCCTACGGCAACGCGAAATCCAAAACCATCAACTGGGAAAGCAGCAACAACTCCGTCGCCCAAGTGGTCAGCGGACGGGTCACCGCCAATTATCCCGGCACGAACGCCATCATCAAAGCTACCGTAGCTGGAACCAGCTACAGCGCCAGCTTCAAAGTCACCGTTTCCGAGGACGTCGCCCAAGCCGTCACCGTCAACATGGGCTCCGAGCCCACCTATTCCTTCTCCGGCATCCTGAGCGAGCTGAACAGCCGCTCCCAGTCCAAGGCCGGAGGCCCCCTGGACTGCGTCTACAGCCTGAAGGTCTCCACCAAAAACGGCGTGCTCTACTACAAGTACGCCTCCCCCGAGACCCCGGGCCATGGCGTGGGCGGCACGGAGCGGTATTATTACCAGCCCTCCGGCCAGGGCCAGATGGCCCTGCGGGACGTAACCTTCGTTCCCCTGCCGGGCTTTGACGGCACCGCCGTGGTGGACTACAACGCCGTCTCCACCATCGGCACCACCTTCTCCGGCACCATCCGCATCGAGGCCACGGCCACCGGGGACGTCAGCTACTCCACGGCGGTGGACCAGCCCGTCTCCTTCGCGGCGGAGCACTTCTCCGCCGTCTGCAAGGGCCGCACTGGCCGGGCCATCAGCTACGTCACCTTCGGCCTGCCCTCCTCCAGCCGGGGCACCCTCTACTTCAACTACAGCCCCGGCGGCCAGTACTCCCCCAAGGTGAACAACTCCACCCGTTACTACGCCTCCAGCAACCCCTCCCTGGACAACATCACCTTTGTCCCGGCCAAGGGTTACACAGGAGACGTGGATATCCCCTACCGCTGCACCGACAGCTCCGGCGCCTCCTACAGCGGCACCGTCCGGGTCCGGGTCTACGGAGCCAACGGAGAGGGCAGCGGAAACGTGGAGTACTCCACCGGGCGGAACCAGCGGAAGCTCCTGAACGCCTCCGATTTCAACAACGCCTGCCAGCAGGCCACCAACGGCACCCTGAACTACATCCGCTTCAACAGCCTGCCCGCCTCCAGCGCCGGAACCCTGTACCTGAACTACCGCAACAGCTCCAGCACGAAGGTCACCACCGGGCGGAACTACTACCGCAGCGGCACGCCCCGGATTTCCGACATCACCTTCGTGCCCTCCTCGGGCTACAGCGGCACCGTCACCATCCCCTTCACGGGCACCACCACTGGCGGAACCACCTTCTCCGGCGACCTCATCCTCCATGTGGACGACGGCGCGGGAACGGTGCACTACAACACCCCTAAAAACCAGCCCGTCACCTTTGGTTCCGGGGAGTTCAACGACGCCTGCCGCGGCATCACCGGGGACGTCCTGGATTACCTCCGCTTTACCAGCCTCCCCTCTTCCGGCACGGGCACCCTCTACTATAACTACCACAGCTCCTCCAGTTCCCGGGTCTCCACTGGCACCGACTACCACAGGAGCGGCTCCCCCTCCCTTTCCAACATCACCTTTGTCCCCGCCTCGGGCTACACTGGCACCGTCACCATCCCCTTCACCGGGTATGACGAGGACCACGTCCGTTTCAACGGCACCGTCACCATCTCTGTGGGAAGCGGCAGCGGCCAGACCATCACCTACTCCGCCTCCGTCAACAGCTTCGTCCGGTTCAACGCTTCGGACTTCAACAACGCCTGCCGCAGCGCCACTGGGGACACGCTGAGCTACGTCCGCTTTGACTTGCCCTCCTCCCAGTATGGCACGCTCTACCACCACTACAACAGCGCCACCCGCACGGGGAATGTGGTCAGCAGCTCCACCGGATACTACTACACCAGCAACAGCTACCTGGTGGGCGACATCAGCTTTGCCGCCGCCTCCCTCAGCGGCACCGTCACCTTTGCCTACACGGGCTACAGCACCCGGGGGAGCTCCTTCAGCGGCATCGTGGAAGTCACGGTTTCCGGCTCCGCCTACGCCAGCTCCGGCATCCGCTACACCGGGAGCTCCGCCCACCCCATCCCCTTCCGGGCCGCGGACTTCCAGAATGCCTGCCAGGCGGCCCTGGGGACCCCCCTGTCCTACGTCCAGTTCAACTCCCTGCCCTACACGGGGCGCCTCTATCAGAACTACAGCGGCCCCTCCCGGACGGGTACGGGCGTCAGCAGCGCCACCCACTATGGCGCCCAGCAGCTGGGCCAGATCAGCTACCTCGCTAAGGCAGAATTCCAGGGCACCCTGACCATTCCCTATACCGCCTATGACACCCAAGGCGGCAGCTATTCCGGCTCCGTGGAACTCCAGCTCTCCAATGGCTACTGCTCCGCCACCTTCTCCGACACCGCTTCCGGCTGGGACTGGGCAAAGCCCTCCATTGAGTTCCTCCGCTCCAGCGGCATCACCAGCGGATACCGCAACAACACCTACCGTCCCGGCCAGTCCATCAGCCGGGGAGAGTTCACCCTGATGATCTGCCGGGCCTTCCAGTTCCCCACTACGGGTTCCTCTGGCTTCCCCGACGTGCCCGCGAACAGCACCTACGCCGGGGCCGTGGCCACCGCCCGGGACCTGGGAATCGTCCAGGGGAACAACGGCCGCTTCCAGCCGGAGCGGCCCATCACCCGGCAGAGCGCCATGACCATGATCTGCCGCGCCCTGGAGGCCGCGGGGCAGTCCCTCCCCGTCGCCGACACGGGCCTCCTCTCCTCCTACACCGACGGGTACCAGGTTTCCGCCTTCGCCCGGCCCTCTGTAGCCGCCCTGGTCCAGATGGGGGCCGTCCGGGGCAACAGCGCCTCCCGCCTGAATCCCGGCGCGGCCATCAGCCGGGCGGAGATGGCCGTCATCCTGCACCGGGTCCTCACCCGCTGACAAGGAGGCTGACATTATGTCATTCTTTAAATCACTCTTTAAACGGGAGGAGGCCGTTCCTCCGGAGCCCCTGCCCAACGACTTTCCCGAGCTCTGCAACGGCATGAAGGTGGAGGTGCTGACCCCCGCCAACGCCCTGATCTTCGTGGGCAGGGTCCGGCTCCTCAGCGGCAACCAGATTGACGTCCTGGGGGAGAGCGGGGGCTTTCTCCCCCGGGGCCTGTACAACCAGCCCGTGAAGCTCCGCTTCTTCCCCAAGGAGGGGGACACCTTCACCCTCAACGGCGCCGTGGGCCCCAACGACCCCACCTTCTGGCGGATTGAAAAGCTGCAATACCTCTACAACATCGAGAACCGGAACTTCTTCCGCCAGAACACCGGGGTAGAGGGACAGATCCGCTCCCTCTCTGGCCAGAAGTACTCCTGCAAAGTCCTGGATATCGGAGGCGGCGGGGCCCGGGTCCTGTCGGAAAAGCTCTTCCAGCTGGAGAGCACCTTCCAGCTGGAAACCGTCCTTGTCGCCACGGAGGAGCCCTTCTCCTTCACCTGCCAGGTCAAGCGCACCACGGTCCGGGCCCAGACGGCCAGCCCCATGAAGAAATACGAATACGGCTGCCAGTTTGTGGACCTCCCTCCCAAGGAGCAGGAGCGGCTCCTCCAAGCCATTTTTACCCTCCAGCGGAAAATCCTCCAGGCCCGCCGGGAGAAGTGACCCCCTCCCTTTCCGCCTCTCAAACCGAATATACCGGGGATGGCACTCGCCATCCCCGGTATTTTTTTGCCCGCCGCCTCTAAAATTCCCGGAATCTGGAAATAATAGGAGGCAAAGGAGGACAGCTCTATGCGCGTCACATTTTCCCAATTCTGTTCCAGCGGGCCGGAGGTCCGGGAGGTCCTGCGCCGCCGGGTCGATCTCCTGGGAGCCCAGGGGCAGAGCTATGAGTTCCCCGAGTGCCGGATGCCGGAGGGCTGCGTCCCCCGCCAGGCCGTCCTGGGCTTTTTGAGGCGGGACCGGGGATATCTGCTCTACTGGCGTCCCGCCATCTCCTACCAGGGGCGGAGTCCCGTTCTGTCCGCCCTCTTCTCCCGGAGCGTCTGGCGTTTCGACAGCTACGAGGCCATGACGGCCCGGCTGGCCTCTCTCCGGCGGGAAGTAGAGGGCCCCCCGGCCCCCCAGCCCTTCCGGCCCCCGGTCCTGGCGGAGGAGCGGCCCGCCGCCCCGGCCCGGCCCGCTTCCGCTTCCCCCTGGCCCCCTCTTTACCTAAAGCTCCGGGCGGAGCTGGAGCGGCGCGTCCTGGGCCAGCCCCGGGCCGTGGAGGCTACCGCCTTCCGGCTCTACAGCCACGCGGGGAAGCGGGCCCCGGCCCGGCCCCTGTCCCTGATCTTCCATGGTCCCACCGGCGTGGGAAAGTCGGAACTGGGAAAGGCCCTGGCCCCGGCGCTGGAGCGCTGCTGCGGACAGCGGCACCAGTTCGTCTGGACGGAGCTGAACACCTTTACCGAGGCTCATTCCGTCCACCGCCTCACAGGGGCACCCCCGGGCTACGTGGGCTATGAGGACCAGCCCGTCTTCGAGGCGGTGCGGCAGAACCCCCATACCGTCTTCATGTTTGACGAGCTGGAAAAAGCCCACCCGGAGGTGCTGAAGGTCTTCATGTCCATCCTGGACGAGGGGCGCTGCGCCGCACGCAAGGCCGACGAAAGGGGAACCCGGGAGCTGGATTTCCGCCGCTGTGTCTTCGTCTTCACCACCAACGCGGACCTGACGGCGGCGGGAGGCCGTCCCCTGGGCTTCTCCCAGGAGCCTCCCCCAGTCCGGAAACGCCGGGAGGCGGAAGCGCCCGCCAATCCGCCGGAACTGGCGGAACGCCTCTTCCGGGAAAATGAGGAAGCACGCCGGGCGATGGTGCGCCTCGGCGTGCTCCGGGAAATTGCGGGCCGCTTCAGCGGCATCATTGCGTTCCAAAACCTGGATGAGGAGGCCCGGCGGGCCGTCACCGTCAAGCAAATCATGGCCCTGGGCCGGGAGTACGGCCTGGTGATCTCCCAGGTGGACCCCAGGGCCGCCCAGGCGCTGACGCCGGGGCGGGACGCCCTCTCCGTCCGGTCCTCTGTCTGCGTGCTGGAGAGCCACCTGGCCCCCCTGCTCACGGCCGCCCCAGGCCGGACGGCTTACTGCCTGACGGGGACGCCCGGCAGCCTCCAGCTGGTTCCGGATTACTCCCACTCCAGCTCTACCACCGCGTTGGCGGCCTCGTCCAGCTTGTAGAGCTTTCCGTCGTTGGACAGGAAGTAGCTCCCCGCGAACTGGTTGCCCGCGCTATAGATGTTCACCCGCATACAGACGGCCCCGGCAATGCGGACGGAGCCCTCCTGGGGAATCATCGAATAAGCCTCCATGGACTCGCCCGGCAGGCCCAGCTTCGAAGGATGGATGGCCTCCAGGTCCGACAGGCCCCGCCTGGTGGACCCGGATACCGGGGCCTCCGGCTTCGGGTCGTGGACACGGCCCTCCGGCATATCCAGGAGTACGGAGCAGCTGGTCCCCTCCCAGCTCAAAAGCAGGGATTGGACGCCGCCGCCAGTGCCGTCTTCCCCGGCGGGTATATTCCGGGCCAGCTGAAGGGAGCCGCTCTCCCCGTAAGACTCCGGCGGGTCGATGCGCAGCAGCGTCTCATCCACCAGGGAGAAGCCCGCGTCCTCGGTGCTCATCACCGCCGCGTAGGCGGTGGCCAGGCTCCTGGGGTTTTTCAGCCCTTCGTAGCGGTAAAGAATCTTGGTGAAGCCCAGTTCCTCTTCCGCTGGCGCGGCGGCGGGCTCTTCCTCCCCGCCCTCTTCCCCGGCAGGGGCTCCGCCGTCTTCCCCGGGCGTCCCAGCTTCGTCTTTCCCGCCGTCCTGCGCCTCCGGTTCCGCTGGGGGCTCAGGGGGAACTTCCTCCTGGTACACCAGTACCTCGTCCCCGGTCACGGGCAGGGCCGTGATGGGAACCTCGTTCAGCAGGTACTCCAGGGGAATGGGGATGGGCTCCAGCGGCGCTTCTTCCTCTTCCCCGCCGCCCTTCAAGAAAAAGAAGGCTCCGGCTCCAATGGCGGCCACCGCCACGGGGATGAGGATGAGCAGCAGCTTCTTCTTCCCCTTTTTCTTCTTGCCGCCAGCCCCGTCCTCTTCACCCTCCAGGGCCTTGGCCGCAATCTTGGCCGCCACCTTGGCCTGTTTCTCCTGGGCCTTCTGGGCGGCCAGCTGGGCCTTCTTGGTGGCCTGCTCGGCTTTCTTGGCGTGCTTCGCCGCCTTTTTCTCGGCGTTCTTGGCCACCTGGGCCGCTTTTTTCTCGGCCCTGGCGGCCTGCTTCTGTTTGGCGGCCTCGGCTTTCTTCCCGGCGAGCTCCACCTGCTTGGCGGCCTTCGCCGCCTTGCGTTCGGCCTTTTGGATGATCTTTTCAGCCTTATCCTGTTTCAACGCTTCACTCTCCTACTTATACTCCAGCGGTCCGTCCTCAGCGGATGGTGATGGAATCCCGGTCCTTCACCGCCTGGCTGAAACCGCACTCCGTCCCATTGATGGCAAGATGGACGGGCCCCTCCAGCTTCTCAAAGTCCACGCCGGAACGCTCCAGCAGGTCCATGACGTAATAGGGCTGGCCGTTCTCCTTCGGCGGGAGGACCATAGGCTTGCCATTCAGGAGAATCTCCACCTCCCGCTTGCGGACCCGGGGCTTCCCTGGCTCCGGCTTAGGGGGCTCCGCTTGGGGCGGCGCCTCCCTCTCCGGCTCCGCTTCCGGCGGCTCCGGCTGGGGCGCCGGAGGAACGGGCGGGGCAGGGGCCTCCGCCTCCGGGGAAGGCGGGACTTCCGGAGCGGGCTCCGGCGGCAGGGGCGGGATGACGCCAGCGGGCCCCTCCAGGGTCAGGATCACATCCCCCTGGCGCAGGGGGGTCCTCAAGTCCCCCTCCCGGTTGTTCAGCAGCACCCGGCCGGAGAAATCCTTCCCCAGCAGCTCCCCCAGGGTCCTGGCGGCGTCCTTGCCGCTGCGGGCGGGCTGGAAGCGGATGCTGTCCCCCGCGTGGACCACCGCGTGAATGGCAGCCTCCTCTCCGTTGACCCGCAGGATGGCGGGGGCGGCGGGCTCCCCCCGGAGGATCATGTGCCGCCCATTGAGGGTCACCCCCAGGTTCTTTCCGGAGCGGCCCAGCATGTCGGCATAGGTGTAGCCGTTCATCAGCAAAATGTCCCGGATGGTGAGCACGCCGCTGCGGAAGAGCTTGGCCGTCTCCCCGTTGAGGGAGATGACATAGCTGTCGTTCAAAAGACCTAGGGCTGCGGAAACGGCAATGCCAAGGGGCGTGGCGTACTCCGGGTTGTTCAGGTTTATCTCGTCGGCAAAGGCGCTCTTGGCGAAGTTGTTCCCAGCAATGGCCACCCGGCGCTCATCCATGCCCAGGCTGACGGCCACCTTCTCCCGGAGGCCGTCCAGCTTACTGCCGCCCCCCGCCAGGAACAGGGCCGAGGGAGCGCCGCCGTTGAGGTCCGTCACCTGGGCGGCGATAGCCTCCGCCAGGCGGCCCATGGGCTCTTGGATGGCGGCGTGAATCTCCTCAAAGGAGGCGGTGTTTTCCAAGCCCAGAATATCCGTATAAAGGGCGTCCTCCCCGGGGCGGAGGTTCCGCTTTATCTCCTCGGCGGTCTGGAAGTCCACCAGGAAGGTCCGCATGATGGCCTCGGTGATCTCGTCCCCGGCAATAGTGGCCATGGTATAGCCCGTGACGCTGCCGTCCCGGCAGACGGCGATATCCGTGGTCCCCGCCCCGATGTCCACCAGAGCCAGGTTTAAAAGCCGCAGCTCCGCAGGGATGGCGGCGTTCATAGCGGCAATGGGCTCCAGGGTCAGGCTGGAAACCTGGAGGCCTGCCGTCCGCATGGCGGCGTACAGGCTCTCCACCACCTCGCCGGGCAGGAAGGTGGCCACCACGTCCGCCTCCGCCTTCTGGCCGCTGTGGTCCAGGAGGGAGGCCAGGGGGTAGTTGTCCAGCCGGTATTGGGCCACGGTGTAGCCCACCATGAAGAACTGCCGCCGGACCTCGTCCTCTACCTGAAGCGCCTCCTCGGCGGCAGAGAGGGCCCCTGCCTCCAGGCGGCTGATGGTCTCGGCGCTGATGGTTTTCTCCTCGCTGATGTCCATGGTAAAGCTGCCGCCCTGGGTCCGCAGGGCCCGCCCGGCGGCGGCCACGCAGACCCGCTCCAGGCGGACGCCCAGGCGTTCCTCCAGGCGCTCCGTCACCGTCCGGGCCAGGCCGCCCACCTGGTGGATGTTGTCAATCTGACCATCCAGCATGGCGCGGCTTCCGTGCTCCGCCACCTCGATGTCCAGGGCCTTGAACCGTCCGCCGCTGGGCCTTCCCACAACGCCTACGACGCTGCGGGTCCCGATATCCAGGGCGAAAATCAAATCCCGCTCCTGAGGTCTTAGATCCTTCATAATGAGGCGCTCCTTTTCATGTCTCGCAGGCACAAATGATGCCAGAAGGCGGCACCGAACCGCCTTCTGGCATCGTGGCAGGGGACTCTACCGCCAGCGCGGGATGGCGGCAGGTCTTCCTGCTGCGTTCATTCCATTGGCAGCTCGCGTCTTGATGCAGACGGCGCTCCGGCGGGGAACCGCTTAATACTTGCTGAACGCGCTGCCTCCGGCGCTGTAACCGCTGTCATAGGACAAGTCTTCGCTGCTGTCCTCAGAATAGGCGGGGGCGCTGTAGCTGCTATAGCTGCTGGAGGTGCCGGAACCGCTGTCGCTACGGAGATGGAACTTGCTCAGCAGGTCCTTCATCAGGCTGGCCTGGCTGCTCAGCTCCTCGCTGGCGGCGGCGGACTGCTCGGAGGTGGCGGAGTTGGTCTGGACCACGCTGGAAATCTGGTCGATGCCCTCGGTAACCTGGGCAATGGCGGAAGCCTCTTCCTCCACCGCCTTGGCGATCTCCTGAAGGGCGGACATGGACTCGTTGGTGGCCTGGACGGTCTTATCCAGGGACTCGGACACACGCTTGACGATCTCGCTGCCGTCCTGGACGGCGGTGATAGAGTTGTCAATCAGCTCCTTGGTAGCTTTGGCAGCCTGGTCGGATTTGGTGGCCAGGTTCCGCACCTCGTCCGCCACCACGGCGAAGCCCTTTCCAGCGCTGCCCGCCCGGGCGGCCTCCACGGCGGCGTTCAGGGCCAGGATGTTGGTCTGGAAGGCGATGTTCTCAATGGTGGCGATGATCTTGCCAATTTCCTGGGAGGAGCCGGAAATCTTCTCCATGGCCTTCACCATTTCCTCCATATAATCGGCGCTCTCCCGGACACGGAGATCGGCGTTCTTGGAGTGGTCAATGGCCTCTTCGCTGCGTTTGGCGTTGCTCTGGGAACGGGTGGAAATCTCGGCGATGGTGGCGGACAGTTCCTGAACGGCGCTGGCCTGCTCCGTCGCGCCCTGGGCCAGGGCCTGGGCGCCGGTGGACACCTGGTCGGAGCCGGAGGAAACCTGCTCGCCGCTGAGGCTGATCTGTGCCAGGGTGTCGCTGAGGCTGCGGTTGATGATGCGGATGGACTTGAGCATGCTGCTCAGCTCGCCCACGTACAGTTCCTCTACCTCGGTCCGGCAGTTAAAGTTTCCGTTGCCCATCTCCTCCAGAAGACGGCAGGTATCCTGGATCACACCGACCAAGGTATGCTGGCTGCTCCGCAGGGCGTCGCACATCTCGCCCAGCTCGCTCTTGCTCTCATAGTCCACAGGAATATCCAGCTTGCCCTCGCTGAAGCCCACCAGGGCGGCCCGGACCTTCTCCGTGGGGATCACGATGCTCTTGATAATCAAGAGCGCGATCCGGATGACCACCAGCGTCGCAATGACCATAGCCACGATGATCGCGATGATCGCGATGGTAGAGACCATATTCTGCTGGCTGATGATGTCCGCCTGCGCCGCTTGGAGCTTCTGGGCCAAGGAATCGCCAGCGGATGCGGCCTGGGCCAGGACGGGCGAGCAATTGTTCACGATCATCGTGGCCGCCTGGCTTTGGTCGGTCCGGGCCGTCTGGCCGATATTTTCCGCCTCGGCCTCCCAGTTTTCCACCAGCTTGATAAAGTTGTTCAGCTCCGTCTTGTCGTCCAGGGGGTATATGCCGCTTAATTGGGTCAGCTCTTCCTTCAGCTCGCTGATTTTGCTGTTGGCGTTATCAATATTGCTCATGTCCCCGGACAGGACCGCGTCCCGCAGGTTGCGGGCGGCAATGTTGTAGCTGATCCGGCACTCGGATACCTTCATGTTGGACTCGACGTACTTATCCAGGATATCGGTGTACTGCCCCTTCTGTACGCTCATCAAAACCAGGGAGATAATGATAATAATGACGGATACCGCGATGGTGATTCCATAACCCATGACCAGGCTTTTCCTGACCTTCATATTTTTGATCATTTGCCTCTTTCCTCCTCTTTGATTCTTGGATCTTTGTATCGCAATCTATGATCATCGGCTCCGGTGCTAGACCACGTCGCCGTATCTTCCTTTTTCGACGTCGCCGAAAATCTTTCCGTCCACCAGGGTAATCACCCGGCGGCGCATGATGTTAACATACCGGCTGGCATGGGTGGCCATGATCACCGTTGTGCCCATGCGGTTCACCTCTTGGAGCAGCTGGAACATGTCCCAGATGTTGTCATCGTCCAGATTGGCCGTGATCTCGTCCAGCACCAGGATGGGGGGGCTGTTGATCAGGGCCCGGGCCAGTTCCACCCGGCGGCACTCCCCAATGGACATCTCCACGGGATAGCGGGCTTCCACGCCCCGCATCCCCACCAGGCCCAGAACCTTCTTGACCCGCAGCTCCACGTGCTTGCCGCTTTCAAAGCGGCGGCGACCCACCTGGGCGGCAATCCAGAGGTTTTCCTCCACCGTCATCTTCCGGATGAGGCTGTGTTCCTGCTGGACCCGGCCGAACAGGATGGCCGCGCGGTTCTGGCTCCAGGGAATCAGCTTGGAAAGGTCCTTTTTATCCAGGCACACCGTTCCCTTGTCCGGCTTGAGCTTTCCGGAAATCAGGTCCAGCAGCGTGCTCTTTCCCGCCCCGCTGCTGCCCACCAGAAACACAAACTCCCCCTGCCGGATGGTCAGGTTGATATCCTCCACGCCGACCTCGTACTTTTTGCCCTTCTGTTCCTTCTGCTGGCGCCGGTCCAGCTTATAGTTCTTTGTGACGTTTTCCAGCGTAATCGTGGGCATACTCTGCGCTCCCGTAGTTAGAATCATGTCCCGCCGGAAGGGGCGTTCCCCCCCGCGGACGGCGGCTCCCCGGTATCCGTCCCTACGCGCGCAAAGGCGGGAGCCCGGCCAGTCCGGCCGGGCCTCCGGCTTTCGCGGTTTCGCTTATTTGTAAATGGACTTCTCTCTTGCCAGCTTGCGGTTGACCACCTGGTCCAGGTCCACAAGCTGCCGCAGGACCCTCCGGTTCACGCCTGCCTGGCTCACCAGCGGGGCTTCCTCCGGCGTCTCCGCCTCCCCGCCCTTCAAGATGGCGGCGAGGCGGTCCGCGTCGGCGGCGGGCAGGGCCTGGCGCTGCTGGTCCAGGGCTTGATATGCCTGGGCCAGGCGGTCGGTGGGCTCCTGCCGCATAGAGATGAGCATGTGCGTGGATATCTGGTCGTCCCGGTCTACGGCGTCCGCCAGCTGGCGGGTCAGGTCCAGCGCTTCGTTCAGCGCGTTGTAAATCCGCTTGAGCTGCACGTGGGCATCCATCAGCGCCGCTGCTTCCATCCCGATCCCTACTTTCCTGAGTCTCCGCTCTTTTGCGCCTGGCGGAAGGCGTCCCGCAATTCGCCCACCATGCTCTTCACATGGCTCAGGACCTCTTTGCGGCGGCCGATTTTCGCCCGGCCCAATTCATAGGTAAAGTACTCGTACAGCTGCGCCAGGTTCCCGCTGATGGGATACTGGCGGTCCAGCGTGGAGTCCAGGTAGTCAATGATGGCGACCGCCCGTGCAATGGAGGCCTCATAGACGGGGTAATTCTGCTGATCCAGCATGAGCTCCGCCTGGGACAGGCGTTTGTACAACTCGTCATACAGCAGCAGCAGCAGCTCCCCCTGGGTCATGGTATTAACGCTCTGCTCCTTGTATTGCTGGAAGCCCTTCATATCCATTGTTTGTGGATCACCGCCTTTTTAAAATCAGCCGCCCGCCATCAACTGGGAGAAGTAGGAGCTCTGGGAGTTCATCTGCTGGATCAGCTGCTCCAGCCGGGAGAACTGGCTGGTGTAGTGGTCAATCTGGTTTTCCATCTTGTCCTGCCAGCGTTCGATCTCCGAGTCAATGTTGTTCAGTTCCTTTTGGATCGTGTTGTTGTACATGGTGCTGGGGGCCAGGGCGGAGCCCGCCTTTTCCACCAGCACGCCCTTGCCGCCCTCGGTCTTGCCGTAAGTTTCCAGGGGCTGCTTCAGCGCCTGCATCAATCCGTTGCTCTTGGCGCCGGACTCCACGCTGGCGGTGAAAGCGTCCCGGACCTTGTCGGGGTCGTTGTTCAAGGCGGCCCGGAACTTATCCTCGTTGAACTCCAGGGTGCTCAGGCCGTTGGCATAGTTGACGGTGATGCCCGCCTCCCGGAGGGCCGCGCCATGCTCCCCGGTCATGGAGACGGCGGTGGTCATGCGCTGGTAGAGGGAGGCCAGGTCCCGGTCTCCGAAGAGGATGCCCTGCTTGGCCTTCTCCGTCCAGTTCTTGATGAAACTCTCGGTCTCGCCCTCTTCCTCTTCGGCGGTCAGGGGCTCGTAATAAGCGCCGTTGGACCGCTGGGCGGGCAGGGTGGAATAGGCCTCCTTGATCTCCTTGGCCATGGCGTTGTAATCTTCCACCATCTGCTTGACCGCGTCCACGATCTTGTCCGCGTCGGAGCTGGTCTCGAAGGTGACGGCCTCGGCGCTAGTGTCCCGGATGGCCGTTTTGTCTATGGCGGCGCTGACCTCCATAGCCTGGGACGCGTCCTCATCAAACCGGAGGCGGCCCTGGGCGTCTACCCGGGCGTAGACCTGCTGCCGCGTGCCGTCGGCAAGCTCCCGGAAAAAGGACAGCTTATCGTCCGCGCCGTATTCTCCTACGACCGTCTTTCCGGTTTTCCCGTCGGTGAACAGCAGCTGGTCCCCGCTCTTTTTGGCACTGAACCGCTCGCCGCCCACAGAGAACACGGGATTCCCGTCCTGATCCACGGCGGGGTTTTCCTCATATTGGATGTTTCCCTTTTCATCCGTTTTATAGCCGAAGGTCCCCTTGAGGTTGATGGTCATTCCGTCCATATTCACCTCGTTGGAGCTCCGGGTAATCTCTCCCAGGGAGGTGCCGTTGACCGTAGCCTCGAAGATGGCGTCCTGGCCCTTGGTATAGGTCCCCTGCCCGTCGTCGTCATAGGTGCCGGGGGCTCCGAAGAGCTTGCTGGACAGGCCCTCGAAGCGGATCTCGCTGGCCGCTCCGGTGTCCTTCGCGGTAAAGGTCAGCTCGTTGGTGAGCTTGGAATAGGCCACCTTCACTCCGCAGTCGCTGTTGCTGTTCATGGTGTTGAAGACCGTGCTCAGGGAGGTGTCCTCATTGAACTGCCCCACTTCCTGGCCGTTGACCTTAAAGGAATAGAGCTGCTTTCCGTTGGCGTCCTTGGCCAGCAGCCGGATGGTATTCCCCTTGGAGTCCTTCGTCTCCGTATAGGCTTTTTCCAGCTTCCCGAAGTCCTCGCCCGAGAGCAGCTCGCCCAGGGTTTTGTCGGTGTTCAGGTAACTGGTGACCCGGTCGCTCTCACCGAAGCCCAGTATCTCGCCCTTGGTGGACCCGATGGCGAAGGTAGAGCCCTTGGGGGCCTCAAACTGGAACTGGATGCCCGCCCCGCTGCCGTTTTTGTCGCTCACTTTCAGCGTGCCCTTGCCAAAGGCCTTGTCGATGTTCTCCTGGAATTTGGCGACAAACGCCGCGTCCCGGTCCGCGCCAGTGAGCTTCTCGTCCAGGTCGTCCTCCCCGGGCAGCTTAACGGTCTTGGTCTTTCCATCCAGGGTGATCTCCATGCTGCCTCCCCGGGTGGACAGGTACTCCAGGGTGGTCATCTTCGTGGTGTCCAGCGCATCGCTGGAGAGGGTCAGGGACTTGATCTTTTCCTCGTCCTTCGTACTGGGGTCTTTTCCGCCCAGCAGGTTATCCTTCACGGTGCCCGTGGCGCCGCTGACGTAGACGCCGTTTTTCTTCGGGTCCGCAAAGGTGATCTGGCCGTCCTTGACCTCGGCCCTGACCACATTTTCCAGCAGTTCCTTGCCCGTGTAAGTCTTGGTGCCGATGGAGACGCTCTGGCCCTCCAGCTGCTTATTGATCTCCGCCGCCAGTTCCTCGGCGTCCGCGTAGGTCTTGGTCTCGTCGAACTTGATGCTCAGGTAGCTGGTGGAGTTGGACCCGCCGTAAGCCAGGGTCAGGGAGCCGTTCAGGTTGCTGACCTCAATTTCCTTGTCCAGGTCCAGGGATCCGGAGGCCGCGGCGGTGACCTTATCCTGGCCAAAGGCGGCGGTGGTCTTATCCAGCGCGGTGCCGCTGAGCTTGTAAGTGGCGGCGGTGGCCAGCTGCAGCACCCGGTCGATGCGCACGTCGCTGCTGGCCCGGCCGGAGGCGGACACCATGTCCTTGTTGGCGCCCTTGGAGATGGTCTTCACCGCCTGGTCAAAGAAGCTGGTGGACATAAGGTTGTTGGAAGAGCGGTAAGAGGTGTACTTCGTGAGGAAGGAAGACATCTTGTCGATCATGCTCCGGTAGGCCTCTTGCTTCCACTCCGTTTTTGTCCGTTTCTGGCTCAGGGCTGAAATCTTCTTTTTGTACGCGGATATTGCGTTTTCGATCATGCCTTCCGTGTCCATGCCGCTGGCAAGGCCGGTGATGACATTCCGGTTTCCATAAATACTCTTAGAACTGCTGACGCCGCTGACTGCCATATCCTAATACACTCCTTTCAAGAATTCCGGCGGGCCCCGGCCCTCCCGGGTCCGGGTCCTTCGAAGATTAGAATTTTTTTGATATTCCTCTATGTTTTTTTATCGACATATAGTATAATAAAAATAAGAGGTCCCCGTTTAGTTTTTACAGTAAGGAGGAAAATCCTTTGACACAGGTCATCACTGTCACGAACCAAAAGGGCGGCGTGGGCAAAACCACCACCGTTTCCGCGCTGGTCTGCGGCCTGAAGCAGCGGGGCGCGCGGGTTCTGGGCGTCGATCTGGACCCCCAGGGCAACCTTGGCTTCACCCTGGGCCTGGACATCGGCGAGTGCAAAACCGTCTACGACGTGCTCACTGGCGCCTGCCCCATCGAGCGGGCCATCTCCCACACGGAGTACGGCGACATCCTCGCCTCGGACATTATGCTCTCCACCGCCGAGGTGGAGTTCACGGCCCCCCGGCGGGAGTTCATGCTCTCCCAGCAGCTGGACGTGGTGAAGCCCAGCTATGACTTCGTCATCATCGACACGCCCCCGGCGCTGAATATTCTCACCATCAACGCCTACGTGGCCTCCACCGGGCTCATCGTCCCCATGGAGGCCGAGGTCCTGAGCCTTGTGGGCGTCTCCCAGATTCAAGATACGATTGAAACCGTCCGCAAGTCCTTCAACCCGGACCTGAAGGTCCTGGGCATCCTGCTGAACAAGTATGACCGCCGCCTGACCCTCTCCCGGGAGATTCTGGACCTGGCGGAGTCCGTGGCGGAGCAGCTGGACAGCCAGGTGTTCCACACCAAGGTCCGCCGGAGCGTCAGCGTGGCCATGGCCCCCGCCCACGGGCAGAGCGTCCTGACCTACCAGCCCAATACCAAGGCCGCGGCCGACCTGCGGAAAATCGTGGACGCCGTGGCGGGCACGGCCTTCCCGGCCCCCCGGCCCGCCCCCCGGTCCAAGTGGTTTTGACCTTTTTGACTTTTCTGATGTAAAGGAGTTTTCATTATGGCATCCAACAACAGCAGCAAAACCGCCCACGTGATGAACCTGCTCAGCAAGAACCGGGGCGCCGCCGCTGAACCGGCAGCCGCGGCCAAGGAAGAAGCCCCCGCGCCCCAGCCGGCTCCCGCGCCCCAAGTGGAATCCACCCCCCCGGCAGAGGCCGCTCCCCAGGCGGAACCCGCCCGTACCACTCCGGTGGCGCCCATCATCTCTTCCATCAGCGCCGACGCCGCCGTCTCCTCCCAGATTAAAGACGCCCTGGAGGCGGAACTGGAGGCGGCCCCCCCAGCGGCTCCCCGGCCTCCCCAGCCTCCCGTCCGGCAGGCCGCCGCCCCGGCGGATCCCCCGGCTTTCCAGGCCGCGCCGGAAGCGCCCGCCGCCCCGGCTCCGGAGGCCCCCAGCCAGGAACCCCCGGCCCAGCAGGCCGCCGCCCCGGTCCAGGAGGAGGAAAAGCCAGCCTATATCAACGTCATGCAGCTCCTTGTGGAGGAAAAGGCGGATGAGTACATGAAAATGTTCGGCATCTGCTGCTGCGAGAAGTGCCGCGTGGACGTCCGGGCCTACGCCCTGAACCACCTCCCGCCTAAGTACGTGGTCCTGAGCGAGAACGAGCGGGTCCCCCGCCTCACGGTTTATGAGAGCCGCTTCTCCAGCGACGTGACCTCCCAGCTGATCCAGGCCTGCAAGAAGGTCATGCTCACGCCCCATCACTCCCGGGCGGACAACTGACTGCCGCGAATTTAAAAGGTTCGGCGCTGAGCGCCGAACCTTTTTCGTTGTCCGCTTTGTCCTTAGTTCCCGCCCTCGGGTTCCGCCGCCGTGCCCTCCGCCTGGCCGGGCACGGAGCTGCTCAGCTGCTCCCAGAGAACGTTGACGTTCTCCATGCAGTTGAAATAGACGTTGGTCAGAATCTGGTTGGGAATGCCCAGTTCCTCCGCCAGGGAGGTGATGGCGTTCCAGTTGGCGGCCTCGTAGCTCAGCAGCAGCTCATAGAGCCTGCCGCAGCGGCCCTCCTTCTTGAGGATCGCGTCCCGCACCGCGTCGGACACGGGCAGTTCTTCCAGAATCTCCTCCAGGGGGGCATCCACCAAATGGTTCAGTGTGGAGAACATGCCCATGAGGTAGGCCTCCGCCGGAGTGATGGGCATATCCTTGGCGTACTTCATCAGCTCCTTGCAGAAGGAGGCCCGCATGAAGGAGCGCTTCAGGAACTCCTCCGTCCCCGCCTCGGCGGGCTCGGTGCTGACGCTGGCGCTGAGCAGGTAAATCCACTGTTTCAGCTGTCCGATTCCCAGGGTCATGATGGCCTGATGAACCGTCGTAGCCCGGTTCCGCAGGGCGAAGAAGGCGGAATTGGCCACCTTCAGCAGGTTGTAGGTCAGGCTGGCATCCATGGAAATCAGCTGCTCGATCTCGTCCACGTCCGGCTCATCCCGGGTGATGGCCACCATCAGCCGGAAGAAGCTGGACTGGAGATAGGCGCTGGAGTGGACCCGGGTGGTCATCTGCTCGGCCACGTAGGCGCCCTGGAGCCCGTCGGGCTTCAGCAGCAGGGCCTTGCGGTACTGCTCCTCCGTGTCGATGTTGGTGACCACGCATTTTTTCTGCATGCTGTGGGCCACTTCCACGATGTTGTGCATGGCCAGCTCCGGGGTGCTCTGGATGTTCACCTTGATGTAATCAATGCTGTCCAGCAGGGCCAGGTACCGGGGGGCGAACTGGAACTCGTTCACCGCCACCTTATAGCCCTCCTTGGCAAACTGGTTGACGAAGTGCATTGACAGCGGATGAATGATAACGCTGTCGTTAATCTGAATCACAAGTTCCGACTTGTCAAACAGCCGGGGCGTCTTCTTCATCAGCAGCGTGGTCGTGAAAGTCATGAAGTTCAAGGAACCCCGCAGCGTCGTCGTGCTGTTCTGCGTAAGGAAGCTGTAGATCGTATCGGCGGAGGCAAATTCCTTCGCCTGGGGATTCTCCACCGTGAAGGCCTGGTTCTCCCCATGGTACAGGATTTCGTGCCCCAGCATCTTCCCCTCAAGGTCCTTGATCGGTTGCCTTACGATGTATTTACTGCTCATGATATCCCTCCGCGATTATTCCCGCCGCCCGGATTCTTCCAGCAGGTGGTCGATGACCCGGACCAGGTGTCCGATCTCCGGCTTGCTCATCTGCTCGTCGGCGCCCAGCTCCTTGCCCTTGCGGCGCATTTCCTCGGTAATCAGGGAGGAGAAGATGATCAGCGGCAGGTGCTTGAAGTCCTTGTCGTCCTTTACCAGTTTGGTCAGCCGGTGGCCGTCCATCTGGGGCATCTCAATATCCGTAATGATCAGCGCCACCTTGTCATCCAGGTCTGGGTCGCCCCGCAGGCTGCTGAGGAACTCCCACAGCTTACTTCCATCCGGGAACATGTGGGTGTTCACGTAGCCGGACTTGTGGAGGGCCTCCTCGATCATCTTGCTCAGCAGTACGGAGTCCTCTGCCACCAGGATGACGGCGTCGCTCCGCTGGCGTTCGCCCAGGCGCTCGATCTCGGACATCTGGATGGTGGTTTCCGGCGCGATCTCCGCCACAATCTTCTCGAAGTCCAGGATGGTCACCAGGTCATCCCCGCACTGGGCGATGCCCGTGGCGATGCCCTCGTTCCCTCCGGCCACGGTTTTGTCCGGCTTCTGGATGCTCTTCCAGGAGATGCGGCTGATGCCCACCACAGTGTGCACCCGGAAGGCAATGTTCATCTTGTTGAAATTGGTGATGATGAACAGGTCTTTGCTCTTTTTCTCCCCAGGCTCCCCCAGCAGGTACGTGGGCAGGTCCACCACGGTGATCACCTTGTCCCGGGGCTTGAAAATTCCCTCCACCGCCGGGTGGGCGTGGGGCATGTGCTTGACGGGCTGGGAGACAAGAATCTCCTTGACCTTCGCCACGTTGATGCCGTACAGGCTGTCATTGATGGTGAATTCCATGACCTCGATTTCATTTGTGCCCGACTCCAGCAAAATGCCCCGCTTGTCCTCTTCCAACAACATTCCGAACACTCCTTTCAGTGGTTGTCTCTCTCACATACGCATACAAAATTAGGCTTTAAATAATCATCTCCGGCCTGCCATAGCACCGGACGCACGCCTGCCCGGTGGCCGGGTCAAAGAGCAGCGTCCGGGCCACGGAGCCGCCCACGTCCTCCTTCAAAAGCTGGATGCCCTCCCGCTTCAAGTGCATGTGCACGCTTTCGATGTTGCGCTGTCCAATGTTTCCCAGGTTCCCCCCGCTGATCTCGAACATCTTGGCCCCTCCGGCGATCTTCGCCGTGATACGGGTCCGGGAGGCGCCCTTGGACTCCATCATTTTCAGTGTCTCCCGGATGCCGGTGTCGGCGTATTTCATGGTGTTCTTCCGGCCCGGCTCCATATTCAGCGGCAGCATAATGTGGATCAGCGCCGCCAGCTTGATCTTTTGGTCGTACAGGCAGATTCCGATGCAGGACCCCAGGGCGTAAGTGATCAGCATGCCCCCGCCCTGGGCCATTTTCATGTCCGCGATTCCAACTGTGATCTTACTCTCCACTGTTCACGCCCAGCTTCCTTAATAAAAAGTTCAGCGACCGAATATCCGGCGACAACAGCAAACGGCAGGGAATCTCCTTTCCATTGCAAATAAAGTTTCCGCCGATGGTCATAATGTAATTGGACTGTCCGCCGTACTCCGCCATGGGTACGGCCATGATGGCGCCCTGCATATCCACGGTGAATGCGGGGACCGTCAGCTCGATGTCAATGTCCGCCAAGCTGCTGAGGGCGTTGATGAAGGTGGAGATCATAATGTTGCCCACCTCGGTGAGGGCAGAGCGCTCCATCTCCTCCAGTTCCATGTAATCCTGGATGCTTTTCTTCATCATGTTCTCCAGCACCAGGTTCACGAACTCCAGCTGCTGCACCGACAGCATGATGCCGCTGAGCTGCCCGCTCATTCCCACCAGCACTCCGGCGGTGATGGGCTCCGGGCCGCCGATCCACTCAATAGCCTCGTTGTATTCCATGATGCGGACCTCCGGCTGCTGGATGCGCACCGTCTCCCCAATGAGGGCGGAAAGGCTGGTGGCGGCGTTTCCGGTGCCGATGCTGCCAATCTCTTTCAGGGTGTCCAGCTCCAGGGAACTGAGTTCATCATAGCTTTTGATGGTCATGCTCTACCGCCCTCCTTAGCCGCGCAGGTTGTTAATGGTCGTCTCGATCTCGTCAGAGGTCTGTACCATCTTCAGCGCCATGCCGTAAGCCCGCTGGGACTCAATGACCTTGGTCATCTCATCTGCCAGGTCCGCGTTGGACATCTCCAGGAAGCCCTGCATCAGTTCTCCCCCGCCCTGGCGGATCGCCCCGTTTTTCTCGATGGCCCGGAACCGGGTGTCGTTCACGTGTTCCATGCCGTCGTAATTCATGTAGTCAAAAATGCCCACAGGCTGGCGCTTGTGTTCGTCCTCTACCTCAATCATGCCGCCCGTATCGCTGAGGACGAAGCGCCCCTCGTTGTCCGAGAGGTAATAAATCCGCTCCTGGATGTCCTGGCCATTTTCGTCCACCTCGCCAGTGGGGCGCATCAGCTCGGAGATCACGAAGGCGCCGTTCCGGGTGAGGGTAATCTCCCCGGTGGCCAGGTCCGCGATGGCGAAAAAGCCCTCTCCCGCGATGGCGTAATCCTGTTCCCGCCGGGTCTCCGCCATGGCGCCGCTCTTAAAGTCCGTGTCCGTGGTCCACAGGGCCGCCCCCACGCCGGAGGGGAGCATCTCGAAGTCCCCCCCGCCCCCGGCGGCTTCGCCGACGCCCTTCAGGTCGTCATACATCAAAGAGGCAAAGCGGCTCCTCTCTGCCTTGAAGCCGTAGGTGTTCAGGTTTGCGATGTTGTTGCCGTGGACCGTCAGCCGCTTCAGCTGCTGGTGGGCCCCCACGGCTCCAATGAAAAAGGATTGGTTCATAGGCGCCCTCCTTAGGCGAAGCGGCCGACGTCGCTGGTAGCCTTCGTCATCAGCTGGTCGTATATCTTGGTAACCTGGGCGGCGCTTTGCAGCGCCCTCTGGTAGGTGATCATTTCCGTCATCTGCTTGATCATGTCGCTGTTGGAGCGTTCCAGGTACTGGTTCCAAATTTCAAAGCCCGTGCTCTGCTGGGCGCCCTCGCCTGTGAAGAGGCCCCGGTCGTTCCGCTCCAGGGCCTGATTGTCCTCGAAGCTGAAAACACCCAGCTGGCCGATGGCGGTGCCGCCGCCCTGTTCCGGCGGTTGGTCGAAGTAAATGACGCCCTGGCTGTCGCCCCGGATTTTATCCGTGCCCAGGTAAATGGTCTGGCCCTGGGGATCCAGCACGTGGCCGAAGCCGGGGAGGCAGAGGTAGCCCTCCTCATCCAGGGAGAAGTTGCCCATCCGGGTATAGCCCACGTTGCCCTCCGCGTCCTGGACGGCGAAGAAGCCGTCCCCGACGATGGCAAAATCCAGGGGCAAGTCCGTGGGCTCCGGAATGCCCTGGCTGTAATCGGTGTAAATACCGCTGGCCGCGCGTATGTAGCTCTGGCGGCCAATTTCCGTACCGCTGCTGTGGTTCACGTCCACCCGGCTGTACATGACGTCGTCAAAGGTGGTGGCCACATAGCGGTCCTGTTTGTAGCCTGCCGTGGAGATGTTGACCATATTGTTGCCGATGACGTTCAGGTTGTGCTGGTGCGTCAGCATGGCAGAGGTCAGATTGTAAAAGCCCTTATACATGCGTTATCCCCTCTTCCTCTTCGGTTTCGGCTCCGGCTCATCGCTCAGGTAGCGTTCCATATAAGCCCGCAGCTTCTGGATGGCCCGGGTGTGTATCTGGGAGATGCGGGGCTCGCTGAGCTCCATCACCTGGGCAATCTCTTTTAAATGCAGGTTCCGCTCATAATATAGGGAGAGAACGATCTGCTCATTCTCCCGCAGGGAGGCGATCCCCTCCGCCAGGGCCCGCTGCATCTCCCGCTCCTGGAGCACCAGTTCCGGCTGGCTCCTGGCGTCGCTGGAGGGAACCTCCATGGGATAGCCCGAGGTCTCCCGGGTATCCATCAGCACGTCCAGGGACAGCACGTTGCTCAGGGCGATGTTGGCGGCGTCCTTTTGGTACCGTTCCTGGGTGATGCCCAGATGCTGGGCAATCTCCCCGTCCGTGGGCATCCGCCCCAGGGAGGAGGACAGCTCCGCCGAGGCCAGGTCGATCTCCTTGGCCCTCTTGCGGACATTCCGGGGAATCCAGTCCTGCTTCCGGGCCAGGTCGATGACCATGCCCCGGATGCGCTTGGAGACGTAGGTCTCAAATTTCACGCCCTTGTCCGGGTCAAACTTGTCGATGGCCCCCAGCAGGGTGATGATGCCCTCGTTGATGATGTCGTCAATTTGGGCAAAGCTGCTGTAGACCCCCCGGATCTGCATGGCCGCGTTTTTGATCAGCCCCTCGTACCGCAGCACCAGGGGCCACTTCAGGCTCCCGTCCCCCGTCTCCTTGTAGAGGCGGAGGAGGTCCTGGGTGTCCATCTCCCCGATTTCCTGCTCCGTGTAGCCAATGGCGGCGGCCTGCTCGCTCATGTGCCCACCGCCCTTCGCTCCGCCCGGGCCGCAGGCTCCAGGGTAATGTTCCCGATGGCCTGGATCTGCACCGCGCTGGTAATCTCATTGAAGGACAGGACGTAAACGCCGGGATAGAACTGGGTAATCATCTTGGCGAAATAACCCCGGATCACCTGGCTGACCAGGATGATGGGCGTTTGGGAGAGGTCGTTGAACTTCTTCATCTGATTGGCCAGCTGGGAGACGATCTGCTGCATCAGCTCCGGGCCCATGGCCAGGTAGACGCCCTGCTCGTTCCGGGTGAGGGAGGCGATGATCTTCTTCTCCACCTCCGCGTCCAGGGTGACGACGCGGAGCTGCCCGTCCTCGCAGAAGCGGCGGGTGATGGTCCGGGCCAGGGCGCCCCGGACCTGCTCCGTGGCGGCGTCGATGTCCCGGCCCTGGGTCAGGGCGTCGGCCAGGGTCTCCACTATGGTCCCCAGGTCCTTGATGGGCACGCCCTCTTTCAGCAGGTTCCGCAGCACCTTTTCCAGGGTAGCGTAGGAGATGATGCCGGGGATGGCCTCCTCCACCAGCTCTGGGGCGGTGCGCTTCAAATTGTCCACCAGCTGGATGGTCTCCGTCCGGCCCAGCATTTCGTAGGCGTACTTTTTCACCGTCTCGGAGAGGTGGGTCAGCATGACGGACAGGGGGTCGATGACGTTGTACCCGTAAATTTCCGCCATTTCCTTGTTCTCCGGCAGGATCCACCGGGAGGGGATGCCGTAGGCGGGCTCGATGGTCTCGATGCCGTCGATCTCCCCCAGGGGGTTGGCGGGCTCCAGGGCCAGGTAGTAGTCCACCAGGATTTCGCCCCGGGCCACTTCCTCTCCCCGGATGCGGATGACGTACTGGTTTGTCCCCAGGGACGAGGCGTCGTGAAGCCGGATGGAGGGGAAGACGAAGCCCATGTCCTGGGCGTACTGGCGGCGGAAAATGACAATGCGGCTGATGAGCTTGCCGCCGTGGCTCTCATCCACCATGGGGATGAGGCTGTATCCAAACTCCATCTCAATGGGCTCCACCGAGAGGAGGTTGTAGACGTTGTTGATGTCTTTGTAGTAATCGGTTTCGCTGGGCGCGGCGGTCTCGGAGGCCTGCTTCTCTTGTTCTGCGGCGGCCTGGATAGCCGCGGTCTCCTGCCGTTCCCGCTCCATGCGGCTGCTGACGAACCATCCGGCTCCCAGCAGCAGCCCGCCGCCCACAGCCAAGGCAAAGTGGGGCGTGTTGGGGATGGCCGCCAGGAAGAGAAGGATGATGCCCGTAGTCATGATGGCCCGGGGCTGGGCCTTGAACTGGCCGATGACGTCCTTGTTCAGGCTCCCCTCGGACACGGACCGGGTGACGATCATGCCCGTGGCGGTGGAGATCATCAGCGCCGGGAGCTGGGAGACCAGGCCGTCGCCGATGGTGACGATGGAGTACTTGGAGATGACGTCGGAGAAGGTTCCCGCGTTCATCACCATTCCGATGATGGTGCCTCCAATGAAGTTGATCATGGTGATGATCAACGACATGGTGGCGTCGCCTTTTACGATTTTGGTGGCGCCGTCCATGGCGCCGTAGAAGTCGGCTTCCTTTTGGATTTTGTGGCGCCGCCCCTTGGCCTCCTGCTCGTCAATGAGGCCGGAGGAGAGGTCGGCGTCAATGGCCATCTGCTTGCCGGGCATGGCGTCCAGGGTAAAGCGGGCGGCCACCTCGGCCACGCGCTCAGCGCCCTTGGTGATGACGATGAACTGCACCAGGACGATGATCAGGAAGATCACCACGCCGACAACGATGTTGCCGCCCGTGATCAAATTACCGAAGTTTTGGATCACCTCTCCGGCGTAGCCGTGCCAGAGAATCTGCCGCGTTGTGGAGACGTTCAGTCCCAGGCGGAACAGCGTGGTGATCAGCAGGAGGGACGGGAAAATAGAAAATTCCAGGGCCTCCGAGATGTTCATGGTGATCATCAGGATCATGACGGACAGCCCGATGTTCACCACCAGCAGGAGGTCCAGCAGCTGCGTCGGCAGGGGGATGATCAAAAACAGGACGATGACCACGACGGCAAGGGATATGATGTTGTCAAGGATTCTTCTCAAGCGCCGGTCACCTCCTGTTCCATAAGTTCCTTTCCGCCCCGGTCCAAGACCGGACTGCCTTATCCTTTGGACAAAGCGGCAAATTTATTTTACCAGCTTGTGGTTTTCGTTCAGCCGGAAGATATAGACCATGACTTCCGCCACCGGGTTGTAAAGCTCCGGGGGAATCTCCTGGTCCAGTTCCGTGTCCGCGTACAGTGCGCGGGCCAGGGGCACGTTCTCAATTGCCGGGACATGGTGCTCCTCCGCCACCCGCACAATGCGGAGGGCCAGTTCGTCCACGCCCTTGGCCAGGACGATGGGGGCCGCGTCCTCATCCGGGTGGTACCGGAGGGCCACGGCGTAGTGGGTGGGGTTCCGGATGACCACATCGGCCTTGGGGACCTGCTGCATCATGCGGCTCTGGGCCCGCTTGCGCTGCATTTCCTTAATCTTCCCCTTGATCTGGGGATCGCCTTCGGTCTGTTTGTACTCTTCTTTAATTTCCTGCTTGCTCATGCGGAGGCCCCGCTCATAGTCCCACCACTGGTACATGAAGTCCAGGGCCGCCAGGGCAATAAAGGCAATGCCAATTTTTATAATCATGCCCATGCCCTGGCTGAACAGGTGGCTGGCGGAGGCCTTGAGGTCCACATAAAGGTATTTGGCGCTCTCATGAAACATGCCCTTGATGCTGAAATAGACGATGACCATGAGAATGCTGATTTTTAAAAGCCCCTTCAGCGCGTTGATCACGCTTTTCAGGGAAAACAGCCGCTTGAATCCCTCCAGGGGATTGATCCGGCTGAACTTGGGTTTCATCAGTTCGCTGCTGACCAGCAGCCTGGTCTGTGCAAAGGTGGCCGTAATGGCGCAGGCCGCCGTCACCAGCGTGATGGGGAGCACCGTCCGGACGATCAGGCCAATGGCCTGCATGGTCAGCTCGTGGAGGAGGTCGCTGGTGGCTACACTCCCCGCCTGGCCTACTTTGGAGAAGCAAAAGCCCATAAAGCCCGCCAGCTGGTCCCCGATGCGCCCGGCCAGCAGCCAGAAGGCGGAAAAGGAACCCAGCAGCGTGACCACGGCCACGGCGTCCTGGCTCAGGAAGACGTTGCCTTTCTTTCGTTCGTCCCTTCGCCGTTTTGGGGTTGCTTTCTCGGTCTTAGAACTGTCCGCCAACGGTCAATCCCCCCTTTCGGACATCACGGAGCTTGGAAAGGGCTAGGCCGCCAGCCCCAGCATCACTTGGAGGCTGTCCAGCATAGTCTGCTCCACCTCCAGGAGGAACTCGCTGACCGGAAGCATCAGCATCAGCAGCAGCCCCAGGCCGACAATGACCTTCAGCTCGATATTGATGGAAAACACATTGATCTGGGGGATGACCTTCATCAAAACCCCCATTCCCAGCTGGCCGATCAGCTCCGCCGCCAAGACGGGCATGCACAGCTTCACCGCCAGGACGGTGCACTCGATAAAGAGCTCCAGCGCCAGGTTCGTCAGGTCATGCCCAATGGAGACGCCGCCGTAACCCACGACCTGGCCGGAGGTGAGCATGATCCGCAGCAGCGTGTGGTGCCCGTTCCCCGCGAAAAAGAGCAGGATCATCAGCGTGTTCAGCAGCGTGCCCGTCACGGACATGTTGGACTGGGAGCCGGAATCGTAAATCTGGTTCATGGTCATGCCCATCTGGGTGTCAATCGCCAGTCCGGCCATCTGTGGAATATAGAAGAAAAAGTGCACCACCATGCCCAGGGAAAACCCCACCGCCAGCTCCAGCAGCACCGCCCCCGCAAAGGGCAGCACCCCCGCTGGCGGCTCCAGCCTTCCGCCTTCAACCGAGTAGGTAAAGGCCGCCAGCAGCAGCGTAAATCCCGCGCGGAACATCCCGGGAAAATTCTGGCGGCTCAGCAGGGGGTTGAACTGTACAAAGCCGCTCATCCGCGCTAGTATCAGCAAAAAGAGCGTCAGGGCCCCCTCGTCTATCATAGGCGCCTCCGCTAAATCCGCGTCATCAGGTCAAAGACCTCCCGGGTGTATTCCTGGAGCGTCGTCAGCATCCAGCCGCCCGCCAGCAGGAGGACGCCCACAATGATGACCACCTTCAGGATAAAGCCGATGGTCTGTTCGTGAATCTGCGTCACCGCCTGGAAAATGGCGACCACCACGCCGGCGAACATGCTCAAAACCAGCATGGGCCCGCCCAGCTTAATGACCACGCCTACGGCGTCCCGCATCACATCGGTTATCATTCCTGTATCCATAGGCCAGCCCCTCCGCTAATGAAAGTCCCGGACCAGGGTGGAGAACAGCAGCTCCCACCCGTTCAGCGTCACGAACAGCAGCAGCTTGAAAGGCGCGGAAATCATGGACGGCGGCAGCATGATCATGCCCATGGACATCAGCGTACAAGACACCACAATGTCAATCAGCATGAAGGGAATATACAGCAGCAGCCCGATGGTAAACGCCTTCGACAGCTCGCAGGTCACAAAAGAGGGCACAATAATCCGCAGGGGCAGGGCCTCCACCACTGTCTCGGTGTTCACGGTCTCCGGCATATCCACATGGGCCATCTCGCAGAACATCTCCAGGGTATTAATCTTGGTATTCCGGACCATAAATTCCGAAAGGGGCTCCACAGCCCGTTCCAAGAACTCCTCCTGGGTGATCTCCTCCGCAACATAGGGCTCGTAGGCCTCTTCCTGTATGCGGGTGATGGTGGGGGACATGGTAAAAAAGGTCAAAAACAGCGCGAGGCCCACCAGTACCAGGTTGGGCGGCGTCTGCTGCGTACCCATGGCATTGCGCAGGAATGAAAAGGAGATGATAAACCGGGTAAAGGACGTCATCATCACCACGAGGGAAGGCAGGAGCGTGATTGCCGTCATCAGGAATATGATTTCCAGCGCCTGCACGTTCTCGCCGTTTACATTGATCAGCCCTTCCGGCACCTCCACTTCACCTCCGCTCTCGTTGTTTTAGAATGTTGAGGAACGCCTCTTGAAAGCCCGGCTTCCCTTCTGCCGCCGTTTCCGGCGCCTTCCAGGCGGCGGCCTCCTCCCCAGTGAGCTCCGCCAGCAAGGTAACCCCCGCCGTCCCGGCTCCCAGGAGCAGGTACCGCTCTCCCACCCGGGCCAGGACCACGCTCTGGTCCCGCCCCAAGGGCAGGCGGTCCAAGACCTCCATCCGCCGTCCTCCTGAAAAGGCGCCCAGCGCCCCCCGGCCCGCCACGTACTTTGTAAACCAGTAGGCCAGGCCGATGATCAGGACAACACAGACCAGCATCCACAAAAAGGAGCCCAATGCCGTGTCACTCCCCAGGTCCAGCATCCGTCAGGGATTGCCCAGGATGGTGCTGACCGTCTTCAGCACGCGGTCGGGCTTAAAGGGCTTGACAATGAAGTCCTTGGCGCCGGAACGCACCGCGTCCATGACCATGCTCTCCTGGCCCATGGCGGAGCACATGACCACGTTGGCGCTGCTGTCCTTGGCGCGGATGGCTTTCAGGGCCTCCAGGCCGTCCATGTTGGGCATGGTGATGTCCATGATCACCAGGTCGGGGCCAATCTCACCGAATTTTTCCACGGCATCCGCGCCGTCCACGGCTTCGAACAGCTCCGTGTACCCGTTCTTGCTCAGGGTGTCCTTGATCATCTTCCGCATGAAAGCGGCGTCATCGACCAGCAGAATCTTCTTAGCCATTGTCTTATTCCTTCCTTCTTATCCAAATAATCAATATGCGTCTCTCATTATCTGAAAAGCGTTCCGGCTTCCGGCCGCTTATTTCTTTACCAGCTCAATCACAGGGTCCTGCACGATCTCCGTGATGCGGACGCCAAAGTTGTCGTCAATCACCACCACGTCGCCCTTGGCCACGCACTTGCCATTGACAAACAGGTCCACCTGGTCGCCCGCCAGCTTGTCGAGGACCACCAGGGACCCTTTGGAGAACTCCAGGATATCCTGCACCTTCCGCTGGGTCCGGCCGATTTCCACCGTCACCTGGAGGGGAACTTCCATGATGAGGTCCAGGTTCTGCGCCTGTTCCTTCCCCAGGACGTCCGCCGGATCCATCTCCCGCAGGGGCGCGGGCTTCGTGTTGATGACCTTGGGCTCCGGGGCCTGGGGCGCCGCAGCGGAAGGCGGGGCGTTGTTGGCCATGGCCGTGGTCATGGCCGTCATCATGGCCGCCATCATGGCCCCGAAATCCGCGGCGGACGCGGGCGGGGCCGCAACCGCCGCCGCAGGCTGCGCCGCCGGGGCAGGCGGGGCAGCGGGAGCGGGCTGGGGAGCCGGGGCAGGCGCGGGAGCAGGAGCCGCGCCGGAGAGCATCGCCTCGATCTCCTCCTGGCTCATCTTCCTGCTGGAGGAGGGCTCGGGCTCCGGAGTGGGAGCGGGAGCCGGGGCGTCCCCGGCCATGCCGGAGAGCATCGCCTCGATCTCCTCCTGGCTCATCTTCTTGTTGGAAGCGGGCTCAGGTTCCGGAGCGGGTTCTCCGCCGCCGCCCATGCCCGCCAGCATGGCCTCGATCTCCTCCTGGCTCATCTTCCCGCCGGAAGAGGCAGGTTCCGGAGCGGGCTCCGGAGCGGGAGCCGGGGCTGGCGCAGGAGCGGGAGCGGCCTCCTCTTCCTCATCGCCGCCCAGGCCCAGGCCCTTCAGCAGCTCCTTGGCCAGTTCCACGCTCATGACGTTCATAAACTCGCTCTCCAGGGCTCCCTCAATCTTGAGGGAGAAGCGGACGATGACAATGGTGTCCGCCCCCTGGGGGAGATGGTTCTCTTTAAAGGCCGTCAGGTCCTCCAGCTCAAAGGGCTGGGGCGTGGAGATGTCCACCTGGTAGCCCAAAAAGTCGCTCATGGCCGTGGCGGCGGCGCCCATCATCTGATTCATGACCTCACAGACGGCGCTGATGGTCAGCTCGTTGAGCTCGAACTCCTCATCCGGCGTTTCGCCGCCCATGAGGATATCCACAATGACCTTGATGTCGCTCCGCTTGAGCAGCATGATGTTGCTGCCCGCCAGGCCCTCCACGTATTTGATCTCGATGCCCATGGCGGGCTCCAGGTTCCCAAGGGCGAAGTCCTCCGTCTTGATGGACGTAACCTTCGGCGTCGTAATATCGACTCTGTGCTCCAAAAGATTGGATACCGCGGTGGCAGAGGAGCCAAGGCTGATATTCATCATTTCCCCGAGGGCGTCAATCTCCATCGGGCTAAACAATTTTTTGTCCATTCCGTCTACTCGCTCCTTTGCTCATCAAGCTGATAGCATACTTCATCTATTTTCACAGCCATATTTTTCTTATGGGTACCCATCTTTCCGGTAAACCAGTGGTATCCGCCGATTTCCAGGTAAATGGGGGATTCCTTGGGCTGTCCCAGGTCGATGACGTCTCCCACGTTCAAATGGTAGATGTCGTTGAGGGAGAGCTGGGCGCTGGCCAGTTCCGCGATAATCTCCAGCTTGGAGTCCCGCAGCTTGTCAAAAATCTCATCGGATTTGTCCTCCGCCGCCGTCCGGCGCAGGGGGCTCTCCCGGCTGATTTCCGCAAAGACATTGGTCAGGACCTCCCCCGGCAGGCACACGCTCATCCGGCCCTCCAGGTTGGGGAACTGCAGCTTCAGGTCCACGATGACCACCGTCTCGTCCAGGCCGATGACCTGGTTCAGCGTGGGGTTCACTTCGGTCCGGCTGTAGGAAAAGGCAATGGGCACGTAATTCTCCCAGCTCCGGTCCATCACCCTCACCGTGTCATTGGCCAGGTCCTCGTAGAGCTTCAGCTCCAGGTCCGTATAGCTGTAGTCGTTCTCCAGCTCGTTATCCACGCTGCCCTCGCCGCCCAGCATCCGGTCCATCATGCTCAGGGCCGTGCTGGTGGGGATAAAGAGCATTGCCGGGGTCTCCTGCATCTGCCCTTTCAGCTCCACGTCGATCATGCCCAGCACGTCGCCCTCTGTCAAGGCGTTGGAAAACTCAAAATACCGCTGTTCCTCAATGCTCTCCACCGTGACTTCGCAGGTGGAGCGGAGGCGGGCGTTCAGCCGGGAACTGATTACCCGGGAATAGTTGTCAAAAATGCCGTTCAGCATTTTAATGCGGTCTTTGGTGAATTTACGGGGACTGCTGAAGTCGTATTTCTGGTACTTCTTTTCCTGCTTTTCAGCGGAAGCCTCCGAATCCTTTTCGCCGCTCCGGACCGCGTTCAGCAATGCGTCAATCTGCGCTTGCGATAATACGTCTGCCATGTCATCCCCCCTATTCTGCCTGGATTCCGGCCAAAGGCCGCCGCTTGCCCGTTGATTCCCTTATTCCGTCATTACAATGTATTGCTGGATGCCGCCCTGTTCCGCAATTTCGGCCTCGATGTCCCGGCCGCTGATGATCATTTCCACCCGGCGGTTCTTCGCCCGGTTCTCCGAGGTGTCGTTGCGCTCAACAGGCCGCCACTCGCCAAAGCCCTCGCTGACCAGGCAGCTGGGGGGCACCTCGCTGTGCTCTTGAATGTAAATAATCACGTTGGTTGCCCGCTCGCTGGCCAGGGTCCGGTCCTTGACGACCCGGTTGGGCCCCTCGCCCGCCCGGGCGGTGTGGCCCTGCACCCGGACCTCGTCCAGGGACCCGGCCACCCCGCTGAGCATATCGCACACGGAGTCCAGCACGGGGTAGGCCTCTTTCAAGATGACGGAGCTGTCTCCGCCGAAGAAGACGGACTGGCTGAAGGTAATGAAAATCTTGCCGCCGTCCTGGCTGACTGTAATCGCGTCCTGGAGGTTCTGCTGCTGGACAAACTCCTGGATCTGCTGGAGCAGGGCCTCCATATCCGTGTCCACCTGCTCCTGGAGCTCTGCGGGGGCCACGCCCTGCTCGCCAGGGTCGGCGCTGGGGCCGTCAGTGCCCACAATCGTGGGGTCCGGGTCCAGCACTGCCGAGGGGTTGAAGCTCTGGACGATGGCCTTCCAGTTGTCCTCGCTGATGGTGGACATGGAATACAGCAGCACGAAGAAGCACAGCAGCAGCGTCACCATGTCGCCGTAGGTATCCATCCAGTTCGCGCCGCCGCCTCCGCTGCTTTTTTTCTTAAGAGCCATTGCCGCTCACCTTTCCTTTCGGACCGCCGGGCTCATCACTTCGCCTCACCGCTGGCGGCGCCCTCGCCGCCCATCTCGCGCTGCTTCTGGGACATGTAGGTCAGGAGCCGCTCCCGCAGGGACTTGGGGTTCTCTCCGGCCTGGATGGCCATGACGCCCTCCACGATGATCTGCTTGCACAGGACCTCCTCGCTGTCCCGCCCCCGGAGGAGCTGGGCCACGGGGCCGAAGACCATGTGGGCCAGCAGGCAGCCGTACAGCGTGGTGATCAGGGCGGTGCCCATGCTGGTGCCCAGGGAGCTGGCGCCGCCGCCGTCGCTGAGGTTCATGGATTTCAGCATGTTGATCAAGCCCACCAGCGTACCCACCATGCCGAAGGCCGGGGCCACGCTGGACGCCTTGTCGTACAGCGCCGCGGCGTCCTCGTGCCGGGCGGACATGCACTCGATGTCGTTTTCCAAAATGCCCCGGACCTTATCCTGGTCGTTGGCGTCCACGATGAGCATGATGGCCTGCTTGAAGAAGGGGTCCGACTGCTCATTGGCCTTCTCTTCCAGGGACAAGAGGCCGTTCTTCCGGGCGATCTGGGCCAGTTCCACCAACTGCTCGATGTAACCCTTGGGGTCGAACAGCTTGTTGTTCAGGATGATCTTAAAGTGCTTGGGCATGGCCTTGAGCATGGAGCCGGGGAAGCTGGCCGCCACGATGAAGAGCGTACACCCGATGGTGATGAAGATGGACGCCGCGTCGAAGAAGTTCCAGAGGTTCTTCGGCGTAAACGTAAACAGTTTCAATCCCGCCGCCGCCGCATCGGGGCCGATGTTGATGCCCAGAACGCAGCCCAGCAGGAAGATGCCGAACGCGCCGACAATACCAACGATATAGTTTATATTCATGAAGAAATGCCTCGCTCCCTCGGCCGGGCATAGGGCCCCGCCTGTGAATTTTATCTATATTCGATCAACGCTTGTCCGATACCACGATTTCACGGTGGATATCCTGGACCTTGGCGTTGTACTCCGCAATTTTATGAATGATTTCCTCCACGCTCTCCCGGACCAGGTAATAGTCGTGGTTCATCATGGTGATCTTGGACTCGGGGATGCACTCGATGTGCTCAATCTGCAGGTGGTTTACCAGGAACTTGTCATGATTTCTCTTCGTCAAAAGGATCATAATAGACCGCCCTTTCATGCCCCGGCGGGGCCACCGGCCCCGCCGGGCAACTGTTTTATTCAGCAGTTCGTCGAGCGTTCCGCTCGGGTTTCAGGGGCTGGCTAGGCTTAGCGCTTCATGTTGACCAGCTCTTCCAGCATGGAGTCGGTAACGGTGATAATACGGGTGTTGGCCTGGTAGCCGCGCTGGGTGGTGATGAGCTCGGCGATTTCCTCCGCCAGGTCCACGTTGCCGGACTCCAGGAAGCCCGACATCATTTCCGTGTCGGTACCCAGGATCTGCGTGCCGGACTTGAACTTCACCTCGTCCCCCGCGTCCGGGTCGTTAGGATCCCCGGCGCCCGCCATGGAGCCGTTGATCTGGTCGATGCCCAGTTCCTCATGCACGCCGCCCAGCATGGAAACCTGCATGTCGCCCGCGCCTTCCAGGCACTTGTAGTAGGAGTTTCCGATGTGGGTTACGCCGTTGGGGTTCGTGACGCTGCCGATGGCCAGATATCCGATGGTGATGACTTTTCCGTCCGCTTTGCTGATTCCCTTGATGCAGCCCGTTCCCGCGTCGATGCTGATGCTGTCCATCTGGACGAACTCATACTCCGCGTCGGGAGGGGGCGCGTCGTCCCCGGCGTCTTCCCCCACATTGTAGGCCGGTTTGTCGTCCACCAGCTTGTTGGCGGCGCCCGTACCGTCCGCGTTCTCCACGGGCTTGCCGTCCGCACCAATATCGGTCCGCGGGTAGTGGATCTTATAGCTGCCATCCTCCAGCTTCTCCCACCGCGGCTTGCGGATGGGCACCAGCTGGTCGCTGATGATGGGCTTGGTCTTGCCCGTCGCCGGGTCCTCCTCCTCGCCCACGCACAGGAAGCCGTAGACCACGTTGCCCCTGCCGTCCGTCAGGTAGTTATCCGCCTTGAACTCGAAGTCGCCCACCCGGGTGAGGGTCAGGGACTTCAGGCTCTCGGAGGAGAAATCCTCATAATTCGTGGGGTTGGTGACGTTGGCCGTGTCCTTGCTCCCCACCAGGAAGAAACCGTCGCCCACCAGCGCGCAGTCCATGGGGTTGCCGGGGTTGTAGCTGGCGGAGGACATGTTCAGGTCGATGCTGCCAATCTTGGAACCGTAGCCCAGCTGGGAGGGGTTCATGCCGCCCACGCTGGTGGAACCATTGGAACCGCCGGAATACATGCTGTAGACGCTGTCCCGGAAGACGGTCCTCTGTTTTTTATAGCCCTGGGTATTGACGTTTGCCACGTTGTTGCCGATTACGGAAAGTTTCTGCATGTGGGCCCGCAGGCCCGCAACAGATGCGTACATTGATCCGGTCATAGGGAATTTGAACTCCTTTCAAATCCTTGGCGCCGCCTGGTTCCCGTCAATCGGACGGGGACCAATGGCCTCCGAACATCCGGTCCTGCCATTTCGCTTACAGGAACACGGCGCCGTCGATGTTGGTAAATACGCTGTCCTTCATCTCGTCCTGGGTAATGGCCGTGATGACTTTCCCATGGGGGACATTGATGATGAAGGCTTTTTCGGTGTCCATGGCCAGGATGTTGGTCGCGCCCTTGGCCTGGGCCCGCACCATGCTGCCTTTAATCTGGTCGATGAGGTCCGGGGTAATTTCAATGCCCCGCTCCTCCGCACGGCTCATGGCGTGTTTGGAGAATTGGACTTCCTGTCCGGCCCTGGCCAGCTCCGCCTGTAAAGCCATCGCGAAGCCGCCCGCAGCCGTCCGCTTCCCTGCGTCCGGTACCTGCTGGATTTGGCTCTGTCTCGCTATGCGTTCGATCATGTGGGGTTCACCTCAGCCTTCGCTGTTTTCCCCGTTGTTCTCCGGGTTCTGCGCCTCCCCGCTGGGCGGTGTGGGTTCGGTGGGCTTTTCCGTATCCCCGGGCTTTTCCGTGTCGCCGGGTTCTCCGCCTTCCACCTTGTCGTCCTCTTCTTCCTTGGGGGGCAGCTTGCCTACGGCCATAATCTCGTTGAGGTAATAGTACTCCTTGTTGTCCACGAAAATCACCTGCTGGCCGTCAATGGTGCCCGTTCCGGTGACTTCGCCGTAGACTTCCTGGAGCTTGCCGTCCTCCCCGAGCTTGCCCACGGTGACATACTTGCCCACCAGGGACGCGGAGTAGTTCATCGTTACCGCGTCAGTCATGTTGACCATGGAGGTAATCATCTGCATCTGCACCATCTGGTTCAGCATCTCGGAGGTGTCCATGGTGTCGTCAATGCCCTGGCTGGTCATCTGGGTAATCATCAGGGTAATGAAGTCCGTCATATCCAGGTCCAGGTTGCTGCCCTTTTTGGCGATCGTGACCTCTTTGCCTCCGGCGGTCTTATGGGTGCCATAGAGCCCGCCGACATCGCTCATGAAACTGCTCATTCATTCACTTCCTTCCGAAATGAAAATCACTCCCCGTCCAGAGGAATCAGTCCCAGCCGGAGCTGCTGGAGGAAATCCTCGCCGCTCTCCTGCTTCCGGCGCTGCTCCTGCTGGCGCCGCTGGTGCCGCTCCTGCTGCTGCTCGTAAAGGTCCTGCCGCTGGCTCTCCTCCTGGCGGGGGACTTCCACCCGGACCTCCTGCTGGGCCTCCCGGCCAAGCAGCTGCTCCAGCCCGGCGCTGTTCTTGTTGAGAAGCTCCTGGGTGCTGCGGTTCTCGGCGTGCAGCTGCACCACCAGTCCGCCGTCCTTGCTCCAGGTCATCTCCACCGTCACCTTGCCCAGGTTCTCCGGGGTCAGCTGGAGTTCCACCCGGGTCTCGCCGTTCCGCAGGGCCTCCGTCAGCTTGGGCCCGATCTGCTTTTCCACGGGTTCCCCGGCATCATCGGCCTTGGGGGCCTCGCCCACCTTCACCGGGACGGCCTTCACGTCTTCAAAAACGGGGGCTTCGGGCTCTGCGCCCTGGAAGTTCTCCTCCACGGCGGTGTCTCCGCCCTCCTGGGCCTCGGTTCCGCCAGTCTCCACCCGGACCTCCACGGTCCGCTCCCCGGTGTCTTCCGGGGCCTCCGGCGCCTGGATGGCCTGGGGAAGTTCCTCCACCAGGGCCGGGTCCGCGGCTTGGCTTCCGCCGTCCTCCACCGGGACCTCCAGCGCCCCCGCCTCCGGGGCGAAGGACTGTTCCTCCGGTGCCAGAAGGGTTTCCGCCGCCAGGGGGGCAGCCCCGTCCACGGCGGCTTCCGCCTGGGCCTCCGGGGCCAGGACCTGTTCCGCCGGTACCACGGGGGCCTGCATCACCGCCATCGCCGCCAGGGCCATCCGCATCTCCAGTTCCTTGCCGTCCTCCGGAGCGGCGGGGTTCTGGGGCTCTCCGGATTCCTGGGGCTCTTGCGCATCCTGGGCCTCCTGGGGCTTCTGCGGGTTCTCAGCCTTGTCCTGCCGGGGGGGCTGGGAGGAGTCCGCCTGCTTCTGCTCCAGCAGCTTCTGGAAGCCGTCCTTCTGCGCGGAGGACTCACCCTTCTTCGCCGCCGGGGCCGCCTGGGGAATCTGTGTGTTTGCCAGCATGGTGTTGATCAACTGTTCCATGTGCTCGCTCACCTCCTTGTCATCATAGGCTATCTATTTCCAAACGGTGCATCCGCGCCGCGTGGAACCGTGTTACGAGGCCGCATGGGCCCGGGCGGAGCTGACGAATTCCTCAATGAACAGCTCCTCGCTCTTGGCCTCCTCCTTGTGGTAGGCCTCCAGCTTCTTCTCTTTCAGCTTCTCAATAGAGGAGGTCTCCTTCTTCGCCTCCACCATGGCCTCCCGGCGCTTCTCAGCCTCGGCCTCCAGCTCTTCCAGCCGTTTCGTCTCCCGCTGGATTTCCTCTTCGGCGGCCCGGAGGGCGCTTTGGTACATCAGAGCCTCCGTGACCGGCATGCCCTCTAGCGCCCGGTCCCGGTAATCCTCGTTGCAGTCCCGGTATTCCCGCCAGAGTTTTTCCAGCAGCTCCTCCTGGGCACGGACCCGGGCCACGGCCTCGGCGTGCTCCCCCTGGAGGGCCTCCAGGACCTGCTGCTTGTAGGAAAGGACGGTATCCAAAGCGAACTTGAATTTCTTCACGGCGGGCTCTCCTTTGGTTCGGTTAGTTCAGTATATGCTTCAGCTTTTCGATGCACTGGTCATAGCTGAAGGCCTCGTTGATGTCCTGGGTCAAAAACTCGTTTACCGCGTCGATCTTGCTGAGGGCGTAGTCCAGGTTCCGGTTGGTCCCCGGCTTGTAGGCACCGATGGCCACCAGGTCCTGGTTCTTCTCATAGGTACTGAGAATGTCCCGGAGCCGGGAGGCCAGCTGGCGGTGTTCCGGGGAGACAATTTCCACCATCAGACGGGAAATGCTGGCGGAAACGTCGATGGCCGGATAGTGGTTGCTGTTGGCCAGGGCCCGGGAGAGGACGATGTGCCCGTCCAGGATGCCCCGGACTGTATCCGCAATGGGCTCGTTGGTGTCGTCGCCCTCCACCAGCACGGTGTACACCCCGGTGATGGACCCTTTATCGAAATTGCCGCTCCGCTCCAGGAGCTTGGGCATTTCCGCGTACATGGAGGGCGTGTAGCCTCGGCTCACCGGGGGCTCCCCGATGGCCAGTCCGATTTCCCGCTGGGCCATGGCAAACCGGGTCAGGGAGTCCATCATCAGCAGGACATCGTAGCCCTGGTCCCGGAAGTACTCCGCAATGCCCGTGGCCACGCTGGGGCACTTCATCCGCAGCATGGCGGGCTGGTCACTGGTGGCCACCACCAGTACGGAGCGCCGCATGCCCTCCTCGCCCAAATCCTTCTGGACGAACTCCAGGACCTCCCGGCCCCGTTCGCCCACCAGGGCGATGACATTGATGTCCGCCTTGACGTTTTTCGCGATCATGCCCATCAGAGTGGATTTGCCCACGCCGGAGCCCGCGAAAATGCCAATGCGCTGGCCCTTGCCGATCGTAATCGTGCCGTCGATGGCTTTTACTCCAAACTCCATCCGCTCCCGGATCGGGGGGCGGCGGAGGGGATTGATGTAAGAACCGCCCACACAGTAGGCGTCGCCCCCCTCGAAGGGGGCCTTGCCGTCTATGGGCTGTCCCATGGCGTTGATAATGCGGCCCCGGAGGAACTCCCCCACCCGCAGGGTCAGCTGCCGCCCGGTGTTCCGGACGAAGTTGCCCGCCGAGATGCCCGCCATGTCGGAATAGGGCATCAGCAGGATGTGGTCGTTCTTGAAGCCCACCACTTCGGCGGTGACCTGCCCGCCGGAGTCGCCGTTGTAGATCCGGCAGATATCGCCGACGGCCGCCCGGCCGCCGCTGGCCTCGATGGACATTCCGACAATATTCTCAATTTTCCCGGTCAGGCTGTAGGTCTCCGCATTGTAGACCTGACGGATCATTTGCCGGAACATACGTACTCCTTTTACACGCCGCCGCCGAAATTCAGGTTGCTGAAGCTGACGCCCTCCTCTACGGGCCCGGCGTCGGACAGCAGCGTCCGGATGTGGTTCATCTGGGTGGCGGCGCTGGCGTCCACAATTTCGTCAGGGGTCTCGATGATACAGGTGCCCGCCTCGTCGTCCGCCATGGGGATGATGCGCACCCGGTCGCTGAGGGCCGATAGGGCGTTCATCAAAGAGGCGGGTACCTTGGAAAGGTGCTTGGCGTCGCATTCCGCGATATAAATATGGGCCCATTCCCGGCGTTTCCGCTTGTCAATGGCGGTCTGGATCATCCGGCCAATGACCTCGCTGCTGCTTTTCAGGCTGACGCAGACTACTTTTTCCGCGATGGCAATGGCCAGGTCCCGCAGGTCCCCCACATTCTCGTCCATCTGACGGTCCAGGGCGGCGCCCGCCCGCTCCAGGAATTTATCAAAATCCGCGGCCAGCTCCTCGGCCTGCCGCCGCTGGGCCCTCTGGCCCTCTTGGAGGGCCTGGGCGGCCCCCTGGGCCAGGCCCTCGGCCCGCCCGGACTCCAGGCCGCTCTGGCGGGAGCTCTCAAACAGCTCCTGCGCCTTGATCTCCGCCTCCAGCCGGGCCTGGTCCAAAATCTCCCCGGCCCGGCGGTGCGCGTCCGCAATAATCTGCTCCGCCTGAATCTGTGCGAAGCTCACGGGGTCCGGCTCCGGTTCCGGTTCGGGTTCCGGGGCTTCCGCCGCCTCTTCCCTCCGGATATCCACCGCCGGCCCTTCCTCCCCGCCCTCTTCTGCCAGGGGGGGCGGCGGGGCCTCAGCGGGCTTCTCCTCTTCCAGGACCAGCTCCTCCGCCTTGGGGAACTGGTAGGGCTCCGCCTTGGGACGCATGATGGATTTCCAAATACTAGGCAATGATATCGTCCTTTCCGCCCTTCAGGATGATGATTTCACCCTTCTCTTCCAGACCGCGGATGATACCGACAATGCGCTGCTGGGCCTCCTCCACGTCCTTCATGCGGACATTGGAGGTGATCTCCAGGTCGTCCTTGATGCTCTGTGCCATACGGGTGGACATGTTGGCGAAGAGCTTGTTTGCCACCTCCGTATTGGCGGCCTTGAGGGCCAGCACCAGGTCCCTGGGGTCGCAGTCCCGGACGAAGCGCTGCACGGAGCGGTCGTCCATGGTGATGATGTCCTCGAAGACGAACATCCGCTTGCGGATCTCGTCCGCCAGGTCGGGATCGGACAGGCCGTCGAAGATGTTTTTCTCGCTGGTCCGGTCCAGGTTGTTCATGACGTCCGCCACATAGTCGATTCCGCCGACCTTGATATTCGTATCCGTCATAATGTTGGAGAAGCGGTTGTGCATTTCTGCCTCCACAATCTTGATGGCCGCGGGGGAGACGCTGTCCAGCTTGGCGATGCTCTCCACCACCTGGATCTGCTTTTTCTCATCCAGCTGGGCCACCACGCCCGCCGCCTTGTCTGCGTCCACATAGGAGAGGACCAGGGCGATGGTCTGGGGCCGCTCGCCCCGCAGGGCGGAGAACAGGGACTTGACATCCGCCTTGTCCATGAAGGCAAACTCCCGGTTTTTCAGGCTCTTGGTCACCTTGCCCAGGAGCTCCGCCGCCGCCTGCTCGCCATAGGCCTTCTCCAGGACGGCCCGGGCGTACTCCAGGCCGCCCTCGGTGACGGCCTTATTGGTCAGGCAGAGCTGGTAAAACTCGTTGAGGATATCCTCCGTCTGCTGGGTGCTCAGCACCCCGAGGCGGGCCACTTCTAAGGTGAGCTGCTCAACCTCCTCGTCCTCCATGTATTTATAGAGGAGCGATGCCTTTTCCGCCCCCAGGGCGATGATGACCGCCGCCGCCTTCTGCGAGGTGGAGAGGTCCGTATTCTTTTGGGTCTTTGCCGCCGACTGGGGGGCGGCTGCCGTTGTTGCTTCAGGCATTGCCGTCGCCCCCTTTCAGCCAAACCTTGATCATCTGCGCCGCGATTTCCGGGTTGTCGCTGGCGAACTGGCGGATATCCTTCCGCAGCTCCATGCTCTTCTCCAGCTCCAGGTCCATCACGTCCGCGCCGCTCTCGGGCGCCTCGCCGTCCAGGCCCAGGCCCGCCACACGCAGCAGGACCTCCGCCTCTTCGCGCTGGCGCGCCTCCTCTTCCTCCTGCTTCTTCCGCTTCTTCCCGCGCAGCAGGAGGATGACGGCCAGCAGAATGATGAAGAGCAGCAGCCCGGCGCCCGCCGCGATCAGTACCCACAGGTCCACCTTCAGGCCGCCGCCGTCCACTTCCGGCTGCGCGCCCACGTTGGGATCATAGAAGTTCATGGATACCACGGATATCTTGTTATCCAGGACCTCCTCCCCGGTGACGGGGTCCAGCTCGCCGGTGATGCCGGCGGCCTTGGCGGTGTGCTGGCGGATATTTTCCACATTGAAGTCGTCCCCCGCCGCCCGGGCGTTGATGGAGACGGCCACGGAGCAGTCCGTCATCTTTACTGCTCCGTTGTTGTCAATGTTGATGGTACTGTGGGAGTTGTCGTAGTCCGTTTGTTTGCTCACATAGAGTCCGGTGTCGTCGTCCCGGACGCTCATCCCGGCCTCTACGTTTTCCAGCAGGTCGCTGTTGGTCTCGGTGCCCACCGCACCGCCGACGGTGCCGTCGCCGGGGCGGAGGATATAGCCTTCGTCCCGCTTGCTGCCCACGATGCCCTCGCCGTTGGTGGAGCCGTTCTGGGCGTACTCGGGAAGGTAGGTTTCGTTGCGCTCCTCGGTGGTCCGGTTGACCTCCACCTCGCAGGTGACGCCCACCCGGACGTTATCCTCTCCGAAGAAGGGGGACAGAACATTCATGACCTGCGTGCGGATGCGGTTCTCCATGGCCTGCTGGAGCTGCATTTTCAGTGCCGAGACCTCGCCGTTCAGCGCGTCCTCCGTCAGGTAAATGTTGCCTACGGTATCGCTGATGCTGACGGACCCGATCTTCAGCCCCTGCACGCCGTGGGCCACCAGGTCCCGGATGGCCTGGGCCTGCCCGTCGTCCAGCATCTTGCCTTCCACCATGGTGACGCTGACAGCGGCGGTCGCCTCTACCACGTTGCCGCTGTCCAGTATGTAGGCCCGGTTCTCCCCCGGGGTGATGTAGACGGCGGCATCCACTACGTCAGGGAAGTTGCGGATGGTGGCCGCCATCTTGTTCTGCAGGTCCTGGATTTTGGCGTAGCTCCGCTCCTCGTTGGTGGAGAAGCTGTTCAGGTTCTCCATGTAGTAGTTGCCAGTTTGGTTCAGGTTCGCCATCAGGATGCGGGCCTTCAGCGCCGCCTCCTGTCCCGCGGGGACCATGACGGTGTTCCCGTCCTCCACCTTGTAGTTGGTAACGCCCTGTTCGCTCAGGAAATTCAGGATGTTGGACGCCTCCGTATCGCTGACCTGGGTGACCAGCACGGCGTAATCCTGCTTGTTCAGCGTCAAAGCGATGGCGGTGACCACGATCAAAGCCACCAGAACAGCGGCAATGGCGATCCACACCTTCCGGGAAACCTTTGCCAGGCGCTCCTTCGTCTTCCCCAGGAAGGCTTTGGCCTTTTCCTTCACGTCGTTCAACCGCTGTCACCTCCTTCTCTCCGCCGCGCCGCGGCGTCCTGTAGACATGATTCGTGCTGCCCTGGTCCGGTGGGCCGGGCAGCACAGGGAATTTCCCCCGTCCGCCCCTTCTCGTTAGAAGGACATCCTGGTCAGCTCGGAATAGGCATCCTGTGCCTTGTTCCGCAGCTGGATCAGCATGTTCACCGCCGTCTGGCTTTTATAGGCGGCGATCATGGTTGCGGCGGGGTTATCCAGCTGGCCAGTGGCCAGCAGGTATTGGGACTCCTTGAATTCCGCGTCCGCCTCCTTCACATCGTCGATGGCGGAGCGGAAAATGGCGCCAAAGACATTCTCCCCCCCGGGGGAAACGGCCTCCCGGGCCTTGTTCTCCTTGCTGCCCCCGCTGACCGGGGACAGCGGGGCCAGCTTTTCCATAGGCGTCAGCATAACGGCAAGCGCCTCCTCTCGTTACTTTCCAATCTGGAGCCCGTCGGTAATGACGGTCTTCATGGTATTAAACATCGTTACATTGGAGGAAAACGCCTGGCTGGCAGCCATGGCGTCGGCAATTTCCTTCACCATGTCCACATTGGGCGTTTCCACATAGCCATCCTCGTTGGCGTCGGGGTGGCTGGGGTCATACACCATCTTCATAGGCGACGGGTCGTCCACGATCTGGGCCACCCGCACGCCGCCGGGGACCTCGTGGCTGGGCACCATGCCCGTGGAGGCCCGGGCCATGGCCCGGCGGAAGCCGTCCCGCCCGGTCTTGGCCTCGAAGACCACGATCTTCCTCCGGTAGGCCCCCTCGCCGCCTTCCACCCGGGTGGTGGTGGAGTTCGTCACGTTCTCTCCCACCACGTCCAGGCGGAGCTGCTGGGCCGTCATGCCGGAGGCCACAATGTTCATCGAACTCAAAAACGCCATCGTTCAAAACTCTCCATTCCCCGCCGGGCGTACCCCGGCAGTTCTTCGCGGGGCCGGAAAACCCGGTCCCCGTAATCGTTTACGCCGCCTTCCGGCAATACTCTTTTAATAATGTGCTGTGAAAAAGCGTTCCCAGGGACGCTTCCGGCCCCAGGGCGCGCCGTCCGCCTTACTGGCCCCGGATCGCGGCGTTCAGGATGGCCAGGTCCGTGTTGAGGGAGCTCATCACGTAGCGCATCTGGTAGGCGTTGCGGATGGCTTCCGCCGCCTGGGCGGTGACGTTGACGCCGTTGTCGTCCATCCGGGTCTGGACATCCTGCTCCGTCACGCGGGCGGAGCTTCCCTCCAGCGCCTGGCGCATGGCCTTCGCCGGGGCGGCCCGCCGGGACGCCTGGAGCAGCTTGCCCCGCAGGCTCTCCTCAAAGGTGACCACCTTCTCCTTGTAGCCAGGGGTCTCGGCGTTGGTGATATTGTCCGCAATGGCGGCCTGCTTGGTCCACAGGTAGCCCAGGGACTTTTCCATCATGAGAAACGAGTTGCTTGTCAGGAAATCCATCGTGGTTCCACCCTCCAAATCCTGTCCCTCCGGCGGGGCGGCCCGCTCTCCTGCCTAGGGGGGCGCGGGACGCGTCCCAGCCTCTTCCGGGCAAGACAAACGCGCGGGCCGTCCTTGGCAATGCGCGCGTTTTTCGGTTCGTATGAGCGGCCCTTCATTCTATTCGGCAAAGGGGCGCTTCATTCCACTCCGCCAGGGCCGGCTTTTCCCCGCCGCCGTCTTTTCACTCCGTTCATTCCGCGCGGACGCGCGGATGTGCGTTTTGCAACACACCCGTTTGTCCCGTCTAATTGGGCATCCACCATTATGCACTATTTTTCCGGAAAAATCAAGTACTTTTTTACCGGGCACATCTTCCATTTTTAGCAAATTTCCAACATTTTTCTTTCGTATTGCCGCTTTCTCCAAAATTCACTGCCGGAGTTTTTCCTCTCGCCGCCCCCCTTGGCGTCTGTAACAATTTTTTTGTCAAAAATTTATTTATTTTTGTGGATTGCGTGATTTTGCTTCCAAAATATAGAAATGTCAGAATGACGGGAGTGCGTTCTTCCTTCCGCTGGTTCTCTTCGGTTCGTTCTTGCTATTTTCAATTTCCTGTGGTAAAATCAACGTGTTGCAATATCGTATCGTTTATGGCCCCCTTTACCGGGCGGCCGCCTCCGGCGGGCCGGACTGTCCGCCCGCCCGCCGGGGAGGAACCAGAGGACAAGGAAGTGATCCCTTTTGAGTAGTATGGAACAAAAGCAGAAAATTTTGATTGTGGACGACTCGGAGCTGAATCGTGCCATCCTGGCCGATATGCTGGACAGCGAGTATGAAATTATCGAGGCGGAAAACGGCCTCCAGGGCGTGGGCCTGCTCCAGCAGCGGGGAGCCGAGATTTCCCTGGTCCTGCTGGATATCGTCATGCCCCAGATGGACGGCTTCGGCGTCCTGGACGTCATGGCCCAGAACCACTGGATCGAGGACATCCCTGTCATCATGATTTCCGCCGAGACGGGCTCCAGCCACATCGAGCGGGCCTACGAGCTGGGCGTCACCGATTTCATCTCCCGGCCCTTTGACGCGCTGATCGTCCACCGCCGGGTGGTGAACACCATCATGCTCTACGCCAAGCAAAAGCGCCTGGCCAACATGGTGGCGGACCAGATTTACGAAAACGAGCAGCGCAGCAGCCTGCTCATTGATATCCTCAGCCACATTGTGGAGTTCCGGAACGGCGAGAGCGGCCTTCATGTCCTCAACGTCCGCACGCTGACGGAGCTGATGCTGAACCACCTGGTCCAGAAGACGGACCGCTACCCCCTCTCCCCCTCGGACATTTCCATGATCTGCACGGCCTCGGCCCTGCATGACATCGGCAAGATCTCCATCGACGAAAAAATCCTCAACAAGCCCGGCCGCTTCACTGACGAGGAGTTCGCCATTATGAAGACCCACTCCATGGCCGGGGCGGAGATGCTGGAAAACCTCCCCATCCATCAGGACGACCCGCTGGTGAAGGTGGCTTACGACATCTGCCGCTGGCACCACGAGCGCTGGGACGGGCGGGGCTACCCCGACGGGCTCCGGGGGGACGAGATTCCCATTGCCGCCCAGATCGTGGCCCTGGCGGACGTGTATGACGCCTTGACCTCGAAACGCTGCTATAAGGACTCCTTCTCCCACGAGAAGGCGGTGGAGATGATCCTGGCGGGCCAGTGCGGCACCTTCAACCCCCTGCTGATGGACTGCCTGCGGGAGCTGGCCCCCGACCTGCCCACGCTGATGAGCGGCAGCAACACCGTGGCCCAGCGGGACCGGCGGGAGATGCAGAAGGTGGCCCAGGAGATGCGCCGCCACGAGGAGCTCACCGCCTCCGAGCGGACCCTCCAGCTCCTGGAACACGAGCGGATGAAGTACAGCTTCTTCGCCGACATGAGCAAGGAAATCCAGTTCGAGTTCACCGTCTCCCCGCCTATGATTACCCTCTCCAACTGGGGCGCCGAGCACCTGGGCCTGGCGGAAATCATCATGGACCCCTACCACCACCCCGAAGCCCAGGGCGTCATGGAGGCCTCGGATTTCCAAACCCTGGCCGACACCCTGCGGAGCACCAGCCCGGAGCTCCCGGTGGTGACCTACGACTGCAAGCTGAATTACAAGGGCGACTGGCGCTGGACCCAGATTGTGGCCCGGGCCACCTGGTCCAGCGACGAGCCCCCCCGCTATACCGGCGCCATTGGCAAGGCCATCGACATCCATGACTCCCGGATGAAGCTGAACGCCTTGGAGCGCATGGCCTCCCACGACGCCCTCACGGGCCTTTTGAACCACGCCTACGCCAAAAAGCGCATCCTGGAGCGGATCGAGACCCGCCCCGCCGCATCCTACGCCCTGGTCATCTTCGACCTGGACCACTTTAAAACCGCCAACGATACTTATGGGCACTCCTTTGGCGACCAGGTCCTGATCCACCTGTCGGAGAAGCTCCGCCAGTGCATCCGGGGCGGCGACATCGCCGCCCGGGCCGGGGGAGACGAATTTTTAATCTTCCTGGAGTACAAGGACGACGTGGAGGTTGTGATCTCCCGCATCTTCCAGTCCCTCTGCGGCCAGTTCGAGCAGTTCCCCCTTTCCATCAGCATGGGCGTGGCCCTGACGGCTTCGGTGCCCGGCGGATACGACGCCCTGTTCCACGCGGCGGACGCGGCCCTTTACACCGTCAAGCGGGGCGGACGGGGCCAATACCGGTTCTATGACGAAACCATGCGCGAGACGCTTTCCGTCATCTCCCCCATCGAGGACGGCGGGGACGCGCACGAGGACGCTTAAAGACATATAAGGAGGAGCCCCCTATGACCTTACAGGAGTGCTACGCCGCCATGGGTGGCAATTATGAAGACGTCATCGGCCGCCTGCGCAGCGAGCGGCTGGTGCAGAAGTTCGTCCTGAAATTTTTGGACGACGGCAGCTACAGCCTTCTCTGCCAGTCCCTGGAGGAGAAGAATTATGAGGAGGCCTTCCGGGCCGCCCACACGATCAAGGGCGTGTGCCAGAACCTGAGCATCAACAAGCTCCAGGCGTCCAGCAGCCGCCTCTGCGAATCTCTGCGGAACGGCTACACGCCGGAGTCCGACGCTTTGGCGGAGGAGGTGCGGGCGGATTACGCGCAGACTGTAGCCGCCATCCAGGCCTTCCAGAAAGAGAGCGCGGGATGAAGAAGCTTCTCAACAGCGCCACCCGCTTCCTCACCGTCAGCCTGGCGCTGGTTCTCCTGCTGACGGTGTGCATCTTCTCCTTCCTGGCCTTCTTCATGAGCGGAAAAAGCGCCGAGACCATCAGCGCCGTGGGCACCACCTACATGACGGGCATGGGGGAGAAGGTCACCCAGCACTTTGCCACCACCATTGAGCTGCGCCTGTCCCAGGTGGACTCCCTGGTGGGGAGCATCCCCCCGGACAGCGGCTCTCCCTCCGCCCTGCGGGCGGAGCTGGCCCGGAACGCCAAGGCCCGGGATTTTGTGGCCCTGGCCTACTATTCCCCCTCCGGCGAGTTCGACATGATCTACGGCGAGGAGCCCGTCCTGGCGGACCCGGACTCCTTCCTGGCCTCCATGAACAACGGGGACAAGAAGGTGGCCGTGGCCTCCATCGCCACGGGGCAGAAGGACGTGCTCCTGGGCGTCTCCGCCGGGTACCGCATGGCGGACGGGACGCTCTCCACCGCCCTGGTGGCCAGCCTCCCCGCCGATTACATTGCCGAGACCCTCTCCCTTTACAGTGAAAACACCCTGGTCTACTCCCACATCATCCGCCGGGACGGCACCTTCGTCATCCGCAGCGGCGACGCTTTCCGGGAGAACTACTTTAACCGCATCCAGGCCATGTTCGAGGAACAGGGGGAAAGCGGGGATCGGTACATCCGGGAGCTGGAGGCCGCCATGGACGCCGGGGAGGACTACACCACGCTCCTCACCTTCGGCAGCGAGCGGCGGCACCTGCAGTGCAACAAGCTCCCCTACTCCGAGTGGTTTCTCATCACCGTGCTGCCCTACGGCCAGCTGGACGAATCCGTCAGCGAGCTCAGCCGCACCTGGCTGTACATGGCCTTCCTGGGCTGCGCCGTGGTGCTGCTGGCCCTGCTGCTGGTGTTCTGGCAGTATTCCCGGCTTCTCCGGGAGCAGATGGTGGAGCTGGAGGCCGCCCGGAAGGAGGCCGTCCACGCCAACAAGGCCAAAAGCGAATTCCTCTCCAACATGTCCCACGACATCCGGACCCCCATGAACGCCATTGTGGGCATGACGGCCATTGCCACCGCCAACATTGACGACAAGCAGCAGGTGCAAAACTGCCTGAAAAAAATCACCCTCTCCAGCCGCCACCTCCTGGGCCTTATCAACGACGTGCTGGACATGAGCAAAATCGAAAGCGGCAAGCTGACGCTGAACATGGACCAGGTTTCCCTCCGGGAGGTGATGGACAGCATCGTCAGCATCGCCCAGCCCCAGGTCCGCTCCAAGCACCAGCAGTTTGACGTGTTCATCCACGACATCTCCACGGAGAATGTCTGCTGCGACAGCGTGCGGCTGAACCAGGTCCTGCTGAACATCCTGGGCAACGCCCTGAAATTCACCCCCGACGGCGGGCTGATCCAGGTCTCCCTCTACGAGGAGCCCTCCCCCCAGGGAGAGGACTACGTGCGGACCCACATCGTCGTCAAGGACAACGGCATCGGCATGACCCCGGAAATCAAGGCAAAAATCTTTGAGTCCTTCGTCCGGGAGGACAGCGCCCGGGTCCGCCGGACCGAGGGCTCCGGCCTGGGCATGGCCATTACCAAGTACATTGTGGACACCATGGGCGGCACCATTGAAGTGGAGAGCGAGCTGGGCAAAGGCAGCGAGTTCCATGTCACCCTGGACCTCCAGCGGGCCGAAACCCTGGAGGAGGAGATGATCCTCCCCGAGTGGAACATCCTGGTGGTGGACGACGACCAGCAGCTCTGCGAGAGCACCACCGCCTCCTTGAAGTCCATCGGCGTCAAGGCCGACTGGGCCCTGAACGCGGAAAAGGCCATGGAGATGCTGGAACGCCAGGCCAAGCTCCGGGACCACTACCACATCATCCTCCTGGACTGGAAGCTCCCGGACATGGACGGCATCTCCGCCGCCAAGGAGATCCGCCGCCGCTTCGGCAGCGAGACTCCCATTATGCTGATCTCCGCCTACGACTGGAGCGAAATCGAGACGGAGGCCAAGGACGCGGGCATCACTGGCTTCATCTCCAAGCCCCTGTTCCGCTCCACCCTCTTCTACGGCCTGCGCCCCTTCATCAACGACGGGAGCTCTGCGGAGGAACCGCGCCATGAGGACCAGAGCGCCGACTTCTCCGGCCGCCACATTCTCCTGGCGGAGGACAACGACCTCAACTGGGAGATCGCCAACGAGCTTCTCTCCGACTTGGGCATGGAGCTGGAATGGGCGGAGAACGGCCGCATCTGCGTGGATAAATTCGAGGCCTCTCCCGTGGGCTTTTACGACGCCGTGCTGATGGACCTCCGCATGCCGGTGATGACGGGCTACGAGGCCACGGAGGCCATCCGCAAGCTGGACAGGCCCGACAAGGACGTCCCCATCATTGCCATGACCGCCGACGCTTTCTCCGAAGACATCAAGAAATGCCTGGACGCGGGTATGAACGCCCACGTGGCGAAACCCATTGACATCCGGGAGGTCGCCCGGCTTTTGGAAAAATTCATCAGCGAACGCCAGTACCAGGCGTAAAACAAGGCGGCGGGGAACTCCCCGCCGCCTTGGTATGTTTCTTGTTCAGCACTCCGCTGTTTCCCCGGCGGATTCCACCGTCTCCGCCGTTTCCCCGCCAGACCCGGAGGAACCGTCTTCCCGCTCTTCCTCCTCCAGGACGGATTCCCACTCCTTGGGCTTCTCCTTGGGCACCCGGCAGGCCAGGGCCAGCTTGTAGCCGTCCGGGTCGTTGTCCAGCAGGTACATCTCATCCTGGGGGGGCACCTTGTCGCCCTTCATGATCCGGGAGGCTATTTTCTGGCAGCGGTCCATGACCTTCAGGGACTCCGACATGGCCTCCAGGTCCCCGCTTTTCCGCTGCTTGGACTCCAGCAGCTTCCGCCGGGCCTCCATGTCCTGGCGGTTCACCTCCTGGAGGAAGGCAAGGGCTCCCTGGGACCACGCGGCCCTGTCGCTTCCAGGCCTTGCCCGGGCCCTTCCGCCGCCTGTTCCTGCGGGCTTCTTCTCTCCCCGGGGCGCGGCCTGTGCGGCCTGTGCGGCCCGCCGCTGCCGCCCGCTGACACTAAGCTCCATCGCGCGTCCTCCTTTCCAGCGTTCATGTATACTATAACATAGAATCCGGTGGAACACAAGGCCCTTTTCCTTGTGAAAACTTCCACTTCCCTTTCCCCCCGGAGTGTGTTATCATCAAGTTGCCAGAAGAAGTCATACCTTTTTATTTCACAAAGGAGGGCCCCGCCATGCACGTTCCGTCCGACATCGAGATCGCCCAGTCCTGCCAGATGCGCCCCATCGCGGAGATTGCCGCCGCCGCGGGCGTCGGTTCCCAGTACCTGGAACTCTATGGAAACTACAAGGCCAAGGTGGACCCCCGCCTCCTTCAGGAGAGCCCCCGGGGGGACGGGAAGCTGATCCTGGTCACCGCCATCAACCCTACCCCCGCCGGGGAGGGGAAAACCACCACCACCGTGGGCCTGGCCGACGCCCTCCGCCGCCTGGGGAAGAACACGCTGGTGGCCCTGCGGGAGCCCTCCCTGGGCCCCGTCTTCGGCGTGAAGGGCGGCGCGGCCGGAGGGGGCTACGCCCAGGTGGTGCCCATGGAGGACATCAACCTCCACTTCACCGGGGATTTCCACGCCATCGGCGCGGCCAACAACCTCTGCGCCGCCCTGCTGGACAACCACATCCAGCAGGGGAACGCCCTGGGAATCGACGTGAAGAAAATCACCTGGAAGCGCTGCGTGGACATGAACGACCGCCAGCTCCGGAACGTCGTGGACGGCCTGGGGGGCCGGATGCAGGGCGTCCCCCGGGAGGACGGCTTCGACATCACCGTGGCCAGCGAGATCATGGCGGTCCTCTGCCTTTCCAGCAATATCCTGGACCTGAAGGCCCGCCTGGGCCGGATGGTGGTGGCCTACACCTACGGCGGCAAGCCCGTCACCGCCCACGATTTGAAGGCCGAGGGAGCCATGGCCGCCCTGCTCAAAGACGCCTTGAAACCCAACCTGGTCCAGACCCTGGAGGGCACCCCCGCCTTTATCCACGGCGGGCCCTTCGCCAACATCGCCCACGGCTGCAACTCCGTCATGGCGACGCGGCTGGCCATGAAGCTGGCGGACTACGCCGTCACCGAGGCGGGCTTTGGCGCGGACCTGGGGGCGGAGAAGTTCCTGGACATCAAGTGCCGCCTGGCGGGGCTGGTTCCCAGCGCCGTGGTGGTGGTGGCCACCGTCCGGGCCCTGAAGAACCACGGCGGCGTCCCCAAGGCGGAGCTGAACGCCGAGAACCTGGAGGCCCTGGAGAAGGGGCTTCCCAACCTGCTCCAGCATGTGGACAACATCAAGAATGTCTACGGCCTGCCCTGCGTCGTGGCCATCAACGCCTTCCCCACGGACACCGCCGCCGAGCTCAAGCTGGTGGAGGATAAGTGCCGGGAACTGGGCGTGAATGTGGCCCTCAGCGAGGTCTGGGCCAAGGGCGGCGAGGGCGGCACCCTTCTTGCCGGAGAGGTCCTGCGCCTTTGCGAGGAGCCGGGTGACTTCCGGTTTGCCTATGACGCGGAGGACTCCATCGAAAAGAAGATTAACGGCATCGCCCAAAAGGTCTACCACGCCGACGGGGCCGTTCTGGCCCCCGCCGCCAAAAAGCAGCTGGCGGAACTGGAGGCCCTGGGCTTCGACAAGCTCCCCGTCTGCATGGCCAAGACCCAGTACAGCTTCTCCGACGACCCGGCCCTGCTGGGAGCCCCCAAGGGTTTCACCATCACGGTGCGGAACCTGAAGGTAAGCGCCGGGGCGGGCTTCCTGGTGGCCCTGACCGGGGACATCATGACCATGCCGGGCCTGCCCAAGGTTCCCGCCGCCGAGAACATCGACGTGGACGAGAACGGCAAGATTACGGGCCTGTTCTAAGTTACTTTTTTCGAGAAAAAAGGAACCAAAAAAGCTTTATTTCGCTCTGGTAGTCCGGCACTTACCCAAGCCGGAGCGACGGCAACGAAAGCGGGTGGAACATTGAGCTATCTTTCCCCCAAAGAATTTTTGGAGCGTTACGCCGCCGGAGGGACGGCCAAGACCCAACGGGCCGCCGGAGAACTCCTGGCCCTGGCCGTCCTGGCGGGGGCCCTCATCGCCCTGGGCTGCGCCGCCACCAGCACCGCCGTCCATGGGCTGGAAAACGTGGGCCTGGCCCGGACCGTCTCCGGCCTCCTGTTCCCCTTCGGCCTGTGCATGGTCCTGGTCACCGGGGCGGAGCTCTTCACCGGGAACAGCCTGCTGGTCCTCTCCCTGCTGGAGAAAAAATGCACCCTCCCCGGCCTCCTGCGGAACTGGGGAATCGTTTACCTGGGGAACTTCCTGGGGGCCCTTCTGGCGGCGGCGGGCTGCGTGTGGTTTGGGCAGCTGGACTACTCCGCTGGAGGCTTAGCGGCCTACACCATCCGCCTGGCCGCCGGGAAGTGCGCCCTGCCCTTCTTAAACGGCCTCGGCCTGGGGATTTTCTGCAACGTCCTGGTGTGCCTGGGGGTCCTGCTGGCCCTCTCGGCCCAGGACGGGGCGGGACGGCTCATGGGGGCCTTCCTCCCCGTGTGCTACTTTGTGATCTGCGGCTTCGAGCATTGCGTGGCAAACATGTACTACATCGCCGCCGGGCTTCTGGCGGTGCGGAATCCCCAGTACCTCCAGCTGGCCCAGGAGGCCGGGACGGACCTCTCCGCCCTGACGGTGGGAAACTTCCTCCTGGGGAACCTCCTCCCCGTCACCCTGGGGAACATCCTGGGGGGCGCGGGACTGGCGGTGCTTCTCTGGTACGCACATTTGGAAAAGGACTAAACACACCGGGCCGGGAGGCGACGCCTCCCGGCCCTTTTAACTGCTGATAGAGCCCGAGCCCTGGCCCAGCTCCACCCGGGCAGTCTCGTTCCCCGCCTCGTCCCAGCCCACGGCCACGGCGTCAAGGCGAGGGTGGTAGTCCGTCCAGCCGAAGGGCGGGTAGGTCCGAAACAGGAAATAGTACCGCCCGTCTTTTTCCATCCAGCAAAGCCCGGATACACACCACTGCGGTCAGAACTACCGCCGCCCGGCCCAGCCACAGCCAGCCTCTTCCCCGGTACTGCCTCGCCATCTCCCGGCCGATCTCCGCCGGGTCCCCCATGGCCTCCAGGCGCCACTCTTCCGCCAGTTCCGCGTCCCAGCCTATGTCCAGCAGGGTCTCCCCCCGGGTCATACCGGTTCCGCCTCCGCGCCGCCCCGCAGCACGTCGTTCACCGCCCCGGAGTACCGCTTCCAGGCGGCCTCCTCCTCCCGGAAGGCCCCCTGCCCCTTCCGGGTGAGGTGGTAGTACTTCCGCTCCCGGCCCGTGGGGGCCTGCTTCCGGTAGGCCTCCACAAAGCCCTCCTGCTCCAGCCCGTGGAGCACCGGGTACAGCGTCCCCTCCTTCATGTCGAAGGTGTGGTTGGACCGCCGGGCCAGCTCCACGATCATCTGGTATCCATACATGTCCTCTCCCGCCAGCAGGGACAGCGCCAGCAGCCGGGTGTGCTCAATGGCCTGCTTCTTCATCGCGCCCGCCTCCTATACCTAGAATTTCTATGCTTATTGTACATAGTATTACTAGGCCAAGAAAAACATCGCAGGTGCGGCTCTGCCCTTCCAAGGGAAGTGCCAGGGTCCCCGGAGAAAGGCGGGCAAACCGGTCCGTCCCTGGGGGTTAGCGTTTTCAAGCGGACTCTTCCGGAAAAAAGGCTGTCCATCTCCCGGATTCTGTGCTATAATCTCCCCATGAACGAACATGCTATGACCTTATCCAAGCTCCCCCCGCCACTTCTCCGGTGGTACCGGGAGAACGCCCGGGACCTTCCCTGGCGGAAAACCCGGGACCCCTACCGGATCTGGGTCTCGGAAATCATGCTCCAGCAGACCCGGGTGGCGGCGGTGCTGGGCTACTACGCCCGGTTTCTGGAGGCCTTCCCCACGGTGGAGGCCCTGGCCTCCGCGCCGGAAGACCAGCTGATGAAGCTCTGGGAGGGCCTGGGCTACTACAGCCGGGCCCGGAACCTCCAGCGGGCGGCGAAACTGGTGGCGGACCAGGGGGGCTTCCCCGATACCTATGAAGAGCTCCTGGCCCTCCCCGGCGTGGGGGACTACACCGCCGCCGCCATCGCCTCGGCGGCCTTTGCCAGGCGGGAGGCGGCGGTGGACGGCAACGTCCTCCGGGTTGTCACCCGCCTGACGGACTGCCACGGCGACATTGCCGCCCCGCAGACGAAGAAGTGCATCCGCGCCCAGGTTCAGGCGGTCTTCCCGGAGGCGGAGGCGGACGTGCGCGTCTTCAACCAGGCCCTCATGGAGCTGGGGGCCACGGTCTGCGTGCCGGGCGGCCCGCCGAAGTGCCTCCTCTGCCCCGTCCGGGACCTCTGCCTGGGCCGGGAACGGGGCACGGCGGAGGCCCTCCCGGTGAAAGCTCCCAAAAAGGCCCGCCGGACCGAGGAAAAAACCGTCTTCCTCCTCCTCCGGGAGGGAACGCTGGCCCTGCGGAAGCGCCCGGCCTCCGGGCTGCTGGCGGGACTGTGGGAGTTCCCCAACGTGGGGGGCTCCCTGGACGAAGCCGCCGCCGGAGCGGCGGTCCGGGCCTGGGGCCTGGAGCCCCGCGCCTGGAGGCGGCGCCTGGCGGCCAGGCACATCTTTAGCCACGTGGAATGGCACATGACCCTTTACACCCTGGAAGTCCGGGGCCCCGGGCCCGGGGAATTCACCTGGGTGGACAGCCTGGAACAGCACGCCGTCCCCTCCGCCTTCGCCCGCTGCCGGGAGGAGGCGGAGCGGGCCCTGCGGGAATAGGAGGAACCATGCCCTTTTGGAAGCAAAGCGAAGACCCCTGGGACCGGAAGCCAGACGAGCCCCGCCGGGAACCCAAGGAGCCGCGAGCAAATCCCCTTGACAGCCTGAAGGCCTGGAACCAGGATCGCATTGCCAAGGCCAAGGAAAAGGAGGAGGCTAAACGGCTTCCCCCGGAGACATGCCCCTGGTGCGGAAAAGAGATGGAGCAGGGCTTTCTCACAGGCGGGCGGGACAGCGTCCGCTGGTACCCCGGCGTCCACAAGTTTGACCCCCTCCGGGCCCTGGACGGAAACGCCCTGGACCTGCTGGACGAGGGTGACCCCTGGGGCGTTTACAAGACTGTCTGGCTCTGCCGGGACTGTAAAAAAGCCATCTTCGCCATGCCGGCCCCCCCGGTAGGCGGGGACAGCTTTTCCACCCCGGCGACGGAGTGCGCGGAAGAAACGAAAGAGGAGGAAGAGAGCGAGTAGTTCCCCGTCGAAATTCATCGCTTTTTGTATATTTATGGCACAGTTATACTTTAAGTATGGAGCCATGGGCTCCAGCAAGTCCGCCAACGCCCTGATGGCCCGCTTCAACTACGAGGAGCGGGGCCAGAAGGCCCTGATGGTCAAGCCCCGCCTGGACGCCCGGGACGGGGAACATATGGTTTACTCCCGCATCGGCTTGACATACCCCTGCATCTACTTTGACGAGATGCGGAAGCTCACCATTATGGAGCTCCAGCAGAACGCCTGCATCATCGTGGACGAGGCCCAGTTTCTGACCAAGGAAGAGGTCATGTACCTGGTCTACCTGGTGGACGACCTGGACATCCCCGTCATGTGCTACGGCCTCCGGTCCGACTTCAAGGGGGACCTCTTCCCCGGGAGCCACGCCCTGCTGATTATGGCGGACAAGCTGGAGGAGGTCAAGACCATCTGCTGGTGCGGCAAAAAGGCCACCTTCAACGCCCGCTTTGACGAAAACGGCAAGGTCCTCAAGGAGGGGGAGCAGGTGGTCCTGGGGGCCAACGACAAATACATCGGCCTCTGCCGCCGCCACTGGATGGAGGGCAACCTGGGCCCGGACTTTGACCTGGGGACCCTATGACCTGCACCCTCTGCCCCCGGAACTGCCGGGGGGCGCGGACGCCGGACCGCCCCGGCGGCGTCTGCGGCCAGCCCTCGTCCCCCGTGGTAGCCCGGGCCATGCTCCACCAGTGGGAGGAGCCCTGCCTGGTGGGGGAGCACGGGGCGGGAGCCGTCTTTTTCTCCGGCTGCAATCTCCGCTGCGCCTACTGCCAAAATAAGCCCATCTCCCAGGGCGGCGTGGGGAAGCCCGTGTCCATCCCCCGCCTCCGGGAGCTTTTCCAGGAGCTCACCGCCCAGGGGGCGGCCTGCCTGGACCTGGTGACCCCCACCCATTTCGCTCCCGCCATCCTGGAGGCCCTGGGGGAGGAACCCTGGCCCGTCCCAGTGGTGTGGAACTGCGGGGGATACGAAAGTGTTTCCACTTTACAGAGACTGGAGAGCAAGGTCCAGGTCTTCCTGCCGGACCTGAAATACGCCCTGCCGGGCCCCGCCGGGCAGTACTCCGCCGCCCCGGACTATTTTGACCGCGCCGCCCCGGCCATTCTGGAGATGTTCCGCCAGACGGGGCCCTGCCGCATGGAGAACGGCCTTTTGAAATCCGGCGTGCTGATCCGCCACCTGCTCCTCCCCGGGGAACTGGAGAACACCCGGCGGGTGATCGACTGGGTGGCGGGGGCCTTCCGCCCCGGGGAGGTCCTGTTCTCCCTCATGAGCCAGTACACTCCCCAGCCCGGGGCCTCCGGGAAGCTGGCCCGCCGCGTGACGAGGGCGGAATACCGAGCGGCGGCGGAGTACATGGCCAACTGCGGCATCACGGACGGCTACACCCAGGAGCGCACCTCCGCCAGGGAGGAGTACACCCCGGATTTTGACCTGTCGGGAATATAAAACAAAAAGTCCCGTGAGCAATGCTCACGGGACTTTTATGTATCCCTTATGAATTACTCCTCGGGGACAATGGCGCCGTTGGGGCAGGTGTCGCTGCAAGAACCGCAGTCCAGGCAGGCGGCAGCGTCGATGACGTAGGAATCATCGCCCTGGCTGATGGCGCCGGCGGGGCAGGCGTCAGAGCAGGCGCCGCAGCTCACACAGGCAGAAGTGATCTTATAGGCCATGGGTTGCACCTCCATTAGAATTGTATCCCCATTGTAGCATACTCTCGAAAAAATGCAAGTGCTTTGTGAAACCCCTGACGGAAAATTTTTACTTCCCGCCCCTGTTCACAATTTGTTTCCAAAAACGTCAAAGAACGTCAAATTTTTCCTCTTGACATTTTGCCGGACCGTGCTATACTGGCATCATCCAAAAGATCAAAGTTAGTCAAAGTCAAATCAAATTTTAAAATGAATGAAACGAGGTGCCCGCATGGGGATTTCCGATTTGATTGCCGGCTTCCTTCAGGAATGCCTGGACGAGACGGGGGACGGCGTGCTGGAGGTCCAGCGGGGTGAGCTGGCCCAGCGGTTCAACTGCGTGCCCAGCCAGATCAACTACGTCATGTCCACCCGCTTCTCCCCGGAACGGGGCTATATTGTAGAGAGCCGCCGGGGGGGCAACGGGTACATCCGCATCACCCGGGTCCAGGTGGACCGGGAGACGCTCTTGATGCACGTCATCAACTCCCTGGGCGATCGGGTGGACCTGCCCTCCGCCCGGGCAATCCTGGGGAACCTGGCGGAGGCCGGGGCCCTGAAAGAGGACCTGGCCCGGACGCTGCTGGCCGCCGTGGGGGACAAGGCCCTGGGGGCCGTGCCCCGGGACCTCCGGGACCAGGTCCGGGCGGACGTTTTGAAAAACGTCCTGATTCTCCAGGTCTAGGCCCCCCGGGATAGGAGGGCCCCATGGAACAGGTTTCCAAAAACATTTGCGTAATATAGGAGGTACTGATTATGAAATGCGAACATTGTGGCAAGAATGAAGTCACCTTTGTTTACCAGAGCAACGTCAACGGGCAGGTCACCGAGAAGCGCCTGTGCGCCGAGTGCGCCGAAAAGCTGGGCTACACCCAGCGCCTGGCGGCCCAGGGCCAGCGGATGATGCGGGGCCTCTTCGGCAGCGGGCTGTTCGAGGACTTCTTCACCCCCGTCCCCTCCCTGCTGGGCGGCCTGAACCGCCTGCTGGAAGACCCCTTTGACGATTTCTTCGCCGACATGCCCGCCCTGGGCGCCCCGGCAGAGGCAAAGCCGGAGGCCCCGAAGACCCGGGACACCCTGCTGGAGGGCGAGGAACAGACCCAGCTCTCCCGGACCCGCCAGGTCAACGCCCTGCGGATGGAGATGCAGCAGGCCGTGGCCCAGGAGAACTTCGAGCGGGCGGCGGAACTCCGGGACCAGATTCGCAGCCTGGAACAGAACTGACCCCCTTACTTCACGAAAGGAAGTGTACGACACATGAACGAGAAAAAATTCAGTCCCGGCGCGGAGGAGTCCCTCCGCCTCAGCCAGGAGGCCGCGGGCGAACTGGGCCACGGCTACGTCGGCACGGAGCACCTGCTCTTAGGGCTCATCCGGGAGGACCAGGGCGCCGCCCATGACGTCCTCCTGGAGGCCGGGCTCACCGACGATATGATTGTGCAGATCATCAAGCGCAGCGTCGGCGCGGGCCTCCCCGGCGGGAACCCCGCCCAGGGCCTGACCCCCCGGGCCCGCCGGGTGGTGGAGATCGCCGTGGAAGACGCCGTCCGGAGCGGCAGCCCCTATGTGGGCACGGAGCACCTGCTGGCGGGCCTCCTCCGGGAGGGGAACAATATGGCCGTCCGCATCCTCCGCACGGCGGGAGTGGAGGCCCGGCCCCTTTACGCCGCCCTGATGCAGAAGCTGAACCAGCGGCCCCAGAGCCGCCAGCCCGCCGCCCCCCGGGACGACAAGGGCTCCCCCTCTGGCGGCGGGGCCAGCGGGAAGACCCTCCGGGAGTTCACCCGGGACCTGACCGCCGACGCCCGGAACGGCAAGCTGGACCCGGTTGTGGGCCGGGACGACGAAATCCAGCGGGTCATCCAGATTCTCTCCCGCCGGACCAAGAACAACCCCTGCCTCATCGGCGAGCCCGGCGTGGGCAAGACCGCCATCGCCGAGGGCCTGGCCCGGAAGATCGTCCTGGGGGACGTGCCCGACGACCTGCTGGACAAGCGCATCCTCTCCCTGGACCTCTCCGGCATGGTGGCGGGGACCAAGTACCGGGGCGAGTTTGAAGAGCGCATCAAAAAGGCCCTGGACGAGGTGAAGAAGTCCGGGGACGTGATCCTCTTCATCGACGAGCTCCATACCATCGTGGGAGCAGGGTCTGCCGAGGGAGCCGTGGACGCGGCCAACATCATCAAGCCCGCCCTGGGCCGGGGAGAAATCCGCTGTCTCGGGGCCACCACCCTGAACGAGTACCGGAAGTATATTGAGAAGGACGCCGCCCTGGAGCGCCGCTTCCAGCCCGTCCAGGTGGGCGAGCCCAGCCAGGAGGCCAGCCTGGAGATTTTGAAGGGCCTCCGGGAGAAGTACGAGCAGCACCACAAGCTCCAGCTCACCGACGAGGCCCTGGAGGCCGCCGTCTCCCTCTCCGCCCGGTATATCTCGGACCGCTTCCTCCCCGACAAGGCCATCGACCTAATGGACGAGGCCGCGTCCAGGGTCCGCATGGAGCAGGAGGAGATCTCCCCGGAGCTGAAATCCCTGGAGGAGAAAATCGCCGCCCTGGCCAAGGACAAGGAAGCCGCCATCCAGCGTCAGGACTATGAGACCGCCGCCCAGCTCCGGGACATTGAGAGCAACTACCAGGACCAGGTGGAGCAGGAGCGGGAGAAGCGGCGCTCCAGCCCCCGGCAGCACCGCCCCGTCACGGCGGAGGACATCGCCGCCGTGGTGGCGGGCTGGACGGGCATCCCCGTCACCCGCCTGACGGAGGACGAGGGCAGCCGGCTTCTGCGGATGGAAGAGATTCTCCACCAGCGGGTGGTGGGCCAGGACGAGGCCGTGAAGGCCGTGGCCCGGGCCATCCGCCGGGGCCGGGTGGGGCTGAAGGACCCCAAGCGGCCCACGGGCTCCTTCCTGTTCCTGGGACCCACGGGCGTGGGCAAGACGGAGCTGTGCAAATCCCTGGCGGAGGCCATGTTCGGCGACGAGAGCGCCATCATCCGCATCGACATGTCGGAGTATATGGAGCGCCACACCGTCTCCCGCCTCATCGGCTCTCCCCCGGGCTATGTGGGCCACGAGGAGGGCGGCCAGCTCACGGAGCGGGTCCGGCGCAAGCCCTATTCCGTGGTCCTCTTCGACGAAATTGAGAAGGCCCACGAGGACGTCTGGAACATCCTCCTCCAGATCCTGGACGATGGCCGGATCACGGACTCCCAGGGCCGGACGGTGGACTTCAAAAACGCCGTCATCGTCATGACCAGCAACATCGGGGCCAAGAGCCTGACCACCGCCGGGACCCGCCTAGGCTTCAACTCCAGCGAAACCCCGGAGGACGGCGCGGAGAAGAAGTTCCTCCAGGCCAAGGAAACCGTCATGGCGGAGCTCCGCCAGACCTTCCGGCCGGAGTTTTTGAACCGCATCGACGACATCATCGTCTTCCGCGCCCTGACGGAGGCGGACATCCACGAGGTGGCCCGCCGGATGCTGGACACGGTCTCCGCCCGGATGGAGGCCATGGGCCTGCGGCTGCACACCTGCGACGAGGCCGTGGCGGAACTGGTCCGGGAGGGCTACGATCCCAAGTATGGCGCCCGGCCCCTGCGCCGCTGCATCCAGAGCAAGGTGGAGGACGCCGTAGCGGAGCGGATGCTGGACGGAACCCTGAAGGAAGGCGACACCGCCGCCCTGACGGTGGAGGACCGCAAGCTGCTGGTGACCAAGGAAGACCTCCCCGCCTGATCGGAATCAAAGGCCCCGCCTTCCGGCGGGGCCTTGCCTTGTCCTCAATATTTTTTCACAAACCGGGAGATCAGGGCCCGGCAGGTCACCATGCGGATGCAGGCGTAAAAGGCCTCCGCCTCCTCCGTTCCCTGTCCCGCCGTGGTGGCGTTCTGCGCGTCCTCCTCCGTCTCCCAGAGGACGAAATCCGTCCACGTCTCATCCTGCACATAGTGCTCCCAGGAGAGGAACCCCTTGGCCTGGGAGATGACCTTGTCGTGGAGCTTCTGTGTCCGGTCCATAAATTCCTCCGGGGTCACGCTTTTCTTCAGCTTATAGGAAAAAATCCACGCCGTCTTCGTCATATGCCTTCCTCCTTCTTGCTATCCGGCTTTTTAGCCAATTTCATGATACCATAGCCCCGTCCTTTTTTCAACGGCTCTCCCGCCAGGAAGCGGGGCGGGCCTGTGCATCCGTCCCCCGCCGCGTTCCGCCTCATAAAAATAGAAAATGCGCAAGAAATGCGCAAGCGCACACACCCCTGGCGCAGGCCGCCCTTGCCTTTTCCCGCAAAAGCGTGTACACTGTCAGGGAACACCCAAAAGGAGGACCCCGTTATGCTTTCCACCGTCCTGTCCGCCCTGCTGGCCCTGGCCCTGCTGGCCTTGGACCAGTGGGTCAAGCGCATGATTACCCTCACCCTCCCCCTGGGGGAGGCCCGCCCCCTCCTGCCGGGCTTTGTGGAGCTGCGGACCGTCCACAACTATGGCGCCGCCTGGTCCAGCTTCTCCGGCATGCGGTGGCTCCTGGTGGCGGCCACCAGCTGCATCGTCCTGGCCCTGCTGGCCCTGCTGGTCCGGCGGGTGGTCCGGCATCCCCTGGGGGTGCTGGCCTGCTGCCTCATCGTCTCCGGCGGCCTGGGGAACATCCTGGACCGGGCCCGCCTGGGCTACGTGGTGGACATGTTCAACTTCCAGTTCATGGATTATCCCGTTTTCAACGTGGCGGACATGTGCATCGTCTCTGGCTGCGTCCTGGGCCTGGTTTACTACCAGTGGTTCTACGAGAAATACGATAAAAGGGGGAAGGCCGATGGAAACGCGGACGCTCCAGCCAGCGGCGGCTGACGCCGGGAAACGGGTGGACGCCTGGCTGGCGGGCCAGCTGGAGGACCTCACCCGTTCCGCCGCCCAGCGCCTCCTGGAGGAGGGCCGGGTTACCCTGGACGGCGCCCCCCTGGCGAAACGCTACAAGCTTACCGGGTCGGAAATCCTGGCCGTCTCCCTGCCGGACCCGGAGCCCATCAGCGCCGTCCCCCAGAACATCCCCCTGGACGTGGTGTTCGAGGATGGCGACGTCATTGTAGTAAACAAGCCCAAGGGCCTGGTGGTCCATCCCGCCCCGGGCCACCCGGACGGGACGCTGGTCAACGCCCTGCTGTACCACTGTGGCGGGAGCCTCTCCGGCATAGGCGGAGCCCTGCGCCCCGGTATTGTCCACCGCATCGACCGGGACACCTCCGGCCTCATTCTCGCCGCTAAGAACGACTTCGCCCACCTCCGCCTGGCCGCCCAGCTCCAGGACCACAGCCTGGCCCGGACCTATGAGTGCATAGCCCTGGGCCGCTTCCAGGAGGACGCGGGAACCGTGGACGCCCCCATTGGCCGCCACCCGGCGGACCGGAAAAAAATGGCCGTCGTTTCCTCCGGGCGTCCCGCCGTCACCCATTGGGAGGTACTGGCGCGGTTCTCCGCGCGCCCCGGCCCCGGCGGCATGCAGGGCGGCACCTGCGCCCATCTCCGCTGCCGCCTGGAGACCGGGCGGACCCACCAGATCCGGGTCCACCTGGCCCACCTGGGGCATCCCATTCTGGGGGATACGGTCTACGGGGCGAAACAGCCCATTCCCGGCCTCCAGGGCCAGTGCCTGCACGCCGTGGGCCTGCGCTTTCTCCATCCCCGCACCGGGGAGGCGGTGGAGCTCCGCTGCCCCCTGCCGGAGGAGTTCCAGGCCCAATTGGACAAGCTGGCCCGGAGAAGCGGGGCCCTTTGAAGCGGGGCCCGGCTCCCGTTTCCCCATCCCCCGGCGTCCTCCTGGGGCCGGGGTTCCTTCTGGTGCCCCGCCCTTCTTTGCCCGCCGCCCCCTGCGGCCCCTCTGGTCCGGCGGCTGGGGAAACTTCCCCCAATACGCCAGGCGGAGCCCCTGCCCTATTCCCGGGATATCTTCTTCCGGGTGTGGGAACCCTGGAATACCGGGCGCTTTGGGACCCCGGGAAAAAAATAGAAAAATTTTAAAATATGCCTTGACAAAACCAGATTCTTTTCATATAATAGTCAATGCCGTTTGACGTGGGCGGTGACTCGGGAGCATAGCTCAGCTGGTTAGAGCATCTGCCTTACAAGCAGGGGGTCACTGGTTCGAGTCCAGTTGTTCCCACCAGCTCTTTTCAGGAGCATCCCCTTTTCCACGTATGTTACGGCCCGGTAGTTCAGTTGGTTAGAACGCTAGCCTGTCACGCTAGAGGTCGACGGTTCGAGCCCGTTCCGGGTCGCCATTTGCCCAGATAGCTCAGTTGGTAGAGCAGTGGACTGAAAATCCACGTGTCGCTGGTTCGATTCCGGCTCTGGGCACCAGCGGGCGTCACAAAGACGCCCGGTATGCGGGCATAGCTCATCTGGTAGAGCGCCACCTTGCCAAGGTGGAGGTAGCGAGTTCGAGCCTCGTTGCCCGCTCCAGCTCAGGAATTCCCCTTACCGCTCCGTTTCCCGCCTTGGGCGGAAAACTGTGCCGGACGGGGAATTCCTTCGCTTCCCCACCGGAACCGCTCCGCTGGGTTCCGGCGGGGGCCCCATTTTTGCGCCACATTGCTTCGCTGATGACGGAGACGGGGAGGCGGAAAAAATTTTTTGAATTTTTTTCAAAAAGGTGTAGACTTTTTTGGAGAGTTCGCATATAATACAGTATAGATGGTGACATAGCCAAGTGGTAAGGCAAGGGTCTGCAAAACCCTGATTCCCCGGTTCAAATCCGGGTGTCACCTCCAAAGAAAGACCGCCGACGGCGGTCTTTCTTTCTTTAATGGTTATTCTTCCCGGCGGTAATCCGGTTCCCCATTTAGCAATTTGAGCAAATCCACCGCTTTTTTAGTGTTTTCCATTTGCAAAAACCAAGTCCTGAATTCCCACATCTCCAGCCGCTTTTTATAATACCAATCCCGCCTGATCCTTTTCGCCAGCCTCTCCTGGGTATGCACATATTTTGGGGCAGGCCAGCCTGCCGAATACGGATAGGTATTCCTCACGCCTTGGATCCGAGGCTTCAAAAGCAAATTTGACAAACAGTCTGTCTTTATTGATTCGCTCCGCTCTTCGCTTCCAATGCTCCTCCGCTTCCTGGGAACTTTTGGAATGCACAAAGTGCAGCTCAACGCTCCTGGCCTCATCTCCAAGCCTTCCAATCGGAAACGTGCCTTCCCGGGGAACGCCGTCCCGCACCATGGGCAGCGGTTTTCCCAGGTAAAAAAGCGGGTCCTTTATGAATTCACAAAAGGATTCCCTTGGCCAATATATATTTATAAGGGGTGACGTAAACGGTAAATTCAATTCCCGGTATACCTTCCCTCCCCAGCAATCATCTGACAATATAGTGACCGGGTTTTCGCGCAGGGATGCGTATCTTTTGAAATCAAAACACGGAATCTGGAACACCTTGCTGGAAATTATTTTATTGTCCGGTATTCCCAGCGCCAAGGCTTCCTGTTTAATTTCCGCATAATCCTTTGTCTGCGGAATGATCAGGTAGTCAAATGCTATACCATTTAAATCTTCTTTGCAAACGAGCGGGTAGCCGTCAAACTTTTTAATATAGCGCGCTTTACTTTTTGACAGTACCGCCACACATTGCACATTGCTCTTCCATTCCTCAAATTTTACCTGGTTAATAATATGTTCGTATCCCTCTGCCGCTCCCCATATTACACATTGCCTCATAAACACACCTCAGCTTTAATCCAATAGTTTTTGTTGTTTTGCGTTAGCAAAACAACATCGGGGTACCCCGATAAAAATTTTTTTATGGCGGGTATTATGGGCCGCCGTAAACGGGTTAGCTGGTTCCGCAGGCTAGCCATCAAACCGGCAGCGCTCTTTCGTTTTTGTAGGATTCTTTTCTAGCGGGAATGTTTGCACTTGGCCAGTGCAAGGAATATTTTGACCGGACATAAATGGACCATATATTCACCCCTTTATCTGTCTCTCAAATACTATACCACAAAAAAATCTTAAAAGAAACCACAACTTGCAAAAAAGCAGGCAGTTTTCCATTTAGTACCATGGAAAACTGCCTGCTCTTTTTAGGCCGATTGCAGAAGCGGTACGGTTCCGGTAAAGCTGTCTTCAAACCTCCGCCGCTTCTTCTCCGCTGGACCCGAAAGCCTTGACGGCCCTGGCGTCCTGCGCCTGCCGTTCCTCAATGGCTTCCTTCAAAATCATATCCTTGACCTTCATGAGCCGGATGGTTGTCGCGCGGTCGTTTTCATCCAGCTTCATGTTGATATACCGGATCGCCTCCTGGGTATTGGGGATCATCACGTACTCCAGGGCGTTGACCCGCCGCCGGGTCTTCTCGATCTCCTCCGCCATCAGCTGGGCGGACTTCTCAATCTCCGCCAGCTTCAAGAGCTTGCGGAACACCTTCCCCAGCGCGTCCACCGCCGTGTCCAGCTCGCCGGACGTGGCCGCGAAGCCATAGGGATAGATATCAGAATCCGACCGGGTCTGGGTCTGGAAGTCGTATACAGGCACGTTGACGGACATGATGTTCTGGAAGGTCATGGTCAGCTCCACGCTCTGCTTCGGGTACAGCAGGGCCTGCTCCATGGCCTCGGAGCTCATCAGGGCGGAGGCCACCGTGAAGGCCCCGTGGACCGTCATCAGCTCCTCCTCCACCTCGGCCCGGAGGGCCCGGACCTCCCGGACCGTCTCCAGGAACTGCTTCATCAGCTCATCCCGCTTGTCCTTGAGCAGCTTGTGGCCCCGCTGGGCGGTGCGCAGCTTGCCTTTCAGGCGGGTGAGCTCCATCCGGGTGGGGCTTACCGTGATATTCGCCATGGCTCACCCCTCCTTACTGCTCGTCTTTTTTCGGCCAGTACCTCTCGATTAGCTCCGGCTTGATACGCTTCAGCTCCGCCTTGGGCAGGATGCTCAGGAGCTCCCAGCCCAAATCCAGGGTCTCGAAAATGGAGCGGTTCTCCTCGTAGCCCTGGTTCACGTAGCGCCGCTCGAACTCGTCGGCAAACTTGGCGTACAGCAAATCCGTGGGCGTCAGGGCCGCCTCGCCCAGGATGGACATCAGTTCCTTGTTGTCCTTGCCCGTGGAGTAGGCCGCGAAGAGCTGGTTCATGGTATCCGCGTGGTCCTCCCGGGTCTTGCCCTTGCCCACGCCCTTGTCCTTCAAACGGCTCAGGGAGGGCAGCACGTCCACGGGGGGATGGATCCCCTGGCGGTACAGGGACCGGGCCAGGATGATCTGGCCCTCGGTGATATAGCCCGTCAGGTCGGGGATGGGGTGGGTCTTGTCGTCCTCGGGCATGGTCAGGATGGGAATCAGGGTGATGGAGCCCTTCTTGCCCAGCTGGCGGCCCGCCCGCTCGTAGAGCGTGGCCAGGTTCGTGTACAGGTAGCCGGGGAAGCCGCGGCGGCCCGGGACCTCCTTCTTGGCGGCGGAGACCTCGCGGAGGGCCTCGGCGTAGTTGGTGATGTCGGTCATGATGACCAGGACGTGCATATCCTTCTCAAAGGCCAGGTACTCCGCGGCGGTCAGGGCCATGCGGGGCGTGGCGATGCGCTCCACGGCGGGGTCGTTGGCCAGGTTCGAGAACAGGACGGTACGGTCAATGGCCCCGGTGCGCTTAAACTCGTTGACGAAGAACTCCGACTCCTCGAAGGTGATGCCGATGGCCGCGAAGACCACGGCGAAGTTGGCGCTCTCGTCCCCCAGCACCTTGGCCTGGCGGGCAATCTGGGCCGCCAGGTTGGCGTGGGGCAGGCCGGAGCCGGAGAAGATGGGCAGCTTCTGCCCGCGGACCAGGGTGTTCAATCCATCGATGGTGGAAACGCCCGTCTGGATGAACTCGTTGGGGTAGTCCCGGGCGGCGGGGTTCATGGGCAGGCCGTCAATGTCCCGGTACTCCTCCGCCAGGATGTCGGGGCCGCCGTCAATGGGGTGGCCCATGCCGTTGAAGACGCGGCCCAGCATGTCGCCGGACACGCCCAGCTGGAGCGGGTGGCCCAGGAAACGGACCTTGGCGTCAGCCATGTTGATGCCCGCGGCGGACTCGAAGAGCTGGACCACGGCGGTGTCGCCGTTGACCTCCAGCACCTGGCCCCGGCGGGTGGTCCCGTCGTGGAGCTCCACTTCCACCAGCTCGTTGTAGGTGACGTTCTCCACCATGCGGACCATCATCAGCGGGCTGACGATTTCCTCTACGGTTTTGTATTCACGAATCATCACATGTCACCTCCCTGAGCGGCGATTTCAGCGATCTGGGTTTCCATCTCGGCCCCAATGCCCTCGTAGGCCTGGACGTACTCCTCGGCGGGGACGCTCTTGGCGCGGCCGATCTTCTCCCGGACGGGGATGTCGAACAGCTTCATCACGTCCGCCCCCTTGGCGATGGCGTCCCGGCACAGGGCCTCGTAGCGGAGGATCAGGGCCAGGAGCTTGCCCTGGCGGTCATAGCTGGAATAACCGTCGATGTCGGTAAAGGCGTTCTGCTGGAGGAAGTCCTCCCGGACCATCCGGGCCACTTCCAGGGTCAGCTGGTCGGCGGGGGACAGGGCGTCCTTACCGACGAGCTGGACGATTTCGTTCAGGCTGGCCTCCTGCTGGAGGATGCTCATGGCCTTGCCCCGGTCCTTCATGAAGGCCTCGCCAAAGTTCTCGTCAAACCAGGGCTTCAGGGTATCCAGGTACAGGGAGTAGGAGTTCAGCCAGTTGATGGCGGGGAAGTGCCGCTTATAGGCCAGGGACGCGTCCAGGGCCCAGAAGACCTTGACGATGCGCATGGTGGCCTGGGAGACGGGCTCGGAGAGGTCGCCGCCCGGAGGCGACACGGCGCCCACGGCGGTCAGGCTGCCCCGGCGCTCGTCGGAGCCGATGCACTCCACGCTGCCCGCCCGCTCGTAGAACTGGGCCAGGCGGGAGGAGAGGTAGGCGGGGTAGCCCTCTTCGCCGGGCATCTCCTCCAGGCGGCCGGACATCTCGCGGAGGGCCTCGGCCCAGCGGGAAGTGGAATCGGCGATGACGGCCACGTCATAGCCCATGTCCCGGAAGTACTCAGCGATGGTAATGCCGGTGTAAACGGAGGCCTCACGGGCCGCCACGGGCATATCGGAGGTGTTGGCAATCAGCACCGTCCGCTTCATCAGGGACTCGCCTGTGCGGGGGTCCTTCAGTTCGGGGAATTCCCGCAGAACGTCGGTCATCTCGTTGCCCCGCTCGCCGCAGCCGATGTAGACCACAATGTCCACGTCGGACCACTTGGCCAGCTGGTGCTGGACCACGGTCTTGCCGGAGCCGAAGGGGCCGGGAACGGCGGCGGTGCCGCCCTTGGCGATGGGGAACATGGTGTCGATGATCCGCTGGCCGGAGCACAGGGGACGCTCGGGGGAGTATTTCTTCTCATAGGGGCGGCCGATACGGACGGGCCACTTCTGGACCATGGTCAGGGGCACGTCCTTGCCGTCCTCGGTGGTGAGGGTGGCCACGGTGTCCGTGACCTTGAAGCTGCCGCTCTGGATGGACTTGATGGTGCCTTTCAGGCTGGGGGGCACCATGATTTTGTGGAGCACCACGGGAGTCTCGGGAACCGTACCGATGACGTCGCCGCCAATCACCTTGTCCCCGGCTTTCACCGTGGCGGTGAAGTCCCACTTTTTCTCGTGGTCCAGGGCGGAGACCTCCACGCCGCGGGTAATGTTGGCGCCCACCTTCTCCACGATTTTCTCCAGGGGGCGCTGGATGCCGTCATAGATGCCCTCGATCATACCGGGGCCCAGCTCCACGCTCATAGGGGCTCCGGTGGTTTCGACGACGGCGCCGGGACCCAGGCCGGAGGTTTCCTCATAGACCTGGATGGAGGCGGCGTCGCCCTTCATGGTCAGGATTTCGCCGATCAGTCGCTGGGGGCCGACGCGGACCACGTCGCTCATGTTGGCGTTGGACAACCCCGTGGCGACCACCAGCGGCCCGGATACTTTAACAACTTTGCCGCTCAAATTTATGCAACCTTCTTTCAGGATAAATTTGCCGGAATCCCCTCTCCCGTTGCCGCATGCCCGGAAAGGGCTCCAGGGGAAAACGCCGTTTTCCCTTGGTTTCCCCGTCAAAGCGGGAAAATGAATTTGAATCATTTTCCTGACGACATGCGCGTCAGGAAAATACCAAGACTCCAGCCGCCTTGGGCGGCGGCTCCAGTGACCGACGTCACTGGAGGGGGGAATCTAAAGGGGGGACGAAGTCCCCTCTTTAAGGACTAAAGGATATCGGCTCCCACCGCGCGCTCAATCGCGCGCTGAATGTTGTTCCTGCCGATGCCCAGGGACCCCTGCCGTCCGGGAATCAGGATGATGGCGGGCCGGAGCTCGTCCTTATACCGGGAGATCACGTCCTCCAGGTCCTTGGCCAGCTGCTCCGTCAGGTAAATCACCGCGCAGTTTCCCTTGGCCAGCTCACGGATTTTCTCCCTGGCCTCCGCCGCATCCGCGACGGGGTAGGTGTCCAGTCCCAGGGCCCGGAAGCCCATGACGGACTCCCAATCGCCGATGGCGGCGATCTGATAGGTCATTGCCATACGTTCACCGCCTTACACATAGCCGTTCCGCAGCCGGGAACGGATTACCCCGGCGGGCAGGCCCGCCCCGCGGCCCATCAGCAGGATGCGGATGTTCGTGTACTCCGTCTCCCGGGCCGCCAGATACCCTAGCAGCGGGGCCTCGCCGAAGGGCACGAACTGCGCCCCGGCCAGGTACTCCCCCACCGCGTCGTCACAGAGCTTCTCGAAGGCCGTCAGCGGCCCGCCCCGGAGGGCCTCCGCTCCCGCCTCTGCCGCCGCCTGGAGGGACGTGGGACCGTAGAGCTCCTGGAGCCCGCCGGAGTTCCCGGCGGCGGCCACGGCGTCGGCGCCGATGTCCCCGCCCTCTAACAAAACGGTCTTCAAAAACTCCCCGCCCTTGCCCATCCGCACCGTGCGGACCAGGCTCCGGAGGTTCGCCGCGTCGATCTGGATTTTGACGTAGCCCGCCAAAAAGGCGCTGCCCGTCTCCTCCGCCACCGCCGCCATCTCCTGATAGCAGCGGCGGTCCAGGGCGATGTCGGAGAGCTGGGGGTCCCGGGTGGAATCCAGGATGTCCTTGGCCTCCTCCGCCGCGGCGGCCAGGCCCTCCGGCAGCTCGTTCAGCCGCCCGGCCTGGACGGCCTCTTTCAGCTCCGCCGCCGGGACGCGGCCCATATCCATCAGCATGGAGTCGGGGCTTACGTTCATGGCCGCAGCCTTCAGCACGGCCTTGATGTTGTGATAGTCGTATTTCAGCTTGAAAATGTCGATATACCTGGGGTCTGGCGCACCGTCCAGCACGTCGGAGAGGGTGGCCTCCCGGGCCGCCGAGAGGGCGGCGTCCATGGCCTCGGGACTGCGGGCATCCAGCTCCGGGTACCCGCACTCCTGGAGGATTTTCACCGCCTCCTCGTCGCTGCGGGCCTCCAGCACCTGTTCCATCCGTTCCCGTGTCAGGAGCCCGGTCTCCATGGCCTTGATGCGGGCCGAGACCGCCAGGTAATCGGTGTCTTTGATTTTGTTAGCCAAGACACTTCCTCCTTCATTACGCGAACAGCTTCTTCACCACGTCTCCCGCAGTCTCCGCCTTTTGCAGGCGCACCAGGGTGTCAAACGCGCAGTTGACCTCCACGTTCTCGGAGCGGAGGATGAAGCCGCCGGGAATGGAACGGGTCTCGCCGGAGAGGGTCAGCTTCTTCCCGCCGTCCTTGTTGGCTTTTTCCACGGCGGCCTTGCCCACCTTGCGGCGGTCCTTGTCGGAGAAGATGACCTCCTCCTTCCCGGTGGCGGACGCCTGGACCAGCAGCTCCGCCAGCACGGCGGTATACTTCTCCTCCGGCAGGGAGCAGAGCTTTTTCAAAGCCAGGCCGTAGGCCTTCTCCACCATCTCCTGCTTGGCGGCCAGGGCAGCCTTCCGGGCCTCCATCTGGGCGGTGCCCGCCAGGCGTTCCTCCCGCTCGGCGGCGGCCTTTTTGTTGCGCGCGTCCAGGTCCGCCGCCTCCGCGTCCGCCTGGGCCTGGTATTTGGCGGTAATCTTCTCCGCCTCGGCCCGGGCCTCGCCCAGGATGCGGTCTATCTCCGCCTGGGCGCTGGCGCTGATGCGCTGGGTGATTCTTTCAATTCCATTCATGGTTCAATCCCCTTTCTGCGGGGCCAATTAAGAAATGTTGATGATCATCAGCATGGAAGCCAGCAGAGACAAGATGGCGTAGAACTCCACGGTGATGCAGAGCACCATGCCCTTGGACCAGTCGTCGGGCTTCTTGGCCAGGATGTTGATGGAGCCCGCGGCCACGCGGCCCTGGGCGATGGCGGAGAACAATCCGCCGAGAGCCATGGGCAGGCAGGCGCAGAAGTACTGGAGCCCCTGGGCCACCGTCATGCCGCTGGCGTCGCCGCCCAGCAGGCCCATGGAGAAGATGGCGAAGAACCACACCACCAGGCCGTACAGGCCCTGGGTGCCGGGGATCACCTGGAGAATCATGACCTTACCGAACTTGCTGGGGTCCTGGCAGAGGAGGCCCGTGCCCGCCTCGCCCGCGATGCCCGTGCCCTTGGCCGAGCCGATGCCGGGGAGAACCGCCGCCAGGCCCGCGCCCAGAAGAGCCAGGGCCAGGCCGCCGAAAGCGCCCAGGAAGGATTGTGCCGCCGCGTTCTGCTCGATCGCCTGAATGAGTTCCATATCCACCATAATGTTGTTCCTCCTAAAATAAATTTACTTTGTAATGTCCACGTATTTGGTCTCCATGGCCAGGGGCCGGAAGGGCTTGCCGCCGTCCTCATAGAACTTCCCGAAGTACTCCAGGCACTGGAGACGGAGGTCGTGGACGTAGCAGCCCAGCAGGTTCAGCGCGAAGTTCAACGCGTTGCCCGCCAGGGAGATCACAAGGAAAATGAGGATGTTGCCGGGAATCGCGCCCAGGGTGTTGAACACCTGGGCAATGACGCTGCCCGCCAGCATCAGGGCCATGAGACGGGCATAGGAGAGGATGTCGCCGAAATAGCCCGTGACATGGTTGTAGAGGGAGCCGAAGATGCCCATGATCTTGCCAAAGCCCTGTCCGGTGACCAGGGGCCCGATGACAATCAGGGCCAGGCCCGCGTAGAGGACCAGATTGGTAACGCCCGCGGCCATCAGGCCGATGCCCGCGAAGACGATCCACCAGGTGACCTCTTCAAACACGGCATCCAGCACCTGCCCGGCCTTCAGCTTGCGGATGAAGCTGACGGCCATGCCCGTGATAATCTGCACCAGGCCCAGGGCCATGGCGCCCACCAGGATCATCAGCGTGTCGTTCAGCGGGGTGAACAGGGCCGGGAGGGCGAAGTCCGCCCCCGTGGTAATCTTCACCACCTGGGTCAGGAAGTCGCCGAAGAAGCCCCCGGTAACCGCGCCCATGATGAAGGTGGACACGCCGCACAGCTGCATCAGGCCCATCATGTGGCCCATGGTGCCCTTGGGGCGGTACTTTTTCGAGATGACCGTGCCCGCCAGGAACATCAAAATGCCATAGCCCATGTCCGCCATCATGATGCCGTAGAACAAAATGAAGAAGGGGGCCATCAGGGGGTTGGGGTCCACGTTGTTGTAAGCGGGGAGGGAGTACATCTCCGTCACCATGTTCAGCGGCCTGGTGAGCCAGTTGTTCTTCAGGCGCACGGGGACGTCGGGGATGTCCTCCTCCGCGGGGTCCGACGCCTCCCAGGCGCAGCCCCTGGCGTCCAGAAGGGATTGGACCCCGCCCAGGTTTTCCGCCGGGACCCAGCCTTCGAAGAAGACGATGGTCCCGTCGGTGAGGAGCCGCTCGGCATTCACGCCCTCCGCCGCCTCGGCGCTGAGCCGGTCGGCGTAGAGCCGGAGGCGGTCCCGCTCCGGGGCCAAGGCGGCGATGGCGGCTTCCGCCTCCTGCCGCTGTCTGCGGTTTTCCGCCAGGGAGGCGTCCAGGGCCTGGACGTTCTGGGCCGCCGTGCCCGTCACGCCCTGGAAAGCGGTAACGCTGAAGCCATGGGGCCGCAGGACCTCCAGGGCTTTCTCCTCCTCCTCCCGGTGGGCGACCAGGAGGCAGCACCGCTGCTGTTTGTCGGCGCTGACCTCATAGAGCTCCGCCAGGTTCTCCGCCAGCCCGCCGCGGATGGCAGCGGGGTCCGCCGCCCCGGGGAACACGCCCAGGCGGAACACCGTGTGCTCGGTGCCCCCCAGTTCCAGGGGCATATCCAGGGGGACCCAGGGCTCCAGGCCCGCCCTGCGGCTCAGGAGGCGGCTTTCCTCCCCCTGAAGGCGGGAGATGTCCTGGAGATAGCCGTTGATCCGCCTGCTGACGGCCCGGGACTCCTCCAGGGTTCCGCCGCTGAGGAACTCCTCCTCAGACACCGCCCGGCGCTGGATGAAGAGGCCGTCCTTGGTTCCGCCGTAGCGCTTCAGGGCGTCCAGGGCGGCGGCGGCCTCCCCCTGCTCGTTCTTGGTCTCCGCCAGCGTGGAGGCATCCCGCCGCAGCAGCGCCGCCCAGGCGGGGTCCGAGAGCTTCCCGGCGGGCTCGCTGATCTCCACACAGCCCAGGCGCAGCAGCTCCCGCAGGAGGGCATCCCGGCTGTCGGCCATGGCCATGACGCGGAGCTTTTTCATTTTTACAATGGCCATCTCAGTGCTTCACAACCCTTCCGACAATAAACTCCGCGGCGGCGTCCAGGTGTTTTTCCGCCGTCTCCCGCAGTTTGGCGGCGTCCGCCTCCGCCGCCTGGGCGGTCTTTTTTGCCGCGGCGGCCGCCCGTTCCTCCGCCTGGCGCAGAAGCTCCCGGCCGGCCTCCGCCCCGGCGCTCCGCTGCCTTTGCAAGAGCGCCTGACCTTCCTTTTCCGCGTCGGCGATGATCTGCTTTGCCTCCGCCTCGGCGGCGGCCCGGCGTTCGCGGACCTCGTTTTCCACCTGCGTTACCTTTTCGATCGCTTCCAGGGACATTCGTTCTCACCTTCTCTCCATGTGCCATAGCTCCCGGCCTTCGTCCCGCCGGGCGCATGGTCATTCTGATTATACAGTATAGGCGAAGTCGTCCATTTTTGCAAGGGGATTTTTGCTAACGCGCCGAAAAGAAGGGCGGCCCTCCCCAACGGGAGGGCCGCCTGTAAACCGGAATCTGTCCGCCTTGCTTACTTCGCCCGCGCCAGCCGCTCCAGGGCTTCCTCCCGGGAGGCGGCAAAGAAAAAGTGCTTCCCCTGGTTGGACTCATAGATAAAGTCCCGGAGGGGCTTGCTGGTATAGTGGGAGTAGCCGCCAAACACGGCGGCTTTCACATGGTAATTCACAAATTTCTGGAGAATCTCCCCAGCCACGCCCGTGCTGAGAATGGAGAAGTCCTCCCCCAGCCCCCGCTTGTCGATGGCGGTGCGCTCCGCGCCCGCCTCATATTTCACGGTCATGGCCAGGTCCAGGGCGGCCTGGGGGGGGGGTGATCTCCGCCTGATCGCCGGAGATGGCCGCGATATCCGTTCCATTCCCTTTTACATATTCGATGTTCAAAACATTACCTCCTCAAATCAAAAACGCGGCGCAAATTCCAGCTGAGGCCGTATCATACCACAACCGGGCCCCTTTGCCAAACCGGGCGTGTCCCCGCGCGCGTTTTATAGAAAGAAGGGCCCGGGAGAAGGGAGGGCCCGCGGGTCCTCCCCTGCGCCGCATGCCTCCTAATATAATAGGAGCCGCGCAGTCCGGCGCACTCTGCCAAATCCCAGCCCTTTTCTTTTTCCCCAAATGGTGGTATACTTCTCTTTAAATCCGGAATTTACTGATGAAAGGAGGGACCGCCATGCAGGCCGGGGAACGGCGGAAAGCAATTCTGGAACTCTTACGGCAGGCCAGCCGTCCCCTCAGCGCCGGGTACCTGGCCGGGCGTTTCTCCGTCAGCCGCCAGGCGGTGGTGGGGGACGTGGCCCTGCTCCGGGCCTCCGGGGCGGATATCTCCGCCACCCCCAGGGGCTATGTCATCCTAAAAGCCCGCCAGGGCCTCATCCGCCAGGTGGCCTGCCGGCACGACGGGCTGGGCATGGAAGCGGAGCTCTGCGCCGTGGTGGACCAGGGCTGCTCCGTGCTGGACGTCATTGTGGACCACCCTGTCTATGGCCAGCTCACCGGGCCCCTCCAGCTCTCCAGCCGCTACGATGTGGGCCAGTTCCTCTCCCGCTGCGCCGGGGCCCGGCCCCTGTCGGACCTCACCGGGGGCATCCACCTCCACACCCTCTCCTGCCCGGACGAGGACGCCTTCCGCCGTGTGCGGGAATCCCTGGGGGCCCTGGGAGTCCTGTGGGAGGGCTGATGCCCTGCCCCGCCCTTCCCGCGCCCTGGGCCCCGCCAGCGGGGGCGTATCCGCATCTGCGCGGAGTGCGCCGCGGTTTGAGGAAAAACAAAAAGTATTGTCGAGATTGCAAATTACTTTACGTATTCAAAGCCTGGGGCCGTCTCCGGTGTGGGACAGGCTCCGGCTCTTGCCGCCTGGGCGGATGGGGAGGAACTTCTATGAACAAAAGCGGCATGCGGGACATGACGGCGGGCAGCCCCGCCGGGCACATTCTCTACTTTGCCCTGCCCCTCCTGGCGGGGAGCTTTCTCCAGCAGCTTTACAACATGGTGGACAGCTGGGTAGTGGGGCGCTACGTGGGGGACGGGGCCCTGGCCGCCGTGGGCGTGGGCTTCCCGGTTCTGACCATGTTCTCCTCCCTCTTCATCGGCCTTTCCAGCGGCGGCACGGTGGTCATCGCGCAGTTCTTCGGCGCGGGGAAGCTGGACCGGGTCCGGGACGCGGTGGACACCATCTACGCCGCCTTCCTCACCTCCATCGTCCCCCTGACGGCCCTGGCCCTTCTGGCGGTGGGTCCCGTTCTCCGCCTGCTCCAGGTGGAGGCGTCCGCCTATGGCGAGGCCTACCTTTATTTAATAGTGGTCTGCGCCGGGCTTGTGGGCAGCATCGGCTATAACCTCAACGCAGGCATCTTAGGGGGCCTGGGGAACAGCCGGAGCACCCTTTTATTCCTGGCGGTGGCCTCGGTGATGAACATTGCCCTGGACCTGGTCCTGGTGCTGGCCTTCCGCCTGGGAGTCCTGGGGGTGGCCCTGGGGACCATCCTGGCCCAGGCGTTCTCCTGGCTCTTCGGCGTGTCCTATATCAACCGCCATTACCCGGAGCTCTCCCTGCGCCTCCTGCCCCGGACCTTTGACCGGGCCCTTTTCCGCCAGATCATGGGCATCGGCCTCCCGGCGGGGGTACAGATGTCCCTGGTGGCCCTGGGGGCCATGGTGGTGATGGGAAAAATCAACTCCTATGGCAAGGAATTTACCGCCGGGTACAATGTGGGCTTCCGGCTGGACCAGCTGGCCTTCCTGCCCATCCAGAGCCTCTCCAGCGCCGTCATCTCCTTCGTGGGCCAAAACACCGGAGCCAGGAAGCCGGACCGGGTCCGGCGGGGCATCCGGGTAACGGTAAGCCTTTCCGCCGCCTGGGCCCTTTTAATGACGGCGGCGCTGATTCCCTTCCGGGAACCCCTGGTGGCGTTTTTCTCCCCCACTCCGGCGGTGATCCACGCCGGGGCGGTTTACCTCCAGTGCATCATGCCCTTTTACGTGCTGTTCGCCGTCATGTTCTGCCTGAATAACGCCATGCGGGGGGCGGGGGACAGCGTGTTTCCCATGGTGGACGTGATTTTGTCCTTGATCCTGGTCCGGGTTCCAGCGGTGTACTGCCTGGCGGACCGCTTTGGGCCGGATTATATGTACTACGGGATGGCCGTGGGCTGGACGGTTGGCCTGGCAATGTCCGTGGGATGGTACTGTTCCGGCCGCTGGAAACGCCGGGGGAGCCTGGCGGACCGGGAAGCCGGGCCGGAGCCCTGATCTTTTGCGAAGCACCGGGCTGGGGAACACGCGTTTTCCAAACGCGCGTTCCCTCCTTTATTCCCCCTCCCCGGCCCGCCTCCCGGCCGGGCCTTCTTTTTTTTAAAATTTTTCCGCAGACTGAAAGTATCCGCCCCGCTGGATCGTATCCATAACGAGAGCGCTCCAAAGGAGTTGATACCATGGATACGAACCAGCAGGCGGAACGGCTGGCAAGCGCCTACGCCGACGCCATTCTCCGCCTCAGCTATGCCTACCTGAAAAACACCTATGATGCCCAAGACGTCTGCCAGACCGTCTTCGTCAAGCTCCTCACGGAGCCCCGGGAATTCGGCAGCGCCGAACACGAGCGGGCCTATGTCCTCCGCATGGCGGCAAACGCCTGCAAGGACCTTTTGAAAAGCCCCTGGCGGAAGCGGACCTGCGGCCTGGAAACCGTGCTGGAGGTCCCCGCCCCGGAGGCGGGGGACGGCTCCGTGCTGGCGGCGGTGAACGAGCTGCCCGCCCACTACCGCACGGCAATCTACCTCTTTTACTACGAAGGCTACCAGGCGGCGGAGATCGGGAAGATTCTCGGCGTGCCCACCGCCACGGTTCACACCCGCCTGGCCCGGGGCCGGGCAAGGCTCAAGGATATCTTAGGAGGTATGGACTATGAGCGATCTGTTTGATTACAAAAAGGAGATGAGCGAATTGCGCTTTACGGAGATTCAGAAGAAAGCCCTGGCGGAGGCCGCCGCCTCCGCCGCCCGGACCCCGGCAAAACGCCGCCGCCCCGTGTTCCGCACGGCCCTGATTGCCGCCGCCATGGCCGCCGTGCTGGTGGTGGGGTCCAGCGCGGCGGGGATTCTGCCCAGCCCCGCGGAGATTTTCACCCCTCTGTTCGGCGGGGCCGCGGCCCAGACGGAGGTCATCGGCAAAATCGGGCACCCCATCGGGGCCAGCGACACAGTCAACGGAATCACCATCACGGCGGACGCCATTATGGGGACCGAGTACAACGCAGTCATCGTCTACACCCTCAGCCGGGACGACGGGGCGCGCTTCTTCCCGGAGGGGGAGAACCTGGACAGCCGGATGCTGGTGATGGGCGGCTTTGGCGGGCTAGGCGGCATCAAGGGCGGAAGCCACGGCAGCTCCTGGTTCGTGGACGAGGACCCGGAGGACGACCGTATCCAATATGTGGAAGCCGTCAATATGGACTATCCCGTGACGAAAGCCACCGTCAACGCCACCTTCTACGACCTGTGCTATTGGAAGGACGGCCAGGCGGAGCCCCAGGCCCTCTATACGGGCAGATGGTATCTCCGCTATGAGGTGGACTACGAGGACTGCTCCATCCGCCTGGGCGGCGGGGAGACCTTCTCTCAGGACGGATTGAACTTCACCATCGATGAGGTATCCGTTTCCCCCATCGGTTTCCGAGTGGCCTACACGGCGGACCAGGAGCCCGTCTGGAGCGGCGCCCCCAGCGGGCGGCAGGCCCCCCAGGACTCCCGCGAGTCCCAGCGGTATCTGGAAAACGTGGAAATCCTCCTCACCAAGACCGACGGCACGGTGCTTGACCTCAGCAATTCCGGCGGCAGCATCTCCCCCAAGGATGGCGCGTCCGTCTGCACCAAGGGCGAGGTTCTGACGGAGATTCTCCCCCTGGAGGACATGGCCTCCATCTCCGTGGGCGGCGTGACCTACGAAATTCCCCACGATTAACCCCCAGGTCCCAGAGGAACGGGCCGCCCAGGAGGCGGCCCGTTCCCCCGAAGCCGCCGGGCCCCGGAGAGGCCCGTTTCCCCCAACCAACAAGGCCGGGACCTTAGGTCCCGGCCTTTGCCTTACTCAATCTCCATATGTACCGACTCGTGGAACTCCGGCTCCACCAGCCCGGGAATCTCCACCGCGTCGGTAAAGCGCACGTCCTCCGTATATTCCCGCAGCAGGGAAATAATATAGGGGTGGGGCCGCTCGTCGGGCCGCCCCGCCGCCACGCACACCACAATGGTCTTAGGGGCCAGGCGGCTGACGCTCTTCCTGGTGCTGGAGGTCAGGGAGGCGTGGTGGGGCAGCTTCAAAATGTCGCAGGGGGCCAGGGTGTCGTTGTCCCAGGCCGCGCCGTACATGTCGCCCCCCAGGACGATCTCCTTCCCGTGGTAGTATAGCCTCTGGCGGAGGCTGGAGATGTTCATGGACTTGGTCCAGCGCATCAAATCGTGGCGGTTCCGCTCTCCCCGGAAGGCCGCGTCGTAGACGGCCTTCTGCCGGGGATACAGGGCGGGCTCCCCGGCGTAAATATCCATGGCCAGGTCCTCCGTCAGCTGGAGGGACTCCACCTTGTCCCCGGGGAGCTCCACAAATTCTCCCACCCGCCCCGGGCGGGCCCGGAGGGCGGAGGCGTAAATGTCCAAGCACCGCAGCAGGTTCCGGGCCGCGCCGGGGAGCCCGTTGTCCCCATCGGGGTCCAGGGGGCCGTGGCCCTCCGGCGGAACGTAGGTGGAAACCAGCTTCTCCACCTCCACCGCCTCCAGAACCCGGCCCAGGCCGCCGATGTGGTCCCGGTGGAAGTGGGTGGCCAGGAGGACATCCAGCTTGCCGATGCCCTGCTTTTTCAAAAAGTCCCCGGCGTAAATCCGCTGGGACCGGGGGTCCAGGGGGGCGGGATGGTCGTCCCGGACCAGGTTGTCATGGCCGCAGTCCACCAGCATGGCGAAGCGCCGCGTCCCTCCCTCCAGCTCCTGGACCAGAATGGAATCCCCGTTGCCGACGTTGATGAAATCCAATACCAGCATAAGCCGATCCCCCTCACTTTTTTATTTAGGATAGGATACCATAGCCCCGGAGGCGGCGCAAGGGAAAGTCCCCCGCCGCAGCCTCCAAAATTTCACCTGGATTTTTGGCATCCTGCCGAAAGCCTCCCCTTCTGGATTCCGGCGGGAATCCGGCCCCAGGGGCTCCTAAAATTTCACTCCCGTTTATGTGATATATGTTTGTAACAAATAAGGAACCAAGCCCCGTGCGCCCCTGTCCGTGCGGCTTTCCGTGGCGGCAGAGCGGACCGCCGTTTGCTGGAAGGCGCGGGGGCGCGCCCTTTTCCCATCCTCTTCTAGACAGGCGGGGAATTGCGTGGTATAATAAACTTGTTAGGGTATCGCTAAAAAAGGGAGGACATATCATTTTGATGGATACGATGACAATGGGCCTTTGGACCACGCTGCTGGTCACCGCCGCCGCTGGCATTGGCGGCACCGGGCTGGGGGGCGCGCTGGCCACCCTGTTCCGCCGGGACTCCGGCCGGGAGGCCAGCCTGCTTTTGAGCTTCGCCGCCGGGGTGATGGTGTCGGTGTCCTGCTTTGGCCTTTTGACGGAGGCCGCCGCCCCGGGTGCCATGGAGCTGGTGGCCCTGGGGGTCTTCCTGGGCTGCGGCGTCACGGCGGGGCTGAACGCCCTGCTGGACCGGGGCCAGCCCACCGGCGGGCTGGTGCTGGCGGGCCTGGTGATGGCCGCCGCCATCGCCCTGCACAACGTGCCCGAGGGCATGGTGATCGGCGCATCCTTTATCGGCGGCACGGTCCGCCAGGGCTGGACCATGGCGGCGGTCATCGGGCTGCACAACATTCCGGAGGGCATGGCCATCTCCGCCCCCATGGTGGCGGGGGGCGAGCGCCGCTGGCGGGCGGCGGGCCTGGCGGCCCTCTCCGGGGCCCCCACGGTGCTGGGGGCGGCCCTGGGCTACTGCCTGGGCACCCTGGGCCCCACGGCCCTGACCCTCACGCTGAGCTTTGCCGCCGGGGCCATGCTGTACGTGGTCTTCGGCGAGCTCCTCCCCGAGGCGGCCAGCCTCTGGAAGAGCAAGCTCCCCGCCCTGGCGGCGGTGCTGGGCATCCTGGTGGGCATGCTGATTGGCTGACCTTCCCCCGGCGGAGCGCCTTTTGTTCTCCCGGTTGTATGGGGGCGTGCAATTCCCCCCTCCCGGGGACTGTTGTTGACGGCGCCGTTCTTGGCGGCGCGCGGAATCCACGAGCAAAAGGAGGCGCTTTTCATGCGCGGAACACCTCAGAGAAAGCGGACGCCCCGGAACCAGGACGTCCGGGCGGCCATCGCCGGGGCGGGCCTCCGCCACTGGTGGGTGGCCGAGGAACTGGGCATTGCCTGCGGCACCCTGTCCAACCGATTGCGCCGGGAACTCTCCCCGGAGGAAAAGCAGGAGGTCCTGGACGCCGTCCGGCAGCTGGCGGAACGCCTGGGGGACCCGGCGGCTCCCCGCCCCGGCGTAACCCTGGAGGCCCGGGCCACCATCCCCGGGCGGGGCTGGTGAACAGCGAAAAAGGCGGCATGGCGCAAACGCCATGCCGCCTTTTTGTCCGCTCATTTATAATAGGCCACCAGCAAATCCACCACGGTACCGTAGGACTGGATTCCCCGCTCGTCGCCGTAGCTTTTCAGGATGCCGTCATAGACCTTATTGCTGGCCTTCTGCACCGCCGTGTCCTGGAACTGGGCCCAATAGGCGTTGTTGTAGGCCAGGTCCAGCTGGACCTCCTCCGGCAGGGTCTCCCGGATGGCCCAATAGGCCTCCGGGTCCTGGGAGTACAGGGCGTTCCCCAGGTAGACGTACCCGATGAGCCAGCCGGAGTACACATAGGCCGGGTCGGCGCAGGTGGTGGAGGCCAGCACCGCCAGGAAGTTGCATTCCTGTTCCGAGGCGTAGCCCCGCTGGTGGGCCAGCTCGTGGGCGATGGTGGAGGGCAGCATGCAGGCGGGGCTGTCCACATTGACGTTGGACTCCCCGGTGAAGGAGCTGTAGAACCCCGTGAAGTCCAGGGCGCTCATGAGCCGGGAGAAGGCCATGGGCTTCACCCCCGGGTCGTCGAAGGCCAGGAAGGGGAAGTCCTCCGTAATCCCGCCGTAGGCGTGGACGCTGTTCGCCAGAATCTCCTCCCGGGGCACGGCGAAAAGCCCGCGTTCGTCCCGGGCCACGTTCCCCGCCGCCTCCGCCGTCCTTCTGGCGAACTGGGCCGTCACGGCCCGGAGGTCCTCCAGGGCCACGGGCTGGGCGTAAATCCCGGACTGGTCCTGGAACCCGTCTGTCCAGTAATTCACGCCCCACAGCAGGCAGAATCCCGCCCAGACGGACAGCAGGGCGCACCCCGCCCCCAGGGCCGCCCCATAGGCCCGGCTTCCCCGCCCGTCCCGGGCCCGGGCCACGGCAACGACGCTCCAGATGAGATAGCCGGCGCCAAAGAGCACTGCCAGCACCTCCACCAGCTCCATGACGGAGAAGGGGACCAGGTAGCTGATCCGCCCCAGCCCCCGCCGGAGGGGCCCGGTGAACCGCTCCGCTATGGCGTTCATCAGCCCCCTCTGCCCCCGGAGGGCGAAGAAGGCCAGCAGGAACCCGCCGTCCGCCAGCAGCCAGATATGAAGGTTTTTATGGGTTTGGAAACAAGCTTTCATGGTCACTCCGCCGCCGCCAGTAATTGTTTCGTGTAGTCCTCCTTCGGGTGGCTGAAGATTTCCTCCACCGTCCCCTGTTCCACGATCCGTCCGTCCTTCATCACCAGCACCCGGTCGCAGAGCTGGTACACCACGTTCAGGTCGTGGGAGATGAACAGGTAGCTCAAGTCCAGTTCCCGCCGCAAACTGCGCAGCAGGTCCAGAATCTGGGCCTGGATGGTCACGTCCAGGGCGGACACCGGCTCGTCGGCAATCAGGAACTTGGGCCGCCGTATCAGCGCCGCGGCGATGCTGACCCGCTGGCGCTGGCCCCCGGAGAGCTCGGAGGGCTTGGCCCCCAGGCACTCCTCGGGCAGCTCCACCCGCTCCAGCATCTCCCGGACCCGGCGCTTCCGCTCCGCCTTGCCGTATTTCCCGTAAACCCGCAGGGGCTCCTCCAGGGTCCACTCCACGCTGTAGAAGGGGTTCAGGGAGCTGTAGGGGTCCTGGAAGATCATCTGGGGCCGCTTGGTGTAGTTGGTCACAGTACCCTGGCCGGGCTTCACCATGCCGAGAATCGTCCGGGCCAGGGTGGACTTCCCCGTCCCGGACTCGCCGACGAGGCCCAGGATTTCCCCCTGACGCACGTCGAAGGTCACATCGTGGAGGACCTCCTGGCGCTGCCGTCTCCCAAAGAGGCCCCCGCCGCCGCTGTAGCCGCTGTACACATGGCTGAGGGATAACACCAGCTCTCCGCTCATGGCTCCGCCTCCTTCCGCTTCCGGGTGGGGATGGCGGCGATGAGCCGCTGGGTGTAGGGGTGCCTGGGATGGCGGAAGACCTCCTGGGCCTCCCCCTCCTCCACCAGCAGGCCCCGCTGCATCACCGCCACCCGGCCGCAGAGCTTCCGCACCACGTTTAAATCGTGGGAGATGAACAGCATGGACATGCCGGACTCCCGGTTCAGCCTCTTCAAAAGCTCCAGGATCTGGGCCTGGATGGTGACGTCCAGGGCCGTCGTGGGCTCGTCCAGCAGCAGCAGCTTCGGGCTGGCGATCACCGCCGCCGCAATCATGGCCCGCTGGAGCATGCCGCCGGAGAGCTGGTGGGGGTATTTCCCATACACCGCCTCCGGTTCCGCCAGCTCCACCGCCGCCATGGCCTCCAGCGCCCGGCGGCGGCGCTCCTCCCGGCCCAGCCCCGTGTGAACCCGGAGGACCTCCTCCACCTGGGGGCCGATTTTCATCAGGGGGTCCAGGGCGCTCTGGGGCTCCTGGAACACCACGCCGATCTCCCGCCCCTGGATGTTCCGCAGCGTCCCCCGGTCCGCATGGAGGAGCTCGGTCCCATCCAGGAGTATCTCCCCGGAATAATCACACTGCTTCCGGGGCAGCAGACCCGCCACGCTCATGGCGGTGACGGTCTTCCCGGACCCGGACTCACCCACCAGGCCCACGATCTCCCCCTCCCCGATGGAGAGGGACACCCCGGCCACGGCCTCCCGGTCCCGGCCCAGGAACTTCACATGCAGGTTCCGGATTTCCAGCATCACAGCACCCCCTTGTCCCGCCGCCGCAGGCCCTCGCCCAGCAGGCCCACGCTGAACACCATCAGCACGATGGCCAGGCCCGTCCCGGCGGCGTACCAGGGGGCGGCGAAGAGCATCCCCTGGGCCTCGGAGAGCATGTAGCCCAGGGAGGCGTCCGGCGGCGTCACGCCGATGCCCAGGAAGCTCATGGACGCCTCTGCCAGCACGGCGTTGTTGAACCCGATGGTCAGGGCGGGCAGCAGCACCGCAAGGGTGTTGGGCAGCATGTGCAGGGCCAGGATGCGCCCCCCCGGGGCCCCCATGAGCCGGGCGCTTTGGATATAGTTCACATCCCGCAGTGACGTGAAGGCCGTCCGGGACACCCGGGCAAAGCTGGGGATAAACACCAGCCCCAGGGCCAAAATGACGTTGCTCTTTTTCCCCGGCCCCAGGAGGGAGATGACCACCAGGGCCAGCAGGATGCTGGGGAAGGCCGTCAGCGCGTCGTTGAGGCGCATCAAAACCTCGTCCACCGGGCCGCCGAAATACCCCGTCAGGGCCCCGGCCAGGCAGCCGCCCACAGCCCCGATGGCCAGGGTGGCCAGGGCGATGGAGGCCGTGGCCCCGGCCCCCTGGAGGACCCGGCTGAAGATGTCCCGGCCAAAGTTGTCCGTGCCCATCCAGTGGGCCAGGGAGGGCGGGGCAAATTTGGGTCCCGCCGCCATGGCGCTGGGGTCGCAGGGCGTCCAGAAGAAGCCCAGGAGGACCAGGGCCGCAAGGAGTCCGGTCAGCGCCAGCCCGGCGGCCAAAAAGCCGTTTCCTCTCTTCATGCCGCGCCTCCCAGCCGGAGCCTGGGGTCGATCCGCTGGTTGATCAAATCGGCCGCCGTCCCCGCCAGCACCACCCAGAGGGCCAGAATGACCACAATGGCCTGGACCACCGGATAGTCCCGGTTGGCGATGGAGGCCACCAGCATCCTCCCCAGGCCGGGGATGACAAAGACCTGTTCCACCACAATGCTCCCCGCCACGATCTCCGCCATGGTCTGGGCCAGGAAGGTGACCACCGGAGGCAGTGCGTTTTTCAGCACGTGCCGCCGGAGGACGGCCCGGCGGCCGTTCCCCCGGGAGATGGCGGTCCGCACGTAGTCCTTCCCCAGTTCCTCCTGCACCGTGCTGCGGAGCATCCGCACCGTCATGGCAATCCGGGGAATGGAGAGGGCCGCGGCGGCGAAGAACAGGTACACCGCCGCCCCGGCGAAGTCCTGTCCCGCGTCGGGAAACTGCCCGGGCATGAACCACTTCAGCCCCACGCCGAAGACCCAGGACAGCAGGATTCCCGTGAAGAAGGGCGGCACGGCCATGCCCAGCTGGTTCAGGGCCGTCCGGGCCCCCTCGAACCGCCGCCGCCCGGCGGACCAGACCCCCAGGGGGATGGACACCGCCGTAATCAGGACAAAGCTCATCAGGCTCAGCCACAGGGTCAGCCCAACCTTCGGGGCCAGGAGCTCCCGCACAGGCTGCTGATAGCTGGTGGAAACTCCCAGGTCCCCGGTGAAAAAGCCCAGGAGCCACTTCCCATACCGGACGGCCAGGGGGCGGTCCAGCCCCAGCTCCGCCCGGAGGGCCGCCAGACGCTCCGGCGTGGCCGAGGTGCCCAGCATCGCCGTGGCCGTGTCGCCGGAGATGAGGGAGAAGGCCGCAAAGGTCAGGAAGGAGACTGCCAGCATGGTGGCCAGCAGCGCCAGGACCCGCTTGAGTAGATCTTTCATAGGCAAGTTCCCTTCAGGAAAGCGGGGAGAGCGGGGCGTGAAGAACGGTATCCGCCTCTCCACGCTCCACTCTCCCGCATGTTTCAAGTGATTACGCCGTATAGCGGACGCCGCTGAGGTCCAGCACGTAGATGGGGTAGAACCGCACGCCCTCCAGGCCCTTGCGGACTGCCACCAGATCGGCCAGGTCCTGGATGTACACGTTGGCGGCGTTCTCCGTCAAGTTGGCCTCCGCCTGCTTGTAGGCCGCCGTCTGGGCGGCGTCATCCGCCGCAGTGATAGCCTCCTGGAAGAAGGCATCATACTCCGCATTGTTATAGTTGATGAAATTATTACCCGCCGTAGAGGTAAACCGCTCCAGCAGGGCCCGGGCCGTCATGGTGGAGGCGTCCACGCCTACCACGGTGGCCTGGTACTGCCGCCCGGCGTACACGTCGGACAGCCAGGAGCCCCACTCCACCAGCTGGATTTCCGCCGTGATGCCCACCTGCTTCAGCTGCTCCACGATTACCTGGGCGGTGTCAATGTGGGGCTGGTAGTTGGAGGGAACGGTGATGGCCATGGAGAAGCCGCCGGGGTACCCGGCGTCCGCCAGCAGGGCCTTGGCCTTTTCCACGTCGTGGGTGTAATAGCGGGTCAGTTCCTCGTCAAAGTACTTGCCGAAGGCGGGGTACATGCTGGAACCGATGAGGCTGCCATAGCCGTCGAAGGCCAGGTCCAGGATCTGCTGGCGGTCAATGGCATAGCACAGGGCCTGGCGGACCCGCACGTCGTCAAAGGGCTTCTCCGCGTGGTTCAGGTACATGGCCTGGACCAGGTTCATGGTGCCCTCCTCGATGTTGAAATCCTCCCCCAGCTGGGCCGCCTGGGTGCTGGTCAGGTGGGCGAAGAGGTCCACCGCCCCGCTCTGGAGGCTCATGAGGATGCTGTCGGCGTTTTCGATGATCTTGAAGGTGACTTTATCCAGGTAGGCGGGCTCGCCCCAGTAGTCCTCAAAGCGCTCCAGGACGATGGAGTCCTGGGCGGTTCGGGAGACAAACCGGAAGGGCCCCGTGCCCACGGGGGCGGTGTCCTGCTGGCCGTAGTCCCTGGGCAAAATGGCCAGGGTCAGGCTGGCTAAGAATTCGTTGTCGGGCTGCGCCAGGGTGATGGCCAGCTGGTTCCCCTCCACCTCCATGCGCTCAATGGCAGCAAGGGCGGGAATCAGGGCCTCGCCCTGGGAATCGTCGGCGTTGCGCTCGATGGAGGCGACTACGTCCTCCATCTCCACGGCCTGGCCGTTATGGAACTTCACGCCCTCCCGGAGCGTAAAGGTATAGGTGGTTCCGTCGGAGGTAAAGCTGCTGGCCACGGCGGGAACCAGGTCTCCCTCCGGGGTGGGCTTCACCAGGCCTTCAAATACGTTGAACATGACCTCCTTAGTCCCTGCCGCCACCGCCAGGTGGGGGTCAAGGCTCTCGTCCAGGTCCTGGGCGATGCCCACGGTGATCTCGTTGGGCTGGCCCGCGGGAGGCTGGGCCTCCGGTTCGCTGGAGCCGCTGGCGGGTCCCTCCTCCGGCGTCTTGGCTGTGCTGCCGCCTCCGCAGCCGCAGAGTACGGCGCACAAAAGCCCCAGCAGGAGAAGGACCTCCAAAAGTTTCCGCTTCATGTCTGCTTCCTTTCGTCGCTGCCCGGTACCGGGTCAGCGCTGGACGGGGAATGTCCCGCCCGGACAAAATGATTCGGCTCTATTCACTTGTACGGGCCGTACCAGAAAATAAAGCCCCGGGGCCCTCCGGCAGGCCGGAGGGCCCCAAGGCCGTATTGTACACGACGGGAAAAAAGATTGCAATAGTTTTCACAAATTTTCCGGGCCCTCCGGCTTCGGGCCGAAGGCCCCCCCGGCGGCGTATTCCCCGGCCTCCGTGGAAAGGCCCTTTTTCCGCAGCCGGGCCTCCACGAAGAAGTTCACCAGGCTGTTGAGGCAGGCGCACACCGGCACGCCGAAGAACATCCCCGCGATGCCGAAGAAGCCGCCGCCCACCAGGATGGCGATGATGACCCACAGGCTGGAGAGGCCCGTGGTGTTGCCCAGGATTTTCGGCCCGATGACGTTGCCGTCCAGCTGCTGGAGGGCCAGGACGAATATGACGAAGTACAGCGCCTGCCGGGGGGACACCAGGAGGATCAGAAAGGTGCTGGGGATGGCCCCCAGGAAGGGGCCGAAGAAGGGGATGATGTTGGTCACGCCCACGAAGACGGAGACCAGGGGCGTGTAAGGGAATTTCAGGATGGAGCAGCAGGCGAAGCACAGGATGCCGATGATGATGGAGTCCAGCAGCTTCCCCCGGACAAAGCCGGAGAAGATGATATCCGCCCGCCGCACGCCCCGGAGGACCAGGCCCACCTGTTCCCGGGGGAAGAGGCTGTAGACCAGCTTCCGCCCATAGGCGGCGCAGCGCTCCTTGGTGGCCAGGAGGTAGATAGAGGCGATGGCCGCCACCAGCAGGTCCTTTACAAAGTTCACCAGGCTCAGCACCCCGCCGGACACGGTGGCCATCACCGCCTGGAGCTGGGGCAGGACGCCGCTGGTGATCCACTTGTCCAGGTCCTGGAAGTAGACCGCCATCTGCTGGCTGACCCAGTCCGCCACGGCGGGATTGGTCTCCAGGAGATGGGTCACCCAGCCGCTGATGGTGTTGTAGTAGTTGTCCACGTTGGACACCAGCTGGAGGACGCTCTTATACAGCTCCGGCATCAGCACGGAGGCCAGCAGGTAGGCGAAAAACGCGATGACCAGCCAGGCCGCCAGGATGCCCGCGGCCCGGATAAACAGGGCCTGGGCCCGCTTCCGCCCGGGGCGGGGCGGGAAGAGGTGCCGCTCGAAAAAATTCACCATGGGGGCCAGCAGGTAGGCGATGAAGGCCCCGTAGAGAATGGGCCGCACGGTCCGCAGCAGGGCCAGCAGGGCCTTCCCGCCGAAGAGGGTGTCGTAAAACAGCAAAATGGCGGCGGCGGTCAGGAACGCCGTCACCCCCATGCTGATGCAGTTGTTTTTCCGTTCCATGTTCCGCGCCTCCTTTTTCTCCCCCCATTCTACACGGGGCCGCTGGGAATTGCAATCCTCTTTTTCCCCCTGTGGGCGGCCCCGCCATTTTTAACAGTATTTTAATAATCGCCGTGCTATACTGTATATATTTGAAGATTTCCCAGGAGGTGGCCTGTCCCTATGAAAGCCCGCAAGCTCTTAATGATCCTCAATCCCCGGGCGGGAAAGAACAAGTCCCGGGGCCCCCTGTTCGACGCTGCCGCCGCCCTCTCCCAGGCGGGGTACCTCCTCTCCATCCACATCACCTCCGCCCCCGGGGACGCCGCCGAGACCGCCAAGCGGGAGGGCGGGCGGTATGACCTCGTCGTGGCCGTGGGAGGCGACGGGACGCTGAACGAGGTGGCCTCCGGCCTGGTGCAGCTCCGCCGGCCCCCGCTGCTGGGCTACCTGCCCCAGGGGAGCACCAACGACTTTGCCGCCAGCCTCCGCGTCTCCCCGGACCCGGCGGAGGCCGCCGCCGCCATTGCCCGGAACGTTCCCCGCCTTCTGGACGTGGGCTTTTGGAACGGGCGGAGCTTTCTCTACGTGGCCTCCTTCGGGGCCTTCACCCGGTCCAGCTACGCCGCCCCCCAGGCCGCCAAGAATGCCCTGGGCCACTTCGCCTATATCCTGGAGGGCATGAAGGACCTGAGCACCCTCCGGCCTTACCGCGTCCGCCTCACCGCCGGCGGGGAGTGCTTGGACGGGGAATACCTCTTTGGCGCGGTGTGCAACTCCACGTCCATCGGGGGGCTGATGAAGCTGAACCCGGAGCGGGTGGTGCTGGACGACGGCCTCTTCGAGCTCCTGCTGGTCCCCAGCCCCAAGACGGCGGCGGACCTCCAGAGCCTGGTCCACGCCCTCTTAAACCAGCAGTACGACAGCCAGGGCCTGGTCTTCCGCCACGTCTCCTCCATCCGCCTGGAGACGGAGGAGGACCTGCCCTGGTCCCTGGACGGGGAATTTGCCCCCAGCGCCCCGGTGGTGGACATTGAAAACCGCCGCCAGGCGCTGGCCATGCTCCTGTGACCGGGGAGCTGGAGCGGCTGGCCCGCCGCTTCCAGGATCATGAGCCCGGCCTCCTGGGGGCCTCCCGGAGCTGCGCCGTCCTCTGTCCCCTGGCGGAGGGGGAGGACGGCCTCCGCCTTCTCTTTGAGGTCCGCTCCTACCAGGTCTCCCAGGCGGGAGAGGTCTGTTTCCCCGGCGGAACCATGGAGCCCGGGGAGACGCCCCAGGACTGCGCCCTCCGGGAGACGGAGGAGGAGCTGTCCATCCCCCGGGGAGAAGTGGCCCTCCTAGGCACGCCGGACTTCATTTGCAGCCAGCGGGGCTTCCTCCTCCGCCCGGTGCTGGGCCTGGTGTCCCCGGCGGGGCTGGCCGCCATGCGTCCCTCCCCGGCGGAGGTGGCGGAGGTCTTTACCGTCCCCCTGTCCTTCTTCCGGCAGGCGGAGCCGGATCTCCGGTCTTACGACCTGGTCCCCCAGGTGCCGGAGGACTTCCCCTACGGCCCCGTGGGCATCCCCCGGAGCTACCCCTGGAGCCGCGGCCAAGTGGAAATCCCCATCTGGCGCTATCAGGGCCACACCATCTGGGGCATGACGGCCCGGCTGGTCCGGGAGATCATCCGGTAAGCCCCCAGGGGCCCCCGCCCCGCAGATTCCGCAGATTCCGCGGGAAGAGGGGGAGAAGGAAGGGCGCGGCATTTCCCCCAGCGGCGGGCATGCCCCCATGAGGAGGGGCCCCGGCCCGCCTCCCTGGCCCGCCCCCCCGCCCAGGGGGCCTGGATTCCCCCTCCCCCGGGAAACAGCAGGAGACGGGTTCCCCCGTCTCCGTCTTTTCAGGCCCCGGCGGATTCCTCCGATCCCTCCAGCCGGGCGGCGATGTAGTCCTCCACCTCGCCGTAGGCGATGCCAAGGGCCGTGGCCAGCTCCCCGTAGAGCAGCCGTTCCGCCTGCTTCATATACCGCTCGTCCACCATTCCCAGGCGGCGGTTCTTGGACTCCGCCAGCCCCTGTTTGTGGCGGATGGCCTTCATCATCTCGATCAGGGCCTGGTGCCCCCCGTCCCGGACGGCAGACTGGTACTGCTGGGCCAGGGCCTGGGCCGTGCCCCCCCGGCAGGACGCCGCCTGGATGCCAGGCATCCGGTCAATGAGGGCCTCCGCCTCCATCCGGCTGATGACGGGGCGCATGGGCACTTTCCCGCTGTCCACCGGGGCGTAAATCACCCCGTCCTGCCACAGGGGCTTCAGGACGTAATAGCGCCGCCCCCGGTCCCCGCCGGGCTGGTCTACTCCCGAAATCTCCTCCACCCGGCACACGCCGGTGGACCCGTACACCACCAGCTCTCCGATCTGAAACATAAGGCCCTCCTTCTCCCCGGAGCCGCACCGTCGCGCCCCCTCCGTCAAACTTCATGGCTTTGCTCTCTTAGTGTACCACAAATCTGGGGGAATATGTAAGGGAAATTTTCATATTTTTCTAGTTTCTCCAAGTTTGCCCGAAAGGGATTGACAATGATCCCCAAATTCCTTATGATGGACCTGCCGCCGGGCTCTCCCGGCGTACTGCATACGAAAAGGAGCGTACCTATGAGCATCGACATCAAGGCCAAAGTGGAAGAGCTGGCCGCCAAGCTCCAGCAGGACCCCGCCCTTATCAAGAGCTTCCAGCAGGACCCCGTGAAGACCCTGGAGCGCCTCATCGGCGCGGACCTGCCGGACGAGCAGCTCCAGCCCCTGGTGACGGGGATCAAGGCCAAGCTGGCCGCCACCGGTCTGGGCGGCGCGCTGGACGGGCTGAAAAAACTCTTTTGACCCCCGCCAAGGGAAACCGCTCCGGGACGCTCCTGGAGCGGTTTTCCTTATGCGCCCGGTGCCAGGGCCTCATACACCGCCCGGCTGATCTCGCCGCACACGGCGTAAATGCCGTATGCGTCCTTTCCGCCATCGGCCCCCATGGTCAGCACCACCACGCCGTCCCCGGTGTCCGGATCGTAGCTGAGGAAGTTGTACGCGCCGTAAGCGCTGCCCGTGTGGTAGTAGAGCCGCTCCCGGCCATAGGCGCCAAACCGCAGCCGCATGGGCAGGGCCTGGTAGATTCCCCCGGGGAGGGCCTGGTCCCCATGGCTCTCCATCAATTCCACAGAGGCCGCGTCCATCAGCCGGACGCCCTCAAAGCAGCCGTCTCCCGCCAGCAGGGCCGTCAGCTTCGCCATGTCAAGGGCGCTGGCGGTAAAGCCCCCGGCGAACTGCCGCCCCGTGGCCCCCGGCGCGCTCCACTGGCGGACGCTCAGCACGGAGGAGGCGCTGCGCCCCAGGCCGTTCCCCCGGTACAGCGGGGTTACCAGCTCCGGCTCCGCCAGTTCCCCGGCGGTGAAGGACCCCTCCGCCCCCAGGGGCCCCAGCACCCGCTCCTCCAGCACGTCGTCCAGATACCGTCCCGCCGCCAGCTCCAGGGTCTGGCCCAGGACGCCGAAGGCGTGGTTGTTATAGCTCCAGTACCGCAGCTCCCCCGGCGTGCCCCCGCCGTAGCCGGAGGCGCTGCCCAGCTGGGCCCGCACCCCCGCGTAATCCCAGGCGATGCTCTCGCTGTTCCGCAGGGTGGAGGTGTGGCTCAGCAGGCTGCGGATCGTAACAGGCTTCCAGGTTTTGACGCCCCAGTACGCCCCGATGTCCGTGTCGTAGTCCACGGCCCCCTCCTCCCAAAGCAGGGCGGCGGCCAGGCCCGCCGCCACCTTGGAGAGGGAGGCGGTCCGCAGCTTGTGGGCGCTGCTCATGGGGACGCTCCCCTTTACCGCCCAGCCGTAGTGATACGCATCGGTGACCGCGCCCTTTTCCAGGACGGCCACCTGGACGCCCACCGCCCCATGGCGCCGGGCGGCGGCGGCCACGGCCTGGTCCAGCTCCCCGTGCTTCTGCCGGGAGAGGCTGGCCTCCCCGCCCTCCGGCAGGTCCAGGGCCCCCGCCAGGGGGTCCCGTGCCTCCTGCAATCCCGCCAGGATGACGGCCAGCTGGAGCCGGGATACCGGCAGGTCCGGGTAGAGCCCGTGGTCCGTCATGCCCTTATAGAGCCCCCGGTCCATCACCCAGTTCAGGGCCTCCTCCGCGTAAGCGGGGACCTTCTCCCCATCCCAGGACACGGCGGTGCGGCTTTCCACGTCCTCGCCCCGCCAGGCGGCGAAGCGGTGGAGCATCACCGCCAGCTGGCTCCGGGTCACCGGGGAGAAGGGGGCGAAGCGCCCCTCCGCCACGCCGCCGCTGACGCCCACGCTCTCCGCCCAGGCCACGGCGTCCTGACAGGCCTCCGGCACATCCGGGTAAGGGCAGACGTCCACCGGAACCCGGATGCCGCTGAGACGGTAAAGGGCCTGGACGGCCTCCCCCCGGCTCACGGGCTCCTCGCTGCCAAAGGTCCCGTTCTCCCTCCGGGGCAGCAGCTCCCGGTAAACGGCCCAGCGGGCCGCGTCCCGCCCCTCCGCCGGGACGTCCGCCGCTTCCACGGCCCGCAGGTCCGCCAGGCTCCCGGCGGGCTCCACGATTTCCGTCAGGAACAGCCCGCCGTCCCCGGCCTCCGCTTCCGCCGCCGTTTCCTCCAGGAGCGGCGCGGGCCCCTCCCCTTCCGGGGGAAGCGCCGCCGCCTCCCGGGCCGCCCGTCCCCTGGCATCCGCCAGCGGGGAGGCCGAAGCCACCCACAAAAGGGACAGCGCCAGCAGCGCCGCCGCCGCCAAACGTCTTCCCATAGGCTCCCTCTCTCCCCTCTCCGGGCCCCCGCCCGGCTGTTTTCCCCTTTATCCGACATTATACCGATTGTTCCGCCAGCTGTCAATCTCCCCAAAGCCCGGTGGTTTTGTCCGGGTAATTCGGCGTTTTCGTGCTATCCCTCCCCTCCCCCTTCTGGTATAATCAAGGCGTTCTTCATATTTTAGGAGGATACCAGACTATGGTCCACTTGCTTCTCGCGGTCATCTACCTCTCTTTTATCAGCCTGGGCCTGCCCGACGCCCTGCTGGGCGCGGCCTGGCCCTCTATGTACGCCGGGCTGGGCGTACCCGTGTCCTCTGCAGGCATCATTTCCATGATTATCGCCCTGGGCACCGTGGTCTCCAGCCTGCAATCCAGCCGCTTTACCCGCCGTTTCGGGGCGGGGCGGGTCACCGCCGCCAGCGTGGGGCTGACGGCCCTGGCCCTCCTGGGCTTCTCCCTCAGCGGCTCTTTTTGGCAGCTGTGCCTCTGGGCGGCGCCCTACGGCCTGGGGGCCGGGGCCGTGGACGCGGCGCTGAACAACTACGTGGCCCTGCATTACGCCAGCCGCCACATGAGCTGGCTCCACTGCATGTGGGGCGTGGGGGCCTCCCTGGGGCCCTATTTCATGGGGCGCGCCCTCACCTCCGGCCAGGGCTGGCCCATGGGCTACCGCTGGATTGCCTTTTTACAGGCTGGCCTCGCCATCCTCCTGGTCCTGAGCCTCTCCCTCTGGACCCGGGGCGGGGGAAGCCGGGAGGGCCCCTCCGCCCAGCCCCTGACCCTGACCCAGGTTCTCCGCATCCCCGGGGTAATGTCCATGGTGGCCGCCTTCTTCTGCTACTGCGGCCTGGAACAGACCGCTGGCCTTTGGGCCAGCAGCTACCTGACGCTGGAAAAGGGCCTCCCGGCGGAGACGGCGGCGGGCTTTGCCAGCCTGTTCTTCCTGGGGATCACCGCCGGGCGGGGGCTCAGCGGCTTTTTGACCCTGGCCCTGAACGACCAGCAGATGGTCCGCCTGGGCCAGGGGACCGCCGCCCTGGGCATCCTGGCCCTGCTGCTGCCCGCGGGCGGGGAGGCCGCCTCCCTGGCGGGGCTGGTCCTGGTGGGCCTGGGGTGCGCCCCGGTCTATCCCTGCTTTATTCACGCCACCCCGGACCACTTTGGGGCGGAGAAGTCCCAAGCCGTCATCGGCGTCCAGATGGCCGGGGCCTACCTGGGCACCTGCCTGATGCCGCCCCTCTTTGGGCTCCTGGCCTCCCGGGTTACCCCGGCGCTGTTCCCGGCTTACCTGCTGGCGGTGCTGCTGGCCATGGCCGCCGCCCACGAGGGGCTCCTCCGGACCCGGCGGAAATAAGCGGGAAGCCCCAGTCCAGGAATCCGGCCCGGCTTCCTCCCCCCTTTCCCCCGGGGCCCAATGCTCCTTCCGCCTAGGGGCTCAAATGGCGTTTCATCTCCTCCAGAAGGACCCCCGCCGCCGGGGAGAACACCGCGTACTTCTTCCAGGCAAAGAACAGCTTGGAATAGAGGGGCGGGGCCAGCGGGCGGAAGCAGAGCGGGCTGTCCGGCCTGGTGGCCGCCAGCTTGTCAAAGGAGAGCAGGCAGCCCAGGCCCTCCCGGGCCAGGGCCCCGCCGTTGTAGGCCAGGTTGCAGGTGGCCGCGAGGTTCAGCCTGTCCACCCTCTCCTGGAACCAGCCGGAGAGTTCCTTTTCCAGCCCCTGCCGGGGGCAGATCAGGGGCGCCTCCAGCAGGTCCTCCGGGGTGAGCGCCTCCTTTTCCGCCAGGGGGTGGTCCCGGCGCAGGATAACGCCCCAGGCGTCCGCGCCAGGCAGGGGGATGCAGTTGTATTGGGACAGGCCGCTGGATTCCATCAGCACAGCGAAGTCCAGCAGGCCCTGGTCCAGCCGCCGGGCCAGGCCGCTCCGGCCGCCGCTGTACAGGTGGACCCGGATGCGCGGGTACCGCGCCTGTACCGCCTTGATCCGCCGGACCAGGTATTTGACGCCGTCGGACTCGGCGGCGCCGATGTGGATGTCCCCGCCGCTGGCCTCCCCCAGGGCCTTGCATTCCTCCTCCGTCTTGTCCACCATGTCCAGGATTTCCTCCGCCCGTTTGCGCAGGAGCATCCCCTCCTCCGTCAGCCGGACGCTGAAGCTGCCGCAGACAAAGAGCTTCTTCCCCAGCTCGCCCTCCAGGTCTTTGAGCTGCTTGGACAGGGTCGGCTGGGAGAGGCGGAGCCCCGGCGGCGCGGGTGACGCTCCCCTCCTGGGCCACGGCGAGATAGTACCGCAAAACGCGAAGTTCCATGAAAGCACCTCCTGCTGCCAGTATAGCGGGAGGTGTTATTCTTTTTAAGAATAACATGATGTAGAAACCAAGTATTTGCTATTTCATCTTCCCGCTTATACAATAGGGGCCAAAGGAGCTGGCCCAACAGGCGCCATCCCCTTTGGCCAAGCGGAAACGCTCTTCCGGAACTACCTGGACGAAAGGAAGCGGTAACGATGATTCAGCAGACTGCGGGCCGGGACCAGCTGGGGGATTTCGCCCCCAAATTCGCACAGCTCAATGACGACGTGCTCTTTGGCGAGGTCTGGAACCGGGAGGGCTTGTCCCTCAAAGCTGCGCTCCATCCTCACGGTGGCCCTGCTGGTGGGCAAGGGGCTGGTGGACCCGTCCTTCCAGTACCACGTGGAAAACGCCCGGAAAACGGCGTAACTAGGGACGAGATGGCGGAAATCCTGACCCACGCGGCCTTTTACGCCGGGTGGCCCAACGCCTGGGCGGCCTTCCGGGTAGCGGCGGAGGCCTACCGGGACGGTCCGGGCGCGGACGGCGGGATGTTCGGCCTGGGCCAGCCCAATTGGGACTATGCCCAGTATTTTACCGGAACCAGTTACCGGAATCCCCTCACCCCTCCCGGGGAGCCCATTTCCCTGGCCAACGTCACCTTTGAGCCAGGCTGCCGCAGCCACTGGCACATCCACCACGCCGCCAGGGGCGGCGGGCAGGTCTTGCTGTGCACCAACGGCCGGGGCTGGTATCAGGCCTGGGGCAGCGGCGCCCGGGAGCTCCATCCCGGCGGCGTGGCCTATATTCCCAGCACTGGCACGGCGCGGCCAGGGACAGCTGGTTCAGCCACATTGCCCTGGAAGTCCCTGGGGAGGGCTGTTCCACCGAGTGGTGCGGGTGCGTGGACGACGGAGAGTATTGCGCCCTGCGCTGAAAAAAGGAGGTATTATGTATAAGAAACGATGGCTCAGCTTTCTGCTGCTCTGCCTGCTCCTCACCATGCCCTCCTGCGCGGTGGGCCCAGGCCAGCCTGCGGCGGACCAGGCGGGCGGCGCGGTCTGGACGGCGGCCCTGGAGGACAACCCTTCCGCCGCGGCCTGGAGGGAGCTTCTGTCCAAGGGGCCGCTGGTGGTGGACATGCACGATTACGGCGGGTTTGAGAAGGTGGGCAGCATTGGCGCGGGCCTCCCCCCAGAGCAACCGCCAGGTTAACGCCAAGCCAGGGGATGTCATTCTCTACCAGGGCAGCCGCGTCACCATCTACTACGGGGAGAACTCTTGGAATGTCACCCCTCTGGGGCACATTGGCGGCGTGACGGGGGCCGGGCTCCGGGAAGCACTGAAGGCTGGCGGCGGCCATGTCTCCGTCACCTTTTCCCTGGAGGGCCCGCGGCGGGACCATGCGGGAGTATTTGACCTGGAGCGCGGAAGCGTGAGGCTGAACAGCGGTTACACCATGCCCATCAACAGCCTGGGCACCTATAGCCTGGCGTGGGAAACCTGCGCCAGTGCTGTCAAAGCCGCCTTGGCCCACGGAGTGCGGCTCTTTGACACGGCCTCCATATACCGCAACGAAGCCGGGGTGGGCCAGGCCATCCGGGAGTCCGGCGTTCCCCGTGAGGAGATTTTTGTCACTCCCAAGCTCTATCCGGGCAGCCAGTATGACCACCCGGAGGAAGCCATTCAAGACGCGCTGGACAAGCTGGGCATCGGCTACATCGACATGATGCTGCTGCACCGCCCCGGCCGGAACGACGGAAAGGCCTACAAGGCTATGGAACAGGCCGTGGCGGAGGGCAAAATCTGTTCCATCGGCCTGTCTAACTGGTATGTCAAAGAGCTGGAGGAATTTCTGCCCCAGGTGTCCATCACCCCGGCGCTGGTGCAGAATAAAATCCATCCCTTCTATCGGGAAAACGACGTGATTCCCTATATCCAGGACCTGGGCATTGTGGTACAGGGCTGGTATCCCCTTGGAGGCCGGGGCCATACGGCGGAGCTGCTGGGCAACGAGGTCATCTCCGGAATTGCGGAGGCCCACGGGAAGTCCTCCGCCCAGGTAATCCTCCGGTGGAACCTGCAAAAGGGCGTGGCGGTCATCCCCGGCTCCAGCAACGCGGAGCATATCCGGGAAAATACGGAGCTGTATGGCTTTACGCTGAGCGATGCGGAAATGGCGCAGATCAACGCCCTGGACCGGAGGGAAAAACACGATTGATACTAAGCTCATTTTATCTAGCCAGCACGAGCACCCGCCGGACGGAATCCGGCGGGTGCTCCTTATATTTTTGGCCTACAGCCGGATATATTTTATAGGCCGGAAAACAGTTTCCAAACTTCGGGCATGTTTGAAAATGCCCAAACGGTGGTTTTCCCTCTGGGACAGCGTTAAAAAATCTTGAAGTACGCCAGGTATCCCCGGGATTTTTTCCTTGTCTGAAAAAATGTCCCGGTTATTCCGCCGTTTATCAAATAAGCCCTGGAGTTGGAGAGTGGAAAGAGCGTCTACCCTATTTCAGGTGATCCCAAAACAGCCGCCAGTTCTCCAGTAAATATCGCCATGCTGCTTCTCGATTTTCAGGCGGAGGAGAAAAGGGGCATCTTTTATGAAAGACTATACTGCCCCAGTTCTATGTTCAAGCGGACATACGAGAATGCTTTCAGGGAGCAAAATCCTATAAATAAGGCAGGTTTCCCTAAGCCCGGAAGAGACGAAACTATCCGCGGGGAGATGGATAGTTGCACGGCCGGGAACACCCACTCCATCATAGGGTTCCTTGCAAAAGAACTACGTACATCATAAAGAAGACGGAAACAAAACATGGCATTGCAGGTTTTCCCCCTCACCGTCCCTGGCATGCTCACGCCTCCATTGCAATTCTCCCTGGTACAGCTATCACGTCTGCTAACCGGAAACTTAGTCGCTCTGATATTGCAGCAGCTCTCAAAATGTATACTCACATCCCAATCCAGAAGCCTAAGAAAGAAGGCGCTGTTTTTTAAACACCCTCAAAAATAGAAAAACAGGAAAAGCAAGAAGCTGGCCAAGAACAAACTCCCACCCAGCTTCCCTATTTTGTCTCTGCTTCTCAATGATTTCCCAAGGGCCCCCATATATTTCACAAAGAACCTTAAAAACAAAAACCCCAGAACCACAATGGTTCTGGGAAAATCTTCATGGAGCTGCTGGGCGGATTCGAACCGCCGACCTCACCCTTACCAACTGCCATGGTAATATTTTTCACATATTTTCCACTTGTTTATAGCCGTTTTTGTTCTATTTCATTTGCTTTCCAACACTCTTTGAAAACAGCATTTCCATGTGTTCCACACCTGTCTGTGGCTGATTATGTGGTCAGAAACCCTTGCGGCACTTGAGGTTTCAAGCCAGGAGCAACATTATTTTAACTCAAGGAAGTGGTCAAATTTGAATCAGGCTGTCTTAACCGGCTGTCAACTCAGAGGAAATATCAAGCGATGAATTGCACCTCCGTCTACAATGATAAGCAGATTTCCTAAAGTCCTGTCGCACAAAGATACTGTATAATTTGCTTGCTTTTTACCTCTGTATTTCTACATTTTATTCCCGAAAATCGCTCGACTTACGGACTCCATTCCAGTATTGTATTGCTTGCAAAAGTACCCCAAAATATGGAATACAGGAGGAAAACGTATGACCAGCATGAAAAAACGCATTTCCGCCGCACTGACCGCGGCCACCCTCACTATCGTTCTCACCATCCCCGCAATGGCAGCGGAGGCGACTGACGAAACCGTCCGGGTGAGTAGCTACAAGGGTAGTTTCCTGGAAGTGGGAGAGCGCAGTGGCCTCATCATCGGCCCCAGCGGTACGGAGTACGCCGTCACCTCCAGCGACCCGGACACGGTGGCGGTGGAGCAAGTGCTGACCTTCTGGGTGGCTGTCGCCAAGGCGGAAGGCACTGCGGAGATTACCGCATCCAACAGCGCCGGGGAGCGCGGGAGCGTAACATTGACAGTCGGCTCCACAGCCCCCATCACACCGGAACCTCCCGACAGCGGGGACAGTTCCGACCTGACGGACAACCTGGAGATACGCCAAGAGATAATCCGGCTCATCAACCAGACCCGAAAGACCAATGAGGTGCCAGAACTACCTGTCAACGAGGCTCTGATGAACGCCGCCCAAGCCTGCTCCAACCGGCGCTACACCTGGCATCACGTTTTGGAGGAAAGCAAGGCCGCTGTTGATGCCGGCTACCCCTACGGCTTCGGCGATAACCTCACCGTGTTCACCGGCACAGCCGATGCCGCCCAACGCGCCGTCGACAACTGGACTAACTCTCCCGGACACTTCCAGACGATGATCGACCCGAGATGCGACTGCATCGGTGTGGGCGTGACCCAGTACGACGGGATTACATACTGCTATATGTTTGTCGGAATACCCAACAGCGTCAACTTCTACGCATAACCAGATATGAAACAAAGCGGTGCGTTCCGGGTAGTGGAACGCACCGTTTTCTGTTAATTGTGAAAGTACCCTGTCAAATATTGCGTAGCAGAAAACAAAGAAAAGGGGACCGCATAACTGACATGACTGTTTCTGGGTTCCCATCTAATAGCGCATTATCTGCTTAGATGCATTTAATTATCCTCTGCTATCGTTTATACCTGCACTTTTTTCAAATAAATGCAGGTAATTGTCTTGACATCTGAGATAAACCATGCTATAATCACGAATGAAAAAATTTCTCCCGGAGGTGTCTGATATGTTAAGATTTCTTAGGGAGCGAAAACAGGATTACGACGCCAATACATTTATCGGTGAATTATTTGAAGCGTCAAAGTGTTTAGGTATCTTAGAAGCTAAAATCGCAGGATATCAATTTGATCGTATTTTAGTTCCTATGCTACACAAAAAAGAGGCCATTTCGACTATGTATATCGAAGGCACTCAAACAACCCTCAGCGATATTTTTGAAAGTGAGATTAGTTCACAGCCAAGTACGGATAAAACCATCAAGGAGGCAAATAACCATAGCCGTAGTATACTATATGGGGCAGAGTATCTACGCAGTAATCCTTTTTCACACTCGTTTATCAAAGAATTACACAAGTTAATTCTGCACAGTATTGTTCCCCCAGCAAAAGAAAATTCTCTTGGCAAATATAAGGAAATCGACAACAAAATTGTAAACAGTATGGGTTCAGTTGTTTTTATTCCCCCTTCATACACTGAAACTAAAAAATATATGGATGAACTTATCGATTACATGAATGACGTAAATGATGGCATTAATCCCTTAGTCAAAGCAGCCATCATCCATTCTCAATTCGAGTCGATTCATCCATTTGAAGATGGAAATGGGCGTGTTGGTCGATTGCTTATTAGCCTACACTTATATAAAGCACGGGTAATAAATTTTCCTTTCTTTTATATGAGCGAAGCCATCAGCCAAGATAAACGCATATATTACAATATGTTGACAGCATCAAGAGAGAATAGCTATGATGAGTGGATCAGGTTTTTTCTAAAAAAATGTATCGTACAGGCTCACAAGCACATTGAATATATCGATTCACTCAATCGGCTGTATGAAAAAACCAGGCGCACATTGCAAGCAACATTAAATAGTCCTAAATTTGACCAGATCACCGAATGTATTTATACTCAGCCAATTTTAACATCTTCCTATTTAGCTGAGAAACTGAATGTGAGTATCGGGCAAGCAAAACGTTACCTTGACACATTGGAGAGCGCACATATTTTGCAAGGTAGCGACAACAAGCGCAATAGAAAGTATTATTTTATGGATTTGTTAGACTTGGCTCGCTAAATATTCACAACGCTTTACTAAAATATTACGCAGGTTTAGGCAACGAAAAAACGCCGGGTTCCCCCGGCGCTCTTAGGCGACAAAGCACGGCGAATGGTACTTCATCGATTGTGGCAGATTGAGTTTACCATGATTTGCGGCCGAATGCAAGTAAAATCTGTCGTCTGAAAAGAGGTGAAACAGGAGCGTTTCCTCCGCTGTGTGTCGACGATAGATATTTTATTTGTAAAGAGGTGTAATTTAATGCATATTTCCGCCCATTTGGGCCTTCCTCCTGGACATTCACATTTTCCTTTTGTGGACGTAACAACCCGCAGCGACACCAGATTGTTCCTTGATCCCTGCTTGATCGAACGAGGCCAAGATGATTTTAGCCGGTATTCTACCGCACTTATTTCCGATTTTGAAGATAAACTGTATTGGGATATGCGGCACGGACGTTGGGACAGCACTACGGTCTTTGATGAAGCACATGAAATCAATGATACCAAACTCGGCTATGGCACAGGCTATAACGGGAAAGGCAAAACGCCGCACGGTATGCGGGATAGCTTAAGAGGCCTATGCAAATTAGCAAACAGTATTCCGACTATTTCCCGGATACAAGACATCTCCGTTTTCGTAGAGGCCTTTGCGGAAGATTGCATGAGCGACCTGCTGACGAATATCTTAAGGTTGAACCTTAGTCTATTCACTGCCGACCTCATGCACACTTACGGGAAAGAACCAGCTGGTATACACTTGATTAAATCCTGGGATTTACAAACCCACAGCTGGGTCGAAACCGAGCAGCCATATTGGACTGTCTCTGGGCAAAAAATTTTGCTCGTCCCAAAGTGGTGGGTGCGAAAAAACTTCCTCTTCAAGGCCCATCAATACCTATATGGTGTTATTATTGAACGCATGAAGAGAGAACCAGGATATGAGAACCTTGCTAAAATAGATGTCTGGAAAAACATGGAGCGTGATTCCGAGCATTGGGAATACGCCAAAGTTATCGAATACACGCAGGAGCATCCAGATGCCTTAAATGATTATCATGTCCGTATGCCGAATTACTACAATCGTTCTGCTGGTTGTATGGACGACAATGATCTTGACCGGGCTGTCTATGGGCGCTCGATTTCAGCAATTGCATAAGCTGTAAAAGGAGGAATAACCATGGCTGTTCATCACGGCGGCAAAGTTGGAAAAGCCGCCAAAACACTTGCAACAAAGGGTTCATCGAAAAGTGCAAAAAGCAAGGCCGGCAAAACGCTTGCTGATCACAAAGCCGAGAAGCACTAATTTTGTATGATACCTCCATAGTTGTCAATTCGCCCACATACTTCAAGGTATGTGGGCGTTTTCGCCTGAATATTTCCTTTCTGTTGGACTTTCTCTCATGGCGATGCTATAATAAGTTAAAATCGCATTACTTCAGGAGGAATTTATACTATGGACATCAAAGGCCTTATTACTGAGCTGCTAAAACAAAATCAAATTATCACCCCTTTGGAGCAGGACATCCTTGACACTTGGGCCGAGCTTCTGAAGCACCCGCTTGATATGTCTTCCGCAAATGAAAAAATTGCGTCAAATAACCTCAAGCACCCTGATATTTATGCCAAAGTATCCGTTCTGCCGTCAACAGTTCAAAAACCTGTGCAGGAAATCGCAGAAACTGACCTGAGATATATTTTAGACAGCCAGCTTACATTTTTGGTACAAAAAGAACAGGAGGCACACCGCAATGGCCAATAAGCTGGAACTGACCTGGTACGGCAAGGATGAACCGATTCTGGTGGAACCCCGCCTGCTGATCGAGAACGCCGCACTGTCCAACACCGCCGCCGACCCGGACACTGAAAATATGCTGATCCACGGGGACAACCTCCTGGCGCTGAAGGCTCTGGAGAGCAAGTACACCGGGCAGGTGAAGTGCATCTACATCGACCCACCCTACAACACCGGCTCCGCATTTGAGCATTACGACGACAATCTGGAGCACAGCCAATGGCTCCAACTGATTCGGCCCCGCCTGGAGATTTTGTGGCGGCTTTTGGCTGATGAGGGCAGTCTCTGGATCAGCATTGACGATGATGAACAGGCATATATGAAAGTGCTCTGCGATGAACTGTTTGGCAGGAATTCCTTTGTAGCCTCTATTATCTGGCAAAAGCGCACATCTCCAGATATGCGTGCAATTATTAGTGATGGTCATGATTATGTCCTTGTATATGCGAAAAATCGAGAACTTTTCAAAGCAGTTCGGAATAAGATACCTCTAACAGAAGATCAAGCAACTAATTATAAAAATCCAGACAACGATCCTCGCGGCCCTTGGGCTTCCTCTGATTTTACAGCTCAGGGTTGGCGACCTAACCAAATGTATACGATTATTACCCCTTCAGGTAAAGTAGTTACACCTCCAGAAGGGCGATGTTGGCGACAGCTTGAAAGTGTATATAAGCAGTTACTCGAAGATAATCGATTTTGGTTCGGTGCCGATGGTGCTGGCGTTCCTCGAAAAAAAACGTTCCTATCCGAATCGGAAGGAATTACTCCATGGACATGGTGGCCAAATAAAGAGGTTGGCCATAATCAAGAGGCAAAAAAAGAAATTATTGCATTATTTAGTGCCGCTCATGCGTTTGATACTCCAAAACCGGAGCGCCTAATTGAACGTATTATTCACATTGCCACCAACCCCGGCGACCTGGTTCTCGACTCCTTCCTCGGCTCCGGCACCACCGCCGCCGTTGCCCACAAGATGGGCCGCCGGTACATCGGCATTGAAATGGGCAGTCATGCCTACACCCACTGCAAAGTGCGTCTTGACAAGGTGATCGCCGGGGAAGACCCGGGCGGGATCACCAAGTCCGCCAAGTGGGAGAAGGGCGGCGGATACCGTTTCTACGAGCTGGCTCCCACCCTCATCAACGAGGACGCTTTCGGAGAGGCGGTCATCAATCCGGACTACGACGCGGACATGCTGGCCGCCGGCGTGGCCCTCCACGAGGGCTTCACCTACCACCCGGACGGCAAGCTGTTCTGGAAGCAGTCCTCGGGCAGTGAAAAGTCCTATCTGTTCGTCACCACCCGCCATTTGAACAGCGATTATCTGGACTCCATCCAAAGCACTATGGAGGAGGACGAATATCTCACTATCGCCTGCTGCTCCTACGACAAAGGGTTGGACAGGGTCTATGACCATATCACCGTCAAAAAAATTCCCCAGATGCTCCTGGAACGCTGTGAGTTTGGCAAAACGGATTACAATCTGAATATCGTACATCCCCCGGTGTATGAGGACGAGGAGGAATACGATGCGGAGTGATTTTCCCCTGTATACCACGGACTACATCAGCGGCGTCATGTCCCTGCGCAAGCCTCAGAAGGAATCTCTCAAAATCCTGGAGGAAATCGTAAACAGTGTGCAGCTGCGCAAGGGTATGAATCTGAATGCGGCTCTGGGCGCTGTCCACGCTATGTATCCGATCTGTTCTGATTTCGAGCGGGAGTTTCTCTCCCTGACCTTCGCCCTGGCTACTGGCGTAGGCAAAACCCGGCTGATGGGGGCCTTTATCGCCTATCTGTATACCCAGCACAACATCAGGAATTTTTTTGTTGTCGCCCCCAACACCACCATCTATGAGAAGCTGAAAAAAGATCTCAGCGACAACAACAGCCCCAAATATGTGTTCAAAGGGCTGGGCTGTTTCTCCGCCCTGCCCCAAATCATCACAGACGACGATTACAGAGAAAAACCCATCTCCCTGTTTGAATCGGATATCCATATTTTTGTCTATAACATCGACAAATTTAACAAGGAAGGGGCCAACATGAGGCGGGTGAACGAGTTCATTGGCAGCTCGTTCTATCAGTATCTTTCCAGCCTGCCGGACCTGGTGCTCATTATGGACGAGTCCCACCACTATCGGGCGGAAAAGGGTGCCCAGGCCTTGAACGAGCTCCACCCGCTGCTGGGTCTGGAGCTGACCGCCACCCCTCTTGTGACTAAGGGGGCCAAACAGGTCCCCTTCAAAAATGTGGTGTATGAGTATCCCCTGTCCAAGGCCATTGAGGACGGTTACACCCGCACCCCCTTCGCCGTGACCCGCTCCGACATAGACTTTTATAATTTCGGCGACGAGGCGCTGGACAAGCTGATGCTGACCGACGGCATCACCTGTCACGAAAACGCAAAGCGGAAGCTGGAGCTGTACGCCGCCAACAGCAGCACTCCAGACAAGCCCGTTCGAACAGTAAAGCCTTTTATGCTGGTGGTCTGCAAGGACACTGCCCACGCCGCCTGGGTGGAGGACTACATCCGCTCCGACGAGTTCCGGGATGGAGCCTACCGCAATAAGACCATCGTTGTCCACTCCAAGCAGAAGGGCGCGGAGAGCGAGGCCAACACCCGCCTGCTGCTGGATGTGGAAGGCCCGGAGAACCCGGTGGAAATCGTCATCCACGTCAATATGCTGAAAGAGGGCTGGGACGTCAACAACCTCTACACCATCGTCCCTCTGCGCACCGCGGCCTCCAAAATCCTGCGGGAGCAGATGGTGGGCCGGGGCCTGCGCCTGCCCTACGGGGAGCGCACCGGCGACCGGGACGTAGACGCCGTCATGCTTACCGCCCACGACAAGTTCGCCGACATTCTGGCCGAGGCTCAAAAAGGCGACTCCATTTTCAAGGCAGGCAACATCATCAAGGCCGAGGAATTCGTCCCGGAGCAGGTCACGCACACCCAGCTTGCCCTTGACCTGGAGCCGAACAAGGCCCTGGAAACTGCCTATCAGCAAACCGGAATGCAAAAGTCCGATGCCGCTGACGCCCTGCTGGAAACCACAGTAGAGCTCATCCAGCAAGCTGTCTCCGCACAAATCCAAACCTCCCCGGAACACACGGTAACGCCCACCCAGGCACAGAAAATTGTGGCAGAGGTGAAGGAGAAAGTCTCTGGGGACAAGGATCTGGGAGATGTTTTCCGGGAGAACGAAATGCCCCTCACCGCCTGGATGCTGTACCAGACCGAGGAGACCCACCGCGCCGCACAGTCCGGATTTATTCCCATTCCCCGTATCAAGATCACGGATGCCGGCGTGGAGGAATATGTCTTCACCGATTTCGATTTGGAGCTGACTGATTTTACCCATGTGCCGATCAAGAACGAACTGCTCATTCAGAACCTGGAAGATATGCAGGACAGGCAGAGGATCAAGGGCGACGCCATTGATTTTGAGGGGTACAATCCCAAGAAGGTAATTCTGGAACAGCTCCGCAATAAACCGGAAATCGACTACATGAAATGCTCTGCTCTGCTGTTCAAGCTGATTACACAGCTCTGTGACCACTATGAAGCAGAGTACGGCACAAACGGAATGCAGAACATCGTTATGATGTACAAGCGAGATATCGGGAACAAGATTTATCAGCAGATGATGCGTCATTTCTACTGTGAGAATGGATTCCTCCAAGAGGAGGTCGTGGGTACCAGGAACTACAACATGCAGCAGAGCTACCAGTTCAAAGAAAGGGTCGGTCTGTATGAGGAGTTCACAGAGGACATCCGGTCGGTGCTTTTCACCGGAATCACGAAGGGCGTTTTCACCACCGCAAAATTCGACAGCAAAGAAGGCGAACTGACTCTTGCTTGGGTGCTGGAATCAGACGACGACGTCCTGAATTGGCTCCGTCCTCACCCCAAGGAGTTCAACATCACCTACAACCGCGGCCACATCTATGAGCCGGATTTTGTTGTGGAAACAGAGCAGATCATCTACCTGGTCGAGGTTAAGGGCGAGGATAAACTGAACGATCCTGATGTAATCGCCAAGAAAAAGCGCGGTATACAGTACTGCGAGGCGGCTTCCCGCTGGGGCAAAGCCAACGGCTATAAAGAGTGGCGCTACCTGTTTATCCCATCCAAACAGGTCCTGCCAAGCTCCTCCTTCATGCAGCTGGCTCAGCGATTTCAGGAACTGTGATTTTTTTAGTGTCCTGCTCTTTCTTGGCACGCTCAAATTCTGCTTCGCCTAAACAAAGAAATACAGCCAGTCATCAACCCAAAAAGTTTCCGATACGATCACTCGCCAGACTCGGCTCTGGCGGGTGATTTTTCTACTGCAAAATTTTTCAGAAAGCAAAAAATAAAACGTCGCTTTTGAACTCTGGAGGCTGTAGTAGAGGGATGAGGGGGCCTGCGCTTTGAACTGGTAAACATTTTGTAAACTCGTCTATAAGAAAGTTCGGTTTCAGCCACTGGAGGTTGTGGTAGAAGGATGAGAGAGTCAGCGCATAAGGGCAGAGGAAAAACTGACTCAACAGAAAGGGTGGGCAAGTACAACATGAAAGAATCCAACTACAAGACCTACGACGAACTGCCGCTGTTCCTGAATGCAGCAACGGTGGCAAAGGTGCTGGGCGTCTCACCGTCCAGCGGGTATGAGCTGATGCACGAACCGTATTTTCCGGTTCTGAAAGTTGGCAGCAGGCTCGTAGTGCCCAAAGAGAAATTTGTGGAGTGGGTGTCGCAACACACTCAGGGAGGTGCGGAGTGAAATACACACCATGGCCCAAACGCGATCCGGTCAAGAACTACTTCCAGCTGCCCAACGAGATATTCCTGCTGGGCCTGTCGCCTGGTGCGCTGGCGGTCTACTCGTATCTGCTCTGCTGTGAGGATCGAAACACCTACCAGTGCTGGCCCAGCTACAAGACCATTGGCAGAGCAGTGAAGATGAGCGCCAACACCGTCCGCAAGTATGTGTGTGAGCTGGAGGAGCGGCAGCTCATCAGTACAGAGAGCACGACAGTCACTACCAGGGACGGTATGAAGCGCAACGGCAATCTGCTCTACACCATCCGCCCGATCCAGTTGGCACTCGACCAGTTCTACGAACAGCAGCTGGCGCAGATGGACGCGGCGGCTGAACGTCATCGAGCCGCAACGGCACTCGCACTCCGCAGTGAAAAGTGCAACTCAGCGTGACAGCCTGTGCGCCGCTGTGTGGCCTCGCTGATGCTCGGAGGGTAAACAAGCCGCAGTCCATCGCAAACGCCGCCGTGTCAAAAGCGTGTGGCCGGTGTGTGCCATCCGGCGAAATCAGCACAACCGAAAGTGGCAGGTGAACCGGGGGGTCGAAAAAAGTGCAGGATAAAGGCCGGGGGTCGCTTATGCGCCCCTCGGCCAGCCACACCGCCCCGCAGAGCGGGTCGGGGCTTTTCAATAGGTGGTCGGAATTTCAACTTTTTGCTGTGGCAGGTGGTCAGTATCAGCAAATCCAGAGAGAAAACCGCCATGTTCCGCCTTTTCACAAGGTGGCTGTCACAGGTGGTTTTCCGGAATTTCACGGGAGTCAGTGCGGGGGTCATTTTTTACCCCCTGGGGGCAAGTCGGGGGTCAGTTTTTCCTCTGTCCTTACAGCCGCCGCAAAATCGGCGGATTTCGGCGGGGATATGTGCAAAAATCTGCGAAGATAAAAGTAGAGACCCCAGAGAGCAAAAATGCTGAGCAGCAAGTCGCCGCCCAGCATAACGTCAAAGCCAAGATCGTCAGTTCATCCGCATTCCCATCTACGGCCGCTCAATCGTCTGCTCAAAAAAGTCAACCAACTGATCCATAACACCCTGCGCCGCATAGATCGTGGCAATCATGAACGCATCTGGATCCACAGGGCTCAGGTCAAAATCGCACCCAAGGCTGCGAATCCACTGTGTAAAAAAGACCCGCTGTGCTCTGCCGTTGCCTTCCCGGAATGGATGTAGCATATTGACCGTGTGGTAAAAGTCCGCTACCTCCTCTGCCAGTTCGCGATGAGACATGCCCTCGCCACTGAACTCAGCCAAGCGTTTGAAGCACGCAACCGCACACGATTCGATTTCCGCAGCGGGAACAAAAGCCGTCCCTTTCTTGGAGAGGTTGATGGTGCGTATTTGTCCAGCCCAGTCATAGAGATCACAGAACAAGAATTGATGGATGCGTTTGTAGTGCTCAAAGTCAAAAACGCCGGGAATCGGCTGCTGGTCCAGCAGGCTGGCTTTTCCTAAAACAACAGCCGCCTCTGTCTCTGCCAGCGCCAACTCGTCCTGGATGCCCAGCTTGTTGACCAGACATGTTGTCCCCGGATAGCAGCCGTCTGTTGTGGAGTCAATACTGTATGACATATCAGCGCTCTCCTCTTTCGGGAATGATATGGGCCAAGTACTGCTCCAGCGTAATTTCGCCGGCGAGCAATTTCCGGCACAGCTCCTTGCAGACTTCCGTAACAGAAAGCCCCTCCATCCGCAGAGAAATCTCCGCAGCCTCAATAGAACGCTCAATGGAATGCGGCATCAATCACACCTCCACCTATTCAGGAGTTATCATGTGCATTGTAGCACAAAGGATAAGCGGTTGTAAACTGAAAATCGCTCCTGTACCTATCAAATTCTGCGCCGCAAAACAAAGAATAAAAATCCTCGAAAAAAATCAGTAGCTATTCCCGCCAAGGTGTGGTATGGTGTGTGGCTACAAGGAGGTGACAACTCATGGCGAAGCGCAGACCATCTGGTGACGGCATGGTACGCAAGCGTGACGACGGACGCTGGGAGGGCCGTATCGTGGTGGGCCACAAGAAAAACGGCGACTCCATCTTCCACTACGTCTATGCTCCCACGCAGAAAGAGTTATCCGCGAAGCTCCGCCAGCACATCGACAGCTACCAGGGCGCCGACCTGACAGAGCAGAGCCGGATGACCTTAAGCGAGTGGCTCGACAAGTGGCTGGAGGACATGGAGAATACTCTGCGGCCCAACACGCTGAGGAACTACCGCAGCTACATTGAGAACCACGTCAGACCCAGCCTGGGCGATAAGCAACTGACTCGAATCACGCCGAAAGATGTGCAGCGGTTCTACGAGAAGCTGAATGACACCCTGGCCAGCGGTACAGTGCGCCGCATCCACACCACGCTCCACGGTGCGCTGAAGGCGGCACAGCAGGCTCACCTGATCGCCAGCAACCCGACCGAGCAGATCACCGCTCCCAGGTTCAGCTATGGAGTAAAGCAGATACTGACGGACGAGCAGCTGGATGTGTTCATGAAGGTCATCGCAGAGGATGAAATCTGGTGTGACTTCTTCTATGCCGAGCTGACCACTGGTCTGCGGCGGGGTGAGATCTGCGGGCTCAAGTGGGAGGACTTCGATGAGGTCAGCGGTACACTGAAAATCTGCCGTACCGTCTACCGAGAAGATGGCGGCGGGCTGACTACTGGGGATACCAAGACCAACGCCGGTACTCGTAAGGTCGTATTGCCTGGCAGTACAGTTACAGTTCTCCGTGAGCGAAAAAAGTCCGCACTGACTGAGTGGATATTCCCCAACCCGCTGAAGCCGGAGCAGTCTGTCAATCCTGGCTCAGCATACCGCCGGTTGAAGATTCTGCTGAAGCGGGCCGGTCTCCCGAATATTCGCTTCCACGACTTGCGTCACACCTTCGCAACTCACGCTCTGGCGTCAGGTGTGGACGTGAAAACCTTATCGGGTATCCTGGGTCACACCAGAGCGGCGTTCACGCTGGACACCTACACCCATACGACCGGCGACATGCAGAAGCGAGCCTCGGAAGTGGTAGGTGATTTCCTGACAGACATTTTCGGAGAGGAGCTGAGACCGTGGGAAGAAAACGCAAAAGCGGCGAGGGTACAGTCCGGCTGAGAAAAGACGGGCGTTGGGAGGGCCGAGTGGTCGTCGGTTACGATGACAAGGGCCTACCTAAAACAAAAAATGTGCTGGCCAAGACCAAGACGGAGTGCGTGGCGAAACTGGAATCGCTGAAAGAGTCCGTGGCTCCTGCAACCGCCGTCAAGACCAGGGCGGATATGCCCTTCGGTGAGTGGGTAGAATTTTGGTACAAAAACTACAGTAAGCCAATGCTCCGCCCCAGTTCCCAGCGATCCTATGAGGACTTTATCCGGCTCTACATCCGTCCAAAACTGGGCAGCGTTCCCCTGAACAAACTGACAACAAATGAGCTCCAGCAGTTTTTCAACTGGATGAGGAAGGACGGACGTACTCTGCATAGAGAGTCCAGGGGCGGCGGTCTTTCGGACAACATGGTGCGCAACTGCCACAGCCTATGCCGCAGGGCTTTGGAAAAAGCTGTGTCAGAGCGATTGATCGTAAAGAATCCAATTGAGGGATGCAAGGCCCCGCCAATCAGACGGGAGGAGATGCAGCTGCTCACCAGGGAGGAGCTGCAAAGACTGCTCATCCAGGCCAAAGACGAAGGTTACTACGAGGTGTTCCTGCTGGAACTGACCACTGGCCTCCGAGTAGGAGAATTGATGGCGCTCCAGTGGGACGATCTGAATTTCAAGACCGGAGAACTGAGGATTGAACGGCAGGTTTATCGAACCAAAGAGGAACTGCTGATCCAGGAACCCAAGACCAAGGCATCTATCCGAACCGTGATTCTTCCCCCACCTGTGGCCGAGGCCCTGCAGGTATATAAGCAGACTGTATCCTCACGATGGATGTTCCCCTCTCCGAAAAAAGAGGACGCTCCGCTGGCTCCAGCAGCCGCCAGCCACAGGCTGAGTAAAATCCTATCGCATGCTGGGTGCAAAAAGGTTCGCTTCCACGACCTGCGTCATGTATTCGCCACCAACGCACTGGAGCATGGGATGGATGTAAAGACTCTGTCCACCGTCATCGGGCACGTCTCCAGTGCCACCACGCTGAATGTCTACGCACACGTCACTGATGATATGCAGAGGCAAGCCGCCGCTAAAATCGACCGAGGCATTGGTAAAGTAGAGATTCCCACAGAGAGTCCCCAGGCAGTGACCAACCGCACCATGACAGACTTCAAACCAAAACGGGGCAAGCGCCGCTACTGGGGCAGCGGATACCTGGGTCAGACCAAAGGTGGGCGCTGGAACGGAAGGTATACGGTGACCTGGCCCGATGGGACAAAGCGCACCCAAGACATCTACGCAGATACGGAGGAGGAATGTGAAAAGTTGCTGGCAGTAATGATAACCGAAATGAAATCGGAGGTGGCCGCAGAAAAGGAGCGGCTGAGGGCAGAGAATAGAGCAAGCTGAGAACTGTGGCCCACCGGGACACCCCCGGTGGGCCAGTTTTTCTCTGTCTGTGGGCAAATATGTGGTCAAGGAGTACCCAGCCGTACCAAAAAGGCAGAAATTGTCACGAGAATGGCAGGTCTGAAACAGTTAATGGAGATTTTCAGGGGCATAAATCAGCCCTTATCCTCAGAGCAGCGTGTGCGCTGGTACAAACAAAGAAAAGGCCATGGCCGGATTTTGCTGTCAGAGTGCTTCCTCATACAGCTCCGGCCGGGAGAGATAGTGGTCGATGAGCGCCGCCGCGCCGCCCAAGGCGTCCAAGTCCGTCAGGGACCGGGTGTTGTAGGCAATTTCCATAGGCTGGCTCAGGGACAGATAGCGGAACGAGGAGAGCTGCTGGCGTATCCTCTGGTCAAAAAACTCGTCCGCCACGGCGTAGTCCCCCACGAAGACCACCTTCTCCGGGCTGAATACCAGGGACACGTTCCGCAAAAGGGCGGCGAACCGGTCCGCCATATAGGCCACGTATTTCCGGGCGTAGGCGTCCTCCTGCCGGGAGGAGGCGAAGAGGTGCCGCAGCTCCACCGCCTCCGCCGGAAGGCGGGACAGGGGAGAGTCCTCCGGCGGCGGGTCCCCGGCGATCATCTTCCGCACCCGGGCAACGGACACCAGCCGTTCTGCGCAGCCCCGGCTGCCGCAGCTGCAAAGCTCCGGGTCGTTCTGGTCCAGGATCATATGGCCGATCTCGCCCACCAGGGAGTTCCGCCCGTTCAGAATGCGCCCGTCCTGAATCAGCGCCCCGGAGAGCCCCCAGGAGGTGAACAGGACCAGAATGGACCGGTTCGGGTCCTCCTGCTCGTTGAGTATGGCCCGGCTGATGGATTTTCCGGCGTTCTCCTCGGACAGCGCCGGGCCGGGACCGAAGATGCCCCGGAGATAATCGCCAATTGGAACGTTCGCCCCCCAGTTGGGCGTGTGGACGCTGTATTTCAGCGTCAGATGGTCATAGTCCACGATGCCGGAGGAGGACAGGCTGACGCCATACAGCTCCTCCCGGTCGACCCCGGCCCGGGCCAGCAGCGCCAGGGCGCTGTTCTCGATGATGCGGAACGCCTCCTCGGGCGTGTCCGGGATGATCCAGGCCAGATGGGAGCTGTCTACCTTGTTCATGCGCATGTCGAACAGCGTCAGGCCCAGGTCCTCCGGCCACATGCGGATAGTCAGCAGGTACTTCCCGCAGGAAAAGCGGAAGTACTCCGGCTTCTTCCCCCCCAGCTCCGTGGAATCCCCTTTGCCGGAGCTGGCCAGAATCCCCTTTCCGCAAAAAAACTGGATGGCCTTCATCACCGTCAGTTTGCTGATGCCAGTGCGGGCCACCACGTCCGCCACCGAGTGGGGCCGGTTGTCCCGGAAGCAGGAGAGCACCATTTTTCGGTTTTGTATCTTTAAATTCGAGGGCAGCGCGGGGACCGGTTCGCCTCCGCGCTCCTTCGTTCTCTGGGCAGCCGCCTTCTCCATAGTTGCCCCTCCTTGTTGACTTGGTTCGATTATAACACAGCCTAATTTCAATTTCAACACGGGGGTAGATAGGTTATCTTATTACCAAACCAAAGAGCCTCCTAGTGGCAGAGCCAGGAAAAACTATCATCTCTCACAAAATGACGGCCATCTTCAAGGCGCTCTGCACAAAATTTGGTGGATTGTTATGGTTTCTGTTGACATTTTGCCGAGTGTCTATTACACTAAAGGCAAGGTCGGGCGGTAAATTTTTTTTAACCCAAGTTAGTAAATTTAATCGCCTAACATACCAAAATTTTTGATTGGAGGAAAAGGTACATGAAAAAGAAAGTCTTTGCGCTCCTTCTGGCAGCCGTGATGCTGCTCTCCCTGGCCGCCTGCGGCGGCGGCTCCGGTTCCGGCTCTGGTGACGACGGCTCCGGCGGGAGCTCCGCCAGCGGCAAGACCGTGCTGAATCTCTGGGCTTTCACCGACGAGGTGCCCAAGATGGTCGACAAGTTCCTGGCCAGCCGTCCGGACTTTGCCGAAAAGTATGAGGTCAAGACCACCGTCATCGCCACCACCGACGGCGCCTACCAGCCCGCCCTGGACCAGGCCCTGGCCGGCGGCGGCTCCGACGCCCCGGATATGTACTGCGCCGAGGCCGCGTTCGTCATGAAGTACACCCAGGGCGACGCCGCCCACTATGCCGCCCCCTATGAGGACCTGGGCATTGACGTGGCCGGGGATATCCAGGCCGCCGACATCGCCCAGTACTCCGTGGACATCGGCACCCGGCCCGACGACGGCAAGGTGGTGGGCCTGGGCTATCAGGCCACCGGCGGCGCGTTCATCTACCGCCGCTCCATTGCCAAGGAGGTCTTCGGCACCGACGACCCCGACGCCATCGGGGCGGCTATCGGCGCGGGATCCAATGGCTGGGATAAATTCTACGAGGCCGCCGAGACCCTCAAGGGCAAGGGCTACGGCATCATCTCCGGCGACGGCGACCTGTGGCACGCCGTGGAAAACAGCTCCGAGCAGGGCTGGATTGTGGACGGCAAGCTGAACATCGACCCCAAACGGGAGGCGTTCCTGGACCTGTCCAAGGAGCTTAAGGACAACAACTACCACAATGACACCCAGGACTGGCAGGACGCCTGGTTCGCCGACATGAAGGGCGAAGGGGACAAGGGCATCTTCGGCTTCTTTGGCCCCGCCTGGCTCATCAACTACACCATCGCCCCCAACTGCGGCGGCTCCGCCGTGGGCGAGGGAACCTATGGCGACTGGGCGGTCTGCGCGCCTCCCGTGGGCTTCTTCTGGGGCGGCACCTGGCTGATGGCCAGCAACAACTCCGCCAACAAAGAGGCCGTGGGCGAAATTATCCGCTGGATCACCCTGGACTGCTCCGAGACCGGCCTCCAGTACATGTGGGCCAACGGAACGCTGAACGGCGAGGGCGGCACCAAGGACTGCGTGGCCTCCGGCACGGTCATGGAGATGAGCGACGGCTCCCTGGATTTCCTGGGCGGACAGAACATGTTCGACGCCTTTGTCCCCGCCAACCAGTACGCCAACGGAAAATGCCTGACCCAGTACGATGAAACCATCAACACCAAGTGGCGGGATCAGGTCCGGCAGTATACCTCCGGCACCAAGACCCGGGATCAGGCCATCAAGGACTTCAAGCAGGACGTGGCCGACAACCTGGATGTGACGGTGGATCTGGGCTAAGCCGGTTTCTGGGCCAGTGGCCCAGACCATCTCGGAGCGGGCTCCGAGATGATGAGAGACTGCTTCCAGGCGAAAGGGGCCCGGAACGGGCCCCTTTCGCTCCGTTCTTCCTCTCCGGCCATGCCCGGCCAATCTGATTTCAAGGAGCTGAGATTTCATGAAGCAGCGAAAAGGCTTCAGCTACGCGAGGTACGGCTATTTGTTCAGCCTGCCCTTCATCGTGGCCTTCTGCGTCTTCTCCCTGTATCCCACCATTTACACCGCCCTCCTGGGCTTCACGGACTGCAAGGGCCTGGGAAACACGACCTGGCACTTCCTGACGGACGAGCCGTTCAAGAACTTTGTCAGCGTCCTTCAGAACCCCTCTTTTATTAAGTCCCTGGGCAACACCGTGAAGCTCTGGATTATGAACTTCATTCCCCAGATTACCTTGGCCCTGCTGCTGACGGCCTGGTTCACCAGCCACCGCCACAAGCTGGCCGGACAGGGCTTCTTCAAGGTCGTTTTCTATATGCCCAACATCATCACGGCGGCCTCCGTGGCCATTTTGTTCAACGCCCTCTTCGGCTATCCCACCGGCCCGGTAAACGATCTTCTTTTGACCACGGGAGTACTGAGCACGCCCTTCAACTTCTCCATCAATGCGACGGCGGCCCAGCTCATCGTGGCCTTTATCCAGTTCTGGATGTGGTACGGCTACACCATGATCATCCTGATTTCCGGCGTCCTGGGCATCAGCCCTGAGATTTACGAGGCGGCGGAGATCGACGGGGCCAACGACGTGCAGCTGTTCTTCCAGATCACCATTCCAAACCTGAAAACCATCCTGCTCTACACCCTGATCACCAGCATGATCGGCGGACTGAACATGTACGACATTCCCAAGCTGTTCCTGCTGGGCGGGCCGGACAACGCGACCCTGACAACCAGCGTGTTTATTTACAACCAGGCGTTCAGCGGAAGCTATCTCTACAACCGGGCCGCCGCGGCCAGCATGATTATGTTCCTCATCATCGCGGTGTTTTCCGGCGTGATCTTCCTGCTGATGCGGGACAAGGACGAGGGGAGGTAACCGGACATGAAACACGCGAAACACTCCAACGGCACGGCCTTTAAAATTGTAGCCTATACCGTGTGCGTCCTGCTGACCATCCTCAGCTTGATGCCCTTTATCATCATGCTGATCAACTCCACCCGCAGCACCTATGAGATTCAGCAGCACGCCATCTCCCTGGTGCCCTCCACCTACCTGATGAGCAACCTGAGCGTGCTGCTGGGCAAGACCTTCAATCCCATCCGGGGCTTCATGAACTCCATGATCATTTCCGTGGGTTCCACGGCCTGCACGGTGTATTTCTCCGCCCTCACCGCCTATGCCCTGGTAGCCTACCAGTGGAAGGGGCGCAAGACCTTTTTCACCGTCATCATGTGCGTGATGATGATCCCCGCCCAGGTCACCAGCATCGGCTTCTACCAGTTCATGTACCAGATCCACATGACCAACAACTTCCTGGCGCTGATCCTCCCCTCCATTGCCGCTCCGGCCACGGTGTTCTTCATGCGGCAGTTCATGCTGTCCTCTTTGCCTCTGGAGCTGCTGGACTCGGCCCGGATCGACGGCTCCGGGGAATTCAACACCTTCAACCGCATCGCGCTGCCCATCATGAAGCCGGCCATGGCCACCCAGGCCATCTTCTGCTTCGTCTCCAGCTGGAACAGCCTCTTCCTGCCCACCATCCTGCTGACGGACAACAGTAAATACACCATGCCGATCATGGTGGGCCTCCTTCGGGGCGATATTTATAAAACGGAGCACGGCGCGATCTATTTGGGCCTGACCCTGACGATCCTGCCCCTGTTCATCGTGTACTTCGCCCTGTCCAAGTACATCATCGCCGGCGTGGCCCTGGGCGGCGTGAAGGGCTGAGCCTATGGCGGACACGCGTAAGGCCGGGCCGGAGGAGGGAAGCCCCCTCCGGGCCTCCCTGGGCCAGGTCCTCCGCACCCTGGGGGACCTGATCGTCCTCAACTGGCTCTGCGTCCTCTGCGCCCTGCCGGTGGTTACCGCCGGGCCCGCCCTGTGCGCGCTGTACTATGTCACCTTGAAGCTGGTCCGGGGGGAGGAGGTCCGCACCCTGCGGGGCTTCCTGGACGCCTTCCGGGCCAACTTCAAGCGGGGCGCGGCCCTGGGCCTGCTGGTGCTGGCCCTGGGGGCTGTGGCGGCGGGGGACGCCTTTTTTGCCCTCCGGCAGGAGGGGGCCCTCCGGGTGCTGTTCCTGACCGTCGCCACCATCGTGGCGGTGATTGCCCTGACCCTGCTGTGCTATGTGTTCCCCCTCCAGGCCAGGTTCCAGAATACCTGGAAAGGGCAGGTGAAGAACGCCTTTGCCCTGGCTTTCTGCTCCCCGGGGAGGACGCTGCTGCTGTGGCTGATCGCCCTTTTGCCCGTCGCCGTCCCGCTGTTTCTGCCCCCGGTGATCATGCGGATGCTGGGCTTTGTGTATTTCATCGCGGGGGCCTCCGGCCCGGCGTGGCTGGCCTCCCGGGTGCTGTGGAGAATCTTCCGCCGGGTGCTCCCGGCGGAGGACGGAGAACCAAACTGAACCCAAAGGAGAATTGCTTATGGATCGAGAAACCGCGCGGCGGCGGGCCGGGGCTCTGGTGGCGCAGATGAGCCTGGAGGAAAAGGCCGGCCAGCTGAGCTATAGCGCGCCGCCTATTCCCCGCCTGGGGGTCCCCGCCTACAACTGGTGGAACGAGGCCCTTCACGGCGTGGCCCGGGCGGGCACCGCCACCAGCTTCCCCCAGGCCATCGGCCTGGCGGCCATGTTCGACGAGGAGCTGCTGGAAAAGCTGGGGGACGTGGCCGCCACCGAGGGCCGGGCCAAGTACAACGCCCTCTCCGCCCAGGACGACCGGGACATCTACAAGGGGCTGACCTTCTGGTCCCCCAACGTCAACATTTTCCGGGACCCCCGCTGGGGCCGGGGGCACGAGACTTACGGCGAGGACCCCTTCCTCACCGCCCAACTGGGCAAAGCCTACGTCCGGGGTCTCCAGGGCAGCGGCGAAACCATGAAAGCTGCCGCCTGTGCCAAGCACTTCGCCGTCCACAGCGGGCCGGAGAGCCTGCGGCACAAGTTCAACGCCGTGGCCTCTCCCAAGGACATGGAGGAGACCTACCTCCCCGCCTTCGAGGCCTGCGTGAAGGACGCGGGGGTGGAGGCCGTCATGGGGGCCTACAACCGTACCAACGGCGAGCCCTGCTGCGGCAGCGAGACGCTGCTGAAAGACATCCTCCGGGGCCGCTGGGGCTTCCAGGGCCATGTGGTCTCCGACTGCTGGGCCATCCGGGATTTCCACACCGGGCACATGGTCACGGAGAACACCGCCCAGTCCGTGGCCCTGGCGCTGAAAAACGGCTGTGACCTGAACTGCGGCGACTGCTACCGCTGCTTGCTCCTGGCCCTGCGGGAGGGGCTGATCTCCGAGGAGGATATTACAATTGCCGCCGAGCGGCTCTTTACCACCCGGTATCTCCTGGGCGTCCTGGGGGAGGGGAGCGAGTACGACTCCATCCCCTATGAGGCGGTGGAGTGCCCGGAGCATTTGGCCCTGGCCCACAAGGCTGCCCTGGAGTCCTGCGTGCTGCTGAAAAACAACGGGCTTTTGCCCCTGAACCCGGAGACCGTGGGCACCGTCGGGGTCATCGGCCCCAACGCCAACAGCCGGGCGGCTCTGGTTGGAAACTACCACGGCACCGCCTCCCGCTATGTCACCGTCTTGGAGGGCATCCAGGACGCCATGGAGGGCCATGGCCGGGTGCTGTACGCCGAGGGCTGCCACCTCTGGCGGGACCGGGTGGAGCCCCTGGCCCAGGCCAGCGACCGCATGACGGAGGCCATGGCGGTGGTGAAGCACAGCGACGCGGTGGTCCTGGTCCTGGGCCTGGACGAGACTCTGGAGGGCGAACAGCCCGACGAGGGCAACGCCGCCGGTTCCGGTGACAAGGAGGATCTTCTCCTGCCCTCGCCCCAGCGGATGCTGCTGCGGCACGTGCTGGCGGCGGGGAAGCCCACGCTGGTGGTCCTTTTGGCGGGAAGCGCCATCGACCTCAGCGAGGCCGAGACCCAAGCGGACGCCATTCTCCTGGGCTGGTATCCCGGCGCCGGGGGAGGGCGGGCCATTGCGGACCTGATTTTCGGCAAAGCGTCTCCCTCCGGCAAGCTGCCTGTGACCTTCTACCGGGACGGGGCCCTGGAGGAGCTGCCCGCCTTTACCGACTACGCCATGACCAACCGGACCTACCGCTACTACCGGGGTGAGCCCCTGTACCCCTTCGGCTACGGCCTGACCTACGGCGGCGCGGCGGTCACCGCCGTCACCGCCGGAGATGCCTCCGCCCGGGTCACAGTGGAGAACCGGGGCGGGCGGGCCGCCCAGGAGGTGGTACAGCTCTATTTGAAGGACGAGGCGTCCCCCGACGCGCCGCCCAATCCCATCCTCTGCGGCTTCCGGCGGATTGAACTGGGGGCGGGGGAGACGAAGACAGTGGACATTCCCATAGAGCCCTCGGCCTTCACCGTGGTCAACGCCGCCGGAGAGCGGATTCCCGGCGGCGGGGCCTGGACCCTGTACGCGGGCCTGGGCCAGCCGGACGCCCGCACCGCCCGGCTGACGGGAAAGACTGCAGTCAGCACTTCTATCCGCCGGACATAAGGAGAAACGACATGCTGTATATTGGAATCGACCTGGGCACCTCCGCCGTGAAGCTGCTGCTGATGGATGAGGAGGGACAAATCCAAAACATCGTCTCCCGGGAATACCCGCTGTCTTTTCCCAAACCTGGCTGGTCCGAGCAGAACCCGGCGGACTGGCTGGAAGCGGTGGTGGCTGGCATCCGGGAGTTGACGGCGGACTGCGATAAGACCCGGATTGCGGCCATCGGCTGCGGCGGGCAGATGCACGGGCTGGTGGCCCTGGACGGGGAGGACCGGGTCCTCCGCCCGGCCATCCTCTGGAACGACGGCCGCACCGCTCAGGAGGTGGACTACCTCAACAAGATCGTGGGCCGGGAAAAAATCAGCCGGTATACCGCCAACATCGCCTTCGCGGGCTTCACGGCCCCTAAGCTCCTCTGGATGCGGAAGAACGAGCCGGAGCTGTTCGCCAGAATCGACAAGGTGATGCTGCCCAAGGACTACATCAACTACTGCCTCACCGGAGTTCACTGCACCGATGTCTCCGACGCCTCGGGGATGCTCCTCTTCGACGTGGAGCACAAGCGCTGGAGCCCGGAGATGCTGGAGCTGTGCGGTCTGCGGGAGTCCCAGATGGCAAAGGTTTTTGAGAGCTATGAGGCCGTGGGCGTCCTCAAGCCGGACATGGCGAGGACCCTGGGCCTGCCGGAGACCGTGGCGGTCTGCGCCGGGGCGGGAGACAACGCCGCAGCAGCAGTGGGCACGGGCACCGTGGGGGACGGGGGCTGCAACATCAGCCTGGGCACCTCCGGGACCATCTTCATCTCCAGCAAAACCTTCGGCGTGGACCCCAACAACGCCCTCCACTCCTTCGCCCACGCCGACGGCGGATACCACCTGATGGGCTGCATGCTCTCCGCCGCCAGCTGCAACAAGTGGTGGATGGAGGACATTCTGAAAACCCCGGACTACGCCGGGGAACAGGCGGCGATTACCCCGGAGAAGCTGGGGCGGAACCATGTGTTTTTCCTCCCCTACCTCATGGGAGAGCGAAGCCCCATCAACGATACCGGCGCCCGGGGCTGCTTGATTGGCATGACTATGGATACCACCCGGGCGGACCTGCTCCAGGCGGTGCTGGAGGGCGTGGCCTTCGCCATCCGGGACAGCTTTGAGGTGGCCCGGAGCCTGGGCGTGGAGATTCCCCGCTCCAACATCTGCGGCGGGGGCAGCAAGTCCGGGCTCTGGCGGACCATCATGGCCAATGTCCTGGGCATCCCCTTGGACATCGTGGCCACAGAGCAGGGACCCGGCTACGGCGGGGCCATGCTGGCCATGGTGGCGGCGGGGCGGTTCCCCTCCGTCCAGGCGGCGGCGGACGCCCTGGTGCGCGTTGCCGGCACCGTGGAGCCGGAGGCGGGGCTGACCGCCCTCTATGAGGAGCGGTACCGGCAGTTCCAAAAAATATACCCCGCCTGCAAGGCGCTGTTCCCCCAGCTTCTTTAAAGGAGGAACCCCATGAAGATTGAATCTGTTTACAGTCCTGCCTTCCGGGCCTACGGCCAGGTGCTCACCGGCTATGACACGGCGGAGCTGCTCCGGGCTATGGAAAACATTCCTCTGCCGGAGGAGGGCACGGCCTATGAGCCGTCCATCGCCTCTTTGGAGCAGAGCGCCCTCTTCGGCCAGCTGCGGGACCACGCCTACGGCGGGATGCCGGTACAAATCGGCATGTGCTGGGGCCGCAATACCAAGCTCAACTGCCTGGAGTACCACCGGGACAGCGAGGTCAACATCGGAGCGTCGGACTTCATTCTCCTGCTGGCAAAACAGGAGGAAATGGTGGACGGCCGGCTGGATACCGCCTGTGTCCGGGCCTTCCGGATCCCCGCCGGGGCGGTGGTGGAGGTCTACGCCACGACGCTGCACTACGCCCCCTGCCATGTGGATGGGGCAAAGGGGTTTCGGGTGGCGGTGGCGCTGCCCAGGGGCACCAACGAGGCCAGGCCTGTCCTCACGCCGCTGAACGCGGAGGATGACCGCCTGTGGGCGAAAAACAAATGGCTGCTGGCGCACCCGGACTCCGGCGAGGCCGGACAGGGGGCCTGGGTGGGCCTGACAGGTGAGAACATTGATATCAAAAACGATCTTTGAAAAGGAGAAAGATTCTATGCAATTGACCAATATTCCCGAGGTAAAGCTAGGCCTCGTCGCCGTCTCCCGGGACTGCTTTCCCGTCGCCCTGAGCGAGAAGCGCCGGGCCGCCGTCAAGGCCGCCTGTTCCGGCGAGCTGTACGAATGCCCTGTCACGGTGGAAAACGAGCAGGGAATGCTGAAAGCCGTGGAGGACGTGAAAGCCCATGGCTGCAACGCCCTGGTGGTGTTCCTGGGCAACTTCGGCCCCGAGACGCCGGAGACGCTGATTGCCCGGAATTTTGACGGCCCCTGCATGTTTGTGGCCGCCGCCGAGGGGGACGGGGACCTGATCAACGGACGGGGCGACGCCTACTGCGGAATGCTGAACTGCTCCTATAACCTGGGGATGCGGCATCTCAAGGGCTATATCCCCGAATACCCCGTGGGCACGGCGGAGGACGTCGCCGGAATGATCGCCGAGTTTGTCCCCATCGCCCGGGCCGTTATCGGCGTGCGCAATCTGAAAATCATCACCTTCGGCCCCCGGCCTCAGGATTTCTTTGCCTGCAACGCCCCCATCAAGGGCCTGTACGAGCTGGGCGTAGAGGTGGAGGAGAACTCCGAGCTGGACCTGCTGGTGAGCTATAAAGAGCACGCCGGTGATCCCCGCATCCCGGCGGTCTGCGCGGAAATGGCCGCCGAGATGGGCGAGGGGCGCTACTACCCCGATCTGGGCGAGCGGATGGCCCAGTTCGAGCTGACGCTGCTGGACTGGGCGGAGAAGCACAAGGGGGCCCGGAAGTACGTGGCCTTCGCGGACAAGTGCTGGCCCGCGTTTCCCAGCCAGTTCGGTTTTGAGCCCTGCTATGTGAACTCCCGTCTGGTGAGCCGGGGCATCCCGGTTGCCTGTGAGGTGGACATCTACGGCGCGCTCAGTGAGTACATCGGCATGTGCGTTTCCGGGGACACGGTGACTCTGCTGGACATCAACAACTCCGTCCCCGCCCAGTTGTGGGCGGAGCAGATCAAGGGTAAGTTTGACTATCGGCTGACGGATACCTTCATGGGCTTCCACTGCGGCAACACCCCCGCCTGCAAGCTGTGCGCGGACCGGGCCGTCAAGTATCAGCTCATCCAGAACCGCCTGCTGGAAAACGGCGGCGAACCCGACTTCACCCGGGGCACCCTGGAGGGCGACATCGCCGCCAGCGATATCACCTTCTACCGCCTCCAGTGCGACAGTGACGGGAATCTCCGGTCCTACATCGCCCAGGGCGAGGTGCTGCCGGTGGCCACGGGCAGCTTCGGCGGCATCGGCGTGTTCGCTATTCCCGAGATGGGCCGGTTCTACCGCCATGTGCTCATCCAGAAGCGCTATCCCCACCACGGGGCCGTGGCCTTCGGGCACTACGGCAAGGCGCTGTTCGAGGTGTTCAAGTTCCTTGGGATTCAGGATATCGCCTACAACCAGCCCAAGAGCCTGCCCTATCCCACGGAGAACCCCTTCCGCTGAGCATCGTGATTCCATTCCCCGAGAGGGTATGCAAATAAAAAAGGGCCGGCACGCTGCTCCACGCTTACAGCGGCCAGCGCCTGAAAAAGGAGGAAGGCCGCGGCGGCTCGCGGTGCGGCAGTGTGGAGACCTGCCGTAAAGCCCCTTGGCCGGGGCGAGGCGAAGGCGGCCCCTTCGCCAGGGCCGAGAGTTATGGCAAGTTTGAATTTGAAGGGCATCACCAAAATCTATCCCCACAGCGGCGGACAGAAAAAAGGCAAGAAGAAGGCCGGAGACACCGAGAAGAAGGTCAACCTCCAGGTGACCGCCGAGGGCGTCATTGCCGTCCAGGAGTTCAATC
>CAJTZK010000003.1 GCA_910583785.1 uncultured Oscillibacter sp.
TCAAGTGGTTAAGACAGCGGCCTCTCACGCCGTTAACATCGGTTCGAATCCGGTACGGGTCACCAAACTTTCTCTAAGAAGAAAGTGCTTGACAATTGAATAGAAGCGTCATATAATAGTTTGTTGTCTGGGTCCTACCCAGTTAACATACGGCGCAAGTCCGGAGTTTCTTTTCTCCGTAGTTCCGAGGGAAACTAGCGAAGCGTTTTCCGAGGAAAGTGAGGAGCAAGGGAATGGGCGCAGTTTTCACCGAAGGTGGAAACGAAGCCAAGCGGACTTTGCGGCGAGCAAGTTGGTGCTGATTAGAACGAGGGTCCACCCGTTCCCATTCCGAACACGGTAGTTAAGCTCGTTTCTGCCCACAATACTTGGCTGGCGACGGCCCGGGAAGATAGGTGGCGCCAACACAGGACAAGTTGTTTCGACAGCTTGTCCTGTTTTTTTATCCTTTTCGACTACCAGCGCAAGCTGTATTTGCCTGTAGCGGCATCAAATTCCCAGTGCAGATAATAGCGGGTATCCCGGTTCAAAGCGATTCTAACCGCGTTGCTATGTTGGCTGAGCCGCAGCAGCTCCCGCTTTTTGCTGTCCAGCAGGACCAGCAGGAGAACCCTCACGTTACTGTTTGATAAGTGGCAGTTAAGATGGAATTCGTATATCCGCTTTTGACGGAAGCGTCCTACATGCCGGACCCAGCCAGTGCAGGAATCCAGGGAAAACGATGTCAGCTTCTTTCCCTGGCCGGAACATGAAAAATACAGCTGAGATGCACTTCGATGCCGCGATGCCCTGGTAATGCAAGAGGCAGATCGAAGCGCCTATGAGCGCAATGGGAATGAGGTGTGCAAACTGCCCCTTTCCTCTAGTGCTACTTTTTGGCTTTATTCTACCAGGACACAGATGGATTGTAAAGCTTTCAAATAGGGCGTGTCCCTGCACTCATTTTATAGGAGATAGGGCTAGGCCTGCGTTTTCGCCCGCTATCATGCGCGCTAGGCCCCCAGGAGAAGGGCGGATATAGACCCTGTTTTTACAGAATCAAATCTTTGGATGGGACCCTTAAATAGGAAACGCGCCTTTGCTTATAGCAGGGGCGCGTTTTCTTCATGGCGTTCGTATTCATATTTACATAAAGAAACAGAGCAGGATGGGCAGGAAGATGGCTGGTACGTAGTTCATGATCTTTAGCTTTGTGACGCCCAGGAGGTTTAGGCTGATGCCTACAATCAGGATTGAGCCCACTACGGTCATCTCTGGAATGGTGGCGGGGTTTTGCTGGAGCAGAGGGGCCACCAGGCTGGCAAGGCAGGCGATTCCGCCCTCAATTATGAGGATTGCTGCGGTGGACAGCATCACGCCCAGGCCCAGCGAGGAGGCGAAGATGATGGAAGACACAAAATCGAGGGTAGCCTTGGTAAAAAGCATTTCGTGGTTGCCTGTCAGCCCATCGTTCAAGGCTCCCACGATGGTCATGGCTCCTACACAGAAGACCAGGGACGCCGTTACAAAGCCTTCCGCCAGGGAAGGCCCTGCTACGTTCCGGCCCTTCTGGAACCGCTTCTCCAGGCCCTCCGCAAAGCGGTTCAGGTGCCCGTCCAGGTCGCATAGTTCACCGATGACAGCTCCTATAGCCACGGAGATGATGGCAATCAAGGCGTTGCTCCCGCCTAGCATTCCGTCAATGCCCACGAACAAGGTGCAGAGTCCCAGGCCCTTCATCACTGTGTCCCGCAGGCGCTCCGGCAGGATATTGCCCAGCAGGAGGCCGGTCAAGGACCCGGCAGCTACCGCGGCGGTGTTGACCAATGTGCCAACTAACATAGATGTTCCCTTCTTTCTTTCTTTAAAGCTCGAATGTATCAATCAGCAAAAGGGGGCCGGCGATTGCCGGCCCCCTGGGCGATGCTGCGGTCAGCCAACGAGTTTCAGGCCGGATTCATTGCGCACAACGGTGCTGTTGGCGGTCAACTCTTCCTCCCAGGCGGCATAGGCCTCGCTCCGCAGATTAGAGGCCACCTGGGATTGCCAGCGGTTTATATTCACGCCGGAGAAGTACATGACATGGGCGCCATACTGGGTATCCACTACGCCAGTGTCGCCGGGCTGGCGGGCGGCATCAAAGCACCAGTCATTGAACTCCGCCACCATCTGGCCCTGGTAGACCTCGGCGTAAAGGCCGCCGTCGTACTTGGAGCCGTCGGTGGATTCCGTCATGGCCAGGGCGGCGAAGGAGTCCTCGGTGGCCTCGCCGGACTGCCACTGGGCCAGCAGCTCTTCGGCCTTGGTATGGGCATCGGCCTTCAGCTGCGCCTGCTCGTCCTCATAGCCTTCCCCGCCTTCGGCAATGGAGCCAGTTCCCAGGGGAACCAGGATGTGGCGGATGTCAATGGTGGGATTCTCATCCCGGAAACGGTCGTGGAAGACGACCACGTACTGGATGGTACCATCCTCCAGGACGGCGGAATCACCGGATTTCCGGGCGCTGTCATAGAGCCACTCGCTCATGACGCTGCCGGAGCTGTAATTGCCGCTTTCGTTCTGGCTATAGGTTCCGTTGTGCTCCTGGGCCAGGGCCTCCAGGTCCCCGCCGTCTTGGAAGCCATCCAGGATGGCCTGGGCGTCTTCCCGCGCGGCTTCCAGGGCCGCAGCGGATTCCTCCTCGGTGGGCTCCACGGTGTTGCCCTCGGCATCCGTGGTGCTGTCGGCGGTTCCGGAGATGGAGACGCTTTCATAGGACACGTGGTCGTAGGTGTTCCGGTCCGCGTCATAAGCCTCCTCCAGCTCGCTATCGGAAAAGCTGAGGCTGTTCTGGTGAGCGTCGGCGTAGGCGCTGTAGCGGAGCACCCGCAGGAGCTGTTCGCCGTAGACCTTCTCCGTGACGCCCGCGCCGAAGTTGCCCTTCAGGTACTGGCTGACGGAGATGCCGCTGGCTGCGGCAGTGGATTTGAGGGCGGCCATGTTGTCGTCATACTCGGCCTGGACCCCGGCGGGGTACTGGAAGCCCTCGGCGTCGGCGGCCTTCAGGGCGGCCTGGATAACGCTCATGTTGTCCAGGGCCTGGTTCAGGAAGTAGTCGTGCCAGGTCATGGGGGCGGCTTCCGCACCCTCGCTACCCTCGCCTTCGCCCTCCGCGCTGGGAAGCTCGATGCCCAGCATGGCGGCAGCGGAGTCGTTGAGCTTCTGGCTCTTCAAGGTGGCCCCGGTGTTCAGGCCCAGGTAGCTGGTGAAGTAGGAGTACTGGTTGAGGAAGTTGCGGTAGGCGGTCTGGTAGTAGTAGCCCACCTCGGCGGCGGTGTACTTTTCCCCGTCGATGGTAGCGGCGGTGGTCATTTTGGGGATAACGTCGCTGCGCCAGACGAAGGAGACGATGACCGCGGCCAGGACGGCGGCGGCAATGACGCCGTAGAGGAGGTTCGTCCGCTTCTCCTCCTTGCGCTGCTGCACCTCCCGGGCGGTCTTGGGGTCGGCCTGGCCAGCGGCGGCCTGGCGGTTTTGCTTTTCTCTCGATGCGCTCATTTGTGTTTCAGTCCTCTCAAGTTTTCGGTTACAATTTTTGCCCTTTTTTAAAGAGCTGGATTTTACGCACTTATCCATTATAGCGGAACACGGGCCATAGTGCAAGCCTAAAATCCGTTCCCTGGAAAGAAAACGCCAGAATTCACGGTTTTTTCATCAAATTTCCGGTCCGGTCCGCTAAAAGTGCGTTTCAATGATTTCAACAATCATAACATGCCCGGCTGAAAATTTCCTGAAAGAGGGCACGGGACGGACACGGCAGGGCATAATAGTACCCCGCGAGAGCCGTGTAGACCTCGTTATAACCTGCACCTTCAAGGACAGGTGGGTCGCCTCCAGCACGCTTTACCGCTTCCAACTTCCAGCCGCGGACGGCAGCCGGGAGGCCTGCGAACCACGGGCTGATCCAGCGTCCCTTATAACGAAATGTGGGTTAAAAAAAGATCTATCACGCACCCCGCAGGGTACTTTCCCTATGTGATTAAGGTGGGCCGGGGCCCGGTTACTCCCCGCCGTCGAAGAGGGACTCCATGAACTGTTCGTAGACCTCCTCCAGTTCCTCATCGGAATCCAGGGTGGAGAGAATGTCTTCGCCGTCCTCGTGGAGAACTTTTAAAATCACCAGCCCGGCGTCTGGGTCCTCTTCCTCTCCTTCTGTCTCGGCGGGGAAGAAGGCTTGATAGAGCTGTCCGTTGTACTCCAGGGCGTCCATGAACTCCAGGACCAGCTCGTTTCCCTCCTCGTCGGTGACGGTCAGGAAGGTGGGGCCGAAATCTTCACTCATACAGGGCCTCCTTTTTTGGGCTCAACTGTATTTTACACGGAAACTCCGCCAATTGCAAGAGCGGAATTCGTGAAAAAGGCGAAAAGTTGACAGCGCCGGTGGGAGTTAGTCTGCCCAAAACTGATAAATCCATGCGGCGCGGGAACTTTTTTTCGGCGAAATACGACATTTTCAATATTGACAGGCCATGGTACAATAAGAAACAAGGGGCTCCGGGCATTTCTGGAAGCCCTGGAAACCACTGGTTTTATCGCGCTCCGCCCCAAAATCCGGGCGGGACGCTATTCCCGGCAAAGGAGGAATGCGTTACTTTGGAGCAGCACGGAAGAAGAGAACATCCGGCCCCCCAGCAGCCCCCCCGGCGCAGGAGGCCCCGGAAGCCTACCCCGGTGCGGGTGGCCTTGGGCGTGGTGAAGTGGACCTTCATTACGCTGTGGACGGTCCTGCTTATCGGCGTCTGCACGGCGCTGGTCGGCCTGCACTTCTTTAAGGAGTATATCGACACGGTGGTCACCCCCAACGTGGCGGTGCGGGCGGAGGACTACACCATGAAGCTCAGCTCCTTCATCTATTATCAGGATAAGGAGACGGGTTCGTGGAAGGAACTCCAGAGCGTCCACGGCGCGGAAAACCGTATCCTGGTGGGCTTCGACCAGATGTCCCCCTACCTGTGGCAGGCCGCCGTGGCCATTGAGGACGAGCGGTTTTTCAAGCACCAGGGCGTGGACTGGAAGCGTACTGCCGGAGCGGTGCTGGAGCTGGCCACCGGAGACGGCAGCTACGGTGGGTCCACCCTGACCCAGCAGGTGCTGAAAAACATGACAAAGGACAACAAGCCCTATGTCAACCGGAAGGTCCGGGAGATTTTCCGGGCCCTGGAATTTGAGAAGAACTACGGGAAAGAGTATATCCTGGAGCAGTACCTGAACGACATCTACCTGGGGCAGGGCTGCTACGGCGTCCAGACGGCGGCCCAGTTCTACTTTGGCAAGGACGCCAAGGACCTGAGCCTGGCGGAGAGCGCCTGTATTATCGCCATTACCAACAACCCCTCCCTCTTCGGGCCCCTGTATGACATCACCTACACCCGGGAGGACGGCACCAAGGTCACCCCCCGGGAGCTGAACAAGGTCCGCCAGGAGACCATCCTGGACAAAATGTGTGCGGAAGACGTCATCAACCCCAAGACGGGCCTTCCATATATCACCAAGGCCCAGGCCGAGGCCGCCAAGGCCGAGGTCCTGCAATTCGCCGATGGGTCCACTTCCGCCGAGGAAATTGTGGAAGAAGTCGCGGGCGAGGTAGAGATCAACTCCTGGTTTGTGGACCAGGTGATCCGGGATGTGGTCCAGGGACTCCGGGAGGAGTTCGGCATCGGGGAAGAAGAGGCGTATACCCGCCTCTACAACAGCGGCTACCGCATCTACACCACCCTGGACCCGGATATCCAGGCCCTGGCGGAGAGCATTTACGAGGACCGGAGCAACCTGGACGTGACGTCCCGGAACGGCCAGCTGCTCCAGTCCGCCATCACCATCCTGGACCCTTACACCGCCGATATCGTGGCCATGGTGGGCAAGGTGGGGGAAAAACAGGAAAACCTGGGCTGGAACTGCGCCACCGCCAAGCGGCAGGTGGGTTCCTCCATGAAGCCCCTGACGGCTTACGCCCCCGCCCTGGACGCCGGGGTCATCACCCAGGGCTCCGTCTTTGACAACTACCCCGTGCAGGAGCTCAACGGGACCCCCTGGCCCAAGAACTCCCCCAACACCTATACGGGCTTCACCACGGTGAAAACCGGCGTGCAGAAATCCATCAACACCATCGCCGTCCAGGCCCTCCAGTCCGTGGGAGTGGAGGAGGCCTACCGCTTCGCCACGGAAAACCTGAACCTGGGGCTGGTGGCGGACGACATGGTGGTGGGCGCCCTGGGCATGGGCGGCCTGACCCGGGGGCTGAACACGGTGGAGATGGCGGCGGCTTACGCCTGCTTCGCCAACAACGGCGTGTATAACGAACCCCGGACCTATGTCCGGGTGACCCGCATCGACAAGGCCTCCGGGCAGGAGGTGACGGTGCTGGAGAACGAGAGCGAAAGCCACGTGGCCATGAAGGAGACCACGGCCTATCTGATGACGGAAATGCTGAAAAACGCCGTGTCCAACGGCACCGGCGGACAGGCCCGGTTCAACGGCATGCACATCGCCGGAAAAACCGGAACCACCAACGACAACAAGGACCGCTACTTCGTGGGCTTCACGCCCTACTACGTGGCGGCGGTGTGGACAGGCTATGAGGACCCGGAGCGCATCAGCTACAACGGGAACCCGGCCATTACCATGTGGAAAAAGGTCATGGAGCCCCTCCACATGGAGCTGCCCGACAAGGACTTTGACAACAAGCCCGCCACGGGGCTGACCAGCATCCAGGTGTGCCTGGACAGCGGCATGAGGCCCACGGACGCCTGCCGGGCGGACCCGAGGGCCAACCGGGTGGCCAGCTTTACGGCGGCGTCGGGCACCGGACCCACCGAGGACTGCACCATCCACAAGGTGGTGCCCTACTGCACCGAGGGCCACTGTCTGGCGGGGGAGACCTGCCCGGAGGCGGTGGTGGAGCAGAGGGCCTACCTGGACTACGTCCGGGAGGACTACGGCCCCAGCATCAAGGCGGAGGACGACGCCTATCTCATCAGCACGCTGGAGAAGGCCAAGGAGCCCTCGGAGACGAATCCCACGGGAGGCTGTCCCGTCCATGAGGGCGTGTCCCTGCCGGAGAACCCCCTGGACCCGGTGAATCCCATAGATCCCAACAACCCGGGCGGCGGAACCCCGGTCAATCCCTCGGAGCCCATTATCCCCAATCCCGGGGAGAGCCACGAGGGCTATGGCCCCTCGCCGAAGCCGGACCCCAAGCCGGAGCCCACGCCAGACCCGGGGCTCCCCGTTGAGCCGGAGGAACCAGGAACAACGGACCCCAATGGCGGCGGACTTTTTGACGACCTTTGGGGCATTGCGGCCTGAGCTCAATACAGCCGGAAAGGCGCCGCGGAAGCGGCGCCTTTTTTCGACCCGAATTCCCCCTCAGATTGCGACCGCTTTCCCGCCCGTCCTGTCCTATAATATCCCTTGGAAAAAGGAGGCGGGGCGGCGTGACGGTCATTTACATAGACAGCGTGTTTACGTTGAACGCCCTGATGGACTACCTGCTCCTCCTCTGCGCCGCCCGCCTTGCGGGCCTGCCTCTCCGGCGGGGGCGCTATGCCCTGGCGGCCCTGGCCGGGGGCGCTTACGCGGCGGCGGTGTTTCTGCCAGGGCTGGGCTTCCTGGCCCAGACGCCCGTGAAAATCGCGGCGGGAGTGCTGCTGGGCCTTATCGCGTATGGCGGGGAGGAGAAGCTGCTGCGGCTTCTGCTGCTGTTTTTTGCCGTTTCCTGCGCCATGGCGGGCTGCGTGCTGGGCCTGGGGCTCCTGGCGGGGGGCGGGGTTCCGGCGGTGAACGGGGTGTTTTACACCAACGTGGACGCCAAGGCCCTGGCAATCGGCGGGACGGCGGCTTACGCCCTGCTCTCCGTGGTGTTCCGGGCGGCGGCGGGCCACGGGGTGCGGGGGGAGCTGCTGCCCGTGCGGGTCTCCATCGGCGGCCGGACGGCGGCGCTGACGGCCCTGTGGGACACGGGCAGCGGCCTCCGGGCCCCGGACGGCCGGGCGGTGCTGGTGGCGGCCCCGGGGACCCTGGATGCCGCGCTGCCGCCGGAGGCGGCGAAACTGCTCCGGAGACGGGGCCTGGGCGCCCCGGAGGAGCTGCTGGAGCCCCTGCGGGCCCTGGCCCCGGCCCTGCGGCCCCGGCTGACGCCCTACCGGGCCGTGGGAACGGCGGGGGGACTGCTGCTGACGGTCCGGACGGACTGGACAGAGGTCAACGGGACCCGGTATCCGGGACTGACGGCGGCCCTGGCTCCCACGGCGCTGGGGATGGGCTATGGGGCGCTGTGGGGCGGGCCCGCGGGAAAGGGAGGACGACATGGAATTGCTGGGAAAACTGAGAAAGCTGCTGGTTTGGCTGGGGCTCTGGCCGGAGGAGGGGACCCACTACATCGGGGGCAGCGACACCCTGCCCCCGCCGCTGACCCGGGAGCGGGAGGCGGAGCTGCTGGCCAACATGGACGAAGGGGCCCGGCAGGAGCTGATCGAACATAACCTGCGCCTGGTGGTGTACATTGCCCGGCGGTTCGAGAACACGGGCATCAACATTGAGGACCTGATTTCCATCGGGACCATCGGCCTGATCAAGGCCGTGGGGACCTACCGGACGGATAAGAACATCAAGCTGGCCACCTACGCCTCCCGGTGCATCGAAAATGAGATTCTCATGTACCTGCGGAAGAACGCCTCCCGCCGGGGGGAGGTGTCCTTCGACGAGCCGCTGAACACGGACTGGGACGGGAACGAGCTGCTGCTCTCCGACGTGCTGGGCACCGACGAGGACGTGGTCATGCGGCCCATTGAGGAGGACGTGGACCGCTCCCTTCTGGCCCAGGCCATCAACACCCTGTCCCCCCGGGAAAAGGAGATCATCACCCTCCGCTTCGGCCTGGGGGGAGGGAAGGAGCAGACGCAGAAGGAGGTGGCGGACCGCCTGGGCATCTCCCAGTCCTATATTTCCCGGTTGGAGAAGCGGATCATCAGCCGGCTGAAGAAGGAAATCCTGCGCCTCTCTTGACAATTCCCGGCGGGGATAGTATACTAGCGTCCATGTAAACGCAAGGAAGGGAAGCAGTACCCGGCCTGCCGAGGCCAAGAGAGGACGCGGTTGGTGAGAGCGTCCCCAAGGCGGCGGGGGAAGTCGTCCCGGAGCGGCGCGGCTGAAGGAGGGAGTAGGCCGCGACGGAGGCCCGCCGTTAGAGGGGAGACGAGTGTCCCGCAAGGGAAATTCAGGTGGTACCGCGGATTTGTGATTCGCCCTGAGCCAGGTGGCTTGGGGCGGTTTTCTTTTCCCCCCTGAGAGGGGGGCTGGTGCTCGCCCTGACGGGCGGGGTGGGGGTGCGCTCCGTTGGCGGAGCGGGGGCCTGTACTCGCGCTGGCGCGCGGGGTGGTCAGCTGCCCTTTGGGGGCTGGTCCAATGCACCCCCCATTCTCTCTTTTGCGAAAAGAGAGAATGCGCCGTGCACGGTGGAAGAGAGAAAACGGGGGCGCGGCGCGGTCTGGGTGCGTCGGTACGCATGTCCCTGCCCGCAGCGTGGTGCTAGCGGGGGTTTGGAGGTCGATGTAAGGACTGTCCGTCTGTCCTCGCTGTCGCCAACTTGGCGCTTGCGGCGGAGCTGCGCCTACCGCCTTCTATCGGTAGAGTCATAAGAAAGGGCACTCTGACCATGGAATTTATTTTTCAAGTCACCAACTACGAAGACCCCGCTCTGGATGGCGAGGCGGTGGAGCTCCTCCGCCAGCGGCTGGAGGCGAAGAGCCGCCGGACCCTGCCAGCCCTATGGAAGCTCACGGACCGCCTCGAAGCCCGCGTAAAAGGCCGCCGGAGGCGCTATACCCTCCAGGGCTCGGCGCAGATCGCCCTGGGTGCGTTCATCCTGGTGCTTGGGCTGATGGAGCCCCGGGTTCCCATCCTGATCTTCATAGGGCCCCTGGGCATTCTGGCGGGTCTGCTCACGATTTACGGCGCGAAAGTAAAATCGCCCCCTCAGCCTCCGGCCTCCTGCAAAAAAGAGGCGGCTGAGCTGCTGGCGGGGTGGCGGGCCCTGGATGGGCCCGGAGCTCCGGTGGAGGTCCGCTTTGACGAAAACGGCCTGTCCGTTTCCGCAGGGGAGGACCGGGAGACGGTCCCCTATGGGGACATGACCGGGATATTTGGGACGGAGCGGCTTTGGCTGCTGGTCTACGGCGGGGAGAGGGCCCTGCTGCTGCAAAAAAAGGATTTGGTTTCCGGCGGGGCGGAGAGATTTCTGCCATACGTTTTGGATAAACTGGCAACATGAATACAGGATATTATAATAAAAGGAGAACCGACATGAAAAAAGAACTGCCGAAAGTGTACGAACCCCAGCAGGTGGAGGGCCGCGTCTATGAGATGTGGGAAAACGCCGGGTGCTTCAACGGCGACCCGGACCCCGCGAAAAAGCCCTTCTCCATCGTCATGCCGCCCCCCAACGTCACCGGGCAGCTCCACATGGGCCACGCCCTGGACTGCACCCTCCAGGACATCCTCACCCGCTTCAAGCGGATGCAGGGCTACTCCACCCTCTGGCTCCCCGGCGTGGACCACGCCGGCATCTCCACCCAGGTGAAGGTGGAGGAGGACCTGCGGGTCAACGAGGGCCTCAGCCGCTATGACCTGGGCCGGGAAAAGTTCCTCCAGCGGGTCTGGAAGTGGAAGGAGAAGTACGGAAACCGCATTGTCCAGCAGCAAAAGAAGATGGGCGTGTCCTGCGACTGGTCCCGGTCCCGCTTCACCATGGACGAGGGGCTTTCCAAGGCCGTCCGGGAGACCTTCTGCGAGCTCTACGACAAGGGCCTCATCTACAAGGGAAGCCGCATTATCAACTGGTGCCCCCACTGCGTCACCGCCCTCTCCGATGCGGAGGTGGAGTACCAGGACAAGCCCGGCCACCTCTGGCACATCCGCTATCCCCTCACCGACGGCTCCGGCGACCTGGTGGTAGCCACCACCAGGCCCGAGACCATGATGGGCGACACGGGTGTGGCCGTGAACCCGGAGGACGAGCGGTTCAAGCATCTTGTGGGCAAAACCTGCATCCTGCCCATTATGAACCGGGAGATCCCCATTGTGGCGGACGAGTACGTGGAGCTGGGCTTCGGCACCGGCGCGGTGAAGATGACCCCCGCCCACGACCCCAACGACTTCGAGGTGGGCCTCCGGCACAACCTGGAGGTGATCCGCTGCATCGGAGACGACGGGAAAATCAACGAAAACGGCGGGCCCTACAACGGGATGGACCGCTATGAATGCCGGAAGGCCATTGTGAAGGATTTGGAGGAGCAGGGGTATCTCGTGAAAACCGAGCCCTACAGCCACAACGTGGGCACCTGCTACCGCTGCCACAACGACGTGGAGCCCCTGATTTCCGCCCAGTGGTTCGTGAAGATGGAGCCCCTGGCCCAGGAGGCCCTCCGGGTGGTCCGGGAGGGCGAGGTGAAGTTCGTCCCCGAGCGGTTCAGCAAGACCTACACCAACTGGATGGAGAACGTCCATGACTGGTGCATCTCCCGCCAGCTCTGGTGGGGCCACCAGATTCCCGCCTGGTACTGTGACGAGTGCGGGCACATTAACGTCAGCCGGGAGGACCCGGCGAAGTGCGAACAGTGCGGCAGCGCGCACCTGACCCGGGACCCCGACGTGCTGGACACCTGGTTCAGCTCCGCCCTGTGGCCCTTCTCCACCCTGGGCTGGCCGGAAAAGACGGAGGACCTGGATTTCTACTACCCCACCTCCGTCATGGTGACCGGCTACGACATCATCTTCTTCTGGGTTTCCCGGATGATCTTCTCCGGCTGCGAGCAGATGAAGAAAATCCCCTTCCGCACCGTCCTCATCCACGGCCTGGTCCGGGATGACAAGGGCCGGAAGATGTCCAAGTCCCTGGGCAACGGCATCGACCCCCTGGAGGTGGCAGAGAAGTACGGCGCGGACGCCCTCCGGTTCAACCTCATCACCGGAAACAGCCCTGGAAACGACATGCGCTTCTACACGGAAAAGTGCGAGGCTATGCGGAACTTCGCCAACAAGGTCTGGAACGCCAGCCGCTTCGTCATGATGAACCTGGGGGATTTGGAAACCTATGACCTCCCGGCGGCGGAGGCTTTGGAGCGGGAGGACAAGTGGGTCCTCTCCAAGCTGAACACCCTGGTGGAGGAGGTCACGGAGAACCTGGACAGCTACGAGATCGGCGTGGCCTCCGCCAAGGTTTACGACTTCCTGTGGGACACCTACTGCGACTGGTATATCGAGCTGACCAAGACCCGGCTGAACGGCGAGGACGAGGGGGCCAAGGACGCTGCCCGGAACGTGCTGTGCTATGTGCTGGCGGAGCTTTTGAAGCTGCTCCATCCCTTCATGCCCTTCATCACGGAGGAGATTTTCCAGGCCCTGCCCAAGCGGGCGGGGGCGGAGGACCGCTTCCTCATGCTGGCCAAGTGGCCCGAGTACCGCGCGGACCTCTCCTTCCCACGGGAGGAGGCCGCCATGGAGGCGGTTATGGACACCATCAAGGCCATCCGGGCCCGCCGGGCGGAGATGAACGTGCCCCCGTCCAAAAAGGCGGAGGTGCTGCTGGTTACCGCCGCGCCGGAGCCCTATGAGCAGGGCCTCCACTTCCTCCAGCGGCTGGCCTTTGCCTCGGAGGTGCGCTTCGCGTCCGAGGCCCCGGCGGACCTCACGGGCCAGGTGAGCATCGTCACCCACAACGCCACGGCCTACCTGCCCCTCAGCGAGCTGGTGGACCTGGCGGCGGAGCGGGAGCGCATCGCCAAGGAGAAGGAAAAGGCGGAGAATGGCCTGCGGATCGTGGAGCAGAAGCTCTCCAACGAGAAATTTGTCTCCCGGGCCCCGGAAGCGGTGGTGAACGCCGAGAAGGAGAAGGCGGAGAAGTTCCGGGAGCTCATCGCCAAGCTGGAGGAGTCCGCCAAGGCGCTGGGGAACTGAACCGCGTAGAATTGCAGATTGCAGATTGAGAAAAAGGCCCCAGGGCAGTATGCCCCGGGGCCTTTTTTGGCCTGTGCCGCCAGCGGAAAACCAAAAGCTACGGTTTCTTCTTCATTTCCGAGAGGATAACGCCCGCTAAAATGACCATTTCAAAGGACAGGAAAAAGCCTGTGCCAACAAGCAGGGCCTCGTCTTGCGCCAAGCCGCTGAAGAAAGAGGGGAACCAGGCAATCCATACCCAGTAGAGGAACATGACCCCCAAGCCAATGAAACTGAATGTTATGAGAGCTTTCATGGGTTTCCTAACCTTTCTAATGGGTTGTTTCCATAACGGAATGTCAGGCGGACCGGGGAATTCACATCCGCCGGATCACCCGCCGCCGGGTCCAGATGGACGGGGCGAACAGCAGCAGCATGGGGAAAATCTCCAGGCGGCCCACCAGCATGTCAAAGGACAGCAGCAGCTTGGACGCCCAGGAGAAGGCCGAGAAGTTCCCCACCGGGCCCACCATCTCCAGTCCCGGCCCGATGTTGTTGATGCAGGCCGCCAGGGCGGTGAAGGTGGTGACGATGTCGAACTGCTCCAGGCTCAAAAGCAGGAAGGAGGCCGTGAATACCAGGAGGTACACCGTAAGGAAGAGATGGACGCTCCGGATGTGCTTGTCCGTCAGGGACTTCCCCTCGAACCGGGTGGTGGTGACGGCGTTGGGGTGGAGCATCTTCCGCATGTCCCCCCAGGAGGTCTTGGCCAGAATTACAATCCGGGCCACCTTGATGCCGCCGCCTGTGGACCCGGCGCAGGCCCCGATGAACATGAGCACCACCAGGATTCCCTTGGAAAAGGTGGGCCAGAGGTTGAAATCCGCCGTGGCGTAGCCCGTGGTGGTGATGATGGAGGCCACCTGGAAGAAGGAGTACCGGAGGCTCTGGCCGAAGGACGCATACAGGTGGAGAATGTCCACGGCGATGGCCACTACCGCCGTGCCCACAATGGCGGCGTAAGCCCACAGCTCCTCGGACCGGAACACGTCCCGGAAGCGCCGGACCAGGAGGAAGTAATAGAGGTTGAAGTTCACGCCGAAGAGCAGCATGAAAATCCCGATGACCACGTCGAAATAGACGCTGTCATAGGCCCCGACGCTGAGGTTCTTATTGCTGAACCCTCCGGTGCCCGCGGAGCCGAAGGCGTGGATGCAGGAGTCGAACAGGGGCATTCCCCCCAGGACCAGCAGGACGATTTCGATGAGGGTCATGGCCAGGTAGATGCCGTAGAGAATCTTGGCCGTGTCGCTCATGCGGCTCACCAGCTTCCCGACGGAGGGCCCCGGCATCTCCGCCCGGAGAAGGTGCATGCCATGCCCGTCGGTCATGGGCAGCACCGCCATGACGAAGACCAGCACCCCCATGCCGCCGATCCAGTGGGTGAAGCTCCGCCAGAACAGCACGCTTTGGCTCAGGGGCTCTACCGCCGTGAGAATGGTGGCCCCGGTGGTGGTAAAACCGGAGACGGTTTCGAAAAAGGCGTCGATGAAATTGGGAATGTACCCGGAAATCAGGAAGGGCAGGGCCCCGAAGGCGCTCATCAGCACCCAGGCCAGGGCCACCACCGCGAAGCCGTCCCGGGCATAGAGGGATGTCTGCCTGGGCTTTTTGCAGAAGGGGAGCCCCGCCGCCAGCAGCAGCAGGACGGGCCCCAGAAAGGGCAGGAAGGGTTCCCCATAGAGAAGCGCCACCAGGGCGGGCAGGAGCAGCAGCGCCGCCTCCGTCCATAAAATCCGCCCGATGACAAAGCCAATCATTTGATAATTCAAGAGACGCTTCCTCCTTTACTCCCGGCAGATGTCATGGATGTCCTGGAGGGAGGTGTCCGTGGTGACCACAATGACGTCGTCTCCCAGGCTGAGGCAGTCGTTGCCAGAGGGAATGACGATCTTCCCGTTCCGCTGGACGATGCCCGCCAGCAGCAGGCCGTTCCGGAGCTTCAGATTCTTCAAGGGCACGCCGATGAAGGGCACGTCGGGTCCCACGCCGAACTCCAGGGCCTCCACCGCCCCGTCCACCAGACGGTGGAGGGTCTTGATTTTGGCGCCCCCGGCGCTCTCCATGGCCCGGACGTACTGGACGATCAGCTCCGTGGTGGTAGAACGGGCGGAGATGACGCTGTCGATCATGCTCTCGGCGCTGACCAGGTCCACCAGGGATTTCCGGTTGATCTTTGCCACCACCTTACAGTGGTTCCCCGATTCCTTGGAGGCGCACATGGACATCAGGATATTGGCCTCGTCGATCCCCGTGATGGCCACAAAGGCGTCCGTCTGGCCGATGCCCTCTTCGTGGAGAAGGTCCGTATCCGTGCCGTCTCCCACGATGACCAGGGCCTTGGGCAGCTGTTCGCCCATCTGAATGCACCGCTGCTCATCCCGGTCGATGATCTTCACGGACATGCCCATGTTCAAAAGCTCAGAAGTCAGGTAGTAGCAGATTTTGCTGGCGCCCACGATCATGACAGTGGACGCCTTGGAGCGGAAGACCCCCAGGTGCCGGAAGAATTGGGCCAGCTGGTCCGGGGAGGAGGTGAGGTAGATTTTGTCCCCCGCCCGGAGGACGAAATCGCCGGAGGGAATGATGGTCTCTCCCTTCCGGGCCACGGCGCAGATCAGCACCCGGACCCGGATGTTCCGGTACAGGTCCGCCAGGGGCAGGCCGTCCAGGGCGGAATCGGCGGGGAGGCGGTATTCTACCAGCTCCAGCCGCCCCTTGGAGAAGGATTCCACCTTCATGGCGGCGGGGAAACGGAGGACCCGGGCAATCTCCCGGGCGGCGGCCCGCTCGGGATTGATGACCATGGACAAGCCCAGTTCCTCCCGCATAAAGCGGAGCTGCTTTTCATATTCCGGGTTGCGGATGCGGGCGATGGTGTGGCTGACGCCCAGCTTCTTGGCCACCAGGCAGGAGAGGATGTTTAACTCGTCGCTGGAGGTGGTGGCGATCAAAAGTTCCGCCTTTTCCACCTCCGCCTCTTTTTGTACGCTGTAGACCGCGCCGTTTCCGCACACGCCCATGACGTCGTATATATTGATGATGCTGTCAATGAGCCGGGGGTCCTGGTCCACGACGGTGACGTTGTGCCCGTCGGCGGAGAGCTGCTGGGTCAGGGCGGAGCCCACCTTGCCCGCTCCCACGATGATGATTTTCATGTAAGCCTCCTAAAAGACAGGCCGGGGAGAAAGCCCCGGATATAGTACTGGACAATAGACTAATTATATAAGATTTTCACAAAAAAGGGAAGGGCTGTTCCGTGAAAATTTTCCTTGACAACCCGGGCCTCCCTGTGTAAAATAAGTTCAATTATTTTAATTAAATATTTTTAGTTAAAATAATTGATATTTCGACAAACAAGGAGAATCGCAAATGGAATTCGAGAAAGTGCGTGATATCATCGTGGAGACCCTGGGCTGCGAGGCGGAGCAGGTGACGCTGGAGGCTTCCCTGTCCGAGGACCTGGGAGCGGATTCCCTGGCGGCGGTGGAACTGGTCATGGCCCTGGAGGAGGCCAGCGGCGTCACCATTGACGACGCCGACGTAGAGGGCCTGAAAACCGTGGGCGACATTGTGAAGTACCTGGAGGCCCACAAGGCCTGAACCGCGCCGCTGAAACCTACATTTCCGTGAAGTGCCGCCCCGTTGACGACAGCGGGGCGGCGGGCTTGGAAAGGAACGAGTATGACCAACCAGGAAATTTATGACTTAATGGCCCGCTTTGACGCCGGCGGCTTGCAGAAGCTGAAGCTGTCACAGGGGGATTTTAAAATAGAACTGGAAAAAACGGCCCCTGTGGCGGCGGCCGCTCCCGCCATGGTTCCCGTGCCCGCCGCCCCGGCGGCGGCTCCGACGGCGGAGGAAGCTCCCGCCGTCACCGCGCCGCTGGTGGGCACCTTCTACGCCGCTCCCGCACCGGAGCAGCCCCCCTTTGTCGCGCCGGGGGACCAGGTGCAGAAGGGGCAGACCATCTGCCTCATCGAGGCCATGAAGACCATGATCGAGGTCCCCGCCCCCTGCGACTGCGTGATTGAGGAAGTGCTGAAGGCCAACGGGGAGCTGGCGGCCTTCGGCGAGGCGCTGATGCGCTACCGGCCATGCTGAGGCGGGTACTCATCGCCAACCGGGGGGAGATTGCCCTCCGGGTCCTCCGGGCCTGCCGGGAGCTGGAGATTGAGACGGTGGCCGCCTATTCCGAGGCGGACGCGGAGGCCCTCCATGTTCAGCTGGCCACGGAGTCCGTCTGCATCGGCCCCGCCCGGGCGGCGGACAGCTATTTAAACCAGGACGCTTTGCTGACGGCGGCCCTGGCCACCGGATGCGACGGCGTGCACCCCGGGTATGGCTTCTTATCCGAGAACCCGGACTTTTCCGACGCCTGCGCCGCCGCGGGACTGGCCTTCATCGGCCCCTCGGGGGACGCGATCCGCAAGGCGGGCTCTAAGTCCGCCGCCCGGGACTTGATGAAGGCGGCGGGAGTCCCGGTGACCCCCGGGTCCGACGGCCCCGTCTCCTCGGTGGAGGAGGCCCTGGCGGCGGCGGAAGCCGTGGGCTGGCCCGTGCTGCTGAAAGCCTCCGCCGGAGGCGGGGGCCGGGGCATCCGCCGCTGCAACGGCCCGGAGGTCCTTCCCTCCGCTTACGCCGAGGCGAAGGCGGAGGCCGCCGCCTGCTTTGGAAACGACGAGATGTACCTGGAGAAGCTGGTGCTGAACCCCCGCCATGTGGAGGTGCAGATTCTGGCGGACCGCCAGGGGCATGCCATCCACCTGGGGGACCGGGACTGCTCCGTCCAGCGGAGGAACCAGAAGCTGGTGGAGGAGGCCCCCGCCCCCGGCCTTAGCCCAGAGCTGCGCAGAGCCATGGGAGAGGCCGCCGTCCGGGCGGCGGAGGCCGTGGGCTACGAGGGCGCCGGGACCGTGGAATTCCTGGTGGACGGGGAGACGTTTTACTTCATGGAAATGAACACCCGCATCCAGGTGGAACACGGCGTCACGGAGCTGGTCACCGGAGTGGACCTGGTGCGCCAGCAGCTGCGGATCGCCTCCGGCCTGCCCCTGGACATTGGCCAGGAGGACGTCCGGATCCGGGGCTGCGCCATGGAGTGCCGCATCAACGCCGAGGACCCCCACGGGGACTTCTGCCCCTGCCCGGGCAAGGTGGAGTTCCTCCACTTCCCCGGCGGCGCGGGGGTCCGGGTGGACTCCTGCCTCTACAACGGCTGCACCATGTCCCCCTATTACGATTCCCTGGCCGCCAAGGTCCTGGCCCACGGGGCCACCCGGCTGGAGGCCATCCGCAAGCTCCGCCGCTGTTTGGAGGAATTCACCCTGGAGGGTTTCCCCACCAACGCGGAACTGTCCTATGAAATTTTGTTCCACCCCGTCTTTGTCCGGGGGCGCTGCGCCACGGGCTTTCTGGACGCGCACCTGCCAGAGCTGCTGGACTTCAGCCGCCGGGTGGAGGAACGGGAGGCTGAGGTATGAGCGGCATCTTTGCCAAGCGACGGGCCCGGCTGCTGGCTATGAAGGCCATCCGGGACAACTATGTCCCGGGGGACCAGCTGGTGGCCTGCCCCAAGTGCGGCGGGGAGAGCCAGCGGAAGGACGTGGCGGGGAACCTCTCTGTCTGCCCCCTCTGCGGGTATCACTTCCCCATCGGGGCCTATTACCGCCTCAGTACCATCCTGGACCCGGGGAGCTTCCGGGAGCTGAACGGGAAGCTCCCCGCCGCTGATCCCCTGTCCTTCCCCGGCTACCGGGAGAAGCAGCGCCTCGCCCAGCGGAAGACCGGCCTCACGGAGGCCGCCGTCACCGCCACCGGAACCATCGGCGGGCGGAAGTGCGTGACGGGCGTGCTGGACAGCCGCTTCCTGATGGGCAGCATGAGCGCCGCCGTGGGGGAGAAGATCACCCTGGCCATTGAGTACGCCGCGAAGAACAAGCTGCCCCTGATCCTTTTCTCCGCCAGCGGCGGGGCCCGGATGCAGGAGGGTATTCTCTCCCTGATGCAGATGGCCAAGACGTCCGCGGCCCTGGCCCGGTTTTCGGACAAGGGGCTGCTGTACATCTCCGTCTTGACGGACCCCACCACCGGGGGCGTCACCGCCAGCTTTGCCTCCCTGGGGGATATCATCCTGGCAGAACCGGGGGCTTTAATTGGCTTCGCCGGGCCCCGGGTGATTCAGCAGACCATCGGCGAGACCCTGCCGGAGGGCTTCCAGCGGGCGGAATACCAGGAGGAGCACGGCTTCGTAGACGCGGTGGTCCCCCGGGGAGAGCTCCGGGAGACCCTGGAGCGCCTCCTGCGGCTCCACGAGAAAGGAGGCCGCGCATGAGCAGCCTGACTGCCGCGGAACGGGTGGCTGTGGCCCGGCACCCCCAGCGGCCCAATATTACGGATATCATCGGCGCCCTCTTCACGGATTTCTTCGAACAGAAGGGGGACCGCCTGTGCCGGGAGGACCCGGCCATTTTGGGTGGCGTGGCCCTGTACCACGGGAGGCCCGTCACCGTCATCGGCACCCGGAAGGGGAAGACGGCAGAGGAGAGCATCCGCTGCAACTTCGGCATGCCGGGGCCCGAGGGCTACCGGAAGGCCCTGCGGCTGATGAAGCAGGCGGAGAAGTTCCGCCGCCCGGTGTTCACCTTCATTGACACCTCCGGGGCCTACCCCGGCCTGGAGGCCGAGGCCCGGGGCCAGGGGGAGGCCATCGCCCGGAACCTGATGGAGATGAGCCGCCTCACTATCCCGGTCATCGCCGTGATTACTGGCGAGGGCAACAGCGGCGGGGCCCTGGCCCTGGGGGTGGCCAACCGGGTGCTGATGCTGGAAAACGCGGTCTACGCCATTCTCTCCCCGGAGGGCTTCGCCTCCATCCTCTGGCGGGACGCGGGACGGCACGAGGAGGCCTGCGGCCTGATGAAGCTCACCGCCCCGGACCTGCTGGCCCTGGGAATTGTGGACGACGTGGTTCCGGAGCCGGAGGGCGGAGCCCACCTGGCCCCGGAGGCCGCCTTCCGGGCCCTGGACCGGGCCCTGGACCGTCATTTGGCGGCGCTCTTGAAAGAGAGCGGCGGGAGCCTGGCGTCCGGCCGCTATCAGAAATTTAGAAAAATGGGCGCGGCCCCCAAGGAGGAACCATGAACGGAATCAAAATTCGGGGTACCGGAATGGGCGCGCCCACGAAGCTGGTGACGAACCGGGACCTGGAGAAGATTGTAGAGACGAACGGCGAGTGGATCGTCTCCCGCACCGGCATTCAAACCCGGCATCACTGCGCCGGGGAGGAGACCTTTTCCGCCATGACCGCCCAGGCGGCCCGCCGGGCCCTGGAGGACGCGGGGGTCCCGCCGGAGGAGATCGGGGCCTGCATCGTGGCGACGGTGACGCCGGAAACCATGGTCCCCTCCGCCGCCTGTATGCTCCAGCGGGAACTGGGGCTTCCGGAGGACATTCCCTGCTTTGATTTAGGGGCGGCCTGTACGGGCTTTTTGTTTGCCCTCCATACCATGGAGTGCCTGTTAAACGCCTCTCCCCGGAAATTCGGCCTGGTGGTGGGAGCGGAGAACCTGAGCCGGTGCATCGACTGGTCCGACCGGGGGACCTGTATCCTCTTCGGGGACGGAGCCGGGGCCGCCGTGGTGGAGTGCCGGGAGGGCTGGCCCTCTATTTCCGCCATCATGGGCTGCCATGGCAGCAAGGAGCTGCTCCGCCTGCCCGGCCCGGGGGCGGGGGAGCCCGGCCTCATCTCCATGGAGGGCACCCGGGTCTTTAAATTCGCCGTGGAGGCGGTGCCCTGGTGCGTGGACCAGGTGCTGAAAAAGACGGGCCGGACCGTGGAGGACGTGGACTTCTTCGTCTTCCACCAGGCCAACGCCCGGATCATTGACCTGGCGGTGCGGAAATACCGCATCCCGCCGGAGAAGTACTATAAAAATATCGCCGAATACGGCAACACCTCCGCCGCCAGCATCCCCCTGGTTCTCAGCGAACTCCGGGAACAGGGGAAGATCGGCCCCGGCAGCCGTCTTCTAGCCGTGGGCTTCGGCGGCGGCCTGACCTGGGGCGGCTGCCTGATTGAGTTTGCATAAGCCATGTAACCGTTCTCCCCGGGCCCCCGCAAAATCAGCAGATTTTGTGGGGAGAGGAGGAAGGAATGGAGCGGGCGCAGTCCCCGCCCTCAGGCGGGGACGGAGCAGAGCGGAATTTCTTCCGACGAGGGTGGCTGCCTGATTGAGTTTGCGTAAGGAGCAAGATATGAAGAAGCTGAACGAAATCCTGGGGACCGAGTTCCCCATTATACAGGGCGGCATGGCCAATATCGCCACCGGGGAGTTTGCCGCCGCCTGTTCCAACGCCGGGGCCCTGGGCATGATCGCCACCGGGGGCTGGGACGCGGAGCGGCTCCGGAAGGAAATCCGCCGGGCCCGGGAACTGACCGATAAGCCCTTTGGCGTCAACCTGATGCTGATGAGCCCCTACGCCGCCGGAATCGCCCAGGTGATTCTGGAAGAGGGCGTCCAGGTGGTCACCACCGGGGCGGGCAATCCCGGGCAGTACATTCCCGCCTGGAAAGAGGCCGGGATTAAGGTCATTCCCGTCGTCGCGGCGGCGGTGCTGGCAAAACGGCTGAGCCGCTATGGCGTGGACGCCTTCGTGGCCGAGGGCATGGAGTCCGGGGGCCATGTGGGAGAGATGACTACCATGGCCCTGGTGCCCCAGGTTATCGACGCGGTGGACGTGCCCGTCATCGCCGCCGGGGGCATTGCCGACGGGCGGCAGATGGCGGCGGCCCTGGCCCTGGGGGCCAGCGGCGTCCAGGTGGGCACGTGTTTGCTGGCTAGCCAGGAGTGCCCCATTCATGAAAACTACAAACAGGCCGTTTTGAAGGCCAAGGACAGCGACACCACCGTTACGGGCCGCTCCATCGGCGGCCCGGTGCGGGTGCTGAAAAATAAGATGGCCCGGGAGTACCTGGCCCTGGAGAAGCGGGGAGCTACGCTGGAGGAGCTGGAGACCGTCACCCTGGGGGGCCTCCGCCGGGCTGTGCTGGAGGGGGACGTGGACCGCGGCAGCGTCATGATGGGCCAGGTGGCTGGCATGGTCCATGAGGTCCGGCCCCTGCGGCAGATTTTTGAAGAGCTGGCCAGCGGGGGAAAGGCCGTCCTGGAACAGGTGCACCAGGAATGGCGGTAACCATCCGGGGAAAAACCCTGGCGGTGCCCATTGTACAGGGAGGCATGGGCATTGGCGTCAGCCTGGAGCGGCTGGCGGGGGCCGTGGCGGCCAATGGGGGCATGGGCACCCTGTCCGCCGCCCTCTGCGGCTTCCGGGAACCGGACTTCCCGGTGAACCCCCGGGAGGCGGACCTCCGGGCCCTGGCCCGGCAGGTGGGAAGGGCGAAGGAGCTCGCCAAGGGCGCGGGCCTGGTGGCCGTGAACGTCATGGTAGCCGCCGCCCAGTATGCCGCCAGCGTGCGCACCGCCCTCCGGGCGGAGGTGGACGCGGTGGTCTGCGGCGCGGGCCTGCCCAAGGACTTGCCAGGCCTGGCGGCGGAGGCAGGAAACGAGGACGCGGCCCTGGCCCCGGTGGTCAGCGGGGGCCGCTCCGCCGCCCTGATCTGCAAATTGTGGGATCGGCGCTATGGCCGGGTGCCGGACTTCGTGGTGCTGGAGGGCCCCCTGGCCGGGGGGCACCTGGGCTTTTCCCCCCAGGAGGCCCGGGAGGCCCAGGCGGGACGGCCCCGCCCCTTGTCCGCCCTGCTGGCGGAGGTGCTGGAATCCCTGGCCCCCTTCCGGGAGAAGTACGGGAGGGATATCCCGGTTTTCGTGGCCGGAGGCGTGAAGAACGGCGGGGAAATGCGGGGCTATATGGACCAAGGCGCGGCGGGGGCCCAGTTTGCCACCCGTTTCATCGCCACGGAGGAGTGCGACGCCAGCCCCGGCTATAAGCGGGCGCTTCTGAACGCGGGAGCGGAGGACGTTACCATCGTTCAAAGCCCCGTGGGTATGCCGGGCCGGGCCCTGAGAAGCCCGCTGATCCAGCGGGTAGAGGCGGGGACGCAGCCGGAGATCACCCGATGCGGCCGATGCCTTTCCGCCTGCGACTGCAGGACCGCCCCTTACTGCATTTCCAAGGCCCTCATCGCCGCCGTGGAGGGGGACTGGGAGAACGGCCTGTTCTTCTGCGGGGCCAACGCTGGGGAGGTCCGGGAGCTTTCCACGGTAAAGGAACAGATGGACCAGATTTTAGATGAATGGAGGACCGCGCCATGAAGCTCGGTTTCTTATACGCCGGACAGGGCAGCCAGCACCCCGGCATGGGGGCGGATTTGTACGAGGCGTACCCCGCCTTCCGGCAGGTGCTGGACGCCGCCCAGGCGGAGGTGGACTTTGACTTGAAGCGGACCTGCTTCGAGGACCCGGAGGGCGTGTTGAACCAGACCCGTTATACCCAGCCCTGCATGGTGGCCTTTGCCGCCGGGCTGACGGCGGTGCTGAGGGAGAAGGGCATCGTCCCCTCGGCGGCGGCGGGCCTCTCCCTGGGGGAGTATTCCGCCCTTCACGCCGCGGGTGTTTTTGACGCGGAGACGGCGGTCCGCCTGGTGGCTTTCCGGGGGAAGGCCATGGAGGAGGCCGCCAAGGGCCGCGACAGCGCCATGGTGGCCGTCCTGGGCCTGGACCGGGAGCCCCTCCAGGCCGCCTGCGCGGCGGCGGGGGACCTGGGAACTGTGGTGATTGCCAACTACAACTGCCCCGGCCAGCTGGTCCTCGGCGGGGACAAAGCGGCGGTGGAGAAGGCCGCCGCCCTGGCCAAGGAGAGGGGGGCCAAGCGCTGCATGCCCCTGAAGGTCAGCGGCCCCTTCCACACGCCCTTGATGAAGCCCGCCGGGGAGGCGCTGGAGGCCTGCTTCCGGAACGTCTCCTTTGCGGAGCCGGGAATCCCGGTCCTCTTTAACTGCCTGGGCCGGGAGAGGGAGGCCGGGGACGCCATTCCCGCCCTGCTGGTCCGGCAGGTCCAGGGCAGCGTTTACATGGAGGATACCATCCGCCGCATGGGGGCGATGGGCCTGGACGCCCTGGTGGAGATCGGCCCGGGGAAGGCCCTCAGCGGCTTTGTAAAGAAAACCCTTCCCGGCTTCCCGGTGTACGCCGTGGAGACTCCGGCGGACGTGGAGGCCCTGGAAGGGCAGATAAAGGAGAACGGATGATGAATTTCGAGGGAAAGAGCGCCCTGGTCACTGGCGGAAGCCGCGGGCTGGGCCGGGCCGTCTGCCTGGAGCTGGCGGCGGGCGGGGCCAATGTGGCCTTCTGCTACGCCGGAAACGAGGCCGCGGCCCAGGAGACCCTCCGGGCTGTGGAAGCCCTGGGGGCCAAGGCCCTGGCGGTGCGCTGCGACGTGTCGGATGCGGAACAGGTGGACGCGCTGGCGGAGGCTGTCCTGGAGGCCTTTGGCCGGATTGACATTTTGGTGAACAACGCCGGGATTACCCGGGACAACCTGCTGATGCGCATGAGCGAGGCAGACTTTGACGCGGTGGTGGCCGCCAATCTGAAGGGGACCTTTCTCTGCATGAAGGCGGTTTCCAAGCGGATGCTGAAGCAGCGTTACGGCCGCATTGTGAACCTGAGCAGCGTGGTGGCCCTCCGGGGCAACGCCGGGCAGGTGAACTACGCCGCCAGCAAGGCGGGGATCGTCGGTATGACGAAATCCCTGGCCAAGGAACTGGCCTCCCGGGGGGTGACCGTCAACGCCGTGGCCCCGGGCTTTATTGAGACGGATATGACCGCCGCTTTGTCCGAGTCCGCCCGGGCCGCCGCCCAGGGGAGCATCCCCATGAACCGCCTGGGCACGCCGGAGGACGTAGCGAAGGCTGTGGCCTTCCTGGCCAGCGGCGGCGCCGCCTATATCACCGGACAAGTGCTGGCGGTAGACGGCGGCATGGCGATGTGATAGGAGGTTTGACTATGGAACGACGGAGAGTCGTCATCACGGGCCTGGGGGCCGTTACTCCCTTGGGCCTTACCGCTGGCGGGAGCTGGCGGGCCGTCCGGGAGGGCGTGTGCGGCATTGGGCCCATCACCGCCTACGATCCTGCTGGCATGAAGGTCCAGCTGGCCGCGGAGGTCAAGGGCTTCGACCCCGATGCCCTCTTTGGGAAGATGGAGGCCAAGCGCATGGGGCGCTTTACCCAGTTTGCCCTGGCTGCCGCCCGGGAGGCCCTGGCGGACAGTGGCTTCCGGGTGGAAGAGGCCGACGCGAAACGCTGCGGCGTCATGGTTTCCAGCGGCATTGGCGGCATCGGCATCACAGAGGAGGAGCACGACCGGGGGCTGGCCCGGGGGTGGGACCGGGTGTCCCCCTTCTTCATTCCCACGGGCATCTGCAACATGGCCGCCGGGCGGGTGGCCATTGACGCGGGCTTCCGGGGAATGTGCACCTGCCCGGTCACCGCCTGCGCCGGGGGCACCAACGCCGTGGGGGACGCCTTCCGCTCCATCCGGGACGGCTATGCCGACGCGTGCCTCTGCGGCGGCAGCGAGGCGGCCCTGACGCCTTTGGCCGTGGGGGGCTTTACCTCCATGAAGGCCCTGTCCCAGGCGGTGGACCCCAGCCGGGCCTCCATTCCCTTTGACGCGGAGCGCAGCGGCTTTGTCATGGGAGAGGGCGCGGGCGTCCTCCTGCTGGAGGAGCTGGACCACGCCCAGGCCCGGGGGGCGGAGATTTACGCCGAGGTTCTTGGCTACGGCGCCACCTGCGACGCCTACCACATGACCGCCCCCCGGCCTGACGGAAGCGGCGGCGCGGACGCCATGGCCCTGGCCCTGGCCGACGGCGGCGTGAGGCCGGAGGAAGTGGACTATATCAACGCCCATGGGACCTCCACCCACCTGAACGACGCGGGGGAGACCGCCGCCATCAAGACGGTCTTCGGGGATCACGCCTACCGGCTGGCCGTCAGTTCCACCAAGTCCATGACGGGCCACATGCTGGGGGCGGCGGGGGCCGTGGAGGCCATCTTCACCGCCCTGGCCCTGCGGGATGGGTACATTCCCGCCACTATCCACTACCAGATTCCGGACCCGGCGTGCGACCTGGACGTCGTTCCAAACCAGGGCCGGGAGGCGGATATCCGCTGTGCCCTGTCCAATTCCCTGGGCTTCGGCGGGCACAACGGCTGCCTGTTATTCAAGAAATGGGAGGCGTGACAATGGGCATGCAGTATGACTCCAACCAGATCGCGGAAATTCTGCCCCACCGCTATCCCTTCGCCCTAGTGGACAAAATCGTGGACGGGGAGCCGGGCCAGTGGGCCCGGGGCGTGAAGTGCGTCACGGTCAACGAGCCCTTCTTCCAGGGGCATTTTCCACAAAAGCACGTGATGCCCGGCGTGCTCCTCATCGAGGCCCTGGCCCAGGTGGGGGGCGTGGCGGTGCTGGCCCTGCCGGAGAACCGGGGGAAGCTGGCCTTCCTGGGCCGGGTGAAGGACGCCCGGTTTAAACGCCAGGTGGTCCCCGGGGACGTGGTGGAGCTGGAGTGCCGCCTGACCCGGCAGAAGGGCCCCATCGGCGTGGGGGAGTGTACCGCCAAGGTGGACGGCGAGACGGCCGTGACGGCGGAGCTGACCTTCGCCATTGGGTAAGGCTTGCAAAGCGGCTGTTGTCTTTTTCCGCCGGATTGGGTATAATGAACGGGGCGGAGGGGCCGCAGGAGGAGGAAGGACCATGCTGGAGCAGGCGTTCGACAATGTGTACTCAAAATTCAAGCTGCATTTTTATCAGGAGATCTTCCGGCGCTTTCAAGACCGGGAGGCCAGCCTGACCACGGTGGAGACCTTCTGCATGGAGTCCATCCAGGCCCTGGGCACGCCCACCGTCAACGAGTTCGCCAGTTTTATGCGCATTTCCCCGCCCAACGCGGCCTATAAGGTGAACAGCCTGGTAAAGAAGGGCTACGTCCGCAAGGTCCAGTCCGCCAGCGACCGCCGGGAGTACCACCTGGTGGCGACCCAGAAGTATATGGATTTCTACAATGTGTCCCGGAGCTATATCGAGACGGTCATGGACCGGGTGGCCGCCCGCTTTACGCCGGAGGAGTGCGGGAAGCTGGAGGAGATGCTCCGGATCGTGGACCGGGAGCTGATGCCGGAGGTGGGCCTTCCGCCGGAACGGGAAACGTAAAAACAGGCGGCAGGTCGTAGACCTGCCGCCTGTTTGGGAAAAGAGGAGCTTACTTGCGGTTTTCCTTCTGGTTCTGGCGCTGCTCCTTCTGGTTGTTCTGCTGGTTCTGTTCGCGTTCATTCTGGTTGTTCCGGTTCTCCATTGAGAACACCTCCTTTCGGCCCCAGAGGGTATCTTCAAGCCGCCCGGACGCTCCGGCATCCCGCCGGCTTGAAGACACCCTCCAGTGAGTTCAGAGGTTATTCTTGCCGCCAGGTTTGAAAATTATTCAAAATACGTAAAATCTTTGTTGACAAGAGGGCGGAGGGCTGGTATACTAAACTTCGCAAAACAAAGAAGGCTGGCTGCATCCGCCTCACCTCCAGCGGTCCGCGAAGAGGTTAAGACCGATTTTTCGAAACTGCCGTTCCCGGCGGTTCGTTGTCGCGCGGATGCCTTGTGGTGTCCGCGTTTTGTGATTTTTAGGATGGAGGTGCTTTGACCATTAGTAAGCAAGTGCATGAACTGAATGAGAGTATCGGCGACAAGGAGATCCGTCTGATTGGTCCCGCGGGCGAGCAGCTTGGCATTATGGCCCCCGCACAGGCTCTGCGCATCGCCGAGGAACAGAATCTGGACTTGGTCAAGATTTCGCCCCAGGCCAAACCCCCGGTCTGCAAACTGATGAACTATGGGAAGTTCCGGTTTGAGCAGAGCAAGCGGGAAAAAGAGGCCAGAAAGAACCAGCATGTGGTGGAGATCAAGGAGATTCGGATGTCTCCGGGTATTGACATCGGGGACTTCAATACGAAGCTCCGGAATGCCCAGAAGTTCATCGCCGACGGCAACCGGGTCAAGGTCTCTGTTCGTTTCCGCGGCCGCGAGATGGCGCATACCGACATTGGGCGGGACCTGCTGACCCGCTTTGCCGAACAGTGCGCCGAAATTGCCAATCTGGACCGGCCCGCCAAGCTGGAGGGGCGCATGATGTCCATTTTCCTCTCTCCCAAGGCAGGCAAGTGAAAACATTGTAAGTTCAAAAACACGGAAGGAGTCAATCATTATGCCGAAGCTGAAAACCCACAGCGGCGCCAAGAAGAGATTCAACCTCACCAAAACTGGCAAGGTTAAGCGCGCCAAAGCCTTTAAAAGCCACATTCTGACCAAGAAGGACACCAAGCGGACCCGCCGCCTCCGTACGGGCGGCTATGCCGACGCCACCAACGTGGACGCCATCCGCAAGATGATTCCCTACAAGTAAGAAAAGGAGGCTTTTGAACTATGGCTAGAGTCAAAGGCGCGATGATGACGCGCAAGAGAAGAAATAAGATCATGAAGCTGGCGAAGGGCTACTGGGGCTCCAAGTCCAAGCACTTCCGTGTGGCCAACCAGGCCGTCATGAAGTCCCTGAGCTACGCTTATACCGGGCGCAAGCTGAAGAAGCGCGACTTCCGTTCCCTGTGGATTACCCGCATCTCCGCCGCCTGCAAGCTGAACGGGATGAATTACTCCACCTTTATGCACGGCCTGAAGACCGCTGGCGTGGAGATCAACCGCAAGATGCTGGCGGAGCTGGCCGTCAGCGACGCCGCCGCCTTTACGCAGCTCACCGAGATTGCCAAAAAGGCGTAAAGTCTTTTGAGAAGATGAAAAGGACTTCGGACGTGATTCCGAGGTCCTTTTTCTGCCATGCGCTGGTTTGGCGGGGCCCAGGTATTTCCGTGGACTGGCAAAGGGAGGCCGGATAATGGCCGGAAGGGGACGTTCTTCCGTTCCCTTCCGGCCATTGTTTTGGTGGCATCCTCCCTGTCCTTCCAGACAGGCTGGGGCAAAACCGCAACGAGCTATACGGAACCCCCGTCATGCAGAGGCGCGCGGTTCCCTTGCCCTAGGGGCGCTAAGGGGCCGTTTTAAAGGATTCTCCCGGCTTTGCCGGTCCTGGACCCTTAAGGGCACGTGCCGGATACCGGAGCAGAGGCGGCCAATTTTCCATTGATGCGGACGGTAGCGGTCAGCTCATAGGTCTGTCCCCGGACGACGGTGGCGGATTCATTGATTACGACCCGCTCCGTGTCCGAGTTCGTCCAGTATCCCACACGCCCGCTGGGGCCCCTGAGCTCTAACGCCACAGAGATTTCGTCAGTGGGGGCTCCCCGCGCATAGATGGAACACTTTGCCGTTGTTCCATCAAAGGAGAGGGAAGGGGAAAAGAAGTTGACGCGGGGTGAAATTGCTTGGACGGGCATTTGCAGCGCGAGGATCAGGATCAGGGCTAGAATGGATGTACAACGTTTCATACAACATACCTCCTATATTCTTATAACGCGCGGGGAGGGTGATTTTGGACATCAGAATAAAAATTATTTTTCAGGCTCGACGCTTTCCGCCATCCTGATGAGCGATCCGCTGTCCAGCGGCGCGATAATACAGAAAAAGGTGTTTCTCTGGCAATCGGTCCACAGGAGGACCGAGGGTTCTTCTTCCGCCGGGTCCGCATATAAATACGCAGGAACACCGTCTATTGGCACACAGGATTGTTCAGTGCCTGCCTGCTCGACATAGAAGTTTTCTGCCCCGGGATTCGAAGAATACCCGAAGGTTATGAGGGACCCGGAGCGGTCCTGGTACTCAATGTAAGTCTGCCCGGAAAGATGCAGGATGTCCTGCTCCGTATACCCGGATGGAATCCAGGACGGCCGATAGGCGGTATCCTCCTGGGCCGCAGGTTCCGCCCCCGTGTAGCGGTAGGCAAACCAGGTCTCATAGGATTCATAAACCTCCCGGACCCACCCCGCAAAGGCTGCGCGCGCCTCCACGCTGAATGCCAGCACGCCGCCCCCGCCGATAAAGACGGCCAGTAGAAAGCACGCGGCGGCCCGCGCCATCCGGTACCGGAGCGGGTGGTCCACGCGGCGGACCAGCGCCTTTATTTTCCGCTCGAACGCCGGGGAAAACACCGCCTGGCAGTCCTCTGGTTCCGGAAACCTGGCGAGGAAGCGCTCTTCGGCCATCCGGGCGGCTTCGCGCAGTTGTTCCTCAGGGATCATAGACGCCCTCCTCCCGGCAGAGTTCCTCCAGCTTGGCTTTGGCGCGCTGGTCCAGCTTGCTGGCGGCGGCAGGCTTCATGTCAAACATGTCGGCAATTTCTTTTACCGTGTATCCATGGTGGTATTTCAGCATGATGAAATGCTGGTCCCTGGGCGGGAGCTTGGAAATGCACGCCGACAGGCCGTTGCCGTCCGGCGGCGGGGCGGAGACGCTGATCTCATTCTCAAGAGCCTCCAGGCTTACCACCCGGTTGCGCTTGCGGTATATGTCAATGGCCTTCCGCTCCGCGATGATGGCGACATAGCCCTTTGTCTGGCGGCTCAAAGGGTCCTGGACCTTGTCCATATGCTTGGAAATACTGATAAAGGCATTGTGCAGGGCGTCTTCTGTGTCAAATTCGTTTTCAAGAATGTCGTGGGCAATTTTGAACATATAGGACCGGTAGTGTTTGTAGAGCAGTTCGAATTTCTCCTTGTCGCCGGGACTCTCAATTGCCTGTAAATAAAGGATCACGCATCCATCACTCCCCCGTTTGATTTGTGTCCGCCGCGCTCCGCCGGGGCTATCCGCCCACCGGGAAGCCGGAGGGGAGCGGGGCCATAGCGGTGGGGAAGGCGCCGCGGATATCAATGGACAGGAAGCTGCCGGGCTTGCGGGCCTCATAAAGGCCGCGCCCGCTTTCCGGCGCGGCATAGGCGGTCCAGGCATCTGCTTCCATATAGGTGTGAACGAACCTGTGTCTGTCCATGGGCGGGCTATAGATGGTACCGGAGGGCGGCTTGGCAGGGCGGGAGGCTTCCGGGATGCCGCCCTCTTCCGGCCGGGCTCCGGGGCGGGCGACCTCCTCCACGGCCATGCGCCGGACGGAGAGGGAATGCCCCAGGAGAGGCTCCACAGCGGTGCCGGCGCCCCCGGCTTGCCCCGCGCCCAAGGTTTTTGGGCGCTTGGACGGGATGTTCAGCTTGCCAGCCAGCTTGCTCGGGCCTTTGAATACGGAGTAGGCGGCAAACAGGTTTGCCCCAAATCCCACTGGATCACCCATTTCGGACCAACCTCCTATTTGCGATGGTAACTTTCCATACGAGTATAACATAAAAAGGGCGTATTTGGTAGAAAAATCTGAATATTTTACATATTTTTCCATATCAAAACACCGCGGATGCCCGGAGACGGGGCAGCCGCGGTGTTTTTCGGGTTCGCAGGTTTGCCGAAGAGGTTCAGGCGTCCGCCCCCCAGCCCGGGAATCCCTATCCTAGGACGTCCGGGGAGCGGGCCTTGGCGTGGGAGGGTTAGAGAAGGTCCTCCAGGACATTCAGCAGATGGAGGGGGTCCAGCTGCTTCCTGGTGAAAAGGCTGGCCAGGCGGAGCGTGAACGCGAAGTCGGTGGAGACGTCGGGGAGGACCATGAGTTCTTCCTCCCCGTCCGCCCCGCTCCGGAGCACGCGGAGCCCAAAGGCCCGATAGCGGCCGATGTAAGGATCATCCAGTTCACTTTCGACCGGCAGGTACAAGAACATGAAGGCCTACCTCCTTTGCGACTTCCGCAGGGTCCAGCTCAAAGATTGCCAGCAAGCGGATGGTGTCCATGCAGTTCAGGCTGCTTTCCCCGTTTTCCACCTGAACAAGCCACCGCACGGAGCAGTTCATGAGCTCGGCAAGGTTTTCTTGCGTAAGTCCGAAGCTGTTCCGTACGGTGCGGACAACCTGCCCAAAGGCTTCCTTCTGCGCTGGGTCCGGTGTGCGTTTTTTAAACATGGTAATCTCTCCCCTATAGTTTTCTATAAAGGGAGATTATTCCAGCTCCTGTGCCCCGTCCATGCGTGGCACATGCAGATTGGTGAAATTTGTCGAATATTCTTGGGATATTTGCGGGAAAATACGCTAATTAGTACCTGTATTCGTTATCTGTTCGTAACCGCAGTTTAGGGCCCGGCCCCGGCGACTGGGGCGGCGTTCCTGCGGCTTGCCTATGGTAAGGGAGCTGGGGTTCCGGGCTGGGGAACGGGCTTCCCGGTTTACCCCCTTCCCGAAAAGGCCGCGAGCGCCTTTCGTCCGCCGTATTGGGTGAAAATGCCAGGCCCGTGCCTCTGCTGAACGGGGCGCGGGGCGCTGCCAGCTTCACCGCCTTTTCAAGCTCCCTTCATACATATAACGGAACATTCCCCCGGTTTTGGACATGGCGCCGGGAAAAAATTTGGGGAGGGGGCGGGCGATGGGGCCTGGTCCGGCAGGGGAAGTTGGGGGATTCCTAAAAAAACGGGGATATTGCCGCAGTTTCTATTGAGAAATGAGGGGCTCTATACTACAATGGACCTGCTACTTGGATTCCCTCCTGCGGGGCAGGAGGGAAGTTCCCTTATCAAAACGGCCAAAATGGTGCGTGAATGGTACGGAAGATGTCATTTCAGCACCTGAAACCCTTGAAAATCAGGAGGTAGAAACACCATGAAACTCGGAATCGTCGGTAATTTGCTTGATTTCATATTTCCATGTATCTCCTTATAAGCCACTAAAACCTTGTAGTATCAAGGGTTTCCGGCACTGCTGGCAAAATAAAACTCGATGCTCGTCTATATAGTTCCACACCAAAATGGTGAAGGAATGGTACAGTAGAAATCAGGACACTGAATAAGAGATAAGCGCACTACTACAAAGCCCGATAATACAGCCCCCTGACGAATGATTATTCACTCGTCAGGGGGTGTTTTTTGCGCTTCGGGGCAAAAAGGAGGGAGAAACCATGTCGCTGGAATTAGAGTATTTCTTTGGCAGCGAGGCGGAGTAGTACAGCTTCTACCGCATCCCCAAGGTCTTACTGACAGACCGGCGCTATAAAGGCGTGTCTATGGAGGCCAAGGTGCTGTCCGGCCTGATGCTGGATCGCATGGGCCTGTTCGTCCGAAGCGGCTGGCTGGACAGCGAGGGCCGGGTATATATCTACTTCACGCTGGATGACGCGCTGGCGATGCTGGGCTGCGGCAAGGATAAGGCTGTCCGGCTGTTCAAGGAGCTGGATGTCTCCGGTGGCATCGGCCTGATCGAGCGCCGCAAGCAGGGGCAGGGCCGGCCGGCTCGAATCTACGTCAAGAACTTCACCCTGCCGCCAGATCCGGAAGAGTGTGAGCCTGCCCCGGCTCCAGAGGGGTCGGCAGCCCAGACTTCTGAAAAACCGAAGTCTGCACTTCTGGAAAGCCGCAGCCTATAGTAATCCAAGAAATTAACAAGGGCTACCGGCGGCAGAAAACCAACCGGCGCAATCCGATGGACGGATTCGCGAGAAGGCCTCAGCAATACCATACGGAAGCAGGGATAATAATCTGATTTTCAGCTTGCGAAGAATCGCCTTGATTTTAGACCACATATTTTCGATTGGATCCAAATCAGGGCTGTACGCTGGTAAGTACCGTAATTTCATGCCAGCTCCCTGTAAAAGCGTCTGGACCTCTTTGACAGGATGCGTGCACATATTATCCATGATGACAATATCCCCTTTGTGCAGCGTGGGAATGAGCGTGTTCTTGAGATAGTCCAGAGATTTTTCGCGGGTCGTTCCACCGCTGTAAATCGTATAGGCAGTCTCACCGTTATGTCTTACGGAGGAAAGAATCGTGGTATTGGCAGGCGTATTCAAGGGAGTCTTGTCTACAGACCGCTCCCCGCCAAAGGCCCTCCCATAGCGGCGGCTCAAGTCTATGGTTACGCCGCTTTCATCCCAAAATACCAGTTTGTCCGCTTCACATCGCGCGGTCATTTCGCTCCAGGCTTCTCTCGCCGCCACAACATCGAACACGCTCCCGCTCTGCCGCGTAAAAAGACTTCTTCTTGTAAACATAACCCAGTCTAATCACGGCCTTTCGCACCGTTTCATTACTGACAGACAGCCCCTGTTTTTCGATGATTTCGTCGATCGTGATATCCGGCCGGGCCATAATCAGTCGTTCAATTTCTTGCAAAGCTTCTTCCGTCAGTGCTGGTTTCCTTCCTCGCTGACTGGTTTGAAGATCTACACTGCCAGTTTTCTTCATTTGCATGCTCAAACGGTACACTGTGCTTGTACTCACCTGGAAACACTTTGCCACTGTCTGTGCATCGCGGGTCTGTCCATATGCCTCTGCCAGTAGTTTTCGCGCCTCGTTGTGTAACATTGCTATCACCTTCTGATAACATTCTACACCTTAAGTCAATATGCTGCTATTTTACTGGATTGCTATAGTCACCATCACCGCCAACAATGTGGAGGACCTGGAGTGGAAGTGCGCGGAGATGAAAAAGTTGCTGCTCAGTCAGGATATAGATGTACAGGCCTGTTCCTTCTGTCAGGAACAGGCTTTTTGTCCTCGCTCCCGCTGGTAGCTCTGGAAAAGCACCTCTATGAGCGGTCCAAACGGAACGAGCTGACCCTGGGCGCGGCCAGCTGCTACCCCTTCACCAGCTACGAGATGTGCGACGACAACGGCATTTTGCTGGGGGTGAACAAGCACAACAACTCCCTGATCATCGTGGACATCTTCGATTCGCGGGTCTACAAAAACGCCAATATCGCCATTCTGGGCACCAGCGGCGCAGGCAAGAGCTTCACCATGCAGCTGATGGCGACCCGTATGCGGCGGAAGGGCATCCAGGTATTCATCGTGGCCCCGTTAAAGGGTCATGAGTTCCACCGGGCCTGTTCCAACATCGGCGGGGAGCTCATCCAAATCTCTCCCGCCTCCAAAAACTGCATCAATGTCATGGAGATCCGCAAGGCGGACAAGTCGGTGGACGAGCTGCTGGACGGCCCGGGCGTGGAGAAGTCCCTGCTGGCGGCAAAAATCCAGCGGCCCCATATCTTTTTCTCCCTGCTGATCCCCGACATGACCCATGAGGAGCGGCAGCTTTTGGACGACGCCCTGATCCGCACCTATGCCAAGCTGGGCATCACCCATGAGAACAGCACCTTGGACGACCCGGCCGACCCCAGCCGCTACCGGACAATGCCGGTGCTGGGGGACTTGTACGAGGTGCTGAAGGAGTCCCAGGAGACAAGGCGGCTGGCAAATATCATCAACCGGCTGGTCAACGGCTCCGCCCGCACCTTCAACCAGCCCACCAACGTGTCTCTGGACAACATGTACACGGTGCTGGACATCTCCGAATTGACCGGCGACTTGCTGACGGTGGGAATATTCGTGGCGCTTGATTTTGTCTGGGACAAGGTCAAAGAGAACCGCACCGAGGAAAAGGCCATTTACATTGACGAGTGCTGGCAGCTCATTGGGGCCAACAGCAACCGTCTGGCCGCCGAGTTTGTACTAGAGATTTTCAAGATCATCCGAGGCTACGGCGGTTCCGCCATCTGCGCTACCCAGGACATCAACGACTTCTTTACGCTGGAGGACGGCAAGTACGGCAAGGGCATCATCAACAACGCCAAGACCAAGATCCTGCTGAACCTGGAGGACGAGGAGGCCCGGCGCGTCCAGTCCATCCTGCACCTGTCCGAAGCGGAGGTCATGGAGATCACCCACTTCGAGCGGGGCAGCGGACTGATCAGCACCAACAACAATAACGTGACGGTGGAAATCAAGTGCAGCCAGATGGAGAAGGAGCTTATCACCACTGACCGCCGGGAGCTTCAGGAACTGCTGGACAAATCCGTTCAGCAGAGTGCCTAATGCGGAGATAATACGGCATTTATACGCATAAAACCGAACCATGAATTATGGACAAAAATAATACGTCAATAATACGGCGTTCATATGGAAGTGGATTTTTAATGCGGAAATAATGCTGAAATAGCACGCACAAGGCCGAAACTGGCACCTAAAGCAAGCCCAGCAATAAGCCTGTAATACGGCGATAATACGCACAGAGGGGAACATCCATGAAAACACGCGCACAGATCTATGAACGGGAGGCCGCCGCCCTCTTGCGGGACATCTCCATGTACCAGATTTTAACGGAAAAGCAGCTTCTTCGGCTCCACCCCGGCAAGGATGATAAGATCAGGAATCTGTTGACGTACCTTGTGAAGCAAGGCCGCATCTGGTGGGAGGAGCCCTATTACTGCGCCGCGCCGGACAACATGGGGAATGTGGACTGGACGCTGTTTGCCGCCGTCTGGGTCCTTGCGGACTTCATTGGGCAGGTGGAGTACCACTCGATTGGCGATTTTCCCGCAAAGACTATCTTCTTCGCTGACAGCGAGGTTTATGAGATCGTCTATATCGCCCAGGGACGGGAGGTCCTTGTAACCCGGGCCTTGAAGAACTCCGGGGAACAGCCCTCCCGCTATCTGGTGATTGTTGATTCCGCAGAGCAGATCGAGGCGCTGCAAATCCCTAATGTCAACGGCTACTGCCCCGTGTCCCTGAAGGGGGACATGGAATATTATCGGAAGGAGTGAGTCCAAGCACCTTGACCCGAAGCATTATTTCTCAGCGGATTACATCCATTTTAGATGACATACAGCGCCTGAACAGCGCACTGTATGCCATGAACAGCACAGACATCCAGCGTTACCCGGACAACTACGAGGTGCTGTCCACCGACGCGGCCCTGCGGGCGGAGACCATCACCTGCCGGCTGCGCCAGCTGCTCTATGTCAGCACCAACGTGAAAAAGAGCGAATATCTGGCCTCCGCTGCCGCCATGCAGGGGATCGACATTCAGCAGCGGGGCGGCATTTTTGAGATCACCCTGCCCTGTTTGCTTCCCAAGCGCAGGCAGTCTCGGAGTACGGAGTACCTGATCGACCCGCTCACCGCCGCGCTGGAGCAATATGTCAAAGGCCATACTGTCCGGCGGTTCCGGCACTGCGTTGTGTGCTTTTCTCACACCTACTGCCAGGACCTCCCGGAGCGCCGGGTACGGGACTATGACAACCTGGAGATCAAGCGGTATCTGGATGCGGTGGGGGCCTGGCTTTTGACCGATGACGGCGGGCTGTTCTGCGACGTTTACCATACCACGGAGTTGGGCACGACAGACTGTACCCGTATGTTCATCATGGCCCCTTCCCAGTTTCCGGCATGGCTGGCGGAGCGGGATTTGCAGTTCCAGGATGGCCCAAAGGAGCAGTCTGAAAGCAGCTGAAAAGTTGCATTTTCCGTGAAAAAGCCATATCCCATTTTGACCTTTGGGAGCGCCGCAGAAAGGGATATGGCGTTGGAGGCCGCAAAGCCTTGAAAATCAACGGTTTTTCAGCAGCAGAACGGCAAAAAAGATACCGAGGCTGTAGACCCCTCGGTAAAAAAGCTCATAGAAAGGAGGCGGAAATCGTGCCGGATGTGGACGAGCGGGGTTTGCCTGCCCTGGACACATTTTCGGGCCTGGTTCTGGCCCTCACCGCCCTGTCCGGCGAACTGCCCGCCGCTCTGGTCAGCCGCCTCCCGGCCTCTGACACCTACAAGGAGTATGCGGTCAAACAGCTGAAGCGGGACAGTCTTCTACGGACATTCTACCGTGATGGCGTTCGCGGACTGCGCCTGACCGCCGCCGCAAAACGGCTGCTGGTGGAGTGCTGGCCGGATCAATTTCTGCCCTATCTCTCCGGCAGTACCGAGACCAATCAGCTCAAATCGGAAATCACCCGCCGTCTGCGTCTGCATCGGATGGCCGAGGTGCTGGTGACAATGCTCAATGCGGATGTGTCTGTCCTGCCTTGGGAAAAGCCGGCGCTGTTCAGCCCCGCGCCTCCCGATGACCTGACGGCCCTTGACCGGCCCGCTTACTACAGCTCCAGAGAGGTCAAGGAGTTGGGCGCACAGGCCGTCAAAGTCCGCGGCTCCCGCTCGACGGGCGTTCTGCTGGCGGGCGATCATGCTTTCCCTATCTACAACACTGGCTCCAGTCAGATGAAGTGGGAGGACAAGGCAGAACTGCGGCTCAAGGCCCTGCTGGAGATGGAGCTTTGTCAGACCCGGCTCCCGGCCCAACTCAAACAGACCAAACAGGCGGCCATTATATTTGCCTCGGACATGGGGCAGATGGCCCCTCTGGTGGGCGTGGATAAGCACCACAGCTGCTTTGTTCTGAGCCGCGAGTTTGAGCCGTTCTGCTATCTGCCCAGCGACCATCACGGCGAGGTCATCCTACAATTGCTGTGTGACCCCGGCGAAAAGGCGGTTCTGGATGGCATTTTGCAAAAGGGCTTCAAGCCGCCCCGGTTGGGTGATCGAGAACGACGCCATAGATGGTGAGGCGGCGGTACTGTTTGGCTGCACCTGCGATATGCCCCGCATCTATCGGTTCAACGCCGCCCTGGAGAAAATGGACTGGCCGGGTACGCTGTTCTGCTTTGACTTCCAGGCGGACGCCATGCGTCAGGTCTGCTGCCCGGACGTTGACATCCAGTGCATCGACTTTGAAGCGTATGAGAGGAGTGTGTTCCGACCTCCCGAAAACAACGGATCAGGCTGGCTATCATTATCCCCATCGCCCTGGGCGCTCTGCTCTACGGGGGCGGCTACATTGCTCAATTCCTTTGTAACTACGATGTGTGGCAGGCGGCGGGCGGGACCTTCGGCACCTCGCCGGAGTTTCCCGGTTCCGGCTTCTTTGCCTGTATCGCCGCCGTGTTCCGCTGGCCCTACGGCCTGTACGGGGTGGGCGGCTGCATAGCGGCGCTGGGTGTGCTGATTTTCATGGTCATGCGGATGGGGTACAGCGAAACCGGCGCATACGACCAGGAGCGCAATCCGATTTACTCCAACAAGGGCACATACGGCACGGCGGGCTTTATGACTCAAAAGGAGCTGAAGGGTGTGCTGGACCTGGTTCCTAATATCCGCAAGCACCACGGCATCATCTTGGGCGAGATAGACGGCGAAGTGATCTGCGTCCCGCTGAAAACCCGGTTCAACGGTAATCTGGCGGTGTACGGGGCCAGCGGATTAAAGAAACCAAGGGCCTTTTGCATGAATATGATCCTGCAAAGTGCCGCCCGGAGGTTCAGCCTCATTATCTGTGATCCCAAATCAGAGCTCTACGAAAAAAAGCAGCGCCTATCTCCGGGATCAGGGGTACACGGTGAAGGCGTTCAATCTGGTGCCCCCCGCCGCCTCCGATTCCTGGAACTGCCTGTCCGAAATCGAGGGCCAGGAGCTGATGTCCCATATGCGGGGCATCCTCACCGCCCGGCTGGGTTCCGGGATCGACTTCATCGTGAAGGGTCACGAGAACAAGAGCCGCAGCGTGGCCGCCAGCCGCAAGGGCGCCATGTATCGCAAGTGCCAGTCGTTCTAACTGGATAAAGACGAGCGGGGCGAGCCCATGATCTATGAGGCCCGGGTGGTGGCGGTGGCCGAGAAGGTGGTCCGGGTGGAGGTGTTCGGTGTGGAGTGCGCCATCCTGGCCCGGGGCCTGTCCCGCGCCTGGGCGGGCGACGCCGCCGGGCACTGCCATGTGGGCGACCGCATCCTGGTCCGGGTACAGAAGATCACTGGCACCACGGTGGAGGATCTGTCCATCAGCGCCGATGTGCGCAGCACCTCTGCCTCCACCGCCGCAGACGACCTGAAGAAGTGTGTGCCGCAGGGCCGGTATGCTGGCCGTGTCATCGATGTGCGGGGCGGCGTGCTGTATGTCCGCCTCAACAACGGCGTCAACGCCATCGCCCACTCCTGCTATGACCGCCGTCTCCCCGGCAAGAGGGATGACGTCAGCTTCGCCGTCACCCGGCTGGATGAAGAGCAGGGCGTGGCGGTTGGAAGCATTACCCGGATCATCAAACAAAATCTGTAAAGGAGCGCCTATGAAGCATCTGAAATGGCTGATTTTGCCTTTATCACACAAAAAATTTTTCTGAGGCATATCAAAAGACGGGAGACGTTTTGGCGCATCTCCCGTCTTGATAGTGTTGGGCTATTCCATTTCCGGTCAAGGGTCCTTCATCTGCCGCTTGGGAGCAACGCTGTCATAGCTTAGTTCCAGCAGTGGGATGATCTGATCGTCAGGAACGGAGTTGTTCAAGACAATGGAAATCCAATGATTCTTGTTCATGTGGTACGCCGGGAGAAACCCGTTTGTGGAGAGCAGGGAGCCGATCATAATGGTACTGCATTTGATGTCCATTACATCAAGGGCTTCTTCCCCTGCCAAGCCCAGCTTTTTCGGGAGGACACGCATCAGGGCAGCAAACCACTTTTTGCTGGCAGGGTGGCGGAAAATCGCATTGCCCGGGCTGTCGGCCCAGAGGTATTCCGCCTGCGTCCCATAGGTGTTCTGTATGTACTGCGTGATCCGCTCGCGCTGCGATGAATGGGCCATTTTATATCTCCCTCGGCTCTTCCAGCCGCTTCTCATATTCCTGCCGTTCCGCCTCAGTCGCCTCACGGACGGCGTATTTGCCGCAGTCGGGGCATTGCTCCGGCTCTGCGGTACGGTGGAAGAGGAAGTGGCAGTTGTCACAAGCATAAACCATCTATTTATCATCTACAGTCTTTGTTATTCTGGCGCATCAGAAGCATCTGTGGCCGCAATCAGCCGGTCAAAGTCACTCTGGTAGAGCTGATCCTGGATAATGCGGTATTGCTCAAATTCACTCTCGGCAAAGGCTTTCGCAATAGCGGCTGTCACTTTCCCTTTGTCCCGCAAGACCTCTTCTCCGTTGAACTGTAAAAAAGCATCCAGCTTGGCCGCCCAGTCAGCCATAGTCATTGGGATATGCCGCCTCGCCTGCCCTGATTTCCTGGATCTCGGAGAGCAGGTGGCCGAAATCATCCTGATCGAAGATCTGTCCGTTGATTAGCCGGAGCTTGTCCAGCACATACCCCTGCTTCGTGAACGTCTCCAGTACGTTGGTGGCCCACTGGCGGAACTGCGTGGCCCGCTGGGAGTTGACACGGCAGCCCACAGCGATGATGGCGGGCAGGGAGTAGAACTTATAGCGGTACGTTTTCCGTCATCCGCAGTTTGTGCAAAAAATGCACAAACTGAATTTTCGTCCAACTCACCGTCCGTAAATATCTTTTTGAGATGCTTAGTGACTACGCTGCGGTCTACATCAAAGAGCTGGCCGATGGCTTTCTGTGTCAGCCATACGGTATCCTCCTGCACTCTTACCTCGATGCCGTTTTCTTCCGTATCCTTGGTAAAAACCAGAAAGTCAACGGTACTGTTGCGGATTTGAAGCTTTTTCCCTTCACCCATGGTACTGTCCTCACAATATATGTTCAAATTTCTATCCTATTTTAGCAAAACGGCTCTCGATTTACAAGGTATACAAAATAGAAGCAGACGGGCCTCGGTCCATCGACATGGGGCCCGCCCTGGAAGCGGAAATATTCTCCTTGCTGTACCGCCCTACTGAAACAGTTCCTCCAGCAGAGTGTAAAAATCCTTGTCCATGATCCGGTAGGCGCTGCCGGGGGCGGTGTTGGTCACCCGGTCGTCAATGAGGTAGCATAAACCGCCATCCAAAAAACACCAGATAAATAATTTTACTTTTCTTTGCAACGATGTTACTCTGTCATACGAATATATCAATAAGGGAAGGCGGTGAGGCCATGGAGCAGGAGAGCAAGTGGATACGGGACATTCAGCGCATCGGCTCCCGTCAGGCGGCGGAGCAGCTGGTGGAGCGGTACTATGACGAGATATACGTCTTTGTCTACCGCCAAACCGGGCACAAGGAAGATGCCATGGATCTGACCCAGAATATTTTCCTTGCGGTTTTCCGTGCGCTTCCTTCCTATGACCCGAAGAAGGCCGCCTTCCGCACCTGGCTCTACCGCATCGCCACAAACAAGGTTATTGACACTCGTCGCAGGTTTTGTCCGGTAACCACGCCTCTGGAGGAGACAGAACTGCCTGTTCAGGAGGACTTTGTCTCCCAGACTCATGACCGGGAGCTACTGGAGCGAATTGAGAACTATGTGACCGGGCTATCTCCCTCGCTTCAAGCGGTGTTCCGCTTGCGGCTTTACGGGGAGTGGAGTTTCGGAGAGATTGCCGCCGCCCTGGGTCAGTCGGAGCCGGCGGTGAAAAGCCAATACTACCGCCTTCTGGGGCGGATCAGAGAGGAGTTTGATTCAGATGGATGAAAAAATCCCCATGCCCACAGGCGAGGAACGGCAGGCAGCTATCCGGCGCATTGTGGAACTGAGCGGGGTAGAGCAGAGAGCCAGGCGGCGGAGTATTCCCCTGTCCGTGGTGTTTTTCGGGGTAGAGGACTGCCTTTTTTTTCCTGTGCTGGCGGCCCTGCTGTGCCTGATTCCAGGTGCGGCAATCGCACGCTTTGATTCCGTGGCCCCGCTGCTGTTTCTGTTCTCTCCTGCCTTGTATGCCGCCCTCCACCTGTTGACTGCCTGGAAAGACACCGCAAGCGGCGTCGCGGAGTGGCGGCGGAGCTGTAAACTCTCGGCCTGTACCATTCTGGCTCTGCGGATGTTGGTGTTTGGAGGTTTGGCAGTGATCGTGTGCGTTCCTGCCAACATCCTGTTGTGGCTGACCTCCGGGCGGAGCTGGTCCCTGCCCTGGATGCTGGGCCTGTCCTTTTCCAGTCTGTTTCTCTACGCTGCCCTGACACTGTTCTGTCTGAGGTTCCGCCGAGGAATGGTGCTTCCCCCTGCTTTGTGGGGCGTAACCGGACTGCTTCTGCTGGTTTGGGAGCGGGGAGGTGAACTGCTGTTTCGGGTTCCCGTACTCGTCCTGCTTTTCCTGTCTGCCGCTGGGCTGGCCTATTGTGCTCTGACTCTGGAGCGGATGCTCCGCTATCCCAACCGAGGAGGTCGTTTTTATGCTTATAGTTGAACATGTCACCAAAAAATACGGTGATTTTACCGCCCTGGAGGACATCTCCCTGCAATTCACCGCCGGGGTTTACGGTCTGCTGGCCCCCAACGGGGCGGGCAAGACCACCCTCATTAAAATGCTCACGACCCTTCTGTTCCCCACCTCCGGGCAGATCTTGTGGGAGGGGGAGGACATTCACGCTCTGGACGAGGACTATCGGGGGCTGCTGGGCTATCTGCCCCAGGAGTTCGGCTACTACCCCGGCTACACGCCCCGGCAGTTCCTGCGTTACGTTGCCGCCCTCCAGTGCATCCCCCGGAAAGAGGCTGACCAGCGGATCAGCGAACTGCTGGAGCTGGTGGGGCTGTCCGATGCGGAACACAAGAAAATGCGGCAGCTGTCCGGCGGGATGCGCCAGCGGGTGGGCATCGCCCAGGCCATGCTCAACGACCCCCGGCTGCTGATTTTGGACGAGCCTACCGCCGGTCTGGACCCCCGGGAGCGGGTGCGGTTTCGCAATCTGGTCCACTCCTTGGCGGAGGATCGCATTGTCATCCTCTCCACCCACATCGTTTCCGATATTGAAACCATCGCTGGGCAGATTATCATGCTCCGGGACCACAAGCTGTTCTGCTGTGACAGCCCGGCGGGCATCTGCGGGAAGATGAAAGGCAAGGTGTTTGAGGTTCCGGCGGGGACTGCCCTGGAGGAAAGCCAGTTCCTCTTGAGCGAGCGGCAGGGAGAACCGGGGACGGTCCTGCGTATCTTCTGCGACGCTACGCCTCAGGGGGCCGTCCTGGTGACGCCCAGTCTGGAGGACGCGTTTCTTGCCATCTACCGCGAGGGGCAGGTATGAGACTGCTGGGGTACGAGTGGCGCAAGCTGGCCCAACTGCCCGCCCTCTGGGGCGTGCTGGCTCTATGCCTGGCATTCAACTGCCTGCTCATCAGCAGCGGGGACCGCTGGCGGTGGGAATGGAACGAAACCGCCGCCATAATCGGCGGGCAGGGCCAGCGGGTAGACGACGGTTTCCTGGACGGACTGCGGCGGCGGCCCCAGTCGGAGTACCGGGACTATCTGCTGTCCGCCGCAGAGGGCATGACGGACATCTATGCCGACTACGACCTGCGGCCCCTGGTGAATTATTACACTGGCTACGTCAAGAACTCTCCTGGGGCCATCGCCCTGATGGAGCGCAAATATGACCGGCTGGCAGGGAGAATCGCCCATCTGTCGGAGACAGGAGCGGCCATGGACTGGTACAGCGGGCCAGTCACCCAAAACATCCACCAGTTTCTCTATAGTATGCTGATGCGGGCCGTCCTTACCGAGGGAGCGGTGCTGGGGATGCTGTCCATGCTGTTCCTGCTGGGCTATGAGAACCAGCAGCGGACGGCGGCGGGGGTGTACGCCTCCCGCACCGGGCGAAGGCTGTGCCGCTGGAAGGTGCTGGCCGGAATCACTTGGGCGCTGGTGGTGTATCTGCTGCTGGCGGCGGTCACGCTGGGGGTGTTTCTGCTGTTCTGGGACTGGAGCGGCGTCTGGGGCGGCAGCGTGTCCAGCCAGTTCAATTACGTCATTGACATGCTGGTCCGCCGCCCGTTCTTCACTTGGGCGGACTTTACCGCAGGGAGTTACCTTATGGCGGTGGTGGGGCTGGGCGGACTGCTGACTGTGGTATTCGCTCTGTTGGCGGCAGTCTGTGGGACGTTGATACAGAATGTCTACCTGTCCGCCCTGGTGCTGACCCTGCTGCTGTGTGGAGGTGCAGCGGCTCAGGCCCTCTGCGCCCAGGTGGGACTTTGGATAGGCTACGCTCTGCTGACCTTCCAGCCGGTCAGCGTCTGGCTGTATGTCAACGGCTGGTTTACCGAGCTTGGCCTGAACGCTTTTGTCCCTTGGCAGGAGAGCATGGGCACAGGACTGAGCCTGGTGATTTGCGGCGTGGGGACCGCGCTGGCGTTGCGGCGCTTTGGAAGAAAGGATGTACGAACATGAGCTTGTTTTGGCAGGAGCTGAAAAAGATCTGGCGGCCCGGCATTTTGGCGGGCATTGTCCTGCTGGGGCTGATCTATTATTACATGTTCCCCAGCTTCTACATTGAGCATTTTTCCAACGGCCCCTCAGCCCAGGACGAGTTCGATTTGTCGGTGGAGTGGGTGGCGCAGTATGGACCTACCTTGGAACCGGAGGAGCGAGCAGAACTGGACAGCCGGCTGGCGGAGGAGATTTCTATATTTGACCGGCAGATTAGGGACATCCCGGAGGCCGCGGCGGCGGGCGTGGCCGACTACGACAGTTTTCAGGCCTTTTCCAGCCGGCACGATCACGACAAGACGGAGCTGAAAGTGATATGGACGATCCAAGACAGCACCAACTGCGATACGATTTCAACCATCCAGCATATGCTGGAGCGCTATGATATGTCCAGGGACTATCTCGAACAGCGCGACTATTTTGAGTTCTACACCCCACAGGAAAAGGAAGCGATTCTGGCGGTGAATAGCTGGCCCAGAAGCCTCCTGAGTGGGTCTGTGATGGATTCCACCAACTTCTATCTCAAGTATCTGGCCCAATGGACGGCCATCAGCGTCATTTTGCTGCTGTCTCCCACCCTGGTACGGGACCGGCTGCGGCGGACGAGACCCCTCCAGTGGGCCAGCCGGCGGGGAAGGAGGATTCTGCATACCCAGCTGGCGGCAGGACTGGTCTCCGCATTGCTGTTGAGTGCAGTGAATGTAACGGTTTGCGCCATTCCGTTTTTGGCGCAGGGTCCTCTTGCACTGAAAGACTGCCCCTTGGGCAACACTGTTTGGGGCGGCGGAACCCCTTGGTTTAACTGGACCTATGGACAGTATCTGGCTGTTTTGGCTGGGATGGTGCTGGCCCTGGGGATAGGGATTGGTGCCGTGACCCTGTTCCTGTCCCGGTTCAGCGATAACTATGTGTCCATGCTGCTCAAGGCGTTTCCGCTGTTTGTAGTGATGGGCGGCTTCTTTGCCACATGGGTTGTGAGCGGTGCATTCTTCTTCCGCACCGCCTGGGATTACGCGGGGTTTTACGTAACAAAAGGGGCGGAGGCGATCTGTATCGCGGCTTTGCTGATTGTGGGTGCGGCGCTGACAGGATGGAACTGTTTCAGGCAGAGAAAACTGGAGGACTGAGCGAGTGGAGGGCTTCTTACCGCCCATTATTTGAAACGATTGCTAGGCGGGAGTGCCATGGTTATTCCGACCATCATCGCCATGCTGGGGCAAACCAGCACTTGTGAGGAAGCATTCCCACTTGGCTAGTAAGGCAGGGATCATGGTGTACCCCTATCGCAGAGGTTCACGCTTTCACCTATTGTGAAATCTCTTATATCTTTGAAAAGGCGTGGGTGCCCTGACAGGTGCCTCCGCCTTTTCTATTTTAGCGCCATGTCCCTTTATCATATAAAATCTACCAATCTGCAAGGAGGTATCCAAAACTGAACAACCAAGAAACAAGCAGCCTGTCCCAGGCGGCCAGCACGGCTCAAATCATCCATGGGGCCATCAAGACCAGCAAGGCCATCTCCGCCGCCGCGCAGCACGGCAAGAAGCTCCTTGCCGCCATCGTCCAGAACACCAATAACATCGCCTTTGCAGTCAATCAGGTTTTAGGCGGGGGCATCACCGATGCGGAGACCTGGATTGCCCAGGACTTTGCCACCATCGGCGGCGATAATTACGAGGTCGTCAACCCCCTGCGCCTCCGACATGAGCAGCAACACCAACTCCTTTATCGCCCAATACCGCGCCGCCAAGGGCGAGACCTGGGACACCATCTCCCTAGCGGATATGCAGGCCGTTCTCCGGCAGGGCAAGAGCAGTCTCTACTCCTTCACCCGCACCAGCGAGACTCGGACAGTTGAGGCTGATGATCCGAACACGCCTGATGTGGTAGAAACAAAAGAGGAGCTCTGGTACATCGATACCCTCCAATACAATGGAGGAGCGTATTTTGCCGATGCAGTATTCCACCTGACAGAGGCCCAGAAAGGACCGTCTGATGATTACGCCCAGAACCTCAGTCTATTCCTGGTCGATGGGATGTTTCCGTATACCGGATACGGCGGCGCTACCATCCCCTCCCTGGGGAATGTCCGCTTTACGGATGGTGTCACGGATGTGGTCTATTTCAACCAATTGGACCAGCAGTATGTCAACAAGCCCTATGGCACAGACAACATCGGCGGCTATGGCTGCGGTTCCACCTCTATGTCCATCGTGGTGTCCTCTCTGACAGACGACATCGTTGACCCTGTGGAGATGGCGGAGTGGGCCTATAAGAACGGCGTCTGGTGCAGCAAAAGCGGCTCCTACCACTCCTTGCTTCCTAACGCAGCCAAAGCGTGGGGGCTCCCAGTGGAGGGCTGTGCAGCCTCCGAGCCGCAGCGTATCCTGGATGCTCTCGGCAGCGGCAAGCTGGTGGTTGCTATCATGACGAAAGGCCGCTTTACTTCCGGCGGGCACTTCATCGTCCTGCGGGGAGTAAAGGACGGGCAGATCCTGGTGGCAGACCCCGCCAGCTATAAGCGCAGCGAAAAGAGCTGGGACCTTTCGATTATCCTCAACGAGGCCAGCAAGAGGGCCGGAGCTGGCGGGCCGTTCTGGATTATCGGGTTATGAGAAGCTTCTCATAACCCAACTTATATGCAGTAAAAATTATGAGAAGTCATAGAACTTTTACTTATTTATAACAGCATTATAGCTGGATTCTAGTATACATAAATATCTGCGTCTATAGTAAATATCCGAATTAGTGACACCAGTTTCAAGAGCTGAGAGTAGAGCCATTACTCCTTATGATATATTGTTTCGTATGTAGGGTAGGGTCTCTGTAGTCGTTTTGCCGCACCGACAGCCTTATTCACCTAATGTCAATAATTTTGAGTATTGCTATGCGTCTGCCTTGAATGCAAGACTTGCTATAATAGAGATGAACTCGACAAAAAGGTTTGTCCAACATGTGGTTCTAAACTTATTTAGGCCAGACTTATCTTAATAAACGTTAATAATATAGGGCACACGGATGTGTGCCCTATATTAATTTTATTGGGCGAGGTTTTGACTTCTCAAGATTCTTTAGCCAGGACATAAGAGAACAATCCTCTTGACAGAAGGATAAGTTGCCAAATATTATGGGAAGCAAAATTATTCGGAAAGATTGCATTTGAAGCCAGCCCTCCTATTAATTCCTATAATTTTTTCTGTACATAAATCGGTTAAGCAATAAGGCCATACCTTGCACATGCTTGGCAGGTAGCTATCTTCCTCCACAACTACCGATTTACTGCCTTGATTATACCATCATCTTCATCCCGGTTCAATCCAGTTTCTGAAAAGAACCGCCCAGCTTGACAACCCCGTTGGCAAGGTCTACTATAAACGCAGAAAAGCGCCGGCGGGCGCTGTTGAACGGGAGGCGGTTTTATGAAATATGTCAGGCGCATTGTTTACTGCCTGCTGCTGACGGCGGCGGCGAACGCCCTGCCGTTGGTCTGGCTGCTGTACGCCGAATGGTCAGTTTCCGGCGCCGGGTGGCTGTTTCTGCCTCTGGCGGCGGCGTTCCTCTGGGTGAATCTCCGCCCCATTCCAAAGGCCGGCCCCTACCAAGCGCATCCGGTATCTGGCGGAGGGCTGTGAGCTGCTGTGGCTGTTCTGCGTGACCGCCACGGCCACTGTCCTGCTCCAGCTTCTCTGGCTGAACATACTGCGTGCCGATATTGCGGCGGACAGCTTCCTTGACTGGTGGGGGTATTTTGGGGGCGCGATGGGCGTGCTGCTGGCGGTGATCCTGGAGGCCATAGTTTTCTGGAACGGCATGATCCGGGTCTACCTCACTTCGGTACAGCTGGGCATCAAGCACCGCGTTCTGGCGGCGCTGTGCGGGTGGATTCCCCTGGTGAACCTCTGGTATCTGATAAAGATCATCCGCATTTGCCGGAACGAAGTGGAGTTTGAGACCCAGAAGTGGGAGCTGGACGAAGTTCGGGCGGAGAGCGGGGTCTGCAAGACGAAGTATCCCCTCCTGATGGTTCACGGCGTGTTCTTCCGGGACTTCCGCTATCTCAACTACTGGGGCCGCATCCCCAAGGAGCTGATTCGCAACGGGGCCACGGTCTACTACGGCCAGCAGCAGTCCGCGGCGGCGGTGGAGGACAGCGGGAAGGAGCTGGCGGAGCGCATCCGGCAGATCGTAGAGGAGACAGGCTGCGAAAAGGTGAACATCATCGCCCACTCCAAGGGCGGGCTGGACAGCCGGGCCGCCATCGCCCACGCCGGCTGCGCCCCCTATGTTGCCACCCTGACCACCATCAACACACCCCACCGGGGCTGCATCTTTGCCGAGTACCTGCTGGGCAAGGTCCCCCAGGCCGCCCGGCTGAAAATCGCGGCGGCATACAACGCCACGATGAAACAGGTGGGCGATCCCAACCCGGACTTCCTGGCAGCGGTGACAGACCTGACTGAGAGTGCGTGTCTTGCCCGGAACGAGGTGACGCTCGACGCTCCCGGCGTGGTGTATGAGAGCGTCATGTCCTACTGCAAGAAGGCCCAGCATGGCAAGTTCCCGCTGAATATGACCTACCCTATCGTCAAGCACTTCGACGGCCTGAACGATGGGCTGGTGTCGGTGGAGTCGGCCAAGTGGGGGGAGCGGTTCACCCTCCTGGAGCCGGAGGGGAAGCGGGGCATCTCCCACGGGGACGTGGTGGATCTGAACCGGGAGAACATCCGGGGCTTCGATGTGCGGGAGTTTTATGTAAAGCTGGCGGCGGGTTTGAAGCGCCGGGGGTATTGAGCGAGAAATAAATCAAGTATTGTTATTAGGCGTTGTTTGAAAAATGTCGAAACGCCCAAACGGCGGATCTTTTTCCGCCACTCTGCGTTAAATTTTCTTGCCGGGCGTCAGCCCGCCTGCGAAAATTTGCCTTGATTGGAGAAAAAATATCTCACCATTGGGCATTCCGCCAATTTTCAAACAAGGCCTAGTAAAGGACAAGTTAAGCTGCCATGCCGATTTAAGGGTGGGAATTCTGATTAGCCAGGTTCCCACCCTTTTTCTATATCCTCTGGGAAGGGCTGGCTCCTGCGGACATAGCGGCCGGATCGCAAACTTTCCTTTATAGCTCCGCACAATGGATTTGAGAGCAATCAAAGTTTCCTTTAAAATCATTTTATCTGTGATTGGAGGAAACGACATGAGCCAAAATGTGTACGGGTACATCCGTGTATCATCAAAAGATCAAAATGAGGACCGGCAGCGGATCGCTATGCGGGAATTTGGCGTCCAAGACTGCCGTGTGTTCATGGACAAGCAGTCCGGCAAGGATTTCGAGCGTCCGGGCTATCAGACGCTGATGCGCAGAATAAAGCCGACCGACACCCTTGTCATCAAGAGCATCGACCGGTTGGGGCGCAATTATGAGGAAATCATGGAGCAGTGGCGCATTATCACCAAGGAGAAGCAAGCAGCCATTGTTGTTCTGGATATGCCGTTGCTGGATACCCGCCAAGGGCGAGACCTGGCCGGAACGCTGATCGCAAACATTGTCCTGCAACTGCTCTCCTATGTGGCGCAAACGGAACGGGAATTTATCCGCCAGCGGCAGGCCGAAGGGATTGCGGCGGCCAAAGCGCGGGGAGTTAAATTTGGGCGAAAACCCACTGAACGGCCAGGGGAGTTCACAAATTTGCGCCATGAGTGGAGAAATGGGCAAATTTCAGCGCGTAAAGCTGCGGGGCAGCTTGGAGTTACACACCGGACCTTTCTCAAATGGGCAGCAGAGGATTCCCAGCTCTGATGAAAAAAGTACAGAATAGCCGCCATCAGCGGAGTGCCTTGATTGATGCAGGAACCATAACTGATGGCGTCTAAATTATAGCAAAAGCCTGTTCAAAATGCAATACCCAGTGTGGATACCAACCTGTACGTTTGTATCCAAAGCGATAGATAGGAGGTGAAGGATCTTGGAGGAGATGTATGACCCCACCCTTGGGCGGCGTCTGGCGGTGTGCAAGGCGAACCCGGGCACACTGTTTATTTTCGCCATTCCCGGGCTCATTGTAACGTTCTGGCTGATTGCCGGTGTCAAGGTTGCCCTGGAGGCGGGAACAATATCCAACAGCGGAAGTATAACTACGGTGTGCATCTTGGTTCTGTTGATGGTGCTGTGTTTCCTGCCGGTATTGGTTCGGGCCAGGGACCGGGCGGAGTTCTTTGAGGGGGGCTTCCGGTTCAAGGGCCGGGAATATGTGATTGCGGATTGTAAGGACATCGCAATCCAGCATCGGGGCAGCGCCTACATCCGCCTGCTGGACAAGACGGTGGTTACATTCCAGTATCAGGGCAGGCGGGTACGGCTGGCTACCCGGACACTGCGGGATTTTTCCCAGCAGCTTCATCGGTGCTACGGCAGCGGCGTATGATCTTGGACGTTTAAGGAGGAACACACCATGAATCCGACAGTAGTTGGAATCGTTCTGATTGTTGCAATCGTGGGCTACTCGATTTTCAGTGTGACGTATAAGCAGAAGGCGGGCTTGAAGAAGGCCCAGTCCGGGGAGGATAAAGCCCGTGTCCGGGCGTTGTTGGAGAAGACACTCCCGGAGGAAATGCCTTTTACGCCAATCTATGTCCATATGTCGATAGGCCGGCACACAGTAAACCATTATACCTATGCTCTGGCGGTGCAGCCGGAAAAGGATCAGCTGTGGGTTGTCTCCGTAGGGAAGGAAGGGGATCTGCTCTATCCTGGAAAGTCCTTTGTCCTCTCTCTGGAAGCTCTGGGGAGCGTGCATTTCAGTGTCAGCAAGGACAACTTGGGTAAACGGCTGAGCTATACATTTTTCTATGACCAGAACCGGGAAAAAATTTTCAGCCTGGAGGTCAAGGATTTTGAGTGCCGGGAAGATCGATACCATTGGCTTGACGTCTACCAGCCGGAAGAGGCCTCTGTTTTCTTCCAGATGATGGAGAAATGGGCGGCGCAGAAACCGCTGAAAGCGAAAAAGAAGAAATAAGCAAGGCGGCCCCACAAGGGGCCGCCTTCAATTTTGGTTGGGAAACCTTTGGATACCTGCGGCGTCACTGAACCGTCCTTCGCCAAGGTGAGCGCATCCCCATCCATTCTCATTGTCACCGCGCGTTCCTTCACCTCTTCGGTAGCTTAGTCTCTTATCTTTCTTCAAAATAACAATATGGACAGTTATCTATGATGGATAACTGCCCGATAAATTTGATTTGTTATCTCAGTCCGCAATAACTTTGCCGGTCTCGTCCGTCTTGTAAATGGATAGTGCTTCTAATCGGCCCGGAGGATTATCGCCTTTATTACTTGCCATTAGAACTTTTGCCCATTCGTCTGCCACAAATTCAGGACATCCATCTGCTGCTTCAACATCTGTCGAAACTTCAACCTTAGCTCCCTCCGAAAAATTGCTATTGCCTGTGTCAAACACTTCCAATATCAGATATTCTTCGTGTGCTTCAATAACCCTTGCGGTGAAAAAGGATTGCTTATTCCAGTCACCACCTTGCTGTAAACCGCCATCACCACCTTTAAGCAGAATCGCTTCCACAGCGAATATTATTAGCACACAGGCGGTTATGATGAATGCCCGTTTCTTCATTTTCCGTGTCCCTTCCCACAATAAATTACGGTTTGTCGTTCTGACTTTATATCCTCTCAACGAGTACAGCTATACACTTCTTCATTTCATCTTCAAGACTACACAGGTTTTCACTGCCTTTTTAGCTTTCGGGGCTCAACTCGAAAGATAGATACCAGCAGCCAGATAGAACAGCCCAAGGCGAAAAACAGGAGGCTGAGGCTGATAAACAGATGGGAAAAGAAGGAGGCCAAGAGGGAATCGAGAGTTTTATGGCAGCTCAGAAACACATCCTGATCTCCCTTTTGAATCTGATAAATGGTGTATTTCCCGCCGGTATTGGCATAGAGAAAGGTCACGTTATCTGACCCCGCCCATTGGAGGAAGGCCTCTTGGTTAAACCGAACGTTTTCGGGAATGGAAAGGAACCCCTCGTATCCCTGAAAGAACACACGATAGGATGTCCGTGTCTGACGCTGGCCGCCCCGGCCGATGGTAAAGGTCCGTTGGCTGGCCTCAACGGATTCTACCGGGGCCGTGAGTTCCTTTAGCCCGGCGCGCCCGGCGGGCCATGAGCTGAAAACAGCCGATAGCATGGGGAGGGTCAAGGCCAGAGACAGAGCCGCCAAGGGCAGCAGGATCATGAGCTGCTCCCGGGGAGACAGTGCGGTCTCTTTTCTCCATTTCAAAAAGCGGAGGATACGCCAAAGGAGGAAGCCCGCCGCCAGCAGGGAGGCGAAGCCCCAGAGCATGGCCGATAACAAAAACATTCGTACTCCAGCCTTTCCCCGCAGCCAGTTTGGTTCATGGCCGGCGGAACCTTATTCTTCCTCGCTGCGCTGTTTCCGCTCTGCCTCAAAGGCCCGGTCAAAGCCCCGGTTATAATCCCAGCCTCCCAGCCCAAGAAATATCGTGGGCCAAATCAGAATCAGGATCATCAGCCAGTCGCTCCACGTTTTGGAGAGCCGGCCAGTGAAGGACAAGACCGACAAAGCCGCCAGCAGAATCCAGCCGACATAGAAAAGCACGCCCCAGAGAGACAGCTTCATCCGATTGGCGGGGCTGACGAGATAATACTTTACATGGATGTACCTGGGCTGCTTTTTCCCCCAATAAAAGGTGGTTTCGCTGGTGAGCAGCCGCCCCAAGCGTTTCCAGGGGATGGGCAGATAGAACCGGCTGGTGAGCAGGAACGGGAACCAGACGGCGATATGGCGGCCGAAGAACAGCCCCAGGGCCGCCCAGCCTGCGAACAGGTATGAGATGGCGAAATAGAAAAAATGCTGATTCACAAAGTCGTAGATGGCGTTCATATCCATTCTCCTTTGTTGGACTGACAGGTGGTCAGTCTTCCCTTTTGTGAAAAGTGGAGGCCTCTAAAATCAGCAGTTCTCCCGCCCGGCGCAGAAGCTCTACGTCCTTCAAAATGGATTGCTTCTGTTCGGGAACCGGTACATGAAAAGACGCGTCCAGAATGCTGTATAAACGGTCGATGGCTACAAACATGGAAAAGCCGCAAAAGGAAATGGCGATCTGAGCGTCGGCCTGGTCGGCAAATTGGGTGATCTGCTCCAGCATCTTGGGCGTCAGGATGTAAAAGGCATTGTGTTCATCGGCGGCAAAAACACGGAAGCGCCGGTTAAACGCCTCATTTTCCGTATGAATCTCATGCTCCGCAGTCCACCCAATCAGAGTAGAGGCAAGTTTCTTTTCAAAAATCTGCAGGTGCCCGGAACTCTTTTTGATTTCATCAAAAGACGCGAAGTGCATGACTTGGCCGTGGAAAAGGATTTCTTCCCGGCGGTGTTTTCCGCTTCCCCTCATATGGGCAGTCGAGACATCGCAGTACCGGAACCGAAGACCCTGATAGCGGCCGGACAGCATGTCCTCACTTTCAAAACGCCGTTTATCCCCGCAGGCTACTACGGCGGCGTTGCGGATTTCGTCGTGAGTCAGGCCGCCCTGCGGCTGATAGCTCAAATCCTGAAACGCCCCGATTTCCTGTATTGTCGATATGACATACTTGTTTTTGAATAGGTTGTTGAAGCGGTCATACTCCGGCTTGACGATAAGCCAATAAAAAAGCGCCCAGGCCAAGACGGCAATTACGATGGGTCCGCCCAACGTCGTCACGAGTTTTTCCGACAGAGGGTCATCAAGCCGCGCCCCCATTTCCGGGTCTCCCAGGAAGAAGGCCCAAACCGTGAAGCCCAGAACGGCCAGGTAGACGGCCACAGCCAGGATCACGCTGATTGTTAAGCGGAGCTTGCAGGTTTTCCGCAGCCTTTCCAGCTCCTGGCCGCTGATGGTATATTCCATGACGCTTGTCTCTTCAGTCAAAGTTTACCTGGAAGTCACGCTTGCGCTCCTCCACCTCATAGAAGGCGGCTTTCTCCATGCGGCAGATCGAGGCCACGATGGACCAGGGAATTGAGGCAAGCGTTTGATTATACATAGACACATTTGCGTTGTACAGCCGCCGGGCCGCCTGGAGATGCTCCTCCGAGTCATAGATGCTTCTTTGGAAATGGTCCATGGACACCCAGGAGTTGAGAATGGGGTACTGCTCCGCCAGACCGTTGATTCCGGCGCCTACGCTGGATAGATCCCGGTGGACTCCGGCCAGAGCGCCTACCTTTTGGCTGAGAGCGGCGCCGCGCCGTTCCTCCGCTTGGGCCAAAGTTTCCTGACGGCCGGCGTCACGGGAGGAGTCCTCTTCCCGCATCCCATTCCGGCGGCGGATACGCCTTTGGATACTGCCCAACTTGCCCCGGATCTGCTCCATAGCCCGTGTCTGCCGGGCAATCTCCTGGTCGATGCTTTTCAGGACCTCCTCAGAAATCTCCTGCTGCTGGGCCATACGCTTTTCCTCCAGGTCAGCGCCTACTCTGGCGGCGGTCAGGTCTGTCATGATTCGATACTCGTGGGAAAGGTATTTCTTCACCGCTTCAATTTCCTCCGAGAGCAGATCAAACCGCTTTTCCAGGGCCACGTCAATGTCGGCTCCCGCCTCTTCCACCTTAATGCGCAGCCGGTTCAGACGGTTATACAGCACGATATAGGCGATTATCAGCAAGATTATCAGTATCGGAATCCCAATCACCAAGTAGCTGTTCATAAACATATGTCCTCCCTTTTCATGGTTGCGCTGTCAGTAATATAGCATATTCAGGCATTTGCCGCAAGACTGCGAGGGATGATGGATCGCTTCCATGACCGGAGCGAATGCTCATGGCGTTGAAGCATAGGAATAGAGAATGGTGGCTCCCTCCTACACTGAACAGCTTGCAAAAGCTGAAGCATATAGTATAATTTGTGACAGGCTAGAGGAGATTTTAACAATACCGAAAAAGTGAGCGGCGCAAAAGAGAAATGAAGGGAGTCCGTCGTGAAACTGTTAGACGAGATTCGATTGGCGGAAAGGGTAGAAAGACCTAACGGTGAAGAGCTCTACCGTATAGCGGGTTTCAGAGAGCAACTGGAAGCTCTGAATGAGGGCATCCTTATTGTTGAGGACTGCATTCTCACCCCCTATTACATCCATGATGGGGCGCTGTATGAGCTGTATGAATATGAGATGAACATCCGCTTGACCGATCAGCCGGACTTTCGCCGATACCTGCTGAAAAAGACGGGTAAAGGAACGGTGGAAGAGGTCCCGGACCAGATTGTGCGTCTGCAAAGAGAATGCTATATCGAAGTTTTAACAGCCGACGGCCTGCTGTCGGTGGGACGGCTCCTGCAATATATAGACTTTCTGTTTGCGGAAGAGACCGTGATTTCCCAGGTACAGCAGGTGTTTGGCGTTTATCAGCCGGATGGCCTGCGGTTTTCTGTTTATTGATTATCTTTAGAGCAGGTGAGGCAGGTGGGTATGAAGCCTGAATGGTACTGCAAGCTGTTCATCCGTGCGGAGATGCCGGAGGAGGAGCTACTGGATTTGATCAATCTCCGTCTGCGCGGTGCTAGGCAGGGAATACGGACTGTCCGAACCGGGCTGCTGGAGCTTGATCTCATAAGGAACCACGAATATGTGCCGGGCTCCCAGGACTTCCTGTTCTGGAGATACTACGCCGACCTGGAGGCGGTGACGGAGGAGCGGCCGGCGTATGTCCGCTGTATTCGGGGACTGATGGCCTTTTTACAGGAGCGTCAGATTGAGACAGTGGCGGCCTGCGACTTTGAGCAGGAGCTGGTATAAGCAGGCCAAAGCCCATTTGACAGGAGAAATTGCGATGGAAAAGGACAGAAAGACTGCTATCACCAATGCGGAAGTTGACGCTATGACCAACGAGGAGCTGCTGCGGCTGGCAAAAACACGGGGGAAGTACATAGATCGGTGGACCCGCGGCTTCCATGAGGACTACTACTGTGACCGGGTGCTGGACGTGCCCCATTTCCTTCGAAGGCTGCTCCAAGTACATCCCAAGCAGTTCACCAGAATCCTTGACAAGCTCACCTATCCCGACTCCGCCCACTGGAGTGCCGTGGCCCTTTCCCAGGGGCTTGGCGTCCATAACCTGTCTGTGATGGAACGCCGCATACCCTCCGGCTTCTTGGATTCCGCTCTTTTGCTGGAGGTCAGCGCCGTGGCCCGGCAGGTCTGGACGGATCAGTACCCGCAGTACTATTTCCAAGAAACTAAGTGCCATCAGCTGGTCCGAGCTATGGTGATGAGGAAGTATTGGCTGCAAAAGTCCCATGGAGAAACGGCCCGGCTCTTCTATCAGCTGGGCTGGAAGCCGCTGGACGTCATGCTGGCCTGGATCATTGGAGACTATACTACGGCTGGAGAGCCGATTGACCCGGACTGCGCCGCCGAGGCCGCCAGAGAGGACCCGGAAACGGCGGTGTGGCTCCTGGACCTGGACCACTACCGGGCCTATTTCACCGACCAGTTTCATCCCGCCTACGACTCCGTGATGGCCCAGGCGTGGACTACCTTCCTCTACTGCTACTGCGGCTGGACGGACTTCGCGCCGCTGGAAAAGGGACACCGGCTGAAAAGGATGAACGCCCACTACCAAGCGACCCTGGAGCGCTGCCGCACGCCGGACTGGGCCCGCCTGGAGCTGGAAAAGGAGCTGCGAAAGACCGGCCTTCTGACATCCGAAACGCCCCCGGACTGGAGCAGTCCCAAGCTGGCAAAGGCCCAGCGGCTGACCCTGACGAAGGCCCTGGTGTGCCACTACCAATGGCGGGCTTCGGACCTCCTGGCGGCCCTGGCGGCGGCGGAACAGCCGGAGGTCTTCACCAGCCTCTTGTGGGGCGTCTATCGGGAGGATCAGCTGGAGACCGCCTTCCTGCTGAACCGGGACGGCACCGCCAGCGGAGAGGACGGTCAGCCGGTGGACCTTCCCGCCGATGCCCGGGCAGGCCTTGCAGCGGCCACAGAGCTAGAGAAGAAGCAGCTGGCCCTCTGGAAAAAGCGGGTCAAGGACGCCGGTGGAAAGCCGCCCATCCGCCAGCTGTCCATCCCGGCCCAGCCTCTGGACTTCGACGACATTGGAGGCCGGAACACGAAGCACATCACCATCTACACCGTGTCCGGGAAATGGGGGCTGGACATGGGCGATCTGCCGGGGCATGAGCGGGCAGACCTGCTGGACCCCATCCACGGCTATGGGGCGCGGATCTTCTTCGATGGCGTCAGCAACGGCCCGGAGTATAACAACGACGATGTTATGGTCCACGGCGCGGCCTTCTACCGGCTGGAGGGGATGCCCTTTGGGGACTGCCTCCCCCAGCGGGCCGTCGTTTCGCCGGAAGAACTTCCAGCCCGGTTCGTGTCCATGGCGGGAGCCGCCTTCAAGCAGCTGGCGGGATTGAAATGATGGAAATAAATGAGCGGCAGGGCGTGTGTCCCTGCCGTTCATTTTTATAGCCGTCTATGGACTTTATTCAGTTCACGATTTCAATGCAATGCCGCAGCTCTTCGGCATCGTGAAAGGTAAGATGCAGCACATCTATGAGATTCCGGCCGTCACTGGTGATAAAATAGTTAGCTAGGCTGGTAATCTCCTTGCTAATGTTGTTCCCCCAAGGCGGCTGCTTGGACAGATCATCTGTATCCCATACCACGCTGGAGGGGGAATGTTTTTTCAGTCGCTGTTCTACTTTTTTAGCTCCTCCCACGCTAAGGATATGTCGGTCCATTCCAGTCTGCCCTGGTACAAACAGTTCATGAGATGGGGATACTTACTTCCCCACCGGCCATGCTCCAGCCGGCTGCGGATGGTAGAGAAAAAGGCATGCAGGAAGTCGCTGTGTCCAACAGGGTACAGCAGAAAGTCGACCTGTATCATCACCGACATACCGGATAGCCTCCATGATTCAGCAGTGCTCGATCCCAACGCCGGTCACAACCAGATCCCCATGCTCCAGGCATGGCATGAACAAGCGCCAGCACTCTTCCTGGGAGGAAGCGTTGACAAAGCTCTCCAAGCACAACCCGTTGGAAAATGTGATAGTCAAATCGCAGTTGCCGCTCAGCCCGACAGCGGTGACTGTGATTTGTGAACCTTCTGGGAATAAAAGTTTTGCCTTCTCGTCAAACAGGTTGTTCCCTTGCACATCCCAATTAAAATCTTCATCTAAGACATACCTGCTGGTTGGAACAAACATATCCGCTGACCCCAGCTCTATGCCGCCGCTGCTGTTTCTGATTCTCCACGGGCAGTCCAGGTCCAAAGCAAACTCGCCCAGTATGCGTTTCCGGCCCAGCAGCTCTATCTCCATCGGCCACCCAAAGTGAATCCAGCACATGGCGGCGGCCCGGCCGATCTTGCAGACGCTCTTGCCGGCCAATTCTTCTGGCTGGATCATTTGACCACCAGTCCTTCTGAACCGCCCTCCCGCCGCTCCTTAACGGCAATTGAGCGGATGACGGCCTGATATTCGGTCCGCATGGCCTTTCGGGCCTCCGGCGGAAGGGCTTGCTCTATGAGGCATAGGACCTCCATGGTTCCCTCCCCATCCCGGTAGACTTGGGACGCGATCTCGGCCTTCGCAGTCTTTCCCTGCATGGACGCCAGCATCGGCGGCTTCCTGCGGCGCTGGAAACGGAACGCGGAGAGCGGCCCGTACTGCTCCTGCCATTTCTCCAGAACCGCGGCCTTACTCAGCTCCTGATAACCGCTGTCGATCAGAAATGCGATGTGGCTTCTAGGAGCGTCCTCCAAGGCAAAAACCTGATAGGCGTCCGTGTGGCCGTCATCGCAGTCTGCGAAGGCATCCGAGGGCCTTCGATAAGAGACTATGCCGCCATGGATAGTCTCAAAAGACAGCGTTTCATTGGCGGGGATCTCCAGGCCGGGGGAGAACAGGGACAGGATTTCCGCCCCCATCTGAGCCGCAGGAGTATCTGCGGGAATCTCCAGAGGAGGCTGGTTCTCGGGCCAGACATACCCGCCGTCCGATTCCCGAATCAATTTGAAGGCCTCCAGAATGGGGCCTCTCTCCCGGAGATCGACGCATTGGAACTGACCGCTGAAAGCGCCGAAGCCACGGATGCCGGTGACCTGCCAGAAGCGGCCCGCGCCCATATCCACCCTGGGAACAGGCGGGGCGGTTCTGGAGCGCTCCAGGGCGGCTAAAATGGCCTCACCCAGAGCAGTCTCGGTGAAACCCTTCCGCAATACGGCGACCGGCTCAATGACCACCCGCATGGGCGTGTTTCCTACCGTGGCCTGCGGGCAGACGATGCAGCCAAAACCGGCGTTGTAGTAGACGGCCATAGCAAGCCCTCCCTGATTCAGACAATGCCGGAGTAGGGTTTGGACACCCTTCCCGCCGCCTGGGCGATGAAGGCAATGTGTTCCCGGAGCTTGTATTTCCGCAGGCGTCGGACCTCTCTGCTTCCGCCCAAGGCCAGCAAGGGCGCGTAACCGAAGCATTCATCAAAGCCAAGTGGGCCTAAAGTCTGGACAGCCTCCCGATACCGGGCCAGCTCCAGGAATCTGTCGCTGAAAACGCCGTCCGCCAGATCGCCCCAGAAGAATTTCAGCCCGGCGCAGACGCCCTCAAAGGTGCCGCTTTGGTAGTTGACAAAGCGGAGGTAGCGGCCCTTCTCCCAGGTCAAAAGCCCGGCAAAGGCGGTGGCGAACACGGGGATAGCGGCATCACCGAGGGCATAGGTGTCCCGGAGCAGGTCCTGAAACTCGTCCGGGTTGATGATTTTTAGACAGCCGTCCAGCAGGGTGCCGAAGCCATAGTCCCGCCAGATGCTCAGCAGTTCCGGCGGGAGGACGGAGGCGTATTTCCCGCACAGCGCCGTGGGAGCCGGACACTCTCTTTGAAAACTCTGAAACAGATCCATCACACCCTCCGGCGGTATTCTTCCACCAATTCACCGAAGCTCTTTCCGTTGATGATAAAATCCCTCATGGAGTGCTGCTCCAAATAGGCGGCCGCTTCGTCACGGTTGCCGTCATGGAGCAGCAGGATCAGCCGCATGACGTCGGACTGCCAATACCGTTCCTGCCTGGCCTCCATCTCACGGAACCAGGACAGGCCATCAGGCGACACGGATGCTATATGGGCTGAGAGGTATTCCAGGTCTTCTCTCAAACCCGCCTCAAGCTCCCTGGCATCCAATACGGAGAGGGGATGGTTGCTTACATGAAAATTGACCGGCTGCGCGGTAAACGCGCCTGTGACCCGCAGACTGAACGGCTCGGACTTGTTTTCTTCCATACCCAGGATGTCCCATAGATAATCGTCTGCGAATACCGGCTTCGCCAAAAAGGTGGTGTGCAGGATGGCGGCGTCTTTTATGTTGATCAGAGGGATCATCACATACAGCATGTCGTCCTTCCTGACCCATACGCGCCCGCTGGTGATGCGGAAACCATACGGCTTTATCAGCGGTTTTACGATTTTGGGCAAGTCTTTTTTTAATGTACGGACGGCTTTTCTTTCTTCTCTTGTCATGGCGGCCGCCTCTTTTCTCCATAGAAACCATTACGGTGAAATTTCCGTCAGTTTATCATATTTTGTGCCAGATTTCCAGTGACAGCTGAAAAGCGGGATTGCCGAAACCCTGTTGACAGACTATTCAGAATGAATAAATTCCCTCTTTCAAAATGATTGCTAAGAAGCAAAGCGCGAAAAAAGCGCAGAAGCCACCCAAAAGCAGAGGGATAATTGCCAAAATTTTGAACCGCGCCTTTTCCAGATTCCCTACGCCGCTTTTAGCAAAACAACTGCTATCCCCGCCGCCCCCAATATCCCAATAAAAATGGAAAAATAAGCTAATCCCACAGTTCATACCTACTTTCTCTGTTGAGTTGATTTTATTTATCTACGTTCATCCAATGTAACCGAAATTGTTTCGTTCCATCCGGCTCCATTTGCAACAGATAGCGTCACTGTATCCCCTTGCCAAACGAGCGAGTATTTCCCGGCGCAGACCGGCCTATATCCATCATCGGTGATGATGCGTTCTTTTGGATAAATCAAAAGTGGATTGACCCGCTCATATAGAGTTACCTGTCCAGAGATTAAGCTGACATTTTCCATGATAACGATGGTATGTATTCCGTCTGGTGAAGTGAAGCTGTGGTATTCCTCAAATCCATCAAAAAAGATGCAAAGAAAATTCCCACACAACAATAAAAAGGCCGTACCAGCGGCAATCACCGCAAGAATTATTTTATTTTTCAGTGCTTTTTCAGTTTCTCGATAATGCAGAAACGCAAGCGTTATTCCACAAACCGCCGCAATGCAGTTTAGTATGCCCTGTATACGAAATGCCGTCCCCGTAGTCCCAAACAGCAGATTATAGTCCATCATCCAAATAATGATTACGATGCAAGGGAAAGCGAGCCACAAGGCAAAGTATAAGCACAAGAATTTTCTCAATTTCATTTCCGCTTTTCTCCAAAGCAGCCGTTGTATGCTTTTTAGTGTATTGTATCATATTTCAAATAGGATTTCCAGAGCCCGAAAAAAACGGGATTGCCGGAAGGCCCCCGGAGGACTATAATGTAGCCAGATTTTCAAAGGAGGATTACCCCATGAGCACCTGGCAGGAAAAGAACGCCGCGCTGCTGGCGGAGCTGGCCGAAACGCCGAACCCCAGCGTCCGCGGCAATGCGATTGGATGCTATCTGCGGGACGCACGCAAAGACCATAAGCTCACATTGTACGAGCAGTATGTCCTGGAGACCGAAAAGCTCTCTTATGAACGGCTGGCCTGGACACAGCCGGGTTGGTCCCGCCGGGCAGGCATCTCTGATCTGCTCAAAGTGCTGAATATAAAGATGATGGCGCTGCTGTTCCAAGAGAAAGAAGCGGCGGAGATGTGGGACGCCTGGGGCCTGGAGGCGTTCCAGCTGAACCAGGAAAAACGGCCACATTACATTCTGGACGGCTACCTCACTTGCCTCCGCGCCGAGCGGAACCCCGATGCCCTGGAAAAGCTGCTGGCGGTGCGCCGGAGCCGCCGGAGGCCTTTCGACAAGGGCCCGTACCACGACGAATATTATCCTGATGAGCAGTACGCTTATGAGGAGCTGCTGCTCCAGGGCCGGTTTTTCCAAGCGGAGGACAAGCAGATACGCGGCGAGATCGAGGAGCTGCTTGTGGAGCTGTACCTGCTCCAGGAGTAAACGGGCAGTCCGGTATTACATAAAAGAGGAGATTGAACCATGGCAATCATCGGCATCGACTTAGGCACCACCAATTCTCTTTCCTGCGTCTACCGGAACGGCAGGGCGGAGCTGATTCCCAACGAGCTGGGAGACCACAAGACTCCAAGCGCCGTCAGCGTGCTGGAGGACGGGACCGTTCTGGTGGGCGCGGCGGCCAAGGAGCGGCTGGTGACGCACCCGGAGGCCACCGCCGCCTCCTTCAAAATCTGGATGGGCACGGAGAAGGCCCTGACCCTGGCGGGCCGGGGGTTCAAGCCGGAGGAGCTTTCCGCCCTGGTGCTTCGCCAGCTCCTGGAGGACGCGAAGCGTTATCTCGGTGAAGCAGTGGAGGAGGCCGTCATCAGCGTCCCGGCCTACTTCAACGACGACCAGCGCTGCGCCACCAAGCTGGCGGCCCAGCTGGCGGGGCTGAACGTGAAGCGGCTCATCAACGAGCCCTCCGCCGCCGCCCTCTACCACCGCTATTCCGCCCAGACCGGGGACTGCCAGCTGATGATTGTGGACTTCGGCGGCGGGACGTTGGATGTGAGCATCGTGGAATGCTTCGAGAACATCATCGAAATCACGGCCATTGCAGGAGACAACCGCCTGGGCGGGGACGACATTGACCGAGCCATCGCCGCCCACTTCTGCCAGGAGAACGGACTGACGGAGGAACGACTGTCCCCCTCCCTCCGGGCCTCCCTCTACCGACAGGCGGAAACGGCCAAGATCGCCCTCTCCAGCGCCCCGGCGGCATCCATCTCCCTCCAGCAGGGGGAGACACGGTACAGCCTTCTCCTGACCAACGATCTCCTGCGCCAGCTCTGCGGCCCGGTGTTCCAGAAGGTCCGGGCGGTCATCACCCGGGCCATGAAGGACCGCGGCCGGGGCGGCAGGCTGAACGACGTCATCCTGGTGGGCGGCTCTGCCCAGCTGACGGTGTTCGGGGACTTTCTCGAAGAGCTCTTCGGCCGGAGACCCCATGTGGCCGCGTCGCCGGATGAGATCGTGGCCCTGGGCGTTGGCCTGTGCGCGGGCATCAAGGAGCGGGCGGAGGATTTGCAGGACCTGGTGATGACGGATGTGTGCCCCTTCTCCCTGGGGGTCTCCACCTACAGCCGCCGGGACGATAAGACGCCTCACATGGCGGTGCTGATTCCAAGGAGCAGTATGCTCCCCGCCAGCCACCAGGAGCGGTTCTACACCCTGAACGACAACCAGACAGGACTGCGCTTTGAAATCTACCAGGGGGAGGGCTACTTCGCCTCGGAGAATCTGAAGCTGGGAGAGGTGGAGGTCCAGGTGCCGCCGGGCCCGGCAGGGGAACAGTCCGCCGTGGTGACCTTTACATACGACATCGACGGTATCCTCCATGTCAGCGCCCAGAGCAGCGGCGGGGACTTCCGGGAACGGCTGATTCTGAACCCCAACCTGCACCTGACGGAGGAGGGCAGGGAGCGGGCCATGGAGTGCATCCGCCAGATTCAGCTGGCGGCCCAAGGGGACCAGCGGGACCAGCTTCTGCTGGAACGGGCCCTGCGGCTCTACACCCAGACCATCGGACAGGGGCGGGAGATGGCCGCCAGCCTGATTGGCTATTGGAAGAACCTGATGGACCGCGGCGACCGTATCCAGCGGCGGCGGGACTACGACCGGATCAAGGAACAGCTGGACATGCTGGAGGCCGCTGTGGAGGCGGACCCCCTGGAGGGCGGCATCTGGTTCGGGGAATCGGAGGAAGAGGATTTCGGCCAGTATTTTGACGGAGATTTGGAGGAGTGAGGGATGGATACCATTTGGACCACTCTGGGAATAGAGCCTACAAAAGACGTTTCCGCTATCAAACGGGCCTACGCGGAGAAGGCCAAGACCTGCCACCCGGAGGAGGACCCGGAGGGCTTCATGAAGCTGCGGCAGGCGTATCAGGCGGCCTTGGACTATGCCGAAGGGACGCGGGAGGAACCGGGGTTTTCCCTGGCTGGGCCGGGACCGGACGAAATTCCGATCCCGGAGAACGGGAAAGTAACAGAGGACCCGGGCTGGTATCTACAGGAGCAGGAGGATGAGGGCCCCAACCCCTTTGAGGGCGGCGAGGCCATCACGAAGTTCCTGGAGCTCTACACCGGGAAGCAGAGGAAGAACCCGGCCATGTGGATGGACTATGTTACCTCCGCCGCCTTTCTGGACGCCGCCTGGGACCCCCGGTTTACGTCCTTGCTTCTGCAAAAGGTCCGGGAACTTCGAGGGGACTTTCCCCCCAACAAGGAATTTCTGACCTGGCTGAACGTTGCCTACCAATTCTCCGGCGGGGAGGCCCGGAGCTTTGACGGCATGAAGGACATCCTCCAGATCGCCGCCCTGGGGCCCGCGCCCAAGACGCCCAAGGGGAACGAGTTCGCCATCCTCCAGAGTTTCCTGGACTACCGGCGCTTGAACGGCCTGGCCGCGGCGGGGCGCTGGGACCAGGAGGCCATCGAGGCGTTCCGGCAGGTGCTGAACAGCTACGCCCCCGCCTATATCCGGGAGCGCTGTGAGCAGCGGGTGACCCCGGACTGTGAGCGCCACCCCGCCGGGCTTCGGGTCTTCATCCACTTTTTGAAGCGGGAGGACCTGCCGGAGGAGGTCTACCGTTCCGCGTGGCAGAGGCTGGACCTCAAGAGCGCCGTGCTGGGCCGGGCCAAGGTCCTCTACGGGCCCATCCGGGAGCTGGCGGTCCAGCGGGTGCCGGGGATCGGCGGAGAGGTTCCGGTGAACTTCCTCCAGCTGAACCGGAACCTGGATGCCTACCAGAAACGCATCCGAATGGCCCCGGAGACAGAACCGTCGGAGTCCGAGGCGTTTTTCCAGACGCAGGAGATGCAGAGGGCCCTGCCGGTGCCCCGGTTCCTGGAGGAGCAGCTTTTGACCTACTCCCCCTGGCGGCGGGAGAGCATGGGGGAGACCCTGGTCCGCCGGATGCTGGAATACTATCAGGAACACGCTGACATTCCCCGGGCGGAGGAGGTGATCTCCGGGCTGAAAGAGGACCTCCGGCTCTGCGAGGCCAGACGCTGGAGCCAGGAGGACGACGCGGCGGACCCGGAGGGGATTCCTTACTACGAGCGGCTGACGCTTCGCCATCGGCCCTTCTTCCGCTGGTGGCTGAACACCGCCTTTTACACCGCCAGGGACCCGGATACTGGGGCGCCCCTGCTGAAATACCTGGAGAAGTACCTGCCCTATCAGGCGGGATGGAGCCGCCGCTTTACGGAGCGGGCGGACGGAACACCCCGGACCATTGCGGCGGCCATGGGCACGGTGGAGATCGACTGCTATCCCCTGCATCTGGAGTACCGGGTGAACGGGAAGCCCGTGTACCGTCCCTGCCTCACCTGGGAACAGACGGCCCAGGAGAGCGGCGATTGGTTTGCCCTGCTCCTGCCCATCACGGCGGCGCCCTACAAGGACTTTGACAGGGTGGCGGAAGAGATTTTCCGCCGCCTGGATTACCTGCCCGTGCCGGAGGAGGACCGGGCCCTTATTGTCTGGTGCCTTGCGGGCCATGTGTGCCGCCTGCCCCTGGACCAGGAGACCGGAGAGCCGATGCCGCCGGAGAAGGCGTTTCCCCTGGAGCTGTCTATGGAGGGCGGCGGGAAGCTCTACACCGCCGAATGGACAGAGGATGAGGCGGCTGTAACTATCTACAGGCAGACCTTCTCCGGGCGGCGGGTGCAGGAACAGCTGCTGCCGGACGTCAACGGGACCTGGACAGCGGCGCCCGGCTCTGTGAAGAGGACGCCGGACCATGAAAAGGACTTTCCCCCTATCCGCTTCACCGCGGACAGCGGCTTTGAGGCGGCGCGGCGGCGGCTGGCGGAGCTGACAGACCCCCGGTTCTTCGACCTCTCCCGCCTCCGGGAACTGCCCTGGAAAATCTTCTATACACCTGTCGGCGGCGTGGAGGAGGGCCTGTCCCACATCGACATCCTCCGGGAGCCGCCCAAGGTCAACGCCGAGGCGTTTCTGGCGGAGTGGGAAGAGGCCGGGGAGATTCCGGCGGACATGGAGCCCATCATCGCCAAGGTGCGGCAGGCTGTGGAGGAACAGCCGAAGGAGGAAGAACCGATCCCGCCGGAAATCTTAGTGACCGGGGATGCCCTTTCCGCCCTGCTGTACCGTTTCTCTCAGGACGAACTGGAACGGCTGGAGATGGAGTGGATGGAGGGCCGTCTGGTACTCCGCCAGGACGGCGGCAAATACGCCTGCCTCTATTTCGAGAACAGCTTTGGCGGGGGGGAGAACTGGTATGCCCTGCTGGCCGACGCGGAAACCTACAAGACCGTGGACTGCGGAGACATCGCCTACGTGCCCTTCGGCATGGGGAAGCTGGCGGAATACTCCATCTTCCACAGCGCCCAGGACCTTCTCCGGGACATGGATCTGGTCCTGGGCCAGATGGGCTGGGGACAGCTCCAGGCCGGAGGACCGGGGGGCTGGCTCTGGAGCTGCGACGTGAGCCGCCACGACCCCAAGCACAAGGTCCTCATGGCCCAGCAGAAGCTGGGCGGCGTCCCGGCGGCGCGGGGGAGGAACTACAACCTGGCAAAATTCGTCCTCAGCCGCCCCGCCACGGAGCTGGAGACTGTGGACCCCAGCGGAGAGCGGACGGTCACAACGCTGAGAAGCGGCAACTACGGCCTTGCGGCGGAGGGGCTGGTCCACTTCATGATGGGCAGGCTGGCGGGCGTCCGTGTCAGCTGGCCCTTCCGCCCGGCGGAAGGGGAAACAGAGCTTCGGCATCTGGTGCTTTTACAGGACCAAGGAAACTACATGATGCTCTGGCTGGAGGACGGCGGCCGCCGGGCCCTGGCCTACGCATCGGACGAACCCCGGCGGTTTATGGGCCGCGCCCTTCCGGCCTGTTTGGTCCATGAGGACCTCAAGCGGCTGCGGAACGGCATAGATCTGCTGCTGGACGACATCGACAACACGGGTCCCGTTTTGGACCAGCCGGGCCAGTTCGCGGAGGTGCGCGTGCCCTATGAGGAGCTGCGGGCGGCGCTGGTACACAAGACTTAAGGAGGCAGGACCGGATGGATGAACTTTGGACCACATTGGGCCTGGAGGCCACGAAAGACGTTTCCGCCATCAAACGGGCCTACGCGGAGAGGGCCAAGACCTGCCACCCGGAGGAGGACCCGGAAGGGTTCATGAAGCTGCGGCGGGCCTATCAGGCGGCGCTGGCTTACGCCGAGGGCCGGGAAGAAGCTGCGTTCCCGCCCACCGTACCGGAGGCGGCGGGACCGGAAGATGAAGGCTGGACCCTGACAGACCGCCCCGCCGTTATCGACGAGGGCCCCAACCCCTTCGCGGACCACCCGGCGGCGAAGGCTTTCCTGGACCTCTACACCGGGAAGCGGCGGAAGGACCACCAGGCGTGGAGGGACTATTTCACCTCCGGGGCCTTCCTGGACGTTTGCTGGGAGCGCCGGTTTGCGGGCTTTCTTCTGGAGCAGGCCGTCCGGCTGGAGGAGGAGTATCCCATCCCCCGGGAGTTTTTGACCTGGCTGTGCGCCGTCTACCAGTTTGCCGTGGACCGGGCGGTGTACCGGAACCCGGATGGCAGTGAGCGGACGGAGTTCAGTTTCCGAATCGAACAGGACGCCCAATTCGAGGGACAGGAGTTCTTGTTCCAGCTGGCCGCCCGCGGTCCTGCGGTGAAGCCCCTCAAAGGGGCGGAGAAGGCGATCTCCTGGAGTTTCGCGGACTACCGGGCTCTTCTCCGGCTGGCGGAAAAAGGCCGCTGGACAGATGGGAAGCTGAGGAAGGCGGGTAAAATCCTGGACGGCTATATGCTCGGGAACTTCCAGGACAAAAACCCCGGGCCGTCGGAGCGCCACCCGGCGGGTATGCGGCTCATCAACCACTTCTTCCAGCGGGAGAAGCTGCCCAAGGAGCTTTATCAAATGGCCTGGCAGAAGCTGGAGCTGAAAACCGCCCTTATGGGCCGGGCCAAGCTGCTCTATGGGGACCTTCGGGCCCGGGTGCTGGAGCAATTTCCCGACATCGCGGAGGGAGAGCTGGACATCCGAACGCTGAACAGGGAATTTGAGGTCTTCCGCCAAAAGGTGCGGGCCCTGGAGGAAACTGGGAAGCCGGAGGACTGGGAACAGGCCGGGACGGAGGTCAGGGCCTTTTTCAGCCGCCCGGACTTCCAGAAGGCTTTGCGAAACCGCAAGTTTGCGGAAGAGCATATGAAATACCATGTCCAGTGGAGCGGGGAACACTTTGCCCAGGAGGTCCTGGACTACTACGCGCAAAACCCGGACGCCCCCTGCGCCGCCCAGCTGACGCAGCTGATCGGGGACTCCCGCCGCCGCCAGAGAATCGACCTGCGGAACCATCAGGACAACGAGGCGGAGATACCGGAGACCTTGACCCTTGCTTATCGGCCCTTCTTCCGCCACTGGCTGAACACCGCCTTTTACCACTCCATGGAACGGGAGACGAAACAGCCCCTGCTGGGGTATCTCAACCAGGAGTTTCCCTACCTGCCGGAGTGGAGCCGGAAATTCCTGGGCGTGGAGGGGGAGGAGACCCCGGAGCCTGTTTCCGAGACACTGAAACTCGGGAAGGCCCTGTTCACCGTCCACTTCCACCTTCGGTACATGAGCTTTTTGAGAAACGGAGAGCCGGTGCGCCGCCCCTGCCTCATCTGGGACCAGCTGATGGAGTGGGCCCCGAACACCGATACGTTCCTCCGGCTTCTGCCCATCACCGCCGCCGACTACAATCAGTACGAAACTGTGAAAGCGGGAATCCTCCGCCGCCTGGAGGACACCGCCGCCCCGGAGGAGGGACGGGCCTTCATCGCCGCCTGCCTTGCCGATCAGGTCTGCGGGCTTCCCATTCCCGATGCAGTGGGCATGGAGGACGCGGAGGAACCGGAGTGGGCCCGGTCCCTGCCTCCGGTCAGCTTCCTGCCCTATCAGATTTTCGCCGAGAACACGGAAGTGCTGTACGTCTGCATCTGGTTCCAGCGGGACCGGGTGCTGGCCCTGTTCCAGCAGACGCCTTTTGGGCAGAAGCTGATGGAGAAATTCGATGACATCCAGGACGCCCAGGCCGCCGAGGCCCTGGCAAAGCAGCTTCTGGAGGACCAGCTCCACCCCAAGGGCTTCCCCATGGAGGCGCTGAAGGTCCTGCCGGAGGCGGTCTACGCCCAGTGGGACTATGCCGTCCGCAGTAAGGACAAGGACCTCCCGCCCCTGTGGAGTACCCCGGTGGAGCTGCACGGAGAGGCAGTCACGCCGGAGAAATTGGAGGAGCTTCTGACCCTCTTTTCCACGGGCCGGGTGGAGCGGCTGGAGTGGTCCTGGACGTGCGCCTTCCCGGTGGACGAGCCGCCCATGGACTACGAGCCCCGGCGGTCCCTGGTGCTGATGAAAAGCGGCGGTCGGTACGTCTGCTTTTACTTCGACGACTTCTGTGCCGAGAGCTACGCCCTCCTGGAAAAGCCGGAGATCTACGGGCAGGACAAGCACGTTCCCCAGGCCGTCCCCTTCCGGCAGAGCCGGTTGTTCCCGAACGTACTCCACCGGAACTTTTTCACCATCCGGCGGCATCTGGAGACGATCTTCTCCCAGGTCAGCTGGCCCAACAACGTCAAGCCCATGGCGGGCCGCGTCTGGAGCTATGCCGTCAACGTGGATCATGGGCGGGTGAAGTACAATCTGGACAAGCAGCTCCTGGGCGGCTTCCCCATGGAGCGGGCCCACAACCGGCCCGACGCGCGCTTCTACTTCTACGAGCATCCCAGCTCCGCCGCCCGGGTAGATGACGGGGGGAGCGTGGAGACCCTGGCGGTGACGGAGGGGAACCGCCCCAAGGTCCAGAAGCTCCTGGCAGACTTCCTCCTGGGCGGCGGCCAAAAGCTCCGGCTCACCTGGGGGAAGACGGCGGGAGAGCGGCGGCACATCGTCCTCCGGCAGGACGGCGGGCGCTTCCTCCTGGCCTGGGTCCGGGAGGACAAGAAAACGGCGGAGTTCCACGCGGCGGACAAGTGGACCTATATGGACGTGGAAGGGAAGAAGTATCCCAAGGACACCTTCCTGGGCAAGGTCACTCCCGCCTACCTCATCCACGACCTGCCCGCCCTGCGGAACGCCCTGGACCTGCTGCTTGCCAACCTGGACCGTCCCCAGCGGGTCACCAGCCCCATGGGCGAGTACGCCAGGGAAAACCCGGTGAAGCCCCGGCCCTATGAAACGCTGTGGGCGGAGCTGGTGGGGGACACGCTGGAATAGGCGGCCCGCCGGACGACAGGCGCTGTTCCACCCTCCCGGCAACCCAAAGTTGCGGAATAGTTGGCAGCTGCAACCGCCCTTGCCGGGATAAAATCGAAGCGAAAAGGAGGTGGCTTCATGGCCGCAGGATTCAAGGTTATTCTATTTTCGCTGCTGATTTTGATTCCCCTGGCCGCTCTCTTCGTGTACCTGATTCTTCTCGTGGTGAGGGCACTGCACAAGTATATCGAGGGCAGTCCGGCGAGAGCGGAGGCCAAGGAAGTCCGGGGGGACCCTTGGGGAGAGGCTCCGGGAGAACCGGGCCCGGTGCAGGATATCCCAGGAGTTCGTGGCGGTGGGCGTCAGCCGGCAGACGGTCAGCAAATGGGAGAACGGCACGTCCGACCCCTCCACGGCGAATCTGATTGCCCTGGCAAAGCTGTATGGCGTATCTGCGGAGGAACTTCTAAAAGAGCTGTAAAGGCGTAAGAGAAGGACGGAGGCCCTGAGATGCAGGGCCTCCGTCCTTTTCAGCCGGTCTTTGCTTAAAAGAGCGGGGCTTGACCATGCTCCGGTCCGTTAGTATGATAGTGTCAGGAGATAACAGCAATTCGTACCCCTGAATATTCAACCGGGATCAGATGCAAAAGGGACTGCAGATTTGAAAAAATGTGTAAGGTTTTCATACGCGCTCCTGTCCTATAGGATGAAGGGACCTTCAAACGATAGAGCGGTGACGACACATGGAGGATTGCCGAATCATAGAGCTGTACTGGCAGAAGAACGCGGACGCCATATCTGAGACATCCAGCAAATACGGGGCCTACTGCTTCACCATAGTGGATCACATTCTGAACAATGCGGCGCCGCCGCTTTTTACAAACCTTGACTTTTTGACCAATTACCGATATGATAGAAACAGTATTCCGGCATATTGTTCTGCTTGGTTTCGTCCGGCAGTGAGAAGGATGAAGCTCAAAAGGCCCCTTAAAGTCCCTGCTTTGGGGGGATATTTGCCCAAAACCTTATTTTTTAATGGAATTTGCCGATATGCAAGTAGGAAGGTATGTTTTCGGGCTCCAAACGCCTGTCAGGAGGTAGCGCCTATGCTGATGCTCTATCTGCAAATGCTGGATACACCGGAGGAAAAGGTCCGGTTTGAGGAAATCTACCTGAAATACCGAGACGCCATGTTCCGCGCGGCGGACGGCATCCTGCACAACGACCAGGACGCGGAGGACGCAGTTCACAATGCCTTCCTGCGGATCATCAAGAAGTTTTCCAGGTTTCAGAACATACCGGCCAAGGATTTGGCTCCGCAGGTCGTTGTGATTGCCAGGAACGAGGCGATTTCTCTCCAGCGCAAGAAGAAGGACGCCGCTCCGCTGGAGGATTGGGACGGCTTTGCGGAAACGGCGGAGTCCGTCAGCGATTATCACACCCTGGTGGAGACCTTTGCCCGTCTGCCCCTGTCGTACCGTGCGGCCCTGGAGATGAAGCTGGCGGGCTATTCCGATGGGGAAATCGCCTCCAAGCTGTGTTTGACGAAAACGGCGGTCAGCACCCGGATCAGCCGGGGCCGCCGGTTCCTGCGGAATATCGTGGAGCAGGAAGGCTTTTTGATGGATGCGTAACGACCTTCCGTCATGGCTCTGAAAAAGTTTTTTCAGGTTTTCTATTAAAATCATGTGAGAATCCGCTTCTTCGCTGCGTTAACATAGTGAGGGAGCGGATTTTCTGTTGCCTGGACAGACGAAACGAGTGGTTGGGAGGGACAAATATTGAATATATGGGCCTGCTTTGCAATGCTTGCGATTTTCCTTTGTGCCGTGATGTATTTCCTATACGGCCGGGGGATTGCCGTATCAAAGAATATCCGGGCGGTTCTGTTCATGTCCCGTCCCGGGAAAAGCGCTGACAAGGTAGACCTGGATTCCTGCACCGGCTGGGTTCAGCGTGTGGGCAGATTTCATGAGAGCAGCACATATGAGTTGATACTGAATACGCAATTGTCAAAGGGGGAGGCGGAGTTTTCCTTGCTTGACAGAAAGAAGCGGCCCTTATTAAAGCTGAACCGCCGCTGTCCTTCCAGCAGGGTGGAATTGTATGCGGACAGCAGGTATTATCTGCGCTGGCAGTTTATAAATGCCACCGGGGAATGCGAACTGCGATGGAAGCCCTGTCCGCTCATCATGGAAGGGGAGAAATGCAAATGAAAACGATAACCATACTGTTCTCGGCCCTGATCTGCGTGTTTGGCCTGACGGGCTGTGTGCCTGCTCCTGGGGCGGGCGGTCCGGGCCGTCCCATAGCGGCTTACATCGCAGATGATGTAACGAAAGCGGAGATCACACACCGGGCCGGGGGAACGGTGACGGAGTGGACGGCGGAGGGCAACGAACTTGACGCGCTGAGAGATTGGGCCTCCAGGCTGAAATACGAGCTTCTGGATTCGGAGGAGAATCCGGGAGACCGTGACGGCGGCGAGGTCTAGGAGGTCGTGCTGACCGAAGGGAGGAGCCTTCCGCTGGCCGATGCGGAACGGGCCGCTGTCAATGCGGTTCTCGAAAAGTACATTACCCTGGGACCTGACATTGTAGAGAATGTCAGATAATAGCGGTTCCAAAGGAGGAAACCTGCTTGAAACGGAAGATTGTGTTGTTTGCCGCCGCCGCAGTCATATTGCTGTTCCCGCTTCGGCTGAGGCTGAAAGACGGCGGAACGGTTCAATACCGGGCGATTTTATACAACGTACAGAATGTACACCGGCTGAACTCTGACCTGGAATCAGGGAGGGAATACCTGGAGGGGACCATTGTTGAAATCCTGGGAGTAGAGGTTTTCAACGATGTCTACTAAGAGCTGTTTTGGCCGCTGAAAATTTTTTGAAAAATTCTTGAAAAATCATGTGAGAATCCGGCCTCTCGCTGCGGTAATCATAGTAAGCGGGCGTTGACGCGACGGAGCGGCGGACTCCGCTGGGGAAATCCATAGATTATCCATAGATTTAGGAGGAATAACCGTGGATGAACGGATGGTTGCGGCAGTGATCGTGATGGTTATCTTCTTTTTGGGCATCCCGGTTCTGCTGGGGGTGCTTGTGTACCGTGCAGCGCAAAAGAGCAAAAAGCGGGGAATCTATTTTCTGGTGGGGGTTCTTCTTATCAGCGCGATCATGCCGGCTTACGCCATATACTTGGGCACGATTCTGGGGATTGTGTTTCAGATTTCGCTCCACAAGGCGGCGAACAAGAAAGCGCCCATAAAGGACAAGTGACTGGAAGTGCGGGAGGGAACAGACATGACAGAGCAGGCGCTGGACCAGCTGGCCCGGCGGGTCATACTGGACACGGCCCGGCTGGAATACGGAGTGCTATTGGAAGAAGCGCCGGAGCATAGCTTCTCCCCCGCCTTTGAGCGGAAGATGAAAAGGCTTCTTCGCCGGGGCAGGCATCCGGTCTGGTATAAGGCCCTCCACGCGGCGGCATGTGTTCTGCTGGCGCTGCTGCTCAGCGGGTGCGCGGTGCTGGCGGTCAGTCCGGCGGCCCGGGAGGCCTTCGCCGGATGGGTGCGGGAAGTCCATGATACCTATTTTAGTTATCAGTATGTCGGACCGGATCAGGACGTTCAAGAGGACTTGACAAAGATTGCATTTCTTCCAACATGGCTCCCAGAGGGCTACCAGGAAGCGGAGCGGCCGCAGCTGTATGGAATGGTGAATATTTCCTATGAAGCAGACGGCAAAGAGACCGCGGTTTTCGGGTACGCGCCGGAGCTTTCCATGACGGTATACACGGAAAACGCTGAGGCACATGAGGCGCAGGTCCACGGACGCAGAGCGGACTTATATCTGGACGGCCAGGAGGGTAACCGGAATGTGCTTGTTTGGACAGACGAAGATACGGGCTTTTTCCTCTGGATCGCCGCGCCGGTTTCCGGGGAGGAACTGGTCAGGATGGCTGAGAGTGTGGAGACTTTGCCCCTTGCCTACTGCCCCGCTTGGGTGCCGGAGGGCTATACGCTGCTCTCCGGCGGCGCCAAGCTGCCGGTAATACTGAATTATCGGGGCCAGGACGGAGACTATTTCACTCTCTTGGTGATGGAGAATGCGAAAAGCACCGAAATGGAGATTGAGCTGGAGAAGGGAGACAGCTACCAGCCGGCCTCGGTTTTGGGAAAGCCGGCGGACATGTACCTGGGCTCGGAGGGACATATATCTGTCCTGATTTGGATGGATAATGAAGAACAGTTGACGTTCAACCTGTGCGGCACGCTTACGGAACAGGAACTGATGAAAGTCGCGGAGAGCATTGGAAAAGTGCAGTAAGAAGCGGTCCCAACGGGAGAGGAGGAGAAAGCTGTTATGACAGAGCAAGCGTTGGATCGGCTGATTCACGGAGTCATATTGGACACGGCCCGGCTGGAATACGGAGTGCTATTGGAAGAAGCACCGGAGCGTACCTTTTCTCCCAGCTTCGAGCGGAGGATGAAAAAGCTGCTGCGCCGGGGCAGGCATCCGGTCTGGTATAAGTCCCTCCATGCGGCGGCATGCGTACTGCTGGCGCTGCTGCTCAGCGGGTGCGCGGTGCTGGCGGTCAGCCCGGAGGCCCGGGAGGTCTTTGCGGGCTGGGTGCGGGAAATTCATGACAACTATTTCCTCTACAAGTTTTTTGGGAACGAGGAAAGAGAAGCCGTTTCAAAGGAGGAGGTTCTCTATCAGCCCACCTATGTGCCGGCCGGGTATCGGATCGAGCACCGGTTTGTGTTTTCTGCCGGTATTGTGTCTGTCACTTATATAGACGACCAAACCGGCAATATCGCAGTGTTCACCTATTTTTCGGACATGTCGTCGCCGGTCCTCCAGATTGCGGGAGAGAATGAGATCATCTATCAAAAGGTCCAGGTCAACGGGCTCCCCGCCGATCTGTATCTGGATTCGGAAGAGGGAGAAGCCAACGCTATCGTATGGGTGGACGAGAGGAATGGGGCTGCGTTTCGAATTGGCGGCGTCATAAGCGGGGAAGAGCTGGTTTGCATGGCGGAGAGCGTGGAAGCCGTCCCCCGGAATGTGCGCTTTCGTCCGTCCTGGCTGCCGGAGGGGTACGATGAGACCTCCGCCCAGGACTGCCCGGCGAAGGGGGATAACGTCCCCAAGGGCCTGGACGCCGGAAAGAGCGTCCTGACCTATGAGGACGGGAAGGGCGGACGTTTGACCATCACCTATGCCCAGGAATTTGATATAACCGGCCTGCGCCCGGACAAATGCGAGGCGGACGCGGTTTCCGTGCTGGTTGGAGGAGACCAGGCGTTTTTGTTCCTGGGTCAGGAGGACCACCATCTGGTCTGGGTGGACGGAGAGAGCGGCGTCTTCTTCTGGCTTTCCGGCCCCTTTACCGGAGAGGAATTGATTCAGATCGGGGAGGGTATGCGCACCGCGCCTCAAGAAGTGATGTTCTACCCATCCTGGCTGCCGGAGGGATACTATGAGACCACTACCGATGATTTGCGGAGACAACGTATCCTCCGCTATGAGGACGGAAAGGGAGGACTTCTGACCATTCTCCATCCCGAAGATTTTGATCCCGGAACACTGATGCTGGTTGGGGAAGCGGAGATCGTTTCCGTATTTGTCGGAGAGAATCCGGCGGATCTGTACCTGGATCGGGTACCGGGCAATGCCAACAACTTGGTTTGGGTGGATCGGGACACGGGGATTCTTTACTGGATTTCCGGCCCTCTTACCGGGGAGGAACTGGTTCGGGTTGCGGAGAGCATGGAGAAACGAGAGGAGCCGCCGCCCCTGGAGGAGTACTGGCTGACCTGGATGCCTTACGGGTATCAGGAGGCAGAACGCTCCCTGCGGGAAAATCGAGGCCATGTGCTTTACCGGGATGAAAAGGGCCGTCAGATTACCCTGGCCTACCGGCGGGGCTCAGAAACCGCCAGCCTACAGATCTCCTCCACTCTGGGCGGGGCGATGGAGGCCCGGCCCGTCACAGTGGACGGCGCTGCTGCGGACCTCTATCTGGAGGAAACGCAGGAGGCAGGGAACGCTCTGGTTTGGGCCCGGGACGGGCTGCTGTTCTGGATGATCGCCCCCTGTTCCCAGGAGGAGCTGACCGCCATGGCGGAGAGCGTGGAGGTTCTGCCGGTGGAATACAGGCTCACCTGGGTGCCGGAGGGCTATGAGCTGTATATGCAGAATGATACCTTCGGTAATTCGTTCTCGTTCCTCTACAAAAACCCGGAGGGTCGATTGCTGCATTTCATGGTTCAGCTGGACCGTGAGGGGGCCAGGTCGTATCTTTTCCCCAACGAAAACGCTGAGGAAAAACAGGTGCTTGTAGGCAGGAATCCGGCCGATATGTATTTGGTGGACACAGGAGGCGCAAATAGCGAGCTGGTTTGGCAGGACCCAGAGGCAGGGGCACTCTTTTACATCAGCGCGTTTTTGCCGGAGGAGGACATTCTCAAAATGGCGGAGAGCATCGAGGGGGCAGCGCCTTCTCCAAAGGTCCGGCAGCCCAACTGGATTCCCATGGGGTATCACTGCACGGGAGGCTCTGCCGGTTCCAGCTCCAAGGAACGCCAGTATGAAGACGAAAACGGCGATGAAATCCAATTTGCGTTCCTGGGTCCTCCAGAGACAGAGGAGAAGGAAAAACTCCAGGAGGCCGTGAAGGGCCTGGAGTCCCAAAGCGTCCTGGTGAACGGACAGGCGGCGGAGCTGTACTCCGCGGCCGATGGCGTTCTCTATCTGGTCTGGGACGGCCAGGAACCGGGGGAGGTTTTCTGGCTTTCCGCGGCGCTGGACGCCGGAACACTGATTCAGATCGCTGAAAGTGTGTTCTATCCACCGTAAGGCAGAGGAATTGCCTGCTCTGCCGGCAGCGTTCAAACGAAATTCTAAAATCAATCATTCAATGATTTAACGCCTTTTACAGCTGCTGTTCCTGCGGAGTTGGATTTTTGATGATAGGGTAGTAAAGAGTATTTTGCGCGTAGGCGTAGGAAATGGCGGAATCACAGTGTTTGCGCCACTGGAAAGCGAGCGTGCCGGCAGCAGGGTTGTCAGTCAGGTTTTCCAGTGGATATGATCCCAGGGTTAAGAGGCGTTTTGTATTGTGCAGCAAAGTTACAGTACAAAGTGCCTTCCTTTTTTTGGAATATTGTTTGGGGGGATCTGTTTGGGTCATTACTCGTTGATCCTGGAAAAGCGTTATCAGGAATTTTGCGATGTATACCAGGAAAAGGGGCATCTGTGCAAAACGGACCCGGGAGAGTATGGAGACTTACAGCCGGGCAGTCAGGTACGGGCGCTGCTGGCTCTTGGAGAGTATGCGGAGGCCGCTCAGGTCTGCCGGGAGATGATGCGTCAGGAGGCGGAGGAGTCAGCCCGAAGGGGCTATGACGCCCGTTCTTCCATATGGCTGATTGATCTTGCCATCGCATGTATGAAGCAGGGGCACTATGCGGAGGCGGCCCAGGCCATCCGGGAGGCGCCGCATACGAATTACCAGCCGAACCGCATCCAGGCTCCATGCCTGATGTACTACATGGCCGTTGTCATGGAGGGCGAAGACCTCAAGCGGGAGAGCATAAAGGTACTCAACGCGCGGCTTCGGACAAAGGCGGGCACGGAACCGGCCTTTGCGCCGGTCCGGTTCCTCCGGGACAAAATCGGCGAGGCACAGCTATTATCGGAGACAGCGAAAGAAACCAACCCAAAGCTCTATCTGCGGGCACTGGTTCCGGCAAAGTTTCTGATAGCGGTGAAGAGGTATGAAAAGGGTGAGCTGGAGGGCTGCCGGCAAGCCTTGAAGGAGACTTGCGGCCTTTATGGGCAGGATCGGATTGCCGTTATGCCGGTTGAATATTTTCTGGCGGAGTCCTGGCTGGCGGAGCTGGAAAGCCAAAGGACGGATTCGGGCAGCCAATCGGGAGGTGCGGATACATGCTAGAGAAGCTGTTCTTGTCGGGCAATGTAATATCTCAATTTATGCAAGTTCTGCCCATCAGCCTGTTGGCGGCGGTTGTTTTCGTATATGTCCGCCGCTGCAGCCGGAAAAGAAGGTTTTCTTCCGTCAATAAGGAGCGGGAAGCTGTGCTTGCGGTATTCGTCTGCTATTTGACGGGTCTGCTGTCGCTGGTTTGGCCCCCCAATAACTTCTGGACGTACATCTGGCTTTACCTGTTCAACGGTTATCCAGGCACAACGATTGGTCCACTGTTCAAACTTGAATACAGCTTGATTCCCTCCATTGTCAGGTATTGGCGCGGAGAATTGACAGGCGGTTCCTGGGTGCGGTTCATGGCAGTCGGTAATGTGCTGATGTTTATTCCATTGGGTTTTCTGCTCCCGCTGCTTGACCGAAGGGTCCAAGCAAAGAATATGGTGTTTGTGTTCTTCAGTTGCTCGCTGTTGATTGAGATTATTCAGCCGGTATTGGGGCGCAGTTTTGATGTGGATGATCTGATTTATAACACCATCGGGGCTGCCTTGGGATTTGCGCTGTTTACTCTGTTCCGTATGCTTTGTCCCAAGACTGTGGCTGGCTGCCGTGATCCGGGGGAATAGATCACAATTATAAAATAGAAAAAAGTCTACTGTTTTCAATATCTAAGGAGGAATTCAACATGAAACGCTTACGCAAAATCAAGGTCCTTTTCGTTTTGGCCCTGTGCCTGACGCTCACCGCCTGCGGCGGCGGGACCAAACAGGAGGCGGCAGATTCAGCGGAGGAGGCCACTGTCCATTTCCTTACGAACCTGCAGAACGGGGAGTTCGAGCAGGCGAGGACCTACCTGGAGGAAGAGAATCCCCTGCTGACCGTCTTCCCCGTGGCCGAGGGCGAAGCCGCCCCGGAGCTGGACGCCGTGTATCGGCAGTTCCGGGAGAAGATGACCGGCCTGACCTTCCGCGTGGGGGACGAGGGAGCCGTGGGAAACAGCATGGTGTACATCACCGCCGCCCAGTATGATTTCCGCTCCGCCATCAACGAGGCGATGCTGGCGGCCATGGAGAGCCAATGCCGGGAGGGCGGAACCGCCTTCGCGGACTACGCCGGATGGATGAGCCAGGGCATTGCCAACGCGGCCATGGGAGAGGAGGAGACCGTCCGGGCCATGGCGACGGATAAAAACGGCGGCTATGTCATCGACCACCGGGGGTACACAGACCACGACTTTATGAACCTGTTCACCGGCGGCTTCTATGACTACGCGGATTTCCAGATGGCGGTCTGCACCAATACCATAGACAATGTGGAGCATACCTACTACTTTGCCGCGTTAGGCGATGAGATGATCGCCTGCGTTGAGGAAGTGTCGGAGGCCAATAACGGAGAATTGGACGACGAAACGATAGCCGGGCTGAATGAGTTCTATGCCCAGGCGGCACAGCAGACGCCCGGCATGTACATGGGCGTTACCAAGGACGGAGACCGTGTGGTCACCCATATGGGCATCGACTTCCAGACGGCGGACCAGAACGCCCTGGTAAACTCCGGCATGGTCAGCGGCAGCTACCAGGGCAACATGGCGGACGGTAAGCTCAGCCTCTCGGCTACCATCAGCGAGTTTGAAGAATCGGGCATGACCAGCTCCGTCACGCCGATCTATAAGGCCGAGAAGTAAAAGAAGCGCCGCCCCTTCCGGGACGGCACTATGGGAGAGCCGGTTTTAAGGAGCTTGCCCCAGGTCATCGTCGATGTATTCCACAATATCGGGAAGATCGCACCGGAGAATCCGGCACAGGGCGTTCAGCGTGTTGGTGGACACGGATTCCCCGGCCTTCAGCCGCCGGATGGTGGAGCTGCTGATCTCGCCCTTGAACTGGAGCGTGTAGGTGGTGGCGTGCTTTTTTTCCATGGTGGCCCACAGCGGCGCGTAGGAAATCATTCTCTCCACTCCCCTCTTGCAATTATCTTCATTATTGCCTATAATGAGAGAAAATCGTTATAGGCAATAATGCCTATATAAGGGGGAGCGCAGAACCAAGCATTAAATAACAGGAGGAACGACTGGTATGAAAAAGAAGCATCCGATTCTGGGGGTCATTTGTCTGGCAATTCTGATCTGCGGCGGAATCTTTACATTTCGGGCCGGAGGGGCCAAGGCGGAGATCACCATTGGCGAAAAGACCTATGAGATGCGGACCATGACCGTGCGGGAGTTCATGGGGGACGGCTATATCCTCGCTACCATGTCCACGGAGGGAAATTCTGTCTATACATATAACTACAGCGGTGCGGTGATGGAGGCCAAGACCTATTACAATACGGCGGTGCCCTTCAAGCCCAAGGACGGCGCGGGCGCACCGCTCTCCTGCTGGCTCTACAATCCCACCTCCGAGCAGGTGGAGATTCGGGAGGGAAAAATCTGCGCCATCTCCTGCAAGGTGGCCCAGATGCGGGAATGCGGGCTTCCGGTCTCCATTGCCGGGCTGGAGCTGGACCGGCAGAGCAAGGAAGAGATAAAAGACTATATGGACGGGGCGCTGAAAGGCTATCAGTTCAGCGAAAATGAGGATGTCAACGCTATCTCCTACACCAAGGGGCAGGTGTCCTACACCTTCTCCTTCACCGAGGAGGATGTCCTGAAAAACGCCGTCGCCCGGAACAACGTGTGACGGCCATGGATAGAAATGAATTTTTTAGGCCCCTGGCGGAGCTGGCGGACCAGGGGCAGTGGGACGACGCCTACGTCTGGTTTCGGGAGCATCAGGAGCAGTTTTCCCGCCGGGAGCGGCGGCTGGTCCGGGAAGCCCTGGCGGCGCGGCTGTCGGCCTCCCGGCTCTGGCGGGCCCCGGCTCTGCTGGCGGCGGTGACGCTGCTGTTTCAGATGGCGGCGGGCGGCATCTTTGAAAACCAGCCCCAGGACCTGTTCTCCTTCCTGGGGCGGTCCTTCCGGCCCTATATGTACATCGCTTCCGTGGTCCCGCTGCTGGTGAATCTGGCGCTGGACGCGCTGCTGGCCGTCCAGTGCTATGAGCGGCTGGTGCTGACCTATCGCCTGTTCGGCCGCCGTCCGCCCTGGGCGCGGGCCTGGGGCGCCTGGGCTTTGGCTCTGGCGCTGGCCCTCTGGCCGGCGTGTTCCCTGGTCCCTTATGCCCGGGACCTGCCGCTGGTTCTGGAGGGGAAATGGAGCACCGGCATTGTCACCCTGGAGATGGAGGAGGACACCGCCTGGAACAACGCCATGGCCCAACTGGGCCGGGAGACCCGGGAGGGCTACGACCCCATTCCCTGGTACTCCAATCCCCGCTGGTCGAAGCTGCTGATGCCCATTATGCCGGGCATTTACAACCGCTGGGTGCTGAACATCCACATAGACGGCGTGGACTGCCGCATGGGCCAGCTCCAGTTTGACCTGACGGACTACGAGATGTACGCCTACCCGGTGCGCATCGACTATCTGCCCAACAGCCGCCTGGTGCTGTGGATTTCCTGCGGGGAGGAGAGACTGCGATGAAACGAAAATGGCTGCTCCTGGCCTTCCTGCTGACCTTCACCCTGCCCGCCGCCGCCCTGTGCGCGCCGGAGCTGCTAGAGGCGCTGTGGTGGCGGTTCGGTTCAGACCCGGCGGTGTCGGTCCTCCGGGGCGAGCATTGGGGCAGAATCATCTGCGGCATCCTGCTGACGGCGATGCCCTTTACGCCCCTGGCCTGCTTCCTGCTGGAGCGGGCGGCCCTGAGCCGGGCCCGGCGGCGGCGGGAGAGCGTCAAGCCCCCGGAGTTTGCCACGGCGGAGGAGCGGCGGGCCTTCTACCTCCGGCAGCTGGAGGAAGAGCGCCGGGAGCCGCCCAAAACGCCGTGGATCGCCTACGCCGCCCTGTGCGGCCTGGGGGTGCTGGTGTTTGGCTTCGGGGTCCTGGGAATCCGCCTGAATGGGAAGATCGAGAAGACCGGGCGGGACCTGGAGCTGTACCGGGCCGGGACCCCCGCCCTCTACGTGGGCCCCCTGCTGCTGGTGGACCGGCCCGTGCGGGACGGGGCCAAGCAGATCCCGGACGAACGGTACGTGTACTATCGTTCCGCCACGGAGGGAGACCTCCAGTGCGCCGTGACGCTGATCGCGGAGAAGCAGCTGATGCAGCCGTCCTACCGGGTGGAGTATCTGCCGGAGACAGGGACGATTCTGTCCATCACCGACATGGCCGGACGTCTGCGCACCGGCGGGGAGGAGATGGAGCTTCCCACGCCGGTGGGGTGCTGGCTGTATGGAGATTTGGCGGTGCCCATCTGCGATGAAGTGGAGGGCTACGACGCCCTGACCCGGGAACAGAAGGCGCTGTTTGACCTGCTCTATTCCCAGGTCCTCAGCGGCGACGTGGCGGCGGGGAACCTGCCCACCCGGAGCTTTGATCTGCCCTACGAGCTGAAAAAGGCGGAGTTCAATCAGGTGCTGGAGCTGTATGAGACGTCTGTTGGAAAGGACGACTACCCGAATCACGGCTATCGCACGGACGACGGGCGGATCGTCCGCCGGGCCTATTGCTACGGCATCATCCATTCGCGGTGAGATCATGGAGACAGGAGAGAGAACATTGGAAAGGAAACAAGACTGGACGCGGGGCCTGACGCTGGCGCTCTGTGTGGTCCTGCTGATATTGAGCTTTGGGCAGCGTCGGCGGATTTCCGATTTGGAACAGGACGTATGGAATGCCCAGAACAGTATCATGGACAATGTGAGCAGCTTGGAAGCGCAGGTCGCTTCCCTGCGCTCTGATTTGGAAAATGCGGATAATCTGGTCCTGGATTGGAGCTATACGCCTGCGCTGAACCGGGAAAGGCGGGGCTTGTACGTGGAAGTGACCGTCAAGCTGAAGGAGTGGACGGAGGACACCGCTCTGGAACTGCTTTGGACCTCTATGGGAAGCACGAACAGCAAGGGCAGGGCGCCGATGGTTTACGACGGCACAGGGAGTTTTACCGGGAAGGTGGAGATTCCCTTAAACGGCTCCAGGATCGTCAGCCTGGACGCCGCCATCCAAAACGGCGGGACCCGGCGTCAGGAGAGCCTGGGGGACCTGAGAGACACCGCCATGCTGCTGCCGGTCCAATGCGACCTTTATGGTGTCAGCGGACCAGAGTATGAGCAAAGCAAAGACGGCGGCGGGGTGGTTACGATTTCAAATTTGCATACCAGCGTGTACAGCTATTTCGAGGAGGTCCCCAAGACGACGGACAACACGTTCCGCCTCCTGCGCAATGGGGAGCTTGTGGCGGAGCTGGCCGCAAATCCGGGAGGTGAGGAGAGCAATTATACTGACGGGGAACTCTCGGCGGAGCCGGCCGCGAGGCCGGAGCGGCCGCAGGGTGACTATTTTGGCAATGGACAACTCACGACGGAATGCCAAAAGGGGGATGTGCTGACCTGGACCTTCTTCTGCCGGGACGAGTCCTGCGTTGGATATGAGTTTTTCTTGGAGGAATGGACGGTTGAACAAGATGGGCTTTCTCCGAACGCGCAGGGGATGGAGTGGCCGAAGCTGACTTGGGACTGAGCCGCATAAGCTGATGAACAATTTTTGATAGGAGGATTTTGTCATGACGATTACAGAACTGGTGAAAAATCAACAGCAGCAGCGAATTGGAGAACTGAACCAGCGGCAGCAGGGGAAGCCCCATGTCAACCCCTACGGCACCCCCGGCATGAGCTTGAACGGCGCCGGGGACTACCGGAAAATGGTCCCTGTGGATGAAGGGGTGGTGCGGCAGATCAAGCAGATCGCGTTGGACCACATGAAAAAAGGCTATGGGGTCAGCGACGGTGAGGACATCAGCAAGGCCATCCGGGATTATACGATGTCTCTGGCGCCGGAGCAGCGGCTCAGCGCGTCCTGGACGCTGAATGAGATTTTCCACAGCGAGGCCGCCCGGCTGGGTGAGTACGTCCACCAGCAGGACCCCAGCTGGGACTGGGGCAAACCCTTTGATACCAGTATTTTGGAGGGCTATCGGCAGGGCGTGGATATGCAGGCATAATGCCGGGGGTGCATTATGAAAAAATCACTGTTTTTATACTTGCGTTATCTCTGGCACTGACCCTCTGTGCCTGTTCCTCGTCGGACAAAATTCCATCCCTTGAAGAGATCGCAGAGAATGGTGCAGAATGGGGCGGTGAGCAGATCCAGCAGGTGCAGGGCTGTACGCTGGCGGACCTGGAGAAAGCGTGGGGAAAGGCTGACGGAGAACTGCCCGGAGAGTACGCCGACTTCTGGAAGGTGGACGATACCACATCAGTCCATGTGTATTACCACAGAAATGCAGAGATCGAGCGTATCACTGTCACCAGCGCAGATGATGAACAGCAGACTGCTCCAGCTGCTCCAGACCCCCAGCCCGCACAGATGTCTCTGGCGCAGGTGGGCGGCAGCGCCTTTGATCTGTCAAAAGAGAACACAAAAACGATCCAGCAAATCCTTGACACCGGGAGTTGGGTGTCTGATGCGACGGACTGCGCCAGCGACTGCGTGCTGGCCTTTGATGGCAGGACGATTTACTACCATTCCGGCTGCGGCACATTCAATGAACGGCTGGAGCAGTCCGATCAGAGCCTCCGCCTATCTGACACAGACCGGGAAATTGTAAATGCGATCATCCAGGCAGTTATCCCCCACGATTTGTCTCCTAATGCTCCCATGGAAATATCCTATACAGATGTTTGGCCTGTAAATACGTTCACCGATGATCTGCCAGTTCCGCCCGGTACGGTCAGCTGGGTCGCATTTGACGAGGAGCACCAGAGCTTCGCTGTCAATTTGACAGATATGAGCGAAGCGGACCATGCGGATTATATAGAGTCCTTGCAGCAAGCCGGTTTTTCTGTGATTGAGGGAACGTCCGCGGATATTGAGGGACAGAACAATACTTCTGCTGGGGCGATTGTGTCAAATGGGGAGAAAAATGTAAGTATCAGCTACATCTCTGGCAATTTTACGATTTATATTTCGTTTATGGAATAAAAGACGGAATAAAGCATTGTGTAACGCACAACTATCGATTTATAGGCGGAATCACCATGTCAATCAACAGTATTTTAATGTCTGGTTGGATGTTGCTGCCTTCTTCAAAGTTTAAGCATGGAATAAAGTATCTGCTTATGTTCATTGCTATACTTCAAGTGATTAGTACGATAGTTATATTTTTGTTTCCCGATTAGGCTGAATGACAAATTCCGGTTTACCGGCCTGATGAAAAAATAGGAGGAATCGAACGTGGAAATTGTTGCGGCTATTATCACCCTTGCGGTGGGCGTCCTGGCAGAAGCGACCATCGGCATCAGTTGGAATATGCGTGGTGTAGGGACGCTGCTGGGCGTTGCGGTCATGGGAGCATTCATCCTGTGGGCAGTCCGGCATCCGAAGGACAGAGAAAAATAACATATCACATAGATTGCTAAATCGGAACTTGATGTGGAGGTGAGATAATGGTGAAGAAGAAAAAGGTGCTGATTATAAGCGGTGTTGTTTTAGCGGTAATTGTTTTTGCGCTTAGCCTGAATGTTTTTATAATGCAGAAATTCGTTAAAACGTACACTTATACCGAACTTGAATATAGAGGTTACACCACACAGGATGTCAGAGAAATCAAAATAAAGCACTCTTATTTAAATCGGATTCTTAGTTATAATGAATGGATAATATTTGTAGAGTTTAATAAAAAGCCTGATATTCTTTTTCAGTTCACATATCGAGATGATAAAATTATTTTTGAAGGAGTAAGTTCCGAGCCTATGCTTGATAAAGAAGAGCTTTTGGATTATTCGGAAAGGTTCAAAAACGGAACCTTATTAGGAGAATAAATTCCAGTTTATAGGCTTGATGAAAAAATAAATGCAGGCAATTCTGCAATCCCTACAGACCCACATTTAGGAGGAACCACCATGAACCTCTCAAGTTTAGGAAACGTCCCCAACATTACCAGCCAGATCACCACTGGCGCGCCCCAGGCGGGCTTCCGCTGTGACCCCAGCGCCGCGGCGCGCTCCGCTGGCAAGAGTGTGGCCCCTGGTACGGACAGCAGCGGCATCGGGACTCTGAAAAGCATTGATGAAGCCGCCCGGCAAGGCTACCGGGAGGACTTCTCCATCCGGGACGCGGCGGAGAGCCTGTGGCGGAAGGAAACGCAGGCATTCCATCTGAAAGACCTGGATGACCCGGAAAAATCAAAGGAGCTTCTGGAAAATTGGCGGATGCAGGCCCGGTGGGATCTGGGGATTCAGGGCGGCCCCACCAAGGACGAGGTGATCTCCGCCTACATAGATACCCTGCGGCAGAACGGTCTGGACGGCGCTGTGGACTGGAACGGCCTGGCCCATGAGCTGAAGTCATTCCAGGCCACCTCCCCGGAGGAGCTGGAGGACGGGCTGAACTATATGGCTTCCCGCTATGTGGCGGCACTGGATAAGCTGGAGCGCAATTACAGCGGCGAGGAGCTGACCGTCCAGCGTGCCAAGCTGGAGGAGGTCTATCAGGCCGGGAAGTCCGGGATGATCGACGGCTATACCCGGCTATTGCAGGACAATCTGGGTATCTCCGACAGCGATGCCCAGGCAGTCCGGGACAGCTTTTCCTCCATCCTTACGGAGAAAGAGAACGCCTACCGGGGCGCGCTAAAGCAGGTGAATGAGGCCATGGAGCAGACCGGCCCGGACAGCGTATGGCTGAAGAACCACGACGCCTATATCGCCTCCCAGCTCCGGGCGGCGGGCAAGACGGGCGGGAGTACAGCCCGATACTCGGTGCAGGACCTCACTGCTGCCGGGCAGATCGCCCAGGATTACCGGGCAGAGATTGACGGCGCATCCTCCTGCGGGCGGAACGAGGTGACGCTGGGCCTCAACCTGTCCATGGCGGACATGAAGGCGGAGACGATGATCTCCAAGGGGCTGGTGAGCGGCAGCATGGCCGCCCTGCTCCGGAGCGGCCGCGCCCAGGGGCATGAGAACGCCCTTGCCGCTCTGAATCGCGCCCTCGCCCAGCGGGAGAGTCACCGGGCCACCGGCGAACCCAAAGGAACCTTTGCCCCGGTGGACAGCGCGGTGTTCCGGGGGATTTACGATGCCGTCATGAGCGCCTACCGGCAGAACGGCGGAGACGCCGCCAAGGCCATCCAGGCCGGGACCTCCGCCGGGGAGAAGCTGACCGTCCAGGCCGCCGCCCGGGCTCCAAAGGCCGCCCGCTGGGGCATCAGCATGAAACACTATTTGCAGGAGTTCTACAAGGCCCCGGAGGAGCAGGAGGTCACGCTCTTGGGTTTGCAGATCAAGTATCTGACGAATCCAAAGCCCAGGACCTCCACCTACCAGAAGTACGTCAACAGCTGGCAGGACTTCCTCTCTTCCATTGGCGGCGGAGTGGACATCCGGGCATAATCAGCAGGTTCTGAATGTAAAGGCAGAGCAACTGCAAATTTGTGGAGAAATGGATAATACCATGAAGAAATCAATCCTTTTTCTGCGATATTACCGTCAATGTGTCAGAGGCTTTGCCGGAAAAATAACAGTTTGACAATCTTCGGTTTATTGGCCTGATGATGTTGCCTCAATAAACAGACCCCTACTAAATCGAAATCTGAGGGGGGGTGTGCTCATGAGAACCTTAATCTCACTCGTAATCATCATCATTGCATCTGTCATTGGCTTTGCAATAGGAGCAGGGGTCAATGAAGCCATGGGCGGCGCAACACTGTTCGCGGCGATTGCGGGCTTTGGATGTACGATTCAGGCGATTGAGAGCAAGAAAAAGCAGTAACGCCCATACAGGCTGGGTGCCTGGGCGTAAGACAAACATATGAAAAGGAGTGCAATAACGCAGTGTTGGATTTTCTGAATCAGCCGCTGAGCGGCGCTTCTTCCCTGATCCTGGTGGCGGTCCTTGCCGTTGTGATCTTCGTGGCAATCAAGCTGGGACATAAGAAGGCCAGGGACATTTCCAAGCAGTTCCTGGCGGAGCACCCCAATGCGGCAACTCTATACCTATACGGCGAGGACCTGCCTTCCAACAGCGCCGAACTGGACTGTATCCAGGGCACGGTTTCCAAGGTCTACGATCCCCGGACGGTTCCCGGCGCCAAGGCGCAAAAGGGCGTGGCCTGCCATGTGCTGCCCGGAAAGGTGGAGCTCAACGTGATGATCACTTGGTCAAAGAGCTATTATGTTGCCAGGAAGCACGGCAGTATGCAGGCCCATTTTACCTTTGAGGCCATGCCTGGGCGTTCCTATGCCGCTGTGTTCAATGTGAAGGATTCCAGTGCGAAAATCATCTCCTTGGACACGGAGTAACAGGTTAAGGAGGGGCCGAACTACACACTTTTCTACGAGTTCAACCGCGTATACTTCTGGGGCCGGAGGACCCTTCGGACCCGGTTGTATATATTAACGTGCAAAACGACATTTGACAGGAGGACAACACCATGGCGAAACTGAACCTGAACCCCGGCGAGACGATGATCGGCAGCGGTCAGATGCCCCTTTATCAGAAGCAGGGCCTGATGAAAAAGCCCTTCCAGGGCAACGTCTTCGTCACCAATCAGCGGGCGTGCTTCAAGATCAGCATGATGCCCGGCGAACCGGACATGAACCTGCCTCTGGAGGAAATCAAGGGCTTTTCCGTGGGCAAGATCGCGCTGTTCACCGCCGTGACCATCCACAGCAAGTCCGGCGAGACCTATCCGCTCACCGGCTTCCCGGCCAAGAAGCTCCAGGACTGGCTGCGGCAGGCAGGTGTACAGGAACTGTAAGACAGGAGGACGGCGTTCATGCCCGCAGCCGGTATGGAGTCTGGCGGAGCGTATATGTCTCCGAGTACGTTACTGCGGATTACCCGATTCCGACATGGCAGCGGCTGCTGCAAGGGGCCATAGGCGGCTTTTATAACCGCTACTATTTGATGGAGCTGGGGGACAACTCCTGGCTCTGTGTCTACTTTGATGACTACCTGACGCTGACGGGGACAGAGGAATACCCCGTCGGCTATGTCCGCTATACCACCACGGAGGAACGCCGGATGCTGAACCAGATGACGGAGGATACAGACATCAGTTCCGCCTATGTGCTGGATATGTACCGGCATGGGAAAGTCAGCTGGATGGTGGATATTGGACTGCGGCTGGCAGTGGTGCTGGCGGTCTATTTGGTTGTGGCGACAGCAACGGCCCATTTCAAATGTAGAAAAAAGATAGATTTCTAAAACTTGAAAAAGGGAGAGAATAACGTGGATAGAACAACATTTATTGCGCGGCTGGATCAAATTAAAGCTGCTGTTTCAAAGCTGGATGCCAAAATTTATAGCTGGGAAGTTGGCGAACCAGCTTCCATTGAAATAGTTTGTGCAATCGAGGAGAAATACAAAATAAAATTGCCTACTGACTTTGTAGAGATAATAACCAAAGTTGCAGGCAAAGTGAATATTATATGGAGTGTTCATGAAAATAAGCTGTTTCAAAAACAACATCCCCAGTTTCGGGAACTTTCCAGTGGTGTGTTACAGTGGGATATTGAACATTATTTAAGCGAAAAAGAGTATCAAGGCTACCAATATTACACCACCCATTGGGAGAATATGCGAGGACTTTTGGATTTTGCTGAAGTGCCCAATGGAGATATGATTCTTTTCAATCTTGCACATCCAGGAGAAAAAAAGCCTGTTGTCTATCTCAACCATGATGGATTATATTCTTACCCTGTCCAGTTAGCGGAAAGTTTTGGGGATTATGTGGAAAGCCTATTGCAAATTGGTTTAGTGGGAAATGAAATCTGGCAGTTGGAGAAATTCATTCAGCCGGAACCAGAGGAAAAGGAGGGCAAGCCTTGTGTACCAGGTGCTATCAACTCGGAGTGTACCTATGCTTTGGCATGGAGAAAGCTGATAGGACTGCTATAAAACAGGACAAGCAATAGCGGTGTTCAAAATATCGTTGTTCGGGTTCTCCAGGAGGTACTTATGCGTAAACTGAAAACCATCATCCCCGTAGCCGGGATTTTGCTGCTGATCCTCTCAGCGGCGTCCCTATACGCCGCAATGCAGGGCATTTCAAAGGTCCGCCCGGCGGAGGACTACGAGGATATAGGCGTCCTAACCTTCCAGCCCTATGACGTTCTGCCGGTTCAGGTACAGAACACCGGCGCCAGCAGCCGTGACCGCCGCATGAACCCTACCAAGACCGTCTACATGGTCTACTACCGGGCCACGGACGGCAGCGGCTACAAATGGAGCGACGAGGCGCTTACCAGAGACTTGGGCGAGGATATTGTGGAGGCCGGGGAGACCGTGGAGCGCCGGGTTCTCAGTATCCCGTCCGATGGGACCTACATCACCGTGGAGCCGGAGCAGACCGCCGGGAGCTATACCGAAGGGCTTCGGGGGAAATATACCCGGATCATTGGCCTGTCTACACTATACATCCTGTTCTATCTCATCGCCCTGATACTGGTGAAGCTGGTGAGCCGGCTGCGGAAGAACTGGGCAGCGAACCAGGAGGTGGAACGGGCCGCCGTACCCCGCAATGTCTCCGCCGCGTCCCAATTAGGTCCAGAGATTGAGGAACCCAGGCGGTCTCGTCCCCCGGAGAAGTGGAGCGGCTGGCGTCAGGAGCCCGGGGGGCTCGAGGTGCGCAAGCCGCCCCGGATTCACCCCAGAATCAAACTGTGCCTGTTCCTCCTGGCGGCGGTGCTCCTTCTGGCCGTGTTTCAGAGGCTGGGAAGCAGCGACCCTGTGGACCTGGATTACGGCTGGAACGGAAACACTTGGATTTGTGACGAACTGGGCTTGCGCTTTGATCTCCCGGCGGGCGGCGTGATCTACGACTCGGAGGAACAGCAGAAGGCACGGGAGGAAACATTCGGCCGCCGGGGCAGCGCAGGGCAGGTCCTGCTGACGGTGATAGACCCCGGCGAGGGCAGCAATCTGGAGCTTCTGGTAGTCCGCACGGACCCGCCCACGGAGGACTTCCTGCTGAAAATGGCGGCCCTCTACGCTGAAAACGCCGCAGGGGAAGGGACCTTTGAGCTGGAGGCCCGGGAGGACCTGACCGTCGGGGGCCGCCCCTGGCGGACGTGGCGCATAGAGCTGCCGGAGCAGGGCCGGGTCAACTGGTATCTCTATCGCCAGGATGGGGAATACGCCCTGTCCCTCACCTCCTCCGGTCCCACAGCGCAGACGCCTCCGGCCATCCTGGCCTGCTTCCAGGGAACGGACAGCCTTGGCATTGTTCCCACTAATCAGTACCTGCCTCCCATTGGAGCGGACGGGTATTTCACGGCCACCTTTCCCCCGTCCCTCCTGGGGAACATGACGCCGGAGGAGCTGGTGGAGGACTTTCAAAGGGACGCGGAGGCCGCCGCAGAACAGGGCCTGACCCCCGACCAGCTTCCGAGCTTTCGTGATCTGACCGCCAACGGGGACGGCAGCGTCACCTATTCCTTTACCGAAGAACAGTACCGGAGGAGCAAGGAAACCTATTATGCCTGGGGGCTTCGGATTCTGCCAGAGTTTTTCGGCCTGGACCCGGCGGAGGTCGTCAAGGGTCTGGAATACGACAGGGTTGACGCAAATGGAATCCCTTGGGGGGTGACTGTACGGGTGGACCGGACCGCCTTCCAGGACCAGGGGACTTTCGCGGAGTTTGTGTCCCAGCTGGTCCCGTACACCATGATTGGACGGTATCAGATCATGTGCGGGATCCCCGCCGGGGAGTGGGCCGTCCATGTGACGGTGAAAGACGCTGGAAGCGGCGAGATCATTCTGGAACAGGATTTCTGTGGATAAGGAGTAGATGTGTTATGAAAAATCAAATCGGCCACGGAAAAATCATTGGCTTTTTTCTGCTGGCCGTAATGCTGTGCCTCTCCGCCTGCGGCGCTCCGGCGGAAAAGGAGGACGCCCGGCAGCCGGAAGCGGAAGAGCCGGTGGAAGAAAATACGCTTCCCGGAACCTGGACGGTGCCCGAGGGCTGGGTGAAAGCGGAGAAGTATTCCACAGAGAATAAGATTTTCTATGTGGAAGAGGGCCATGAGGAGGACGAACAGCCCGACAATATCTCGATTGAGGTAGGGACGAACCGATACAGCGAGGAAGACCATGTGAACTTCCGGGACGCCATTGTCCGCCAGATGACCATACAGGCCAGCAGTGTTGGCGCGGAGCTGACCGGAGAGGGCACCTTTACAGCCCAGGAGGATGTTCTTTACATGTTCACCATCAGCGAAGAAGCGGTGGTGACCAAGCAGTTCTATATTGTGGGCGATCAGCGCTATTGCTTAGTCCACCTGACCAACTTCACCGGCTCCGAGAGCGCGGGGGAAGCGGCCCGGGCAATAGCGGACAGCTTTGCCTGGGAGTAACGCTATAATTTAATAAAAGGAGTGTTTCCATGATTTCCGCAATTTTTGAACACCTGGAGGAAAGAGAAACCTGTTCTACTCTGGAGGAAGTACGCACCGTTCTGGATAAAACGGTAGATGGCGGAAATGCCTTCAATATTTACAGGGAACAGGATGCGGTCTATCCCTTCCTGAGCGTTTTGACCCGGGGGGAATACGCTTACATATGGTATGCCCCGAATGAATCCTCCGCAGGGATTCAAGCCTGGGGTGAGGATTTGGGGTTGGACCCGGAGGGCACTGTAAAGTTTTACAGCCCGGAACTCACGGAGATTGTCAATGACTATATCCTCACCAGGGAAACGGCTTTGCAGGTAGTGACGGCATTTATGGAGCTGGAGAAATGGCCCGCCTGTTATGAGGAAATGCCTGACTGCGTGGAGTGGGAAGAATTATGAGCTGTTAAAATTATAAAAGGAGAGATTTGCGGTTATGAAAAACCAAATGATGTTCTTCAAGAAAGCCTGGCTCTTGGTGCTGGCCCTTCTTTTGCTGGTGGCCCTCTCCGCTTGCGGTGCTCCGGCGGATGAATCCAGTGTCCCGCCGGAGGAGGATAAACCTGCTGCCGGTCAACAGGAAGAACCCTCTTACACTACCCACTCCACCCAGGGCGTCGCCTTCCAGGTCCCGGCGGACTGGACCCAGGCGGAGGGGACGGACCTCTTCTACGCCACTGGCCGCCCGGAGGTCTACGGCCTCAACGGCGTGTCTCCTCTGGGCTCCTATGAGCCCCAGGAGTTCTACGAGGCGTTGGTCAGTCACTATGAGGACACCAATCAGTTCTCCGACCTCCGGACGGCGGAGAGTATGAGCTCCTGGCAGTCCGCCGACGGTGTAGACTGCTATGTGGCGGATTTCACTGGTTATCAGGATTTCATCCTCTACTGCTCGAAGCTGATTATCGCGCCCCAGAAAAACCTTGTGCTGACTTTCTGCGGCCAAGCCAACGCCGAAACGTTAGGAGATACGGCGCCTGTGTGGGACCAGCTGAATGAACTGTGTGAAAGCCTGACCTTTGAGATCGGAACCCAGGACGAGATTACCGGCAACACCTTCCTCTGCGGCGACGGCTCCCAGCTGTGCCTCCAAGAGGGCGGGGACTTCCGCTGGTACCAGTCGGCGGAGGACCACGAAAAGCCGTATTACGAGGGCGTCTATGAGGTCCGCCGGGGACAGTCGGCTATGGACAAGGTGGCTTCCATGACGGAGTACGGTTTGACTATGGAGGAACTGGAGCGGGTTCTCGCCGCCAATATGAATGGGTACATCCCAGGTGGAAGCAAGCCCTCGGACCTCCTCTATGCCATGGGAGAGCTGGAGGACGACCGGGAACGGTATCAGGTGTGCCTGGATACCTTCTACGCGGTGATTCTTCACAACCAGCGGCTGGTCACCTCCCCGGAGGAGGTCCGGGAGGGCGGGAACAGCACCCTCTACATCGGCTTCTACCTGCCGGAGCTGGGGATGGCGGACCTGACCAACTGCAACGCCGGGTCTAATACCCAGTGGACATTCCAGGAGAAGACGGCCTGAGATGAAAAGGAAATTGCGCGTCCCGCTTCTACTCCTTGGGGCTTGGCTGAGCTTCATGGGGATTGCCGAAATCATCATGAGCCGGTGGAAATCACCACCGGAGACTGCCCGATGCTTGCTGGGGGCTGTCATGGTTGGGTTTGGTGTGCTTGCTATATGGGATGGATGCCGGGATAAATGGATGCCCCGGAAAAAGCCGGAGGAACCCGCCCAACGCAGACAGGCGATTTTGACAGGTGTGGATGGGAAACGTCAATCCGATGTAGGCCGGGAAGCTCTGCGAGAGCAGCTGGCGCTGCTGGCGGAGCGGGGAGTATCAGTTTCCTTCTCCCTGGAAGTCCTGCCGGTGCCGGAGGTGCCTGATCTGGGTTGGATGGAGCGGGTGATCTGCACCTATGAGGGGAGTTACCATGTATCGGCCCGCTTTGTAACAGGTGAGGGCGTCTGCATTACTCTGGAAAAATCCGAGATACCCGCAGCGCAGACGGAAGAAATCTTACTGCGGATACTGGACGGGACCGTGGACTTCTCCGGCTGGGAAGATGTGAAATCAGGAAATCAGTTCCTTCTGGAGCCAGAGACAACGCATAACAGGCTTCTGATTCTCTTCGGAGATAGCTGGTATGAGCGGCTTCCCTTCTTTTCGGAGCGGGACCTGGAGCTGGCAGTGGAGGGACTGGTTCAGGAAAAGTATACAAAAGTGGAACTGTACCAGGACGAATGGCGGTTCCTGATTTTCCCGGAATATCAGGAGGAACAGATGTCTGATCCGCCGAGGATCTTTCTTCAAATGATCCGCCGCCTGGGGAACCATTCTTTGGTTTACGAGAAGCAGGGCAGCGTATCTCAGGTTCAGGAGTGGCTGGTGGAGATCTATCAGGATGGATGGAGCCCCTTTGGCTGGATAGAGAAAACGCCGTGACCGACAAGGGAGGTAGTATCAATGGGAAAATACTTCAGTGACGTGGTGGAGCAGGCTATCGCGGACATCTATTACTGCTATGACAACACCCGGGCCAAGGCGGCGGAGGCCGCGCTGGCTTTGGCTGTGGAGCAGGGGGATGGGGACGCCTGTTACTTTTTGTCCCGTTGCTTCTCTGGAAGGTTCTACCACTGGGAGTACCACCCCTTTGAGGAAAATGACCGGAGGGCCTATGAGCTGCTGTGCAAGGGCGTCCGCCTGGGCAGCGCCGCGTCTGTGCTGGGTGCGCTTCGCAGAAATATGCTGACCCCGGCCCTGCGGGAGGAAATGCCCTTTTCCAGTCTGGAGGAGGCCTGGAGAGAGATCTACCGGAAGGCGGCTCACGGGTGCCCCTTCTGCCAGAACATGGTTGCCAACGCCTATTATTATCTGGATATTATCGAGATTGAGGAGCGGGGAGAGAGCGAGTTCCCGGACCGTTCCGCCTGGGAGGACTGGAAGGCGGAACAGGTTCAAAAGAGCGCCCAATGGTACGCAGAGGCCTTTGAGGGCGGCATGGGCATCGCCGGGCGGGGCCTTCGGGCCTACTACCAGGAGGGCAGAGGAACACGGATTCCGCCGGATCAAAGGAATTTCCTGCTCACGCTCCAGCAGGGGGCGGAGCTGGGATACCCGGACTGGATGTTTCACTGGGCCTTTGAGCTATACTTCCATCTGGGCCGGAAGCAGGAGGGTTTGGACTACGCCCGGAGGGCTGCGGAACAGGGACATCTCAAAGGCTGGATGATTCTGGGACACGCCTATCGGTATGGAAATGTGGCGGAGCAGAGCTTTTCAAAGGCCCTGTCCTGCTATGAGAAGAGCGTGGCTTTTGGAGACGACTCTTACTCCAGCAGTCAGCTGGGAGAGCTGTACTTCCTGGGCCTGGGTGTGAAGCAGGACTATGCCACTGCGGTGCAGTATCTGGAACAGAGCTATGCTCTGGACTCGGACAATACGAACCTGGGGATGCTGGGTGTATGCTGTCTCTTGGGCTGGGGCTGCAAGCAGGATTCCGTCCGGGGCCGGACGCTGTTGACGCAGATGAACTGCCGGGACTCCCAGTACAAGTCTTACGGCCTGGGGCGGATGTACGCCGAGGGGATCGGGGTGCCGGAGGACATAGAGAAAGGCGTCTGGTATCTCCAGGCGGCGGGCGATTATGAACCGGCAAAGGAAGCGCTGAAGCAGTATAAGAAAAGTATCTTCGGTGTGTGGCGGCGGAGACGGTAGTGGAAGAAAAACGGCGCAGATAGTTTGACATAGGATTGACCTGTTTCCTCCGGCTGTGATTCCTGGAGGCAGACAGTTTAATCAATACATATCAAAAGACAATGGAGGTAGTATTCATGGCAAAACCAGTATTTGAGGCTCAAACCGGCGAAACCGTATTTGCGGAGAAGGTAGCGGTGGACTGCTGGAAGACGCCCGGGCAGGCTGTGGGACGGCAGGTGTCCGGGAAGGGCTATTTCACGGACAAGCGCATCGTGTTCCTGGCCTCCGGCCTGATCGGAACGGCCGGCGCCAGCTGGGAGATCCAGATGAAGGACATTCAGTCGGTGGAGACCTGCATGACGCCGCCCTGCTTCCCCTTTGGCGTTCTGCTCACCATGCGGGACGGCGGCAAGTACAAGCTGGGCATCACGAAGCGCGGCAAGTACGTGGACTGGATCACGCAGCATATTTCGTGAGAGAAACCAGACTGCCCTGGTGGGGAGGAATCCCACCAGGGCGGCGCGGCGGATAGGCCGGGAGAAGATGTCCTGACGATGAAATTGAGGTGAACAGCTATGGGCAAAGGCGCTCAAGGAAAAAAGATAACCTATCAGACAAAAAGACAAAAGGAATATCTTCAGTCATATGAAAAAATGGATAAGGTTTCATTTCTTCAAAAGGCAGTGTCGGAATCATTGGAGAAGCTCTCTTTGCCGGAAGCAAGCTGGACATTGCCGGAGCTGAAAGCCACCGGGCGGAAATTCACCTATGAGTTTGCAGGGAAGACAGAAGAAAAAACACCATATAACAATTTCTTGACAGGGTATAATACCCTCCACAGCCTTATCAGCCTTTACCGCTTTTTAGCTGAATTAGCGTGGTGCATGGAAAGTAATACAAACAAGTGCAAGGAGTATCTTTACTTGGCCGCCTATTGCCAAAAATGTATCTGTCAATGGCCGGACCACGACGAAAACCATAATAGTATCGGTCTTGTTTCTTTATCCCGTCTGGACCTGTTTTATATGGCGCTGATCGCGGATGCGAATACAGAGTTTATCAAAAAACTAGGAGAGCTTCTTTCCATTCCAGAGCGGACGTGGAATCCGTTTCTCATATACCGGGGCAACGCGGTGATCCGCCTGTCAATGGGAGACAAAGAGCGGGCAGTCTATTATGCGGAGAAGATGCTCAAAGAGGATTCCCACCCCGTATGGCTGAACTACGCGCACTGCATAGAAGCGATTGTGTCCGGGGATGCCGATACTGTGAATGGTACTCTTTGTGCTATCGTCAACAGTTGGCGGCGCACCTCCGGCCCGCCCAGACTCTTGATTATTCACGCAATCGGCCTAGCAAAGCTGGCGGTCAAAAACGGCCTCCAGGTCACGATTGACACCATGGACTGTCCCCAGGCGCTGATCCAGCCCGCGCAGATGGACTACAGCCGCCTGGAGTTGCCCAGGCCGAAGTACGGCTTCCCCTGGGAGAAGGAGGCAAAGGAGTGACGATGCGCTCTAAAATTCTCAATACTATCGGCTCCATCGCGGCCCTGCTGGCGGTGCTGACAGTCTTCTTTTCCATCCGCCCAGAGGGCTTCCTCCGCCGGAATGAGGCCGCTGTGACCCAGGCCGAGGTGGAGGCCGCCGGGGCAGCCGTTTCTTTCACCGGGAAAAAGGCCGGGGCGGACATCCCCCGGGTCACCGGGGCGGAGGACTTTATGGCGCAGTACCCATTCGAGCAGTTCACGGTGGAGCCGGTGAACGCCATCCCCACGGGCGTCTATGAGCTGGCCCGCTGGCGGAGCAGCACCGCCGTGGTGGGCCGCCGCACCCGCAACTACTCCCAGGCCACCACGAATCGCATGTGGGCCATGACGGGTTACAATGAATACACCATCATCGAGTTCCCGGACGGGACCCATGCCCTGGCCCTGTTTGACCGTGGGCTTGCCGCCGATCTCGCCAAGGGAAAAGCCATCACGCTCCCCATCAGCGCAAGGACGGGGGTGAATCCCTACGCTAAGCCGTACTTACAGGACATCTGCGCCGAGTACGGGGCGGACTTGGAAAACGTGGTATACGCCTTTGACGACGGCTGGTACAAGGAACACAGCGGCCGGATCTTGCTGATACGGCTGGGCGTGACGGCCGGCGTCATTGTGGCCGGGGCGGTCTTGTGGGCCTTTGGGGACAGCTTACTGAAAAGGAGGAAGTCATAAATGGACATCAATGTAGCGGCGTCCAAATATAAAGAGGGGATTTTATTAGCACCTTTAGAGGCGAAGATGGAACAGCTATCCGGGGAAAAACAGTTAGCTTTATGCCTGATGTCTTTAGAGCGGCTTTATACTACCTATTTTGTCAAGTATGATAAAAAAGGCGCAAAGAATTTCGCAAAAGTGCTGGATATTTTGGAGCAGGCGCTTTTTGCAGGAGAGATTCCAGAACCGGACATCGTGGAACAGCTGGCTGACTGGTGCGATCAGTGTGTAGACAAAATGGATGATGGCCGGATTAGTGAGTGGAAACAGTGCGCTATTGAAATATTATTCCCTGATTGTCTATGCCAATTTGTTGAGTCTTTGGCTGGGATATGCCGTCAAAAAAATCCGTTTGAATTTGGAGACATTTATCAAATTGGTGTTGACCTGTGTGAAATGTACGAATTGGACTTTTTGCACACCACAGAAGTGGATTTCATGTCACTCCATGACTTTTTAGCCATGCGGCACAAAGACGTTGCGGACGCGGTACAAAAAGCCCGCGAAAAAGCAGCGCTCTATAAGCAAAAGAAAATACCTCGGCAGGAATATTTTGAGGCACTTGATGCTCTCGATGATTTGTGTAGTAAGTATCCAGAGGATGGGCATTTGTATGACAATCTGCGCAAAAAACCACCGGAACATCCCCAGGACATAATTTTGATGCACATAGAGGCGGAACGAATCGAAGGCGATTTGCTATTTTTAGAACGATTTGCAGAGCTGCCCAATGATGAATTGCGTGACCGGCTGAAAGGATACAGACAGCTTAATATACTTAAATTCTCTTAAACAAATTCAGTTGATAGTCCCTCAGCCGTCAATGGAAACAGGATAAGGAGAACATAGTCATGCCCAAGTTATCTGGAGAAAAGTTTTACAAAAGAGAGTACAAGAAAATACTTCAAATGGTTGATGACCAGTGCAAAACAGCCGAACAATATGCGCAGATTTGTGCTATGTCCTTATCGCGTTGTTATCTCCAGCTTGCGGCAACGGTCGAGTTTTTCCCGCAGGCCAACATTCTGCCTGGGTATGAGCGCATATTGTCGGACATGGAGTGTTTTGCCTGCGATAATCAAGTTATCACGGCAGAAATGGCGCGGGGATATGAGGATTGGTGTATTCAGGTTACGGAACTGCTGGACTACGGGACTGTCCAAAATAAAAGCTATCCGCCCCATTGGCGGCTTCAACTTTTGCCGGGATTGATTGAAAAACTCGGAACATTCTTCGTAAGCGGCATACCCCCATATTGGGATGATATAGAGATTTCCCTAGTTGGCGCCTGGCTGCTATTTGTATGTGAAACAGGGCATAAGCACCCAAATCCTAGGAACTTCAACTACTATATGTTCATCCGTTCAAAACACCTGGATATAGAGGCGATTGGTAAAGAGCGCGACGAACTGAGGGCGAAACTCTCTAAAAGTGTGACCTACTATGATGCCTATGAAGCCATATCTGATACTTATAAAAATGAGTGCAAAAAATACTGGAGTGAGGCTGTCGCTGAACATCAGTGCTTAAAGGCAGAATATCATCCCTTGGCTCCAGAAGATTTGGTGCTGACCATGTGTGAGCTGGAGCGAATCCGCGCAGATGTTCAGTTTGTCACTACGGAAAACCGGACAAAAGAGACCATTCGGCAGCGGCTCCAGTATTATCGTACCTTAGATATAGCAGAGGAACAGCGTACATAAACGGACTCTGGAAAGGTGGACAGATCTGCTGATTGCCGCACTTGCTTTGTCTATAAAATGTGGTAAACTGGCATCGACAAAAGCAGCACATTGGGGGCGTATTTATGGAACAGAAATGGGAACAGGGCCGCGACGCTCTTGCCATACCGGGGGCCATCCTGGGCGCGGCGCTGGGGGCGGACTGCTTGGCGGCAATGGTGCGCTTCGGCGACGTGCCGCTGATCCTCTGCGGGGCTCTGACCGCCCTGTTCGCCGTTCGGACCGGGGCTCTGACCGCCAGGCGGGTCGGCCGGACCAGGACGCTGCTGGCCCTGCCCTGGGTGCTTCTCTTTGACTGCCTGGGGCATCATCTCTATTTCGCCCTGGAGACCGCCCCCGGCGACCCGGCGGGCGTGTGGCGGGCGTTCCTCAGCCCTCTGCCCGGCTGGTATTGGGTCCGGCTGGCGGCGCTGCTGGCGGTATCTCTTTGCGCCTGGGCGCTGCTGTTCCACGGGGCCGGGCAGGACCGGAAGCGATTGATCCGGGCCCTCCAGCCTGTCCGGCTGGAGCAGGACCCGGCCCCGGCGGAGATGGAGTTTTTTCTGCCGGACCTCGGCTGGATTCGGCCCCACCTCCTGGTGCGGAAGTTTTCCCGGGGAATCTGGCTGGCGCTGCTGTTCCTCTGCCTCTGGATGGGCCGTCTGACGGGTACAGAGGCCCTTTGGGACCGGGCCGCCGTGGGCATGGGGTTCAGCCTGCTGATCACCGGCTCCCTCCAGGGGCCCCCGGCACGGCTCTGCGCCGGGGCGCACTGGCTCTATGTCCGGCAGGAAAACCGGCTCTGGAGGGTCCCCTTGAACCAGGTCCTGGACCCGGAGCTTCGGATTTCCCTGGCTTGGCTGGCCGGGGCGTGGGACATATTGCCCCAGGTCCGGCGGACGGCCTTCCGGTCCACGGTGGCGGCGGTGATTGCCGAGGGGAAGCTGGAGACTTGCGAAATCAAAAAGCCCGCGCTGATCCGGCAGTCCCCCTGGGAGTGGGTGGTGTCCGACAGCCAGGGCGGCCAGCACATGATTCCGAAGGTCTATCCCGGCTTTACCCCGATTCCCGGTGAGGCGGAACGGGCCCAGTCCGCGCCTGCCGTCCGGTGGCTCAATCCCGCCGTCACGGCGGCTGTCACCGCCGTGTGTCTGGTAACGGGGCTGTTCATGGGCGTTCAGGAGCAGCGCCGCCCCGAGGCCCCGCCGCCGAAGCTGCCGGTGGAAGCGGCGGAACCTAAGAAGACAGGCCCCGCCTCCACGGAGCCAGTCGTGCCGGAGGTCATTGGGGACTACATATTAAACGGCCTGACCCTGCGGACCGACGACGCCTTCCAGGCTTCTACCAGCGGGTTTGACGACCTGGAGCGCGGCGTGTTCTATCAAATCGAACTGCGCTTCGGCGTGGGAGAGGACGCCGCCCGGCTGGCCCTGACGGAAACGGAGGGGGAGGATGTCCGCTGGCTGCGGCCGGAGGGGGACGGCTTCCTCTGGCGGCTGGGAGAGAACGGCGTGGCTTATCAGTACAACCTGCGGACGGTCCGCCTTTCGGACGGACGGCTCTCCCACACCGGCGCGGCCCTCTCGGAACGGGGGACCATGCTGATTCTCACCTGTGACCACGGGGAGGAAACCGAGGAAGAGACCGCCCGGGGGACCATGCTCTACATGCTGGAAAACCTCCAGTTCACCGGCCCGGCCATAACGGAGGAGAACTATCAGGACCAGCTCCGCCCGGCGGTGAGCATGGGGTTCAGCCACTGCGGACAGGCATTTTTCAAGGCCCCGGAGGGTCTGTTCCCCTATGACGCTTACCTGGATACCTTCCTGCCCTGCGGCGGAGAGGTACAGTATTTTGACGGCGGCATCTCCATGATGACCAAGGCCCACGGCCTTCGTGTGTCCGTCGCCGTGGTGCCCAATGAGGGAACCGCCCTGGACGTGGTGCGGGAGGTCTACGAGGACCTGAAAGCCGCCGGGCGTCAGTACGACGAGCGGAATTTCCTGGAGGACGCCTACAACGAGGAAGGCAACAACGCCTGCCGGGTGGCCGTCTACTACGACGGAGGCCGGACCCGTGTTACGGCGATGGTAGCTATGGAGAAGTGGAAGGGCTGCTACCTCTACAAGGAGCTGACCTGCCTCCCCGAGGAAATGGACGGGGAGTACAGGGCGGTTTTCAAGGAGATGGAGAAGGTCTGCGGCATTACGGTGTCCGTCATGGAGGACCTGGGCCGTCAGCAGAATTAGGAGGCGGAGAGATGAAAACGAAAGAGCGGGTATTCCTGGGTATACTGGGCGCACTGCTGGGGTCTATCTTGGGGAGCGTCAGCATTGTGCTGGAAAACCAAGTATCGAACACCTTTTCCCTGATTGGCGGGGTGGTCATGGCGGCCTGCACCCTCCAGGGCTATATTCAGCTTGCCGGACGGCTGAGCAAAAAGGGCGTGGCGATTTCCCTGGTACTCATGGCCGTGATGTGTGCCCTTGCTAATCAGGTCAACTGCACCATTGAGATTATGGAGACCGTGGAGGCCGTACAGGGGATGGACTTTCTGGAGGCATTCGGGCGTTTTGAGGAGTTGCCGGAGGTTCAGGAAATCCGCTCCTGGTACGACGGCCAGCTGTTGTTATTATATCTCTTCACCCTTTGCGGAAGTCTCTTGATTCTGGTGCGGAGCCTCTGGAAGCCCAGGAAGGAAGCGCGGCGCAAGGCAGTGTTGGAGGAGGTGCTGCTGGGCGAGGAGCCGGAGGAAGAGAAGCCGGAGCTCCAGGGGACCCTGTATCCCTTCCGAAAAGCGTGGATGAAGCCTGTGCGCGTCAGCGCCGGCGGGGCCGCTGTGGCGCTTTTGGTGGCGCTGGTCGCCTTGATGATGCTGATGCCAAGGCTGGAGGAACGTTTTCAGATCCGCTTGGAGTTTGGAATGATTTTGGGCATTTTCCTCAGCTTCATTCCTCTGATGTGGATTTCTCTGACCATCACCCGGTACTGCAATGCCTTCCAGATTCTCTATGCCCGGGCGGCAGGGCGGCTCTGGCGGGTAAATCTGATGAAGCTGTGCCGTGTGGGAGACTGGGAGGCCCTGCCACCGGCGCGGCAGGCTGTGGTCCGGGACGACATTCTCTGGGAGCTGGAGAACATCTTGAACGGCGATCTCTCCGCCTGCGATTCCGGGGCCGTCACCGAGCTGCGGGACATCCAGGCGGAGAAGGAAGACCGCTGGAGCTGGACCATTTCCTACGAAACGGACTCCGGCAGCCGGAAGAAGCTGAAAATCCCCAAGGGATACCCGGACTTCGTGCCCGTCATGGGGATGGAGCGGGCGGAGGGGCCCACCCCCTATCGCTGGCTTCCGGGTCTGGCGGCGCTGGTCTTGACGGTGGCTTTCCTGGGCGGGGGCTTTGCCGTTGACAGATGGCGGATGTCCCAAAACGAGGGGGACGCCCCTGCACAGAATATTCACGCCGTCCCAGAGGAATCGGCCCTCCCGGACATCCCCGTCCGGGTGCCGGAGACCGCGACAGAATTTGTGATTTCAGAAATCAGGTTCCAGATAGACAGAGAGTTTCAGTACAGCCGCCGACGCTTTCTCGACGGCAAAACGGGGACCTCCTACCGGGTCTATACCCAATACGGCGTGGACGCGGTGGACGCCTGGGATACCCTGACCAGTCATATCCATACGGATGACCCGCTCTATGACCGCTTCCAGGCGGTGTACACCGGCGAGGACCTGCTGGCCCCGCTGGGCGAAACGTCCCAATATAATATCGTGTCTGTGTACCGGACGGACGGGACCATTTGCCACACCGCCGCCGCCCTCTCCGATACCGGGGCCCTCTTTACCCTGGAGGCGGAGCATACCCAGGCGGGCCAGTCCCCGGAGGAGGTCCTGGCGAACCTGATGTATACCCTGAAAAGCGTCCGGTTCGAGGGGCCGGAGGTGACGGAGGAGAACTACCAGACGAAAATTCACCTGTCGGAGATTCGGAACTGCGCCTACATGGCGGCGGCCTACATCAAAACGGACCACTTCGGGCACGAGGCCTTTGTGGACGTTTACGTCCCCTACAGCGGCGCGCCTATCTACGCCTCCGAGGGCCGGGCCATCCGCACGGAGGCCCACGGGCTACGGGTCTACGCCTCTATCTTCCCGGGGGAAAACGCCAAGAAGGTGGTGGAGGCCCGGCAGCAGGTCCTGGCTTCCACGGGACAGATCTATGAGGACGGCGTGGACGACCAGACCTACCGGGAGGATTTGGACGTCGCGTGTATGCTGACGGTCTATGAGGAGAACGGCCAGAAGCGAAATGCCGTGCTCTATGCCGAGAGCATGTGGGAGGGTTATTATCTTCTCCGGGAGATCACCGGACTGCCGGAGCAGATAGACGAGGAATACCTGCCGCTTTTGAAGGAGCTGGAGGGCATCTTCGGCCTGACCATGCCGGTGCTGGAGCAGCTGGGGGAGTAAGGACGTATGTGGAACACCCTGAGAGAAATCCGAAAGTTTACGCCAAGAGCCGAAGTGGACCGGATTTTAGGGGTATCTCCGGTGCAGATAGAAGACCGGCCCGCCTGGTATTACGGCGGGGGATTTGTACTCCACTACTCCCCTGTGCGTTTCCGGGTCGAGGGGATTCAGCGGGTGGAGTACGGCGAGCCTGGGGAGTGTGTTGTGGGCGGCTGGCATTTCCCGGACGCGGATACATTGAAATTGGAGCTGGGCCTGACCTGCTTTGACGCGGAGGACGCGGCGCCGCTGGAAGAGGACATTGTGGACGGCGTGATCACCTATCAGTCCACCTTCCAGGAAATCCACCGGTGCGCGGCGCGGCACTCCCTGGAGTATTACAGTGAGGGGGAGACCCAGCGTCTGGTGGATGGCAGCATGGCGTTTTTGAGGCGCTGGATTGCCTGGGAAGAGTATGAGTTCTACTTTTACGGCAAGTCCAGGAGGACAAAGGTGACAGGCTTCCGTTTCGTCCAGCCGGAATGAGCCGGATATACAACAGGAGTCGGGAGGCGAAAGGCTTGAAAAAGGATAAAAAGGCGGCGGCCGGCATCTGATAGAGGGGCTGGGGCATGTAGTGTACTGGCTCATGCTGTGTATCGCAGTGTTCTTCTTCTGGTGGCTGCTGATGGGCCGGCGGCTCCGCAAATTTATGAAGCGGCTCGACAGAGCGGGCCTGGATTACCTGAGAAGCCGCGATGTGGACGGGTATCTGTTGGAGCTGGACGCCTGTTGCGAGATGGCGGGAGTTCGGAACATGACATTGGGTGGAATCCCAGCCCTGGATTATGTGACGATTCTCAAAATCAGAACCTTGCGGGAGGCGGGACGTGAAGGGGAAGTCTTTGCACTGCTGGAAACTGCAAAGCAGGAGATGAAGGGCGAAAAGGCGCTGCTGCTTTTGCGGGACGAAGAGGAGAAGCTGGATAGGAGGCAGAAATGAAATATACACTCGATACAGATTTTTCGGCTCTCAACAGGCCAAAAGCGGCCAACTGGCTTCGTAATTTTGTTGATTTGACAGAAAGCGCCTTTGCGGACTGTGACTCCTGTTCCCGCTTGCTGGGGAACCTGCTGGTAATGGAGCTGTGCGCTTGTACGCTTCGCCAGGGACTGGACGCACAAGGAAACCCCTTTCCCCCAGTAATCCAGAGGGGCCTGGATATGCTTTGGAACTGCCTGAAAGAACAGATGGTTTCCACTGATATGCAGGATTTTGCCAATGACCTGTACGCCTGTAGTCTGGAACACAATGCAGGTGAAGATTTGACGGACACGCAGGAAGTGTTTTTCAAAAAGCATTTCGGCGGTTCAAAGAAAAGCACCTATGAATGGAGTGTTACCGACGATATTGCGGTTTTATTGATGAAATGTACTGCCATCTATGGTGGACGTTTGGATTTCGAGGAATTTGAGGCATGTGAGCAGATTGATTTCAGAGAAATTTCATACTCTTTGGATTTCTTCCAAGACGTCTGCATTGGGTTCACCAACACCCCTTGTCCAACTGCCCGGGCAAAGGATGTTGAGAAGGCGCTGGAGCTGGCCTATCAGACGCCCCTATTCCGGCAGTTGGTGGGCTTGACTCAAGGCGCGTTGAAAACGGCTCTCACCGCCACACCGGAACAGTATTCGGCCCTTATGACCTCTGGTATCTGTCCGGCTCCACTTGGGAAGAGGGCCCCGCCGCGTGTGAATGCGGATAGGAGGACGAAACAATCTCCCTCATAGAGCCGCCAAAGTTTCTGGAACCTGTTGAAATCGACCTGTGGGACAGGTGTTCCCTGGAGGATGAGGCTGTCTGGCCTGTTGTCTTTGATTGGGGATGAAATGATCGCGCCGATCCTGCCCCTTGTCTACGGCACGGGGACCTGCCCGGAATGTGGGGAACGGGAACCCTATTGGACATGGATGGACGCCTTGTGGAAGAGTGCTGAGGGAGGATTATTATGACGACAGAACCCAAAATCATTCAGACACGGACTGGAATGAGCGTTCAAGTTATCCCCAGATAGACCGAGATTCCACCTGTTGATTCCAAAGCGATCCAGCTCCGGCATATCACTTACTACGGTCGGACGTATACCTCCTATGAGGGAGAGGAAATCACCGAGGAAGTGATCGCCAAAGTGCTGGAAGAGATTCCAAAGGGCATCAACATCTATCTCTCCCTGATTCTCTATGGAGAAGACGACTGGCTGGAGGTCAGGGACATGGCTGGCGCTTGCGTTCCGCTCCGATGGCGGCCAGAAGAACGACTACTCCTGTAACCCCCAATATGCCGGTGTGGAGGAATGGGCTCCAGTGGTAAGCGATGGGCAGTCCCCTATTGAAAAGTACCTTGCGCTTACTGATATAGAGGCTGGTGTAAAAGCGGCGGAGTATTTCATCCGAACCGGACAGCTGTATCCGGGGATTGATTGGACAGAGCAGGTTTGAGGGAGACAAGGAGGGAACCAGTGGGACTTTTTGACAGATTTCGGAAAAACGCAGAAGAATCCGCACTTCAATTCGATAACTACCCGTTCAAGCTGGCTGTCATTCAGAAGCTGATGTATGGGCAATCGCTCTTGGAAACGCCCTACCGGGGCGGAGATCAGTATTTTGAGGAATACCCGGATTTTGCTGAGGTATCAGAGGAAGAGTCCATCCGCCGTTTGGAACCATATATCCAGCGGGCTAATCACTTCTTTCAAGAGTTGAAGATACCCAGTTCCCTGGCGGAGCGCATCGAGGAACTCTATGTAGGGGAGGAACTGGATGTATATTACCAGATCAATCCCCAATGGATGGACTTCGACGAATACTTTGAGGACGGCAAGGATTTCGATATTACGGACATCAGCGAGCGGGAGATCCGGCAGTTTCCAAACCTGGCCATCATCATCTTCAATATGTACCATACCCCACCCAAGGAATTGGTTGAGAAGCTGAAGAGTTGGGGAATCGAAGTTCGCATCCAAGATTGAAAAAGGAAGGATCATTATGGGAGTATTCCTGCAAACCGCCCTGTTCCCCGGCTGCGAGGAATCCATTGCCCGTGATGCCTTGGAAGCGGCGGCAAAGAATCCGGCGTTTCAGATCGACCCGAAAACCTGCCGGTATGCGCAGAGCTTTGAGGGCACTCAGGTCCTGATGGAGGGGGACTGCCTGGGCTTTGCCACGCTTGCCAAAGCGCTGGCCGACCTCTCCGAGAATCCCGTGATGCTGCTGTACATCTATGATGGGGATTTTTGGGGTTATGACTTCTACGGCGGAAAGGAAGAGGACCATTTCAGAACCCGCCCGGACAGCTTCGGCCCTGTCAGTCCGCGAGAAAAACAGCGCCTGTCCGGCAATCCGGCGGCACTATCAGGCTGGTTCCCCACCTGGGACACTGGCATGATGCGGCGGTATCTTGTTCACTGGCCCGATCTGGACGAAGAGGAACTGGAGGAGACCGCCTGCCCCGGCGACCAGTTCCCCTACGGCGACTGCTGGCAGATGACGGACTTCATGGCCCGCTTGGGCTTCCCCTGGGCCTTCGATCAGGTGCGGGAGGCCCCGCCCCTCCAGCCGTCCTATCCCAAGCTGCGGGAGATTCTGGAGCGGGAACTGCCCCCTGTTTCCAAGGAAGCGCCGGCGGCGGGACAGGCTCTGCTGGATAAGCTGCCCACCGCCCTCTCTTATGACTACATCCGGCGTTTGCTGGAGGAGGACGGCGTAAGGGAGTTCGGCTTCCCGGAGAAGACACCGCCGGAGATTGTGGAGGAGGTTAAGCAGCACCGCTGGACGGTGAATCTCCCGGAAATGAATCCTCTCTGCCGGCGGCTGGCGGTGCTGGCGGCCTTCTGCACCTTCTGGCTGCGGGGGAGCATCGCCTGGGGCCTTCTGGACTATGCCACCTATGAGCCGAGATACGGAAACTTCCCCAAGCCCACCGACGTCTATGTACTCCGGGCCCGGGCGGCGCTGGCGGACTATTCCAAGCGCCATCGGGCCTGGAGGGACCTGGAACGGCTGATAGAGCTGGACCCGGACAACCAGGCGCTGTATGAGGCGGAGAGTAAGCGGTGGATGGACATGGAGCGGGCCCGGGAACCGAATATGTCCCAGTATCACGATAGGATCATGCGGGAGTTCGCGGAGGAAAAACGCAAGGAAGAGGAGAAGGAGGCCCGGCGGCTCCAGCTGATCCTGGAGAAGCGGCGGAAAAAGAAGACGTAAGTATCGGAGGGAAATTGCGTGAAATATGAAATCATACAGACAGCCCCTTATCCAACCGCCGAGTTTACATTTCAAAGAAAATCTGGTGATATTGGAACAGCCAAACGGACTTGTGACAAAAAAACATGGAAAGTCGAAATCCGGTTTGATGGTATATCAATACAGATGATATATGATAAAAGAAACGACTCAATTTGCTCCATGATAAAAAATCTATTTACCTTTAGCCCTCCTAGAATCAACTCATACCAGCTTGTTTCCAAAGGGAAGCGATGTGGTGAGATTTTCAAGTGTCAAGGATATTATTGGCTGCGACTTAATGAGTGTAGGTATAGTGCTTGTGCTATAGGACTTGGCTCTGCGGGGATAAAATATCCTGTTTTTGACGGTTCTCTTGATAAGAAATACAACCCGACAGGCAAGCAAACTGCTCTAATTGAAACATCAAATTCAGGAAAGCTCTTAGACCTTTACCATGTGGCATCGCTGGATAGCCCAGCAGGAGTAGCGGCAATGCTTTTTGGACTATATATAGATTATGATGCTTTTTATAAAAGTGATAGATATTCTGAGAAAACCTATTTAGAATCGTATGGACACTGGAAACAGCTATATGATCCCGCTTTCAAGGAACACATAGCCGACTAAAAAGGAGGGAAGCGGCCATGAAAGAGCTGTTGGCGGAAGTGAAAGGTGCTTTTTCCGGGGCTGGGTACCGGAAGAAGCGGAACTCTTTCTGGAAGCGGGAGGGGGGCTTTTACAGGCTGGTGGATTTCCATCCGGGGCCTACGGCGATTCCTGTTTTATCAATGTTGGCCTGCACCCCGTTGGACTGCCATCTCTCGTTGCCGGAGAGCTGGTAATCAAAGAGCAGCCGGAAGAATACGAGTGCATCTTTCACCAGCGGATGGGGGAAATCTCCCCTATTCCTCTGTTCCAGGAGGCTCTGGTTCCCATCTCAGATCCCGGCTCCATTCAGACAGTTCTGGACAGCTTTCCAGACATAGAGGCGTGGTTCTTCCGCTGGTGTTCCTTTGAGGCCATCGCAGGGTGCGAATATTCCAATGTGGAGGGTATGCGCTCCTGTGTGCCGCTCCTTTGGAAGAAGGCGTATCAGATGCTGAGATGCTACTGCCTCTGCGAGCTGGGTCACACAGCGGAAGCGGAACAGGCATATTCTGCATATCTGGCGGAACATCGGGAGCTGGATTTCTCGGCGGTTGACCAGTATTTGTTGAAGTATTGATCTAAATATCTATTGTATAGATTCAATGCTATAATAAGGGGGCATTAAATTGGAACAGAGCATTGACAAAGTACCGATTCACTTGAAAATGACCTTAACTATTAGGGAAGCTGCGGAATACAGCAATATCGGAATTAACAAAATTGATAGTATGCTGCGTATGCCTAACTGTCCGTTTGTCCTATTTGTTGGTTCAAAAAAGTTAGTAAAGCGCAAGGCGTTTGAGGATTATATTGGGCAGAGGCTCATAATATGACCTATCAAAAAGAGCGGCAAAATAACGCTTGAGAAAGAGGGCGGTATCTGCTATACTCATGGTGTAGTAGTGCGCTCTCTTTCTTTGCGAGAAAGGAGCCGAATCATGGGAAAGAACTTGAAAGGCAAAGAATGTGGAAAAGGAATTTGCCAGAGAAAGGATGGGTTATACTTAGCACGATTTGTTGACAAGGCAGGGAAAAGGCATGATAAATGTTTCCGAAAGCTACCAGAAGCCAGAAACTGGATGGAGGAAGCACGGGTGCCCGACAGGCAGGGAGGACAGGGTGCTGAGGTTCGTGAGGAAAACTTTGCTTCACCGGATATGACGGTAGACGCATGGTTTGAGTTTTGGATTGAGAACATTGTAGGTGATTTGGCCCCTAATACTCGCCGGAACTACCGTGAAAGGTATGTAAACAACATTCAGTCGGTAATTGGCAAAATGCCCCTGCGGGATATGCGCCCCATGCACTGCAAGAAAATTTTGATCGAAATGGATGATGATTACGCGGGATCAACCATCCGACAAACCTATATCGCTATGGGTACTATGTTTCGTTCTGCTGTGATGAATGGCATGATCCCGAAACATCCTATGGACGGGGTTAGATACACCAAGCCGGTGCGTGTTCCCAGCGATATTAAGTATCTCACTGTTGAAGAGCAAGAAAAGTTTCTGGAAACGGCAAAGGGGTCACACAACTATTACCAGTATGCACTAATTTTAGAGACTGGGCTATGCACTGGTGAGATGATTGGTTTGACTTGGGACTGCATTGACTGGGAAAAGAGAACACTCACAGTAAACAAGACTTTGGAGTTCCGGCACAGGCAGACAGAATGGAGATCAGGGCCACCCAAAACAGTTACCAGTTACCGCACAATCCCACTAACTAACAGAGCATTTGATATTCTCATAGCAGTTCATGCCTCCAAGGAGTTTCGGAAGCAATCTCCCGCGCTGGATCAAACTCTGACCTACGTTGATCGACGTACCGGGCAAAACAGTACACTGGCAATGAGAGATTTAGTCTTTATCAATTTTCGGACAGGGGAGCCCAGTAAGAATAGCAGCTATGACACCCATCTTTACAAAATCTGTGATGAAAACGGAATCAAGCGTTTCTGTATGCACGCTCTGAGACACACTTATGCTGCCCGTGCGATTGAAAGCGGGATGCAGCCGAAGGTACTCCAGAAGCTGTTGGGTCACGCAAGTATCCAGACCACTATGGATAAATATGTCCACGTGATGGATGATTCACTGGTTGCTGGTGTGCGTCAGTTTGAGGCCAACAAGATGTAACTGCACATAAGTCAATGACAAAATGGTGAAGAAATGGTACAGTAATGGTGCAGCGTCAAAGGGCCAAAACCCGGAAACCCTTGAAAAATCAAGACATTTTAAGGAGATGTAGAGCAATATGAAATTAGGAATCGTGGGGCTTCCCAATGTGGGAAAGTCCACTCTGTTCAACGCCATTACCAATGCTGGCGCGGAAAGCGCCAACTATCCGTTCTGCACCATTGACCCCAATGTGGGCATGGTGGCTGTGCCCGACGAGCGTTTGGACAAGCTGGCGGAGATGTACGAACCGGACAAGAAGACCCCGGCGGTGATCGAGTTCGTGGACATCGCGGGCCTGGTGAAGGGCGCCAGCAAGGGCGAGGGCCTGGGGAACAAGTTCCTGGCCAATATCCGGGAGACTGACGCCGTGGTCCACGTGGTCCGCTGCTTTGACGACGAGAATGTCATTCACGTGGAAGGCTCCACAGCCCCCCGGCGGGATATTGACATCATCAACATGGAGCTGGTGATGGCGGATTTGGAAATGGTCCAGCGCCGGGTGGAAAAGGCGGCGAAGGCCCTGAAGGGGGACAAGAAGTACGCCCACGAGGTGGAGCTGTTCACCGCCCTCCAGAAGCACCTGGACGAGGGGAAGCTGGCCCGGACCTTCGACTGTGACGCGGACGACGCCGCGCTGCTGCGGACCAGCGAGCTGCTGACCCTCAAGCCCGTGATCTACGCCGCCAACACCGACGAGGACGGCTTTTCCCATCTGGACAGCAACCAGTACTATCAGCAGGTCCGGGAAATCGCCGCCGCCGAGGGCAGCCAGGTCCTGCCCATCTGCGCCAAGCTGGAGCAGGACGTGGCGGAGCTGGAGGGCGAGGAGAAGCAGATGTTCCTGGCGGAGATCGGCGTGGAGGAGTCCGGCCTGGACCGGCTGATCAAATGCTCCTACACGTTGCTGGGCCTCATCTCCTTCCTGACCTACGGGAAGGACGAGTGCCGGGCCTGGACCATCAAAAAGGGTACCAAGGCCCCCCAGGCCGCCGGGAAAATACACTCCGACATCGAGCGGGGCTTCATCCGGGCGGAGGTCATCGCCTACCGCGACATGGCCGCCTGCGGCAGCGTAGCCGCCGCCAGGGAGAAGGGGCTCCTCCGCAGCGAGGGCAAGGAATATGTGGTCCAGGATGGCGACATGATTTACTTCCGCTTTAACGTGTAAAGCGGCGGACAGCGGGAACGGGCGGACGCGGAAGCGTCCGCCCGTTTTGTCAAAAATACTCCCGGCGGAGGGAACAGAAGGGACTTCCCAAACGTGTTATTAGTGAAAAGCGCTTTTTAGAACCCGCGTTCACAACCACTGAACGCCGCCTGGGCGGTCTTTTTCCAGCCATGCCGCGTTCCGTTGCTATAGGGGCCGCACAGCGGCGGAGAAATTTCTTGCCTGCGCCGCCCATCCGGCCTTTTCCGGTTGTGAATGCAGATTCTCAGACAGAAGAAAGGAGGCATTACCTTGACGGAACAGGAACTGAGCAATGCCATGGGAACGTTCGGAGGCACGGTGTACCGCCTGGCCCTATGCCGGATGCAAAATGCCGCCGACGCGGAGGACGTCTACCAGGACGTGTTTCTCCGCCTGCTGGAACAAGGGGCCAGCCGCTGGGATGGGGAACACCTGAAGGCATGGCTGGTCCGGACGACGCTGAACCGCTGCGCCGACCTGGGGCGTCTCCGGCGGCGCAGGGGGGCCTTGCCCCTGGAGGAGGTCCCGGATATGGCCCAGCCCGTGGACGAGGCGGCGGCGGAGCTCTGGGATGCGGTAGGACGCCTGCCGGAGAAGCTGCGGACGGTGGTCCACCTCTTCTACGGCGAGGGCTATGAGAGCGGCGAGATCGGGGCCCTGCTGGGTGTCCCGGCGGCGACGGTACGCAGCCGTCTCCGCCGGGCCCGGGCGGAACTGAAAACTGTATTGGGAGGTTTTGACGATGAAGAATCGGTATCGTAACCTGATGGAAGGCATCCGCCCGCCCGCCGGGCTGAATGACCGGGTGCTCTTGGAGGCCCGCCGCCGGAGGGCGGAACTGGCGGGCGCTTCCCACGGAGAGGGGCGGAGCTGGAAGAATCCCATGCCGGAGGGGAGCCGTCCCGCTGTGGCGGCTGTGCCCCGGGGCTGGGCGCGGCCCTTCCTGCGGACGGCCATCTGCGCCGCCGCGGCCCTGGCGCTGGTATTGGGGGGATTCTCCCTCCGGCCCGCGCCCACGGCGGAGCCCGGGGCCTCCGGCCCCGCTGGAAACGCGGGCCCGGTGGATGCGGGGGGCCCGGCCCAGGTGCTGGTGCCCACCTTCGGCCTGACGGCCTACGCCGCCATGACCGAGACGGCCTACGGCCCGGCGGAGGACGGCAGCATTGCCTTCGCTGTAGGAGAGGGCTGCGCCACGCCGGAGTTCGGCGACTTCACCGGGTGCCTCTTCCGGATCACCGGGGAAAACATCGCCCAGGTGAAAATGTCCATCGACCGGGGCGGGCTGTACCGCTACTACACCCGGGACAACCTGACGGAGGAGCAGATGGCGGCCTACCGCCAGGCCATGGCCGATGGCAGCCTGGCCCCCGCCGCCATCAGCCAGCGGGACGACGGGACCTGGTACATGCCGGAGATGACCGCCCTGGGGAAGCACTTCCAGGAGGACTACGACCCCGCCGCCAGCTACGGCTTCTGGGTCCCGGCGGAGGACATGGCCTATAACACGGGTTTGGGCATCACCGCCGAGGCACAGATGGACGCGGACTACTTCGACGGCGGGACGCTGACGGTGACGGTCATCTCCTCCGACGGGACGGAGAGAGCTCAGAGCTACCGCCTCCACAGCGGGGAGCTGAAAATCGAGTTTGCCGAGGACAACTCCATCACCGTCTTTCCGGAGCTGGTCAGCCCGGAGGAGCAGGAGAAGAATTCCTTCATCTACGGTATCTACGCCGCCCTGGAGGACTAACAGGAAAGCCACGCCGAAAGGCGTGGCTTTCTGCCGTCAATCCGTTGTGGTTTCGTAGGGCCAGCTCTGGATGCCCCCGAAGTCGGCCACGTTGGCATAGCCCATGTGTTTCAGCTTCTCCGCCGCTTCTGCGCTGCGGCGTCCGGAGCGGCAGTAGACCAGAATTTCCGCGTCCTTCTCAAAGGGCAGCGGGAGCTCCGGCAGGATGTCCTCGTTGGGGAAGCACACCGCGCCGGGGATATGGCCCCCATCGTACTCCTCCTGGGTCCGCACGTCCAGGAGAATGGCGTCCGGATTGGCCTCCAGCCGCTCCTTGGCCTCCCCGGCGGTAAGGACAGAATTCCCGCCGCCGGTCTGCGGGGCGGGGCTGGAACGGCCCATCCGGGCAGAATAGAATTTCAGGATGGCCATGCCGAAGCAGATGACGGCGGCCAGAAGAAACAGCTCTTTCATGGAGCGCCTCCTGTTGTCAAGTTTCCGGGACTGGGAACCAGTTTACAGGAAACGTCGGGAAAAATCAACCTGTTTGCGGAAAATGAGGGCCCGGTCCGGGGATTTTTTGCAGGGGCCGGGGCTGCCCCGTCCTCCGGGGGCCTGGCAGGTCTGGAAAGAGGGACGGACCCGGACCCGCGAGGGGAACGCCGGAAGCGGCGCGGAGCCCGGACCCTGCGCCGCGTTCCTCTATGCGCATGGGAGGGCAAAGGGCCTCCTCCATGGGAAATCAACGGAAAAAGCCGGTACGGATTGGTTCCGTACCGGCTTTTCAGGACCATGGGAAGGATCAGAACTCCAGGTTTTTGCCCGCACTGTCGAAAATGTGGCAGACGCTGCCATCAAAGCTGAGGTGGATGGCGGTGCCGGGGGCGAAGCTGACGCTGGAGAGGTCCAGGGTGGGCACGATGACCACCACGTCCCGGCCCTCGGCGTTGGCGTGGAGGTGGACCTCGCTACCCATCATCTCGGAGACGTCCACGGTGGCCGTCAGGGTGTTGGGACCGTCGCCCAGGGTGATATGGCTGGGACGGACGCCCAGGGTGATGGCCTGGGAGCCCACGTTCTTAGCCGCCAGGGCCTTCTGCTTCGTGTCGGAGAGCTCAACCTTCATGCCGCCTACGGAGACGCCGTACTTGCCGTCTTCCTTCAGGAGCTTGGCGTCGAAGAAGTTCATCTGCGGCGTGCCGATGAAGCCCGCCACGAAGAGGTTCGCAGGATGGTCGAAGACCTGCTGGGGGGTGCCGATCTGCTGGATGAAGCCGTCCTTCATGATGACAATCCGGTCGCCCAGGGTCATGGCCTCTGTTTGGTCGTGGGTGACATAGATAAAGGTCGTATTAATTTTCTGGCGCAGCTTGATGATCTCGGCGCGCATCTGGTTGCGGAGCTTGGCGTCCAGGTTGGACAGGGGTTCGTCCATCAGCAGCACCTTGGGCTCCCGGACGATGGCACGGCCGATGGCCACGCGCTGGCGCTGGCCGCCGGAGAGGGCCTTGGGCTTGCGGTCCAGGTACTGGGTGATGTCCAGGATTTCCGCCGCTTCCTTGACGCGCTTGTCGATCTCTTCCTTGGCGACCTTGCGGAGCTTCAGGGGGAAGGCCATGTTCTCATACACCGTCATGTGGGGATAGAGGGCGTAGCTCTGGAAGACCATGGCGATGTCCCGGTTCTTGGGCTCCACGTCGTTCATGAGCTGGCCGTCGATGTACAGCTCGCCCTCGCTGATCTCCTCCAGGCCGGCAACCATCCGCAGGGTGGTGGACTTACCGCAGCCGGAGGGGCCGACCAGGACGATGAACTCCTTGTCCGCGATGTCCAGGTTGAACTCCTGTACCGCCACGACGCCCTTGTCCGTCACTTGGAGGTTGACCTTCTTCTCCGGGTCCGCCGCCTTTTTCTTGGACTTCTTCTGGTCTCCGCTGTGGGGGTAGATCTTTTTGATGCTCTTGAGGTTCAGAGTTGCCATAGCGTACTCACTTTGACGAAGCGGCCTCCGCCGTCTCCGCCTTGCCCCGGGAAGCACGTTCCCGCGGGCATTACGGCAGGTCTCCACACTGCCGCACCGCAAGTGAAAGCGGGGGTTTCCTCCTTTTTTGTTGGTGCCGGGGACGATGGAAATGGAGTCGCCGCCCGGCCCGTTGATTTATGGAAAGGCGGAAAGCGTTCCGCCGAGTCCAACATGGGAATGGGATCAGGCCGTGACGGCCACGCCCTTGAAGATGATTTTGCGGATGGACAGGTCCCCTTGGTCCAGCAGGACGATGCTGGCCTCCTTGCCCGCGTCCAGGGTGCCCGCCCGGCCCTCAATGCCAATGGACTGGGCGGGGTTGTAGGTGCAGGCCCGCACCGCGTCCGCAGCCGGGATGCCGAAGGCAATGGCCTGGCGCAGGCAGCCCATCAGGCTGGTGACGGAGCCCGCCAGGGTCTCCGGGTGGTGCAGGATGGTGGCCCGGTTGCCGTGGACCTCGATCATCTGCCCGCCGAAGGGATACTCGCCGTCGGGCATGCCTGTGGCCCGGAGGGAATCGGAGATGATGATCATCCGCTCTTTTCCAAACAGGCCAAAGGTGAGGCGCACCACCGCTGGGTGAATGTGGATGCCGTCGCAGATCAATTCCGGCATGACAGAGGGCACCTCATAGGCCGCGCCGATGACGCCAGGGTCCCGGTGAGCCAGGGGCGGCATGGCGTTATAGAGGTGGGTGGCGTGGTCCGCCCCCGCCTCAAAGGCGGCCTTGGCAGTCTCGTAGTCCGCCACGGTGTGGCCCACGGAGACATGGACCCCCAGGTCCTTTGCCGCCTTGATAAATTCGACGGAGCCGGGCTGCTCAGGAGCCACGGTGACCAGCTTTACGCAGCCCTCCGCCGCCTCCTGGAGGCGCCCCAGCATGGGGACGTCGGGGTCGTGGAGGAACGCGCCGTTCTGAGCGCCCTTCTTGGCCATGCAGAGGAAGGGACCCTCTAAGTGCGCCCCCACCACCTCCGCGCCGCCGGAATTGTGCTTGCGGTGGGCGGCGGTGGTTTTGCAGATGGCGGCCAGCTGGTCCTCCGGCAGGGTCATGCCCGCCGGGCAGATATAGGCCACGCCCTGGCTAAGCTCATAGTCCGCGATTTTTTGCAGGCCCTCGGGGGTGGCGTCGCTGAAGTCCTCCCCCACCGCGCCGTGGAAATGCACGTCCACCAGGCCGGGGATCACGTAGCACCCGGAGGCGTCCAAAACGTCCCCATCGCCGCTGACATGGGAGATCAGGGCCCCGTCGGTGCAGAGATCCCGGGCGGTGAAGCCCTGTTCCAGGTCAAAGACCTGCCCGCCGGTTATCCGCATACGCTTACTCCGGCGGCTTTCAGCTTGCTTCCGGCGGCCTCGTCCACGACCACCGCCACGTTGGGATGGAGCTGGAGGATGGAGCCGGGGCAGTGGGGCGTGATAGCCCCGCAGATGGAGCCCAGGATGGCATCGGCCTTCTCCGCGCCGCTGGCGGCCAGGAGGACCTTCTTGGCGCCCATGATGGCCCCGATGCCCATGCTGATGGCCTGTTTGGGCACGTCGTCCCGGGTGGCGAAGAAGCGGGCGTTGGCGTCGATGGTGCTCTCCGCCAGGTCCACCACGTGGGTCTCCTTGACAAAGCAGTCGCCGGGCTCGTTGAAGCCGATGTGGCCGTTCCGGCCGATGCCCAGGAGCTGGAGGTCCACGTAGCCCAGGGAGCGGATATAGGCGTCGTACTCCGCGCAGAAGGCCGCGGGGTCCTTAGTCAGGCCGTCGGGCACCCGGGTGTTCTCCGGGACGATGTCCACGTGGTCAAAGAGGTTGCTCTGCATGAAGTAACGGTAGCTCTGGCCATGGGTGGGAGCCAGGCCCACGTACTCGTCCAGGTTGACAGAGAGCACGTCCTGGAAGCTCAGGCAGCCCTGCTTGTGCCAGTCCACCAGATACTTGTAAGCGCCCTCGGGGGTGGAGCCAGTGGCCAGGCCCAGCACGCAGGCGGGGTTGTGGGTGATTTCCGCAGCGATGATCTGGGCCATCCGGCGGCTCATGGCGTCGTAGTCCTTCTCGATGAAGATTCTCATAATGGCATTTCTCCTTTCCAGATTACAAACAGGTTATTCAGGGGGACCATGCACGTATGGTTCCGCTGCGGCAGCTTGGCAAAACACCAGGCTGCCAGGGTGCGCAGGAGCCCGTTTGGCGGCGTTCCCCCTCCGGGGACGCGGGCGCTGGGATTCTGCGGGGCGGCCTCCCCGCACGGTTACAGCCTTTCCAGGAACATTAGCCCTTGACGCCGCCGGAGGCGAGGCCGCTGACCAGGTTCTTCTCAATGGACATGAACAGGATGACCACGGGGATAATGGCGAAGATGGAGGCGGCAAACAAGTACTGCCACTCAATCATATTATACCCGTTGAAGGTGTTGATACCCACCGTCAGGGGCTTATAGTCGTCGGTGGAGATGAGGCACAGGGCTACCGTGTACTCGTTCCAGGCGTTGATGAAGATGAAGATCAGCGTGGTGACGATGCCGGGGGCCGCCACGGGGAGCAGCACCTTCATCATGGACTGGACACGGGTGCAGCCGTCGATGGTGGCGGCCTGTTCCATTTCCGCGGAGATGCCCATGAAGGTGCCCCGGAGCAGCCAGATGGTGAACGCCTGGTTGAAAGCGGCGTTGATGAAGATGAGGCCCAAAATGTTGTCCGTCAGGCCCAGGCGCTGCATGACCTGGTAGATGCCGATGAGCAGCACCACCGGGGCGAACATCTGGGAGACGATGACGAAGCCCAGGAAAGCGGTCTGTCCCTTGAACTTCATCCGGGCCAGGGCATAGGCCGCCGGGATGCCGCAGAGCATGGCGATGATGGTGGACCCGCCGGCGATGAGGACGGAGTTCAGCATGTACTTGGCCATGGGAGCCCGGCTCCAGATGTCGATGAAGTTGGACCACAGGGGCACGACGGGCAGGACGGTGCCGCCGGAGAAGATCTCCACCCGGTTTTTCAGGGCGGTGCACAGCATGGCGAAGTAGGGGTACAGGGTGATGACGCACACGTCCAGGACGACGAAGTAGAGCAGGACGCGCAGAATGGTTTTCTTTATGGAAACCGGCTTTTTCACGGTGTTCACGGGCTGGCTCATAAATCGTCATCTCCTTTCCGCAGGGTGTAGATCATGTAGACGCTGGCGCAGACCAGCAGGATGAGAAAGCCGATAACCGAGACGGCGGAGGCCTCGCCCTGCTTGCCGTTGTAGAAGGCCAGCTTGTAGAGGTAGGTGACCAGGGTGTCCGTGTGGTTGGCCGGGTCGCCCTTGGTCATGGTCCAGATGATGGGGAAGGAGTTGAAGACATAGATGATGTTCAGCACCGTGGCCACCGTCAAAGAGGACTTCACCAGGGGCAGGGTGATGCTGAAGAGCTTCTGGAAGTACCCGGCCCCGTCCACGGTGGCGGCCTCGTAATAGGACGCGTCGATGCTCTGGAGGCCGGAGAGGACGCAGAAGGTGACAAAGGGAATGGTGACGAAAATGCCGCAGGCGATCTCCCAGGCGAAGTAGGCCCCCGGGGTGGGCGTCCAGTTTACCGGGGCGCTGATGAGGCCGATTTTCATCAGCAGGGTGTTTAAGGTGCCGTAGTCCTTGTTGATGATGAAGTTCCAGGCGCTGGCCTGAATGACCAGCGTGGTGGCCCAGGGGAAGACCACGATGGCCCGGGCCACCTTCCGGCCCCGGAATTTATTGTTCAGCACCAGGGCCAGCATGAAGCCCAGGACGGTGGAGATAACCACCACGGCGATGGTCCAGACGATGGTGTTTTTCAGAACCAGGGCGAAGGCGGGGCTTTTAAGGACCTTGGAGAAGTTCTCAAAGTTGTTGTAGCCCTTGACCAGGCCCGCCCGGGTCACCTTGCTCATGGAGAGCTGGAAGACCTTGACGATGGGGGTCACGATGAAGATGGCCATCAGGATGATGCTGGGGGCGATCCAGATGTAGGGCTCGACCTTGCGGAAGAATTTTTTGCTCCCGGAGGAACGGGGGGCCTTCTTGGCCAGCTCCTGGGACGCCGGGGGGGCAGCAGGGGTCTTTGTACTCACGGGGACACCTCCCTATAGTCAGAATCAAAGCGTCTTCCGGCCGCTGTCAAAACCCGGCGGGACCGCCGCGCTTTGAGAACGGCTGGAAGAAAACGGGGGCCGGGCCGTTCAGGCCCGGCCCCGCGGTGGCATGTCGGTGAACGGTGAAGCGATTGGAGGCGTCAGCCGGCAGCCTCGGCCTCAATCTCGGCCTGGAGCTCATCCAGCAGCTCCTGAACATTGCCGCCCATCAGAGCCTGCTGCTCCACATTGATGACGCCCTGCTTCACGTTGGCCCACTCGGCCTTGGCGGTGGGATAGAACTTGCAGGAGCCCACGATGTCCACCCAGGGGGCCATATCGGGGTCGGAAGCGGCCACGATCTCGCCGCCGGCGGAGGTGGCGGGCAGGAAGCCTTCCATCAGCACCCAGTCGGAATAGCGGGTGTCCTCATAGAAGAAGTCGAAGAACTCCTTGATGGCCTCGAGCTTTTCGTCGGAATGGCCGTTGTCGAAGCACATGAACCGGTCCATGACGCCGGCGGAGACGGAGGCGTTGCCGCCGTTGGTGGGGATGGCCGCAAAGGCAAAGTCAATCTGCTCTTCCTCGGGGGTATTGGCCTTGGCATAGTTGTCGGCGATGTAGGTGGGGATGGAGTTGGGGCCGATGACCATGGCCAGCTTGCCCGCGCCGAACAGATCCTGCAGGGCATAGCGGGTCTCGGTGGCGGGGTCGGAGTTGGTGTAGCCGTCCTTGACCAGGCTGATGGCGTATTCAATGGCCTCCACATTTTTGTCGGAGTTCAGGGTCCAGTTTCCGGAGGCGTCGGTGAAGTCGCTTCCGTTGTTCCAGATGTAGTAGGCGAAAGCGGCCTGGCCTTCGTCGGTGGTCATGTCGATGCCCCAGGGATAGATGCTGGAGTCATAGGCCTTGATCTTGGCGCAGACGTCCTTCAGCTCGTCCCAGGTGGTGGGAACTTCCGCGCCGGCAGCTTCCAGAATGCCCTTGTTGTAGTACATGGCGCGGGCGGAGGCCAGGTCGGGGATGGCCCAGATGGTGCCGTCGATGTTGGACTGCTCCAGGAAGGCGTCATAGAACTTGGCGTAGGTCTCGTCGGAGACGTAGTCCTGCGCGGGGAGGAGCAGGTCGTCGGCCACGTAGTCGGCGAAGACGTCGATGTTCAGGATATCCGGGGCGTCGTTGTTGGAGATCCGGGTGTTGACCACGGTGTAGATGTCGTTCCAGGAGACGACCTCCACATTCAGGTTGATCCCGTCGTGGCTTCCGTTGAAGTCGTTCTGGAAGCCGGCCCACCATTCCTTGGTGTTCTGGCCGTATTCGGCGGCGATGACGCTGATGTCAATTTTGTCTCCGGAGCCGGCGGGCGGAGTCTGGGCGTCGGTGCTGCCGGTGTCGGCGGGCGGGGGCGTGGCCTCGCCGCCCTTGTCGCCGCCGCAGGCGGCCAGGGACAAGACCATTACGAGCGTAAGTAACGTGGCAAGAAACTTTTTCATCGTCATTCTCCTCTTTACAATTTTTATGTGCGAAATACACATGTGAGGGATGCAATATGAAAAATTCACAAACGCCGCCCTCATACACTTATTATACTTGTAGAATTTGTAAATAATAGGGGGCTCCGTACAGTTTATAGAAAAATCGTACGAACCACGAAAGTTCGTACGATTCCCGTAAACGATTAACTGAAATTGGAGGCCGCCGCCGCGTCCAGGCGGTTTTTCCGGAAGGCGCTGGGAGTCATGCCAGTGGCGGAGCGGAAGACTTTGGAGAAGTAGTTATAGTCGCTGATGCCCACCTTTTCCCCTACGGCGGAGATGGGCATGCTGCTTTGCAGCAGAAGCCGCTTGGCGGCGCCGATCCGCCGCTGGGTGATCAGATAGGAGAGGGTGCGGCCCCCGGAGAGCTCCTTGGCCAGGGAGCAGAGCTTGGTCCGGCCGATGTGGAGCTGCTGGGAGATGGACTCCAGGGAGAGCTTGTCCATGTAGTGCTGCTCCAAGTAGAGCTCCAGCTTCTGGATGTCTGTCTGCTCCGCCGTCAGGATCATGCCCTTGAGCTGGATATAGGCGGACAGGGCCTCCAGCGTTTCGGTGTAGGCCTGGATTTCCGCCTTGGAGTACTGGCGGAACTGGAAGAAGGCGTCCTTCAAGGCGTCGGGCCCGTCGGGCCACCAGTCCAGGAGGGAGCGGCTGTGCTGCCACTGTTCCTCCATGGGGGTGTCGTCCAGATAGCAGCCCACGGCCAGGTAAGCTACGGGGTTCTGCTTGTTGTAGAGGGGCATGACGGCCTCGCAGATGCCAGCGTGGCAGCGGTAGTGCTGGAAGCCGCTTTCCGCCTGGTAGTGCTGGATTTTGCACTGGTCGCAGGCGACGCACCGCTCGTGGCCCTGGGGCAGGTCGTTGATGGCCCGGCAGAAGGGCGGGTGGCCCCGGAACAGGTTGATGTCCCGGCCCGACAGGTCCAGGATGTTAGCGGGCACTCCGGTGAGGATGTTCAGGTTGGCAATCAGTTTGCGCAGGCGCTCCTCGTCAAAAAGTATGTTCATTTTTGATATTGTTTTACGATGGCTTCCAGTTCATTCCAGCGGGCCTCCATGTCCGCTACCAGCTTAAACTGGGTGCGGCAGCGGTCCAGGTTCTGGGCCTCCCGGCTGATGTGGAAGTAATGGTCGCCGTCGATGTAGTCCGTGAGGAAGCGGATGCCGCACTCCAGGGTCATGAGCTTGGCGCCCCAGGGGAGGTACTCGATTTCCTCATTGGTGAGGGAGCCCCCGGCGCCCTCCAGGAAGGCGGCGGTGTAGACGGAAAAGAGGTCCACGTCCAGGCTGACCTTGGAGAGGTCCCGCTCGTCCTCGGCGGAGTGGTTGGCCCCGAAGCGGATGGAGTCCCCGAAGTCGTAGATGACCAGGCCCGGCATGACGGTGTCCAGGTCGATGATGCAGACGCCCTCGTGGGTTTCCGCATCCATGAGGACATTGTTCAGTTTCGTGTCGTTGTGGGTGACCCGGAGGGGGAGCCTCCCTTCCCGCATGGCGTCCAGGGCCACGGAGCAGTCCGCCTCCCGGTCCAGCACAAATTGGATCTCCGGCCCGCAGCCCTTGGCCCGGCCCAGGGGGTCCGCCGCCAGGGCGGCCTTAAACTTGGCCAGCCGGTCCTCGGTGTTGTGGAAATTGGGAATGGTCTCGTGGAGGGTCTCCGCCGGATAGCCCCCCAGCAGCCGCTGGAAGCGGCCGAAGGCCCGGCCGGAGGCGGCGAACAGCTCCGCCGACTCGGCGGACTGGTAGCAGATGGTCCGCTCCACAAAGGGGTAGACCCGCCAGGCCCCGCCTTCGCTGTCGGTATAGAAGGGCCCGCCGCTGCGGGGACGGAGGACCCGCATAGCCTCCCGGTCCCGGTCGCCGCCGTGCTTCCCAATCTCCCGGCCCAGGTACCCGGTGACGCCGATGATGTTTTCCATCAGCTCATCGGGGTGCTTGAAAGCGGCGGCGCTCATCCGCTGGAGGATGAAGCGGCGGCAGCAGCAGTCCTCTGGCTGGGTGTGGACCACAAAGGTGTCGTTGATATGCCCCTGGCCATAGCGCAGGGCGCCCACCACGGGGGCCCCGAAGTCAAAGGCGGCCAGGACTTCCTGCAATCTCTCTTCTGCGGTGTTCATCTCATTCCTCCCACAGCCGGCCGGGGTAGAGGCCGGAGGCTGTCTTTTCGGCGATGGCGTTTACCACCGTGGGTTTATCCTCCCGGTAGGTGACGCCGTACCACTTATCCTCGCTCCGCAGGACCTTGACCCGGGCCTTGCCCTCGTCGATGAGCTGGCTCACCACGGTGGGCAGGAAGTACTCCGCCTTGGCGGGGTTCTCCGCCAGGGCCTTGTCCAGGAAGGCGGGGAAGCGCGCCCAGGCCTCGTCCAGGAAGCTCCGGGTGAAGCCCCACATGTTCATGGAGACGATGGTGTCCCCAGGCAGTTCCGTCCAGGTCTGGCCGTCGTCCTCGGTGTAGCGGGGGGGCTCGCCTTTCTCGATCTTGGTCCGCTCGGTGACCTTGGTGAGGAAGTTGTCCGCCGTCTCCTCGCACACGCCCCGGGCCACCGTGCCGTTTTCCGTGACGGTGTTTTTCAAAAGGTAGCCCACCATGACGTACTCATAGAGCGCCCCGTCCTCATGGGCGGACAGGTAGCTGAAAATTTCCTGGAAGGCCTCGGGGCCATAGTAGTCGTCGGCGTTGATGACGGCAAAGGGGCCGTCCACTACGTTCCGGGCCGCCAGGGCGGCGTGGGCGGTGCCCCAGGGCTTCTGCCGCACGCTGGGAACGGCGTAGCCCTCCGGCAGGTCTTCCTTCAGCTGGTAAGCGTAGCGGACGTCCATGGACTTGGACACCCGGCCGCCGATGCAGCGTTTGAAGTCCTCCTCGATTTCGGGCTTGATGACGAAGACCACGGTTTCAAAGCCCGCCCGGCGGGCGTCATAGATGGAGTAATCGATGATGAGCTGGCCGTGGTCCCCCACGGGGTCCAGCTGCTTGAGGCCGCCGTACCGGCTGCCCATGCCGGCGGCCATGATAACCAGGACTGGTTTTTTCATATTCCCTCTCCCTTTTCTTTCTTATCCCTTGTAGCCGTTGGGATTCATGGACTGCCACTTCCAGGAGGAGGCGCACATCTCCTCGATGCCAAGCTCCGCCGTCCAGCCCAGCTCCTCCCGGGCTTTCCTGGGGTCGGCGTAGCAGGTGGCGATGTCGCCGGGGCGGCGGGGGTCGATGACGTGGGGCAGCTCCTTGCCGCAGGCCTTCTCGTAGGCGTGGAGCACGTCCAGGACGCTGTAGCCGTTGCCCGTGCCCAGGTTGCAGATGAAGAGGCCGCACTTGGTTTCCAGCTTTTTCAGGGCGGCCACGTGGCCCTTGGCCAGGTCCACCACGTGGATGTAGTCCCGGACTCCGGTGCCGTCGGGGGTGTTGTAGTCGTTTCCGTAGACGTGGACCTTTTCCAGCTCGCCTACGGCCACCTTGGCAATGTAGGGCACCAGGTTGTTGGGGATGCCGTTGGGGTCCTCGCCGATGAGGCCGGACTCATGGGCCCCGATGGGGTTAAAATAGCGGAGCAGGGCCACGTTCAGCGTGGGGTCCGCGGCGCAGTAGTCGGAGAGGATGCGCTCCTGGAAGAGCTTGGTAGTGCCGTAGGGATTCGTGGTGCCGCCAGTGGGGAAATCCTCCCGGATGGGCACGGTGGCGGGGTCGCCGTAGACCGTGGCGGAGGAGGAGAAGACGAAGTTCTTCACGTTGTGCTTCCGCATGGCCTGGAGGAGGTAGAGGGTGCTGATGAGGTTGTTGGAGTAATACTCCAGGGGCTTGGCGACGCTCTCGCCCACGGCCTTCAGCCCGGCGAAGTGGATGACGGAGTCAATGTCCGGATGGGCGGCGAAGAGAGCCTCCACCTGCTCCAGGTCGCAGAGCTCCGCCTTGATGAAGGGGATATCTTTCCCCACGATTTTTTCCACCCGGCGGATGGCCTCCTCGCTGGAGTTGTAGAGGTTGTCCGTCACGATGATGTCATAGCCCGCCTGGATGAGCTCCACACAGGTGTGGCTGCCAATGTAGCCCGCGCCGCCGCAAACAAGAATGGACATAAAAACCGCTCCTTTCAAAATATGAAAATTGACCGCTTTAGTGAAATATTTTCGAGATTCATCTGGCCTTATTGTAGGCCCGCTGGGGGGAAATGGGAAGAGAGGATAGTCCTAATTATTAGAAATATCGTCCGGATTTTGAGTTTATTATACTAAAAATCCGGAGGCTTGTCCAGAGGGGGAAAGATTTGTACTGGGACGCGGGGGCTTGCCTGGGGCGGCGGGCTGTGCTATAGTGGGACACGCGGAATCCGGATAGGGGAGGAATTTATGACGGATGGGAATTCCCCGGGATTGCAATAGACGGAAAACAGGCGGGCTCCGCCGTCATTGAGGCGGGAGCTTTTGTGTTTGCGGGCTGCCGCACAGATTGCGAGGGAGCCGCTACCGGAAAGCAGGCGGCGGGCGCCTTCGGCGTGCCGGGGAAGCGCCTGGCAAGGCCGGGCCTTCCGTCGTTTTGACGAAAGATTTTTCCCGCTGGCCGCTGGAAACTTGGCCTCTGGTGTGGTATAATTCCTTCCCATGAAACGAAAAAAGGAGGGACTGCCATGCAGCGCCCCCTGGCGGATGAGATCCGCCCGAAAACTCTGGATGAGGTCGTCGGACAGCGGCACCTCCTGGCCCCCGGCGCGGTGCTCCGCCGCCTGATTGAGGGAGGGACCGAGGCCAACATGGTCTTCTACGGTCCCTCCGGCACCGGGAAAACCACCATTGCCAACATCGTGGCGGAGCGGACCCATAAAGCCCTCTACCGCCTCAACGCCACCACCGCTTCCCTCCAGGACATCAAGGACATCATCGCCGATGTGGGGACCCTGCTGGCCCCCGGCGGGGTGCTGCTGTACCTGGACGAGATCCAGTATTTTAATAAGAAGCAGCAGCAGAGCCTCCTGGAGTTCATGGAAAATGGCAAGCTGACCCTCATCGCCTCTACCACGGAGAACCCCTATTTCTATGTCTACAGCGCCCTCCTCAGCCGGAGCACGGTCTTCGAGTTCAAGGCGGTCTCCCCGGAGGAGGCGGAGCCCGCCGTCCTCCGGGCGCTGGACATTGAGAAGGAGCGCGCGCCCCTGCCGCTTACGTGGGAGGAGGGGCTGCCCCTTCAAATTGCCACCGCCTGCGGCGGGGATGTGCGGAAGGCCGTCAACGCCGTGGAGCTTTTGAGCAGCGCCGCCCAGCCGAAAAAAGGGGAGCTCTTCATTTCCAAGGAGGACGCCGCCCAGGTCTCCCAGCGCAGCGCCATGCGCTACGACAAGGGGGGCGACGCCATGTACGACATCGCCTCTGCCCTGATGAAGTCCCTCCGGGGCAGCGACCCGGACGCCGCCCTCCACTACCTGGCCCGCTTCCTGGAGGCCGGGGACCTGGTGACCCCATGCCGCCGCCTTCTCTGCTCCGCCAGCGAGGATGTGGGCATGGCCTATCCCCAGGCCGTGGCCATTGTGAAGGCCTGCGTGGACACGGCCATGCAGCTGGGGCTGCCGGAGGCCCAATTGCCCCTGGCCCAGGCGGCCATCCTGCTGGCCACCGCGCCGAAATCCAACAGCGTGGTGGAGGGCATCGGCCGGGCCCGGGCGGATGTCCGGGCGGGCCGCACTGGGGATGTGCCCCGGCAATTGCAGAATGTCCACGCCGATACCACTGGCTTCGACAGCCAGCAGCACTACCTCTACCCCCACAATTTCCCCGGCCACTGGGTGGACCAGCAGTACCTCCCCGACGCCCTAAAGAGCGTGAAGTACTACCAGTGGGGGGAGAATAAGACGGAACAGGCTGCCAAGGCCTACTGGGAAAAGCTCAAGGGGAAGGAGCTGTGAACACCGTCTCCACGGGCGCTTTCTCATAACCCGGAGGGGAGTAGGCCCAGTGTTCCAGCCGTCCGTCGGTGACCTGGTAATGGATGGGCCCAGCGGGAGCCGGGGGCAGCTTCTCGATAACCTGGAGCTTAATTTTCATGCGCTCTGGCCGGATGCTCTTGATGTACACGCTGACCCCGTCCCCGGGGGACAGGCGCTCCTTGGCGTCCGCCAGGCCGGAGAGGTTGGGGGCCAGTTCGATGAAGCTGCCGTAGTCTTTCACCGTCCGCACCACGCCCCGCACGGTCTCCCCGGGACGGAAGCGGCTGGCGTTCTCCATCCAGGTGCCCAGCAGTTCCCGGTGGGTGAGGGTGATCCGCCGGGCCTCCCGGTCCAGGGCCCACACCGCCGCCAGGATTTTCTGCCCCTCCTGGAAGCGGTCTCCCGGATGGGAGATGCGGGAGATGGAGATGTGCTCGATGGGCAGCATGGCCACAATGCCGCAGCCCACGTCCACAAAGGCCCCGAAGCTCTCCAGCCGGGTAACCCGGCCAGTGAGGACGGTCCCCGGCTCCAGGTGTTCCAGGAAATAGGCCATGGCCTGTTCCTGGGCCGCCCGGCGGGAGAGGAGCGCGGTGGGCGCGCCCTTTTCGTCGGCCTCCAGGGCGGTGACGGTGAAGCAGGTGGGCTTTCCCACCCGGGAGAGGACGGCAATGTCCCGGTCCGCGCCGCTGATCCAGGGGGCCACCGCCTCCTCCCGGGGGATGCGGCCCTGGACGCCGCCCAGGTTCAGGTGCAGGGTGTGGTCTACGCCGCAGCGCAGGACGGGGGCTTCGAGAATGGCCCCGGATTCCAGGGCCTCCCGCAGGCGGTCAAGGGCGAGGGGGACGGGAGGGCGGAGCCCCTCCGGTGGGTATAATTTATTTTCCGGCATGATATCGCATCCTTATCGTTGATACAGCCAATATATGCGCAAAATTGAAATGGTTGACAGGAGGACAAGATGGACCTTCGGCTTCACGACCTGGTGGAATTGAAAAAGCCCCATCCCTGCGGCAGCACCCAGTGGGAAATCCTGCGGGTGGGCATGGACATCAAGCTCCGCTGCCGGGGCTGCGGCCATGAGCTGATGCTCCCCCGGAGCAAGGCGGAGAAGAGCATCCGCAAAGTACTGGCAAAGGAGGAACCGACATGAACGGCAAGCTGAAACGGGTTGTGGCGCTGGCGCTGGCGGTGGTGCTGGTGGTGGCCCTGCTGGCTTCCATGATCCTGCCTTACATTGGATAAGGCCCCCTGGGCGCAAAAAAGAGGCTGCCGGAAGGCAGCCTCTTTGTCATGTTTCCTCACGGCCCGATGGCTTTGTCCAGCCGCCGGAAGGTGAAGGTGCCCACGGCCAGGAGCTCTCCCTCCGCCCCGGTGACCCGGGCTTCCAGCACGCAGATGCTCCGGCCGCCCGGAAGCTCCCGGGCTTCCGCCGTCAGCAGCTCTCCGGCCCTGGCGCTTTTCAGGAAGCTGAAGGAGCAGCTGACGGTGACGGCCATGGTCCCATAAGCCGCCATGGCGGAGCCGCAGGCGGTGTCGGCCAGGGAGAAATAAACGCCGCCGTGGGGAACCCGGAGGGGATTCAGGTCCTCCTCCTCCACGGTTTTGACAGCCCGGGCGTAGCCGGGACGGAGTTCCTCCACATAGATGCCAAGCTGGCGGCCAAACAAATTTTTCTCGTTGCGGAACGCGCGTATCTGCTCATAATCCATGGAAACCGCCTCCTTAGGTATGGGGAAGGGGAACGCGGCGCTACTGCCGGATGGTGAACAGCCGCCCGTCGGAGCGGACGCTGCCCTCCTCCCGGAGGCGCTTGAGCTCCCGCATCATGGCGCTGCGGTCCGTGGCGATGTAATCCGCCAGGGTGCTGAGGGAAAAGGGAAGGGTAAAGGTCTGGCTCCCCGCCTGCTGGGAGAGCTGGCGGAAGTAGCACAGCAGCTTTTCCCGGATGGACCGCCGGGACAGCACGTCCACCCGGCAGGAGAGGGCCTGGGCCTTATCCGCCATTAATTGCAGCATGTTCTGGACCAAAATGCTGTGCCGCTGGCAGGCATGGCCGCAGCGGGTGAGAATATGGGCATAATCAATAAAGACCACATCGCAGGGCCGGCGGCAGACCACCTCCAGGCTGTCCCCCGTGGACCCGGCGAAGGCCAGGGTCTTGCCGAAGACGCCCCCGGAACCCAGGTCCTCCAGTACGGTAGACACGCCCTCCTCGTCAATGCGGATGAGGGATACCTGCCCCCGCTCCACGACGCCCACGGCGTCGGAGGAGAAATCATAAATCAGCTCGTCGGCCCGGAAGGACCGCTGAACCGCCTGGAAACAGGATAAAATCTCCCGGTAATCCTGATAGCTGATGTCGTGAAACAGCGGACTTTTTTCTAGATCCTGTTCGCTAAGCATGTGCTCATCCCTTTCTGTTGCATATCCCACACAATATGATATCATACCAGCTTTCGCTTAAAAAGTAAAGGACAATTTTTTACTCTCGGCCTCCCCAGGGCAACTTTCGGTACTTTTCACGAAGGACGCCCTTGGAGGCTCCCCAGAGAACTCCCGGGGCAGAGGGAACACCCGCCTGTTCCGGGCAAACGGCCCCGGGGCCGCAGCCGGGAGGACGGGATTTACGATTCCGCCGTGGTTTGTTTACAATTTGTTTATATCCATCCATTGACAACAAATGGCTCCGGTGGTAAACTCGCTTTAGCACTCTGGGAAAAGGAGTGCTAAAGCGTTGGAAAGGCCCGGCCCCAAGGGGCGGAGGGCATAGAAGGAGGCCGCTGTGGAGCTCTCGGAGCGGAAACGGCAGATACTGAAGGTGGTAGTGGAGGACTACATCCGCACCGCCGAGCCGGTGGGGTCCAAGGCCATCGCCGTGGAGATGGGGGGCAGCGTCAGCTCCGCCACCATCCGGAACGAGCTGTCCGACCTGACGGAAATGGGCTACCTGGAGCAGCCCCACACCTCCGCCGGGCGGATGCCCTCTCCCAAGGGTTACCGCCTGTATGTCAACGAGCTGATGGAGGAGCAGCGCCTCTCCCTGGCGGAGACGGAGAAAATCAACCAGTCCCTCCAGCTGAAAATGGAGGAGCTGGACCGGCTGCTGGCCCAGGCGGGCCGGGCGGTTTCCGCCCTGGTGCGCTATCCGGCCTACATCGCCGCCGCCCGGAAGACGGACCTCACCGTCCGGCGGTTCGAGCTGCTGGCGGTGGACGAGCAGAACTGCATCCTGGTGATGATGACCAGTGACAGCCGGGTGAAAAGCCAGCTCCTGCGGACGCAGCTGAAGGTGGAGCCAGCGGACCTGCCCGCTGCGGCGAACCTGCTGAACAGCCATTTTACGAACACGGAACCCGGCGTCATGAGCCAGCGGCTGATGAATGTGGCGGACCAGGTGAGCCCCCAGCTTTTCCTGCTCCTGTCCCAAACCGTGGGCTTCGCGGCGGACGCGCTGGAGGAGGCGGGCCAGCGGGAGATCGTCACCGCCGGGGCCAGCCGCCTCTTAAAGCTCCCGGAATTCCGGGACGCGGACAAGGCCCACGAACTGATGAGCTTCCTGGCGGACAGCAAGGAGGAGCTCCCCCAGCCGCTGCACCGGGAGATGGAGATCCTCATCGGCCCGGAGAACGTGAAGGAGGTCCTGCGGGACACCAGCGTGGTGGTGGCCAGCTATGATATCGGAGACGACATGCGGGGCCTCATCGGCGTGGTGGGCCCCACGAGAATGGACTACGCGGCGGTAGCCGCCCGGCTCTCCGGCTTTGCCGAGGGGCTGACGCGGTTATTTGGAAAACCGGAGGAACTACCCCCGAAGGAGGAACGGACATGACGGAAGAGAATAAGCAGCCCCTGGAGGAGGCCCCGGAGACGGAGGAAGCCCCCCAGCCCGAGGCGGAGGAAACCGCCGGGAAAGCGGAGAAGGGCAAAAAGAAGAAGGAAAAGGGCATCACCTTCACCCGGGAACAGGTGGAGCAGATGGAGCTGGCAGTGAAGCAGTTGGAAGCCACCAAGGACCAGTTCGCCCGCCTGGCGGCGGAGTACGACAACTACCGCAAGCGCACCGCCAAGGAAAAGGAGACCCTCTACCAGGACGCCAAGGCGGACACCATCAAGGAGTTCCTGGCGGTGTACGACAACCTGGAGCGGGCGGCGGCGGCCCCCGGCGGGGAGGACGATCCCCACAAGAAGGGCCTGGAGATGATTTTCACCCAGTACAAGGAACTGCTGAAGAAGCTGGGCGTCTCGGAAATCGAGGCCCAGGGCCAGCCCTTCGACCCGGAGCGGCACGCGGCGGTTATGCACGTGGACGACGGGAACCTGGGCGAGAACGAAGTGGCCCAGGTTTTCCAGGCGGGCTTTGTCCTGGGGGACCGGGTGATCCGCCACGCCGTGGTCCAGGTGGCCAATTGAGGGGGAGGGGAACCCCCGCCCGGCTTTGCCGGGAGGCCCCCTTTGCGTGGGCAGGCCAGCCTGCGGCGTTTTTTCAGCTCCCGGCGTAAGAGGGGGACCAGCCGGAGGCTGGCTGGGGTTCTCCCTGGAATATGGCTCATGTAAATAACAAATTTTCAGATAGTTCAGGAGGCAGTCATTATGTCTAAAGTAATCGGTATCGATTTGGGAACCACCAACTCCTGCGTGGCGGTCATGGAGGGCGGCGAGGCCGTCGTCATCGCCAACGCCGAGGGAAACCGCACCACCCCCTCCGTCGTCGCCTTCTCCAAGACCGGAGAGCGCATGGTGGGCCAGGTAGCGAAGCGCCAGGCCATCACCAACCCGGACCGGACCATCTCTTCCATCAAGCGGGAGATGGGCTCCGACCACAAGGTGGGCATCGACGGGAAGAACTACACCCCCCAGGAAATCAGCGCCATGATCCTCCAGAAGCTGAAGGCGGATGCCGAGGCCTATCTGGGCGGCACGGTCACCGAGGCGGTCATCACCGTCCCGGCCTACTTCACCGACTCCCAGCGCCAGGCCACCAAGGACGCGGGCAAGATCGCGGGCCTGGACGTGAAGCGCATTATCAACGAGCCCACGGCGGCGGCCCTGGCCTACGGCGTGGACAAAGAGCAGACCCAGAAGATCATGGTCTACGACCTGGGCGGCGGCACCTTCGACGTGTCCATCCTGGACATTGACGACGGCGTGATCGAAGTCCTGGCCACGGCGGGCAACAACCGCCTGGGCGGCGACGACTTTGACGAGTGCGTCATGAAATGGCTGGTGGCCGAGTTCAAGCGCAGCGACGGCGTGGACCTCTCCAGCGACAAGGTTGCCATGCAGCGCCTCAAGGAAGCCGCCGAAAAGGCCAAAATCGAGCTCTCCGGCGTCACCACCTCCAACATCAACCTGCCCTATATCACCGCCGACGCCAGCGGCCCCAAGCACCTGGACATCACCCTGTCCCGGGCGAAGTTCAACGAGCTCACCGCCCACCTGGTGGACGCCACCATGGGCCCCGTGCGCCAGGCCATGAGCGACGCGGGCCTCAAGCCCTCCGACCTCTCCAAGGTCCTGCTGGTGGGCGGCTCCAGCCGCATTCCCGCCGTCCAGGACGCCGTGAAGGGCTTCACTGGGTCCGACCCCTTCAAGGGCATTAACCCCGACGAGTGCGTGGCCATGGGCGCGGCCCTCCAGGCGGGCGTCCTCACCGGAGACGTGAAGGGCCTGCTCCTGCTGGACGTGACCCCGCTGTCCCTGGGCATCGAGACCTACGGCGGCGTGTGCACCAAGCTCATTGACCGGAACACCACCATTCCCGTGAAAAAGAGCCAGGTCTTCTCCACCGCCGCCGACAACCAGACCAGCGTGGAGGTCAACGTCCTCCAGGGCGAGCGGGAGATGGCGGCCGCCAACAAGTCCCTGGGCCGCTTCCACCTGGACGGCATCGCCCCCGCCCGCCGGGGCGTGCCCCAGATCGAGGTCACCTTCGACATCGACGCCAACGGCATTGTCAACGTCTCGGCCAAGGACCTGGGCACGGGGACGGAACAGCACATCACCATCACCTCCTCCTCCAACATGAGCAAAGAGGACATTGAAAAGGCCGTCAAGGAGGCGGAGCAGTATGCCGCCCAGGACAAGAAGCTGAAAGAGGAAGTGGAGACCCGGAACCAGGCGGACCAGATGGTCTACCAGACGGAGAAGACCCTGGCGGACATGGGCGATAAAATCCCCGCCGACGACAAGGGCAAGGTCCAGGGGGCCCTCGACAAGCTGAAGGAAACCCTGAAGGGCCAGGATATGGCCGCCATTAAGGCGGACACGGAAGCCCTCCAGCAGGCGTTCTACGCCGTCAGCGAGAAGCTGTACCAGCAGGCCAACCCCCAGGGCGCCCAGCCCGGCGGCGACTCCGGGGCCCAGGAGGGCCAGTACTACGACGCGGATTACAAGGTCGTGGACGAGGATGACCAGAAGAAATAACTTTGTTCGTTCAATGGGACGGGGAGGAATCCCCGCCCCATTGAACGGCGTTATTCGCAGGAGGCAGTATGGCGGAACAAAAACGTGATTACTACGAAGTCCTGGGGGTCCAGAAGGGTGCCTCGGACGACGAGATCAAACGGGCCTACCGGAAGCTGGCCAAGGCCAACCACCCGGACCTGAACCCCGGGGACAAAGAGGCCGAGGCCCGGTTTAAGGAGGTCAACGAGGCCTACGAGATTCTTTCGGACAGGGAGAAGCGGGACCGCTACGACCAGTTTGGCCACGCCGGGGTGGACCCTAACTTCGGCGCGGGGGGCGGCGGCTTCGACGGGGGCTTCGATTTTGGCGACCTGGGGGATATTTTCGGCAGCTTCTTTGGCGGCGGCTTCGGCGGCGGGCGGCGGACGAATCCCAACGCCCCCCAGCGGGGGGAGAGCATCCGCATGTCCCTGATCCTCAGCTTTGAGGAGGCGGCCTTCGGCTGTGAGAAGGCGGTCACCGTGGAGCGGCTGGAGCCCTGCTCCAGCTGCCAGGGCAGCGGCTGCGCCGAGGGCACCACCCCGGAGGTCTGCCCGGACTGCCACGGCACTGGCACGGTCCAGGTCCGGCGGCAGACGCCCATGGGGGTTTTCGCCACCTCTTCCCCCTGTACCCGCTGCGGCGGCAAGGGGAAAATCATTCACCAGCCCTGTAAGGAGTGCCGGGGCGCCGGGTCTGTGCGGCAGCGCCGGACCATCCAGGCCAGCATCCCCGCAGGCATCGACAACGGCCAGACCATCTCCATCCGGGGCCAGGGGAACGCCGGGAAGAACGGGGGCCCCGCCGGGGACCTGCTCATCACCATCACCGTCCGGCCGCACGAGATTTTCCGCCGGGAGGGCACCTCCGTCCTCTGCGAGGCGCCCATCACCTTCGCCCAGGCGGCCTTGGGGGCGGAGCTGGAGATTCCCACCATCGACGGCAAGGTGAAATATGACATGCCCGAGGGGACCCAGAGCGGCACGACCTTCCGTCTCAAGGGCAAGGGCATCCCCGCCATCAATGGCCGGGGCCGGGGGGACCAGTACGTCACCGTTTACATCGAAACGCCCCGGAACCTGACCAAGGAGCAGAAAGAGGCCCTGCGGAAGTTCGCCGAGACCATGGGCGACGAGAACTACGAGGAGCGGAAGGGCTTCTTCGGCAAGGGCAAGAAAAAGAGGTGAAGCGCCTGTGTACCTGGCTGATTATCATGTGCATTCCCGCATTTCCCCCGACGGCGGGGACTCCATGGCCGCCCTGGCGGAGGCCGCCATTCAGGCGGGGCTGGACGAACTGTGCTTCACCGACCACGTGGAGCCCATCATATGGGCCAGCACGGACCTGCGGGGGCCCTATGACTGGACGGCCCTGGCGGCGGAGTTTGACGCTGCCCGGGCCGCCGTGGGAGACCGGATCAAGCTGCGCCTGGGCATCGAGCTGGGGGACGCCTGCTGGAACTTCGCCCACACGGAGAAGCTGCTGGAAGACGCCCCGCCCCTGGACTTTATCATCGGTTCCGTCCACATGCTCTCGGAGCGGTACAAGGGCCTGGACCTCTATTATTTCGACCCGGAGACGGAGGAGGAGGCCTACGGCGGCATTGCCGACTACCTGGGCCGGGTGAAGGCCATGGCGGAGTGGGGGAAGTTCGACGTGCTGGGCCACCTGACCCTCCCCCTGCGCTACCTCAATGAGAACCGGGGCTGGAACCTGAACATGGACCGCTTCGGAGGGGAGATAGCGGATATCTTCGCCATATTGAACCGGAAGGGCATCGGCATTGAGGTGAACACCAACCGGGGCAATACCCCCCTGCCGGACGGGAAGTGGCTGCGGCTGTATGAGGATATGGCAGACAGCCCCATCGTCACCCTGGGCACCGACGCCCACTCCGCGGAGTTCGTGGGCTGCGCGGTCCGGGAGCGGCAGGAGCTTCTGCGCCAATGCGGCTTCCGCCAGTTCTGCACCTTTGAGAGGCGGAAACCCGCCTGGCACGGCCTGTAACGGAAAAGAAGGAATTTGCGGCCGAAAATCATATTGATTTTTTGCGAAATCTGGAGTACAATATAAGCCACAAAATTTGAATGCACGGGGGAATGCTACCATGAAGATCGCGCTGGGCTGCGACCACGGCGGCTATGATTTGAAACTCTATGTCCGGAAGGTCCTGGAGGACCTGGGCCACGAGGTGGAGGACTTTGGCTGCCTCTCCAAGGAGAGCTGCGACTATCCCGACTTCGGCGCCGCCGCCGCCCGGGCCGTGGCGGAGGGGGCCTGCGACCGGGGCATCGTGATCTGCACCACAGGTATCGGCATCTCCATCGCGGCCAACAAGGTCAAGGGCATCCGCTGCGCCCACTGTGCCGACTGCCTCCAGGCGGAAATGACCCGCCGCCACAACGACGCCAACATGATGGCCATCGGCGCGGGCTTCACCGGGCCCAATATGGCCGGGCGGATGGTGGAGGTGTTCCTCTCTACGGAGTTCGAGGGGGGCCGCCATGCCCGCCGGGTGGAAAAGATGATGGCCCTGGAGGGCTGAGCGTTCCGCAGGACCAAAACGACGGGAGCGCCGCTCCTGAAAAGAGGTGACGCGTATGGTGGGAACAAAGGGATACAGCAGCTACCGGGGCCGGGGGCCCCGATGGAAAATTTTACTGGCAATCCTGCTGGTGCTGGTCATTGCGGTGGCCTCCAGCGTCATCTATTTACAGCAGTTCCTCGTCTATAGCGCCGATGGACGCCGCCAGATTAAACTGCCCTGGCAGACGGAGGAGAAGGAGCCCCCGCCGGACGGGGGACAGGAGGACCCGGCGGAGCAGCCGGATGTGGACCTGGTCGTCCAGGAGCCGGAGGACCAGGGGCCCAGGGAGACCGTCGCCGTTTCCCTCCCGGCCCAGGCGCTGACGCAGGCTCTGTGGCAGGAGGCGCAGGCGGCGAAGCCCGCAGGGGCAAACGCCGTGGCCATCCGCCTGAAGACCGCCAACGGCACAGTGTATTTCAGCGCGGCCAGCGCGGTTTCCGGCGCGGTGGAGACGGAGCTGGACACTGCCGCCGCCCTGGCCGCCGCCACGGCCCAGGAGGGGCTGCACACCATTGCCAGCTTGTCCTGCCTTCAGGATTTTAAGGCCGCCAACGCCGACGTGGAGGGCCGGGGCCTGAAAAACACCGGGGGCTATATCTTCTACGACGGCAACAACAGCCTCTGGCTGGACCCAGCCAAGCCCTCTACCCGGGAGTATGTCTGCGCCCTGGCGAAGGAGGTGGCGGAGCTGGGTTTTGACGAGCTGCTGCTGACGGACTTTGGCTATCCCACCGAGGGCAAGATCAACAAAATTAACTACAACACCGATGTGCCCCTGGCCAACAATTTAGACCTGCTTCTCAACGACCTGAACACGGCGCTGGAGCCCTATGGCATTCTCCTGTCCGTGGAGGTCCCGGAGGCGGTCATTACCGGGGGGCCCGACACGGTGTCCGGCCTGGACCTGAACCGCCTGGTGAGCCGGGTGGACCGCATCTATGCCGCCACCACGCCGGAGAACGTGGCGCCCCTGTCCAACCTGGTGTCCCAGGCGGCGGGGGCAGACGGAAAAACGGAGTTTGTCCCGGAGCTGGCGGCGGACAGCCCCGGGCTGGCGGGGAGCCGCCTGATCCTGGCGGAGTAACAGGCTTTTTTGGAAAGAGACTCCCGGAGGGAACCCCCCTCCGGGAGTTTTCAGCATAACGCATAGGACGGGAGGGGAGAGGCCATGAGGCGGCTGGCCGTTTTCACAGGGGGCTTTTCCCTGGGGGTGTTTCTGGCCCAATATCTCCTCCAGGACGGCTGGACGCTGCTGGGGGCCGGGCTGGCGCTGGCGATGGGACTGCTGTCCATGCTGCTGCCTTGGGAGTGGAGAAGGCGGGGCGTGATTCTCTGCGCCGCGCTGTCCCTGGGCCTTGGCTGGAGCTGGCTCTATGCCCGCCAGGTCCAGCGGCCCGCCCAGGCCCTAGCGGAGCGGACGGAGGATTTCACCGCCACGCTCTGCGGCTACGCCTCCGAGACGGACTTCGGCGCCCGGGCGGAGGCCCGCCTGGAGGGCGTGCCCGGCAAGTTGGTGCTCTACGCCGGGGAGGAGCTGCTGGAGCTGGTCCCGGGCCAGACCGTGACGGGCCGGGCCCGGTTCCAGGACGCCGCCCGGATTCGGGACGAGGATATTACGGCCTTTACCTCCAAGGGCGTGTTCCTCCTGGCCTACGCCCGGGGAGGGCTGGAGGCTGGAGAGGGGACCCGGCACAGTCCCCGGTGGTATCCCGCCCGGGCGGGACGGGCCATGAGGGAGCGCATTCAGGTTCTCTTCTCCGGAGACGCCGCGGGGTTCCTGACGGCCATCCTCCTTGGGGACCGGAGCGGGGTCTCCGAGGAAGCCGGTACGGCCCTGACGGAGGCGGGGCTGAACCACATCCTGGCGGTGTCCGGCATGCACTGTGGCTTCCTCATGGCCCTGGCGGGCCTGCTGCTGCAAAGCCGGAGGCTCCAGGCCCTGCTGGGCATTCCGCTGCTGGCGTTTTACGCCGCCCTCACCGGGGGCAGCCCCTCGGTGCTCCGGGCTTGTGTTATGCTGTCCCTGCCCCTGCTGGCGGTTCTGGCCCGCCGGGAGAGCGACGGGCCCACGTCCCTGCTGTCGGCGCTGTGTTTGATCTTGCTGGCGAATCCCTTTGCCGCCGCCTCCGTGGGACTGCAGCTGTCCTTCGCCGCCATGGCGGGCATCCTCTGGCTGACGCCGGAGCTCTACCAGCGGCTGGCAGGCGGGGAGGAGCGGGGAAATACCTGGGGAAAGGCCCTCCGCCTTCTGGCGGCCTCCTTTTCCGCCTCCATGGGGGCTATGGTGTTCACTGTGCCGCTGGCGGCTTATTATTTCGGCGCGCTGGTGCTGGCTGCCCCGCTGGGCAGCGTCCTCTGCCTCTGGGCGGCCGCAGGGGCGTTCTGTTCCGGGCTGCTGTCGGTGTCCGTCAGCTTTTTCTGCCCGCCTCTTGGGGCGCTGCTGGCCCTCCCGGCCCGGCTGGCGGCGGAGTATATCCTCTCGGCCGCCGGGCTCCTCGCGGGCCTTCCCGGCCATGCGCTCTACACCGCCAACCCCTATTTGAAGTACTGGACCGCCTATGCCTATGTTCTCTTTGCCGCCGCGTACCGGATCCGGCGGACGGGGCGGCGGAAGTACCTGCTGGCCTCCCTCCTGGCGGCGCTGTCCCTGGTTTTGACGGTCCGGCTGGGGGAGGCCCGGTACAGGAGCGGCCTGGATGCCCTGGTGCTGGACGTGGGCCAGGGGCAGAGCATCGTCCTGGCCTCCGGCGGGTCCTTCGCCCTGGTGGACTGTGGCAGCGCGAATAGCTGGAAGAACCCCGGCGAGGCCGCCGCCCGGCAGCTGGCCTCCATGGGCTGCAAGCGCCTGGATTACCTGTGCCTCACCCACTATGACAAGGACCATGTTTCCGGCGTGGCGGGCCTCTTGGCCCGGCTGGAGGTGGACACGCTGCTGGTCCCGGAGGGGAGGGATGATGCGGGGCTCCAAGCGGCGGTGCTCTCCGCTGCGGAAGCACACGGCGCGGCCATCCGCTTCATCACGGAGGAGGAACGCCTGGACTTCGGGAAGGGGACCCTGAGGGTGTACCCGCCCCTGGGAGAAGCGGGGGACAACGAGCGGGGCCTGGCCGTACTGGCTTCCGCTGGGGAGAACGACTTCCTCATCACCGGGGACATGAGCGCCGCCACAGAGGCAAAGCTGCTGGAGGCCTACGCCCTGCCGGATATCGAGGCCCTGGCGGCGGGGCACCACGGCTCCAAGTACGCCACCTCCCAGGCCCTGCTGGAGGCCCTGGAGCCGGAGACGGCCTGCATCAGCGTGGGCTCCAACAGCTACGGCCACCCCGCGGAGGAAACCCTGCTCCGCCTGGCCCGGCAGGGGTGCGCCATTTACCGGACAGACCTGCACGGGACCATTCATCTCGCCTGGAATCAGGAGGACAGCCATGGCTGACAAGAAAAAGGCCCCCCGGAAGGGGGCGGCCCTGCAAAAACTGAAAGAGGACCTGGCCGCCGGGACCATCGGCTCCGCCTATATCTTCTATGGAGAGGAGAGCTACCTCCGGGAGTACTACCTGGGGGAGCTGCGGAAGAAGCTGGTGCCCCCGGGCTTTGAGACCTTCAACTACCACGCCCTGGAGGGGAAGGACCTGACCGCCCAGGCCTTGGCGGAGACGGCGGAAGCCATGCCCATGATGGCGGAACGGACCCTGGTGGCGGTCACGGACTGGGACTTGTTCAAGCTGGGGGAGGACCAGCGGGAGAAGCTCACCGCCCTGCTGGAGGACCTGCCGCCCTATGCCTGCGTCGTCTTTGTCTACGACACCCTGGAATACAAGCCCAACAGGACCATGAAGAGGCTCTGCAAGGCCCTGGAGGCCTATGTGGAAGCGGTGGAGTTCCCAGCGGCCTCCAGCGCGGACCTCCTGCCTTGGATTTCCCGGCGGTTCAAGGCCCTGGGGAAGGAGATTGACCGGACGGCGGCGGAATACCTGGTCTTTACCTGCGGGGGGCTGATGACGGGCCTGGTGCCGGAGATTGAGAAAATCGCCGCCTATGCCAAGGGCGGGGCCGTCACCCAGGCGGACATTGACGCCGTGGCGGACCCGGTGCTGTCGGCGGAGGTGTTCAAGCTGTCGGACGCGGTGCTCCAGGGGCGTTACGACCAGGCGGCCTCCATTCTGGGGGATCTCTTGAAGATGCAGACGGAGCCCATTATGATCCTGGCGGCCCTGGGCGGCCAGCTCCGCCGCATCTGGACCGCCCGGCTGGCCCTGGACAGCGGGAAGGACCGCTACTGGCTGATGGAACTGTGGGGCATGAAGTCCGACTATCCCGCCAAGCTCCTGGTCTCCGCCGCCAAGCGGACCACGGCGGAGTGGTGCTCCCAGGCGGTGCGCCGCTGCCAGGAACTGGACCGCCGGATGAAGAGCGGGCGGGGCGTGGACAGCGCCGGAGAACTCAAGCTGCTGCTAGTCCAGCTGGCGGCGGAGAGGGGGTGAGGGGATGGAGCGGATCCGGGAAGTCATCGTGGTGGAGGGCCGCTACGACAAAAACACCGTCTCCCAGGTGGTGGACGCCACGGTGGTCACCCTGGGGGGCTTTGCCGTGTTTAACGACAAAGAGAAGCTGGCCTTCCTCCGCCGCCTGGCGGAGCAGAGGGGCCTGGTCATCCTGACGGACAGCGACGGGGCGGGCTTTGTGCTGCGGAATTACCTGAAGGGTGCCCTGCCCAAAGACCGGGTGAAACAGGCCTATATCCCCGACGTAAAGGGCAAAGAACGCCGGAAGCGCAGGGGCGGCAAGGAGGGCAAGCTGGGCGTGGAGGGCATGAGCCCCGCCGTGCTGCGGGAGGCCCTCCGCAAAGCTGGGGCCACCTTCGAGGACGGGGAGGCCCCGGAGCAGGGGGAGGCCCTCACCAAGGCGGACCTCTTTGCCCTGGGCCTCAGCGGGGGAACGGGCAGCGCGGAGCGGCGCCGCCGCCTCCTGAAACGCCTGGACCTCCCGGAGCACCTCACCGCCAACGGCATGCTGGAGGCCTTGAACCTCCTGGTTAGCCGGGAGGCGCTGGAGGCGCTGCTGGCGGAGGAATAGGCCCTCGACAAAATCCGACAGGCTTCTCAGGACGGCCTGTGGTATGCTGGAGACAGAACAAGCCCGCGGCTTTTAGGGAGAGGCCGGGGCCAGTAAGGAGGGGGCGGATTGCGCAAGCTGTTTGTGGGAGAGGCCCGGTGCCGCTCATCCCAGGTGCGTTATTACCTGCTGGAGGAAGACGCGGAGGAGCCTGGGTCCTATGGTGTCCAGATTGAGCTGGAAGGGGAGGAGGCGTCGGTGGCGGGCCTCGGTCCCTCCCGGGAGAAGGTCCGGGACCTGGCGGAGGCGCTGGTGCGCGGAGCCGTGACCCCGGTCGGCCTGCGGGACGTGGTGGACGACTGGCTGCTGGAGTAGGGGAATGCCCCGGATTCCGGCAGACCCGGCAACATTTACAAATTCTATATGCAAAGAACAGCCCGTGACCGTTGAATAGCAATGGTCACGGGCTGTTCTTGATTTAATTTTCCCTTATATTTTCCCTTTAGAGTTTCATAACGTCTTTGATGAAGGTCTCCATCCTTGCGGCGCTGTCCTGCTTCATGGCCTCCGTGACATGCCCATAGATGTCCAGCGTAAAGGCGGCGGTTGCATGGCCCAGGTTGCCTTGTATGGTCTTGATATCGTCCCCCGCCCGGATGGAGTTTACAGCAAAGGTATGCCGAAGATCGTGAAATCGGAATCCCTCCAGCCCAATGGTGTCCCGGATGCCGGAAAACTCATGCTCCGCCGATTGCTGGAGTATCGGCCCACCGTCCCCGTCGGTGAAGACCAGGCCGCAAGGATTAGCCCAAAGCGGCCCCGCTTTTAATCGCTGTTCCGCCTGTTTTGCTTTCTGCTTGCGCAGCACCTGGAGGGCAGAGGCGGCGGGGGTAACTGTTCGGGGCTTGCCGCTCTTTGGCGTTGTAAATAGCGGCCCCCTTCGGAAATCGGCGGAGAGCTGCTTATCTATCGTGATCGTCCCCATGTCAAAGTCCACGGAATCCCAGGTGAGGCCCAGGAGCTCCGAAAGGCGGAAGCCGGTGAACAGGGCCAGTGTCACTAAATGCTCTATCCGTGTCCCGGCGGCGGCGCAGATCAGCGCGGCGGCCTGTTCGTCTGTGAGCGGATGGATTTCTTTTCGCTCCGCCTTCGGCAGCACGCAGCGGGCGGCGGGATTCCTTGGTATGTAATTCAGCTCCACCGCCTTTTCCATGGCGATATGCAGGACCCGATACAGAACGTGGACCGAAGAGGGCGCAAGGCCGTCCAGGCCGTTTATAAAATGCTGGACGGTGTGCGGGTGCAGCTCCTCCAGGCGGACGGCCCCCAGGCCGGGGCAGATATGGTTTTTGATATAGCTTTTGTAGGCATTGGCCGTGGTGGGCTTGACGTTGCCCAGGTAATCCCGCGTCCAGGTGTCCAGCCATTGCCCCACGGTGAGCCGGGACGGGTCCGTATAGGTCCCGGAGTTGACGGCCACGGCGGCGGCTTGGAGCTTTTCCCGGACCTCCCTCTGTGTCTTGCCGGTAAAGGAACGCTGGACCTGCTTTCCCGTGCCGGGGTCCCGGCCCGTTGTAATCCGGGCCTCCAATAGGTATACTCTTTCCCGTCCCGCTTGACGGTCTTTTTGCGGATGGTCCCGCCTCCCTTAGCTCCCTTTTTTGCCATAAAAAACACCTGTCCTTTCAAAAATGGTTGCAATGAACCAAGGACAGGTGTTATAATAGCCTTTGCAGTTCGGGCTATTATCGGGCCTGTCCCGGTATGGTTCACGCACCGTCCAGAGGTTGCCGCCTCTGGGCGGTTTCTTTATGTCCAAATCCGACAGCGCTGTCGGATTTGCGGCTACTTCCCAAATTCGTCAGCGCTGACGAATTTCACGCTATGCGGCAGCAAATACGAAAGCGCGTTCGTATTTGGAGACTGCCGCCTGAAATCGGCAAGCGCTTGCCGATTTGCCGCTTGTATCTGAAATCCCCAACCGGTTGGGGATTTGCGGGGCCTCTCAAATCCCGCGCCGGTGCGGGATTTGGTTTTGTTCGCAGTCCCTTCAAATACGACAGCGCTGTCGCATTTGAAATCCGCAACTGGTTGCGGATTTGGCCCCGGCTGACACGCTCCCAAATCCGTCAGCGCTGACGGATTTGAAATACGCAACTGGTTGCGCATTTGCCCGCAGCATTGCCCGGCCTCCAAATCCGACTCCGGTGTCGGATTTGAAATGTTCAACCGGCTGAACATTTGCCCGCCCGGCCTCCCTGGCCATGCGTCCAAGTTGGACACAACCGGCAACCGGTTGCCGGTTTGCCTACCGCTCCGGCTCCTCCCCCTTCAGGTACTCCGCAAGCTCCACGATCCAGCGGGGGCGGTGGTCTCCCTCCAGAATCAGCTCCCCGTTCCGGTAGGCCGCCACTTCGACAAAGCCGTTGTCGTTGTCATAGAAGGCGGCTTCGTCGCAGAAGGGCAGGACAGCCCGCAGGGCCTCCCAGCGGCCCGCAAAGCGCCGCTCTACGTCCGCCTCGCCGATATCGTGTCCGCCGCGGGCAACCCGGTTGGCGATGCGCCGCTTGCTCTCCTCCGCCGTATCGAGGCCGACGTAGTAGAGCCGGATGTAATAGCCCGCCTCCTTGGCCCGCTTGGCGGCGGCCTTCGGGCGGTGGCCGGAGAGGGTGGTTTCCTGGGTGAAGCTCACGCCGTCCCGGATGCAGTCCTCCATTATGCGGATTGCCCGCTTGCCGCCCTCCAGAGCCTTCCCGCCCATTTGGGCGGTGATCTTGTCCACGTCGACAATGACCCCCAGGTCCGTTGTCCGGCTCTTGAGTACGCCGGTGAAGCTGCTTTTTCCGACGCCGTTGACGCCGCCGACTATCGTGTAAATCTTCATGCTTCCTCCTGAGCGTTTGGCGTCGCTCAAATACGAACGCGCTTTCGTATTTCAAACAATCCGGCCAAATCCCGCGCCGGTGCGGGGTTTGGTTTCGTTTGCGGTCCCTACAAATCCGCAACCGGTTGCGGATTTGCCCGCAGCGCCGCCCCAGCCCCCGGCCATGTGTCCAAGTTGGACACAACCAGAAGACTCGGCTTGCGCTTTTTGTCGAAGTGTGGTATGTCCCCTTGGCGCTGCTATTGACGGTGGACGGTTGGCCCCTCGACAGGGGGCAGCTTCTTGCCCCCTGATCTTCGGAAAGGGGGGCTGCCCTATGATCACATATTCAGAGCTGTTCCAGTTCTGCCTTGTCATCATCGGACTTTGCGGCCTGTTCATTCAGGTATACAAAAAGAAGTAACCGCCCCAGGCTCCAACCAAGGCGGTTACTCTTTTGAGTAAATAGCTTTTGGGGCTGACCGTCTGCCGGCTCCGCCCGGCCTCTCAAGGGATTGCCTTCCCTTGGGGGGCTGTTTTTAGTATAACCGCCCTATATTGATTTGTCAAGCCGCTTCCGCTCCCGGAAGCGGTCTTGTTTTACCGCTTTCGCTTGTTTGCAGTCCGTCCAAATCGGACAGCGCTGTCCGATTTGCCTGCCGCAGGGAGATCGGGCCTTTTTGTTCTCCGAACTTATATTCATAGCTACTTTTTGTATTTTGGTATTTCCGATAGTTCTTTTATCCGTTCCACAGCAACTTCTTGGCCATCTTTATTCAAAAGATTAAAATACTTTGAAAGTACTGCATATCTTGCTAATTTGGCACCTTGAGCAGATAGTTCTCGACACTCATTTTCTAATTTTTCAATTTCATCAGGTGGTGCACCTGTTCTCTTCAATCTTTCATATTCACTTATTTTTTTAGTAAGGAGCACCCCACAATCTATGGTATTTTCCTCTGCCAAATTAAGGACACATTCTCCCCATCCCATTAAATACGCAGGTGAAACTTGTAGGATTTTAGAAAGTGGCTCCAATACAGTACCAGGTACTTTTTCAATATCTCCATTTTCATACCTGTATATAGTGGCTACAGACACACCAAGGGAGTTCGCAATATATTCAACAGGAATCCCCAATTCTTTTCGTCTCATTTTCATTCGTTCGCCGGTAGTCATCTTATCTCCTCCCCTTATGCATATTAACATACTGGTTGCAGAAATGCAATGTCTTTTTCAAAAATGCGAAAAAAGTGTTGACAGGAATAAAGTGATATGATACCCTTTCATTATGGGATTTGCAATAATGCGATAAGTTGAGGGGGCCTTGCATTGAACATTTCGAAACTACGTGGGAAAATTGTTGAGTCAGGTTATACACAAGAGAAACTGGCGGCGGAGATTTCGATGAATAAAAGTACTTTTTCGCGAAAAATGAAGAGTAATGCGCTAGAATTTTTTGTTGGTGAGATGCACCGTATTGTAGCCGCTTTAAACCTAAGTGCAGAAGATGCCGTTGACATTTTTTTAACTTAATATTCGCATTATCGCAAGTTTGCGTGTCATAAGGAGGTGAAACTGCAGGAAATGCGGAGCGGCCCAGCGCGTAGGAAAGAGGATAGCATGGAGCAAGAAATCATTTTGTCTCTGCCCTACGCAAAGAAAGGAGGAGGCAAACGAATGGACATGGACAGCGAGACGATTCTGAAGGACGTGGAAAATCGCGATAAGCGAAAAATCGTTCTAAAGAATATCGCCTTTGCGCTGCTGGAACAGTGCAAAGGCGAAAACCTGACGATAAAAGAGCTTGAATCGGTTTTAGAAACCGTCAGGTACTATTCTGCGGAAACTACTCTCCGCGACGGATTAAGGCTTCAATGAACTCGTCGGAACGATTGCGGAAAAAACCATAAGCGGCGCAGTAGTCCTCCAGCATCTTTTGAAGCTGAATTTGCGGCCTCTCGGTATCAACAACCTGCTGGGAAACCGCAAACGCCGTGGCTAAATCCTGGGCCATTTTCTCATGATCCATAAACCCACCTCCTTTCTCCGCCCACATTCTACCACGGGGTAGGGGGAGGGACAAGAGGAAAGGAGGGCCAGCGCCGCACCCTGACCGGGCGCGTAAAAAATGTGTCCAAGTTGGACACCAGGGAAGGAGGAAAACGACATGAAACAAAGTGTAATTAACGGTATCGGCTGGGCCGCAAAAGGCTATGAAAGCCATGAGTTGCAGTCATTTTTGGAAAAGCCCCGGCCCAGCGGCCCAGCAGAACCGGACAAGCTGGAGGAACTGCTGAAATCCATCGGCGTCGACACCGAGACGGAAAACAAAATTTTTGAAGAGGTCCTGGATAGAGGCACGAAAAGCGAAATGCAGGGCTTTCGGAACGGCTTCCGGCTGGCGGTGCGGCTGATGACGGAGTGTCTGGCGGACCCGGAGGAAGGGGAACACACATGAATCAGGATTATTACATAGGCTCACGCTGTCCTCCGGCGCAGTTCGCCGGGCGGCAGAACTGGCCCCCGGAGACCTTGCCGCCCGGCCTTCCGTGGTGGTTTTACGGCCCTCCGGCAGCCCCGGCGCAGCGGCTTCCCCCGCCCCAGGCTCCGGCTTCTGTCATACCAGGCGGCGTGCCGAAGCTGGCGTACAGCGTGGAGGAGGCCGCCGAGGCCCTGGGCGTGTCCCGGTCGTTGGTCTATCGGCTGATTCATCAAAGCGGCTTCCCGTCGGTGAAGCTCCGGGGGCGGCGGCTGATCTCCGCCGAACTGCTGGCGGAGTGGGTGCGGCTCCAGGCGGGAGGCGGGACCTTGTGAACGCGGAAAAACGTCCTCCCGGCGTTATGCTGTATTTCGCCGAAACACGGCCCTTGCTGGCCCTGATGAACAACGAGGAGCGGGGGCAGCTTTTCGCGGCGATTCTGGACTATGCCGAATATGACGTTGAGCCGGTTCTAGGGGACCGGCTGGCGGCAGCGTGGCCATTTATCAAGGGCAAAATCGACCGGGAAATGGAGAAAAAGCAATGACAAAAGCGGAAATTATCAGCGCGGAGGCCAGCGGCGGCGGAATGTTCCTTGTCATTCCGTCTGTGGTCATGCTGGACGAACCACTGTCCCTTTCCGCGAAAATGCTTTACGGAATTATCACCTGGAAGAGCAACGAAAATTCCTGTTGCTGGTGCACAAACCGGACCTTTGGGGACGTGCTTGGAATTTCACAAAAAAGAGTGTCCGCTTTGATTGCCGGACTGAAAGAAGCGGGGCATATCGACGTTGAAATTATCCGGGATGACGAGACCGGACAGATCATCCGGCGCAATATTTATCCCGTGGTAAAGAGCGCGCGAAAAATTTCACCCCCTATCCATGAAAATGAGGATACCCCCTCCCTGAAAAAAGGGATACCTCCCCCTGAAAATGGGGAGGAGAAATATAAAAATAAATATAAATATAAAAAACACCCTATAGCCCCTCAAGGGGCGTAATCGCCGGATTGTCTTTTTGAGGGTTTTTGGAAAGCGTATCCCCGGAAGGAAAACCGGGCGGCGGCCTTGCGGGCCTGGAAGAAGCTGGCCCCGGATTTGGAGCTTTGCCATATCATGGCGGACGCTTTGCGCTGGCAGCGGGAGACGGATCAATGGACCCGGGACGGCGGGCAGTTCATCCCTTCCCCGGCCTCATGGCTCCGTGGACGGCGCTGGGAGGACGAACCGGGCCCGAGGGAGTGGGGGACAAGATATCTGGAGGAGGAAGGATTTGACGGCATTTGACAAAGAAAAGACCGCTTTCACTGTCGGAAGCAGCGAAAGCGGCATGCGGGAACAGGTTTTCACGGGCCTTGTTTCCGCATCCAGTATACCGGAAGCGGCGGGGCCTGTCGAGAACCGGCTTGGAGCGAGGGACCGGGAAGACGCGCATCTGCGGCGGCTGGCGGCGATTCTGACGGAAAAGCAGAAATGGGATATCATACGGCTTGCGCTGGTAATCGAGGAAACGAAAGACACAACCGCCCGCCCCCGCCTCTTGGCATACCTGAAGCGGAACGGGCTTCTGGAGCGGTTCCTAGAGGCGGAGCGCGGCGGAAAGAGGGCGGAGGTATGAGTCCGTCAGTTCTTGCCCCAGAGACTGCCGCCAAGAGTCAGACGGCCGAGCCCGACGGCTGGACAGGACAGGAGCGGCAGGATGTTGTACGCCTCGCGTTTATGATCCAGTGGGGCGGAGGATTGGGGGATGAAATATCCGGTTTGCTTCCGCCTCTGGTTGCGTGGTGTAACAGGGCTTATGCCTGGGGAAAAAACGATGCAGGGAGGTCGACGTCATGAAAATCGCCATTGCCTACAGCTCCAGCAAGGAACGGGAGGTCCGCCTAATCCGGGCGTTTCCGGGCGGCTTATTACCAAGCAATTGTGTTCCAGAGGCCGGAGACCCGATGCTGGAGCTTAAAACGGAATTGCTCCCAACTTGGACGCATGGAGGAACGGAGGCGAAAAAGCCCTTATTCATGGTCAAAACCATGACCATAAAAATAATGAACGCAGAAAGGATGAAAAATTATGAAAACAGAGAAGAGCCCGCAGGTACAGGCGGTCCCGGAAATCCCTTCTTATGAGGCGGCGGTGGCCCGGTTCCAACAGGCTTGTGAAGCCGTCAAGGAAAAGAAACGTGCGGTTTACGACGCTTTTCGGAAAGCGGAAAAACTTTTTAAGGACGGCAGCTACGAACGGGTGAGACTGGAAGTTGGAGATCCCTTTTCCGTTGCTATGGTCGATGATGCCGTTATGACTACCGGGGACCCCATTGACGCGAAGAAATACGTTTCCTACGCAAGGTCCGTTGTGCGGTCCGTGTTTCTGGACGACACATTTTCCGCCGAGGTCGTTCGAGTTATCCAAGCGGTATCGACGGATGCCAGATCGAAAGAATCTGCGCTGATCAACGATGTCCTGGCGGCGGAGAAAGATTTGGCGGAGAGCATGCTGAAGCTTCAAAAGAAAGTTTCCCAAGCAAAAGCCGCTTTGGCGGAGCACCGGGAGACAATCAAGCATGATATTATTGATCCGGCTATGGAAGCGGACCATGCCTTCGTAGCGGATATGCCTTGCATTTTTGCCGAATCAGCGGTCAACCGGAATCCTGCTATCAGGATGGGGCCGGATGTCGCCGTATCCGCTCAACTCCAGAGCTTACTTAATCAGATGAACCTTGAGCGGTCCCGTGGTTGTTGAGACTTTATGCGGCGCCGCCGGTTCGGGTGGCCCTGGCGTGAAGCGCAATCCCAGGCGCTCCCCGATTGTGTCCAAGTTGGACACATGGTCGCAGAGGTCGAAGGCGGCTGATTGCCGCCAGCTCCGTAGTCGAGGCGGCAGTTCTCCGCTTGCCGCCCTGGAAAAGAATTTTGTGTCCAGTTTGGGCACATGGAAAAAGGAGGCTATCATGGATAATATAAAAAAGAAAATGTCCAATATTTTTTTAGATATGGACCTTGCGGAGCTGTCGGAGGACACGCCGCTTTCGGAGGGGAACGGCGTGACGGAGTTCCAGATGGAGGCGGAAGTCGTGGCGGCGACTCTCAAAAAAGCCGGGGTTCCCGCCGGCCGGGTTCCGTCTGGCCGGGCCCGCTCCCTGTTCCTTATGAGAGCGTTTTATTTCCTCGGTGTGTTCCGGGGCGGGGAAGCCGCCCGCGCCGCTATCCTGGATGAGGAAAGAGAGGGCGGAAAATTCAGCCTATCCGATAGCTGTACGGAGCTCTTCGCGGAAGATTTGAAAGCGATGGACTGCGAGGAGTTGGCCAGTATTTGCAAGACCTTATCCCTTTAAGCGGACAAGAGGAATAACAAAGTGCCGGTGCCGCCGTATTTGTGCCAACCGTATTGGAGTTGACGCAGCCGTCGGCATTGTGAGCCAGAGCCAGCGCCTATAAAGGCCAGCGCCTGAGCCTGCAAGAACGTTAAAACGTTCTTGTAGGCTCATTTTATTTTTGGTGGTGATTTTATGGCAAAACGGAAAAAGATAATCACGGCGGGGCGGCTTGTCAAAACCGTAATCTACACCGTTCCGCAGCCACGGGACAATGAGCACGCACGGGCGGCAAAAAGCAAAATCACAAGCGCCGCCAAACGCGCCCACAATTACAGGACCGCCCAGGGACGGCTTGAAATGCTGCTTGCCGCCAATTTCGGCCCAGATGATTTGTTTTGTACCCTGACCTATCGGGACGAACATCTCCCGCGCACCCTGACACTTGCGAAAACCCGTGTCAGAGAGTTCTTAAAGATGCTCCGCTGCCAGAGAAAGCGGGAGGGAGGTGCGCTAAAGTACGTCTACGTTACAGAGGGGAAGCATGGTGATAAGCGGTACCACCATCATCTCGTTATCAACGCATCCGGGGCCGCTGATCTCGAAACCATATGCAGCCTTTGGAAGTATGGGGACATCGTGGACGTGGAGCGGATAGCTGATCGTCTTCATATGGACGTTGCCAGATACATCACCAAGGAGGCCGCCGAGGACAAGCCTGTCGGAGCACAAATGTGGACCCGCAGCCGAAACCTTGAGAAGCCGACGGTTGAAAGCACATTTATTCACGATGATGAAACCATCCAGCCGCCGCCCGGTTCTTTTGTCCTGGAAAAGGAGGAGAAACAAAATGAATTTGGCAGCTTCATTTATCTGAAATACTGGCTGCCAGTGGAGCGGGATCCATTCCACCCGCGCCCGGCTTACCGGCGGAAGCGATCCCCAATGGAATGAGGCTCTTAAAATTTGAACTTGAAACCGTTGATAACTTTAGGAGAGGGTACAGAGAAGATAAGCGAAACGCATTGCAAATGGAACGCAAACAGGATAGCATAAACAAAAGCCCAAATTACGCGCAAATTTTCTCGTGCTTTGCCCTCCCCCGGTCCAAAAAAACGAAAAAGCAAACCTGCGGCCTAATCGGCTGGGTCCAGGACATTCCGGAAATTTCGGCCCCCGCGCGCCGCCGCAACGCGCTTGCGCGACTTGAACTATGCCCAAACGGCCCCCGGTGGAGCTTTCGGCCCACCGTGCCCGCCCTGGCGGCTTCCTGGAGGCTCTGCGCACTGGCGGCGGGTCCCCGGCCCCCGGTCGGAGCTTGCGGCGCACGGTGCCCTCCCTGGCGGCTTCCTGGAAGGCCTGGGCGCTGGCGGTGGTCCCCAGCCCTAGCCAGAGCTTACGGCTACCGTGCCCGCCCTGGCGGCTTCCTGGAGCCCCTGACCGCTGGCGGTGGTTCCGGTCCCGGCCAGAGCTGGCGGCCCGCCGTGCCCTCCCTGGCGGTTTCCTGAAGGCCCTAGCCGCCGGCGGCGGTTCCCTGGCCCCGGTCGAAACTGGCGGCGTACCGTGTTGGCCTTGGCGGCTTCCTGAAGGTCCCGGAGGCTGGCGACGGTCTCCCGGCCCTCGGTCAGAGCTTGCGGCGCATGGTGCCCGGTCTGGCCTTTTCAAGATGGGCCCCGACAAATGGCCGCATTTCAAAAAATGTGATGAGGTGAACGTATGAGTTACGATATTGGTGTACGGCTGGGAGTGGACGGTGAACAGGCGTTCCGCTCCAGCATCAACGCGATTAACGCAAATATCAAGGCTATGGGGACAGAACTGAAAGCGGTGACGGCCCAGTTTGCCAGAAACGCCGCCAGCGAGGACGCCCTTGCGGCTAAAAACCAGGTTCTGGCCAAGTCCATCGCCGCCACCAAGGACAAAATCGGCGTGCTGGACAAGGAACTGGAGCGGCAGACGGAGAAGCTCCGCTCCCTAGGGGACGCGCTGGAGGAAGTGACCAGGGCCCACGGGAAGGAATCCCAAGAGGCCCTGAACGCTCAAAACGCCTATAACAACCAGGCCAAGGCCGTGGCGAAGCTCCAGGACCAGCTCAACGGGGCCAAGGCCGAGCTGGCGGGAATGGAAAACGCCGTCAAGGACAATCAGGACGCCATTGACGGCCTGGGCCGGGAGGTGGAGGACGCCGGGGACGCCTTTGAGGAGGCGGGGAACAGCGCCGTATCCTTCGGGGACCTGCTCAAGGCCAATATCGTCTCTGACCTGGTGGTGGATGGTATCCGAAACCTTACGGCTGGGTTAAAGGATTTTGTAAAAAGCTCTATAGGAAATTTCAGCGACTATGAGCAATTAGTAGGCGGCGTGGAAACGCTGTTCAAAAGCAGTTCCGGTAAAGTTCAGTCGTACGCCCAAAACGCCTTTAAAACCGCAGGGTTGTCTGCTAACGAATACATGGACACCGTAACCAGCTTTTCCGCTAGTCTGCTTCAAGGCCTGGGCGGGGACACCGCCAAGGCGGCGGAGCTGGCGAACCTTGCAATTACGGACATGTCGGACAACGCCAACAAGATGGGAACCGATATGTCATCCATTCAATATGCCTATCAGGGGTTTGCCAAGCAGAATTATACCATGCTGGATAACCTCAAGCTGGGCTACGGCGGTACCCAGGAGGAGATGATACGACTTATCAATGATTCCGGAGTTCTCAATGAAACCATCGAAAGCCTGGACAGTGTTTCCTTTGACCAAATCATTGAGGCAATTCACGAGGTACAAACCCAAATCGGCATCACAGGCACGACGGCCAAGGAGGCGGAAGAAACCATCCAGGGCAGTACGGCGGCCATGAAATCCTCTTGGGAAAACTTGATGATTGGTCTTGCCTCTGGTGACCAGGATATGGGGCAGCTGGTATCGAATTTTACCAACAGCATAGAAACGGCAGCTCAAAATCTGCTCCCACGGATAGGCATCATTTTGCAGGGTATTGGGCCCATGATCGGGGAATTTCTCAAACAAGGCCTTGTTACACAACTGCCGGAGATGCTTTTGGCCGGAAAGGACTTTGTTGTTTCCCTGGTTTCCGGCATAACCGAGGGGCTTCCCAATTTGCAGGAAACTGTCAACAGCCTGGCGGGAAGCACCTCTCAATATATCAGGGACAACACGCCGGCATTCGTCTCTTCCGGTCTTGATATGCTGGCGGGGCTGGCTTCCTCGATCCGGGAGGGGGCCGGGGTAATGGTGGACGCTGGGATACAGCTGGTGACATCGCTGGCCCAGGGGCTGGCGGACAGCTTCCCCTCTATCATCGAGAAGCTGCCGGGCATTGTCAGCGATATTGCCGGGGTTATCAACGACAACGCGCCCAAAATCCTGAAAGCGGGTTTTGATCTCATTGTAACATTGGGAAAGGGATTAATTGACGCGATTCCGACCTTGATTGCAAATATTCCGGCAATTACAAGGGCGATATGGGACACCGTTTCCGCTGTCAATTGGCTGAACTTGGGGAAAAATATTATTGATTCGCTTGGAAAGGGAATTAAAAATATGGTAAGCTTTGCACGAACCAGCGCGGGAGAAATTAAGGATACCATAAAGAGGAAAATTTCCGAGCTTCCAAGCGAGCTTTTCAACATAGGAAAAGATATGGTTCAAAAGCTCTGGGACGGTATTAAGAGCATGGGCGATTGGATTCGAACCCAGTTGGGAGGCTTTATTTCCAACGCAATTAACTCTGTTACCGGCGGTTCTTCCGAATCCACGGCCTCCAGCAGCGGCGGGGCTGTACGGCGGTCTGCGGCGGCTCCCGCTATGCTGGCGGCTCCGGCAATGTTGACGGCGGAAGCTGTGGAAGATACCGGGCCTGTACTCTTCCGGGCGGCGCGGATGAGCGGCGGGGAAACGCTTTCCCAGGCGGTAACGCGCTCCCTCTCCGATACGGAGTCGCACCTCCGGGCCACGGCGGCGATTCGGCGGGTACAACGGGACATGAATAACACTGCCGCCAGCGTGGCGGCCTACTACACCGCGCCGGAGCGGCGGGGCAGCGGGAACCCGCAGCTGGTGAGGTCTGAAACCGGCTTTACCGCAGCGGAGTTGGCGGCGGCAATGCGGGAGGCCCTGAAGGGGACCCAAGTAGTAATGGACGGGCGGACGGTGGGCCGTCTGGTGGCCATCAATCAGGGAAACATGGGCCGGGCCCTGGGCACTTTGTGAATGTGTCCAGCTTGGACACATTTTGAAAAGAGGCGTCATATTGGCGAGGCTCACAATTAACGATGTGGGCCTCGCCGCTTTAGAATTTCCTGTAACAGACTGGCGGCCTACCGTGCCCGCCCTGGCGGCTTCCTGGAGGACCTGAACGCTGGCGGCGGGTTTCCGGTCCCCGGCCGGAGCTGGCGGCCTACCATACCTGCCCTGGCCGCTCCTTGGAGGCCCTGGCCGCTGGGGGTAGTCTCTCGGCTCCTGGTTGGGGCTGGCGGCCCGCCGTGGGTAAATCCTGCCGAGAAAAGTTTCCCTTATTTTTTCCCTTTAGCGGGATTATTTCAAATTTCTGCGTAAACCAAGTGAATACAAAAGCCTTTGTGCCGCAATTGGTTTATATTTCGACATCTTGCAGACAACAAGCTGGAATTTACAAATTCTTCATAACTTTTGAGAGAAATCCCCTTTACAAATGGGGACGGCTGTACTATGATAATCACTGTTAGCACTCCTGATATCTGAGTGCTAACGGTGATTATGTTTTTTCAATTTTTATATTTTAAGGAGGAACCCGACATGAAACTCACCCCGCTTGCAGACCGCGTCATCCTGAAGATGGTGGAGACCGAGGAGACCACCAAGGGCGGCATCATCCTCACTGGCTCCGCCAAGGAGAAGCCCTCCGTGGCCGAAGTCATCTCCGTGGGCCCCGGCGGCACCGTGGAGGGCAAGGAAGTCACCATGACCGTGAAGCCTGGCGACAAAGTGATCACCAGCCAGTACGCCGGAACCAAGGTGAAGCTGGAGGACGTGGAGTACACCGTGGTCCGGCAGAACGATATCCTGGCGATCGTCGAATAACGTCAAAGGGAGAACAGGCTCCCCCCTTGAGAGGTCCCCGCCTTCCGCCCAGGGCGGCTGGGACGGATAGGATTCCCGTTTCTTTCTCCGCAGGGCGGAGAAGCCAGGGGGGCGCCCCCTGGACCCCTGGCGGAACCAAGGGCGTTCCGGCGCCCGGTTTCGCGGCCCTAACTGTAAAACTTTCTTTGAAATAGGAGGAACTGCTATTATGTCGAAACTCATTAAGCGCGGCGAAGAAGCCCGCAAGGCGCTGGAGACTGGCGTCAACACCCTGGCCGATACCGTCAAGATCACCCTGGGCCCCAAGGGCCGGAACGTGGTCCTGGATAAGAAATACGGCGCGCCCCTGATCACCAACGACGGCGTGACCATCGCCAAGGAAATCGAGCTGGACGATCCCTTTGAGAACATGGGCGCCCAGCTGGTGAAGGAAGTCTCCACCAAGACCAACGACGTGGCCGGAGACGGCACCACCACCGCAACCCTCCTGGCCCAGGCCATGATCGGCGAGGGGCTGAAGAACCTGGCCGCCGGGGCCAACCCCATCGTGGTCAAAAAGGGCATGGCCAAGGCCGTGGCCGCCGCCGTGGCCGAGGTCAAGGCCCAGGCCAAGACTGTGGACGGGTCCAAGGACATCGCCCGGGTGGGCGCGGTTTCCTCTGGCGACGAGGAGATCGGCAAGCTGATTGCCGACGCCATGGAAAAAGTTTCCGCCGACGGCGTCATCACCATTGAGGAATCCAAGACCGCCGAGACTTACAGCGAAGTGGTGGAGGGCATGCAGTTCGACCGGGGCTATATTACGCCCTACATGGCCACCGACATGGAGAAGATGGAAGCCGTGGTGGACGACGCCTATATCCTGATCACCGATAAGAAAATCTCCGTCATCGCCGACATCCTGCCCCTGCTGGAGCAGCTGGTCCAGTCCGGCAAGAAGCTCCTCATCATCGCCGAGGACGTGGAGGGCGAGGCCCTGAGCACCCTGATCGTCAACCGCCTCCGGGGCACCCTCAACGTGGTCTGCGTCAAGGCCCCCGGCTTTGGCGACCGCCGCAAGGAGATGCTCCAGGATATTGCCACCCTCACCGGCGGCACCGTGGTCAGCGAGGAAGTGGGCCTGGAGCTCAAGACCGCCGACATCTCCCTGCTGGGCCGGGCCCGCCAGGTGAAGGTCACCAAGGAGACCACCACCATCGTGGACGGCGCGGGCGACTCCCAGGCCATCAAGGACCGCGTGGCCCAGATCCGCTCCCAGATTGCCAACACCACCAGCGACTATGACAAGGAGAAGCTCCAGGAGCGCCTGGCCAAGCTGGCTGGCGGCGTGGCCGTCATCAAGGTGGGCGCGGCCACTGAAACCGAGATGAAGGAGAAGAAGCTCCGCATCGAGGACGCGCTGAACTCCACCCGGGCCGCCGTGGAAGAGGGCATCGTGGCTGGCGGCGGCACCATCTTCGTCAACATCATCCCCGCCGTGGAAGCCCTGGTAAACGGCGTGGAGGGCGACGAGAAGACGGGCGTCCGCATTGTGGCCAAGGCCCTGGAGGCCCCCATCCGCCAGATTGCCGCCAACGCGGGCCTGGACGGGTCCGTCATCCTGGAGAAGGTCCGCTCCGGCGAGAAGGGCTTCGGCTTCGACGCCTATAAGGAGGAGTACTGCGACATGGTGGCCGCGGGCATTGTCGATCCCGCCAAGGTGACCCGCAGCGCCCTGGAGAACGCCGCGTCTGTGGCCGGGATGGTGCTGACCACCGAGTCCCTGGTGGCCGACAAGCCCGAGCCCCCCGCGCCCGTTCCCGCCGCTCCCGACATGGGCGGCATGTATTGAGAAACGCCAGCGGCGCCCGCGTAAGCGGGCGCCGCTTTCTCATGCCTGGGGAAGGGGCTCAAGCCCATGGACGGTCTCCGCGCAGGCCCGGAACTCCGCCTCATCCGTCCGCCAGAGCTCGTACTCCGGCAGGGAGGGCAGGCCCATGGACACCGTGGCCTTCCGGTAAACCATGCCGCTGTCCACGGGGCCGCGCCGCCCGGAGGTGTGGAAAATGTGGACCCCGGTCCGGGCGTGAATGTCCCGGATGTTCTCCTTCCGCACGCCGCAGCCCGCCATGATGGCGATCCGCCCCGCCGCCTGGGCCCGGAGGGCCCCCAGGGTCTCCGCCCCGGCCAGGGCGTCCTTCTCCTGCCCGGAGGTGAGGATGGTCCGGCAGCCCAGGGCGGCGGCCTCCTCCAGGGCCTCCGCCGGGTCCCGGGTCATGTCGAAGGCCCGGTGGAGGGTAACCGCCATGCCCCCGGCGGCGCTTACCAGCCGGGCCATGACCGCCCCGTCCAGCGTGCCCGACCGCGTCAGGGCCCCCAGCACCACGCCGTCCGCCCCCAGGTCCCGGAAGCGGCGGATGCCGTCCTCCATCTCCTCCACCTCCGCCGCCGAGTAGAGGAAGTCCCCGAAACGGGGGCGGATGAGGACGTTGACGGGGAGGCTGCAGTCCCGCCGGACCTGCTGGAACAGGCCCAGGGAGGGGGTAGTGCCGCCGATGGAGAGGTTGGCGCACAGCTCCAGACGGTCCGCGCCCCCCCGGCAGGCGGCCAGGGCGGAGGCATGGGAGTCCACGCAGCCCTCGATGAATCCATAAGCCATGACAAAGCTCCTTTCTGGTAATTTCAGCCAAGGATCATTATACCAGGGCCTCCGCCGGAGCGCAAGCGGGGCGGGCCTGGGGGCCCGCCCGTCTTTCCGGAACCCCTGGCCGGCCGGGCAGAAGCCCCCCAGGGCCCGGGCCCCGCGGGGCCCCTCCCGGCGGAACCGCCTGGCGGGGGACGCCGGGGCGGCGGACCGTTTCTGCGGAAGGGCGGCGAATAACGCTTGTATTTTCCACGGGAAAGTGGTAGAGTAAGGAACAAGGGACAACCCCTGTAAAACAAACTGAGAGGAAAGGACACTGGATACATCATGAAACGAAAGAGTCAATTTTTAGCTTGGCTGATGGCGCTCTGCCTGTTGGCAAGCCTGGCCGTCGTGCCTGCGGCGGCGGAGGATGAAACGCAAGATGACCCTAAGGTGGAGGGGACACCGAATCCGCCAGGGGAGACTAAACCTGATCCAGAGCCAGAGCCTGGCCAGACTCCGACTCCGGACCCGACTCCAACTCCGACTCCGACTCCGGACCCAACTCCAACTCCAACTCCGACTCCGGACCCGACTCCAACTCCAACTCCGACTCCGGACCCGACTCCAACTCCGACTCCGACTCCGGACCCGACTCCAACTCCGACTCCGACTCCGGACCCAACTCCAACTCCGAATCCGGAGCCAACTCCGAATCCAGAGCCTACCCCGAACCCCAAGCCCGAAACTCCTACCCACCCCGGCTCCGATGACATCTCCGTCTCGGGCTACGTGGACCTGGGCACCCTGGAGAAAAACGCCTCCAGCAGCAGCCGGACCGATTCCTTCACAGTCGAGAACAACAGCAAATTCGACATGTCCTTCAAATGTTCCACGCCCAGCGGCTACAAGGTTTCCGCCCCCAGCTCCATCAGCGCGAACAGTTCCGCCACGGTCACCGTGGAGCTGCTCAGCTCCAACGGCGTGGGCACCTATAACCGGAGCCTGGACATGAGCGTCTCCTTCAAGGACGGCGACGGCCAGCCCTACAGCTTCTCCACGAAGCTCTACGCGGAAGTGGTGGAGAAGGGCTACGCCCTGGCCGCGGACCCCGCCAGCAAGGACCTGGGCAAGCTGAAAGAGGGCTACAGCGAGAAAGAGGCCAAGGAAAAGGAAGTCACCGTCTCCATCCAGAACAAGGGCGCCTCCAGCGTGCGGATGGACGGGGTGAAGGGAAACGACCACTTCACCGTCACCGCCGTGGGAGACGACTACGAAACCCTGAAAAACGGGGAAAAGGCCAGCTATAAGATCGTCCCCAAGCAGGGCCTGGCCGTGGGCACCTACACGGATACCATCACCTTCCTAACCCGGGAGAACACCAACGCCACCTTCAAGGCCACGGTGGTGATTGAAAAGAAGCTGGACCCCCTGACCGTGGAGCCCAATCCCCTGGACTTCGGCGTGGCGGAGGAGGGCTATGCCGCCCTCACCCAGAAAACGGTCACCGTGAAAAACAACACGGATTACGCCATCCGGCTGAACCAGCCTACCTCCTACAGCTATGAGATCAGCCTCCTGAGCCAGACCTCCCTGCCCGCCGGGAGCAGCGCCACCTTCACCATCCGTCCCCGGACGGGCCTCCCGGCGAACCTCTATGACGGCGTGGTGGAGGTCTACGGCTCCTCCAATGACAATACCCTGGCCGCGAAGCTCAACGTGAAATTCTCCGTGAACCGGCCCGCCGGGCCCTCCACCTTCTCCGACGTGGCCGCGGGCAGCACCTTTGCCGCCGACATCGCCTATGTCAGCCAGAAGGGCTTGATGAGCGGAAAGGGCGGCGGCCTCTTCAAGCCCCAGGAGTCCATCACCCGGGGCCAGCTGGTGACCATCCTATACCGTCTGGAGGGCCAGCCCGCCGTCAGCGGCGCGGGCTTCCCCGACGTGGCCGCCGGGTCCTACTGCGAAAAGGCGGTGAAGTGGGCCGCGGCCAACGGCATCACCGCCGGGGGCAAGGACGGGCTCTTCCGGCCCAACGATTCCATCACCCGGGAGCAGCTGGCCACCTTCCTCTACCGCTATAACAACTACAAGGGCTATGTGGTGGCCAAGCAGGCGGACCTGAGCGCCTTCTCCGACAGCGGCTCCGTGGCCTCCTACGCCAAGGACGCCCTCTCCTGGGCCAACGGCACGGGCCTGGTGAACGGCACCTCCGACGGCCGCCTGAATCCCTCTGGCGGCGCCACCCGGGGCCAGGCGGCGGCGATCCTCCACCGCTTCTGCGTCAGCATCGGGCGCTGAACCGGACTCCCATACATGACGGAACCCCCGGAAACCACTTGGTTTCCGGGGGTTTTATTTGGGAGGGGGTCACTCCCGGATGTAGCCGTCCTGATCCGCCGTGTAACGCTTCCCGTCCACGGTGACGGTGGTGTTTTTGTAGACGGCGCCCTCCGGGTTCCGGTAACGCCAGCCCTGGCCGTCCCGGGTCCAGCCGCCCAGGTCCACGCCCTTGAAGAGGTAACTGCTCAGGCCGATGGCCTCCCGGGTCTCGTCGTCCTGGAAGTGCCACCACTCGGAGCTGAGGCCCCGCATTCCCGCGCTGGTCATATAGTGTTCCAGGAGCTTGGCGTTGCTGTTGTTCAAGTAGGCGGCGGAGTACCAGCTCAGGTCGTGGATGGCGCTTTGCATCTCCAGTTCCTCGCCGCTGTCCAGACGCTCCAGGGTCAGGTCCAGGGCGATGCCCCGGTTATGGGCGGAGACCACCTTGGCCAGGAAGCTCCCCAGGCCGAAGCGCCCGTTGTTGGTCATGATCTGGAAGTAAGTCTCGTATTCCGGTTCCTCTTCCCCGGCTTCTGTTCCGTTCTCTGTTCCGTTCTCTGTTCTGTCTTCCGTTCCATGTTCCGGTCCGTCCTCCGGCGGTCCGGCCTCCTGGGGAGCGGAGGGAATCCCGCTCTCCTGAGGTTCCACAGGGTCCAGACTGCCGCCCTCGCCCTCCTCCGGCAGGGTGAAGAAGGGCTGGCCAGGGCCCGGGGCCTCCGGCGCTGGGACGCTGTCCTGGGGGCCTGCGGGCGTCAGGGGCTGCCCGTCCGGCCCAGTCCAGGGGGCGCCGTCCGGGGGCGGGGGTTCCTGGGTCCCGGCGGCCTCCTCCTCCGCCTGGCGCAGGGCCAGGTCCTCCCGGCTGATGTTCTCCCCGGTCTCCGGGTCGGCCAGGAGGCCGTCCGCCAGGTTTACCACCCATCCGGTGACGGGGTCCACGGCGGGGAAGGACCCGTCCTCGTTTTTCCCGGCCTCCTCGTCATAGGCCAGGGCGGCCCAGTCCAGCTGGGCGGCGGTGGTGTCGTAGAGGAAGCGGGTGGCCTCGTTGGGACGGAAAGCCTCGTAAATTTTCAAGCGGTAGCCGTCCTGCTCCGCCGCCTGGGCGGCGGAGAGGAGCTTCTTGGCGCAGGGGTAGAGGTAGGGGACCAGGAACCGCCCGTCCTCCTCCTGGATGTGCTCGAAGCCCTTGACCACCTGATCGGTAATCAGGGCGATGGGGCTCTCGTGGACCTTGAATACGGAGCGGTAGCTGTTGGTGATGTCATAGGCGCAGTGGTCCCCCGTGTACTCCGGCAGATTGATCATGCAAAAGCGGCTATCCACCCAGCCGTACTGGTCCTTGTACCGGACCTGGAACCAGTCCCCGCTCTCCTCCAGGACGCACAGGGCGGTCCCTCCGGGAATCTTTCCCAGGGAGGCGGAGTTCCCGTCCGCCTGTTCATAGAAGGGCTGGTCGATGATGGGCCAGACAGTGGCGTACAGCGGGTCCACGGAGGCAAAGAAGTCCGCCTCCTCCCAGGACCGGACGGTGCCGTTCCCGTCCTTAGCCACCACCTGGAAGCGGTGGCGGGACCCGGAGCCCAGGCGGCCCAGCTCATAGGTGAAGCGCTCCGCGGGCTCCAGGGTTTCCAGCAGGGTCCAGCCCTCCCCGCTCCATTCCTGGAGCTCGTAGTACTCTCCCCGGGTTTCGTCCCACTCCAGGGTAAAGACCCGGGGCTCTGTCTCCCGGGAGACGAGGTTCAGCTCGTCCCCCAGCAGGTCCTGCCGCTCCACGCGGATGGTGTTGGAGGCGGGCCCGCAGAGGACGTAGCCCTCGCCCCGGATGCCCGCCCGCACGAAGATTTCCAGGGCGTGGTGATAGCCGGGCAGGGCCAGGGCGCCGCCCTGCTTGAGGACGGCCAGATCCACCTGCCGCCCGCCAGTGGAGGCCACTGGCCGGGCCGCGCCGTCCTCCAGGGAGAAGACCTCATAGAGCTCCGGGACCTGGCCCGGCTGTTCCCAGGAGAGGGAGAGGCTCCCCGGTCCCGGGGTTCCCACCGCCTTTGGCGCGCCCAGTTCCGCATAGCCCACCTCCGCCGTCAGCTTCCGGCTGGACAGCCTGCGGGGCATCCCCAAGAGGTTTTTCCCCTCCACGGCGGCCTGGACCTGGACGGTCATGGGCAGAGTGAGGCCCTCGCAGAGGATGCCGGGGCCGCATGGGGGGAAGCGCACGTGCTGCCCGCCGCTCTTCACCTCCAGGCTGTAGAACACCTCGGGGGCGGCCTGTGCCGGGGCTCCGTCCTCTTCCGGGACTTTGGCCTCCGCTGGAGCCGCGTCCCCGGCGCGGGCCTCCGGCCAGGACAGCTCCATGGTACCGTCCCCGTTCACGCAGACGCGGATATCCCCCCCGGTGAAGCTGGGGCGGACTCCGCCGGGTATGTAAAAGTAAGCGGTTGCCAGAACCGCCAGCGCGAGGGCGGCGGCTCCGGCCAGAATCCATATTCGCTTCATTCGAATCGTATCCTCCACGGGTCAGAGTGGGGCTTGCCCGGAACCATCATAAACGTTCCGGGCTGCGGAACCCGTCAAAATACGGCGTAAACCGTCTCATAATCCGGCCCCTTCTCCGTGTAAACGGTGAAGCCGTCGTAAACCAGCTCACCGTCCTCCCCGTCCAGCACCAGGCAGCTGGGGGCATAGTCGGCGGAAATGGGGCGGCCGATGGCGGCGTAAAGCTCGCTGACGGGATGGCCCACCAGTCCCTGGGCCACGGCTTTCCGGTCCGTTGCGGGGGCGGGCTCCGGTTCCGGCGCAGGTTCCGGCGTAGGTTCCGGCGTAGGTTCTGGTTCCGGAGCCGGGTCCGGTTTGGACTCCGGCTGGGGAGCGGGCCCGGGTTCCGGGCTGGGCTTGGATTCAGGAGCGGATTCCGGCTCCGGCTTGGGGGCGGGCTGCTCCTGCGGCGTTTTGGTCTGGACGGGGGAGGTTACGGCCTCCGCCGGAGCCGGGGCTGCCGCCTTGGGGGTATTTTGGACGGGGGGTTCCGCCTGGGCGGGAGCGGGGGCGCTTTCCGGCTGGTCCTCTCCGGTTGTCCCGGTTGGCGCCTCGTCCTCCTGGGGAAGCTCCGGCTCCGCCGGAGCCGGAGCGTTCTGGACAGCGGGTTCGCCAGCGTCCTGGGCGGGAGGGGGCTCTACCCGGGCGGTCTGGCCACCGCAGGCGCAAAGGGCGCACAGCAGCGCGGCACAGAGCAGGATGGTCCAGTTCTTCTTCATAGCCGTCGTTCCTTTCTCTTACATCTGTGCGCCGCCCTGCTGGGGCCGCCGGTAGTTCCAGCTGTTTCCGGCGTCGTAGAATTTATAGAGGTTCACGTCAAAGCGCTTCTTGCGCCGATAGGCCATTTCCAGTTCCGTGTCGAAGATATAGGCCTTGCCATTTAGACTGATCTCCACCCAGCTGTGGGGGGACCGCCGGACGCCCACGGTGCCGTTGTAGATGGTGGCGTCATAGCCGATCCAGCGGGAGAGGTACCAGAAGAGGGCGGCGTAGCAGTAGCAGTTGCCGTAGCCCGTCTCCAGGATGCGCAGGGCGTCGGTCTCCATGTAGTCGTACACGCCCATTTCATATGGCGGGCGGCGCAGGTAAGTGAAGGAGTCCCGGGTGTAGAGGTAGAGGGCCCGGAGCTTTTGTTCCTGCGTCTGGGTTTCCACAGTGCGGGCCAGGACGATTTTGCGGAGCCAGGAGTCCAGCTCATTGTTCCCGGTGGTGAAGCGTCCGCTGCTGTTGAAATAGTGGGTTCCCACCGTGGCCTCCCGGACCACGTCGCCCCGGGCGGCGTCGTAGCAGTACAGCCAGCCGTCCGCCATCTGGAGGCCGTCCTTGGGGACCGCCGTCCTGGCGGTGTGGGAAGTCCACTGTTCCCCGCTGCCGGAGTCCGTGTGCCGATGGGGGATGGCGGCCTCGCAGACGTCGTAATAGTACCAGCTGGAGGGAGCCACGTCCACGTAGAAGGCGGGGTGGTTCTGGTCGATATACGCCCGGTCCGCCGTCCGGCCCAATGCCCGGTTCAGCAGCACCACCGCCGCCGCCCGGCTGATGGTATCATCGGGGTGGAAGAGCCCGTCGCTGCCGCCCTGGGCCCAGCCGTAGGCCTGGGCAGAGCGGATGAAAGGGGCGTTGGGGTCGTTTTCGTCTACGTCGGGGAACAGCTGGCCGTCGGTCCGCAGGGGGAAGAAGCAGGCGATGTAGCGGGTGAACTCCCCCCGGGTGACGGGTCTTCCGGTGTCCAGCATGCCGTCCTGGGCCTCCAGTACTCCCAGGTCCGCCAGGGTGGTTACGGCCTTGGCGTACCACGCGCCCTCCGGCACGTCGGCATAGGCCCCGGCGGAGGCGGGACGCCCTTGCTCCGGAAGGAGGCGGTAGAGCATTTGGGCCGCCTCGGCCCGGGTGACCTGCCGGGTGGGGCTGAAGGAGGGAAACAGGCCGCTGCTGCCCTGGGCATAGGCGGTGTGGCTGCTGGAGGACAGGGAAACCCCCGCCACAATCTTGCCGCTGGGCAGGTTTTTCCGTTTAACGGGAGAGGAGGGCTGATCCGGGGCGACGCCTCCGTTGTCCCCCTCTCCGGCGGGGCGGTTGGAGGGATTGTGCGCGGGGCCCGGAGTGGGGGCGATGCCTCCGTTGTCCTCCTCCCCGGCGGGGCGGCCCGGGGCGCTGGGCGCGCGGTCCGGAGTGGGGGCGATGCCTCCGTTGTCCCCCTCTCCGGCGGGGCGGCCCGGGGCGCTGGGCGTGAGGCCCGGAGTGGGGGCGATGCCTCCGTTGTCCCCCTCTCCGGCGGGACGGCCCGGGGCGCTGGGCGTGAGGCCCGGAGTGGGGGCGATGCCCCCGTTGTCCCCCTCCCCGGCGGGGCGGTTGGAGGGATTGTGCGCGGGGCCCGTGGTGGGGGCGATGCCGCCGTTATCCCCCTCTCCAGCGGGACGGCTGGGGCTCTTGGGGGGCTTTACCGGGTCCGGGGCCAGGCCGCCGTAGTCTTCCTCACGGTAGGCCTGCACACCGGGGTTCTCCGCGCCGGCAGCGCAGACGGGTACGGTGGTGACCAGCACCACCAGGGTCAGCAAAAGCGCGATCCAACTGTTCTTACCCATGCTTGTTCTCTCCTTTATCCGTGCTTGATTGAGTACGCGGTACTCAGAGGCCCGGGGCCTTTGGACTGCGATAGGCAAGGCCCAGGGGCTGAACGCCCTCCGGCAGGTAGAGGCCCGCGCCTCCGCCCTGCAGGAGGAACGCCTCATAATACGTTCCGTCCGAGGCGGAGACCAGCACCGGGGATTCCGCCTCCGGGAGCTCCCGGCCCGCAAGAGCCGGGGAGGCGGTGACCAAGACATAGCCCGGCAGGTCCTCCGACGGCTCCACATCGAAATTCACGCCGCTTCCATAGACGGTGAAGCCCTCCGGTTTTTCCGTTCCCCGGCCGGGGGCGGGCATGACGGGGACATTCTGAATGAGATACCGGAGGTTCCGCTCCACCAGCTCCGCCGCCACATAGTCCGCCTCCCGCTGGGCAGCCAAATCCAGACGGTAGGGCATGGACCGGGAGAACAGCGCCGCGCCGAAGCTGTCCGCCAGATAGGGGTAGAGGTTGTTCCCGAAGGAGTCCCGGAACATCACCAGGGACCCCTCCCCGCCGCCGTGGGTCATGATGGTGAGATTCTCCGCCGAGCGGATGGGGACATCATATTCTATGGTCAGTTCGCCGCTGTAGACCGGATCGGCTTCCAGGCCCTCCCCGGCGGGATAGAGCATGTCATAGAGGTCGCCCTTGTGGACTTCCTCCCGGGTGAAGGGACCGTCGAAGTAGCCGGAGGACCGGCCCAGGGCCCGGTTCACCGCGTCGGCGGCCAGCGCCGCGCCCTTGCCGTTCCAGTGGGAGTCGGTCTTGAAATACAGGGTTTCCTCCTGTCCCCGGAAGAGGGCGAAGCAGTCCAGGTAGTCCACGCCCTGCCGTTCCAGCTCCTCCGCCAGCCGCTTCGCGTCCCGGGGCTTGCGGGCGGAGGGGAGGGTGAGGTTTGGCATATGCTCCGGGTAGAGGGAGTTCTTATTGGGAGCCAGGGTGAAGAGGAACCTTGCCCCCTGGCTCTCGCAGTACTCCGCCATCAATCTGAGATTGCGGGCGGCGGAGAAGATCTCCCGGTCCGTCATGGGCTGCAGCCCCACATAGTCCGGCAGGGTGTCGGCGAAGTAGAGCCAGCCGTCCGTGCCCAGGACCACATCCTCGGTGATGGAGCTCCGGAGCCCCTTGGCGTTCAAGGCGGACCAGGCGGTAATCATCTCCTGGCGGAGATAGAAATTGTCCCCGGCGTAGTCCTGGATTTGGGAGAGATAGCCGGGATTCCAGTTTCCCTCCGGGTCCCGGAGGGAGGGGGCCCTGGAGAGGGCCTGGTTGCCGCCCGCGGCGCCCTCCTGAGCGGGGAGCAGCATCCCCAGGGAGGGAATGAGGCACAGCAGGAGGATGAGCGCCGTAAAGGCGGCGTAGGCGAGTTTCTGTTTCATGGAGGCACCTCAAAACTGGGCGTAGATGAAGGGCTGGAAGCTGCTGCCCGCCGCCGCCAGGAGGCAGAGGACGAACAGGGCCGCCGCCCCGGCGTAGGAGGAAACCTCCAGCCAGCCGCCCTTCAGCCGCCGTTCCAGCCAGGGGACCACGGGCAGGCTGCCAGCAGCGCCCGCCCCCAGGGCGCACCACACGGCGGGGCTGATCCGTTCCAGGGCCAGGGTAGAGGCGGGGGAGGGGGTAAACCCGGAAAACATGGCCCGGAGGACTGCGGCGGCCTCTCCGATGCTGGAGGCCCGGAACACCACAAAGCCCACGCACACCGCCAGCAGGGCGTAGGCATGCCCCAGCCAGCGGCCCAGGGGCTTTGCCTGGATCCGCTCCATAGGCAGGGCGCTTTCCAGGGCGGAGAGAAGCCCGTGCCACGCGCCCCAGAGGACGAAGGTCCAGCTGGCCCCGTGCCACAGGCCGCAGAGCAGGAAGACCACCGCCTTGTTCAGGCACTTCCGGGCCGTGCCCCGCCGCCCGCCCCCCAGGGGGATGTACAGGTAATCCCGGAACCAGAGGGAGAGGGACAGGTGCCACCGCCGCCAGAACTCGGTGATGGAGGCGGAGACGTAAGGGTAGTCGAAGTTCTCCGGGGTCTTGAAGCCCAGCAGCGTTCCCAGGCCGATGGCCATGTCGCTGTAGCCGGAGAAGTCAAAGTAAATTTGCAGGGTGTAGGCAACCGCCCCCAGCCAGGCCATGCGCCAATCCAGTCCGTCCCCCAGGGCAAAGGCGGTGTTTGCCACTGTGGCGGCCATCTCGGAGACCAGGGCCTTCTTGGCGAAGCCTGTAATGAAACGCCGGAGGCCCCTGGCGGCCTGCTGCGGCCCCACCTGGGGGCGTTCCAGCCCTTGGGCGAACTGGCCGAAGCGGGAGATGGGGCCGGAGACCGCCTGGGGAAAGAAGGAGAGGTAGAGCAGCACGTCGGAGAAGCGGCGGGCCCGGGTGTGTTCGTCCCGGTAGGCGTCGATGACGTAGGACATGGATTTAAAGGTGAAGAAGGACACGCCCAGGGGTACCGGGAGCCCCGCCGCGGGAAGCTCCGTTCCGAAGAGGGTATTCAGGCTCCCGGTGAAGAAGTCCAGGTACTTGAAGGCCCCCAGCAGCAGAAGGTGGAAGGCCAGGACGGCGGCCAGCAGCGCCCGCCGGGCCCGGACCCGGGACATGAAAAAACCGGCAGCGCAGCTTACGGCAGCGGACAGCAGGAGACAGGGAATCCCCTGCCACTGGCCGGAGGCGTAGAAAGCCAGACTGACGGCGATGAGCATATAAGTCCTTCCCCGGCCCGGGACCAGAAAGCTGAGCAGGCAGGCTGCCGGAAGGAAGAAGAACAGAAACGGTGCGGAATGGAAGGCCATGCAAACACCAACTCCAGTAGAAAAGTTCCTGCCCCTCCGGCAGGAAAATGTGTCGAATCTATGAATATTATACACCTTGACAGGGAAAAGTCAAGGCATAGGGGCGTTATTTGCACCGCTTTGAACTAGGTTCCCGCCGGAACAGGGGAAACGGCAGTGGCAAAAGCCACCGCCGTTTTTCTATGCTATTTTATCAAAGCCGGGCCGCGATGGCGTCCAGGAATTCCGCGCTGTCCACGCCCCGGGCCTGGAAGCCGGGATCCACCAAGGGGAGGAGGTCCTTGGTCATCACGCCGTCCTCCAGGGTCTGGAGGGACGCCTCCTCCAACCGTTGGGCGAAACGGGACAGGTCCGGAAGGTGGTCCAGCTCTCCCCGGCGTTTCAGGGCCCCGGTCCAGGCGAAGATGGTGGCCATGGGATTGGTGGAGGTGTTCTCCCCCTTGAGATAGCGGTAGTAGTGCCGGGTGACGGTGCCGTGGGAGGCTTCGAACTCCATGGTCCCGTCAGGGGAGACCAGCACAGAGGTCATCATGGCGAGGCTGCCGAAGGCGGCGGCAATCATGTCACTCATCACGTCCCCGTCGTAGTTTTTCAGCGCCCAGATGAACCCGCCCTTGGAACGGATGACCCGGGCCACGGCGTCGTCGATCAGCGTATAGAAATAGGTGAGGCCCAGCTTCTCAAATTCCGCCCGGTAGGAGGCTTCGTACTCCTCTTCAAAGATACGCTTGAATTCCCCGTCGTAGACCTTGGCGATGGTGTCCTTGGTGGAGAACCAGAGGTCCTGCCTTTGGGCGGCGGCGTACTGGAAGCAGGAGCGGGCGAAGGCCCGGATGCTGTCTTCCTTATTGTGCTGGCCCTGCCAGACGGCGGGGCCGTCCACGGTCTGGACGTCCAGGGTTTTTTCCGTGCCGCTCCTGCCCCGGAAGGTGAGGGTGGCCGTTCCTGGTTCCTCCGTGGCCAGGTCCACGGCCTTGTACATGTCGCCGTAAGCGTGCCGGGCGATGGTGATGGGCTTTTCCCAGTTTTTCACCACGGGCCGGATAGCGGGCAGGACAATGGGGGCCCGGAAGGCCGTGCCGTCCAGAATGGCCCGGATGGTGCCGTTGGGGGACTTCCACATCTCGGTGAGCTCCGGGTACTCCTCCATCCGCTGGCGGTTGGGGGTGATGGTGGCGCACTTCACCGCCACGCCCAGGCGCTTTGTGGCGTTGGCGGCGTCCACGGTGACCTGGTCCCCGGTGGCGTTCCGGTTCAGGAGGCCCAGGTCGTAGTACTCGGTTTTCAGGTCCACAAAGGGGAGGATCAGCGTGTCCTTAATCATTCCCCAGAGGACGCGGGTCATCTCGTCCCCGTCCATTTCCACCAGGGGCGTTGTCATTTTGATTTTTTCCATAGGAGCATTCCTCCATCCATGATGTTTCGCCGCCGGGCCGCGCCGGGAGGCCTTCCCGATTGGGCGGACGGGCCCAAAGCGCGGGGGAGGGCTTTGGCATATCCGGCGGGGCCGCAGGTTACAGGACGTGCAGGTCCATGAAGGCCAGGGTGATGGTTTTATCGTCCAGTTTCCGGACGCGGAATTGGGCGGTCAAATCGCTGGGCTCCCCGTTTAGGGGGACCTTGCCGTAGCCGATTACAGCGGTGTCGTCCCGGCCCATCCAGCTGTAGCTGGAGGAAATGTCCATGGCTTTCAAGATTTCCTCCCGGTAGGGGCTGTCTTTCAGGGATGTGACCTTGTGGTCGGCCCGGCCAAACAGCAGGGCGGCGTCCTCCCGGGAATAGCCCGCGCAGCCGTAGCCGTAGACGGCGGACTCCAGCAGTTCCGGGGTCCAGTCCCCGCTTTGGGTGTCGATGAGGAACATGCGCAGGGCTTCCTCATAGTTTTCCTCCGCCAGCTGCTCCGTCCACTCCTCCAGCAGGCCGGAAATTGCCTCCCGCCCCGCGTCAGCGGGCAGGGTGCGGAGCCTGGGGTCCGCCCGCTTGGCGTAGTAGTTCATCAGGCAGCCGTCCAGGATGATCTCCTGTTCGTCAGGCGTGAGGGCCGGGAGGTGGAGGGTGAGGTCCTCCACGCCGCCGTCCGCCTTCAGGACCTTGGCGTGGATGTCGTTCCGGCAGTGACGCACGGCGTTCCGGACGTCCGGCACAAAGATGCAGTCCCCCGCCTCGTAGGGGAACGCCGTTCCCTCGTCCAGGGTGAAGGGCAGGATGCCCCAGTTGATGCAGTTGGAGCGGTAACGCTTGGTGGCAAAGGCATAGCAGATGTTGGCGAAGCCCCCCAGGACCTTCTGGCAGGAGGCGGCCTGCTCCCTGGCGGAGCCGTCGCCGGGTTTGTTGGCGAAAACGCAGGAACCGAACTGTGTGTTGTTCCCGCTGACCCGGCACGCTTCCAGGAGGAGGCGCTGTTCCGTCCCGGAAAGCGCTCTGCCGCTGGGAGGGCCCTCCAGCCTGGCCTTGGCGGCCTCATGCTGGACAGCGTCCGCCCGGTCCAGAAGGGCCTTCAGCTTCCCGGGCACATTCCCCGCCAGCCGTCCGGCCTCACACTCCGCGATTGCTTTGGCACGGCCCACGTACTCCGGCTCCCGGCGGGAGAGGGTGAACTCCGCCAGCCGCAGGGGGTTGGAGCGGTAGGAGGAGGTCTCGCCGGAGGGAATCAGCTCGTCGGTGGTGGTCACGCCGTCCCGGAGCACCGCCGCCAGCTCCACCAGCAGGTTCTCCGCCAGGGGGCCCATCTTGGGCCAGTCGGTGATGTTGGGCCCCAGGACCAGCTCCACCTCCGGGCGGGGATGGCCAAAGCCGTTGTAGACCCGCTTTTCGTACACGCCCTTGTCAAAGTGGTAGGGACGCCGGACGGGCTCGTAGGCAATCTCCGTAGCGGGGGTGATCTTTCCGCCGTTCCTGGCCGTGGCGGCGATGGACCGGGCGTCCATCAGGCACACGGCGGCGAACTGGCCCTCCCCGGGCTTGGAGCCCTCCCGGTTGGGGAAGTTCCTCGTGGTGTGGCGGAGGCTCAGGCCGTTGTGGGCGGGCACGTCCCCCGCGCCAAAGCAGGGCCCGCAGAAGCTGGGCTTGATCACCGCGCCGCTTTGGAGCAGGTCCGCCGTGGCCCCGGTTTTCGTCAGCTCCAGGCTGACGGGGACGCTGGTGGGGTACACGTCCAGGGTGAAGTACCCGTCCCCGCAGCTTCCGCCCCGGAGGATGTCCGCCGCCTCGGTGATGTTGTCGAAGAGGCCCCCGGCGCACCCGGCGATGACCCCCTGGTCCGCCCAGACACCGCCGTCCCGGACCTTCTGGGCCAGGTTGATCTTGGCCTTGGGATAGCGCTTCTGCGCGTCCGCCTCCACCTTTGCCAGAATGTCCGGGGCATTCTCCAGGAATTCCCGGATAGTCCAGGCGTTGGAAGGGTGGAAGGGCAGGGCGATCATGGGCTCGATTTTGCTGAGGTCCAGCTCGATGTACTTGTCGTACCAGGCCCACTCGCCGGGATGGAGCTCTTTGTATTCCTCCCCCCGCCCGTGGGCCTCGTAGAAGCCCCGGGTCTCTTCGTCGGTCTCCCAGATGGAGGTGAGGCAGGTGGTTTCCGTGGTCATCACGTCGATGCCGTTCCGGAAGTCAATGGGGAGCCTGGCGATCCCCGGCCCGGCGAATTCCAGGACGCAGTTGTTCACAAAGCCGCTCTCGAAGGTGGCCTTCACCAGGGCGATGGCCACGTCGTGAGGGCCCACGCCCCGTTTCGGCGCGCCGGAGAGGTACACCAGGACAACCTGGGGATAGGGCACGTCCCAGGTGTTTTTCAAAAGCTGCTTGGCAAGTTCCGGCCCGCCCTCGCCCACGGCCATGGTCCCCAGGGCCCCGTACCGGGTGTGGGAGTCGGAGCCCAGGATCATTTTGCCGCAGCCCGCCAGCTGTTCCCGGGCGTAGGAGTGGATGACGCTCTGGTTGGCGGGGACGTAGATGCCGCCGTATTTCCGGGCGGCGGAGAGGCCGAAGACGTGGTCGTCCTCGTTGATGGTGCCTCCCACAGCACAGAGGGAGTTGTGGCAGTTGGTCAGGGCGTAGGGGATGGGGAACTCCCGCATGCCGGAGGCCCGGGCCTGCTGGACGATGCCCACATAGGTGATATCATGGCTGGCCATGGCGTCGAAACGGATTTGCAGCCGCTCCGGATCGCCGGAGACGCTGTGGGCCTGGAGAATGCTCCAGGCCAGGGTCCGCGTCCGGCCCTCCTGAGGGGAGACGGGGGCGGAGGCGTGGAAGGCGCCCTCCGAGAGGAAAACGCCTTTGTCATGAAGAGTGATCATAGCGGAAACCTCCTGTAGTACAACGGTTTAACGTTCAGCCAGAGGGACATAGGGCACCCGCTGGCAAACGGTTTTGTAGGCGGGACGGATGATCCGGGGATCGTCGGCGCAGCATTCCTCCATGCGGTGGGCGCACCAGCCGGGCATGCGGGCGCTGGCGAAGATGGCGGTGTACAGGTCCGTGGGGATGCCCAGCAGGCGGTACACAAAGCCGGAGTACAGGTCCACGTTGGCGCAGATGGGCTTGTCGGAGCCCCGGACCTCCTGGAAGACCTGGGGGGCCAGGCGCTCCACGGACTCGATGAGGTCCAGCTGGTCCACCATGCCCCGTTTCTCCGCCAGGTGGCGGGAGAACTGCTTGAGGATTTCCGCCCGGGGGTCTGAGAGGGTGTAGACCGCGTGGCCCATGCCGTAAATCAATCCGGTGCCGTCCCCCAGTTCCCGGCGGAGGATGCGGACCAGCTGGTCCTTCACCTGGCCGTCGTCCTTCCAGTTCCGGACGGCGTTCCGCAGGTACTGCATCATCTCCACCACCTTGATGTTGGCCCCGCCGTGGCGGAAGCCCTTCAGGGACCCCACAGCGGCGGCGATGGAGGAGTAGAAGTCCGTTCCCGTGGAGGTGAGAACCCGGCAGGCGAAGGTGGAGTTGTTGCCGCCGCCGTGCTCCGCGTGGAGGATCATGCACAGGTCCAGGAGTTTGGCCTCGTCGTCGTCAAATTTCGAGTCCGTGCGCAGGGTGTAGAGGAAGTTCTGGGCCACGCTCATATCCGTCCGGGGGCGGTGGAGGTAGAGGCTGTCCTTGTCGAAGTAGTGCCGCTTGGCGGCGTAGGAGTGGGCCACAATGGTGGGCGTCCGGGCCACCATGCGGAAGGACTTGAAGAGCTCGTTCTCCAGGGTGGTGTTTTCCGCCTCCCCGTCGTGGGAGTGGAGGGCCAGGATGCAGCTGGCCAGTTTGTTCATGATGTTCTTATTGGGGGAGCGGAGGATCATGTCCTCGGAGAAGTAACTGGGAAGCTGGCTCCACCGGGCCATAAGGACCTGGAAGTCTTCCAGCTGGGAGGCCGTGGGGAGCTGGCCGAAGAGGAGGAGGTACACTGTCTCCTCAAAGCCGAAGCGGTCCTCCCGGATGCACTGCTGGATGAGGTCCTCGATGCTGATGCCCCGGTAGAAGAGACGGCCTTTCCGGGGGACCTTTTCCCCGTCCACGAGGTCGTAGCCGTCCACGTCGCCGATGCTGGTGACTCCGGCGATGACGCCGGTCCCGTTGGGGTACCGGAGGCCCCGCATGACGTCGGTTTCGGTCCGGCCGGAGGGGAAGATGCCGTTGTCCCGGATGAAGTCCTCGGAGCCGCTGACGAAGGACAGGGAGGATTCGATCAGCTCCTGGTGCCGGAGCATCCGGTGCAGGTCTCGTTCGGTTTTGTAAGACATAGTTGGAAACCGCCTTTAAAAGAATATCGGGGGCCCGCCGCCGGGAATCCGGCGGGCCGGAGAGGGATTTTATCTATTATAAAGGATTCCACCGGGGATTTCAATGCTGCAAATTACCGATTATCCGGCGGCTTCCCTGGAGAAAACTGACCGTTTGAGCGGTGGTCCCGGCTGTTGGAAACCAAGGGGGCCCGTGGGAGAGAGAGGCGTCCTCCCCGGGGGTCCGGCGGCGGCCCCATTCCAAAAAGGGGCTTGCCAAACAGGGGAATCCAGTATATAATTCATAGCTGGACGGACCGTGGGAGAGGCGGCTATAAACAGGGGGAGGGATCACTCTGGATGACACCAGGACGCGGATTATTTATGCGGCGATGAAGGCCGTGCGGCAGTACGGCCTGGAAGGTGTGCGCATCCAGAACGTCAGCGAGCTGGCGGGGATTTCCCCTGGGGCGATTTACCGCTACTTCGACGGCAAGGACCAGCTGCTGGCCGAGTGCTTTACCTATGTGGACAAACAGGCGGCGGAAATCTTTGAGCATTTGAAGCTGACCCCCCTGGCCATGGTCAAGGACCCCATGGGAGCGGTAAAAGGACTGTGGCTGCCCTACTTCCGGTTTTGGGTGGCCCGGCCGGACGAGACGATCTTCTACCACCGCTTCCGGGACAGCGCCTTTTTCCCGAAGTACGACAAGAGCCGGGATGTGACCTATTTCAAGACCTTTATCGGCATGGTCGGCTTGTTTAAGAAGGTGTTTCCCCGGCTGGACCAGATCAACCAGGACCTGCTCTGGCTCCACGTGCTGACGTCCACGGTCATGTACGCCAAGTATGTGGTGGAGGGAATCCTGCCCAATGACCAGAAGACGGAGGACACGGTGTTCCAGCTGCTGTCCACTGGCCTGAGCGGTTATCTGAAGCCGGAGAAGGGCGGAAAGAGCGAACCGAAAACGCGCCGCTGAAAGGCGGTCCGTTTTTCAAAGAAGAGCGAATAAACGTTTATTTTTAGACTGCCTGGAAGTCTCTGCCGCCGGATGGCGGTTTTATTTGGCTGGAATGATAATGAATGTTTATTTATTTCGGGGAGCCGCCTGCTCCTGGGACAGGAGGAACATCCCCGACCAGCTCGGGGAGAGGCGGCGGGATACGCGGGTCCTCGCGCTCGCGGCAGGGCGGAGGCCGGGCGGCTGGTTCCAGTAAGAGTAAGAAGGAGCGCGGATATGGAAAAGATACTGGTTGTGGACGACAGTCCCCTTCAGGCGGCGCAGCTGGAGGCCATTCTGGAAAGTGAGTATGACGTGGCTGTGGCGCGGACGGCGGAGGAAGGGCTGCGCCTGGCAAGAGGGGGGGATTATTCCCTGATTCTGCTGGATGTGGTGATGCCGGGGATGGATGGCTTTACGCTGTTAAAGAAATTGCAGGAGGAGATTATCACCCAGAGCGTTCCCGTCATTTTGATTACGAGCCTCTCCGATGTGGAGCACGAGCAGCACGGGCTGGTACTGGGGGCGGTGGATTATATCACAAAGCCCTTCTGCGCCCCGGTGGTAAGGGCCCGGGTGAATACGCATGTGAAGCTCTACCATTACCGCAGGCAGGCGGAGCGGCAGTCTATGACGGACCAGCTGACTGGGATTGCCAACCGACGCCGCTACGAGCGTTACAGTGCCGCAAAGTGGAAGGAGGCCCTCCGGCTGGGAGTTCCGTTTTCCATCTGCATGTTTGACATTGACCGCTTTAAAGCGTACAATGACGCCTTTGGCCACCCTGCCGGGGACAGGGTCATCGCCGCCGTGGCGAAAACGGCCGCTTCCCATTTGCAGCGGAGCACGGACTTCTTCGCCCGCTACGGAGGGGAGGAATTCGTGGCCCTGCTGATGGGGGACAGCTCCCGCCGGGCGTTCGCGCAGCTGCAAAAAATCCGCCAGGCGGTGGAGGACCTCCGTATTCCCCATGACCCCGCCGCAGCCCCATGGGTTACGGTCAGCATCGGGGGCGTTACCACCATCCCGAAGGCGGAGCACCCCTATGAGCGGATGCTGAAAATCGCGGACACCCTGCTGTATGACGCGAAGAAGCTGGGGCGGAACAAGGTCGTCTGGGTGGACGAGGGGATGAAGCCCCTTTGAGGAACCGTCCCCCCCATGGGCGCGTTCAGCGGCAGGCCGCGGGGCGGGGCCTTTGGGGATTTGCCTTTTGCGTTCTCCCCCGGTTTGTGTTATGATGCCAATGGATTCCCCCGCTGCCCCAGCGGCGCGGAACGCCCGCGGGCCCCGGCGGGAACCGGAAGGAGGAACGGCATGGTACGGGAGATTATGCGGGACGAGGCGTTTCTGTCCCGGAAGGCGGAGCCCGCCACGGAGGATGACCTGGAGACTGGACGGGATTTGCTGGACACGCTGGCCGCGCACAAAGAGGGCTGCGTGGGCATGGCGGCCAATATGATCGGGATTGCAAAGCGCGTCATTGTGTTTGACAACGGGGGGACTTACCAGGTGATGTACAACCCTGAGATTCTCAAACGCTCCGGGCCCTATGAGGCGGAGGAGGGGTGTCTGTCCCTGGACGGCGTCCGGAAGGCCAGGCGCTGGCAGTCCATCAAGGTGCGGTATCAAAATGAGCGGTTCCAGGTGCGCTTGAAAACCTTCATTGGCTGGACGGCGCAGATCATCCAGCATGAGATCGACCACTGTGAGGGAATTCTGATTTGAACCGGGAGGTCCAGGCCTATGCGCGTGATCATTGCTCCAGCGAAGAAGATGCGGAGGGATACGGACAGTTTCCCGGTGGAGGGCCTTCCAGTTTTCCTGGAGGAGGCCGGGCGGCTGAAACGGGCCCTCCAGGGAATGGCCCCAGGGGAGCTGCAGGCCCTCTGGAAGTGCAGCGGTGCCCTCGCCGGGCTGAACGCGGGACGGCTGGCGGACATGGACCTGCGCCGCGGGCTTACCCCCGCCATCCTGGCCTACGAGGGCATCCAGTACCGCTACATGGCCCCGGGAGTGATGGAGGCGGCCCAGCTGGACTATCTCCGGGAGCACCTCCGCATACTCTCCGGGTTTTACGGGCTGCTGCGGCCCTTTGACGGCGTGACGCCCTACCGCCTGGAGATGCAGGCCCGGCTGGCGGCGGACGGCTGCCGGGACCTGTACCAATTCTGGGGGGCCCGGCTGGCCCGGCAGCTGGCGGGAGAGACGGACCTGGTGCTGAACCTGGCCTCGAAGGAGTACAGCCGGGCGGTGGAGCCCCATCTGCCCGGGGACGTCCGGTTCGCCACCTGCGTCTTCGGCCAGTGGAAGGAGGGCCGGGTGGTGGAAAAGGGTACCCAGTGCAAGATGGCCCGTGGCCAGATGGTGCGCTGGCTGGCGGAGAACCGCGTCACGAAGCTGGCGGACATCCGGGCCTTTGGCCAGCTGGGGTATCGGTTTGAGGCGGCGTTGTCGTCAGGGAACCGCTTTGTGTTTCTCCAGGCTCCCGCCGGAGGCGGCGGCTTGGAGGAAGGGGGGGCCGCTCCGGCCCTGGCAGGCGGCCGGGTTTGAAATGGGACACGCCCTCTGGCAGCGGCGGGCTGCCGGAGGGCGTGCGTTTTTTTAGTTTTCCAGATTTTCCGCGCAGAGAATGTCAATCCTCCCCTGGAGCTGGCTGGGCTCCGGGGGCTTTTTTTTCCGCAGCCAGTCCCGCAGGAGCAGCAGGGGCGCGTAGCCCTGCCGTTCCAAGTCCTGGGGAATGGTAAAGTCCACCGCGCCGGAATGTATGAGCTGCCGGACGGTCTCGTTGATGTCGTGGCAGACCACGTGGACCTGTCCGGCCCTCCCGGCCCGCTGGATAGCGGCGCAGCAGCCGGAGACGCTGAAATTCGCCATGTAGACGCCCCGCAGGCCCGGCTCTTCCGCCAGCGTCTCCGAGACTACCCGGAGGGTGGTCTCGTAATCGTTGTACGTCTCCCGGATGAGAACCCGCTCCGCCGGGAAGCCAAGTTCCGCCAGCCGCTCCCGGAAGCCGTCCAGCCGCTGGCGGTGGCCGTCAAACTTGAGGTTTCCGGCGGTGGCCAGGACGGGGCCCCGGCCCGAGACACATTTGCAGAGCAGCCCCGCGGCCACCCGGCCCGCCTGGCGGATGTCCTGCCCCACGAAGCAGGCCCGGCCGCTCTCCGGCAGGTCGGAGTTGAAGGTGACGCAGGGGAGGCCCTCCTCCACCCTGGCGGAGATCCAGCCCTGAATGGCCGGGTCGTTGACGGCGCAGACGGCAAAGCCCTCCGCGCCCCCGGCCCGCATGGCCTCCAGCAGGTCCACCGCTTCCTGGGTCAGGTCCGTCTCACAGCGGCGGATCAGCACCCGGACGTTGGACTCCTCCAGCTCCTCGCAGGCTCGGCGGAGGCCCTGGGACACCTCCGCCCGGAACTGGCCCTCCCAATTGGGCAGAAGAACGCCCAGTGTCAGCGGGCGGAGGGCGGCGTCCACCCGCCTCCGGTAGACCTCCCGGGGGGAGATGTAGCCCAGCTGCCGAATGGCTTCCAGCACCCGCTGGCGGACTTCCCCGTTGACGTGGGGGCGGTCGTTCAGGACCCGGTCCACCGTCCCCCGGGAGACCCCCGCCAGCTCCGCCACCATCTGAATTGTCGGCCTGTTCCCCATAGTCAACGCCTCCAATTGTGTGATTGCACAATGTTACTTTTATTATATATGGAAATGTATTCCCTGTCAATCCGCAAAAAAATGCGCCCTATTTTTGTACAGTCCTCTAATATTTGAAAGGTTTTATCATTTCTTATTGACAAGAGCGTCAGAAGTGCTATTATGTGTTTAACATCAATATGTGCATAGCACAATCAAATGGAAACAAGGAGGATGAAAGATGGTCTTTCAGAAATCAGCCTGCATCGAACCGATGTACAGCGAGCTTCCCTTCCTGGAGCGGTTCCAGGCAGCCAAAGACGACGGCTTCGAGTTTGCCGAATTCTGGAGCTGGACGGACAAGGACCTGGACGCGGTGAAGGCGGCGGCGGAAAAGGTGGGAATCGGCATCGCCGGCTTCAACGGGGACGCGGAGCTGTCCCTCATTGATCCAAGCCAGAAGGAGGCCTACCTGGGCTTTCTCCGCCAGTCCGTGGAGGCGGCGAAGAAGGTGGGGGCCCGGTCCGTCACCATCCACTCCAACGGACTAGGGGACGGCGGAATCGTCATCAACCACTACGATGAGCTCAGCGACACGGTAAAGCTCTGCGCCATGTTTGACACGCTGAAGGAGTGCGCCAAAATCGCGGAGGAGTCCGGCGTCTCCATGAACCTGGAGCCGCTGAACGTCACTACGGACCACGTGGGCAACTTCCTCCAGACCACCCGGATGGCGGCGGAGATGACCCGGCTGATCGGGAGTCCCAAGCTCAAGGTTCTCTACGACGCCTACCACATGCAGCTGAACGAGGGCAGCCTTTGCGACAACATCCGGGCCTATGGAGACCAGTTCGGCCACATCCATGTGGCGGACGCCCCGGGCCGCCACGAGCCCGGCACCGGAGAGATCAACTACGCCAATGTGTTCGCCTGCCTGGAGAAAATCGGCTACACCGGCCTGGTCGGGTTTGAGCTTATGCCGAAGACCTCCACCGCCGAGGCGGTAAAAGCGATTATGAAATATTGACTTTATATTTAAGGTAAAAGGAGAGACGCATATGAAAACCATTAAAATCGGCATCATCGGAGCTGGACGGATCGGCCGGGTCCACGCGGAGAACATCGCCAAATTCGTCCCCGAGATGGAGATCAAGACCATCGCCGACCCCTACATGAGCGAGGAGACCGTGGAGTTCCTCCAGCGGCTGCGGATTCCCAACATCGTCAAGGATGCGGACGTCATCCTGAAGGACCCCGAAATCAAGGCGGTCGTCGTCTGCTCCCCCACGGACCTTCACGCGGAATACTCCATCAAGGTAGCCGGGGCCGGGAAGGACGTGTTCGTGGAGAAGCCCGTGGACTACCGGATCGACCGGGTGAAGGAGGTCATCGCCGCAGCGAAGAAGAACGGGGTCAAGCTCCAGGTGGGCTTCAACCGCCGCTTCGACCACAACCACCGGGCCGTCTACGAGGCCGTCCGGGCAGGCAAAGTCGGCAAAGTCAACCTGGTGAAGATCAGCTCCCGGGACCCCGAGCCCCCCACCATCGACTATGTGAAGGTCTCTGGCGGCATTTTCTACGACATGATGGTCCACGATTTCGACATGGCCCGGTTCCTGGCGGGCTCCGAGGTCACCGAGGTCTTCGCCTACGGCGGCGTGCTGGTGGACCCGGCCATTGGCGAGGCGGGAGACGTGGACACCGCCGTGGTGTCCCTGAAATTTGCCAACGGGGCCATGGGCATCATCGACAACAGCCGGAAGGCCGTCTATGGGTATGACCAGCGGGTGGAGGTCTTCGGGTCCGAGGGCGCGGTGATGGACGCCAACGATACCCCCGATAATGCGACGTTCTATGGAGCGGACGGTACCGTCTCCGGGACCTGCTACAAGATCATGTGGGACCGCTACACCATGGCTTTTGCCGCCGAGCAGAAAGCCTTTGCCGAGGCGGTCATCAACGGCACGCAGACCCAGGTCACCGGCGAGGACGGCCTGGCCCCCATCCTTATCGCCGCCGCCGCCACCAAGTCCCTCAAGGAGGGGCGGCCCGTCAAGCTCAGCGAGATCACGGAGTGACCCCCCTTCCGCGCAGTTCTACATTATTAAATAAGGAAAGAGGAAGCCCTCTATGAAAAAACGTATTGTTTCCCTGCTCCTAGCTGGCCTGATGCTCGCTGTTCTCTCCGCCTGCGGCGGCGGGGAAGGCGCTCCCGCCGGGGGCGGTTCCTCCGGGACCCAGGAGGGGGCGTATAAAATCAATGTCATCCTGAAGACTACCGCCTCTGAGCACTGGCAGCTTATTATGGCCGGATGCCGGAAGTTCGAGTCCGAGCACCCGGACGTTGTCCTCGAAATCACAGGCCCGGCCAATGAAACCGCCTATGACGACCAGCAGAACATGATCGAAACCACACGGAACAACAGCGAAGTGGATGCCATCATCATCGCGCCCCTCCAGTCGGAGACGGCCGCCACCTTGATCGCCGGGGAGACCCGCCCGGTTTTCGCCCTGGACACGGACATTGACGCGCCGGAGATCGTCTCCTTCATCGGCACCGGAAACGAGGCCGCCGCCAAGCTGGGGGCCACGGAGGCCGTCAAGGCGGCGAAGGCCGCAGGCTGGGAGACCATTGAGTGCATCGAAATCGCCGGAGTCAAAGGAGACGCCACGAACACCGCCCGGATGAAGGGCTATACCGCCGGAATCCATGAAAACGGCGGGACGTTCCTGGCGGATGAAATCCAATATGCCAACGCGGTGGCCGACCAGGCGGTCACCTGTATGGAGGCCATTATCCAGACGCACCCGGATGGAATTGCCATTGTCTGCGCCAACAACGACGACATGGCCGTGGGCGCGGTCCGGGCGGTGGAGGGCAATCCCAGCTTCTCCGACACCATATTCCTGGGCTTCGACGGCTCCACTGGCGCGTGCCAGGCCATCCTGGACGGCCTGCTGACCATGTCCGTGGCCCAGCAGCCCTACGAGATGGGCTACCTGGCCTGCCAGGCCGCCTATGAGAAGCTGGAGGGCAAGGATGTGGACGCCGTGATCGACCCGGGCATTGAGGTCATCTCCCCGGAGAATGCCCAGGCCCGTATCGACAAGGTGAACGGCTACCTGGCCGGGTTGAACTGACGGAAGGGACGGGGACGCCCCCGCGCGGCATGCCGCGCGGGGGCGTTGTTTTCCCGGAGGGGCGGTTTTGCGGTGTTCCCGTCAGGTTCCCAGCAGGGACAGGAGCCGTTTTTTGTACGCCAAGAATTCCCCGCTGACCGCGAAGTCCAGCCCCCGGGGCCTGGGAGGCTGGATTGCCACCTCCGCGGTAATGCGCCCTGGCCGGCCGGAGAGGATGCAGACCCGGTCGGAGAGCAGGACGGCCTCGTCGATGTCGTGGGTGATGAAGAGGACGGCCATGTCCAGCTGGTCCATCATGTCCAGGTACCACTGGTGGAGTTCCCGCTTGGTCAGGGCGTCCAGGGCGGAAAAGGGCTCGTCCAGCAGGGCCGCGCCCCGGGAACCCAGGAAGGTCCGCAGCAGCGCCGCCCGCTGGCGCATTCCGCCGGAGAGCTGGGCGGGGTAGAGGTCCTCCGTGCCCTCCAGGCCGAAACGGGGAAAGTGGGCGGCGGCCTCGGCCCGGGCTTCCCGCTTCCCCATTCCTTGGAGAACCAGGGGCAGGGCGGCGTTGTCCAGCACCTTTTTGTGGGGCAGGAGCAGGTCCTTTTGGAGCATGTAGCGGATCTGCCCCGGCGCGCCAGTAACGTCCCGGCCCTTCAGCAGCACCCGGCCCCTGTCCGGCGGTTCCAGGCCGGAGAGGATGTTGAACAGGGTGGTTTTGCCCACGCCGCTGACTCCCAGCAAGCACACCAGTTCCCCCTGTTCCAGGGAGAGGGAGACGTCCTCCAGAACCGCCTGCCCGCCGTAGGCTTTGGAAATACCCTCCGCCTGGAGGAGGAGGGGGCCCCGGCCCGTCATTGGGGCAGGAAGCCGTTGGTGAATCCGGCGTTCTCCGGAAGGGGGACTTCCACCAGGCCGTTGTCGTTGAGCCATTGATAGAAGGCGTTCCAGCGGGCCGGGTCGATATAGCCCCAGCGTTCCGCGTCCGCCTGATACTGCCCCGCCATCCAGGCCTGGCTGGCGGAAACCAGGCCGCCGCTGCCGGAGAGGGAGCCAGTGGTGTCGCCTTCGATGAGGAGCTGGGCGGCCTCTTCCGGGTTCTGGATGGCGTAGGCGTAGCCTCTGGAGGCGGCGGCCAGGAAGGCCCTGGCGGTTTCCGGCTGCTCTGCTAAGAAGGCGTTGTTAGCGACGAGGATGGGAGTATAGAAGTCGAAGACCGGATCGATGTCCTTAAAGTAGAAGTAGTCGGTCTCCACCCCGGCCAGTTCCGCCGCGATGCCGCCCCAGCCGTAGTAGACCCAAAGGGCGTCCGTCAGGCCCTCCCGGAGGGCTCCGGCCTCGTCGGTGACGGCGTAGGGAACCAGGTTTACCTGGGAGAAGTCCCCGCCGTCCAGCTCCACCACCCGCTGGAGCATCGCCAATTCAATGAGGCCGTTGTAGGTGGAATAGGCGCGGCCCTCCAGTCCCTTGGGGCGGTCCAGCCCCTCGCCCGCCCGGGAGAGGATGCCGGAGGTATCGTGCTGGAGGATGGCCGCCACCGCCGTGATGGCCAGGGGTTCCTCCCGTGCCAGGGCGGCGGCCAGGGTGTCCTGGGCGGTGACGGCGAACTCCGTCCGCCCAGCGGCGCAAAGGGCGGAAGCCCCGTCCTCCGGGGGCTGGAGAATCTGCACGTCCAGCCCGGCTTCTTGGAAATAGCCCAGGGCCAGGGCGGCGTAAAGCCCGGTGTGGTTCGTGTTGGGGGTCCACTCCAGGCAGACGGACACAGGGGTGAGGCCGTCGTCCGGCGTGCCTACGGGCTCCGCCCCGCAGGCGGAGAGGAGCAGGAGAAGGGCCAGGGAAGCGGCCGCAAATGGGAAGCGTCTCATGCCTTAGTCGTTCCTTTCAATTTTTTCATAGGCCTCCCAGGGGCAGGCCCGCCGCCGCAGGGCGGCCACCAGGGCCATCAGCAGCAGGCTGACGGCGACAATGACCAGGATTACGGCGAACATTTTGTCAAAGGCGTAGGCCTTCTTGACCCGGGTCATGTAGACCCCCAGGCCCTGGAAGCCTCCCAGCCACTCGGAGATCACGGCGCCTACCACCGCATAGGACGCGGAGACCCGGAGGCCGGAGAAGAAGTGGCTCAGGGCGGAGGGGAATTCCAGATGCCGGAAAACCTGCCACCGGGTGGCCCCCATGGAGCGCATCAGGTCCGCCGCCGCCCGGTCGGTGCCAGCGTAGCCGTCCAGCAGGCTGACGGCAATGGGGAAGAAGGTGGTCAGGGCCACCAGGGTTACCTTGGGAGCCATGCCGAAGCCCATCCACAGCACCAGCAGCGGCGCCAGGGCGATGGTGGGAATGGTCTGGGTGATGACCAGGAGGGGATACAGTGCCCGGTACAAAACCCGCACCCGGTGCATCAGGGTTGCCAGGACCAGCGCCGCCAGGATTCCGGCGGCCAGGCCCAGGGCGGCCTCCAGCAGGGTGACGAGGGCGTTTTCCAGCAGGATGGGGGCGTCCGCCGCCAGGGCCCGGCAGACGGCGGCGGGGGAGGGCAGCAGGAAGGAGGGGACCCATTCCCCCTCGGCGGCCAGGAGCCATAGGCCAGCGGCGGCGGCCAGGGCCCCGGCGGCGGGCAGCTTACTGCTGATGCTTCGCGATTTTTTCATCAATGCCCAGCACCGTTCCCTCGGGCCTGTAGGTCAGCTTCACATAGGCGGAAACCTTCTCGCTGCCCGCCTGGTTGGCGACGGTCATGCAGGTTTCCACAATCTCCATCAGCTGGTGGAGGTCCTCCCCCTCGATGGAGGTTTCGCTGGGCCCTACGAAGTAGTGCAGCCCGGTGGACCGGATGTAGGCGATGACCTCGTCCACGATGCGGACGGTTTCCTGGTCGTTGGGTGCGGAGGGCAGGATTTGGATGGCGGCGTTTGCGTTCATAGTGGTTCCTCCAAAATAAAAAATCAGAACATCCGTCAAGCTCAGCCATACGGATGCTCTGATTGCCTCAGAAACGACTTCCTACGCTGGCATTACCCAACAGGTTCAAAGGGTCAAAGGCCGAATGCCTTACTCTCAGCTGCGCGGCAGCCCCCCTGGCGATTCACTTGTCTTCTGTTCTGGGGATGGGATTCCCATCCTGCTTTTACTGTAGCATAGATTTGGGAGGAATACAAGAAAAAGTTTTTTCAGGAAGTGCCCGGCTGCGCATTTTATTTAAAAGGCACACGGCGCAGGGGCGGACACGCGGGCCCGCCCCTGCAGGAGAACAGCCCCGGATGGGACACGTCCTTTTTGAGGTGTTCCGCGGGGCGGCCCTATTTTTCCGCCCGGCAGAAGTAGGGGCCGCAGCCCGTCTCGTGGGTATGGACATAGGTCCAGGTGAAGTCCTTGTCCGCCAGGTACCAGTCCGCTCCGGCGGGATTCCCCGGCTCCAGAAGGGCCAGGGCCTCCGCCTTGGAGATGGGGCGGGACAGGGGGGTTCCCTCCGGCGGATACTCGTAGTAGAAAAGGTAGAACGTTTCCTCCGGGACTTCTGCCAGGGCGGCTTCCGCGTCGCCGCCCTCCAGGCAGGGGACCAGCTTCCAGGAGAATAGGTGCCAGAGGTAATTGCCCTCCGCCAGCACATGTTTTCCGAGCTCCGCCTCCGGCGCGCCCCCGGCGAAGGCGTCCAGCCAGCGGTTTTTCAGGACCTTGCGGCTGGCCGGGAAGGGCTCCTCCCACTCCGCCATGGTTCCCACGCAGCGGTTGATGGGCTGGCCAAGGCCAAAGAACTTGGCTTCGTAGTCCGTCATGACTCCTACCGGGCCGTTTTCGTGGAGGTTCCGGGTGACCTCCGACAGCTGGAAGCCGAATTGGGGCAGTTCCTCCACGGAGAACTCGAAGAGGGGCTGGTTGTCCGTTTTGAAGTGGATCTGCCCGCCCATTTTCAAGACCTGGCGGTAGAGCTTGAGAAAATTCCCATGGGTCAGACGCCGCTTGGCGTGGCGGCCGCTGGGCCAGGGATCGCAGAAGTTGATGTAAATACGGTCCACCTCGCCCGGGGCGAAGAAGCAGGGGAGCTGGTCCGCATTGGCGCTGATAAACCAGACGTTGGTGAGGCCCGCGTTGACGCAGCGCTCCATGGCCACCACCATGGCGTCGGGGACCATCTCCACCGCCAGGAACAGCATGTCCGGCTCAGCGGCGGCAGTTCCGGCGGTAAAGCGGCCCTTGCCGCAGCCCAGTTCGAGATGGAGCTCCCGGGCCTGGGGCATCAGCTCCCGCCAATGGCCGGGACGGTCGTAGGGATTTGGAATCAGACGGTCGCCGTAGCGCTCCATCCGGGGGATCAGGTTCTTCTTTTTCCGCATTCGCATAGGGCCGCGTCCTCCTGAGTTGATGAATTGAAAGTAAAGTAAAGAAGCCTCCTCAAACCGCACCCTCCGCTGTTAAAATACCCTGCACTTTGCTTTCGTCTTTACGGTAATCGTGCGCAGATTTGATAAGCAGCGTCAGCCGGCCCGGGGGCATTCCTGTCTTTTCGGAAACGGTTTGCAGAATGGTTTGGAGCATCACGAGATGTATGTAGGCTTTGCATCCGAAATCCAGCGCGCGGCAGTAAACCGTCAGATTGAGGTTTCCAGCCTCTTCCTGAAAGTCCAGCGATATATAGCCCTCGTCAGTCAAAGGCTCAAAGGTCGTGACGGTGGCCGACCGTGTATGGGGATTTTCATTCAGGCGGTCGATTACCCATTTCATCTGGTCCTTTTGGCCCATGTAGGAAAATAGGCGGGAGGCATAGGAGGTTTCATTGTGGAGCTCCTTGACGTGCACCTGGGACCGTGAAATTTCGGACCATCCAGTTGTATTCCGCTTGGACCTTATGCCGCTCTATGATGGCGTCCGGGAGGGTGGCGCCTGAAACGGCAGAGGTTAATCCGAAGACTTCTTTTGCGCCAACGGTTCCCCAGTGTTGTCCGTATAGGCTGTGGCGGCTCCCCGTTGGTAAATCGTGCGCAGAGCTGCGGCCCAGGCTTCGCCAAGACTTGAAAATACACCTAAATCGTACATAAGTATGGATTCCTCATTTCTTTTGAAAACGCATTCACACTCGGCGTACCCAGATTAGATGGGATGGTGTTTTGTGTGTTTCCGTGAGCTGTATAGTCGGAAATTTGTTAATATTTTACCCATCATTTTGGGGCGCAGCATTTTTTAATATCAAAATAGTATCACAAAAGACGAGGAAATGCAATGTTTTTACTAAAATGGTTAGTTCCCGCTTGACTGCTGGGATGCAAGTTCATACATAGTTTCCGCATCCTTTTCTGTCGTTGTCTTTTCCATGATAACGGCAAGGACGATGATGGCGGCTAAATTCAAGCCAAAGCGTACGAGCGCAAACTTGCTACCCAACTGTGTTATTTTAAATAACATCATCGGAATTTTTGTCGTGGACCATGCGCCGAGGAAAATGAAGATATTGGCCAGGGAGACTCCTTTTTTAAGAAAAACCATTGCGGCAGGAAAGGAAGCATATAATGGTCCCGAAGAAAACGAACCTAGGACAAAAGCGAAAATCCCGCCTTTTATTCCGGCATCCTTACCCATGGACTTCATGATGGTTTCTTTCGGCACCCAAACATCCATCAGGCCTAAGAGCAGGAAAATAGGGGGTATAATAGACAGTATTTTCAAAAGGTTCTTCAGGGAAAGAGAAACGGCCTCCCGGCCCGATTCCGGATCGACGAGCAGCAGCAGAACATTTAGCAGGAGCAAAACAGAAAGAACCGATACTTTTTACAATTTTCTTGAGGTTACTCATGACATTATTACTCCTACTACGCAAGATGTGATAATTGCAAGAAGTAGTGATAAAATATTTCTCTTTAGCGCAATACGTTTCCCAAAACATTTCATCTCAAGGGGTAACGTGGCGATGCCAACCATCATGAGTGTCGAAATAAAAATGGCAATCTGTGCATATCCCGTTCCGGCGGACAGAAGTGGGGCCGCAAAGGGAAACGCTACAAAACCAGGAATTAAAGTGATACAGCCAACGGCGGCGGCAATGAACAGGCCGGATACCCCGGAATCTGTTCCGAGGAGCTGGAAAATTGCCTATGTATCCAGAAAGACAAAAATAAAGCCAATTAAGAGGAAAATCGCCAGAATAGAGAGCAGGATATTTTCAAAAGACCGCCATGCCTTCTTCAGGGCAATCTTTGCTTTTGCCCGGTTTTTCACAGACGAAAGCAGCAGCCCCAATATCGCTGTGCCGTATAAAACTCTTGTAAACATCCCCATATGCTCCTTCTTTCTGTGAAGTTTTTCCTCTGATAAAAAGTATAGCATAAGATAGATCAAAAATCTACTCTTTTACCATCTGCCCCGGTCAAAAGAGCGCTTGGGCCGCCTGGGGCTGTTCTTCGTTTGCACCCGGCGACTGGCGTCCTCCGCAGCTTGCTCCACTTCTTCCGGGACGGAAGCCCGCGTTATCCGCGCATAATCAGCGGATGGCCTGCGCGGGGCCTTGTCCGCCAGCATTGCCCCTTGTAAGCGTTCAGACAGGGTGGCGCGGACTGCCTGTGCCCGGCCTTCATCCCCCTGTGGACGCATGTATGTCTCCTTGTGAAATCACTTCCGCCCGTTGCTGGGTGTCCGGTGGGGTGAGGGGTGATCTAATTACCGCCAGCAGTGATAACGGGAGGAAAGACCAGCTATTTGCCCTGCTGGTTCGCGGCGGTTACTCTGTCGCCATAACGGACCCCCAAATATTCCGGCAGTTTTTCCAGGAACGCCTCGCCGCAGCGGAGCTGGCCCCCCTCCGCAAAGCCGCTCTGTAAAAGAAAGGAAAGCCTTGTATGCTTGTCCTTTGGGGGGAGAGTTTCCCAAAATTCCAAAAGAAGCCCGGGTACGCATTCTACATAGAGTGGCAGCGCAATGAGGATTTCATCGCTTTTTATATAAGCATCACGAATGATGTCCCATGTTTTTCGGTTGGAAATGGCGTATGCTTCAAAGGTGCTTCCCTTTTCTGACAGCCCTTTTGAAAAGGCGGCAATGATCTTCTCCGTATTGCTGTATTTCTGTACCCGCGGGCTTCCATTGATGATTACAACATGCATGAGACCGCCTTCTTCCCGTTGCTTTCAGGAAAAACTCCCAGGGAACGGCTCCCAATATTCAGCGCGGTACGCTGGCACCACCGTTCAAGGTAAGCCTGGTCGCCGTCCCCGGTATAAATAATTCCGATGTCCGGCTGGTGGCCGTAGCGCATGACGTGGCGCATCTGCCCGTCTTTGAATTTCAGGTACATGGTGACGAGCGGCATGATCCTGTCTACAATGTTTTTGGTTTGCCAGGAAATAAATCCAAAGTGCGTATCCGAAACCAGCCAAACCTGGTCAGCCGCGCTTATTTTTCTTAAGACCGGCTCATAATCGTCCGGAATGGCACATGCTCCCGGCGTTTTCAGCCAGCAGTAATTGCATCCAACACAGTGCGAAATGTGCAGCCCAGCGGTGTCGACCAGCTCAAACCCGGCTGCATTTTCATCCCTGCAAAGCAGTTCCCCGGCTATTACTTTTCCTACATGATCTGCCGTGGTATCAACCATCAAAACCATGTATGTGTTCCTCCATGCCCTCTATAAAAAACGATCCCAATTTACCGCTCTCATTATAACAGCACCTACACCCGCCGACAAGTATCAATCAGGAGGGCACTCCAATGAGTGCCCCTGTTCCGTCCGCTATTTTTGGCCGCTAAATTTCTTGCTCTTAAAATCGCGTCACAAAAGACGGAAAAGTGCGGCCGCATTCAGCACGTTTCCCCGAGCCGCCAGCCCATGGTTCAGCAAGCAAAAAACTTCCTTTTTAGATTGGTGTTGCTGAACGTGGCTTTGCTAAACCATTCGTTAAAATATCTAACAGTGGACAAGCCTCCACTCGTGGATGGCTGCCCGGTAAACTGGAATTTTTAACTAAACATTTTCGATAAATAATTATCTATATCAGTTCTTGAGTGAAAGACATAAATGCTTTTTTCGCGTTTGTATCGATCAAGCAGTTCATATATAATTGGCAATTCATTTTTAGGGAAATCAAGAATCCATTGTCTAAATTCTTCATCAAATTCTGTCTCGATCCATGGCATATCTACACGTTGTTTGCCTATGCGTGATTCTGCTCCAGCCAAACATTCCTCTACCGGAAAGTCCAGTAAAAATATAGTTTCACAGGATTGAATACGTATTTCAAGTGTTCTTCCGTAATTTCCATCAATAATCCATTTGTCCTTTAAAACAATTTCTTTTAATTTCTCGTCAAATATATTTCTGTCAACAGTTGTCCTGTTAGGCTTGTGCCATAACATATCAAGATAATATAAAGGCAAGTGGGTTTTATCACTCAGTATTCTTGCAAATGTGCTTTTTCCTGCACCCGGACAACCAATTATGATTGCTTTTTGAAACATAAAATGGTTTCCTCCAAAACAAATTGTCTATTTGATAAATTCCGGTTTGCCGGGTAAATCTTCTCGAAACCCTGACACATCAAGGCTTTCCGCTGATTAAATGTTCAACTCTTATGTAATTTCCCTTGTTTTTGCCCTTACGGGCTGAAACAAGGGAAACTTTTTTACTCCCCGCAGACCACCTTATCCAGCAGCCGGGCGGAGGTACGCTTTGCCTCCCTTGTGGCGTGGGCGTAAATGTTCATCGTGGTACTGACGTCGGCGTGGCCCAGCAGCTCCTGCACGTCCTTGGGAGCCGCCCCGCTGGACAGGAGGCTGCTGGTGAACGTGTGCCCTTATGGCATAATAAGGACAAATCGGAAAACCCTTGCGTTGCAACGAGTTGACTGGTTTGTCCCAATTCTTTTTCCATCCAATCCCCTGAAAAAAATAGGCGTAGCGAGGGAAGCCAAAAAGCGAGATGTAACGTAAAGGACAAAGACAGTGTAAGTATCCAGCCGGGAGCATATAGCGTCCCGGCTGGGTGCTTTTTACCAGCAGGGGACAGGGGGTGAGCCTCGCGGCGGGTCCTTGTGCCTAGGATTGCTCAGGAGGTCCGACGTGGGTTAGTCTATGAGCCTCATACAGGAGCTGTCCCCGTCCCGAGCGCCATCGAAGATGGACGCACTCCTTGCGCACTGCTGCGTCACTCTCTCCCTGCTGGTCATACGAAGCATGAAGCCACACCGACAGGTGCGTTCGACTGGACGCTTTGCGGCCAGTCCGGGGTTTGGGGGAACCCCAACAAGCTGCATCAGAATATCGAAAACGATATTCCGATACCCTGCTTGCCCGTGATTATATCTTATGCGTTACCTGAAAGGCAAATTGCAGTGATCTCAGCAAATAGATCTACAGGATCTATTTCCAAAGCTTTGGATAGAAGGAGCAGTTTTTCAATGCTGATCCAATTTTTTCCGTGCTCAATATTGTAAAGATGTCGAAGTGAAATCCAATCCTCTGAATTGAACAGTTCAATGCTCCGCTTCTCTATGAATTTCTCCCGGCTCTTGTACTGCCTACCAAGCGCCTTCCTTTTGGATTCAAACAGTTTTCCAATTTCAATCAATACTCCGTTCTCTGTTGTTCTCTCCGCCATATTTTCCTCCATTATGTACCATGGTGCATTAAAAACATCTTTTCTCCATGATATACTATAATCAATCTCAAAGCAACAGCTTTCGAGAAAAAATAAGGAGGCCTTAATATGGCAGTCAAATTCAAAGTAGAAGCCCTTCGCACCCTAGCATCCCCTTACAGGAGAGAGAAAGAAGATGAGAGTTCTTTTGAAACGATTTACTACCTGTTGGTTGATATGAAAGAACTCCCTGACGGTATTTCTCTGGATGTCAATCCTCGTAAACCAAAGATGTCCACAAATGTGGCAAAAAGTCTATTGAACGCTGTAGTAGAACCGACAACTGATTTTTACATCAACAACCGCGGTATTGTTATCTCAGCCAAATCTCTCTCTTTTAATTCTAGTGAATCAGAGGTTACTATCGATATAGGCGATCAGGAAGATGAAACAGACCGTCATTTATATGGTATCTTGGATGGGGGCCACACTTACACCGCTATTATGATGAAACGGGACGCGGTCCCTGCCGATATCCGCAAGTTTGTCCGTATCGAGGTTATCACGAATGTCCAAACGGTTACCCGGCTATCTGATGCCCGCAACACATCGCTCCAAGTCTCCGACATGGCGCTGTTTAACCTGGATGATAAATTTGAAAACGTGAAAAAAGCAATTCTTGGGCAGCCCTATGCCGACCAGATTGCATACAAGGATAATGAGGACAAACCAATTCATGTTTCCGAGCTTCTCCGTTTGATCTATGCTTTCGACATTGAAAGGTACCCGGATGACAGTGCTGCTCCAGTACAAAGCTATTCCGGAAAAGCGCAGGTGTTCAAACGCTACAGGGACGCATTTGAAACGCCGCTCTATCAGTCTTTAGTGACACAAATTCCTCTTTTGGTCAAACTTTACGATGTCATTGAATGTGAGCTTTCCGAGAAGTATAATAATTATAAGACAGCTAAAGGGGAAAAGCCTAAGTTTGGCAAAGTTCGTGGTATTGAGCCTCAGAAAAACGGGACAAAAACCGAATTTTTGTCTACCCCTATCAAATACTCAATTTCCAGTGGTTATATCTATCCCATTTTTGGCGCATTTCGCAGTCTCCTCTGTTTTGAGCAAGGAACTCTATCCTGGATATTCAATCCTCTTGAAATCTGGAATGAAGTGGGTGTTTCTATTGTGCAGAATACTTTTGAAACGTCCACAAATCCACAACTTGCCGGGAAAGATAAACAGCTCTGGCTGGCTAATTATAGAATCGTTGAGACACAAAGCCTGAGGAAGCAGCTTGGGCGTAAATGAAGTGCTTTCAATTAGCCCTTCAAACGTCATCAATTTTCATCACGAATCTTTTCCACATGTATGGAACATCATATTGGGCTCCGCTTGATAGATCAGGCGGAGCCCGATACTGTATGAGATTGTACGTTCTAATAGATTGACTGTACCCATATGCAACAAGCAATGATAAATATCCTTTGTCTTGGGCTTGACATTTGGGTGCCTCAAATCGTGAATCCTGATCCGCTTGACCCCCGCCTCTTTCGACCCCCTGTCCATCTCCCGGTGAAGATAGGATTCCGTCACCGCAAAAATACGGTCTGTTGGCTCCACGGCGTACAAGCTCCTGATGTAGTTCTCCATTTCTTCGCAGAGAAAAGCGGGCATTTGAATGACCCGGTTGCTCTTGGCCGTCTTGGGGGCGGTGATAACGTCCTGGCCCTTGATACGCTGGTAGGATTTCGAAATAGAAACCGTCTGCTTCTCAAAGTCGAAGTCCCCAGGGGTGAGAGCCAGCAGCTCCCCCTCCCGGATACCGCACCAGTAAAGCATTTCAAAGGCGTAATAGGAGAGGGGCTTGTCCATCATAGCGTCAGCGAATTTCAGATACTCCGCTTTCGTCCAGAACAGCATTTCCCGGCCCTTGGCCTTGTCTTTGTACGCTGGCATTTTCTTCCCTTCTTACTGATTTTCCCGCAGTCCATAGAACGTTTCCTCGAAGTAGCGCCTGCTCACCCGTCCGGGGATGGTGAGGAACCCCTTCTGCTTCAGCTCCTCGTTCATCTCCCGCACCAGCTTGTAGGCATAGGGCTTGGAGATATCCAGCGCCCCGGCCACTTCTTCGGCCCGTACAAACAGCTCTTTGCTCAAATACAACACCTCCTTATCGTTTGTTCGTAAAATTGTTAATGCCGATATCCTTATTATACATTCGCATAGTTATTAATGACAAACGTTTATTTCGCAATTTTGTTAATTTTCTTCTTGCATATTTCGCTTATTTGCGCTATACTATTTTCAAAGGCGGTGGAACATATGACAGTAGGAGAAAAAATCAAGAAAATCCGAACATTTCGAGGTATGACGCAAAAGGAATTGGGGCTGGCTATCGGCCTTGAGGAAAAGGGAGCGGACAACCGTATTGCCCAGTATGAAACGAATTACCGCGTGCCCAAGAGGGAACTGCTGGACAAGATTGCCCAGGCCCTGCGGGTAGACCGTCAGAACTTCTATACGGTTCAACTCGGCTGTGCCGAGGACTTCATGCGGACGTTCTTATGGCTGGACGAGGACAGCCCCGGCTCCATCTGCCTGTTTCAGCTTGTCCGCAATCCCGGCAAGACGGGGGCCTCCGATGATACCGCCGTCCGCTACAACGACACGGACGACTGGCCCGCTCAACCTCCTGTGGGTATCTACTTCAACTATGGCCTTGTGGATGATTTCATGCGGGAATGGCTCTTGCGCCAGCAGGAGCTGCACGCCGGGGAGATCACCAGGGCGGAATACTTTGAGTGGAAAATCAACTGGCCGCAGACCTGTGATGATTGTGGGAAGTGTGAGCCAAAGTTTCAATGGAGGAAGGCCCAATAATGATAGATAATCCTTTTGATATTGATAGGTGTCTCTTTTCGCTTCAAAAGAAGCGGCCAATTTTTCATTCGGAAGCTGACTTTCAATTTGCCTTATCGTGGGAAATCAAGTCCCACTATCCAGACGCAAATGTTAGACTTGAGTACTGCCCATCAATACCACCAAACGTGCACATTGATATTTTGCTTTTTTACTGTAATGAAACAATTCCGATTGAATTGAAATACAAAACAGCAAAGCTAACGTTTAGTTTAGACAATGAAGATTTCAACTTAAAGAACCACGGTGCACAGGATTTGGGCAAGTACGACTTCCTAAAAGATGTACAGCGTCTCGAAGATTTGTCATCATGCCTCAGCGGATTTTCCAAAGGTTATACAGTTTGGCTTACGAACGACACTTCATACTGGAATCCTCCTTCAAGAAAGAATACAGTTTATGAAGCATTTTCGATTCATCAATCCGCACAGAAGCACGGGTGCATGGAATGGTTGCCCCACGCTGGTGCTGGAACAATTAAAGGTAGAGAAAAGCCTATTACCTTAAATGGTACTTATGTAATTAACTGGAGGAATTACAGTGACATAGGTTGTAAAAAAGGCATATTTAAATACGCTACTTTGACTGTAACAAAATAAAGGGGCAAGCAAAAACCGCCCTGCTGAATTTGTCGTTCAGCAGGGCGGTTCGCTTGCCCTTTGCAATCATTCTCTTGTGTGACCGGGTTGAAACGAATCGTATCAAACCAGTATCACAAGGCAAAGTGACAGATCAAAAACCCTGTATTCATAGGAGTTTGCGCCGTTTTGACGGTCATTCCCACTCAATGGTCCCCACTGGCTTCGGCGTCAGGTCATACAGCACCCGGCACACGCCTGGCACCTCCGCCAGAATCCGGTTTGTAACGGCCTGAAGCACCGCCCAGGGAATCTCCGGCACCGTAGCCGTCATGGCGTCCACGGTATTCACCGCCCGGATGATTACTGGCCAGTCGAAGGCCCGCTTGCCGTCCCGCACGCCAGTGGACCGGAAGTCCGGCACCACGGTGAAGAACTGCCAGACCTTCTCCGCCAGGCCCGCCTTGGCAAACTCCTCCCGCAGGACCGCGTCGGACTCCCGCAGGGCCGCCAGGCGGTCCCGGGTGATGGCCCCCAGGCACCGCACGCCCAGGCCCGGCCCCGGGAAAGGCTGGCGCTCCACCATGGACGCCGGAAGGCCCAGGACCCGGCCTACAACGCGGACCTCGTCCTTGAACAGCAGCTTCACTGGCTCCACCAGCTCGAAGTCCATGTCCTCCGGAAGGCCGCCCACATTGTGGTGGGCCTTCACGCCGTCGCTCTCCAGGATGTCGGGGTAGATGGTCCCCTGGGCCAGGAAGGAGATGCCCTCCAGCTTCCGGGCCTCCTCATCGAAGACCTTGATGAACTCGCCGCCGATGATCTTCCGCTTCCGCTCCGGCTCGTCCACGTCCGCCAGCAGGTCCAGGAAGCGGTCTGTGGCGTCTACGTAGATGAGGTTCGCGTCCAGCTGGTTTTGGAAGACCTCGATGACCTGCTCACTCTCGCCCTTGCGCATCAGGCCGTGGTTCACGTGGACGCAGACTAATTGCTTTCCAATGGCTTTGACCAGAAGCGCCGCCACCACCGAAGAGTCCACGCCGCCGGAGAGAGCCAGCAGTACTTTTTTGTCCCCTACCTGGGCCCGGACTTGGGCTACCTGTTCGGCAATGAACGCCTCCGCCAGTTCCGGAGTGCTGATCCGTTTCATGTCCGCGGGACGGATGTTATTACTCATAAATGGTCCTCCTCTGTAAAAATGTTGCCGTTTCTTCCATCTGCTGTTATAACACATTTTTGGCCGGGACGCAACTGTATTCCGCATCGCGGGGGTGCCAGATTGGGCATTTTCTATTTTATTTAGAAGGCTTGCGGCGCAGGGGCGGACCTATGTGCCCGCCTGTCCATGGGAAGCGCCGGGGACCCAGGAGAAGGGAGGCCGCATAGGCCCGCCCTTACAGGAGAATATCTTCGAAGAGGGAACTCCCCCGCATCTTCGGCGGCCAGGCAAAGCGGGAGCCAGGCATTCCGGCCCGGCTCCCGATACATTATATTATTATAGTATATCCGCTCAGACCGTGGCAAACTCGCCGTCCCACAGCACCTTGCGGAACTTCAGGGGGTCCGTGTTGCCCTCGGTGGAGAACATCAGCACCTGGCTGTAGCGGTCCAGGCCGATGGCTTCCCGCAGGTCTTTGTATTCGCCGGTCTCCATGAGCGCGGCGATGAGGCCCATGCCCACGGCGCCGCTCTCACCGGAGATGACCACCGGGTCCCCCTTCACGGGCACGCCCAGCATCCGCATGCCCCGGGCGCTGACCCAGTCGGGGCAGGAGACAAACGCGGTGACATGGTTGCGGAGGATGTCCCAGGAAATGGTGTTGGGCTCGCCGCAGGCCAGGCCCGCCATGATGGTCTTCAAATCGCCGTCCACCACCCGGGGCTTTCCGTCTCCGGCCATGGCGCCCTGGTACAGGCAGTCCGCCGCCTGGGCCTCCATGACGATGAATTTCGGGGGATCGTTGGGGAAGAGGTTGGTGAAATAACCCACCACGGCTCCGGCCAGGCTGCCCACGCCCGCCTGGACGAAGACGTGGGTGGGGCGGTTTACGCCGATCTGCCGCAGCTGCTCGGCGGACTCCCCGGCCATGGTGCCGTAGCCCTGCATGATCCAGGAGGGAATTTCCTCATAGCCGTCCCAGGCGGTGTCCTGGACAATGACGCCATGTTCCGTCTGGGCGGCTTCGGCAGCGGCCATGCGGACGCAGTCGTCGTAGTTGACTTCCTCGATGGTCACCTGGGCCCCTTCCTTGGCAATGTTGTCAAAGCGGGGCTGGCTGCTGCCCTTGGGCATGTGGACCACGGCCTTCTGGCCCAGCTTATTGGCCGCCCAGGCCACGCCCCGGCCATGGTTGCCATCAGTGGCGGTGAAGAAGGTGGCCTGGCCGAACTCCCGGCGGAAGGCCTCGCTGGTCAGGTAGTCATAGGTCATCTCGGACACGTCCCGGCCCATCTCCTTGGCGATGTAGCGGCCCATGGCGAAAGACCCCCCCAGCACCTTGAAGGCGTTGAGGCCGAAGCGGTGGGCTTCGTTTTTCACGTAGAGGCCCGCCAGGCCCAGGTATTTGGCCATGCCTTCCAGCCCGGCCAGGGGGGTGATGGAATACTGGGGGAAGCTGCTGTGGAAAAAGCGGGCTTTCGCCACATTGGACAGGGACATGACGGAAAGCTGCTTGTCCTCGCTCTTGGGCATGCGGTTCAGGGTCCACTTGATCGCTTCTTTCATGGTGTGCCTCCAAATAGATTGTTGATGAAACAAACAAATTTTCTGGTGATGCCCCTATGATAGCACAGGCGCGGGAAAAAGCAAGAGGGAATCTAAAAAATTTTTAGGGAAACTAAAAATCTGACAGAATACCCAAAGGGGAGGGGGTTTTTTCGTCGGGCCGTCCTGGCGGGGGAGCGGGTGGAAGAAAAAGGGGGATGCCAAAAAATTGTATAAAATTTAACGAATATTTTGTACGAATCGTAAAAAAGAGAAAAAGAGGGGGGCGGCGGTGAAATTGTACTTGATAATTCCGCGGAAGGACCCTATAATAAAGATTGTGAGCAAATTAGCAATGTTGGGATTTGCTCTCTTTTCCCAAAATTTGAACGAAGTAACAGGACCTAAAATTTTACAAAATAACAGGAGGAACGATCAATGAAGGTAGCTATTTTTGGCGCGGGCACGATGGGCAGCGGCATTGCCCAGGTCTTCGCGGCGAAGGGCCACACCGCCCTGATGTACGCCAGTTCCGTGGCGTCTGCCCAGAAGCACAAGGACAAGCTGGCCGCCTCTCTCCAGAAGCGGGTGGACAAGGGCCGGATGGAGCAGGCCGCCGCCGACGCCATCATGGCCAACGTTTTGGTGGAGGAGAAATCCGCCTGCGCCGACGCGGACCTCATCATCGAGTGCGTCAAGGAAGACATGGGCACCAAGAAGGCCCTGCTCAGCGAGCTGGACGCCATGTGCAAGCCCGGGGCCATCTTCGCCTCCAACACCTCCTCCCTGTCCATCACCGAGATGGCCAACGGCCTGAACCATCCCGTGATCGGCATGCACTTCTTCAATCCCGTCCCCAGCATGAAGCTGGTGGAGATCATCCGGGGCGCCAACACCACCCAGGAGACCTTCGACTTCATCTATAAGCTGTCCCAGGAGATCGGCAAGGATCCCGTGGAGGTGGCCGAGGCTCCCGGCTTTGTGGTCAACAAAATCCTGATTCCCATGATCAACGAGGCGGCGGGCCTGGTGGAGACCGGGGTTGCCTCCGTGGAGGACATCGACAAGGCCATGCGCCTGGGTGCGAACCATCCCATGGGCCCCCTGGCCCTGGGTGACTTCATCGGCCTGGACGTGTGCCTGGCCATCATGGAGACCCTCTTCAACGAGAGCGGCGATCCCAAGTACCGTCCCGCCCTGCTGCTGAAGAAGATGGTCCGCGGCGGCCTGCTGGGCAAGAAGACTGGCAAGGGCTTCTACGACTATTCCAAGTAAAACCGGAGTAAAGGAGTATATTAGGTATGGATTTTCATCTTTCCAATGAGCAATTGATGCTCCGTAAGATGTACCGTGAGTTTGCCGAGAACGAGGTCAAGCCCCTGGCCGAGGAGATCGACGAGGAAGAGCGCTTCCCCATGGAAACCGTGGAGAAGATGGCGAAGCTGGGCATGATGGGCATTTACTTCCCCAAGGAGTACGGCGGCGCCGGCGGCGACGTTCTCTCCTATGCCATGTGCGTGGAAGAGCTGGCCAAGGTCTGCGGCACCACCGCCGTCATCGTCTCCGCCCATACCTCCCTGTGCTGCGCCCCCATCTTTGAGCACGGCACCGAGGAGCAGAAGAAAAAGTATCTGCCCGACCTGCTCTCCGGCAAGAAGATCGGCGCCTTCGGCCTGACCGAGCCCAACGCCGGAACCGACGCCTCCGGCCAGCAGACCACCGCCGTGCTGGAGGGCGACCACTATGTCCTCAACGGCTCCAAGTGCTTCATCACCAACGGAAACGTGGCGGACACCTTTGTGGTCATGGCCATGACCGACAAGTCCAAGGGAAACCACGGCATCTCCGCTTTCATCGTGGAAAAGGGCTTCCCCGGCTTCTCCACCGGCAAGCACGAGAAGAAAATGGGCATCCGGGGCTCCTCTACCTGCGATTTGATCTTTGAGGACTGCATCGTTCCCAAGGAGAACCTGCTGGGCAAAGAGGGCAAGGGCTTCAAGATCGCCATGATGACCCTGGACGGCGGCCGTATCGGCATCGCGGCTCAGGCCCTGGGCCTGGGCGAGGGCGCGGTGAACGAGGCCGTGAAGTACACCCAGGAGCGCGTCCAGTTCGGCCGCCGCCTGAGCCAGTTCCAGAACACCCAGTTCCAGCTGGCCGACATGCACTGCCGCATGCAGGCCGCCCAGTACCTGGTCTACGCCGCCGCCTGCAAGAAGCAGCTGCACGAGGACTATTCCATGGACGCCTCCATGGCGAAGCTCTTCGCCGCCGAGGCCGCGTCCGATGTGACCCGCCGGGCCGTCCAGCTCTTCGGCGGCTATGGCTACACCCGCGAGTATCCCGTGGAGCGCATGATGCGGGACGCCAAGATCACCGAGATTTACGAGGGTACATCCGAGGTCCAGCGCATGGTCATTTCCAGCCGCCTGGGCGTGAAATAAGAATAGGAGGTAAACGGTCATGAAAATCATTGTTTCTATTAAGCAGGTTCCCGATACCTCCGGTAAGGTTGCGGTGAATCCCGATGGTACCCTGAACCGCGCTTCCATGCAGACCATTACGAACCCCGATGATATGAACGCCCTGGAGGCCGCCCTGAAAATGAAGGACGCCACGGGCTGCAAGGTCATCGTGGTCACCATGGGCCCGCCGCCCGCGGCTGGCATGCTCCGGGAAGCCCTGGCTATGGGCGCGGACGAGGCCATCCTGGTTTCCGCCCGGGAGTTCGGCGGTTCCGACACCTACGCCACCTCCCAGATTCTCGCCGCGGCGGTGAACCGCATCGGCGTGGAAGCCGACGACATTGTCATGTGCGGCCGCCAGGCCATCGACGGCGACACCGCCCAGGTGGGCCCCCAGATGGCGGAAAAGCTGCACCTGCCTCAGATCACCTATGCCGCCGACATTGCCAAGGAAGGCAATACCGTCACCGTCAAGCGGATGCTGGAAGACGGCTATATGACCATTAAGGCACAGACTCCCTGCCTGATCACCTGCATCAAGGAGCTGAACGAGCCCCGTTACATGAGCGTGGGCGGCGTGTTCGAGGCTTACAGCAAGCCCCTGACCACTTACGGCTACGAGGATTTGAAGGACGATCCCCTGATCGACGCCACCACCATCGGCCTGAAGGGCTCCCCCACCAACATCTTCAAGAGCTTCACGCCCCCCCAGAAGGGCGCCGGCATGATGCTGGAGGGTGCGGACAAGGCCACCTGCGAGAAGCTGGCGGGCATCCTGGCCGCCAAGCACATCATCTGAGAAGGGGGATAAAACGAATATGTCTACTTTCAATAGCGCGGATATCGCTGCCTTCAAGGACGTTTGGGTCTTCTGCGAGCAGCGCGAGGGCAAGCTGATGCCCACCGACTTCGAGCTGATTTCCAAGGGCCGGGACCTGGCCAACGAGCTGGGCGTGAACCTCTGCGGCCTCCTCCTGGGCGGCGAGGGCATTGAGGCCGCGGCCAAGGAGCTGGGCGGCTACGGCGCGGACAAGGTCTACGTCTGTGAGAGCCCGATGCTGTCCGTCTACAACACGGACGCCTATGCCAAGGTCATCTGCGACGTCATTGAGGAGCTGAAGCCCGAGGCCTTCCTGATCGGCGCGACGAACATTGGCCGTGACCTGGCTCCCCGCTGCGCGGCCCGTCTGCACACCGGATTGTGCGCCGACTGCACCCACCTGGACATCGACGTGGCCAACTACATCCAGTTCCTGCGCGAGTCCTCCACCCTGGACGTGGACAGCCAGAAGTGGGACATGGAGGACCGGAACCTGAAGATGACCCGTCCGGCCTTCGGCGGCCACCTGATGGCTACCATCATCTGCCCCCGCTTCCGCCCCTGCATGGCGACGGTGCGCCCGGGCGTCATGAAGAAGAACCCCTTCGACCAGGCCAAGGCCGACGCCTGCGTCATTGAAAAGCCCAGCTTCTCCCTGTCCGAGGCGGATGTGAAGACCGAGGTCACGGAAGTGGTCAAGGCGGCGAAGAAGCTGGTGGACCTCATCGGCGCGGACTTCATCGTGTCCGTGGGCCGCGGTATCAGCAAGGACGTCGAAGGCGGCATCAAGCTGGCCGAGGAGCTGGCTGCGGAGCTGGGCGGTGTCGTCGGCGGAAGCCGCGCCACCATCGACAGCGGCTGGCTGAGCGCGGATCACCAGGTGGGCCAGACGGGCAAGACGGTGCACCCGAAGGTGTACGTAGCCCTGGGCATCTCCGGCGCGATCCAGCACAAGGCCGGTATGCAGGACTCCGAGTGCATCATCGCGGTGAACAAAAACGACACGGCCCCCATCTTCGAGATTGCGGACTACGGCATCTGCGGCGACCTCTTCAAGGTGACCCCGCTGCTGACCGAAGCCATCCGGGCCGCCAAGGCCGCGAAGTGATACTTTCTTGAAAGAAAGTATCCAAAGAACATTCGCGCGCTCCGGCAGTCTGGTGAGGAACCGGGCTGGAGCGGCGGCAACCAAGTCTCAGCGTAACAAAAGGCCGGAGGGCGTAAGCCCTTCGGCCTTTTTTATGTTTGGCTTCCTGGGGCCATATGGGGGCGGGCCGCTGCACCTTCCTGCCCCGCAGGGGCCCGCGGAAAGGCAGGCGGGACAGGGCCAAGCCCCTTTAAGATATCCAGGAAAGCCGGAGGATTTTTAAAGCGTCTGGACCACGCAGCCGTAAGGCGGCAGCTTCACGCCCAGGGCCTCCGCCGCAAAGGCGTTGTGGTTCATCAGCAGGCGGATTTTCTGCCCGGTACCGCCCCGGGTGACGATTTCCACGCCCTCGGGGGAGGGGGTGGTTTCCACTCCGCACTCCGCCAAAATGGTTTCCATCAGCCTGGCGGTGGTGCCTTCATCCAGGGAGCAGCCCAGGTAATAGACCGTGCCTGGCCCCTGCCGCCTCCGGGTGACGGCGGCAAACTCCCTGTAAAAGGGATCGCCGTAGCGGTAGAGGACCTCGGCGTCCCGGACCTCCAGCATGTCCCGGAAGACGCCGCCATAGCCGTCCGCTCCGGCAAAGGCGCCTTCGCCTGTGATGGGGAAGGCGTTTACCTCCTGGAGGCTCTCCGTCTCCGCTACGGTTACCCCGGCGAGCGCGGACCAGCCCACGGGCAGGGTCTCGCCAAAGAAGAGGTTGTTGTCCGGGTCCTTTACCCCGGCCCGGTAGGTGAGGACCAGCGTGCCCCCCTCCCGGATGAAGCGTTCCGCCTTGGACAGGAACTCCGGCTTGGTGATGGTGAGCTGGGGCAGGAGCACAATTTGATAGCCCTCCAGGCCTGCCTCTGACGGGATGACGTCCACGGGGACATTCACATCGTAAAAGGCCTTGTAGAGTTTTTTCATCTCCCCGGGGCAGTCCAGCAGGAGGCTCTGGCGCTGAATGCGGAAGGAGGCCAGGGAGTCATAGTCGTAAACGATGGCTGCTTTGCTGTGAATGGGGGCCTCCAGGGCTTGGGCACAGGGGGAAACCTCCCGGAAGAAGCTCTGGACCTCGTAAAATTTCCGGCCCTTCCGGTTGTCTGCGTCTAAAATGCCGTAGCAAAATTGCTCCGCCCCCTTAAGCGCCCCCCGGTAGCGGAAGTACAGCAGGGCTTCGCAGCCGTGGGCCATGCCCTGCCAGGACCACAGCTTGGCCTGGTTCGGACGGGGGAGGTAGCCCGTAACATCGTGGCCCTGGGCTCCCATAATGGCCTCGGTAATCCAGAAATTCCGCCGTTTCAGTCCCCGGATATGGTCCAGGGCAAAGGCGGTTTCGTGGGGCGGGAGGGGCTCCTTCTGCCCGCCCCAGACAGGGTAATGGTTGTAGGCGGCCACATCCAGGCACTGGGCTGCCTGGGCGTAGTCCACGCTCTTATCCAGTCCGCCACCGGGGAAGTCGTGGATAATCACGGCCTCCGGGGCCAGTTCCCGGATCAGGCGGGCCTGGAAGTCCAGGAAGCCGCAGAGGGTTTGGCTGCGAAAGCGCTCCCAGTCCAGCCGGAGGGCTGGGTTATGGGTGGTAATGGTAGGGGCGGGCAGGGGGATTTCGTCAAAATCATTGTACTCCTGGGACCAAAAGGCGGTCCCGTAAACGTGGTTGAGGCGGTGAATGTCCCCTCCGAATTTCCCCTGGAGGAACCGCTGGAATGCCTCCCGGCAATGGGGGCACCAGCAGAGGTCACTGCCCTCGTGGCCAATTTCGTTGTCGATCTGCCAGGCGGCGATTTGGGGTTCGTCTTTGTAGTGGCGCACCATGGCCCGGATAATCTTTTCAGAATAGCCGTATAACGCCGGGCTGTTATAGCAGCAGACGTGGCGGCCCCCAAAAGCCCGGGGCTGCCCGTTCTCAAACTGGGAGAGGATGTCTGGGCATTTTTTGGCCAGCCAGGCGGGAACCGCGGCTGTAGGCGTGCCCAGGATGACCTGGAGGCCCCGTTCCTTCGCCTTGGCGATGACGCGGTCAAAGAAAGAGAAATCGTACCGTCCCTCCTCGGGCTCCATCCAGTGCCAGGCGAACTCAGCGATCCGGATGGTGTTGCCGCCCAGTTCCCGGATGGTATCCATGTCGGCCTCCATCCAGGCGGGGTCCCATTGCTCGGGGTAATAATCGACGCCAAGCAGCATTGTACCGCTCCTTTCTTTAGAGGGAAACCAGACCGCGGGACGCTTCCAGCCCGCCTCGTTGCTTGGCTTCCGAAAGCGTCCGGAAGCGCGCTAAAACCGCCTCCATCTGGCCACAGGACAGCCGCCCCTCGGGGCAGCGCCCGGTGGAAAAGCAGCTGGGCCCAAAGCGGCTGAAAAGCTCCGGGAAGCCGGGCTGGAGCTGCCGCAGCAGGTCCACGGCAATGTCCCGGATTTCCCACTGGGCCCGGTTGCAGGACCGCAGGCGGATGAACCACTGGAGCTCCCGGGCGTTCATGGTGGTCATGACGTCCACCAGATTGCCGCTGAGGGCGAAATAATAGTGGTACTTCTCCAGGATTGGGTGATTGCGGAGCTGGAGGACCAGGCCGCAGGCGGTTTTGACAGCCCCCTGGTACCGCTCCAGCAGGGCGGGAGCGGCGGCGATGGTGTCTGGGAGGATAACGCCGCTGTGGTCCACGCTTTGAATGGGGGGAATGACGATGGACTGCATCCGGTGCCGGACCAGGTGGGTGAGGCCGGAAAGGGTGACATGGGAGACGGCATAGGTATAGGCCAGCTGCTCCAGTTCCCGGGGACGCCGGGAATCCAGCAGGGCGCCCAGGCTGAAGGGCGTTTCCCCGCCGGGATGCTGGGTGCGCCAGGCGGCCTCCAGCAGTTTCCCGGGTTCCGCCGGGGCGTTCAGCAGGGCGACGGCCCCGGCCTCCCGCCGGGTGAGATAGACGGGGGAGGCGGAGGAACAGCGGAGAGGGAGGCCCCCTCCTGCGGGCGGGTCCCCGGCGGAGGGCTGGATTTCCGGCAGCAGGCAGGGAAAGCCCTCCTCCAGCTGCGCCGTGAGCTCGTCCGCCAGGCGCTGGAGTTCCGGGACGTCCCGGCCCCGGCCATAGCGGATTTCCCCCAGGAGGTGGCCTAGCTCCCGGGCGTTGAGGGTGCAGTAGAAATTGCTGTGGAAGGAGTAGGGCAGGAGGAACCGGGCGTCCTCCCGGGGAACCCCGGCCTCCAGCAGGTCTCCGTAGGCCTGGAAGAGCCCGTCCATGTAGCGGCGGTACAGGGCCAGGTCTTCCCCCTCCAGCTCCGGAGGGACATGATAGCCCAGACGGCTGAAATCCACGTAGCGCCGGGATTTGACGGTGAAGGAGGCCAGGCGGCATTCAATGAAAAACTGCTCCACGAAGACGGACACGTCCCGCAGGGCGATGGTAAACACGGCGTGCTCAATCAGGGACTTGTGGCCGGAGGCCAGTACCTTTTCAATGAGGGCCCGGTTTTTGGGATTCCCCCGGGCGTTTTCAAAAATTTCCTGGGCGTTCCCGGCGGTGGTGGAGATGCGGGCGGCGCTGGCGCAGACTTCCTCGCTGCCAGCGTTGCGGCTGATGATTTTGGCGTGCAGTTCCCGTTCCATGTCGATACCCCTTTAGTATGTTTCGATACCTGACTATACCACAAATCCGGCAGAAAATCCACACAATTCTTGCACCAGGGAGCGCCCGGCCGCGTATTTGACAGGCGGAACGCGGCGCAGGGCCGCCCCTGCGGGCTCAAAGCTCCGGACAGGGCGCTCCCCCTGCGCCCTGCCGGGCCGCCGGGGGTCTGGGAAATCTGCCGTTGAAGATTTACCCAGACTGGGGTATACTAAGAAGCGTCATCGGCATTTTTCGGGAATGGAAGGGGGGAGCGTCATGTCCGGACGGACAGGTGGAAAGAGCTGGTCGGCCACGGTGCTGCGGAAACGGGGATGGACCAATGAGCTGATGAAACAGCTGCTGCCCAAGCCCCGCATCCTGATGTCCAACGGGCGCACCGTCCGCATGTGGAGCCAGGAGGAGGTACGCCGGGCGGAGAAGGACATCTCCTTCGCCCAGGCCCGGAGGGACCCGGAGCTGCGGGGGGCCGCCCTCCGGGCCGCCGCCCCCGGCGTGCGGCACGCCAGCCGCCTGCTGGCCATGGCCTGGGAGGAGGCGGAGAAGGACGGGTCCGCCCCCTGGCTGCTGGCAGGGCACTACCACGCCGCCATCCTGGCCCGCCTGGCCTCGGTGCCCCGGAGCCGGACCTTTGGCCAGGGCCAGGCCATCGGGCAGATGCGGGAGTTCTTGTCCCTGGAGGAGAACTGCACCGGGAAGCACCTGGTGGCGGTGCTGAAAAACTTCCTCCGGGCGGTGCCCTGGATGGGGGAGTGCTCCAGCCATGCCCAGGCCCGGGCGGCCCTGGAGCGGTATCCCCAGGTGCTCCGGGGGGCCTCCGCCCAGGTGCTAGCGGAGTTCTCCGCCGCCCAGCCGGAGGCGGACCCGGAGGCCATTCTGAGGACGGAGGGCTTCCCCACGGCCCAGCTCTTCCAGGAGGGCCTGGGAGCGGTGTGGTCCGTGTGGTATGTGCCCCAGGCCATCCGCACCAGCCTCCGCCTGCTCATCGCCCTGAATCCCAAGGACGAGTACCCGGAGGCCCGGGCGATGTGCCGCCATTTCATCCTGCACCTGGGGGGCACCAACACCGGGAAGACCTATGCGGGTTTCCAGCGGCTGAGGCAGGCCCGCAGCGGCGTGTACCTGGCGCCCCTGCGCCTCCTGGCCCTGGAGGCCCAGGAGACGCTGCTGGAGGCGGGGGTGGATTGCAGCCTGACCACCGGGGAGGAGGAGGACTCCCGGGAGTGGGACACCCACACCGCCGCCACCGCCGAGAAGCTGGACATGCGGCGGCACTACGACGTGGCGGTCATCGATGAGTGCCAGATGATCGCCGACGGGCAGCGGGGCTACGCCTGGACCCGTGCCATCCTGGGCGTGCTGTCCCCGGAGGTCCATCTCTGCGCCGCCCCGGAGGCGGAGGACCTTCTGGTCCGCCTCATCGAGAGCTGCGGCGATACCTATGAGATAGAGCGCCACAAGCGGGCCACGCCGCTGGTTTGCATGACCCGCACCGTGGACTACCACCGGGTCCAGCCGGGGGACGCCCTGATCACCTTTTCCAAGATTGGCGTCCTCAGCGTGGCGGAGGACCTGCGCCAGAGCGGGAAGGAGCCCGCCATTATCTACGGGGCCCTGCCCTACTCTACCCGGAGGCGGCAGATGGAGGGCTTTTTAAACGGGGAGATGAAATACATTGTCTCCACCGATGCCATCGGCATGGGGCTGAACCTGCCCATCCGGCGGATTATTTTCCTGGAGACGGAGAAATTTGACGGCGTGGAGCGCCGGGAGCTGAAGCCAGAGGAAATCCGCCAGATTGCCGGGCGGGCGGGCCGCTTTGGCATGTACAACCGGGGCTACGTGGGGGCCACGCAGGGCCTGCCCATCATCCGGGCGGGGCTGGAGGCGGACATTCCGCCCCTGGATTACGCCGTGGCGGGCTTTTCCGACCTGGTGCTCCAGGCGGAGTTCGATCTGCTGGAGGTATTGACGGAGTGGAACAAGATGCCCACGGTGGAACCCTACCGGAAGCTGGACATCTCCCGGTATATCGCCCTGATCTCCAAGATGCGGGAGATGGGCTTCACCCTCACCCGGGAGCAGGAGCTCCGTGCGGCCAACATCCCCTTTGACGAGACGGAGGAGGCCCTGCGGGAGCTGTTCTTCGCCTTCCTGCGCCGCTGGCAGCAGGGGGAGGACATTGAGCAGCCCGGCCTCCCGGAGGGGGAGCCCACCTTGCCGGAGCTGGAGCTGTACTGCCGGAAGCTGGACCTTTACTATTCCTTTGCCAAGGCCTTCAGCTGCCCGGTGGACGAGGAGCGTCTCTACGACAGCCGGGAGGCGGCGGCGGACGAGATCAATGAGATCCTTCTCCACCGTCTGCGGAACAACATCCGCTTCTGCCAGGCCTGCGGGAAGGCCCTGCCCCTGTACCACCGGGGGCGGCTGTGCGACGAGTGCTACCAGCGGGAACGGAAGGACCGGGGCCAGCGGTTTGGGCGCCGGGACAGCTGAACAAAGGCGGAGCTGGCTGGGCAGCTCCGCCTTCGTCTGTATCAAGGGTTCTTGCTGGCCAAGACCTCTTCCCGGGAGGGAATGGAGGGCGCGGCCCCGGGCCGGGTGACGGCGATGGCCGCGGCCGCGGCGGCAAACTCCATGGCCCATTCCACGCCCCGGCCTTCCAGCGCCCCGGCCAGGAAGAATCCGGTGTAGGTGTCCCCCGCCGCCGTAGTGTCCACGGCCCGGACGGGAACCGCCGCCTGTCTGGCCAGGCGCGTCCCGTCTGCATAAAGGGAACCCCGGGGGCCCAGGGTCAGCACCACCGCCGTGGAGGGGAGCGCCGCCGCCAGGGCCGCCGCCAGGTCCTCCTCCGCCTCCGGGAGGGCGGAGCCCAGGCACTGGCAGAGCTGGGCCGCCTCAATCTCGTTGAGGAGCAAGTAATCGGCCAGGGGCAGCAGGGGGAGAAGGCCCTCTTCCATGGGGGAGGGATTCAGGGCCACGGTCATGCCCCGGGCCTTGGCCCGTTCCGCCAGATAGGGGAGCTGGCTGATCTCATTTTGCAGGACCAGGGCGTCCCCGGGACCGAAGCCCGCCAGGACCCGGTCAACCTGTTCCCGGGTGATAGAGCGGTTGGCCCCGCCGTAAAGCAGGATGCAGTTTTCCCCGGAGGGGGTCCTCTGGATGATGGCGTGGCCAGTGGAAACGTCTTCCAGGACCTCCACGTACCCGGTGTGGACGCCCGCCTCCTGGAGCTCCTCCAGGAGGAAGCGCCCGTCCCGCCCGATGGCCCCGGCATGCCAGGCCTCCAGCCCGGCCCGGGCCAGGGCAATGGACTGGTTCAGGCCCTTCCCGCCGCTGAAGCGGCTGAGGGACCCGGCGGCCAGAGTCTCCCCGCCGCCCACAAAATGGGGCACCTGGTAGACGTAGTCGATGTTCAGCGAGCCGAAGCAGAGCGCCCTCATGCCCGGGCCTCCGTTTCGCCGTAGCGGCGGAGCCCGTCCTCGATGATGTCCCAGAAGCGGTCCGCGTCAATGTCCACCGCCACGTCCGCCGTGGCGGGGAGCCCTAAGTAGCCAAAGGCATCGCAGTTCGTCCGGCCATAGGACGGGCCATGGCTCAGGTCAATCTGCACGTTCATGGGCTTCGTGGATACCAGGCCCGGGTCCAGCAGGCAGGCGATGGTAACGGGATCATGAAGGGGGCCGCCCTCCCAGCCGAAGACCTCTTTCTGGGCCTTGCAGAAATGCTTCATCAGGTCCACGAACAGTCGGGAGGCGCAGTTGCCCGCCTTTGCCATCCGCTCCACGATTTCCGGATAGCAGAGGACCTTCCGGGTCACGTCCAGGCCGATCATGGTAATGGGGCGCCCGGAGGTGAAGCAGACATGGGCGGCCTCCGGGTCGGCCAGGATGTTAAACTCCGCCGCCGGGGTGACGTTTCCGTTGGTATAGGAGCCGCCCATCAGGACGATGCGCTGTATTTTTTCCGCAATCCGGGGTTCCATCCGCAGGGCCATCCCTAAGTTCGTCATGGGGCCGGAGGTTACCACGGTGATATCCCCCTCCGAGGCCAGCAGGGTGCGGATGAGGTAGGACACGGCGTGCTCCCCCTCCGGGGCCTTGCGCAGGGGCGGGAACACCGGGCCGTCCAGGCCCGTCTTGCCGTGGATGTCCCCCGCCGTCACCCGGTCCCGGACCATGGGGCGGCCGCAGCCCGTATAGACGGGAATCTGCTCCCGGCCCAGCCATTGCAGCACGTGGCAGGCGTTGCGGCCCGTGTTTTCCAGGGTCTGGTTCCCAGCCACGATGGTGAGGCCCAGGAGTTCCAAGTCCGGGCTGTTTGCCGCCAGCAGGATGGCGATGGCGTCGTCGTGCCCGGGATCGCAGTCGCAGATGATCTTTTGTCTTGCCATAGATGCCTCTCCCTTCTTAAAGGCGCTCTCTTGCGTCTTGACGCATCCATGGTAACATATTCCTTTTTTAATTGCAATGGCAACGTGGCGCCCTAGAGATCCCGGTTGTTGTCCGGGCCGGGGAGTGTCCGGCTTGAAGCGCTGATCCCGCGGGGCCGTCCTGTCCCAGGGAGCGCCTGGGCAGCGGAAGAAGGGCGGGCGCATTGGTCTGGCCCCTGGGCCGTATTCCCGCGGTAAAACGCGCGGCAGGACCCTCTCCCCGGGCCGCTTCTACTTGACGTTTTCCCCTGGATGGGATATGCTAAAGAGGAACCCATACTGGCGTCTGCCGGAGGAAAAACAGCGGAGGAAAAGGAGCGTTTGCCATGAGAATCGCGGTGCCCTATGAGAACGGGCTGGTGTTCCAGCACTTCGGACATACCAGCGAATTTAAACTTTACGACGTGGAAAACGGACAGATCACCGGGGAGGAGGCCATCGGTTCCGCCGGGAGCGGCCATGGCGCGCTGGCGGGCTTTTTGTCCGGCCTGGGAGTGGACACCCTGGTCTGCGGCGGCATCGGCGCGGGAGCCCAGGAGGCGCTGGCCCAGGCGGGGATCAAGCTCTACGGCGGCGTCAGCGGCGGGGCGGACGAGGCGGTCCGGGCTCTTCTGGCGGGAACGCTGGACTACGACGCCCATGTCCAATGCAGCCACCACGGCCACCACGGGGAACAGGGGAGCTGCGGCGGCGAGCACGGCTGCGGCGGGAGCTGCGGCGGATAACCGCCGCCTGGGCGCGGACAGGAGGCAAGCGCGATGGAAGAGAGCTATGTCCTGCATCTGCAAAAGCAGTACCAAAAGTTTTCCGATTTCTATCTCTGTTACTGCGGCCACGCCCGGTGCGAGCCGCTGCACAGCTACGGCCCGGCGGTCCGTCCCAATTACCTCCTCCACTATATCCTGGAGGGCAGCGGCGTTTACCATGTGGAAGACCAGGAATTCTCCCTCCAAAAGGGGGAGGGCTTCCTGATTGAGCCCAACAAGCAAACCTTCTACCAGGCCAGCGAGGAGGACCCCTGGACCTATCTCTGGATCGGCTTCGACGGGGCCAAGTGCGGGAGCTGCCTGCGGAGCCTGGGCCTGGGGGAGGGCAGGCTGACCTTCCACTGTGAGGACGGCGGGGAGCTTTTGAAGCTGGTGGAGTCCATGCTGGCCTACAACAAGTCCGATACCGAGGCGGACTTCATGCTCCAGTCCCTGCTGTGCCGCTTTTTCGCCTGCCTGGCCAAGGGAATTTCCCGGGAGCCGGAGCGGCGCCTCACTAAGCGGGAACGGGAGAATCTCTATATTCACCAGGCCATGGAGTACATCCGGAACAACTATGCCAACGGCATCACGGTGGCGGACGTCGCCAGCTATGTGGCCCTGAACCGGAGTTACCTCTTCACCCTGTTCCGGCGGGTGCTGGGGGTCTCCCCCCAGGAGTGCCTGGCCCAGTTCCGCCTGACCCGGGCCAAAGAGCAGCTGACGCTGACCGACGCGTCGGTGGCCAACATCGCCATGAGCTGCGGCTACCAGGACCCCCAGGTGTTTTCCAAGGCCTTCAAGCAGCAGTTCGGCATTACGCCAGTGAAATACCGGAAGTGGGACCGGGAACGGGCTCTGCGCAGCCTGGAGCATCTGGCGGGGACGCCGGAGGACGGGAAGCAGCCCGTCCCATGAGCAAGAAAGAGCAAAACGGAACCGGGCCGCCCCATGGGGCGGCCCGGTTCCGTCTATAGGGGAAGGGAGAGCGGACCTGCGGAAAGGGGGCCCGCCGGGTTTCACGCTTTCAGCACGAAGATATGGGAATCAAAGTCGCAGATGGGCCGCTCACCGGGCTGGCACTCTCCCGCGCCGCTGTCGGTGGTGATGAGGCCCAGGTTCATCAGCTCGTCGCCGTAGTGCTCCCCGCTGCCGTCCACGCGGTAGCAGAGGTCCGGGTCCAGGCCTTGGAGTTTCACCCGGCGGCAGGGGCCGTTGGCTTCGCTCAGCGTCCGGTACCAGCCCACCAGGGCGGTCTTCTTGTCCGGGCTTACCGTCATCCAGGAGGTGAAATTCCCATCAAAGGGGGAGCGGAGGCGGTAGAAGTCGCCAAACTGGAGGACCTCCCGGTACTCCTTCATGAAGGCGATCTGCTGCCGGACCTGCTCCCGTTCCTCTGCCGTGAGCTTGTTCAAATCCAGCTCATAGCCGAAGGTGCCGAAGTGGGCCACATTGGCCCGGGTGGCCAGGGGGGTGATCCGTTTTACCTGGTGGTTGGGCACCGCCGACACGTGGGCCCCGATGGAGCTGATGGGATAACAATAGGAGGTGCCATACTGGATTTTCAGGCGCTCCACGGCGTCAGAGTCGTCGGAGGCCCAGCACTGGGGCGCGTAGTACAGCATGCCGGGGTCAAACCGCCCGCCGCCGGAGGAGCAGGACTCGAAGAGGACATGGGGGAAGCTGGCGGTCAGCCGCTCGTAGAGGCGGTAAACGCCCAGGATGTAGCGGTGGAACAGCTCTCCCTGCCGGTCCGGGGGCAGAGCCTCGGAGAAGGGCTCCGAGATGCTGCGGTTCATGTCCCATTTAACATAAGAGATGTTGGCCCCGCTGAGGAGCTTCGCCATCTGGCCATAGATGCAGTCCACCACCTCGGGCCGGGAGAAGTCCAGCACATACTGGTTCCGGCCATGGGACTCCCGGCGGCCCGGGACGTGGATGATCCAATCCGGGTGGGCCCGGTAGAGGTCGGAATCCTTGTTGACCATCTCCGGCTCGAACCAGAGGCCGAACTGCATGCCAAGGTCGTTGATCCGCCGGGCCAGGCTGGCGATGCCGCCGGGGAGACGGTCCCGGTTGGGAGTCCAGTCCCCCAGGCCCGCGAAGTCGTTGCACCGGGCGCCAAACCAGCCGTCGTCCAGGACGAAGAGCTCCACGCCGTCCTTGTGGGCCGCCTCGGCGATGGCTACCAGCTTATCCTCCGTAAAGTCGAAGTAGGTAGCCTCCCAGTTGTTGATGAGGATGGGCCGGGGTTTGTCCCGCCACTGGCCCCGGGCCAGGCGGCTCCGGTAGAGCTGGTGGAAGGTGCGGCTCATGGCGTTCATGCCCTCATGGGAGTAGACCATCACCGCCTCGGGGGTCTGGAAGGACTCGCCGGGGGCCAGCTTCCAGTCGAAGCCGAAGGGGTTGATGCCCAGGGTGACCCGGGTGGTATCCCAGGTGTCCACCTCCGCCTGGGCCAGGAAGTTGCCGGAGTAGACGAGGGAGAGGCCGATGACCTCGCCTTGGTCCTCGTCCGTGCCGGGGCGGCGGAGCATGACAAAGGGGTTGTGGTTGTGGGAGGAGTTGCCCCGGGCGGACTCCACGGACTGGATGCCCTGCTCCAAACGCCGGACCTTCATCCAGCGTTCCCGGGACCAGGCCCCGGAGAAGTGGACAAACTCATAGTCGCGGTCGGGAAGGTCCAGGCAGAGGCTCATGGCGTGGGTGAGATGGAGGTCCAGCCCCCCTTCGTTCACCAGCCGGGCGGAACGGGCCAGCGCCGGCCGGTCCGCGAAGAGGGTGTAGTTCAGGTCCAGGGAGACCCCCAGCAGCTCGTCCCGCAGACGGACGGTGAGGGTTTCGGCCTCGCTGCCGGACTCGCAGTAGGTGGCGGGCAAGCCCTCCAGGGCGGGCTTGCCGGGGGTGACGCTGTGGGACTGGACCACGAAGTCCGTGATCCGGCTGCCGTCGGGCTGGAGGATCTGCACGGCGGGGTGGCGGTAGTCGGTGGAGCCGTAGGAGGGGTACTCCTGCCGGGTGTGCTCCAGGGAGAAGAGCTTGTTCCCCTCAAAGACCCAGGAGCTCATGGGGCGGTGCTTCATCTCCAGAAGGTGGTCGAAGCTCTCCCGGTCCCGGATGGCCCGGCCAAAGTACAGCTGCCCCAGGACCCCGTTGGGGAGCACCTTCATAATGTAGCTGATTTGGCCGTTGGTCAGGTGAAAGGTTTTCGTGCTCTCGTGATAGGTGACGCTCATGGGAAATCGCCTCCTTGTATAGTGTAGGGCCTTACTTCCGGCCCTGCTTGGCGTGGAGGGCGTTGACGTCCTTGGTCAGCTGGTCCAGGCGCGCGCCCTTCAGCTTGTACTGGGTCTTGTAAATCAGGAAGCTGAGGATGGCCAGGGCGATGGGCACGGCGAACATCAGGAAGCGGATGCCCATAATGGTGCCCGCAGACTGGGCGCCGGAGGCCTCGGGGTTGTAGCCGATGACGTCCAGGCCCACGCCAGTAAGGGTGGCGGCCACGGCAGAGGCGGCCTTCATCAGGAAGGTCTGGGCGGAGCAGGTGACGGACTCGTTGCGCTTGCCGAATTTCAGTTCGCCATAGTCAATGACGTCGGCGATGCAGCAGGTGGTGGTGCCCAGGGAGAGGCCGGAGCCGAAGAAGATAAAGGCGCAGGAGGCGATGACGCCAGCGGTGCTGGAGGGAGCCACATAGCCCAGGGCAAACAGCAGCGCCAGGCCCACGACGGGCAGAGCGCAGGCCAGGAGGTAGACCTTTTCGCGCTCCATGTTCTTGGCGATCTTGGGGAAGAGGAACAGGCCCACCATCTCGGCGATGATGGCATAGCCGAAGATGGAATACAGGTAGGCGTTGCCGCAGGCTTCCTTGAAGTAATAGACGGCGAAGGCCTTCAGAATCTGGGTGCAGAGGTTAAAGGTCAGCAGCAGGCCGATGAAGGCCACCAGCTGGTCGTTCTTGATGATGATGGCAAAGGCTTCCTTGAGGCTGGTCTTTTCCGCCTTGCCCTCTCCGATGGTGGGCTTTTCCTTGACCACCGCGCAGGTGATGCCGATGCAGACGATGAACAGCACCACGATGGCCACGGCGGCGTAGGTGAAGCCCGTGACGGAGATGTTCAGCACCTGGCCGTTGTCCTGGGTCTGCATGACGGTCTGGTCCCCGGCCATTTCATTGAAGTAGTTGATGAGGTTCAGGCCGAAGGTGCACACCAGGAAGCCGCCGATGGAGGCGAAGATGCGGGGGATGACGGAGATGGACTCCCGTTCCCGGGGGTCGCTGGAGAGGTTGGGCAGCCAGGACCAGTAGGGTACATCCATGATGGTGTAGGTCATGCCGTAGAGGATGTACATGACGGACACATAGACCATCAGGGTCCCCTTGTCGGTGATGCCGCAGGTGGTGAAAAGCAGGATGAAGAACACGGAGTTGATCAGGGTGCCGATGATAAGCCAGATACGGAATTTGCCGTACTGGGTATGGGTGTTATCCACGATCATGCCCATCATGGGGTCGTTCACGGCATCCCAAATCCGAGCCGCGCCGAGGAGCACGCCGGCAAAAGCCGCGCTCAGGCCCAGGGTATCCGTCATGTACAGCATCAGGAACGCGCCAACGAGGTTGCAGATGGCGTCCTTGCCAATGGCGCCAATGCCGAAGGCGTATTTCTGGCTGGCAGGAAGCCGTTTGGTCTGGGTGTCCGGGGTTGTCATTGTGGGTTCCTCCTTCATTCTCGTGCATACTTTGTGAAGCGGCGGGGCCCTCCGTCTTTCTATATCTGATTTTAACATACGAACCGGGGAAATGTGATGGAGAAATGTTTGGAAGAACAGAATATATGTTAGTTTCGAACATTGGATGTCAAAATAAGAGCACGGTATTTGTACAAAATTACGACGAATGACTCAAATTTTGCAAAAGAAAATGTCGCCTTTTGGTGCAATTTGCATATTATTTCCAGGCTTAATGGGGAAAAGAAAACGAGGGGAATGTTAGTTCCCCTTTTTTCAAAAACGGTGGAAATGTTAAATAGATGTCTGTTTCTCCACATTTGCGGGAATGCAATCCGTTTGAGAATGGCCATTGGTTATAATAACGGAAAATATGGTATTTTTTTATGCAATAAGCATAAAACGGCGGCTGGGCTTCCGGAAACTTTGCCCAGTTTGATTCTTGCCAAGAAGCGGAGGAGGGGCTATACTAAGGCCAATCTCCGGGGAACGGAACCGGAGAGGTCCTAACAACAACGAAGATGAGGGAGGCCCAGTCCTCCCAGGAAACAGGAGGTTATAACCATGTTTCAGAAGATGTTTGATGAAGCCGGCGCCCTTTGCTTTGGCAGCCTGATGCTCACTTCCAATATGAATAAGGCCGGGGTCGAGGACAGCTTTGACCGTCTGCGCAAGCAGGAGGCCGCCCGGAAGAACCGGAGCACGGCGAACCACGGCATGTTCTTCCGGAAGAACCGGGTTTGCCACCACGCCTGAGTGCAGGCGGAAAACGGAAAAGGCTGGGAGTGTCCACGGGGACGCTCCCGGCTTTTTTTGCTTTCCCCGGCCCGGATGGCCCGGGTTTGCCCGGAGGGGCCGGGCGCGGCCCCGTTGGGTGTAGTTTCCCGCTGGAGTGGGAATGCTTTCCCTATCACTTCAGGCGCAAGGGCTTAAGGAGGTTGTGCGGATGCGCTTTTTCCATGGCGGGAAGCAGCGGGGCCCCTATTTTGAGGGCTGGTATTTAAAGCACCAAAGCGGGGAAGGGAAGTCCCTGGCGTTGATTCCGGCGTTCCACGCGGACCCCGGAGGGCGCCGCAGAGCCTCGCTTCAGGTGCTGGCGGAAAATGGATCGTGGTGGCTGGAATACCCGGAGGCGGCGTTCCAGGCGGAGGAACGCCGCTTCCAGGTCCGGCTGGGGGAGTCCTGGTTCAGCAGCCGGGGCATGAAAGTGGATGTCCGCCAGGACGGGCTTACGCTCCAGGGGGAGCTGGGGTATGGGCCCTTCACCCCCGTCCGGAAGGATATCATGGGGCCCTTTCGGCTTTTCGCGGGGATGCAGTGCGCCCACGGCATCCTCAGCATGGGGCATTCCCTGGAGGGAAGCCTGGTCCTCAACGGAGAGCGGCTGGACTTCACGGGCGGCACGGGATATGTGGAGACGGACCGGGGGCGGTCCTTTCCCAGCGCCTACCTGTGGACCCAGTGCGCGTGGCCGGGCCCGGAGGGCGGAAGCCTGATGCTGGCGGTGGCCGGAGTCCCCCTGCCCCTGGGGAGCTTTACGGGCTGCATCTGCGCGGTTATCCACCGGGGACGGGAATACCGCCTGGCAACCTACCGGGGGGCGAGAATCGAGGCCTGGTCCCCCTCCGGAGCGGTCATCCGGCAGGGGAGGTACCGCCTGGACGTGGAGCTGCTGGAGGAAGGGGGGCAATCCCTCCGGGCCCCGGTGGAGGGCAGCATGGAGCGGACCATCCATGAGAGCCTCCGCGCCAAAGTGCGGTACCGCTTTTGGCGGGGGGAGACGCTGCTCTTTCAGCATGTGGACCCAGGGGCCAGCTTCGAGTATTCAGACGGGGTGGAAGGACCTGGGCGGGACCAGCCATAGGGGACGGGCCGACTCCGGGCCCTGGGACGCCTTCCGGCCTCCCGGGGCCCGGAGGCAAAGCGATTACCTCTCGTATTATCGCAGGAAATCCTGCGTTTACGCTTTGAGCATTTTGTCGGTTTTTGACGGGGGCCTGGAGAAGCGGCTGGAAAATTTAAATACCTCCCCAAGGCGTCCCTCTGCTGCATTCCCATTTTTCCACGGGTTTCCCGGGGGTTCCCTCCGCTTTTCCGGAAAGCCCTTCCTCCCCACTGGAATTTACATAAGATTTCGCATAAAAGCGTTCTACGAAGAGTTATTCACACTTTCCACAAGGTTTTCCACAGGGCGGTTCCGGAAAAATTGTGGATTTCCCGGGAAATTTCCCGGGAAAGACTCATGGGGAGCGGCTGGAAACGGGTTTTTCCACTGGAAATGTTTATATGAGATAGTTTACATAATAGTTTTTCTCTGAAAAATTTCTCCGTCCCTTCCAGAAACTTTCCCTGGACAACCGGATTTTTTGTAGAAAAGAGGGAAGGTTCTTTGTAAAGAGAGCGGAAGATGAAGGCTGGATTGCAAGGGGCTTGCAGGGGCGGGGCCACTGTTTTGCATATATTGCGTGACAAAAGGCGGGATATGTACTATAATGAGGTCCGCATGAAAAAAGTGGAACCGGGAGGTGTATCATGGGAGAGAACGGGAATAAGAGCGCGCTAATCGCCATGAGCGGCGGCGTGGACAGCTCGGCGGCGGCCTATTTGATGCAGGCGGAGGGCTTCCGCTGCCAGGGGGTCACAATGCGCCTGCTGGAATCAGACGATGGCCGGAACGCCGCCGACGCGGAGGCCGTCTGCCGGAAGCTGGGCATTCCCTTTGCGGCGGTGGACCTGGCCCGGGAGTTTGAGGAGGCCGTGATTCAAAAATTTGTCCAGGTCTACCAGGCCGGAGGGACCCCCAATCCCTGTGTGGACTGCAACCGCCGCATGAAGTTCTCCCGGCTGATGGAGGCGGCGGAGGCGGCGGGCCTCTATTACGTGGCTACCGGGCATTACGCCAGGGTGGACCGGGACCCGGAGACGGGCCGCTGGCTTTTGAAAAAGGCCCTGGACGCCGGGAAGGACCAGAGCTATTTCCTCTACACCCTGAGCCAGCGGCAGCTGGCCCGGGTCCGGTTTCCCCTGGGGGGCATGGAGAAGCGGCAGGTCCGGGAGCTGGCGGAGGCCCTGGGCTTTGCCAATGCCCGGCGGCAGGACAGCCAGGATATCTGCTTCATTCCCGGCGGGGATTACGGCGGCTTTCTCGAATCCTACCTGGGGGCGGCGTTCCCCTCCGGGGACTTTTTGGACCGGGAGGGCCGGGCCGTGGGGCGGCACCGGGGAGCGGCCCGCTACACCCTGGGCCAGCGGAAGGGCCTGGGCCTCTCCATGGGGGAGCCCGTGTACGTCTGCGGGAAGGACATGGCCGCCAATACCGTCACCGTGGGGCCCGAGAGCGCCCTCTACGCCCGGGAGGCCCTGGTGGAGGACCTGAACTGGATTGCCCGGGAGGACCTGGCGGAGCCCCTGCGGGCGGGGGTCAAAACCCGCTCCCGCCAGGGGGAGCAGGAGGCCCTGGTCTGCCCGGAGGGAACGGGCCGGGTCCGGCTGGTCTTCAGCCAGCCCCAGCGGGCGGTGACGCCGGGACAGGCGGCGGTGTTTTACGATGGGGATACCGTCCTGGGCGGCGGGACCATTGTGGAGGTTGGAAAGGAGGACGGACATGGGCTGTGAGAGCTGCGGGGGCTGTAAAAGCGGCTGCGGAGGCTGCGGCCAGGAGCTGGTGATGACGGAGGCGGAGCTGGCGCTGCTGCGCCGCCTGGGGGAGACGCCCTTTCTCCCGGTGGCGGCGGCGTTTGACCGGAAGCGGCCGGTGTATCTGGAGGAGTGGGAACGGCCCCGGGAGGAGTGCGCCCCCGCGATCCTGGGCCTGGAGGGAAAGGGGCTGATCCGGCTGGATTACGGCATCCCCCTGGAAAACTTTAGCTACGCCGCCTACCGGGACTATCCCCTCTGGGGAAGCATGGCCTTGACCGGGCGGGGGCAGGATATCCTGGAGCAGATTGAGATTCAGGGAATTGGGGAGTGACGGGATGCTGGACCAATTTTCGAGAACGGAGCTGCTGCTGGGCCGGGAGGGCATGGAGCGGCTGGCCCGGGCCCGGGTGGCGGTGTTCGGCCTGGGGGGCGTGGGCGGCTATGCCGTGGAGGCTCTGGTCCGCAGCGGCGTGGGAGCGCTGGCGCTGGTGGACAGCGACCAGGTGAGCCTGACGAACCTGAACCGCCAGATTCTGGCCACCCACCGGACCCTGGGCCAGTATAAGGCCGACGCCGCCCGGGCCCGGGCCCTGGAGATCAACCCCGGGGCCGAGGTGGACGCCCGGAGGGTTTTCTACGGCCCCGGCACCGCCGGGGAATTTGACTTCACCCAATACGACTACGTGGTGGACGCCATCGACACCGTCACCGGGAAGCTGGCCTTGATTCAGCAGGCCCTGGAGGCCGGGACGCCCGTCATCAGCTGCATGGGGGCCGGGAACAAGCTGGATCCCACCGCCTTCCGGGTGGCGGACATTTACGAAACCTCCGTCTGCCCCCTGGCCCGGGTGATGCGGAAGGAGCTGAAACGCCGGGGCGTCCAGCGGCTGAAGGTGGTTTACTCCCAGGAGCCCCCCGGGGGGCCGGAAGGGGCCCTGTACCAGGAATCCCTGGCGGGGGAGGCCCGGCGGCAGGTGCCGGGCAGCGCCGCCTTTGTCCCGGCGGTGGCGGGCCTGATTCTGGCGGGAGAGGTAATCAAGGACCTGAGCGGAGGAGCATAGACGGGAACCCAGCCGGATTACGCGCACATAAAAAGAGCGGCGGCGCCTTCTGAAAGAGGGCGCCGCTGCTCTTTTTGCTTTTTCCAGGTTTCCCCGGGGAACCAAGGCCCCTTACCGGAGGGGAAAATACGGTTGATTGTCAATCTGGAGGCTTCTTCATCAGCAGCGGCCAAAAAGGAAATCCATATCCGTATCCTCATCGAACCCTCCTGTTGCGAGGTCAATCACCGAAAAAAACCCGCACATTCATAATAACTTCCACATACAGTCAACCTCTTTTGCTCTCGCGCCAGGGCCAACTCTTCGTTTTAAGTATACCTGTGTTTAGAATTACCGTATCTGACAAAAAATGTAAATTCGCTTTTGGGGAATTTTTTAGAGTTTCTTAAACGGCGGTTAGGGGGGAGGCCCTGCCTCGCGCCTTCTTCTTCGTGCGGCGGCTTTCTTATCTTTCCCGGCCATCTGCCGATATAAGATATAAGAAGAATCACATTGAAAACGAAATCAGGAGAGAGGAGGCGTCTGAATGGGTGAGCTGACGATCCGCAGGGAGAGGGGCATTTCCGGACCCCGGTATCAGGCGGCGGAGAAAACGGAGAGGACGCCGCCGTCCGGAGAGGGCCGCCCAGTGGCGAAAACACCGGGGGCCACCGTGTCGGAGACCCTCCAGCGGCTGATGACCAGGATCGGCCAGGCGGAGAACCACACCCGGGAGAGCCACCGGACCCTCCAGGTAGGGGAGGCCGTGCTGGCGGAGGTACAGGACAGCCTGGACCGCATGGCCCAACTGGCCCGGCAGGCCGCCGGAGGCGGCAAGGCGGACCGGGCTGCGCTCCAGGCGGAGCTGGAGCGGCTGGCGGAGGAGATTGACCGCATGACCAGCGGGGCCTCCGCCGGGGGTTCGCGGCTGTTTTTAGAGGGGGACACGGAGATCGAGGATGGGACGGAACCCCCGCCGGACGCCGCCCTGGAGGACGAGGGCCCGGAGGGGGTCCAGAAGTTTCCCAGCTGGCTGCTGCGGGGGATGGCCCAGAACGGACTGTCCCCGGAGCGGCTGCTGAACATGCTGGGGCTGGATAAGAATGCCGGCATCCGGGATATCCTGGCGGCCATCACAGGAAAATCCCTGAATAACAACGCCGCCGCGGGCTATCTGGCGGCGCTGTATCTTGGCAGCGTCATCGCCGGGGGCTCCGCCTCCAAGGCCGTGGACTTGAAAGAGGCCATGGAGGGGCTGCGGCAGCTCCTGGAGAAGGTGTCCCAGGGCTATTCGCCGGACGAGGCGCTGAATGTTTTGACCAATGGCATGTTCTCCAGCTTCGCGGACCTGGAGGGCCAGTTCACCAGCGGTATGGCCCCGGGGATGGAGGATTTCCTGTCGGTGATCATGCTCTATGGCGGGGATACCGCCGCCTTTTTGTCCAACGCGTCCATGCTGACGTTCCTGGCGGGGCTGGAGGGGATGAACCTGGAGCTGATGATGGGCCTTCTGGCGGCGGTCCAGAGCTCCGGCGCCGGACTGGAGGCCGCCTTGGACCAGGCCGCCGGGGAAACGGCGGTTCCTGTTCCTGGGGAGGGGCTCCCGCCCCAGGCGGACGTGATGGAACTGGGGGACATGAAGGTAATTGGCCGGGACCTCTCCGGCGTGTCCGGCGGTACGTCCGCCGGGGAGCTGGCCGTGGGCGGCGGGGAGGACGCCGTCCTCCAGGGAACTGGGAAGGAAGGGCGGCATCTCCTGCTCACGGGCTCCGGGACGGTGACGCTCCGGGAGGCCCGGGTCCCCTTCCTGACCGTGGCGTCTCCGGACGCCAGGCTGTCCAGCCCCGGCGAGGCCGTGCTGGGAGAGGTCTCCCTGCGCCCCGGGGCGTCCCTGGCCCTGGGAGGGGGCGGCCTGGTGCGGGTGGGCGCGCTCCACGGTGATGAGAGCAACGTACTGCGCCTGACGGGCGGCGCGGTGATCCTGGCGGCGGAGGAAGAGGACGGAGGCCCGGGGACCCTGGGGATTCCCGTGGTCATCGACGGGCCCGTCCTCCTGGCGGCCCGGGCCGCCAATGTCACCAACGGAGCCGGGAAGCCCATGGCCCCCTTTGACATCCTCTGGAAGACCCTGCTGCCGGGCTGGAGCGCCATGACCGCCCTGTCAGTGGATGGCAGGCAGGGACGGGCCCTGCTTTTGAGCGGCGAGCCCGCCCGGCTGTGGCTGGAAAAGGGCGACCAGGGCTCCCCGGCGGTCCACACCGTAATCCTCCGGGGGAAGGACGAGGCCGGACGGCCCAAAACCCGCTATGCCTACCTCCGGTGGAACGAGAGCGCCGGGGCCTTTGAGGAGACGGTCCTGTACCCCAACCCCTTCACGGTCACCGGGGGAGAGGCGGGCAAGGACTGGATTTACGAGGAAGAGACCCACACCCTGCGTATCCTGACCAACCAAGTTACCGCCATCTCCGGCGGCGCGGGAACCGACGCAAACCAAGAGCCCTTCAGCGGGCGGCTGGCGCTGGCGGACGGCATCGGAAAGCTGGAGCTGACCCTGGGAGGCGTGGTGTGCCGGGTACCCGAGGGCGGGGCCTTTGACCTGGGACGGGAGAACGACGTGACGCTGCTGCTGCGCAGCGGCACGGAAAACCGCTTTGAGAGCGGCGCGGGCCGGGCGGGCATCTCCCTGGGAGAGGGCACCTCCCTGCTGGTGGACTGTCCCGAGACCCGGGACAGCAGCCGGAATCCCGCCGGGACCCTGGCCGCCTCCGGCGGCGCGGGGGGCGCGGGCATTGGCCGGGACAGCGGCAGCGGCGGAGACCGGGCCAGCCGCATCCGGATACGGGGCGGCGCGGTTACCGCCGTGGGAAATGGCGGCGGCGCGGGCATCGGCGCGGGAAGACGGGGGGCCATGGGCCCTGTGGACATTCTGGGCGGCGTGGTCAGCGCCACAGGGGAAGCTGGCGGCGGCGCGGGCATTGGCGGGGCCCTGGGCGCGGCGGTGGGCGATATCACGATCCGGGGCGGCCGCATCACCGCCCTGGCCATAGGCCATGCCGCCGCCATCGGCGCGGGCGTCCAGGGAACCTGCGGCGATATCGTCATCACGGGCCCGGCCCGGATACAAAAGGCCCTGGGCGGCGACCCCGGGGCGGATATCGGGGCCTGCCTCTTCGGAAGCTGCGGAAAGGTCCAGATTTCCGATGGGGCCGACATCGGAAGGGCCCGGCTCTGGACCCGTTCCGGGGTGCCCCTCCAGATGGGGGCGGAAACCGTGACGCTGCCCCAGTTCCGCCTGTCCTCCCGGGCCCTGGGCCTGGACCGGATGAACGTGGCCACGAAGGAGGCCGCCAAGGCGGCCCAGGCCATCGTGGAGCGGGACCGCCGCTGGGTGGCCCAGATTCAAAACGCCTACCATGTGCTGTACCATCGGCTGGAGCGGAGCTGGAACGGCCTTTTGGGGGTCCAGCAGTACCTGGGCGGGGGCCCTGTGCGGGACGCCGGGGCGGCGGGCACGCTGCTGGCGGACGCCCGGCAGTCCATCTCCCGCCCCTCCTCCCAGGCCCTGCGGACCCACGGCAAGCGGGGGAAGGACGATGTGCGCCAGCTGTTCCGCTGAGGAGTTTTTACAAATAGGGCGAGAGAAGAAGAGGCCGCTTGGAAGCGGCCTCTTCGTGTTCATTTCCGGCTCATCAGCCGCTTCATGGCCTGTTCCAGCCCCTCGGCGGTGAGGTCGTACATGGGGAACATGTGCCCCAGCTGCCAGTGGGTCTGGCCCCAGTAGTCCGGGCGTTCCGGCATGGGCTCCGGGTTCAGCCAGACGAGGTAGGGGTATTGCGCCTTCATACGCTCCAGCCACTCCAGGCCGGAGGGGCCGTAGGACCGTTTCTCCCAGTCGTAGTGCTTTTCCCGGAGCTCGTAGGGGCTCATGGCGGCGTCGCCCACCACGAGGACCTTGTACCCGCTGCCGAAATTCTGGAGCACCCACTCCGTGGGTACCTCCTCCTGGTAGCGGAGGGAGGGGCTGGCGTAAAGCTCCGAGTAGACGCAGTTGTGGAAATAGTAGGTGTGGAGCTCCTTGAAGTGGTTGGACTTCTGGGCGGCCTGGAACAGCCGGGAGCAGAGCCCGGCGTAATACTCCATGGACCCGCCGGAGTCCATCAGCAGCAGGACCTTGACGGCGTTTTTCCGGGGGTGGGTTTTCCGGAGTTTCAAGAGCCCGCCATTGCCGCAGGTATCCCGGACGGTCCCGTCCACGTCCAGGATTTCCTCGTGTTCCTCCGCCTGGATGGAGAGCTGCCGCAGCAGCCGGAAGGCCGTCTGGAACTGCCGGGTGTCCAGGGTGTTGTCCTTCCGGAAGTCCCGGAACCGCCGTTCCCCGGCCACCATCATGGCGGTGCGGTGGCGGCCCTGGCCACCAATGCGGATGCCGCCGGGGTGCCAGCCGTTGTTGCCGAAGGGGGAGCGGCCCTGGGTGCCCACCCAGTAGCTGCCGCCGTTGTGCTCTTCCGTCTGTTCCTTCAGCCGCTCTTCCAGGAGGCGCAGCAGTTCCTCCGCCTTTTCCCCGGAGAAGCCCGCCCGCTTCAGCTCTTCCAGGGTGCGTCCCAGGTCCTCCGCCGGGTGGTCCAGCCAGTCCAGCAGCTCCCTGGGCAGTCCGCCCTCCCAGGGGACGTCCCGGAAGAACTCCAGGAACGCCTGGTCGAAGCGGTCAAAGTCCGCCTCGCTGTTTACCACGACTGCCCGGCAGAGACGGTAAAACCCCGTCAGGGAGGACTGGTGCAGCCCCTGGGACAGCCCCTCCAGCAGCGTCATCCACTCGTCCGGCGTCACGCCCAGCCCCCGGCTCCGGAGGAGGTAGAAAAAGGAAATGAACATGGCCTCACCGGGCGCCCCGCAGGGTCCGCAGGTCCTTGTCCTTTTTCAGCAGGACCCCGGCGAAGGGCATCTCCTTTGGAATCCGGGCGGGGTCCACGCCCCCGGCAATGAGGGCCCGGAGCCAGTCCACCAGCTCCGAGGTGCTGGGCTTCTTGTCGATGCCCCGGAGCTGACGCAGCCAGTAGAACGCCGCCATGGCCTGGCGGAGGAGGTCCTCCTCCAGATGGCCGAAGTGGACGCGGAGGATGCGCTCCATCTGCTCCTGGTCCGGGAAGTCAATATAGTGGAAGATGCACCGGCGGAGGAAGGCGTCGGGCAGCTCCTTCTCCGCGTTGGAGGTAATGATGACGATGGGCCGCTTTTTTGCCCGGATGGTCTCCCGGGTCTCCGGGATATAGAATTCCATCTGGTCCAGCTCCCACAGCAGGTCGTTGGGGAATTCCAGGTCCGCCTTGTCGATCTCGTCGATGAGGAGGACCACCTGCTCTTCAGAGGAAAAGGCCTCGCCCAGCTTGCCCAGCTTGATATAACGGGCCACGTCGTCCACGCCGTGGGTTCCGAACTGGCTGTCGTACAGCCGCTGGACCACGTCGTAGACGTAGAGGCCATCTTGGGCCTTGGTGGTGGACTTCACGTTCCAGATAATCAGTTCCTTCCCCAGCGCCTGGGCTACGGCCTGGGCCAGCATGGTCTTGCCCGTGCCTGGTTCCCCCTTGATGAGAAGCGGTTTTTCCAGCGTCACGGCGATGTTTACCGCCGCCATCAGCTCGCTGGAGGCCACATATTGGCTGGTTCCTGAAAACAGTTCTTTCATAAGCGCTCCCTTGCCGTCTTATTATAGTTGTGGAAAATCCAGTTTCTAAGATACCAAAGCCGGAGGGATTCCGCAAGCTCCAATTTCATGTTTTTACCGTCTGGCAGGGGCGTGCCCCATGCGGGGATGATACCCTGTAGGTCCGCCCTGCGCCGCCTTCCGCCTGCAAAATGCGAAACCGGACCCTCTTCCTGGCGGAAAAGTCTTGCGCGGGACGCCGGGATGTGCTATAATAACCTCACCAATTACATAGATCGTGAACTGGGGAGCTCGCGGAAGCGGGCTGAGAGGAAGCGAACGCTTCGACCCACAACCTGATTTGGGTAATGCCAACGTAGGGAGCCGTCATGAACTCACATGCTTTTTCCGCATGAGGAACAGCCCTCCCGGTTTCGGGAGGGCTGTTTTGGATTGCCGTCAGTTTCGCGGTCGGAACAAGGAGGAAGTAGTTCCATGCTGCATCTGTTTGTCAACGGTGAGGGGGGCCTCACCACCGCCGGATATGGGCTGGGCGCCGCTTTGCTGGCGGTGGGCATCCTGGCGGGCCTGTCCCTGGCGGACCGGGGAGGGAAGCGGGGCTTTGCCGTCCGGCAGCTGGCTTACTGCGCCATGGCCGTGGCCCTGGCCTACGTGACCAGCTTCATCCGGGTCTTCAAGCTGCCCTACGGCGGTTCCGTCACCCTGCTGAGCATGCTCTTTATCGTGCTGGTGGCCAACTGGTACGGCGTTCGCACAGGCATCCTGGTGGGCTTTGCCTATGGCATTTTGCAATTTTTACAAGAGCCCTACTTCCTGTCGCTGTTCCAGGTCTGCTGTGATTACGTGCTGGCTTTCGCCGCCCTAGGGCTGGCGGGGCTCTTCCGGGGGAAGAAAAACAGCCTCCTCACGGGCTACGTTGTGGCGGTGCTGGCCCGGGGCGTGTTCCACTCCATCGGGGGCTACCTCTACTGGATGGACTACATGCCGGAGAATTTCCCCCAGGCCCTGCGGAGCCTGTATCCCATCATTTACAATTACAGCTACCTGCTGGCGGAAGCGGTGGTCACCGTCCTTGTCATCAAGATTCCGGCGGTGGAGCAGGCCCTGGAGCGTGTCCGCAAAGCCGCGCTGTAAGGGCGCGCGCCCTCTTGTTCCAGGTAAAACACATCCCAAAGAAGCCTGCGGACCGTCCTCATCGCAAACGAAAGCCCCCGCTTTTCCAAGGAAAAGCGGGGGCTTTTTCGCTTAGCAGTATTTTGCAATGGCGGCCTGGATCATCTCGTGGGCCTGGACGACGATGGCCTGGTCGCCGGGTTCCAGAGCCAGCAGGGGCGCCCGGACGCCGCCGATGTCCGGCCCGCCCTGGAGGCGGAGAATCTCCTTGATGACGGCGTACATGTTTCCCTGGGTGGAGCACATCTTGTAGATGATGCGGCAGCACTCGTTCTGGACCTCCCGGCCCTTTTCCAGCTCTCCCGCCTTGAAGCAGCGGTAGATCTCCAGGTACAGCTCCGGCATGGCGGCATAGGTCCCGCCGATGCCCCCGGCGGCTCCGGCGGCCAGGCCGCTGAGGAGCTGCTCGTCGGGGCCGTTGAAGACCAGGGCCCCTTCGTCGCGCCACATCTGGATGTCCTGGACGGGCATGGAGGAGTTCTTTACCCCTATGACCCGGGGGTTGTTCAGCATCTCCTGGAGCAGGGGCACCGACAGGGCCACCCCCGCCAGCTGGGGGATGTTGTAGATGACGAAGTCCGTGCCAGGGGCCGCGGCGGAGATATCGTTCCAGTACTTGGCGATGCCCTTGGGGGGCAGGTGGAAGTAAATGGGGGGAATGGAGGCGATGGCGTCCACCCCCAGGCTCTCCGCGTGGGCCGCCAGGTCCTGGCTGTCTGCGGTATTGTTGCAGGCCACATGGGCGATGATGGCCAGCTTACCGCCCACTTCCGCCATGACGTTCTCCAGGGTTTCCTTCCGTTCCGCTACGCTCTGGTAGATGCACTCGCCAGAAGAGCCGCCCACGTACAATCCTTGCACGCCCTTGTCCAGCAGGAATTTCGCCAGGGCCCGGACCGCCGGGGGGCTGACTTTGCCGTCCTGGCCATAGCAGGCGTAAAAGGCGGGGAAAATACCCTGGTATTTGGAAAGGTCTCTCATGTTGTCACTCCTAGTCATAGATTTTCACTTTGAAGACGACCTTGCTCACGGTCTTGGGGCCACCCGCCTGCATCTTGATGCGGTGGGCGTCGCCGGGGAAAACCACCAGGAAGTCCCCGGGAGAGAGGACCAGCTTGTAGTCCCCGGTGCCCCGGTAGGCATAAAAGTCGTTGGCCTCCACCCGGTCGAATTCGGTTAGGGCGTCCGGCGGGGCGATCTCCACGCCCTCGGAACCCTCCACCATCATGTGGATGTCCAAGTACTTTTTATGAGCCTCGAAGAAGCTCTCCTCCGCCGGGACAGTTTCATAGGTGAAGCGGGTGGCATACACGCTGCCGCCCTTGAGCTCTACCCGCTCCGGGCCCACAGAGGCCAGGAACTCCGGCGTTATGTGGTCCAGCGCCAGGTCCAGGTTGGGGTGGATGCCCCGGTAGGCCAGGGCATCCTTGTTTTTGGCGTAAATCATTCAGGTCCTCCCGTTCAGGGCTCCAGGCCGCCGCTCCGGCTTGGCATGTGGCCGGACTGCCAGGGTGGCACCGGGCCCGGTTGCTTCTTCATCCCCTCCGGGGCCCGCGCCGCTAAGCGTTTGCCCCGCAAGGGCAGGCGCCGTTACGGCCTTCTGGGAAAAGGGCGTCAGCCCTTTACGGCGCCCATGGTGATGCCCTGGGTAAAGTACTTCTGGAAGATCAGGAACACGATGATGATGGGAGCCGCCGCCAGGGTGGCGCCAGCCATCAGCAGGCCGTTGTCCACCGAGGTTTCCGCCTGGAGGGTGGCGATGCCCAGGGGGATGGTGAAGTTGCTGCCGCTGGCCAGCATGACCAGCTGCATGAAGTAGTCGTTCCAGCAGTTGATGAAGGTAAAGATGGCCAGGGCCCCGATGCCCGGTTTGATCATGGGCATGACCACCGTGGTGAAGGTTTTCAGCTCACTGGCCCCGTCGATGCGGGTGGCCTCCAGGATTTCTCCTGGGATGCTCTCCGAGAACTGCTTCATCAGGAATACGCCGAAGGGCCAGCCCACGGTGGGGAAAATCACCGCCCACAGGCTGTCGTACAGGCGCAGGGCGGACATCTCCTTCAGCAGGGGGATCAGGATGACCTGTTTGGGCAGGGCCATGGCGCAGACGATGAGGGAGAACAGGATGGCCCGGCCGTTGAAGCGCTTTTTCGCCAGGGCGTAGCCCGCCATGGCGGCGGTGAGGCAGGTGAAGAGCATGGCCAGTACGCACATGAGCACCGCGTTGATCAGCCAGCGGATGGCGGCGGGGGCCTCCGGCCCGGCGGTGAGGAGCATCTTTTTCCCGCCGTTGAAGAAGCTGCCGAAGGGCAGGTAGACCTCCCACAGGGGGACGCTGCGCTGCTTCATCAGCTTGTCAAAGTTGTTCATCACCCACTCGGAGGGGACCCAGATGGGTTTGGTGGCGTTGATGTCCGCGCCGTTTTTGAAGGCGCCCGTGACGATCCAGTACAGCGGGAAGGTAAAGAGGAAGGCCAGGATGACCAGGATGATCACAGAGGCGATTTTATACGCGCGGCCGCGTCCAGTTTCAATTTTCATACCAGCACCCCCTTACTTTTCTTTCGCCAGCTTGAACTGGAGGGCGGACAGCAGTCCGATGAAAATGGCCAGCACCACGCCCATGGCGTTGGCATAGCCGAAGTGGCCCGCCTGTTCCGTGAGCTTGAAGGCGGTCCAATAGATGTGGTACATCACCGTGTTGGTGCCCGCGCCGCCCTTGGTCAGCAGCTGGATCAAGGCGAAGCACTGGAAAGAGTTGATGGTGGTGATGACCAGGATGTACAGGGTCGTTGGCATCATTTGGGCCCATTTGACCTGCCAGAAGACCTGGAAGCTGTTGGCCCCATCCACCTCGGCGGCCTCAATGAGGGTCTGGTCCACGTTGCCCAGGGCGGAGACGTACAGCACAATGGGCTGGCCCACGGAGGTGGTAAAAAGGATCAGGATGATGCACCAGAGGGCGTACTTGGAATCGCCCAGCCAGTTGATGTTTTGGTCGATGAGCCCCACGCCCTTGAGGACGTGGTTGAAGATTCCGGTGTAGTTGTCGTACATCCACTTCCACACCACGGTGACGGCCACGGAACCAGTGACTACGGGGAGGTAGAAGATGCAGCGGAAGGCGGACAGCACGGGCCCGCTGAGCTTATAGATGGCGGAGGATACCCACAGGGAGAAGGCGCACACCGTGGGCACGCTGACGATGACGATGATGAAGGTGTTTTTCAGCGCCTCCAGGAAGGTCCCGTCGCTCATCAGCTTCGTGAAGTTGGACAGGCCGACGAAGCTGCCGAACATGCCTTGGTCATGCATGTTGGCGTCTGTGAGGCTGGTGATAATGCAGATCAGCATGGGGATGACCACGAACCCGATGAAGAAGACCAGGCTGGGCAGGAGGAAGAGGTAGCCGGAGATGTTCTCCCGCCTTTGAAGGGCACGGCTCATAGTGGGGTGAGACTGTTTTGCCAAGATCAACACTCCTTTACGACTGGATTTGACAGGGCGGGGCCCCATGAGGTAGAAACGCGCCCCTCTCCCGCCCTTCGCGGGAGAGGGGCGCAAAAACCCTTATCTCTTTGACGGTGTATGAAGAGGATCAGCCAGCGTCGGCGGCGTTGGCATTGGCCGCGTAAGCGGCGACGGTTTCGGCGATGTCAGCGCCTTCGCCCACCTTCTGGAGCATGGTCCACCACTCGGTACGGGCGCCGGCCCAGCCCTTGGTGACCTGATAATAGTCGCCCAGGTAAGGCATGAGAATCTGATACTCGTTCATGATGTCATTGTCGGCCCAGATGCCGGAGAGGTCGGTGCCCTCGGCGGCGGAGCGGGCGGCAAAGTAGTTGGCGGTCTTCACCGCGTCCACGGTGTGCTCGGAGTCGCACATCCACTTGATGAAGGTTTTGGCATTTTCAATCCGGGCCTGGTCGCCGTTGTCAAAGATGCCGAAGCCCCAGATGCCGCCCTGGAGGGCGGGAGAGCCGCCCTGGGCGGGGAAGCCCATGAAGACGATCTCTTCGCCGTTGGCGGTGAGGCCCGCGCCAGTATCGGCCTGGTTGGGGTTCAGCTGCTGGGCGATGTTCCAGCAGAAGGCCATCTTCAGGATGCCCTGATAGAAGACCTTGATCTCGTCGCCGCCCTCAAGGGAGGCGTCAAAGGCGATGCCGGGCATGCTCTTGAGCTGCTCCAGGGCCTTGATGTTTTCGTCGTCGTCCCAGGTGTACTGGTCATGGGAGGCGGTGGCAAAGGTGCCGCCGTAGAGGTTGTTGACGAGGGCGCGGGTACCCTGGTCGCCGCCCTGGCCCTTGCAATACACGGCGCCCACGGGGGCCTGATAGTGGTCATACAGGGCCTCCACAGCGTTGATGAAGTCGGTAGTGGTCCAGGTGTGGGTGTCCAGGTTCAGGTACACATCGGCCCCGGCCTCCTTAAAGGCGTCCAGGTTGATGGCCATGCAGTGGGCGGTGATGACCAGGGGATACTCATAGACCGAGCCGTTGGAATGGGTGCAGGCGGCCATGGCGGCTTCGTTGATTTCGCTCTTGTCCGTGTCGTCGAACATATCGCTCAGGTCCACCAGGTAGCCCTTGTCGCCCCAGTTGGTCACCAGGCGCTCGGGACCTTCCATGATCAGGTCGGGGGCATTTTTCGCGGTGATGGCGGAGTTGACCTTATCGTCTCCGTCGGCGTAGGCCAAGTATTCCACTTTCACGGAGATACCGGTGTCGGCGGTGAAAGCGTCGGTGATGGCCTTGACTTCCTCTTCCTTGCCCCAGTTACCGATGGGATAGGTCCACAGGGTCAGTTCCCCGGCGGAGGCGGGCTCCTCCGGAGCCTCGGGAGTCTGGGAACCGGACTGGGTCTGGTCGTCGGCGGGGGGCTGGGAATCGTCTTTGCCGCCTCCGCAGGCGGCAAGGGCCATGACCATGGCCATGGCCAATACAATTGCAAGTAACTTCTTCATCTTCATCACGAATCCTCCTTTTAATCTTTACAAAAAATGAGCTGGCAGGCACCAGCCCGCTGTATGAATTATACAAGGGCTTCCTACTTTTGTCAATTGGAATCGAAAGGTTTTTCGTAGAAACTGCATATTCGGCGGATGCTTCAAAAATAATTTCGATTTTTGGTAAAAATACCACCTCTATTCGGAAAAATCTTCGGGTTGTCTGTCTTGACAAACTGGAAAAACCTGCTAACGTATTAGAAAACGGGTAAATTTCATACCAAGTGGCTGTGGATAGAAAGGAAGATAAACGATGAAAAAGCACATTCTCTGCCTGGGTGATTCCAATACCCACGGCTACTGCGCCGATCCCTCCGACTGTGCCGACGGCGGCATCCGCTTTAGCGAGGACGAGCGGTGGACCTGCCTCCTGCAAAAGGCCCTGGGGGACGGGTTCCTAGTGACGGAGGAGGGCCTCAGCGGCCGGACCACGGTGTTCCAGGACCCTTTGCACGAGACCATGGATGCGCTCACGGTTCTGTACTCCCTGCTGAAGAGCCATGAAGCGCTGGACCTGCTCGTCATCATGCTGGGCACCAACGACGTCAAGGAGCGCCTGGGGGCCAACGCCGCCTGCATCGCCATCGGCATGGAGCGGCTGGTCCGCAAGGCCCAGAGCGTGGACTGCTGGGGGGACCATGCCCCCAATATCCTGATTGTCTGCCCGCCCCCCATCCGCCCGGAGATGGAGCATTCTGAGACGGGCGTTCCCATGGGGAAGGGCTGCCTGGAGAAGTCCCGGGAACTGCCCGCTTACTATGAAAAAACCGCCAGGCTGGTAGGAGCTCATTATCTGGACGCCAAGGACTGCGAGTTCAACGCTGTGGACGGGATGCACCTGACCCGGAAGGGCCACGCCCAGCTGGCGGCGCTGCTGGCGGAAACCGTGCCGGGCCTTCTGCCGGGCTGACGTTCTTTACTGAAAATAACTAATATTCCAGCCGGAGAGGGCGGGTCCTTTATGGACCCGCCCTCTCCGGCTGGATGGTTTATTGGTTGTTCAGATAGGCCACGTACCGGGCCAGCATCGTTGCGGCCTGGGCCCGGGTGGCCTTGCCCTTGGGGGCGAAGGAACCGTCTCCATAGCCGCTGAGGATGCCGTTTTCCACGGCCCAGCGGGCCGCCTCCCGGGCGTAGGCGGAGACCTGCTCCGCGTCGGAGAAGTGCAGCTCCCGCTCCGTGGCGGCGGGACTGCCCGCGTAGCGGTACAGCATGGTTACAAACTGCTCCCGGGTCACCTGGCCCTCGGGATTCCGGCCGTCGCTGATGCCTTGGGCCACCGCCCAGGCGATGCCCTGCTCATAGGCGGAGCTCCCGGCGGCACTTGCGCCGTCCAGGCGGGCCAGCACCGTCATCAGCATCGCCCGGCTCATGGGCGCGTCGGGGACGAAGGTGTTGGACGTCTTGCCGGAGAAGAGTTCCCGGGCGGAAACGAAATCAATGGCGTCCTTGGCCCAGTGGCCCTGGGCGTCGTAGAAGTTCTTGCCGTTGTCCCGGAGGCGCACCGTGGCCCCATTGGGGACGCTGACGGTCATCTGTCCCCCGGTGAGGACGGCGGTTTTCAAGATGGTCTCAGAGCCGTCCCCATTGACCAGATAGGCCACGGTGGTATTTTCATCCCCCTCGGCGGGAATCTCCACCTGGACTGGGCGGACGCTCCCGGTGTGAATGGTAACCGAGGCGTTGGAGGGCAGGACCGGAAGGGGCAGGGCCACGGCCAGGCCGCTGTCCTGGCTCTCCCGGACCGTACCGGCGGGAAGCCGGACGTCGGCCCGGGCGCTATTTTGGTCCTCCCGGACGGAGGCGGTGAGGCCGTCCGCCTGCTTGACCGTGGTTTCCGAGGTGCCGTCGGGCCGCAGCACGGTTTTGACCGTGGAGCCGTCTTTGGCCGTCTCGGTAGAGGTGACGGTGCCGTCCTTTTTCGTCTCCACCACCAGCTTGGAGCCGTCGGGGCGGCGGGTGGTTTCCGTCACCGTTCCGGTGGTTTTGTTGGTATTGGTGGATGTGGTGGAGCCGTCCGGATTTTTCACGGTGGTGGTGCTGTTGGAGGAGCTCCCGCCGGAGGAGGACCCGGAAGACGAGCCGGAGGAGGAGCTTCCGCCGCCGGAGGAGGACCCGCCCCCGGTGGCGGGGATGGTTTCCCGGAGCAGCTCATAGCCGCAGACGGTGCAGGACTTGTGCCGGGTCCCGCTCTGGGAGGAGGTGGCGGGCTGGTCCACCACCCAGTCCCCGGCGGTATGGGCGGCATAGCCGCTCTTTTGGCTGTTGTCCGCGATGGGGCAGCCGGAGGCGGCGCAGTCGTGCCAGTGGTGGGTCTTGTCGGACTTCCAGGCCGGGGACCAGGCGTGGGTGTGGCTGGGGACGGGCGGCGTCGTGCCGCCGCCGATCTTCCAGGTTGCCAGCAGGGTGACGTCCTTGGCGGGCATCACAAAGCTGGTTTCCGGGCTGTTCCGGTCCGCCAGCGTCACGCCCTCCGGCTGCTGCCAGGCGGAGAAGGTGAAGCCGCTCTTGCTGCCCGCGCGGATGGTGACGGTGGTTCCCGCCTCATAGGCGCCCCCGCCGCTGCCGCCGTCGCCCAGGTTGTTGAGCGTCACCTGGTATTGGGGGTTCCCGGGCTGTTCAGGGGCGGTGATTTTAATGGTATAGGTGGCCGTATAGCTCTCGTAGGTGATGGTGAGGGTCTGGCTTTCCGCCGCCTGGCTGGAGTCAAAGCCGCCAACCATGTCCGCCGTTACCAGAACGGTCTGCGTGGTGTTGTTGGAGTACGAAACTTCGATGGTCAGGCCCGTCACGTCCAGTTTGCCGCCCACTTGGTACTCGGTCTTGTGGGTGCTGCTGCTGATGGAAATCCCCGTCACCGTGGGCGCGCCGGGGGCCGGGACGGTAATGGAGGTATGGGCCCCCGCCTCATGGGTCCCGGTTTCCCTCACGCGCACGTAGTAGGTCCCGGCGGCAAGCCCCGTGGTTTCGGGCTCGCCGCAGGTCTGCGCATTTGTGAAAGACGCGTTTGGGGCATACTCCATGGCGGCGGTGGTTCCGGTGATTTTGCCGTCCGTGCCGCCGGAAGCCGAGGGGGCAACCCCGGCCAGGGCGGCGGGCGCGGAGGGGCCGTCCGCCCTGGCAATGCTCCACGGGATGGTCTGGGGGCCGCTTGTTCCGTCCTCCCACTGATAGCCGTCCTGCAGGGTGGCGGTGGCCGTGTAAGAGCCTACGTCCGTGGCTTGGTAGTCCCCGGAAAGGGTGTACCCCGTTCCCGCGTTTACGCCAGCCTGCACGGCGCCCGTCCACTTCAGGCCGGAGTTCGCCAGGGGGACGGGGATGGAAGCGGGGCCGGGGTCCGGCGTTCCGCCGCCGTCCGTGACGGTCAGGGAGACGGAATCCGTAAGCGTCGTTCCCGCCCCGTTGTACTTGGCGGGAATGGTCACTTGGATTTTGTACGTATCAGCCGAATATTGAGGGTACGGAGTAACACACAGCGTGTTGTCCATAACCGTCATTTCCAGAAGGCCGCCTTGGGACGTATAAGTATAGTAGCCTTCGTTTTCTGGGTCCTCTTTTGCAACAATGTCTTTCCCATCCACGCTGACCGTCAGCGGAATGAAATCCAGCGCGGCAGGGACTTCGCTTTCAAACTCCACCTCCATCTCAATTTCAGCAAGCACACCCGTGCTTGTGGTGAACGTATCCGGTACAATCCGGAAACTGGTCACACGGTTGACCGTCCCGCCGGAGGAGCCGTCCGTGGCCGTCCACTTCCCGTTGTCGTCCCGCACCAGGGTCATATTAGGCTGTGTGGAATAGGGCAGAAGCTGGAAACTATCGGCGGTGGAATTGGGGGCTATGATATAGGGATGTCCCAGGGTTGCCACGGACGAAGATTGAAGGTCACTAGAGGTGGTACCGCCGATGGCCACCTTGGTCGTGCCTGTCACCTGGCCGTTGATCGTAAGGGTCTGGCCAGTTCCCAAAATCAGAAAACCGCCGTTTCCGTGAAAGTCCGGGATGGGGTCTTGGAACTTGCTGAGGATCAGCTTCGCGCCGGACGCAAGGGAAAGCGTCCCGCCATCCCGGAACCAGCTGCCGTCTGTCAGGACGAGCTTGCCGCTTCCCACCGACAGGTTGGAAATATCTTGAAGGGTTTTGGTGTCCTCATTGCCATTTCCGGCGTATACCACCTCCGTCGCAGTAGCTCCCTCTCCGTTCACGCTGGGGATCGCGTTCCCTCCGGTGATGGTGACAGTTCCGGATACCTTGTAGTTGACCGGGTCCGGAATGATCACTTTTCCGCTGATCGCCCCTACGGGAATCCGGTTCTGGGCGCCACCCGCGTATATGGTTCCCAAATCGGAGCCAATGCCGCCCTCCACCTCAATGGTCACGTCGCCCGGGAATGTAGTATTGGGCCCGTTGGCATCCGGTCCATTGTTGCTGGGGTCAAGGCTGCCCATGGACAAGCTGCCCGCGTAAATATTGCCGGACCCAAAGCCGCTGTTCCTTCCTTGAAGGTTGGTGTTCCCTTGAATGGTCACCTTCTTCGCCGTGCCGGGCGTGGGGACCGAAAAATAGTCTTCATACGAGGACGGTGTCAGCGAACCGCCGAAGACGTTGATAGAATAACCTCCGGCCGTTACATTGTCCAGTGTCAGGTGGTTCCCGTTGGCTATGACCGCGTTGCGTCCGTCAGAGCCTGCAAGGTTCAGGTCCACGTTTCGGAAAGTCACGTCCGCGCCCAGCAGAATTCCGATCGCCCGTATCGTCGCAGAATGGCCTTGGCCATCAATCGTGACGTTCTTTTGGATGATCCATGGGGATGATCTCACCACGGCGTTTACCTCAGCGTCTCTTGGCAATGTAATGGTATCTCCCGGCGAGGCTTGCTCGACGGCGTTTCTCAAGTCAAAAAAGCCGCTCTCCTCCCCCGCCGCCAGCCCTGCTGGGGGAAACGCGGCGGCAAGCACACAGAAGGCCAGTAAGGCCGAAAACAGTCTTAACGGTCTTTTCATATCAGAATTTTCTCCTTTTCCAATTCGTCCGGGGAACGCGCCTCAGGGCTTCCCGCGCTGCTTCATAGGGATGGAAGGGGGTCCGCTCCGCTTCGGGGAAACCCAGTATATCAGAAAACTGCCGCATTGACAAGATTTGCCGTAAGGAAAATCCAGGGAAATTTCCGCGCCGTGCGGACTGGGGAGGAACGCCGGGCCCCCGGCGTTCCTCCCGGCACTCCCGGGGTTAAAGCTCCGTGATGTCCAGCGCCGCCCGCTCTACGTAAAGGGGGGCATCGGCGTCTAGCACCAGGGACAGCTCCGCCTCGTTCCCGCCCGCCATGCAGGGGTACAGCACGGCGGTGTATTGCAGGGTTTTGGGACCCTCCGGGCCGCACTCCAGGGAAAAGCGCAGGGGCGCCGTCTCCGTAAAAGCGCCCCGGGGAGTCTGCTTGAGGAGGATGGACCCCGCCTTCACCGCCGGATGCAGGGCGCAGACGTCCAGGGTGTATTGGACCGCCCAGGTTTTTTGGGGGTTCAGCCGTACCTGGGCGGGAGCTTGTTTGTCCCAGCAAAGGCCCGTTCCCCGCCGGACCTTCTGCCGCCAGGGCAGGCGGCAGCCGGGGTTCCACAGCGCGCCCTCCCGCTGGCCCGCCAGCTGGAGGGCGCTTTTCTCACAGGGCGGGGGGCCCGGGCAGGGCCTTGCTGGCCGCGGCGGAGGGCAGGGCGGGGGACAGGGCATGGGCCCAGGCCCCGGAGGGCAGGGCGGCGGTCCGGGTTCCGGAGGACAGAGCTCCAGGACCCGTTCCAGCTTGTTTTTAAGGAGCATTTGGTTTTGGGTCACCGCCTCAACCAGGGAGGTGACGCTCTTGTTGACGGCTAGTACCTCCTGGGGCCCGGCGCAGGGCTTCGTGCCCGGCAGGGTCCCGAGGATATATTGCAGTTTCTCACCCTCGGCGTTGAGGATGTGGCTCAGGGCAAGCTCTTCCATGGCGATGGAAGCGATGATCATGGTCAGGGCTTCCTCCCGGGTCATGTCCGCCCCGTTAGGGGGAAAGGAAGGCATAGACATATTAAAAGCTCCATAGCGCGCCCCGGCGGGGCCGGGGCGGAGATTCGCGGCAGGCTGCGCGTGCCGCTTCTTTACCCTATGATGGCCGGGGCGCTTCCGTTCCACCGGGCTCTGCCGGAGGAGGTTCCCGCCCGGCGCGTTCCGTTTTTCCGGGCGCGGGGGTCCACAGCCGCCCCTGCCGGAAGGCCGGGGAACGGGCCTGCGGCGCATTCCCGTGCCGGGGACCTTCTTTGCCGGGCGAAACGGGAGAATTATCTGCTTATCCGGTTAAAACTGGTTTTCTACTATTGGTTTCCCCGCCGCGGGCCAAACCGTCCGCCGGGCCGGAGCCGCCCTTCCGGAAAAGGGGGAAATTTTCCCTTGGAGTCTTTGGCGAATTCCACCTATTTTCGTGTAAGGCGGCTTTTTCCGGAGGGTATGGAAAAAAGAGACGGTTATTTTCCAGGAAGCCCCTGCTTTGGTATGGAAATTGCTTTATAATCCCGCCAGACACGGCGCGGAGGTCCCGGAGAGGAACCGGGGCCCGGGCCGGAATGAAGGAGCCCGCGTTTCCAGCCGCTGGATGCCGGAAGGGAGGATGCCTCCGCCCCGGCGCCCCCAGCTGGGAAGCCTGGTTCTAAAGATTTGGGAGGAGAGAGCACATGGCTTACAATTTTGATGAGATCGTAGACCGCTCACAAAACTATGCGGCCAAATTCGAAGAGGCTGAGCTCCACTACGGCACCAACGACGTCATCCCCCTTTGGATCGCCGACATGGATTTCCGCACCGCCCCCTGCATCGTGGAGGCCATCAAGGCCCGGGCCGATCAGGGCATCTTCGGCTATACCTGGCGGACCCCCAAGTATTTTGAGGCCGTGGCCGGGTGGCAGGAGGCGCGCAACGGCTGGAAGCCAGACCTGGAGAAGATGGCCTTCGCCCCCGGCGTGGTGCCCTGCATGCGGATGATCCTGTCCATGTTCACCCAGCCCGGGGACAAGGTTATCATCCAGCAGCCAGTGTACCACCCCTTTGCCGACGTCATTGAGAACACGGGACGGACCATGGTGGTCAGCCCCCTGAAGCGGGACGAGGCCGGGTACTACACCATGGACCTGGAGGACTTCGAGTCCAAGATCGACGGCGTGAAACTGTTCATCCTCTGCAACCCCCACAACCCCGTGGGCCGGGCCTGGACGAAGGAGGAGCTGGAAGCCGTGGGCGGTATCTGCGTCCGCCACGGTGTGGAAATCCTCTCCGATGAGATTCACTCCGACCTGATGCTGGACGGCCATAAGCACACCTGCATGGCCTCCGTCTCCCCCGGGATTGCTGCCCTTACCACCACCTGCATCGCCCCCAGCAAGACCTTCAACCTGGCGGGGCTCCAGTCCTCCACGGTGGTGTTCAACACCGTGGAGCGGAAGGAGGCCTATGTGGCCGAGCTGAAACGGATGGACATTGCGCGCAACAACTGTTTCAGCCTGGTGGCCACCATGGCCGCCTATGAACAGGGCGGGGCCTGGCTGGAGGAGCTGAAGGCCTACCTGGCGGACAACATGCGCTTTATCAACAGCTTCTGCCGGGAGCGCCTGCCGGAGTTGAAGCCCAACATGCCCGAGGCCACCTACCTCAACTGGATTGACGCCCGGGGCCTGGGGATGGACGACGAGGCCCTCCAGCGCTTCTGCGTGGAGAAGGCGGGCGTGGCTTTCGGCAAGGGCACGGACTTCGGCCTTGGAGGCAGCGGCTTCCTGCGGCTCAACGCCGCCTGCCCCCGGGCCACCATTGAGAAGGCCCTGGGCCAGCTGGAGAAAGCGGTCCGGGCCCGATGAGAGGGAAACGGCTATTCGTATCAAAGCGGCGGCCGCTTTGCTGGGCGGGAGAGGGACCCTTCCGGCGAAAAGGCCCGGCCGTTTGATAACCCCTGCGGAAAACGCACGTTGTGCAAAATGAGAGAGGAGAACAACATGGAAAACCAGAAAAAACTCGGCCCCATCGCATTCTTACCCCTCATCGTATTCCTGCTTCTGTACGTGGGCTGCGGCATCACCTTCACCCTTATGGGGGCGGAGAGCCCCTTCGGCCAGTTCCCCCGCCATGTGGCCCTGCTGGCTGGCGTCGCCGTGGCGCTGATGCTGGCCCCGGACGTCAAGGTGGGCAAAAAGCTGGACCTGTTCTGTGAGAGCATGGGCAATTCCGGCGTGATGATGATCATCCTGATCTACCTGATGGCCGGAGGCTTCCAGGGCGCGGCGGCGGCTATGGGCGGCAAGGACTCCGTCATTAACCTGGCCCTGCATTTCATTCCCGCCTCCCTGCTGATCCCCGGCGTGTTCCTCATGTGCTGCTTTATCTCCACGGCCATCGGCACCTCCATGGGCACCATCGCGGCCATGGCCCCCGTGGCCATCGGCGTGGCCCAGGGCGCCGGGCTGAACGCCGCCATTGTGGGCGCGGCGGTCATCGGCGGGTCCTACTTCGGCGACAACCTGTCCATGATTTCCGACACCACCATCTCCGCCGCCCAGGGCTGCGGCTCCGAGATGAAGGACAAGTTCCGCATGAACTTCTTCATGGCCCTGCCCGCCGCCATCGTCGCCATCATCATCTATGGCGTCCTGGGAAGCAGCGGCGCGGGCAGCGTGGAAGCCGGGGGCTACAACATTATCCAGGTCCTTCCCTACATCGTGGTCCTGATCACCGCCCTGATGGGCATCAACGTGGCGGTGGTCCTGTTCGTGGGCATCCTGATGACGGGGGTCATCGGCATCGCCATGGGCACCGTGGGCTTCTTCGAGTGGGTCCAGGCCATCGGCGGCGGCATGAGCGACATGTTCTCCATCAGCATCGTGGCCGCCCTGATTTCCGGCATCATTGGCCTGGTCCGCTATTACGGCGGCGTGGAATGGGTGGTTAACGCCATTACCTCCCGGATCAAGAACCGCCGGGGCGCGGAGTATGGCATCGGCCTCCTGTCCGGCGTGCTCTCCGCCGCGCTGGTGAACAACACCATCGGCATCATCGTCACCTGCCCCCTGGCCAAGGAGATCGGCGGCAAATACGGCATCGCCCCCAAGCGGCTGGCCAGCCTGGTGGACATCTTCGCCTGCGCGTTCCTGTCCCTGATGCCCCATGACGGCGGCATCCTCATCGTCACGGAGCTGGCGGGCTGCACGCCGCTGGACGTCCTGCCTTACTCCTTCTACATGTTTGCCCTGATTATCTTCACCTGCGTCACCATCCAGATGGGACTGCTGCGGACCCCCGAAGAGAAGGCCGCCGCGGAAAAGAACCCCGCCCTGCGCTAATTTTTCCCTCTTGCGGAACGGACCGCCGGAATACGGCGGTCCGTTTTCCAATATCCACCTCCGGCGGTCCTCGTTGACAAGGAGGCGTGCCGCCGGTATAATGAAAGGGACGGATCATGAACATTGAAACCCTGAAACGGGCCCCCGCGGGCTGCGTGAACACCCCCCTGGAATACATGCCCCGCCTGACCCGGGAACTGGGAGGCGGACGGCTCTATATCAAACGGGACGACCTCACGGGCCTGGCCCTGGGCGGGAACAAGGCCCGGAAGCTGGACTACATTGTCCAGTATGCCCTGGACAACGGCTACACCGCCCTGATGACCTTTGGCGGCGTGCAGACCAACCATGGGCGGCTTACCGCCGCCGCCGCGATCCGCTATGGGCTCAAGCCCATCCTGGTTCTGAAAGGGGCGCGCCCGGACTACCTGTCCGGGAATCTGCTGCTGGACAGGCTGATGGGCTGCGACCTCCGCTTTGTGGACGACACCGCCGTGGAGTCCCTGCCGGAGGCGGAGCGGGAGGAGGCCAAGCGGCGCTTCCTGGAGGAGTGCGCCGGGAAAATTATCGCGGAATATGAGGCCAGGGGGGAGAAGGTCCTCTCCGTCCCCGTGGGCGGGCAGACCGTCTATGGTTCCGCTGGTTACATCCAGGCCGTCCCGGAGCTCATGGCCCAGCTGGAGGCCCAGGACGTCCGCCCCAGGTACCTGGTGGTGGGCTACGGTTCCACGGGCACCTTCGCCGGGCTCTGGGCCGGGGCAAAGTACTACCACGCCCCCTTTGAGGTGGTGGGCATTCCCATTGAGCCGGACTACCGCCCCCGGGAGGAGACGGCGGCGTTTATCAACCAGCTCAGCGGGACCTTCGGGCTGGGCTTCACCTGCCGGGCGGAGGACCTGCGCCTGGAAACTGGCCCGGCGGAAGCCCCATACGGCGGCACGGGCTACAACCAGCCGGACCCCGTCACCCAGGAGCACATTGCCCTCCTGGCCCGGACGGAGGCAGTGTTCCTGGACCCCTGCTATACCGGGAAGGCCTTCTACGGCTTTACGGACCTGGTCCGCCGGGGCGTCCTGGAGGGGGACGCGGTGTTCCTCCACACTGGCGGCGCGCCGGGACTCTGGACCAAGGAGCACCTGGACGCCATGCAGGCCCTCCTTTGGTCCGGCGGGGCGGAGGACCGGGCTTGCGTCATGAAGCTGGGGGTTCCCTGAGCCCTCCAGCTTCCGGCAAAGCGAAGAGGCCGCCCCGGCGGCCTCTTTTCTCCATATTCCCGCGGAAGCGAAGGAGGCAGCCTATGAAAAAGACACTGGGAATCCTATCAAAGAGCCGGGACATGGCCGATTTTTACGCCGGGCTGCTGAGCGGCCTGCTTGGAGGCACGGCGGAAATCTACGCCTCCAGCCTGGAGGATGGGAGCATCCGGAAGCTCCGGGACTGCGACCTCTATCTGGTCAGCGTCACCAGCTATGACCTGATCTACCACAGCTGGGCCAAGGGCTTCCTCCCTCCGGAGGCCCGGACGGTCCAGGCCTCCGTCACCTTCAGCATGAAGGCGGTGGAGACCCTCCGGGCCTACCCCGAGGGAACAAAGGCCCTGCTGGTGAACCAGACCCGGCACATGGCCATGGAGAGCATCTCCCAGCTCTACCACCTGGGCATCTCCAACATTGAGTTCCTGCCCTGCTACCCCGGCTCGGAGAATCCGCCGGAGGTCCTCACGGTCTTCACCCCCGGGGAGGCGGACCTGGCCCCGGCCGGGGCCGCCGTGGTAGACCTGGGGCCCCGCAGCCTCACGGCCAACACGGTGTGCGAGATTGCCCTGCGCCTGGGGAACCCGGTTTTCCTGGAGAGCCGGGAGTTTGCCGCCTACACCGCCGCCCTGGCGGGGGTGGATTATTCCCTCCAGACCCTGACCTACAACAGCCTGACTATGGAGAGCAAGCTGGAGCTGATCCTGAATGCCTTGGACGCGGGCATCGTCTGCGTGGACGAGGAGGGCCTTGTCACCCTGGTGAACCGGGCGGCGGAGGAACAGCTGTGCTCCAGCCGGGAGCGGCTGCTGGGCCGCCCCGCGGCGGAGGCGCTGCCGGAGCTGCCCTTCGCTGATGGGCCCCGGCTGGCCAGCATCCTGGGACGGGATTTCAGCGTCACCACCGCCCCGCTGTATATCCGGGAACGCTCCCTGGGGACCTTCGCCGTTCTGCGCCCCTTCCAGGAGGTGGAGGAACAGCAGGCGACGCTGCGCCTCCAGAAGACTCCCAAAAGCCACCACGCCAGATACACCTTTCACGACATTGAGGGAACCAGCCCCGCCATCCGCAAGACCCGGGAGATTGCCCGGCGGGTGGCGGGCAGCAGTGCCTCCATCATGCTGGACGGGGAGAGCGGCACCGGAAAGGAGCTCTTCGCCCAGGCTATCCACAACGCCTCCCCCAGGCGGGAGCGGCCCTTTATCGCCGTCAACTGCGCGGCGCTGTCGGAGACGCTGCTGGAGAGCGAGCTCTTTGGCTATGAGGACGGGGCCTTCACCGGGGCCCGGAAGGGCGGCCGGGCGGGCCTCTTCGAGTGCGCCCACCAGGGGACGCTGTTCCTGGATGAGATCGAGACCGTCAGCCCCGCCTTCCAGGCCAAGCTCCTCCGGGTGCTCCAGGAGCAGGAGGTGGTCCGAATCGGTTCCGTGAATCCCATTCCCGTGGACGTCCGGGTGCTCTCCGCCACCAATGAGGACCTCTCCGGCCGGGTCCGGCAGGGCAGTTTCCGCCGGGACCTCTACTATCGGCTGAACGTCATTCCCATCCACATTCCCGCCCTGCGGGAGCGGCGGGAGGACATTCTGCTTCTGGCGGACTCTTTCCGCCGCCAGTTCCGGGCCTCCTTCACCCTGAGCGGGCCCGTCCAGGAGGCGCTGCTCCGCCACCGGTGGACCGGGAATATCCGGGAGCTGCGCAACTGCATGGAGTATCTCCACCACATGGGACTGAAGGAGGTGTCGCTGGAGGACCTGCCGGAGCAGTTCCTGGACGGCGCGTCCGCCGGGCGGAAGCGGGAGGCTGGCCTCTCCGGCGGGGAATGGGCCGTCTGGCAGGCGTTGGGGGACTTGTATCCCCAGAACCGGGGCATTGGCCGCCAGGGGCTGGTCCGGACCTGTGGGAGCCTGGGCGTCTGCCTCTCGGAGCACGAGGTCCGGGCGCTGCTGCGCCGCTTCCAGGAGGCGGGCTGGCTGGCGGTCGGGCAGGGGAGGGGCGGGACCCGCCTGACCGAGGCGGGCTACGCCCGCTATCTAGAGCTGCGGGACCGCTGAGGGCTTTGGATGCCTGGGGAGAATTTGAACGCGCCGTTTGACCGCCGGGCAGCGGTTCCTCATGTACGGGCTGAAACCGGGGCCCTGGAAAGGATGGCCGGATTCTATTCTTGACAGTATGACGTCTGCGTGCCATAATAGACATATGAATTCTAATGCCCGGAGGCCAGCGGGCCGGGCAGATCAGAGAAGGGGGATCTTATGAAACGCAAGACCATGGACGGCAACGAGGCCGCCGCTTACGCCAGCTATGCCTTTACCGAGGTCGCGACGATCTATCCCATCACGCCCTCCAGCCCCATGGCGGAGCACGTGGACACCTGGGCCGCCAATGGGATGAAGAACATCTTCGGGCAGCCCGTGCGCCTGATGGAAATGCAGAGCGAAGCCGGGGCCTGCGGGGCCATGCACGGGTCCCTGGAGGCCGGGGCCCTTACCACCAGCTATACCGCCAGCCAGGGCCTGATGCTGATGGTGCCGCCCCTGTACCGGATTTCCGGCCAGCTTCTCCCCGGCGTTATCCACGTGGCCGCCCGGACCGTGGGCACCAGCGCCTTCTCCATCTTCGGGGACCACTCCGACGTGATGGCCTGCCGCCAGACGGGCTTTGCCCAGCTGGCCTCCTCCTGTGTCCAGGAGTGCATGGACCTGGCCGCCGTGGCCCACCTCTCCGCCATCCGGAGCCGGGTGCCCTTCATGCACTTCTTCGACGGCTTCCGCACCTCCCACGAGATTCAGAAGATCGACGTGCTGGACTATGGCGATTTGGCAAAGATGGTGGACCGGGAGGCCCTGGACCGCTTCCGGGCCAACGCCCTGAACAGCGAGCATCCCTTGATGCGCTCCACGGTCATCAATCCGGACACGGCCTTCCAGCTCCGGGAGGCGGTGAATCCCTACTACGACGCGGTGCCCGGCATGGTAGAGGACTACCTGGACCAAATGTCCGCCCTGACGGGCCGGGATTACCGGCTCTTCAACTACTACGGCGACCCGGAGGCGGAGCAGGTGGTGGTGGCCATGGGCAGCGTCTCCGGCTGCCTCCAGGAGGTGGTCCAATACTTAAACGCCCAGGGCCGCAGAGTCGGCTTCCTCCAGGTCCGGCTGTACCGTCCCTTCAGCGCCAGGCACTTCCTGGCCGCCCTGCCGGAGAGCTGCGGGCGTCTGGCCGTCCTGGACCGGACCAAGGAGCCCGGCGCGGGGGGCGAGCCCCTTTATAAGGACGTGTGTTCCGTCCTCCAGCAGGGAAACCGACGGGTCCAGGTGCTGGGAGGGCGGTACGGCCTTTCCAGCAAGGATACCACCCCCGCCCAGATGATCGCCGTCTACGACAACATGGCGGGAGAGCAAAAGGACCACTTCACCGTGGGCATCACCGACGACGTGACCCTCCACTCCCTGCCCGTGGGGGAGAACGTGGTCACCGCCGATAAGCGGACCATCAGCTGCAAGTTCTGGGGCCTGGGGTCCGACGGCACCGTGGGAGCTAACAAAAACTCCATCAAGATCATCGGGGACAACACGGACCAGTACGTCCAGGCCTACTTTGAGTACGACACGAAAAAATCCGGCGGCGTGACGAAAAGCCACCTCCGCTTCGGCCACACCCCCATTCTCTCTACCTACTACGTCACCATGGCGGACTTCATCGCCTGCCACAACCAGAGCTACATCGACAAATACGACATCGTAAACGAGCTGAAAGAGGGGGGGACCTTCCTCCTCAACTGCAACTGGTCTGGCGCGGACCTGGAAGACCGCCTTCCCAATAAAGTCAAGCGCCTTTTGGCGGAGCGGAAGGCAAAATTCTACACCATCGACGCGGGCGCCGCCGCCCAGGCCATCGGCCTGGGGAACCGGACCAACAGCGTCCTCCAGGCCGCCTTCTTCAAGCTCTCCGGCGTGCTGCCAGTGGACCAGGCGGTGGACTACATGAAGGCCGCCATCCAGAAAACCTATGGCCACAAGGGCGGCAAAGTGGTCAGCATGAACTGCGCCGCCGTGGACGCGGGGCTGGCAGGCCTCCACGAAATCCCTGTTCCCTCCGCCTGGGCCAGCCTCGTGGACGAACCGGAGGCCGGGGACACCGGCTCCCCCTGGTATGTCCGCACGGTCATGCGGGCCGTCAACGCCCAGAAGGGCGACAGCCTCCCCGTCAGCGCCTTCCGGGACGCGGCGGACGGCAGCGTCCCCATGTCCACGTCCAAGTATGAGAAGCGGGGCTTTGCCTCCCATGTGGCAAGCTGGCTCCCCGAAAACTGCATCGGCTGCAACCTGTGCTCCCTCATGTGCCCCCACGCCGCCATCCGGCCCTTCCTGTTAAATGAGGAGGAGGTTCAAAAGGCTCCGGAGGGCTATGTGACGAAGGAGGCCAGGGGCAAGGGCTTCGGGGGACTGCGCTTCCGCATCCAGGTGGACCCCCTGGACTGCACCGGGTGCGGCACCTGCGCCGCCGCCTGCATCGCGAAGGAAAAGGCCATCGTCATGGAGCCCATCGAGAGCCAGATGCCCCAGCAGCTGGGCTGGGACTACAGCCTCTCCCTCTCTCCCAAGGAAAATCCCATGAACAAGTTCACCGTCAAGGGAAGCCAGTACGAGCAGCCCCTGCTGGAGTTCTCCGGGGCCTGCGCGGGCTGCGGCGAGACGCCCTACATGAAGCTCCTCACCCAGCTCTTCGGCGAGCGCATGGTGGTGGCCAACGCCACGGGCTGCACCCAGGCCTGGGGCTTCAGCGTTCCCAGCTATCCCTATACCACCAAGCCCAACGGACGGGGCCCGGCCCTCTCCAACTCCCTCTTTGAGAACAACGCCGAGTACTCCCTGGGCATGGTCCTCAGCGTCCGGCAGCAGCGGCTCCACCTCCGGGGGGAGGTCCAGGAGCTCCTGGAGGAAACCCAGGACGGGGCCCTGAAAGCCGCCCTGGCCGCGTGGCTGGAGGGCTTCGAGGACAAAGAGCGGACCATCGCCCTCAGCGACGCGGTGATGGACGCCCTGCAAAACACCACCGAGACCGGGGAACGCGTCGATGCCGTCCGCAAGGCCCAGGACCAGCTGGTCAAAAAGAGCATGTGGATGTACGGCGGCGACGGCTGGGCCTATGATATCGGCTACGGCGGCTTGGACCACGTGCTGGCCTCCGGGGAGGATGTGAACATCCTGGTGGTGGACACGGAGGTCTACTCCAATACTGGGGGCCAGTCCTCCAAGGCCACGCCCTTCGGCGCGGTGGCCCAGTTCGCCGCTGCGGGCAAGCGGACGGAGAAAAAAGACCTGGGCATGCTGGCCACCCAGTACCAGAATGTCTACGTGGCGTCCGTCGCCCTGGGGGCGGACCCTGCCCAGTACATCAAGGCCCTCCGGGAGGCGGAGGCCCACGACGGGCCCTCCCTTATCGTGGCCTACGCCCCCTGCATCAACCACGGCATTGTCAAGGGCATGGCTTGGGCCCAGGAGGAGGCCAGGCTGGCCGTCCGCAGCGGCTACTGGGTCCTCTACCGCTACGACCCCAAGCGGAAGCTGGAGGGCAAGAACCCCTTCATGCTGGACTTCCAGGAGCCCCGGTACGACCTCCGGGAGTTCTTCATGGGCGAGGTCCGGTTCAACTCCCTCCAGCGGACCTTCCCCGAGGCGGCGGAGGCCCTGCTGGTGGAGGCCCGGAACCAGTGCCGGAACCGCTGGGCCCGGTACACCCACCTGGCGTCCCAGGACTATTCCCGCCTGCTGGACGTGCTGGAGGACTATCCCATCCACGCCCAGGAAAAGGAATAAGCGCCGTCCTCCCGGCTGCGCCTCCCCGGGCCCTTGGCGGCAACTTCCACGAGGAGGCCAGCCAGCTGGAGTTCCGGGACCAGGAGGAGATTCTCCACACCTTCTGTTTCCCCTCCGTCTTTGGCAAATACGCCCTGGCCACGATTGAAAATACTGGCACGGTGGAATCCGGAGTCCACCTCAGCCGCCTGAATACCGAGGGCGCGGACAGGAGGGTTTCACCGACATCTGCCTCCCGGCAGGCGGCAAAATCACCCGGGTTTTCCGCATCGGCGGGAGCAAGCCCCTGGAGAACCAGTTGCAGCTTAAAGCCGCCCCTCTCGGAGAAGGAGGCGTCAGTCTCAAGCTCACCAACGGGCAGTACCGCAGCGGCACCGAAAGCCCGGGAAAATTCCCCACGCAAAGTATAATTTTTCCAGCCGAACCTAAAGGTACCACCTTTTTCTCTTGCCTTTTTCTGGCGGTTATTGTATAATATTGTTACAATAATCACAAAGGGGAGGGGATTCCATGAGTGCCCGACTGGAGGATACCGTAGCCCTGACCCGGGAGATCACCCACGGTTACTACGCCGGGAATTTAGGGCCCTATTTGTCCCGCCTCTGCTCGAAAAGCGTGTGGCTGGGCACCGGGGGGCGGGTGCTGATTGGGGGCGACACCATCCGTTCCCGGCTGGAGGCCGGCGTGGAGCGGAGGACGAAGACCTATCAGATTTTCCAGGAGGAGTACACGCCTCTGTCGCTCACCCCCCGCTGCCAGGCGGTGATGGGCGAGGTGCGGGCCTGTGTTCCGGATCATCCGGAGGAAGATACCGTTACCGCCTCGTATACCTTCCTGTACCAGCTCATTGGCACGGAGACCAAGCTGGTGCTGCTCCACGCCAACTATGAATTCTTACACCCCTTTGCCCTGGAGGAGGGCGGGCCCAAGCTGGAGATGTCCGCCTACCAGTTCGTCCGGGATGTTTTAATGGAGGTCCCGCCCAAGAAGCGGCTGGCTATCCCCTGTGGAAGCACAACGCTGTTCGTCCAGCCGGATATGATTTTCTACATCCAGAGCCGGAACCGGAAAGCGGAGCTCCACTGTGCGGACAAGGTTATCCAGAGCGACTTGAGCATCAGCGAGGTCAACGCCATGGTGCCGGAGACCTTCTGCTCCATTCACCGCTGTTACACAGTGAACAGCCGCTACGTCATGTCCGTCCGGCGCTACGAGGCAACCCTCATCACCGGGGAGGCCCTGCCCATCCCCTTCCACAACTACATGCAGGTGAAGGCGGAGCTGGAGCGGAAAATTACCGGATAAGCCAAACCCGCCGGGAGGCAATGCCCTCCCGGCGGGTTGATTTCTGCGGGTTTGCAGGGTCCCGGATACGGGGCCCATGCGCCCGCATGAACCCGCGCAAAAGGGTGGGAAGAGGGCGGCCGCACAGGCCCGCCTCTATTTTTTTTGCCCCGCCCCCTTGACTTTTAGCCTACAGAGTGTTATCTTAAATTTAGCCGACAACTTGTAGGCAAAGGAGGATGCCTTATGGGAACGCCGCAGATTTCCGATTCGGAGCTGGAGTTGATGAAAATCATCTGGTCCGCCGGGGGAACCGTCCTGTACGCCCAGATCATGGAGGCCCTAGGGAAGGCGGGCCGGAGCTGGCAGAAGAACACCGTCATCACCCTGCTGTCCCGCCTGGCGGACAAGGGGTTTCTCACGGTCCGCAAGCTGGGGCGGCGGAACGAGTACGCTGCCGCCGTGTCCGAGGCGGAGTACCAGGCCGTCCAGACCCAGGCGCTGGTGAACAAGCTCTACGCCGGAAGCGCCAAGGGCCTGGTAGCCGCCCTGATCCGGCAGGAGGCCATCTCCCCCGGGGACTACGAGGAGCTGAGACGCTTCTGGGAGAAGGGGGGCGGGGAAGCATGAGGGAGGTTTTGAAGACCGCCGCCTCCCTGTCCCTCTCCGGGTCCCTGGCGGTCCTGGTCCTGCTGGTCCTCCGGCCCCTTTGGCGGGAGAGGGCCAGCAAACGCTGGCAGTATTACGTCTGGCTCATCGCCGTGTTCCGGCTGCTGCTGCCCCTCTCGCTGGGGGACAGCCCCGTGGGGATGTTGTTCCAGGCGGAGGAGGTCCCGCCCGCCGTTCCCTTCATGGAGCCTTACCGGGCGGATACGGCCCCCTTGGAAACCGGAGCGGCGGCAGGGCCGTCCGCCCCGCCGGAGGTCCCCGCCGCCTCCCAGCCTGTGCCGGGGGCCGCCGGAATCCGGGTGCCGGATTGGGAGGAGGCGCTTGCCCTGCTCTGGCTGGGCGGGACGCTGGTCCTGCTGGCGTGGAAGCTCACGGGCTATCAGAATTTCCTCCGCTGCCTCCGGGCCGGGTGCCGGACCGTGGACGGCCCCGCCCTGCTGGACCTCCTGGCCCGGACCGGGGAGGAGCTGGGAGTCCGGAGGCCCGTGGAGCTGTATGAAAATCCCCTGGCGGCCTCCCCGATGCTGCTGGGGCTCTTCCGGCCCCGGATTGTGCTGCCCACGGCGGCGGTTCCGGAGGGGGACTTCCGGCACATGGTTCTCCATGAGCTGGCCCATTACAGGCGCGGGGACCCGCTTTACAAGTGGCTGGTCCAGCTGACGGTCTGCCTCCACTGGTGGAACCCCCTGGTGTGGGTGATGGCCCGGGAGATTGACCGGGCCTGCGAACTGGCCTGTGACGAGGCGGTGCTCCGGGCCTTGAAGCCGGAGGAACGGCGGGCCTATGGAGACACCCTGCTCCGGGCCTTGGAGTCCGGCGGCGGATACCGGGCCGCGCCGGGCGCCGTTTCCTTGGGGGAGAACGCAGAATTATTGAAAGAGAGGCTGACGGCTATTATGAACTTCAAAAGACCCTCCAGATGGACAGCCCTGCTGTCCCTGGCCCTGGCGGCGGCCCTGACCACGGGGGCCGCGGCGGCGGGAGCCTACACCGGGCCCGCCAAGCGGGACGCAAGCGCTGGCAAGGAGAAAGACTTGCTGGCTGCTTCCACCTCCGTGGGCGCGTCCGGCTCCGTGTCCAGCGGGACGCTGAGCCGCTGGTCCGCCCTCCTGGCGGAGCGGAGCTATGAGGAGGGCGACGTCGCCGCGTTCAGCATTGCGGTTCCCTTCCTCAGCCGGGAGGAACAGGCGGCCTTCCTGGAACGGGCCTATGAGGACGGCAGCAGCGCCTTCTTCTCCGTTCTCGTCAACCATCTGGATTGGGACGAGGCCACGCTGGACGCCTGGACTGCCCGGGCCGCCAAGGAAAATGCCGCCCTCTGTTCCATCCTGCTGAAAGCATTGGACCGGGACGGGGAATTAGAAGCCCTGGAAAAAGAGCTGGAGGCCAAACAGGTCGAGGAATACAAGGCCGCCGGAATCACCAAAGAGGGCCGGGTCTATTACTACCAGGGGCACATGGTCCGGATTTTCCTGGACTCCCGCCCCGACGCCTCCTGCGTGACCCTGGACATGAATCCCCAGGGCCTGCTGGATCTCAAGGTGGAGCGGGACGCGGACGGCGGGATTCAGTCCGTCCGGGAAATGGACGCGGCGGAGGTCACGGAGCTGTTTGGCGATTTGAACGCCCCGGAGGAGGAGCCCGATGGCATAAGCGTCACCATTCCCATAGACAAAACCTCGATGTGGGGCGACAGCTGGTGGCATCTGGGGGAATACACCCTGTCCGAAGGGGACCGGATTCAATACGATGTGACGGCGGAGACGGGCGAACGCATGACGGTCTGCTTTGGCGACATGGAGCACAGCCCTGAGGACGTAACCTATTACAGCGTCTCCAGCAAGCGGGCGGACGGGGAGCTCCGCTGCGCGGCGGACTTTGTGTTCGACGGGGCAGCCGTGAAGCCGGGGGTTTACCGCCTGTTCCTCCATGCCCCGGAGGGAGACCTGGGGAACCTCACGGGCAGCATCACGCTGGCGCTGAAGCGGGGAAATCCCCCGGACCTTGCCGCCAGCCTCGACGCGCGGGCCATGGAGGTGGAGGACCTCCCCACCGCCGCCCGGGAGGCCATGGACCAGTGCGCCATCAGGACCTGGTACGTTATCCACTCCGAAGGGCGGCAGTATCTCTATTGCAACGGCTTCCCCTGGCGGTACGCCTGGAGACCCGCGCGGGAGGACGGGGCCTGGGAGGTGAACATCCGCCAGCTCAAAAAGCTGGACTCCGGCTGTCTCCTTCTCTCCTTCCCGGACAACGCCCCCCTGAACGTCACCCTGGAGGGGGAGACGGTCCCGCTGGCGGATATCCGGGCCTGACCGCGCCTGGCGTTCCCGCTGAAAAAGGCCCGCCGGAAGGCGGGCCTTTTCCCGCCCCCGTCCAGGCCCTCCGGTTCCGCCAGGGAGAGGCCGTGTAATTGTTTGTCACAACTTGTCACTCTTTTGTTACGAAATACGCTTCTTTTCGTACTAGAATGAGAATAAACTACAGACCGTTATTGCGGCGTGGAAAGAGGGAGGGCATGTGATGGAGAGTATTTGCGGAAAAAGCTGCGAGTCCTGCGCCTGGAAAAACCAGCTGGGCTGTACCGGATGCCAGACGGATATGGGGCGTCCCTTTTCCGGCCCCTGCGGCATCGCCGCCTGCTGCCGGGAGAAGGGGCATGAGCGGTGCGAAACCTGCACCTACGGATCCTTCTGTTCCCGCCGGGCCCTCCGGGACGATATTCCCCGGCAGGAGCTCCAGCGCCGGGACGGGGAGGAGGCCAAGCAGCGCCTCCTGGCGGAAACCGCCCCGCTGATGGCCAAATGGGTCTGGCTGATGTTCTGGCTGGTGGTCCCGGCGGAGCTGGCTTCGCTGCTGTCCCTGGATGTCGTGGCCCGGGTGTTCCCCGCCGCCGGGACAGTGGGAACAGCGCTGGAAGTTCTCTGCGGGCTGGCCTACGGTCTGTTTTTGTGGAAGCTGGCGCCAGTGCTGCGGGAATACCGGACCGCCGCCCTCTGCCAGCTCGCCCTCTCCCTGATGAACCTTGTCCTGCTGGCCATGCCTGAGGAATTCGGGCTGGTTCTCCTGCTGGCCATTCTCGTGTTCACCCTGGGCTTCTATGGGAACTATGTGGAGTTCTTCGCCCACGCCCAGGCCGTGGAACCCCTGGATGCCGAATTGGCCGCCGGATGGAGGAAGCTGTGGAAGCTTCTCCTGCTCTCCCTGGGGGCGCTGGCCCTGCTGATCTTCTCCGTATGGATGGGCCCCTTTGTCATGGTGCTGGCGGTGCTGGCCACCGTGGGCCTGTTGGTCTATTACGCCGTCACGCGCATGGTCTGCCTCTGGCGGACCGCCAAGTGCTTCCGGGAGTGGACGCCCCCGGCTCTGCCGGAGTCCTCCCCGTCCCCCGATCTCTGAGCGGCAAAACGCGGCGGGCCGAAAGGCCCGCCGTATGTCTGTTTTCTCCCCCAGTTTCTCATATGCCCCGGAGCTCCCCGTCCAGCCAGGTATCCGTGGCGGACAGCGGGACGGCGAAGGGCCGGGAGCGGTCCTCCGGGTACTTGCTCTGGTGGAACTTGAACAGGGTCTCCCCGCCGGGAAGCACGCAGACGATTTCAATCTTGCCCCGGGGGTGGCTCATGGCGTAGCGCACCGCCTTGCCCAGGCCGTTCTGCCGGGACTTGGCCTCGTCCACAATCCGGATACCCTCGGTGAGGGGCACCTGGAAGCGGCCCTTGACGCCCGTGACCGGGCGGCACTGGAAGATGTAGTAGGGCATGACCCCCAGCCGGACCAGGCCGGAGAGGAGCTTCCCCAGGGTCTCCCCGTCGTCGTTGATGCCCCGCATCAGCACCGTCTGGTTCCGCAGGGGCACGCCCCGCCCGGTCATGGCCCGGAGGGCCCGGGCGGCCTCAGCCGTCAGCTCCCGGGGGTGGTTGAAGTGGGTCACCAGGACCAGGGTCTTTTTCTTCCCATACTTCTCAAAGAGGTCCAGGAACTCCGGGTCGCCATAGATGCGCTCCGGCAGGGTCACGGGCATCCGGGAGCCGAAGCGGATCAGGTCCAGGTGCTCGATGGCGGTGAGCTCCCGGAGGTAGCGCTCCAGGATGTGGTTGGGGTTCATGAAGGCGTCCCCGCCGGAAACCAGGATGTTGTTGACCTCCTTGTGTTCCGACACATAGGCCACGGCCTCGTCTACCCGCTTGTTCAGCTCCGCGTCGGTGAGGCCCACCATCCGCTTGCGGAAACAGTGGCGGCAGTACATGGCGCACTGGTTGGTGGACAGGAGCAGGGCCGTCTGGGTGTACTTGTGCTGCAAACCCTCGATTTTGGTGTTGTCCGCCTCGCCGCTGGTGTCCGCTTCGCCTCCGGCGTCCAGCTCCGCCAGGGAGGGGACGCACATCCGGCCGATGGGGTCCTCCGGGTCCTTGGGGTCCACCAGGGACAGGTAATAGGGTGGGATCAGCATGGGATACCGCTCGATCACCCCGGCGTAGCGGGCGGTCTCCTCCGGCGTCCATCCCAGGATGGGCGCCAGGTCCTCCGCCGTCCGGTATCCGTTCCTCAATTCGTTCTGCCAGCTCATTCGCTGCCACCACCTTTCTAAAAAGATAAACATAAAAAAGCGCAGACCCGGCCCTGACCGTCCGGCTTCTGCGCTTTACATAAACGTTGTTTTGATCTTTTCAAATTAAGATAAATCAAATAAATCCAATCAGATAAGACGCTTTAAACGGTGTTCATATAATGCCGAATGGTCCTCCCAATCATACGCGGCCCGGCGGCGGGACGCCGGAAAACAATGCGCCGCTCATGTTGTTTTATTTATTATACACGAAAATCCCAAAAATTGCAAGTCCAGTTTTGCACTAGCCGCCGGGAGCGCCCGGTTCGGAGGTTTTATCCCCTAGGGGCAGGCCTATGCGTCCGCCCTTCTCCCGGGACTCCGGTTCATCCGATGGACAGCCGGACCGCAGGCCCGCCCCTGCGCCGCATGCTTCCGAATCCATGAAAAGCGCAGCTGGACACGCTCTCCCCAGCTGTCCCCGCCTTGACAAAGCCGCTGCCCCCTTGCTATACTTACCTAATCAAAAGTCTGTGATTTTCCTGGCGGAGGCCCTGCTCATGAACGAAGAAACCCGTTCCCCCTCTAAGCGCGGACGGCGGATCGCCGCCGCTGCTGCTGCCGCCCTTCTGGCGGCGCTGTACCTGCTGTTTGCCTTCTCCGGCATTCCCTTCATCGCCAAGTGGCGGACGCTGTACATTGAGACCGCCATGGGCACCATGACCCACCAGTGGCTGGCCACGGCGTTCCTGCCGGGTTCCGTCATTGAGGAGGCCATGAAGGACGTGGAGGCCCGCTTCCAGGCCAACCTCATCGAGGCCAGCGGCATCGCCCAGTCCGGGCCCTCCGCCGCCCCAATGCCAGCCGGAACCCCGGAGGAGCGGGCCCGGGCCGGATTTGCCGCCCTGTTTCCAGAGGTGGACATGGACACCCTGCCGGAGTCCGTCACCTGGGAGGACCTGCCCCTTCTGGAGCTGGAGAACCTGGAGGGGGTCTATACCACCGCCGGGGACAAGGTCTGGGCCATCGACGTGCCCAATAAAATCCTCATCTGCACCGTCTCCGGCGACGGCTACCAGGGCAAGCTGGCCATCGCCAAGGACAGCTCCCAGGTGATCCTGGCAAAAAATACGCTTGCCAGCCGGGGACAGACGGTGACGGAGCTGTGCGAGGCCTACGGCGCCGTGCTGGGGATCAACGCCAGCGGCTTTTACGACCCGGAGGGCAGGGGCCGGGGGAATGTGCCCATGGGCTTCGTCCTCTCCGGCGGCGAGTACTCCGGCCAGGCCCTGAAGGGCCGCTACCAGACCGCCGGGTTTGATTACGACGACAACTTCCGGGCGGGCCGGGGCCTGGACCTGGACGAGATGCGGGACGCGGTGCAGTTTTATCCCATCATTGTGCTGAACGGGGAGAAGAATATCGACGGCTCCTTCGGCATGGGCATCCAGCCCCGGACGGCCATCGGCCAGACGGCGGACAAGGCCACGCTGATGCTGGTCATCGACGGACGCCGGGTGGGCCACAGCCTGGGGACCACCGTGTCGGAGTGCGCGGACATCCTCCTGCGCTATGGCTGCTGGACCGCCATGAACATGGACGGCGGGTCCAGCTCCTCCATGACCTTCAACGGGCGCATCATCACAAAAAGCAGCAGCGCCATGGCCCAGGGCCGCTACCTGCCTGACGCCTGGGTAGTCAAGGGGATGCCGTTTATAAATGTCTTAGATTGACCCGGTAGGCCCGCAGGGCCTCCTCGCTGGCTCCGGCGGCAAGGCCCCCCAAGTACTCCGCCAGAGCCTCCCGGTCCCGGGGCAGGTCCCCCCGGACGTGGACCAGGTTGGAGGCCCCGTCCGTTTCAAAGCGGGTGGGGATGTCCAGGTGCCCGACCAGGGTTTTCAGTTCTCCCAGCTTTTCCAGCTCGCCCTCCTCCCGCCAGCTGCCCGCCTGTATCTCCCGGTACAGCTCCGAAGACGGGAAGACGGTCAGCATGGAGGAGCCGATGCGTACGGGGCGGGTTTGGTTGAAGACTTCCGCGCTCCGCAGGGCGCCTTCCGTCCCCCGGCCCGCGCCGGAGATTCCCGCCAGGTAGAAGAAGCTGTAGGAAATCCCCGCCTGGTCCAGGCGGCCCGCCTGTTCGATGATGTCCCGGGCCCGGTAGCCCTTGTTCATGAAGGCCAGGGCCTCCTCGTCCCCGGTCTCCACGCCCACGGTGAGGCCGTCATAGCCCAAGCCCCGGAGGCGGCGAAGCTCCTCACCGCTCTTGAGCCCCACGTCCGTCACCCGGGCGAAGCAGCCGATGGTTTCCACCGAGGGGAGATACCGCCGGATGAGCCCGGCGATTTCCTCCAGCCGCCGGGGCAGCAGCACGAAGGGGTTGGCCCCCACCAGGAAGACCCGCCGGGGGCCCTCCGGCTTCGGGAGGCCCTGGAGCCGGGCGGAGAGCAGCGTCAAAGGGTCCGTGCCCCAGAGCTGAACCTCCCTCAGGTCCGCCTCGATTTCCTCCAAGGGGGACATGCGGAAGCGGAAGGGCAGGTCCTCGTACAGCGTGCAGAACTTGCAGGCGTGGTGGGTGCAGCCCGCCGTGGCCTGGAGCAGCAGGGACTCCGCCTCGTAGGGCGGACGCCAGATGGTTCCATGAAAATGCATGGATTCCACTCCTCTCAAACTAGATTCTGCCGCCATGATACTCCGGAGCGAAACATGCCGCAAGTACGCAATTTTTGTGGTGTACGTACCCTTTTTTGTACCAATGGCCTGAGAAAGGAGGCCCCCGTGGACGGGAACAAATTTCAGACGCCGGACATGATGGCCCGCTGTGTCCCCATGGCCAGCCTTCAGGCCGTGCTGGGAGGAAAGTGGAAAATCCTGATCCTCTGGTATGTGTCCTTCTACAAGGTCCAGCGCTTCGGCCAGCTCCTGCGCCGCCTGGACGGCATCACCCAGTCTTCCCTGACCAAGCAGCTCCGGGAGCTGGAGCGGGACGGGTTTTTGCACCGGGAGGTCTATGGGGAGGTGCCGCCCAGGGTGGAATACTCCCTGACGGAGCTGGGGCGGAGCTTCCAGCCCATTCTGGACCAGATGCTCCAATGGAGCGCGGAGCGCCTCTGCCCGCCGGACTATGTCAACCCTTACGAGGACTTGACCCCATGAAAAAACGCCCGCTGTCTTTCGACAGCGGGCGCTTCTTTTTTCAGTTCGCTGGAAACAGTCAGGCGCTCAGCGGGAAATCAGCCGATGCCGCCGTACTTGACGCCCAGAATCAGGGCCAGGATGCACAGCACAATGAACCCATAGCCCAGGTACTCGAACCACTTGCCCACGGGCTTCTTGGCGCCGTGGTTGACTTCCTCCATGGCCTCCTTGCGGGGCAGGACCACGAAGAACATGATGGCCGCCAGAGCCGCGCCCAGGGGGCAGATGTAGATGGAGACCACGTCCATCCACTGGGAGGTCCAGGGCTGGATCAGCAGAGCCACGATCACGCCGATGACGCCGATGACGCCCACGGCGGGAAGCCGCTTCAGCTTGAACTGCTCCTGCATGGTGGCCACGGGTGCCTCATACAGGTTGATGATGGAGCTGATGCCCGCGAAGAGGACCGCCACATAGAAGATGATGCCGATGATCCGTCCGCCGGGCATCCCGTTGAGGATGTTGACCAGATACACGAACATCAGGCCGGGGCCGGGGTTCACGTCGCCCATGGCGAAGCCGGAAGCGCCGATGGCCGGGATGATGACGAAAGCGGCCAGCAAAGCGGCCAGGGTGTCGAACAGGGCCACGCGCCGGGCGGAGGTGGGGATGTCCTCGTCCTTGGGCAGATAAGAGCCGTAAATCACGGAGCCGTTGCCCGCCACGGACAGGGAGAAGAAGGCCTGCCCGAAGGCGTAAACCCACACCTGAAGATTCAGCAGGCCCTTGGGGTCCAGAGTGAACAGGAACTTGTAACCCTCGGAAGCGCCGGGCTGGAAAGCGATGTAGACAGCCAGGATGACAAACAGGCCGAACAGGACGGGCATCATGACTTTGTTGGCTTTTTCGATTCCGTTGGCCACGCCCATGGCCATGATGATCATCGCCACTACCAGGCCGATGATCAGCCACACGCTGTTGCCGACGCCGAAGATTCCGCCCTGGAGCATCATGCTGACGGCCTCGCCCAGGGTGGCGGCCTCAGGAGCCGCGCCGCCGAAGGTGCCGCCGATGGTGCCCATGTCCTGGCCCATGGCGTACAGGCTGCCGGAGAGGGACATGAAGGTGTACTTGAAGATCCAGCTCATGACCACGGTGTAGCCGATGGCCAGCATCATGGAGCCGATGATGGGGACGAGGCCGATGGCCTGGCCCAGCTTCCGGTTGCCGTTTCTGGCCTCGGTGGCGTGGCCGAAGGCGTCGATGGGACCCGCCTGGGCCCGGCGGCCCAAAGCGAACTCCTCCATGACGCCGGAGTTGCCCACCAGCAGGACGATGATGAAGTAGGGGATCAGGAAGGTCAGGCCGCCCCAGCGGGCCACCATGATGGGGAAGCGCCAGATGTTGCCCATGCCGACGGCGGAGCCGATGCAGGCCAGGATGAAGCCCCACTGGCTCTTGAACCCGTCGCGGGTTTGCAAGGTCTCATTGCTCATGTAAGAATTTCCTCCTCTTTCTCGATATACACACAATCCACAGGCCGTAAAACGACAAAGAGAGGGCCGTCCGCCTGGGTCCATGTCATTTATGACCGGGTGTCTGGGCGGACGCCCTCTCTAAGCTGTACACTCAACCTGCGGTACAGTGGCACTTACTTTTCAGGGGGGGGGGACTTACTTCTCCTCGTTGGGATAGGGCTCGAGGAAGGCGTGGAAGTGGCGCATGGGCAGGTTATGGCCCCAGACGATGCGCATATTGGGGATGCTCTCCCGGTCCTCATAGAGGGCCTTGACGGCGGCGATGACATAGTCCAGGTGCTCCTGGGTCAGGCGGTCCCGGTCAATGGCGAACCGGACCACGTTGGCCAGTTCCGCCTGCTGCTCGGGGGTCTTCAGGTCGTACTCCATGGAGTAGTCGCCAAGCTCGGACACCCGGATGCCGTAGCGGCGGATGAGCTCCAGGGAGAAGCCCTCTCCGGCGAAGGTGTCATGGCCCCGCTTGCCGTCGAAGAACTCGTCCATGTTGATGTACACCGCGTGGCCGCCGGCGGGCAGAACCACGCCCTTGACCCCGGCCTTGTAGAAGCCCTGGGCCAGATACTCGCACTGCTTCACGCGGCCGTCCATGTAGCGGAAGTCGCAGCTCTCATACAGGCCGCAGGCCAGGGCCATGATATCCCGGCCGCTCATGCCGCCGTAGGAGTCGTTGCCGTAGCAGGAGATCTGCTTGACTTTCAGCAGCACGCCCACGTCGGTCTTGACGCTGCCGTCCTCGTTGAAGTCGGAGAACTTCTGCCAGAACAGGCCCTTATCCCGGAAGGCCAGCATGCCGCCCATGTTGGAGTGGCCGTCCTTCTTGGCGGACATGGAGAAGCCGTCGCAGTAGGAGAACATTTCCGTGGCGATCTCGGCGATGGATTTGTCCTCATAGCCGGGCTCGTTCATCTTGATGAAGTAGCAGTTCTCCGCCCAGCGGGCCACGTCGAAGATCAGGGGGATGTCATACTTCCGGGAAATCCGGTGAATCTCCTTGATGTTGCCCATGGAGACGGGGTGGCCGCAGATGGGGTTATTGGTGATGCAGGTGAAGATCAGGGGCACATTCTCGGGGCCGACGCCCTGGATCAGCTGCTCCAGCTTGTCGATGTCCATGTTGCCCTTAAAGGGGTTTTTCTCATAGCTTCCGCCCTCGGGAACCTGGTACAGCAGCTCCTTGTGGTAGAGGTTGCGGGGGATGGAGCCCATCTGCTTGATGTTGCCCTCGGTGGTGTCGAAGTGACCGTTGGAGGGGATGGTGAAGACCTTGCCGGGATGGCGCTGGGCCAGGATTTTCTTCACGATCTCCATCAGCACGGATTCCGCCGCCCGGCCCTGCTGGATGATAAAGGCGTTGGGGCGCTCCATCTGCGCGGCGCCGCCGTTGAACAGGCCGCCCTCGTACTCGCACAGGTACAGCTCGTTCATCATCTTCTCCACGTCCCGGCAGTCGGTGCGCACCAGGTCGATGGACTTTTTCCAGTTCTTCTCCCCGCCCCGCTCAAAGATGTCGCGGAAGGTGTCCAGCAGGACGTAGTAGCCCGTGTTCCGGCCATAGGCCTCGTCGCCCAGGAAGAGCGTGGCCCACTGCTGGTTGGTCATGGCGGTGGTGCCGGAGTCGGACAGCATGTCAACCGTCAGCATTCCGGAGGGGAAGGCGAACTCGTTGTAATGGGTAGCCTTCAGGGCGCGCTCGCGCTGCTCAATGGTGACAGTGGGCAGGTCGCGGACCGCGAAGGTGAAGTGATGGGGAGCGGGAACGTCCAGGGGATAATTGGTCTTGTTCTTGTCCATTTTGATCTACCTCCATAAAGTGTGGCTTCCGCCAGATGTTCAGGAGGTACCCCGGTCGTCGCCAGTCCGGCTTTCCCATAGCCGGACGGGGCGCCTAGCGGACAGTACCTGGTGTGAGGGACGGGGATTTGCGAAAGCTCCTTGGGAAGGGAGCCCGGAGCAGACGCCGCAAAAACTGCGGCATTTGTCTCTCGACATGAGGTAATTTTATCAGGGCTTCAAAAAATTGTCAATCCTCTTTGTGCGTTTTGTATGAATCACTATTTTACAAGCTGGTTTTTTATAGAAAAGATAAATAACTCCGGAAAGATCAACCTTTTTCACCGTGAGAAAAAATTCCTTTGACAGAACAACATTCTAGTAATATAATACTAAAATGAGAAAGAATCAAACGCCCCTGGGAAGGAAAGGAGGCCCCTATGCCGGATACGGCCAACGCGCTCCTGCGCCAATATGTGAAGCTGACGGAATTCCTGGGCGCGGCCCTGGGCCCGGATTATGAGGTGGCCCTCCACGACCTGACGGATAAAAACCGTTCCATCGTCGCCATTGCCAACGGCTATATCAGCGGCCGGGAAATCGGCGCTCCGCTGACCAACATGGCCCTTAGCGTTTTGAAGGACGAGAGCTACGAGTGGCAGGACTACCGCCTGCACTACTCCGGCGTCTCCGCCGCCGGGAACGCCCTGCGCTCTAGCACGATGTTCATCAAGGAGGATGGGAAACTCATCGGGATGCTCTGCATCAACTTTGACGACAGCCGCTTTCAGAGCTTTGCCCAGCAGGTCCTGTCCCTGTGCCACCCCAACCAGTTTGTACAGGCCCTGGACCAGCCGCCGGAGGATGGGCCCGCCCCCCGGCCGGAGACCTTCCGCAACTCCACGGAGGCCGTGGCCCAGGACGCCGTGGCCCACGAGCTGGAGCGCCTGGGGGTCCCGGCGGAGCGCCTGACCTCTGAGGAGCGGCTGCAAATTATTGACGCCCTGGAAAAAAGCGGCATCTTCCTGCTCAAGGGGGCCGTGAAGGACGTGGCCGCCGGGCTGGGCTGTTCCCAGGCCAGCGTATACCGCTATCTGTCCCATATCCGGAAATAGAAGCGGAGAAAAACGCCCTCTCTAGTGGGAGGGCGTTTGCTTATACGCGCGGCTGCCGCCGTTTTTCCATATGGATGCAGCCCTCCCCGTCGGGGGTTCCCACGCCGTCTGAGAATTGATATCCCAGTTTGAGGTAAAAATCCCGGGCCGTGATGGAGGAGTGGATCACGACCCGCCCCGCCCGCAGGAAATACGCGTCCTGCTCCAGGACTTCCATGATCTTCCTCCCCGCGCCGTTTCCCTGGTATTCCGGCAGGACGAAGATGGTCACGAGGATACTCGCGTCCGCGCTGCCCATGTAAGGCGCGATTCCGCCGCAGCCGATGGTCCGCTCCCCGTGGCGGAGGATATACAGATGCTCGCTTCCGGCCTGTTCCAGCAGATGTCCGGGAGTATAGAGCTCCAGCATCTCTTGGATAATGGCAGGCGGGTAGTCCGGGGCGTTGCTGACCCGCAGGGCCTCCGCTATGACGGCGGAGGTTTCCGCCGCGTCTTGCTCCTGGAACCGCCTGATGTTGAACTCCATAACCGTGCCTCCCCCGGCTGTTTTTCCTTTATTATAACAGACGTGCTGCCCTGGCGCAAGGCTCCCTGGGTTCCCGGGGCTTGAAAATAACCCTGCGGAATATGGAGAATATGATAATTGCCTCTTCCCAACGGCGCGGAAATTTAGTATAATAATAAATTAGTATAGTAGCATCCTTCAACAGAGAAGAATCGAGGTGCCCAATATGTCATTCAAGGATAAACTGTCATCCCTTCTGTTCGGCCCTAAAAAAGAGGAGCCCGTGGATGAGGCGTTTTTCACGGAGCAGGAGCATACGCCCCAGGAGGCCCAGAGTATTCCGGAAGCCGCCCCCAACGATCCGACCCGCCTGGAAATACCAGCGGACCACCCCATCCGCCAGCTCCACGAACTCCGCCAGAAGGAGGCCGGAGCGCTGCCCTACCCGCATCTGTGCATGGACGAGGACGGCGTGCTGCCGCCGGAGATGCTGGATAAAGAGATGAACCGGCTGCAATCGTCCTTGAAGAGCGTCTGCAGCACCCGGCTGAAGGCGGCCAAGGGCCGGACCCGGGGCAAGCACAGCAAGAAAAAGACCGAGGGAGAGGCGGAGGCTGAGGAGGAAGAGCTGGTGATGGACGCCCGCCCCTGGTTCTATCTCTCCTCGGATAAAATCTATGCCTGGATGCTGATTTTCCCCCCCGTGGGAAAGGGCGCCGACGTGACCCGGGACATGATTTACCAGGCCTTGACGGCCCAGGGGATTTCCTTTGGCCTGGACACGGCCCTCCTGGACCGGGCGGCCCGGGAGCGGGACCGCTATTTCAACCTGTACCTGGTGGCAAAGGGGAAGCACGCCTTCGATGGGCGCAACGGCAACATTGTGGACTATTTCCCCCGGGAAATTCAGCGGGTGCTGGAGGTCAATGAGTTTGGCCAGGTGGACTACACGGCCCTGAACCTCATCTGCAACGCGGAGGAGGGACAGGAAATCTGCCACCTCATCCGTCCCACCGAGGGTGAGCCAGGCCGGACGGTGACCAACCAGGAAGTTCCCGCCAAGAGCGGAAAGGCCGTGCCCCTCCCCAAGGGGCGCAACACTGAAATCGCCGAGGACGGGGACACCCTCGTCGCCTCCATGCCGGGCCACGTGGAGTTCAGCGGTTCCACCTTCCAGGTCAAGCCAGTGCTGGACATTGACGGCGATGTGGATTTTTCCACCGGGAATATCAAATTTGTGGGGGACGTCAACATCAAAGGCGACGTGCTCAGCGGCTTTTCCGTCAAGGCCATGGGGAACATCTATGTGGGCGGCGTGGTGGAAGCCGGAAGCACCGTGGAGGCCGGGGGCGACCTGACGGTGGTCAAGGGCATCCTGGGGGACGGGACCACCGTTATCCGGGCGGGCCGCTGCATCTTTGCCAAGTATATAGAGAACGCCACCATCTTTGTCCGGGAGAATCTGCAGACGGACTGCATTGTCAACGGCAGGATTTACTGCGACGGGGAGGTCCTCATCCGCTCCGGCCGGGGGAACATTATCGGCGGCCGGGTCTGGGCGGCCAAACGGGTCAGCGCCAGCGCCATCGGCGCGAAGTCGGAAGTGAAAACCTCCATCGCCCTGGGGGGAATGCCCTGTGCCACCCTGGAAAAGGACCTGGTCCGCAAGAAGCTGGCAAACCTGGCCGTGGAGCTGGAGAAGCTGGAGGCCCAGCTGGACAGCCCAGCTAAGGCCAGCCTGATGGGCAAGGTCCGGATGAAGATATCCGTGTCGGAGCATCGGCTAAAGCAGCTGGAGGAAGAGCTGGACAAGGGCCGGGCGGAAATAAAAAGCCAGAAGGAACAGGACAGCGGCCGCATGGAGTGCGGCGTGGCCTATGCGGGGACGGAGATCAGTATAGGGGACGAGTTCCTCCGCCTGCGGCAGGAGACCCACCAGTGCGTGGCCAAGCTGCTGTGCGACGAGATTGTGCTGATGTGACCATCCGGAGAAAACAGGCGGCGGACGCGAAGCGCCCGCCGCCTGTTTGTTTGTTCCGTTTACTTCCTGGAGGGGCCTCCCGCCTCCAGCTCCTTGACAAAGGGGGGAAGCTGGGAGATCATGTTGTCCATGTCCTCAAACATGGCGCTCTTGGTGGTACCCAGGCGGCTGGCCTGGTCAATGTGCTTGACGACCTCCCGGTACTGGCTCTTGATCCCGTCGAAGAACTGGCAGAGTACCGCCAGCTCCTGCTGGGAGGCCTGGATCACCCCGGAAATCTCCATCTGCACGGAGGCCGCGCCCTCGGCAGTGGCCGTGATCTTCCGGAAGCTCTCGTCGGTCTGGCCCACGACGCCCACGCCCTGGTTCAGGGTTTCCTGGGAGGCCTGGATGCTGCTACTGAGCTCGCCCGCCCGGGTTTCCACATCGCACACGCCGGAATCCACTTCCCCGGCCAGCTGCTTGATCTCCTTGGCCAGCTCCTTCACCTGGGCGGCCACCACGGCGAAGCCCCGGCCCTCTACCCCGGCCCGGGCCGCCTCAATGGAGGCGTTGATGGCCAGGATGTTGGTCTGGTCGGCGATGGAGACAATCTTCCCCATGCACTGCTGGATGCCCCGGATGGCGGACTGGAGGTTCTCAAAGATGCCCGCCATTTCGTCATAGGACATTTGAATCTTTATAGAGGTATTTTTCAGCTCCTCCATCAGTCCCTGGGCCTCGGACACTGTGCCGCCGATCTCCTCCCGGACGTGGATGAACTGCCCTGCGGCATCGTCAATGTTGGAGAAGGACTGGCCCAGTTCCTGGAGCTTCTCCTGGAAGTTGTCCGCCTCGCTCAGCACGCCAGAGAAGGTGCTTCCCACCAGGCTCAGCTCCGAGAGGGAGGCGACCTCTTTCTTCACCAGCTCTTTCTGGTATTCCTTCAGGCTCCCCGCCACGTGGAGGACCGGGTAGAGGCTCTTTTCCTCCTGAGGACGGTCCGGCTCCCTCCGGTTCTTTCCCGCAAATAACATCCCGGATTCCCCCTTACTCAAAGACCGCGCAGGTCATGGACTGATTGACAAAGCGGTTGTTGTAGTGCTCCCCGTAACCCACGAAGCCCGCGTGGCAGCCCAGGGCCCCCATCTCCCGGAGGTAGGTCTGCATATAGCCCCGCTCGGAGAACAGCTTATAGCGGAACAAGCAGTTCACGGAGAAGACCGCCGAGCGCCGGGGAAACTCCCGCTGGATCTGCTGGATGGTGTTCCGGGTAATGGCCTGGTAGTCTCCCAGCTCCAGGAGGATCAGCACGTCGGAGTCGTTGACCTGCCGGAAGCAGGCCAGGGCGTTTCCGTTGACCTCCTTGATGGAGATGATGCAGGTGTCGTCCCCGTTGATTTTGCCGAAGGGATTCTGGAAGGTCCGGGTGAGAATTTCCTCGTCCGTCACGTGGAGGATGCCTTTGTAGACCTGTTTGGCGGGCTTGCCGTTCAGGGAGCCCAGTATGTAGTTGGCCCGGTCCGTGTCAGAGGCGATGAAGCGGTAATCCCCCAGCTGGTGGTAAATGTTCTCCTTATAGGTTTTCACCCGGCCGCCCCGGTTGCGCACCAGGCCGTAGGCCACGGCGTCGGAATAAACCCGGCCGTTGGCGGAAACCCGGCCCTCGGCCCCGGTGCCCCCCACCAGGGGGACGCCCCGCTTGTGGAGAACCGTGTGTATGGTGGTCAGCACGCAGGCGTCGTTCCCGGCGCAGAAGTCGATGCACACGGTGTCCCCGCCGGAGCCGCCCACCGCCTGCATGTCCCGTTCCATCCGCTGGATGTACTTCACCGGCATGGTGGACACTTCCTCCAAAACGCCTGCGGCGGCGGTGACGCCGTCGGTAAAGGCGATGATGCCCACGCCGTTTTCCACGACTCCGGCCTGGTAGCACATTCCGATGCAGCCAATGCTGGGGACGCCGGGGAAGCGCTGCTCCAAGGCCTTGACGTGGGCCTCGAACTGGCTGTCATTGGACAGCAGCATGATGAATTCGGGATTGCGGAGTCCATTCAGGGCTTCATCCAGGTTGCCTCGCTGGCTCATCCCATAAAATTGTTTCATGACACGATGCACCTCCTGCCATAATTTACAGAGACTTTATTATATCGAAAAGTCTCCCCCATGTCAATAACCGCCGCCAAATGTGGAGTGCCCGCTTACAAATTTTATTAGGAGCCATGCGGGGCAGGGGCGGACCTGCGTCCCCCCGTCTATGGGAAGCGCCGGGGGCCTGGGGGAAGGACAGACACGCGGGCCCGCCCCCATAGGATACCGCCTCCGCCCGCCGCCAAGCAGGCGGGAAAGGCGGCCCCATGGGCCGGGCTTGCGCCGGATTCCATGGGGCCGCCGTCAATGGACCCTCCAGTGGGAAGCGGGATCACCGGTCCTCCCGGAAATAGGCCAGCCCCAGGCTGGCGGGGGGCTGCTTCTCCTTGTTGTTGCGCATGCTGGAGACGATCAGCACGATGACTGTCACTACATAGGGCAGAATCTTGTAGAGCTGGGTGGGGACAAAGGGAAGCACCAGGCGCAGGTACAGGATCATCAGCGCCCCGAAGAGCACGGAGCCCCAGATAGCGGCCAGGGGACGCCACATGCAGAAGATGACCAGGGCCACCGCCAGCCAGCCCACGCCGCTGAGGCCCTCGTGGTTCCACACGCATCCGGCGATGGTCATGATGTACACCATGCCGCCCACGGCGGAGATCCCGCCGCCGATGACAGTGGCCAGGTACTTATACCGTTCCACGGCAATGCCCGCCGCGTCCGCCGTGGCAGGGGATTCGCCCACGGAACGCAGGTACAGCCCCGCCCGGGTGCGGTTCAGGAAGAAGAACATCCCGGCGGCCAGAACCAGCCCCAGGTAGAAAAACACGCTGTTGCCGAAGAGGATGCCCCCCAGGGCCGAGATATCCTGAAGGAAATCCGGGAAGGGGGAGTTCTGGAAAAAGCCCTTCAGCGTGTTGCCGATGGCAATATAGCCGTTTTCCCGGACCCGCATGTACTCGCCGATGAACTGGCCCACTCCTGTGCCGAAGATGGACAGGGCCAGTCCGGTGACGTTCTGGTTGGCCCGGAGGGTGATGGTGAGGAAGCTGAAAATCAGGGAGGCCAGGGCCCCCGCCAGGAAGGCGCAGAGGACGCCGATGCCTACGGCGATTATTCCGCTGGCCCCGGCTCCCGCCGCCTTTTCGTAGTAGAACACGCCCCCCAGGCCCAGGGCGCCGCCCATGAACATGATGCCCTCCACGCCCAGGTTCAGGTTGCCGGATTTCTCCGTCAGGATTTCCCCCAGGGTGCCGAAGAGCAGGGGCGTGCCATAGGTGATGGCGGCGATGATGAGGGCCAGGAACAGACTCAGGAAATTACCCATGCCGCGCCTCCTTCCTTCCCGCGCCGCGGAAAATCAGCCTGTAGTTGATGAAGAACTCACAGCCCAGCATGCAGAACAGCAAGATGCCGGTGATGATGTCCGAAATGGAGGTGGGCACCGCCATGCGGGTCTGAAGGGTCTCGGCCCCCTTGCTCAAAACCGCCAGCAGGCCGGAGATGCCCACCATGGCGAAGGCGTTGAGCTGGCTGAGCCAGGCCACGGTGATGGAGGTGAAGCCCACGCCTCCGGCCACACCGTCGTACAGCGTGTTGTTGGCCCCGGAGGCCACGATAAACCCGACGATGCCGCTGATGGCCCCGGAGAGGAACATGGTCCGCATCATCACCCGGCCCACGTTCATGCCCGCGTACCGGGCGGTGTTGATGCTGTCGCCGATGACGGCGATCTCATAGCCATGTTTCGTGTGGTTCATGTAGACGTGCATGAAAACCACCAGAACCAGCACGATGATCCAGCCGCAGTGGACCCCCAGCACCCGGGGGAGGCAGGCGGCCTCGTCAAACTGCGGGATAATCTGGGAGCCCTTCCGGCCCTCCCAGGGCCCGCCTTGGAGCCAGCGGACCACGCCGATGATGATATAGTTCATCATCAGGGTGAAGAGAGTCTCGTTGGTGTTCCACTTGGCCTTGAAAAAGGCGGGGATCAGGGCCCAGAGGCCCCCGGCCAGCGCGCCCGCCAGCCCCATCACCAGCAGCAGCACGGGGGAGGGCAGGCGGTTTGCCCAGAAGAGGGCGAAGTAGCTGGCGGCGATGGCCCCGGCGGTAATCTGGCCCTCCGCGCCGATGTTCCAAAAGCGCATCTTGAAGCAGGGGGCGATGGCCAGGGCGCAGCCAAGCAGGGGGACGGCGATCTTCACCGTCTGGCGGATGGCGCTCTTTTTCCCCAGGGCGCCGGAGATCATGGTGCCGTAAGCGGTGACGGGATTGGCCCCCGCCAGGCCCATTACCAGGGCCCCCAGCAGCAGGGCGAAGAGGATGGACCCACACCGGATGCACCAGACCTTCCAGCCCTCCATGCCGTCCCGCTTGGCAAGGCGGATGAGGGGAATCTTCTTCTCGTGGCTCATGCCTCTGCCTCCTTTCCGCCCAGGCGGGTCATCAGCAGGCCGATCTGCTCCTTGGTGGCGGACCGGGCGTCCACCACGCCGCTGACCTTTCCGCCGCAGAGGACCAGAATCCGGTCGCACAGCTCCAGCAGCACGTCCAGGTCCTCGCCCACGTAGATGACGGCCACGCCTTTCATCTTCTGTTCCGTCAGCAGATTATAAATGGTATAGGAGGTGTTGATGTCCAGGCCCCGGACCGCGTAGGCGGTCATGAGCACCGAGGGGGCGCTGGCGATTTCCCGGCCCACCAGCACCTTCTGCACGTTGCCGCCGGACATCCGGCGGACGGGGAAGTCCGTGCCGGGGGTGACTACCTCCAGCTCCTTCCACACCCGCAGGGCCAGCTCGTTGGGGTCCTTCCGGTTGAGGAAGACCCCCGGGCCCTTTTTCCAGGAGCGGAGCATCATATTCCCCGTCATGCCCATAGAGCCCACCAGGCCCATGCCCAGCCGGTCCTCGGGGACGAAGGCCATGGCCACCCCGGCCTTGCGGATCTGCATGGGGGTTTTGCCCACCAGATTGGCGGGGGCCTGTCCGTCGGGGGTGTAGAGAATTTCCCCCTGGCTGACCAGGCAGAGGCCGGAAATGGCCTCCAGCAGCTCCTTCTGGCCGGACCCGGCAATGCCCGCCACGCCCAGGATTTCGCCGCCCATGGCGGTGAAGGACACGTTGTCCAGCTTTTTCACGCCCTCGCCGTCCAGGACGGTGAGGCCCTTGACCTCCAGGCGCTCCACGGTCCGTTCGTACCGGGGGCGGTCGATGTTCAGGGTCACGGCGTGGCCCACCATCATGTCCGTAAGGGCCTGGGGGCTCGTCCCGCTGGTTTTCACGGTTCCGATGTACTTTCCCTTGCGGAGGACGGACACCTTGTCGGAAAGGGCCATGACCTCGTGGAGCTTGTGGGTGATGATGACGATGGCTTTCCCGTCGGCCTTCATGGCCCGGAGTACCTCAAAGAGCTTGTCCGTCTCCTGGGGGGTGAGGACGGCGGTGGGCTCGTCCAAAATCAGGATGTCGGCCCCCCGGTAGAGGACCTTGACAATCTCCACCGTCTGCTTCTGGGAGACGGACATGTCGTAGATTTTCTGGCCGGGGTCGATGTCGAAGCCGTACTTTTCGCAGATGGCCCGGACCTTTTCCTCGGCGGCCCGGATATCCAGCTTCCCCGGCTCCTCCAGCCCCAGGACGATGTTCTCCGCGGCGGTGAACACGTCCACCAGCTTGTAGTGCTGGTGAATCATGCCGATGCCGCACGCAAAGGCGTCCTTGGGGGAGCGGATGGAGACGGGCTCGCCGTTTACAAAAATCTGGCCCTCGTCGGGGAAGTAGATGCCGGAGAGCATGTTCATCAGCGTGGTTTTTCCGCTGCCGTTCTCCCCCAGCAGGGAGAGGATTTCACCCCGGTTTAATTGCAGGTCGATGCCGTCGTTGGCCACCACCTCGCCGAAGCGCTTGGTAATGCCTTTTAGCTCAATGGCGCATACATTGTGTTCCAAAAAACGCTCATCCTTTCTAAGAGGTCCCGGCGGGGGACTGCGCTTGCGCCGGGCGGAGTCGGGATGGAGTGGAAAAGAACAGGGGCCCCCGCAGGGGCCCCTATCAAGTTCTTTTGTTGAGGCTGGATTAGAACGCGGAGTTCAGCCACTCAATGCCGTCAATGGACAGGGCAAAGTAGGGCGCGGACTGGAAGTAGGACTCGTGGAAGGCCCCGTCGAACACGGCTTCCTCGGAATCGGGAGTGAAGTCGCCGTCGGTGTCCAGGGCGAAGGCGCTTTCCAGAGCCTTACCCTCGATGGTGAAGGTGGAGGTGTCGAAGACCTGGAGATCGCCGGTGCGGAGCTTGCCTTCCACTTCCGCCAGCTTTTCGGCGGTGCCGGGGGCGGCAATGGCCTCGTTCAGGTCCGTCATGACCACGGCGTCCATGTCCATGCCGTGGCACCAGTCCTGGTCAAAGCTCTCTCCGTTGGCCACGGACTCGATGGCATACTCGAAGTAGGGGGCCCAGTTGATCCGGGTGCCGATGAGGGAGGCCTCGGGGGCGACGGAGATCATGTCGTTGTTATAGCCCGTGTGGAACACGCCCTTGGACTGGGCCGTGGTGGCAGGGGTGGTGTTGTCGGAGTGCTGGGAGATCATGACGCAGCCCATGTCCGCCAGGGCGGAAGCGGCGTTGGCCTCTTCCGTGGCGTCGGACCAGGAGCCCACGAACTGGACCTTCATGGTGACGCTGGGGCAGACGCTCCGGGCGCCCAGGAAGTAAGAGGTGAAGCCGGAGATGACCTCGGCGAAGGAGAAGGCGCCCACGTAGCCGATGACGGCCTCGCTCTCAGAGATTTCACCCTCGTCGATCATCTGCTGGAGCTTCATGCCGGCCACGATGCCCGCAAGGTAGCGGCCCTCGTAGATGTTGGCGAAGGCGTTGTGGGTGTTGTCCAGATTGTCGCCCCAGGAGGCCTGGTTGGTGCAGGCGATAAACTCGATTTCGGGATAGTCGGGGGCCACCTTCAGCATGAAGGGCTCGAAGCCGAAGGAGTTGTTGATGATGAGGTCGCAGCCGTCTTCCGCCAGCTCGATGTTGGCGTCCTCGCAGCCGGAGTCCTCCCCGACGTTCCATTTGACGACCCAGTCCACGGTGATGCCGCTGGCGGCCAGGGCCTCGGTGGCGGCCTCCTTGCCCCGGATGAAGTTGTAGGTGTAGCCCTGGTCATTTTCGTCGCCGATGCAGATCAGGCCTACCTTGACGGTTTTGCCCTCGGCGGGCTCGCTGCCGGAATCGGCGGGCGGCTGGGCATCGGCGGGTTTGGACTCGTCTGCGGGCGTGCTGTCCCCGCCGCCACCGCCTCCGCAGGCGGCCAGGCTCAGGACCAGGATCATAGACAGCAGCAATGCAAGAAACTTCTTCATTCTGATACTCCTCCTTAATAAAAATATGTATGGAAGGGAACGGGGAGGGCAGGCCTCCCCAGCTAATTTAATTATACAGGAAAGCGGTGGAAAGTTCAATGCGCATTTTCAGGTTTTTGGAAATTTACAGAAGAGCCCTGGGGGTTCCTGGCAATTTCTACGAATTCTCCAAAGGCCGGAACTCCGGCAGAAGGGAAACTTTTCCGGATTTCCTTTGACAAATCCACCGGAATGTGGGATACTCTAGGGGAGCGGAGACCCATATTACACAGGGCCCCGGGCCCTTGGAGCGACAGGAGCGGACCATGGAACAACTGAGAAAGAAGAAGGGCTTCATCTGCGACATGGACGGCGTGATCTACCACGGGAACCAGGTCTTGCCGGGCGTGCGGAAATTCGTCGAGTGGCTGGCGGAGGAGAAGAAAAATTACCTGTTCCTCACCAACTCCAGCCAGTACACCCCCAAGGAGCTCCAGCAGAAGCTGGCCCGGATGGGGCTGGATGTGGACGAGTCCCACTTTTATACCAGCGCCCTGGCCACGGCGCACTTCCTGGACAGCCAGGCCCCGGGGTGCAGCGCCTATGTGCTGGGGGAGCACGGGATTACCAACGCCCTCTATGATAAAGGCATTACCTACAACGATGTGAACCCGGACTATGTGGTGGTGGGGGAGTCCTCCGCCTACAACCTGGAGCAGGTCACCAAGGCCATCCGCCTGGTAAACGCCGGGGCCAAGCTCATTGGCACCAACCCGGACCTGACGGCTCCTGCGGAGGCGGGCATCGTCCCGGCCTGCCGGGCCCTCATCGCCCCCATTGAGCTGGCCACGGAGAAAAGCGCCTATTTCGTGGGCAAGCCCAACCCCCTGATGATGCGCACAGGCCTGCGGATGCTGGGGGTCCACTCGGAGAATGCGGTCATGATCGGCGACCGGATGGACACGGACATCATTGCTGGCATTGAGACGGGCCTGGACACGGTTCTGGTCCTCTCCGGCGTGTCCACCCGGGAGACCTGCGCGGAGTATCCCTACCGTCCCAAGTTTATCCTGAAGGGTGTGGGAGAGATTCCCGGGAAGTAAGGGTGAAGCCAGAGGCTTGAGCAGGCCCTGGAAGGGCCTGGCACCGGCGGGTGTTCTCAAGGCGCGTCGGATGTTTCCCGCCTGCGTGCCGTGTCCCGCCGCCTGTAAACGGGCAAACCGTCTCCGGTTTGAGGCGTTTGCGTAATTGCCATACGGTAAGCTGTTAACCCGCTTGGCCTGCAGATTTTTGCTAAAGCGTACAGGGGAGCCTGCCAGCAGGGCTGGTAGTAGCTTCCCCAAAAAAAGAAAGAGCCCCCCGTCCTTTCTGGGCGGGGTGCTTCCTTGTTTATTTCCCCAGGCGCTCCTCTATGGTGAGGGCGTTGGAGGTGGATGCGCATGGTATGCCGGTGTGATTCTTTATCAGTTCTGGTACCACAGCGGATTGCACAGTTGCAGCGCAACTGATTGCGGGATTCCGGGCAGAGTACCTTCTGGCAGACCGGGGCTATGATACAGACGCGATTATCCTCAAGGCTGTTGACGAGGACATGACGCCGGTCATTCCACCAAGAAAGAACCGAAAACATCTGCGGGAATACGGCAAATATCTCTACAAACTCCGTCATCTCGTAGAAAATGCTTTCCTTCTTCTCAAAAGGTGGCGCGGTATTGCTACACGCTACGCCAAAAACGCCGCTTCTTTCACTGCCGCTGTCCAAATCCGCTGCATTGCTATTTGGCTCCTTATTTATTGACGATACTATCTAGGAGATGTTTCATCCAGCTGGATTTCTAGTAATCAATACCAATGTGCTATACGGGACTCCATGCTTTTGATATCCGTTTTTCATTGTTTCACCAATATTCTTTGAATTATTCCATCCATATCCATAATAAAACTTTCGCAAATGATCGGCCCTCACATGCTTTTTATTATAATGTTTTATCATAATATGGTGGACGGATTCTAAAGGATAGGCGGGCCCCGCTGGTATTTTCATAAAATATACCCTTCTTATTTTCAGGGCCTATTCACTTCTATCTTCTTCCTAGATGGATCCAATTCAAACAACTTTAGAGGAAATTGTCCAGATAGACGGCCACGCCCTCGCAGGCCGCAAAGGGACACCTCACCATCGATCCATTTCTATGTTTTCGGGGCTGATAGAATAATCTCTAATATCGTCATACCCAGACGGCGTTTTCCCTCTGACAGTTTCTGTTTTTGTGATATAGGCGCAATCCTTTAATTGCAGAATCAACGCGTCAATTAAGCGGAGCGGGTATTTAATGTCAATTTTACCATAGGTATCAGATGAAACTATCGTTCTTGTGCTTGTCAAAAATAAAGCATTCATTGCACCAGTACAAATGCGCAAAATCCGATCCATATAGTGAAAAAATCTTTTTGCTTTTTATTTAACGTCATTGCGGTCCAATTTTTATCTTTATTGCCACCATCAATGTGAAACTGTTCTCCGAAAACAGGCTGCTGCAAATCCCTATACACGACTTTTAATTCACTTACATTTATATTTATATTGCCTCCAGTAATTGAAGAAAGCGGGCGATCCCAGCCCGGATTTCCTAGCGGCGGTGACGGACCTGACGGAGAGCGCGTGCCTTCGCCGGAACGAGGCGACGCCCGGCGCCCCCGGCGTAGTGTATGAGAGCGTCATGTCCTACTGCAAGAAGGCCCGGCATGGCAAATTCCCGCTGAATATGACGTATCCCATCGTCAGGCACTTCGATGGCCGGAACGACGGGCTGGTGTCGGTAGAGTCGGCCAAATGGGGGGAGCGGTTCATCCTCCTGGAGCCGGAGGGGAAGCGGGGCATCTCCCACGGCGATGTGGTGGACTTGAACCGGGAAAACATCCGGGGCTTCGACGGGCGGGAGTTCTATGTGAAACTGGCAGCGGATTTGAAGCGCCGGGGGTATTGAGGTACATGCAGAGAGGACGGCCTTAGGGCCGTCCTCTGCTTTTGTATATTGCGCGCCGGAGATTGAAGATTTGGATACAGGCTACCGGAATTCCATCGCCGCATTACAATAACGCCAATGTTTTTTAAAACACTTCCGGATGACCAGATCAGGAACGCAATAAGCGAACCTTCAAAAATACGCTCAAGCTTCCTGCTCTTGGCCTTTTAGAGCTTTTCCAGCGCCTGCTGGAAGTCGGCGAGAAGGTCGCTGGCCTCTTCCAGTCCGGCGGAGAGGCGGATCTGCCCCATCGTAATGCCGATATCCGCCAGTTCCTCCGGGCTGAGGTCCCGGTGGGAGGCCCGGGGCGGGTAAGTGAGCGTGGTTCCCACGCCCGCCAGCGTGGGGACAAACCGGACAATCTGAAGATTTTGGATCAGGCGGTCTATCTCCGCCTGGCCGCCCTGGAAGTTCACGCACAGCATCCCGCCATAGCCGTTCCCCTCAAACTGGCTGTCCGCCAGGCCCTTACAGGGCGAAGAATCCAAACCGGGATAATAGACCTTCTCCACCTTGGGGTGCCCCTCAAAAAACTTCGCCAAGGCCAGGGCGTTCTCGGACATCTTCCGCACCCGCAGGGGCAGGGTCCGGAGGCTCCGGGCCAGCAGCCAGGATTCCGTGGCCCCCAAATTCGAGCCGTAAAGGCCCAAATAGAAACGGATTTTCTGGATGAGTTCCCCGCCGCCCAGCACGGCTCCGCCCACAATGTCGTCGTGGCCGCCCAAATATTTGGTGGCGCTGTAAAGCACCAGGTCCGCGCCGAATTTCAGGGGCTTGGCGATGATGGAGGTCGCGAAGGTGTTGTCAATGAACAGCAGGGCTCCGTTGGCATGGGCCACGTCCGCCAGATGCTTGATATCCGGCACGGACATCAAGGGGTTGGCGATGGTCTCACCATAGATCAGGGTGGTATTGGGCCGGACATAGTCGGCGGCATCCTGGGTGTTGAAGTCGATGAAGGTCGTTTCCACGCCCCAGCGCTTCAGCTCGTGCTTGAGGAAGTAGAAGCTCTCGCCATAAATAATGGGAGAGGCCACAATGTGGTCGCCAGGTTTCACCACCGCCAGGATCGAGGTGGTGATGGCCGCCATGCCAGAGGCGAACACCAGTCCCTTCTCCGCGCCGTCGCCGGAGGCCAGGATCATAGAAGCCGCGTCGGCATTGGGGTTGCCCAGGCGGAAATAGGCGTAGCCAGGGGCGCCTTCGTCGCAGATTTTGTCAATGGGGTCAATTGAATCGAAGATGTACGCCGAGGAAAGGTAAATGGGAAAGGTCTCCGGGACAGTCAGGGCCTTGTTCAGCTCATAGCAGAGTTCGCCGTTGCCAGTGTGAATGTACTTTGCGGTATCGGACGTTTGAATCGACATACAAAATCCTCCTCTAATTCCACGAAACCATCAGGCGTTCTTCTTGGCGTTTCCGGCCAGCAGTCCCACAATAAAGCCTGCCGCCGCCGGAACCACCCAGCCGAAGCCAAGCCCATACAGGGGAATCTTGTCCAAAATTGCATCCAGGAACCCGATGTGTACCCCGTACTCAGCGGGCAAATCCAGGAAGGCGTAAACCACCGTGCACCAGACGGCCCCTTTATACGCGCCGTCGTTGGGAATCTTGCGCTCAAAAATGCCCAAAATCATCAGCACGAGGGCGATTGGGTACGTGAAGGAAAACCAGGCCCCGGTGAGGCTGACAATGGTATCCAGGCCAAAGCTGGCGACGATGGTGGTGACCACCGGGACGATGATGACCAAGACCCGGTAAGGCAGCTTTTCGTGGGAGGCCTCGGAGAAGAAGTCCGCCACGGCGGTGATCTGGCCAATGGCCGTGGTCAGGCAGGCCAGGATGACAGAGAGGCACAGGCCGTAAAGGGCAATCTGGCCGCCGCTGGAGCGGATGACGTTTAACAAAAGGTCGGCGTTCCCGATGGAGTCCGCGCTGTACTCCCCGCTGACGCAGGCTCCCATAAAGAACAGGCCGCCATATACCACCGCCAGGCAGACGGCGGCAATGATGCCCGCGCCGAAGTTGACTTTCCGGAGGGAAGCGCCCTCATAGCCCTTTTCCCGGATGGTGCCGAAGAACAAAGAGGCCATCAGGAAGGACACCAGCACGTCTCCGGTGCTGTAGCCGCCAAGAAAACTATTCAAAAACGCGTTGTCCACCGTGGGGGCGCTGGGAGTGCCAATGGGGCTGATGAAGCCCTTGATCACCAGAATAAACAGGATCACCGTCATGACGGGGGTCAGGATTTTGCCCACCTTGTCCAAGGCCGTGCCCCGGTCCTTGGCGAAGAAGAACGCGATGAGGAAATAAATCACGACGGAAACGAGATACGGCGCGCCGCCCCAGAGTCCCTGGAGCCCCATCTCGATGCCCACGGCGGCGGTCCGGGGGATGGACACGCAGCAGCACAGGACCATGATCATGCCGACGAAGATGTGGTAGAAGTTTTTATGTACGTGGTCCGAGATTCTCTGGACAGAGCCGCAATGTCCCAGGATGATCATCGCCAGCACCGGAAGCCCGACGCCGGACGCAATCATGCCAATCATGCCGGCCCCCCAGCCCGTTCCGCTCTGGAGTCCCAGCATAGGCGGGAAGATGAGGTTTCCCGCGCCGAAGTAGGTCGCAAACAGCGCCAGGCCGATGAACAGCACATCGGTGGCTTTGATTTGTTTCTTGTTCTCCATGTTGATACCCTCCGTTGTTCAAAATTACTCCACACAAGCCAAATCTCTTTAGAATAATTGGCTGTTGTGCCTATTATACCTGTGTTCTGTTGAAATTGTCCAATACCCGGTTTTCATGCCCTGCCATATTTTTAATTTATGGATGCCCGGAATGACCCGGCCTCTCTCCGGCGTTTTCACCAAAATTCCATTAAATTCCACCAAATCCCTATCTAAAAAGCAGGTTTTTTGAAAATAATGAAAAAACCCTGTAAAATGGGACGCAGAACCCGTATAGTAAAAAGTAACGCAAGGAGAGGAGGATTTTATGACGCTGTTACAGCTCCGCTATATTTCTGAGGTAGCAAAGCAGGGCTCCTTTTGCAAGGCCGCGCAGAACCTTTATGTCTCCCAGCCCGGTATCAGTAAGATGGTTGCCGCTCTGGAAAAGGAATTGGGCATCACGATTTTTGTCCGCTCCGCTTCCGGCATCACGCTGACGGCGGAGGGAAAGCGCCTGCTGGACGCAGGGAACCGCCTGCTGCGGGACGCGGACCACATTGCCGACCAGTTCAGCCGGACTGCCCTTGACCGTCCGGAGTCCTTCTGTGTCAGCAGCCTGCATTACAGTTTTGTGGTAGACGCTTTCACGGAACTGGTGCGCCGCTCCAAGAGTTCCAGCCAGCACTACAAAATACACATCTGCCAAAGTCCCGATGTGCTCCAGCATGTCGCAAACCTGGAAAGCGAGATCGGCGTCCTCTCTGCGGGGGACCACAACCAGGACTATCTCACCCGGGCGCTGGAACGGAGCGGCTTGGAATTTCACCAGCTGATCCGCTCCAATATCTGCGCGTTCCTGCACGAAAGCCACCCCCTGGCGGAAAAAGCCATCCTGACGTTCTCTGATCTGGCCCCTTATCCGTGCATCATGTATGAATTGGATATGGACTCGCCCTCCATCCTGCATGAGGAATTTTCGATTTCCGCCTTTTATCCCAAGCGCGTCGTGGAAATCACGGGATTATACCAGTCTTTGGAAGTGATGGTCCGGTGCCAGGGCTATGACCTGGGGAACGGGATCATCTCCGTGAGCAACAAGCGGCAGGGCGTGGTCAAGCGCCGGGTGGAAGGGCTGGACGCGCCCGTTTCCATCGGCTGGGTCAGCCGCCGGGGACAGGCCCTCAGCGCTCCGGCCCTGGAATTCGTAAAGGCGCTGGAGATGTACTGCCGGGATATCTAGGCGCCATAGAACCTTTTGGTTATGGCCTTCCATAACGTCTTCGTATTTCCTCCCTGCGGAAATCATATGTTATGCTATTTCTGGGAGAACTATTTGCTCAGACGCGCATCTGTTCAAGGAGGATGTCCCCATGAAATGGCCATGATGCACCCGGCGCTGGACGCCGCCGCCGCGCCAAGGACACCCGCGCGGCCCTGCGGCATCTGGCCCCCGGAGGTTTGCCAGGCATTTTGATCCCTGCTATAGATTTCAAAGAGCATGACTCGGACGCCTGTAAGCCTGGAGGACACGGGCGGTATGGCACCATCGGCTTGAAATGGGCCTTCGCGCCGTTTTGCCATTAGGGCACAATCAGGTTCCATAAATTTCAAATCTGGAAAGGAGACAACAGCACATGAAAGACATGGTAGAAATCCGCTGGCACGGCCGGGGAGGGCAGGGGGCGAAGACGGCTTCGCTTCTGCTGGCGG
>CAJTZK010000004.1 GCA_910583785.1 uncultured Oscillibacter sp.
GTTCATCGTCCGCACGCTCAATGTACCAGTCTCCTGTCCGTTTGTCTATAGATTTGCCTAAGTTGTAATTTGTTTGATAATTGCTGAGATTTAATATAGTTTATTTGAAAAATATTCGTAACAAAAATTGGATTCCACCTTATACCTCCCGGTTTTGGCCGCCACTTCCAGCGGGGACAGCCAGCCCGGGCCCCGCCTCGTGAGAGGCACTCTTACTATTTAATATGTATCTCTGGCGGTCTTGAAGAATGCTTCCTTGAACCAGCATCCGTTGGAGCAGCGGACGGCACTGGCTCACGCCGATGCCCAGCAGCCGGGCTATGTCCTGGCGGTAGGCGAAGCCCTCCCGTTCCAGATAGCGCAAGACAGCTTCCTCCTGCTGCTCTGGAGGCACCACGTTTTCCGGCAGGTAGTAGCGGGCCCCCACCTGAGTCAGCCGCCCCCGGCTCACCAGCTGCTTGAGCCGATTGTAAGCGGTGGTGCTGGAAATGTTCAGCAGGGACATCACCTCGTTCCGGGTAGTCCAGCCCTGCTGTCGGACTTGGGAGAGAATCTGCCCCTCTCCTCCAGAGCGCAGGGCGCAGTCCACCCGCAGGTCCCGGAGGGTCAAGTCATCCAGCCCGGCCCGGATCAGTGCCGCACGGACCAGCTTGGACAAGCGGGTCCGGTCATAGGGCTGGCGGCTTCTAGGGGCGGTCAGGACGGGGCCCTTCCGGTTTCCCTGCCGGGCCAGATCCTCTAGGGCTTTCTTGGTTCCGCCGCTGAGGGATACCTCCCTCTGAGGAAGGCACAGGCGGTCTTCCTGCACCTGGTCCCAGGTCAGGGCAATGATCTCCTCCAGACGGAGCCCGGCCTGCCAGGTCAGCCAAAGGGCAATTCCGGCGGGGCTGGTTCCCTCGGCCCGGAGGAGTTTCCACAGGGCAAATTCGTCGATTTGAGCAGACTCCTCCCGGTGAATGCGGGTGGAGATTTTCTTTTCCTCCAGGTGCCCGGCGAAGTGGACGTTGAGTCCCGCCGCCTCCACTCCGGTAATCCGGGAGACATACTGCCAGTCGTGCTCCTCCAGCTGCCGGAGGATGAAGTCATGGCGCAGGTCGATGAGCCGGACCTCCGTCTGCCCCTGCTTGTCCAAAGCAGTCCGGGCCAGACGGGAGATGGATTGGGGCGTCAGGGGCTTATGGTCCCGGTCCGAGAGAACCACAGCCTCCTGGCTCCGGTCCCGTCCGTCCCGCAAGGCCAGGAGCCAGTCCGACAGCTCCTGCCCAATGGGTACCTTCCGGTCTGGCAGCACCAGGCAGCCATCCAAAAAGTCCACCTGCTCCCAGGTGAGATGCTGGATTTCATCCCGCAGCAGCCCGGCCTGCCAGGCCAGGCGCAGCACGGTCCCCGCAGCATTTCCGGGGTTTTCCCGCAGCGCACGTTCCATCGCCCCTCCGTCAGGGCGGTTCACGACATACTCCTGCATAGCGGCTCCTCCCACAACGTTATGATTACATATCAAATAACAGCTTCTATTTGATTCATAAAAAATCCGTGTTTCCAGCACGGCATAACGGAAACCAGCTTGCCTGTACGCACTTTATTTGTTACAACTATTTAGTGCAAATATGTTGCCACCAATAAACGCCGAAATCCTTGCCCCGCAAGAGGTACAAGGATTTTCTCACCTGCATCATACGCTAAAAGATAGCAAAAATCAATATCTTTCAACATATTTTGCACACCGATTCCCCAGGATAGACTGAACAAAACAAGATGGAAGGAGTTGCATTCCTATGACAAAACAGGAGCGCGTCGCCATGGGGCAGCGTCTTCGGCAGCAGCGAAACCGACTGGGCTTGACCCGGGAGCAGTTCGCGGAGCTGGCGGATATCGGAACCGGGTACTATGGCCAGATTGAGGTGGGGACGTCGCAGATGTCCATTGACACCCTCATGAAGGTGGCCCGGACCTCGCGGCTGTCTATGGAGTACATACTTTTGGGAGAAGGGGGCGGGGAGACAGACCTGGGCTCCCTGGAGACGCTCCTCCGGGGCTGCACTCCCCGGGAGCTCCGGCTGGCGGAGAAGGTCCTCCAGCTCTTTCTCCTCCGGGGAGACTGAAGGGACAAAAAGAGAGAGGCCCCTGTGGGCCTCTCTCCCGTTGACGGGTATGCCGTCTGACGTTACCGTATGAAGTTCATCATCGGCCGCTGGGCGGCCTCCGGGGCGGGGAGCTTCGTCTCGTGGAGCACCTGGACCATCCAGGCCATGTTCCGCCCCAGCCGGGCGGCTACCGCCATCCCTTCCTCGTCCCCGGCGGCCTCGCCGGGGTCCGCCCCATGGACCACGCCCCAGTAATCGGACGTCATCAAGATCATTTCCATAGCGTCCATGGTCCCCAGCAGCTGCTGGTACGTCTCCATGCCCCCGCTGCGGCGCAGGGTGCACAGGGCCCCGCCCACCTTGTGGCGGAGCTGGTTGGTCCCGCAGCCCGCCGCCAGCATCAGGCGGTCCAGTACGCATTTCATGCCCCCGGCGATGCCGCCGTGGTATACCGGGGAGGCCAGGAGGATGCCGTCGGCCTCGATGCAGGCGGCGATGATTTCATTCACCCCGTCCCCGTCCTGGACACAGCGGAGGCTCCCGGTGTTCAGGCATTGGTAGCAGGCCATGCAGGGCCGGACCTTGGCGCCGGGCTGAAAGACTTGGAACTCCACGCCAGCAGCCCGGATTTCCCGGCCTGCGGCCTCCAGCACCAGGGCGGTGTTTCCGTTTTTGCGGGGGCTCCCGTTGATGGCGGCGATTTTCATAGATGCTCCTCCTTATGTTTGATCGTGTTTGGGTTCCTGGCCTGGAACAGGTAAATCAAAAATCCCTGGGCCAGGAGGATGAGAAGGGAAGCCGCCCCCAGGAATCCAAAAGCGGTCAGCGGCTTGAAGTACCAGCCCCATCTTGGCGTTTGGAACAGACTCATAAACAGGAAGGAGGACAGGAAGCTCAGCAGATTTCCTCCCAGCAGAGTGAAAAGACTCCGGGGCCTGACCGCCATGCGGCTCTCCCAGCCCATCCAGGCCAGCATCGGAAGATACCCCAGCGTGCTTCCGTAAACCGCGTCCCCATACATTCCCAAAAAGACATAGGGAACCGCGCATACCGCCAGCACCGTCATACGGTTCGTCCATTTCCCCTTCACGTCGTCCCCCCTCCTTTTATTAAATAAATTCATTATATCGGGCCCCCGGTAAAATTGCAAGAATTTCGGGAAACCCCCTTTTTCTTCCGGGGAAAGTGCGCTATAATAGCACCCGTAAATTGAAACTTACGGAGGATGATCCCATGCGGCAAAATGAAATGTTCCTGCTCAAGCTGGGCGAGGTGGTCCTCAAGGGCCAGAACCGCCGCTCCTTTGAGGACCGGCTGGTGGCCAACACGGCCCGCCGCCTGAAATCCTGCGGCAGCTTCCAGGTCTACATCCGCCAGAGCACCATCTATGCCGAGCCCACCACGGACGCCTGTGACATGGAGGCGGCCTACGCCGCCGCCCGGCAGGTCTTCGGCGTGGTCAGCGTCGCCCGGGCGGTCCCCTGCGAAAAGACGGTGGAGGCCATCGTGGAAACCGCCAAGGACTATCTGTCGGACGCCTTCGCCTCTGCCAAGAGCTTCAAGGTGGAGAGCAAACGGGCGGACAAGAACTATCCCATGAACTCCATCCAGCTCTCCCAGACCGTGGGCGGCGAGCTGGCGGAGGCGTTCCCCCGCGTGGCGGTGGACGTCCACAACCCGGACCTGACGGTCCACGTGGAAATCCGGGAGAAGCACGCCTACGTCCACGCCCCCGCCGTCCCCGGTGCGGGCGGGCTTCCCGTGGGCATGGGGGGGCACGCCGTCAGCCTGCTCTCCGGCGGGCTGGACAGCCCGGTGTCCTCCTGGATGATGGCCCGCCGGGGTGTGGAATTGGAGATGGTCCACTTCGTTTCCCCGCCCTACACCTCCCAGCAGGCCCAGGACAAGGTCCTGGAGCTGGCTCATTTGCTGACGGCTTACTGCGGCCGCCTCCGGATCCATATTGTGCCCTTCACGGAGATTCAGGAGGAAATCCGGAAGAACTGCCCCGAGGAGTATTTCACCCTCATCATGCGCCGCTTCATGATGCGCCTGTCCCAGGCCATCGCCAAGCGGGCGGGGGCCAAGGCCCTGGTCACGGGCGAGTCCCTGGGCCAGGTGGCCAGCCAGACCATGATGGCCCTAGGGGTCACCGACGATGTGACGGAGATGCCAGTCCTCCGGCCCCTTATTGGCATGGATAAGGTGGAGATCATCCGCATGTCCCGGGAGATCGGGACCTATGATACGTCTATCCTGCCCTACGAGGACTGCTGCACCGTGTTCACCCCCCGGCATCCGGCCACCCGGCCCAAGGTGGAGGATGTCCGCGCGGCGGAAGCCAAATTGGATGTCGAGGGCCTGATGGCCCGCTCCTTGGAGGGGGAGGAATGGATCTGGGTCAAGCCTTGACCGGGTGCCCGCCCTGACGGGCGCAGTCTCATTTTCTTCTGGAAGAAAATGAGAAAATGGGGGTGCAATGCACCAGCCATCCTCATAGCTGTAATCCCCCCGCCCGCAAGGGCGAGTATACCCCTCCCCCGCCGGGGAAGAAAGGAACCCTCATGTCTCATACCGCAGAGCTCATCGCCGTAGGCACTGAATTACTCCTTGGCAACATCGCCAACACCAACGCCCAAGTTCTTTCTCAAAGCCTCTCCTCCCTGGGCGTCAACGTCTTCTGGCACACCGTCGTGGGCGACAACCCCCGCCGCCTCCGGGAGGCCCTGGACATTGCCCGCCGCCGGGCGGACATCCTCATCACCACCGGGGGCCTGGGCCCCACCTACGACGACCTTACCAAACAGACCATCTGCGAGACTTTTGGGAAACCCCTCATCCTCCACCCGGACATTCTGAAGGACATCCGGGCCTTCTATGAGACCGCCCTCCATGTCCCCATGCCGGAGAACAACACCCAGCAGGCGGAACTCCCCGAGGGCTGCGCGGTCTTTGACAACCCCGTGGGCACCGCCCCCGGCTGTGCCTTCGAGGCGGGGGGCGTCCACGTCCTCATGCTTCCGGGGCCCCCCCACGAGATGGAGACCATGCTCCGCCGCCACGTGGAGCCCTATCTGCGGGAGCTCTCCCACGAGGTCATCGTCTCCCAGGACATCATGACCTTCGGCATGGGGGAATCCTCCGTGGACGAACTCCTCCACGAGAAAATGGCCCATATGGCCAACCCCACCCTGGCCACCTATGCCAAGCCCAGCGAGGTCCGCCTCCGGGCCACGGCCAAGGCCGTCACGGAGGAGGAGGCCCGGGCCATGCTGGCCCCCGTCCGGGAGATGGTCTGCGGGACCCTGGGGGATATCGTCTACGGCGTGGACGTTGCGGGCCTGGCGGAATGCTGCTGCGCCCAGCTCCTCCGGCGGAACATGACCCTGGCCACCGCTGAGAGCTGCACAGGCGGGCTGGTAGCGGAGAAAATGACCGCCATTCCCGGCGTGTCCCAGGTCTACCGGGGCGGCGTGGTCAGCTACTGGACCAGCGTCAAGGCGGACGTGCTCCACGTCCCCCAGTCCATTCTGGATGCCTGGGGCCCCGTCTCCCAGGAATGCGCCCGGGCCATGGCGGAGGGCGTCCGGGGCATCACCGGGGCGGACCTGGGCGTCTCCGTCACCGGGGCGGCGGGGCCGGACCCGGACGAGCGGGGCGTCCCCGTGGGCATCGTGTACGTGGGCCTGGCCACGCCGGAGGGAACCTTCTGCCGTCCCCTGGACCTGGGCCGCCGCCGGCGGGACCGCATCCAGGGCCTGGCGGCCAACCACGCCTTTGACGTGGTCCGGCGTTACTTACAAGGCCTTCCGGTGGAGCGCCTCTGACCCGTTTTCCACCCCAGGTTTAAAATCCGGGAAATTGGTCCATGCTTTCCCCAAAGGCCCCAAGGGGCCGGGAAGGGAATGGACAACATATGAAAACCGAACAGGCGGGAAAGCTGAAACTTTTGGAAATCGTACTGCTGCTGTTTCTGGCGGCGTTCCTGGCCACCGGGGCCGCGGCCCTGCAAACGGGACAGGAATTATCGGACAAGGTAGTCCGCCTCCATGTCCTGGCGAACTCCGACTCGGAGGAGGACCAGGCCCTGAAGCTGAAAGTCCGGGACCGGATTCTGGCTTACGCGGAACCCCTCCTGGCCAGCGCCGGGGACCGCCGGGAGGCGGAGGCCCTTCTCCGGGGCCAGGTGCTGGAGCTGGAGCGGGTGGCCGCCGGGGAAATCCAGGCCAATGGCTATGACTACAGCGTCACCATAGAGCTGGAAGATACCGTATTCCCCACCCGGGAGTATGAGGGCTTCACCCTCCCCGCCGGGAAGTACCTGGCCCTCCGGGCCATCATCGGCGCGGGGGAAGGCCGGAACTGGTGGTGCGTGGTGTTCCCGCCCCTGTGCGCCGCCGCGTCGGCGGAGGTGCCGGAAACCGCCCTGGCCGCCGGGCTGTCCTCCGCCCAGGTGGGGCTCATTACGGAAGAGGACCAGGGCTACGTGCTGAAAAGCAAGCTGGTGGAGTTCTGGCGGGGCCTGGAGGCCGCATTGGACTAGAGGAAAACCAAGGGGCGTCCCATCCGGGACGCCCCTTTTTTAGGTTTCCTCTGCCCGCTCCGCCATCCGCTTCCGGTCTACGCAGAAATAGCTGAAGGCCCCCGTGGCCAGCAGGGCCCCGGCCCCGTCGGTGATTTCCACGTCTACCAGCACCGTGGCCCGTCCCCGGTGCCGGACCCGCCCCGTGGCCCGGACGGTCCCGTGGGCCCGGTTGTCCAAGAAGTGCAGGTCCCCGTGTTGGGTGACGTAGTGCCGCCCGTCGCCGTGGGCCGCAGTCCCGGCGGCGTCGTCCGCCAGGGTGTACAGCGCCCCGCCGTGGACCATGCCGTAAGGGTTCCGGCTCTCCGGGCGGATCTCCAGGCGGTACACCGCCCGGTCCGGCTCCGCCGTTTCCAGCCGGATGAAATTGTAGTCCGTAAAGGCATTGGCCCCCAGCCGCAGGGCCTCCAGCCGGAGCTTCTCCATGTCCTCCATAAAAAAACCTCCTGATCGAATGATGAAAAACAGCGTTAGTATACCATAGCTCCGCCCGCCTTTCAACTTTTTTAAAATGGGGCTTGACAGGAGGACGCTTCTGTGTATAATGAACATATGAACACTCATTCAATTGTTCATTTGAAAGGAGGCGGAGGGATGGAGGACCGTTATACGGTAGAGTGCTGCGATTTCATGCATGCCCACGAGGACATTGTGGAGAAGGTGCGCCGGGAGCTTCCGGGGGAGGATACGCTCTACGACCTGACGGAGCTGTTCCGCATCTTCGGGGATTCCACCCGGGTCCGCATCCTGTATGTGCTCTTCGAGGCGGAGATGTGTGTCTGCGACATCGCGGCCCTGCTGGGGATGACCCAGTCGGCCATCTCCCACCAGCTCCGGGCCTTAAAAAACGTCCGGCTGGTGAAGTCCCGGCGGGAGGGCAAAACCGTGTTTTACTCCCTGGCGGACGACCATGTGAAGATCATCATCAACCAGGGACTGGAGCACGTCCGCGAGTGACCCCGTTTTCCCTATGCGAAGACATATGAACATATCAGGAGGAAGATTACCATGAAAAAGCGTTTCAAGCTCACCGACCTGGACTGTGCCAACTGCGCCGCGAAAATGGAAGAGGCCATCAAAAAAATCGACGGGGTCCACGACGCCACCGTCAGTTTCATGGCCCAGAAAATGACCGTGGACGCGGACGACGCCCGGTTTGACGAGATCATGAAGGAAATCGTGGCCGTGTGCAAAAAGGTGGAGCCGGACTGCGTCATCAACCTTTGACCACCTTTTGGGACCGCTGGGCCCGGTTTTACGATCTTACCCAATGGACCAACCGGAGGGCCAACGACGCCGCTGCGGCCCGGACGGCGGAGCTGGTTCCAGCCGGAGCCAGGGTGCTGGACTGCGCCGCCGGAACGGGGCGGTTCTCCCTGGCGGCGGCGGAGCGGGCCGCGTCCGTTCTCTGCACGGACCTGTCGGAGGCCATGCTGGAGCAGGCGGAGCGGAAGGCCCGCCGCCGGGGGCTGGACAATGTGCGCTTTGCCCGCCGGGACCTGGCCGCCCTGCCGGACCCGGAGGGCAGCTTCGGCGCGGTGATCGCCGCCAACGTGCTCCATCTGCTCCCGGACCCGGAGCAGGCGGCCCGGGAACTTTGGCGGGTGACCGCCCCGGGCGGGCGGCTCCTCCTGCCCACATACCTCCAGGGAAAGACGGGGGCGGCCTATGGGACTATGGTCCGGATTTACCAGGGGGTGGGCTTTCACTATGAGCACGCCTTTACCCCGGAGACCTACCGGATGTTCCTGGAAGGCCTGGGGCTGGGCCGGGTAACGGTGGAGGTCATTCCCGGGCGGCTGCCCGTGGGCCTGGCGGTGCTGGATAAGCCGGAGCCCTCCAGCGGGCCCTTTTGAACGCGCAAAAAAGTAAGCTCCCCGCCCTAACGAAGCACAGGGAGCCTACCAGCATAGCAAGGGCGGCATGGCCACCCTCCATGTTGCCTCCAGTATAGCAGAACCAAACGGGAAAATCAAGCGGAAAACCCGCGTATTTTTTTAAGGAGGCGTCTCCCATGAACAATCTTACCCGCAAGCAGCGGAAGATGCTGTACCGGATTTTAGCGGCGGCGGCGCTGCTGGCCGCCGTCAAGCTGCTGCCCCATCTGTTCCCGGTCCCCGTGTGGATGGCGGTGCCGCTGTTCCTGGCCCCCTATCTCATCATCGGCTGGGACGTGCTCTGGAAGGCCGTCCGCAACATTTTAAACGGCCAGGTTTTCGACGAGAACTTCCTCATGGCCCTGGCCACCGTGGGGGCCTTCGCCACCGGGGAGTACGCCGAGGCCGTCTTCGTCATGCTCTTCTACCAGACTGGCGAGCTCTTCCAGGACTATGCCGTGGGCAAGTCCCGCCAGTCCATCGCCGCCCTGATGGACATCCGCCCCGACACCGCCAACCTGGAGCTGGAGGACGGCTCCCTGGAGGAGGTGGACCCGGAGGATGTGGAGGTGGGCTCTGTGGTGGTGGTCCGCCCCGGCGAGCGGGTTCCCCTGGACGGCGAGGTGCTGGAGGGCGTCTCCGCCCTGGATACCGCCGCCCTTACGGGCGAGTCCTTGCCCCGGGACGTGGGCCCTGGCGATGCGGTAATCAGCGGCTGCGTGAACCAGTCCGGCCTGCTGCGGGTCAAAGTCACCAAGCCCTGCGAGGAATCCACCGTGTCCAAAATCCTGGACCTGGTGGAGAACGCTGGAGAGAAAAAAGCCGCCAGCGAGAACTTTATCACCCGCTTTGCCCGGTATTATACCCCCTGCGTGGTCATCGCGGCCACGGCCCTCTTCCTTCTGCCCACCATCGCCCTGGCGCTGCTTCCCGCTTCCGCCCAGCCCGCCTTCCTGGCGGGGACGGACTGGACTGGCTGGCTCCACCGGGCCTTGATCTTCCTGGTGATCTCCTGCCCCTGCGCCCTGGTGATCTCCGTGCCTTTGAGCTTCTTCGGCGGCATCGGCGGGGCCAGCAAGTGCGGCATCCTGGTGAAGGGCAGCAACTACCTGGAAACCCTGGCCCGGACGGAGACCGTCGTCTTCGACAAGACGGGCACCCTGACCCAGGGGAGCTTCACCGTCACTGCCCTGCATCCCGCCGGAGGCGTCACGGAGGACGCCCTGCTGGAGGCCGCTGCCCTGGCGGAGAGCTGGTCCAGCCATCCCATCTCCGTCTCCCTCCGCAAGGCATGGGGGAAGGACCTGGACCCCAGCCGGGTGACGGACGTGGAGGAAATCGCCGGGCATGGCGTGACGGCCACGGTGGACGGCAAAGCCGTCTCCGCCGGGAACAGCCGCCTGATGGAACGGGAGGGAGTCCAGTGGGAGCCCTGCGAACTGCTGGGGACCATTGTCCACGTGACGGTGGAGGGGCAATACGCCGGGCACATCCTGATTTCCGACCTGCCCAAGCCGGAGGCCAAGACCCTGGTGGAGGGCCTGAAGGCGGCGGGGGTGAAGCGGGCCGTCATGCTCACCGGAGACGCGGAGGCCGCCGCCAAGGCCGTGGCCCAGGAACTGGGGATTGACGAGTACCACGCCCAGCTCCTTCCCGCCGATAAGGTGGAGCAGGTGGAGTCCCTGCTGGCGAAAAAGTCCCCCGGCGCCGCCCTGGCCTTTGTGGGGGACGGCATCAACGACGCTCCGGTGCTCACCCGGGCGGACATTGGCATCGCCATGGGAGCCCTGGGGTCCGACGCCGCCATTGAGGCTGCGGACATCGTGCTGATGGACGACAACCCGGCTAAAATCGCCACTGCCATGCGCATCTCCCGGAAGACCCTGCGGATTGTCAAGCAGAATATCTGGTTTGCCCTGGGAGTAAAGGGCGCGGTGCTGCTGCTGGGCGCCTTCGGTGTGGCAACCATGTGGGAAGCGGTGTTTGCCGATGTGGGAGTGGCGTTTATCGCCATCCTAAACGCCATGCGGTGCCTCCACGTGGAGGCGTTCAAAAAGTAAAGCGGAAGGGCCGGACGGATTTCTCCGTCCGGCCCTTTGGGCGTTAATCCGGTTCGACGCCAATCAGTATAAGGGGAACCGACGGGTTGGACCGTCCTTCACGGACGATATTGGTCAGTTCGTTTTCATACCAGGCCACGCCGCTGGACATTTGGGACATCAGGCTGTGCATAGGAATGATTTCCACGCCCACGTCCATATCGCCCCGGCCATAGAAAAAGGTGTGCTTCACGTGGAGATCGTATTGGACGGAGAAGTATTTCCCAAATTGTACCTCGACCGCAACCCGCTCCTTTACAAAATCGACCTGATTATAGGTGCCATAGGGTTGGAACCCCCTGGATATAATGGCCTGCCGCTGCAGCTCTTTGTCTCTTATGTCTACGGTTTCTTTGGTCGTCTGTAAATCCTCGTTGACAAAATAGGGGATCCTCATTTCATGCCATCCATGATAGGAGAATTCCTGTTTAAAGAGCGCATTCAGCCTAGAAGGAGAGTAGCGGCGCCTGCCCACCATGGTCTTTTTTCTGCTGGTATTGTCAAAAGCCTTTCCCGCATCGACGTTCCAAACCGCATTTTGAATCTCCTCCCACAGGTCCCGCTTGTGAACCAGGAGAAACTCCACGCCGTTCAAGTGGCTGTATACTTGCCCAATCTTCACTCTGCCCGCCCCCATTCTTCTGGCACCTGGGCCGCCTTGTCATTGGGCTTGGGTGTCCAGATTTTTTGATAAATCGGCCGGATGCGCAAAGTTCCCTCCGCCAGCTTTTGAATCCTGCTTAGGCCAATGTCCACATAGGGCCGCTCCAATTCCGTTCCGTATGCCTGCCGCTCATTTTTCAATGCGGCAATCAGGGAAGACCCGACGCCTGCGAAGGGATCATAGACCACATCGTCTTGATTTGTCAGCGCCAAAACACACCGCTCCGCCAATTCTACCGGGAATTGACAGGGGTGTTCCACTTTTTCGGGATGGTTGTTTTTCACATTTGGAATCTCCCATACCTGCATATCCCAATCGTCAATCAGGCGCTCCACCGTCATTTCCCAGACATCTTCAGGATTTTTACCCTTGGGGTTACTGCTGACTTGTCCCTTTTTTCCCCCTTGAAATACCGTTTTCCGGGATATTTGGAGGGAATGCGGACCGCGTCCAGGTTAAACGTGTATTCGCTGGATTTGGTGAACCAGAGGATGGTCTCATAGCGCCCGCTGAACCGTTTAGAACAGTGCAGGCCATGGCCAAAGTGCCAAATAATCCGGTTCCGGAGATGGAGGCCAAGCCTTTTGAAGTGCGGATAAAAATAAATATCAAGGGGATATATTTCACCGCCGTCAACGAAATTGCCCGTCTGCCAGCAAAGGCTCCCATCTGGAGAGAGGATGCGCACGAACTCTGCCAGCATCGGTGACAGCCCGGCAATATACTCGTCGATGCTCCGCCGGGTTTCGTATTCCTTCCCAATATTGTAAGGAGGCGAGGTAATAATTAGCTTCACCGACTCCGGGGGCAGCGATTTGGAAAACTCCAGCGCGTCCCTGCACTCATACCGATAATCCAAAAGCTCCAAGCAGCTCCCCTCCTAGCGTTCCTGAAAATACCGCCTCGTCGTCTCCGCGTCGGCGGCGATCTGGGCCCGGAGGGCGTCCAGGGAATCAAACCGGACCTCATCCCGGAGGTGCTTGTAAAACTCCAGCCGCAGGGTCTGGCCGTACAAATCCCCTTGGAAGTCCAGAAGGCAAGCCTCTACCGTTACGTCGCTCCCGCTGTTCACCGTGGGCCGGGTGCCCACATTGGTGACGGCGGGGCAGCTGGTCCCGTCGGTAAAATAAACCCGGGTCACGTAGACCCCGTAGCTGGGGACCAGCACATGGGGCGGCACGGGCAGGTTCGCCGTGGGAAACAGCCGGGAGGACCCCAGGCCCCGCCCGTGGCCCACCGTTCCCGTCAGGGTATGGGGGTGGCCCAGGAAGCGGTGGGCCCGCTCTACCTGTCCCAGCTCCAACAGACGGCGGATGTAGGTGGAGCTGACGGTGACCCCGCCGATCTCCACCTCGGGGATGATGTCGCAGCCGATCCCCAGGGCGGCGCATTTCTCCTTCAGGCGCTCCGGCGTGCCTTGGTTCCTGTGGCCAAAGCGGTGGTCGTGGCCCGCCACCAGATGGACAGCGTGCCAGCGGCCCACCAGAAGTTCCGTGACAAAGTCCTCCCATGAGGTGGTCATCATCTCCCGGTCAAAGGGGGCCAGGATGACGTCCCGGATGCCGTAGAGCCGCCGGACCAGGTCCCGGCGGTCCTCCGGGGAGTTGATCAGGGGACAGGGGACCCCTGTGACCACCTCTTTAGGGGGGCGGTCAAAGGTAAAGACAGCGGGGGTGCAGCCCCGCCGGGCGGCCTCCTCCACCGTCCGGCGGAGCAGGGCGGCGTGGCCCAGGTGGACCCCGTCGAAGAAGCCCAGGGCAATGACACGTTTGTTCCTCATGGTGTAAAATCCTTCCATTCCCCGTCCCGGAGCTGTTCGTAATGCCCCCACTGGGGTGCGCCCCGGCCCTTTACCCGGACCGGAAGGGGACGGCCGTGCTGGCAGCCCGGCAGGGGGTCTTCGATGAATATCCAGCCCCGCGGGGCCAGCTGGCCGTCCCAGTCCTCCCGCGCGTCCTCCAGGGTGGGGTAGTGCGGGCCGGAGGAGGAACACAACGCGTCCGGGCGGCCGTAAAGATAGGCGTAGGTTCCCTCCTGCCGGGTCTCGTGGAGCATGACCTTGCAGGTCCGGTCCCTCCGGTTCATCAGAGGGGGCGACTTTAAAAATCTGTACATCCGCATGAGGCGCTTCCTCAGAAAAAGTTTTTCACGGAGGACAGCACCCCGTCCCGGGCCTGGGACAGGCAGAGGAAGTCCCCGGTCTGTCCGTAAACCCGGTAGGTCCCGTCGGCGGTCCCGGGCAGGGTGACGGGGTTTCCGCAGCGGACCCGCTTCTCCTGCCCCGGGGAACGGACAGTCAGGGCCGGGTACTGGGCAAAGAGCCCGTCCAGGGGCTGAAGCAGGGCCTCACCCCGATCCTGTACCTCTTCGAGGGTCACGGCCTCCGCCAAGGTGAAGCCCGCCGCCATGGTCCGCCGGAGGCTGTACAGCGTCCCGCCGCAGCCCAAGCGCTGGCCGATGTCATGGCAGAGGGTCCGGATGTAGGTCCCCTTGGAGCACAGGCAGCGGAGGCGGTAATCCGTTCCGCTCTCCGCCTCCAGCAGCTCCAGCTCGCGGATGGTGACGGGCCGGGGTTTCCGCTCCACCTCTTTCCCGCGCCTAGCCAGCTCGTAGAGCTTCTTGCCCTGGATTTTCACGGCGGAGTACATGGGGGGAACCTGCTGGATGTCCCCCCGGAAGGCCGCCAGGGCGGCTTCCACGTCCTCCCGGCCCGCCGTCACCGGGCGGGTTTCCAGCACGGTCCCGGTGACGTCCTGGGTGTCGGTGGACACCCCCAGCCGGAGTCCGGCGGCGTACTCCTTCCACCCCTTCTCGGCGAACTCCACCCCCCGGGTGGCCCGGCCCACGAAGACTGGCAGCACCCCTGTGGCCATGGGGTCCAGGGTGCCTCCGTGTCCCACCCGCTTCTCGCGGAGGATGCCCCGCACCTTGGCGCAGACGTCCATGGAGGTCCACCCGGCGGGCTTATCGATAATGAGGATACCATTGGGCATGGGAAACGCCCTCCTGCCTTACAAAGTGAAGTCCGGGGCCGTCTGGGCGATGGCCTCCAGCATCCGCCGTTTTGCCTCCTGGAAGGGGGCCTCTACGGTGCACCCGGCGGCGGCGGCGTGGCCCCCGCCCCCCAGCAGGGCGCAGGCCCGGGTGGCGTTGACCCGGGGCCCGGTGCGGAGGGAGAACTTCCACACGTCCGGTCGGAGCTCCCGCATGGTGACGGCGCAGTCCACCCCCTCGATCTGCCCGCCCAGGGCGGAGAGGTCCTCCGCGTCGGTCTCCGTAGCCTGGACCTGGGCAATGAGGGACAGGGGGACCGCCAGTACCGCCACCCGGTCTTGGTCGTGGTACTCGATGCCGCTGAGCATGGCGGCCTCCAGGGCCAGGCGCTTCCGGCTCTTGGTGCGGAAGAAGGTTTTATTCACCGCCTGGAAATCGATGCCGGTTTGCAGCAGGGCGGCGGCCACGGCGTGGGTCCGGGCGGTGGTGTTGCCATAGGCAAAGCAGCCGCAGTCCGTGGACACGGCCACATAGAGGGGCAGGGCCATCTCCGCTGTGATGGGGCCCAGGGCCGCCAGGATGCTGTAGATGATCTCCCCGGTAGCGGCGGCGGAGGGGCGGACCACATTCTCCCGGCCGAAGCCCTCAAAGGACGGGTGGTGGTCGATGGCCAGGTCCACCCGGCCCGCGTAGGGCTTGGCGTTCTCCGGGAAGAGGGCCGTTGTGGCGATGTCTGTAGAGACCACCCGCTCCGGCGTGAAGCCCTCCGGCGCGGCATAGGGCCGGAAGTAGGGGGCCGCCGTATCCGTCAGCTCCGGGTTGGGCAGCAGGTACGCCGTCTTCCCCAGGGCCCGCAGCCCCGCGCACAGGGCGGCGGCGGAGCCCACGGTGTCCCCGTCGGGCCGGAGGTGGGTCAAAACCAGCACGTTGTCAAAGGCCCGCAGCCGCTCCGCGGCCTGGCGTACGGTCAGCGCGGTCATTCCTCCACCTCCGGCCTGGGGCCCCGGGCGGCGTCCTTTTCCTCCTCCTGCCGGAGGAGCTCCAGGATGTGGGCCCCGTGTTCAATGGAGCCGTCCCCAATGAACTGGAGCTCCGGCGTATAGCGGAGCTGGAGGGCGTGCCCCAGCTCCCGCCGGAGGAAGCCGGAGGCGGATTTCAGGCCTTTGAGCACGTCCTTTTCCCGGGCCTTGTCCAGCGCGCTGACATAGACCCGGGCGTAGCGCAGGTCGTTGGTGGTGTCCACCCGGGTGATGGACACCATGCCGGAGACCCGGGGGTCCTTCAAATTGCGGAGCTGGGCCGCCAGCTCCCGCTGGATTTCGTCGTTGATGCGGTTGATTCGGTTGGATGCCATAGGCGTTCTCCTTCTTGAAGAAAGGCGGCGGTCACGCCGCCGCCTTTCCTGTACGTCTTACTGGGGGATTTCCTCCATGGTGTAGCCTTCCACGATATCGCCTTCTTTAATATCGTTGAATTTCTCAATGGTCAGGCCGCACTCGTAGCCGCTGGCCACTTCCTTGGCGGCGTCCTTGAACCGCTGGAGGGAGGCCAGGGCGCCCTCGTGGATGACGATGCCGTCCCGGACCAGCCGGATGGAGCAGTTGCGGACGATCTTGCCGTCCTGGACGTAGCAGCCCGCCACGGTGCCCACGCCGGAGACCTTGTAGGTCTGGCGGACCTCCGCGTGGCCCAGCAGGGCCTCCCGGTACTTGGGGGCCAGCATGCCCTTCATGGCGGCGGTGATTTCGTCAATGCAGTCGTAGATGACCCGGTACATCCGCATATCCACGTTCTGCCGCGCCGCGCCGTCCCGGGCGGCGGCGTCGGGCCGGACGTTGAAGCCCACGATGATAGCGCCCGAAGAGGAGGCCAGCATGACGTCGGACTCGTTCACCGCGCCCACGCCGCCGTGGATGACCCGGACGTTGACCTCTTCGTTGGAGAGCTTCTCGAGGGAGGCTTTCACCGCCTCCACGCTGCCCTGGACGTCGGCCTTGACGATGAGGGCCAGCTCCTTCCGTTCTCCGGCCTGGATCTGGTCGAACAGGTTCTCCAGACTGACCTTCTGCACGGGGGCGGCGGCCTTGGCCCGCTCCTCGGCCTTGCGCTGTTCCACCAGCTCCCGGGCCATCCGCTCGTCGCTGACGGCGAAGAAGGGGCTTCCGGCGGTGGGGGCCTCGCTGAGGCCCGCGATCTCCACGGGGACGGAGGGGCCCGCCTCGGCGAGACGCCCGCCCTTGTAGTCCAGCATGGTCCGGACCCGGCCCACGGCGGTGCCCGCGATGATGATGTCGCCCTGTTTCAGCGTGCCGTTCTGGACCAGCAGCGTGGCCACCGGGCCCCGGCCCTTGTCCAGCCGGGCCTCGATGACGGTGCCCTGGCCCGCCCGGTTGGGGTTGGCTTTCAGCTCCGCCATCTCGGCGGTGAGGGTGACCATCTCCAGCAGGTTGTCGATGCCGATGTTTTTCTTGGCGGAGATTTTGCAGCAGATGGTCTCGCCGCCCCAGTCCTCGGGGACCAGGCCGTGCTCCGTGAGCTGCTGCATCACCTTGTCCGGGTTGGCGTTTTCTTTATCAATTTTGTTTACCGCCACCACGATGGGAATGTTGGCCGCCTTCGCGTGGCTGATGGACTCAATGGTCTGGGGCATGATGCCGTCGTCCGCCGCCACCATCAAAATGGCGATGTCCGTCACCATGGCGCCCCGGGCGCGCATGGAGGTAAATGCCTCGTGGCCCGGGGTGTCCAGGAAGGTGATGGGCTTGCCGTTCACCTGGACCTGGTAGGCGCCGATGTGCTGGGTGATGCCGCCCGCCTCGCCGGAGGCCACGGAGGTATTCCGGATGGTGTCCAGAAGGGAGGTCTTGCCGTGGTCCACGTGGCCCATGACCACCACCACCGGGGCCCGGGGAACCAGGTCCTCCGCCTTGTCCTCGGACACGTCGATGAGCTTTTCCTCAATGGTGACCACGATTTCCTTTTCCACCTTGCAGCCCATTTCCTCGGCGATGAAGGCGGCGGTGTCGTAGTCGATCATCTGGGGCAGAGAGGCCATGATGCCGTTTTTCATCAGGGCCTTGACCACCTCGGCCCCGGTCTTCTTCATGCGGCTGGCCAGCTCGCCCACGGAAATCTCGTCGGGAATCTGGACCTTGACGGGGGCCTTTTTCGCAATCTCCAGCTGGAGGCGGCGCATTTTCTCCGCCTCGTCCTGGCGGCGCTTGTTGGAAAAGGCGGGGCCGCCCCGGCGCTGCTGCCGCCCCTGGACCTTTTCCCGGCCGGAGCGCTGCTGGCGCTGCATCCGCTCGCCCTGCTGGCCGCCCAGGGCCTCCAGGCGCTCGTCGTACTTGGCCAGGTTCACGTCGCCGCCCTTCCGGGTGTCCACGATCTTCTTCTGGGGCACCCGGCTGGCGGGTTTCTGGAGGGGGGGCTGCTGGCTTTGCTGCCCGGACGCGCCCGGCTGGGCGGGGGGCTGGCCCTGGGCGGGCCTGCCGCCGGGCTGCTTCTGGGGCTGGCTTCCGCCGGACTGGGGCGCCTGGGGCCGCTGGCCCTGGGGCGCGGCAGGCTTACCCTGGGCGGGCTGGGGCGCGGGCTTTTTCTCCTCCGCCGGAGCGGGCTTCGCCTCTTGATAGGTATCCTGGAAGATGACCTGGATGTCGGAAACGGGATGATCCTGGGTCAGGCGGTCGAAGATGATGGACAGCTCCCGGTCCGTCAGCACCTGCATGTGGTTCTTCGGAGCCGTGCCGTACTTGGTCAGGATTTCCGTAATCGTCTTGGTGGGGAGGCCGAAGTCCTTCGCCACCTCATGGACTCTGTATTTTTCAATAGCCAAATAAAACACCTCGTTCTGCTCCTCTCCAGAAGCCCGTTTGAAAACCGGCGGACCCGCCGCCGGCTTTCAGACGGACTTGGGAGCGGAGAAATTTTATGAAAATGGGCGGGCCCCCGGGCCCGGTTGTCCGGGGCGGCACCTCAGTGCCCCCCGCCCTTGTCCCGGCCAAAGGGAGGCTTTCTTCCTCCCCGCTGGGGCGGCCGCCCCGGCCTTCCGCCCTGGGAGCGGCCGGGCCCCTGTCCTCCGGGCCGTCCGGGCTTCCTGTTCCGGGGGCGGCTCTCTCCCGGCTTGCCGCCGTGAGGGCGTCCCGTTCCGGGGCGTTCCCCCTCCCGGGGGCGGTCCCAGGGGGGGCGGCGGTCTCCTGCCCCGGCCTTCCGGGGGCGGTCCCCCTCCCTGCGGGGCTTCGGGGGACGGCGGTCCCGCCCGTCCGGCGGCGGGGCCTTCTTCGGCGGGTCCCGGCGGGGCGCGGCCTTCCGCTCCGTGGCCCGGCGGCGTTTCAGGTCCATCCGGGCGGCGGCTTCGCCATAGTGCTCCGGGTCCAGCTGGGCCAGCCGTTCCGCCACGGCGGCGGCAAGGCCCAAGTCCGTCAAAGCCGCGATGGCGGCGCTGCCCCGGCCCAGGGCGCCCCCCAGCTCCGCCTTGGCAAAGGGGAGCGCCAGCCAGAGGCAATGCCCCTCTTCCGCCAGGTGCTCCGCCCGGCGGCGGGTATTCCCCGCCGCGTCGGAGGCCACCAGCAGCAGCCGTGCCTGCCCGGCCTTGGCGGCCAGGGCCGCGGGCTCCTCGCCGACGGCCAGCCTCCCGCCCCGGAGGGCGAGGCCCAGCAGGGATAAAACGTTGTTTCCGCTCATGTCCCGCCTCCCAGTTCCGCCTCCATGGCGTCGTAAACCTCAGGGGGAATGGCGGTCTCAAAGGCCCGCTCCAGGGCCCGGGACTTCCGGGCCTTTTTCAGGCAGGCCGCATCCGGGCACACGTAGGCCCCCCGGCCGGGCTTCTTCCCGGTGAAGTCCAAGCTTACCGCCCCCTCCGGGGAGCGGACCACCCGCAGGAGCGCCTTTTTATCCTTCATCTCCCGGCAGCCCACGCACTGGCGCTGGGGAATCTTTTTCACCTTGGGCACGCGGGTTCCCCCTTTCTCTTTCCATCATCCGGCGGTGTCCCGCCGCGCTTATTCCCTGGGAGCCTCCGGGGTCCCGTTCTCCTCCGGGGCCTCTTCCCCCTCCGGAGCCGGAGCCTCCAGGGGGAAGAGTTCCTCGTCCTCCTCCGGCTGGTAGCTCTGGGGTTTGATGTCAATTTTATATCCCGTCAGCCGGGCGGCCAGGCGGGCATTCTGGCCCTCCTTGCCGATGGCCAGGGACAGCTGGTCGTCGGGCACCACGCAGCGGCAGGCCTTGACGCCCTCCTCCGCCATGCGCACCTCCACCACGTCGGCGGGAGCCAGGGCGGCGGCGATGAACTCGGCGGGGTCCTCGCTGTACTGGATGATGTCGATTTTCTCCCCCCGGAGCTCATCGACGATGGCGGCCACCCGCTGGCCCCTGGGGCCCACGCAGGCGCCGATGGGGTCCACGTTTTCCTCCCGGGACCAGACGGCCATCTTCGTGCGGCTGCCCGCCTCCCGGGCGATGGACCGCACCTCCACGGAGCCGTCGAAAATCTCCGGGACCTCCAGCTCGAACAGCCGCTTCACCAGGCCCGGGTGGGTCCGGGAGATAAGCACCTGGGGCCCCCGGGTGGAGTGGCGCACGTCCACCACGTAGACCTTGATGTGCATGCCCTCCTCCAGGGGTTCGCCGGGGACCTGCTCCCCGGCCAGCAGCAGCGCCTCCGTGGACTCCGCCCCGGTTCCGATGCGCAGGGACGCGCCACCGTTCCGGGGGTCAATGCGGGTAACCACGCCAGTGAGAATCTCGTGCTGCTTGGAGTTGAACTCGTCGTAGACCTTGCCCCGCTCGGCCTCCCGCAGGCCCTGGATGATGACCTGCTTGCCGTTTCCCGCAGCGATACGGCCAAACTCCATCTTGTCCACCGGGATGTTCACCACGTCCCCGATTTCATACCGGGCGGAAATGGCCTTGGCCTCCTCCAGGGGCATCTCGTTGAAGGGGTCCACGTAGTCCTCCTCGTCCACCACGGTCTTGCGGATGAACATCCGGAGCTCCTTGTGGACCTCGTCCGCCTCCACGACGATGTTTTCTTCCTCCACGTCCTTGTGGTCCCGCTGGTAGGCGGTGGTGATGGCCTTGATGACCTTTTCCAGCATGGCCTCCTTGGAAATCCCCCGCTCCTGCTCTAAAAGCTCCAGGGCGGCGAAGATCTCCCCGGGGTTCATGCCGGCGGGTTCTTTCTGCTTCTTGCCTCTCATCTTTGCCGATTCTCCTTATTATAGAAATACGTTTCCCATGCTAACACGCCTTAGAACTCCACCCGCAGACGGACCAGGGCCACGTCCTTCTTCTCAAAGGTCCGGGGCGCGCGCCCCGCCTCCACGGTGAGGGCCCCGCTCTCCGGGTCGTAGGCCGTGAGGACGCCGGGAATCTCCTTCTGCCCGTCCAGGGCGCAGTAGAGCTTCACCAGCACGGGGCTTCCCATGAATTGGGCGAAGTCCCCGGGCCGCTTCAAGGCCCGCTCCGCCCCGGCGGAGCCCACCTCCAGGGTGTAGCTTCCCTCAATGGGGTCCGCCTCGTCCAGCAGGTCCGAGAGCTCCCGGGACACGGCCTCGCAGTCCAGGATGTCCACGCCGCCCTCCTTGTCCAGGAGGACCCGGAGGTACCAGGTCCCGCCCTCTTTGGCGTATTCCACGTCCCAGAGAGTGCAGCCCGCCCTGGCGATGGCGGGGGCGGCCAGCTCTGCGGTCAGTTCGGTAATCTTCTTCATAAATGGACGGGCCTCCAAACAAGTTTTAAGGAAGGGAAAATTGCCAAAAGAAAGAGCGGACCGCCGGCCCACTCCTTACCTTAGCTTCCATCTTACTCTAACATATGTAATATACCACAGCTCACGGGAAAGCGCAAGCCTTTTTACAAATTTTGTTCCCGCGCCGGGCCGCGCTTTCCGGAAGAAACCTCCCCGCCGGGAGGGGGACGGAGTGCAGAAATGGCCGGAATGGGAATTTTATGGTAAAGTAGGGGGCACCGGAAAGAGAATCTAGGCGCCAGGCGGGCAGCTGCCGCGCGGGACAGACAAAAGGGATAAGTGGAGGTTATATGAGCCTATTAGCGCATTGGCCCGACATGCTCACAATCCAGGAAGCCGCGGAGATTTTAAGGGCAGACCCTGCCCTGGTGACGGGCTTTATCCAGGCGGGATGGATCCGTTATACGGATATCACGGGAAGAACGCTGATTCCAAGGCGGTATTTCGAGGAGTTCATCGAGGCGAGCTGCGCCATAGGCCATCCCCGGGAGGGGGCGCTTCCCTCCGGCCCCGGGGCCCGGGCCCCCGCCGTGGAACCGGAGGGAGCCTCCTTGGAAAAGCACCCCTTTTCCAGTTATGCGCTGAACTGGTTTGAAGTCTATTCCAAGCCCAATATCGAAACGGTGACGGCCATCAGTTACAAGCGGCAGCTGACCTGCCATATCCTCCCAGCCTTTGACGGGCTGGCCCTGGAGGACATCACGACGGACGACGTCCAGCGGCTTTTCAACGGCATGAGCGGGGCCAAGACCACCAAGGAGCGGGTCAAACTGGTGCTGAACCAGATTCTGGACGCCGCCGTGGAGGACGGCCTCATCGCGAAGAGCCCCCTGCGCTCCAGGCGCGTGAAAATCACGGGGAAGGCCAGCCAGCCCACCGCTCCCTATACGGTGGAGCAGATGCGCTTCCTGGTCCAGCACATCAACGACATCCGCAAGCCCATGGACCGGGCCTATCTGGCGATCCAGGCCCTGCACCCCCTCCGCCTGGAGGAAGTCCTGGGCCTCCAGGCGGAGGACCTCGACCTGGAGCGGGGAGAGCTGCACATTTGCCGGGCGGTGACCCATCCGGACCGGAACCAGCCGGAGATCAAGGAGACCAAGACCTGGAGCAGCGCCCGGACCATTGGCCTCTCCGCCCTGGCGGTCCCCTATCTTTCCCAGGTGAAAGCGGGGGAATTCCTCTTTGGCGGCAAGTCCCCCCTGTCCTATACCCAGGTGCGGCATATGTGCGGCCGTATTAAGCGGGACACGGGCTTTAGCGAGAACATCACGCCCATCCGCTTCCGGACCACGGTGCTGACCGACCTGTACGACCAGACCAAGGACATCAAATTGGCCCAGGCGGCGGCGGGGCATACGACCTCCGCCATGACCCTGCGGTACTATGTCAAGGGCCGGGAGGCCATCTCCAAAGCCGCCGTAGCCGTCGATCAGGCCTATTCCGCCTAGGCCTGGGACCTCATCCTTGCCAAAGCTGAGGTTGTTTCCATCACCGTGACGGGCTCTAAGGAAGCTCCTTCTACTGGCGCTGGCTCCCTGACCACTGAAAACGGCTTCGTGCTGGATTACGATGTCGTTGTCAATGGTGCGGACAGCTACATTAAGGCCAAGATCACCTATCCCGAATGGGTTGGCAACACTCCTGGCACCACGGTTTCCGGCAACCTGAACGCCTTCATTGGCAACGTGGCCATTGGTACCGCTGGTACGATCACCTTCACCCGGACCAAAGGCACCGAAGCCACTGGTGAAGCCACTGTGAAAATCGCTGGCGCGGTCGTGGACGGCAAGAACATCACCCTGGGCGAGGTTTCCGGCTCTGAACTCACGGCTTCTTACGTCAAGGTCAAGTACGAAGGCACCGACGTCGCCAAGTACGTGGCTGGCGAAACCAAGGAGCTGTCTTCCTCCGGCATCGCCATCGCTCTGTCCTTCAGCACCACCGCTGCGGACGCTACGATCAATGGCGCCGTGAAGTACACGGTTACGGGCTGCGCTTCCGAGGTAACCACGCCCACCGCTGTCACCGCTACCTCCGGCGCGATCACCTCCCTGACTGGTGCTACGGTCGTTCCCAATGGCGACGGCTACGTGGTCGTGACCCTGACTGGCCTTGACCAGCTGGTCCAGGCTTACAGCATTGTCACCTCCGGCGAGCTGGACATCAAGGACAAGGGAGATGCGGCCAACACTTCTGGTAAGATCGAAATCACGGGCGCTCCGGCTGCCGCGATTCCCGAAGGAACGAAGGCTGCCATCCAGGCTACGATTGACAACCTGAACAGCAACTATGCCTACAAGGTTACCGTGACCCTGGAAGACGGCACCAAGCTGGAAGGCCTCGTGACCGCCGCCTCTACCGCGACCACCCTGGGCGCTTCCATTGTGGTTACGGAGAACATTGACCTGAGCAAGGCTGATGTTGTTGTGGAAGCCGTTCCCGCGCTGGCCCTGGTGGGATCTGCCGAGGCCAATGGCGCGAACTATACCTTCACTTTCAACCGTCCCGTCGCTAAGAAGTCCGGCTTCGTGGAGGGTACCGATGTCACCACTGACGGCGCTGGAACGATCAGCGGAGTGGAGATTGAGGGAACGAAGGTGACGGTCATTCTCAGCGAGGCGCTTGCTTCGGGCAAGAAGGTTGAGCTTATTGTCGGTGCTCTGGTGGATGCCGAGTATGCGGCTAATGCCACAACCGCCGCCGCAACCTACACCGCTCCCTAACCCAATTTGAGGCCGTATCCCAGTTCCTGTGGTGCGGAAAAGAGGACCCCGGGCGTATGCCCGGGGTCCTTGCTTCGCGTTTGGCCGTTTGATCTTTGCGGATAGATCAGGGAGCGGGGGTCCAAGAACCCCCAACGGCCGCGTTCGCGGCAGCCGCCTTAGACTGGACCGCGCCAGCAGTCATGGTAACCGCCCCACTGAAAGAGCCGCCCACAACACTGATGACGATGGTGTCCTCTCCGGACATCTCAACCGTGGTAGTAGCTCCAGTGGTGACATTCGTCAGGCCAAAGCTGCCAGCAACAGCCGTGGCAGGGTCGATCGCGGCGTTGAATGTGAGCGTAAGTTTGGTGTTCCCTGCGCCAAACTCGGCCTTGGTCACAGCCAGTTTGGGAGTCTTCACAGCAAGCTCCACGCCCGTAACCTTGGTGTCCGCCTGGATTCCGCTGATGGTGAACACGGTGGCTCCATTCGCCGTCCCATTGTAGTCCTTCGTGTAAGTAGCGCCGCTGTCCAGGGTAACCGTCGCCGTGTACTCAAAGGCATCTACCAACGCGGTTTTATTGGTAATGGTGAGGGTTGCATTGTCGGTGGGTTTCAGGGCGCCCGCATTGCTGCTTAGCGTAACGGTGGCCTTTTGGGCACCATCGGTAGCGCCTGTCACGCCCCAGTCGCTCAGGGTATTTGCGTCAGAACCGGACTTGACGTTGGTGCCGTCAAGAGCCAGCGCAAAGGTGGGCTCAACCGCGCTGTCATCCACCGTGATCACAACAGCCGCATCACCCTTGGCCTGGAGGCCAGTGATCGTGGCATTCCAGCTATCGGTAACGTAGGTAACACTACCAACCGTGCCAGCCACCGCACCGCTGGTAAGCGTGAAGCTGGGTTTGTTCGTCTGGTCGGTCGTACTGTACTCCACAGCTGCACTCGCGCCAGACGCAACAGCCGCTTCGTCTTCGCTGCCAGCGGCGGTCATCTTTCCAGTGATATCCTCACCGCTGTGATTCAGGTACTGGATGGCCACATGAGAGTAGGTAATCTCAGTGATAACCACTTCAACCTTTGCGCCGGAGGGGACATTGGAAACAGCCGCAGCTTCGGTTCCGGCCAGGACACCGCCAGACACAGCACTGGTCGTAGTGTTTGCCGTCGCGGCGGGAACGCCGTTAATGGTAATCTGGGCTTCCACCGTAGCGGTAGCGCTAGCTCCGATCCACTTGGGAGCGGTCAGATTGTACATGATGTTCAGGTCATTGCTGGTATCCACGCTGGCGCCGGAGAAGCCGATTTCCGCACCATTGGCAGCACCATCCGCGAATTTCACGTTGGTGGTAACAGGAGCCGCCGCGCCAGCCTTGCCCGTCACGGTGATGGAAACAACCTCAGCTTTGGCAAACGCGCGTTCTCACCTGGGCAACGGCAGCCCGCCTCTTTGAAAGGGCGCGTTCCATTCGGAGATGCAATTTCGCAGTGGCAGGCCTTCGTGTCCGCCACTGCGCCGCGTCCCTTCTATCAAATACGCCATCAGCCACCCCCCCTTAAAAAACCCGCTTGTAATTTCCCGCCATTTTCGGTATAATAAGTCATTACATCCCCGTCAATCCCGGCGTCCCTTCCATTCGGGGCCGCCGTTTTAAAGGAGAAGAACCATGGACCAGAAAAAATTCTATATCACCACGCCTATCTACTACCCCTCGGACAAGCTCCACATCGGCCACACCTACTGCACCGTGGCCACGGACACCCTGGCCCGCTACCACCGCCTGCTTGGCGAGGACGTCATGTTCCTCACCGGCACCGACGAGCACGGACAGAAAATCGAGGAAAAGGCCAAGGAGGCCGGCATCACCCCCCAGGAATTTGTGGACCGCATTGTGGACGGTCCCCGGGGCGTGCGGGATCTGTGGAAGCTGATGAACATCTCCAACGACCGCTTCATCCGCACCACGGACGATTACCATGTGAAATCCATTCAATATATCTTCCGCAAAATGCACGACAACGGCGATATCTACAAGGGGACCTACAAGGGCAAATACTGCACCCCCTGCGAGTCCTTCTGGACGGAGAGCCAGCTTAAGGACGGCTGCTGCCCCGACTGCGGCCGCCCCGTCAAGGACGCGGAGGAGGAGGCCTATTTCTTCCGCCTGAGCAAGTACGCGGACAAAATCCGGGACCTGCTGGAAAACACGGACTTCCTGGAGCCCCGCTCCCGGGTCCACGAGATGGTGCGCAACTTCATCGACCCGGGTCTTGAGGACCTGTGCGTCTCCCGGACCAGCTTCAGCTGGGGCGTGCCCGTGGATTTCGACCCCGGCCATGTGGTCTATGTCTGGATCGACGCCCTCTCCAACTATATTACCGCCCTGGGCTACGGCAACAACCGCTACAGCGATTACGAAAAGGGCTGGTGGCCCGGCGTGAACATCGTGGGCAAGGAGATCGTCCGCTTCCACTCCATCATCTGGCCCGCCATGCTCATGAGCCTGGGCGAGCCGGTGCCTAAGAAATGCTTCGGCCACGGCTGGCTCCTTCTGGACGGCGGTAAGATGTCCAAGTCCAAGGGCAACGTGGTGGACCCCTATATCCTGGCGGAGCAGTTCGGCGTGGACGCCCTGCGCTTCTTCCTGATGCGCACCTTCCCCTTCGGCTCCGACGGCAACTTCTCCAACGAGCTTTTGATCCAGACCATCAACACGGACCTTGCCAACGACCTGGGCAACCTGGTCAGCCGCACCACCGCCATGGTGGGCAAATACTTCGGCGGGACCCTGCCCGCGCTCTGCGGGACCTGGGCGGAAGCGGTCTCCTTTGACACGGAGCTGAAGGACCTGGCCGGGGGCCTGCGGGAGCGCTACGCCGCCGAGATGGATCGCTTCGCCCCCCACAAGGCCCTGGAGGAAATCTTCAAGGTCATCCAGCGGGCAAACAAATATATTGACGAGAACACCCCCTGGACCCTGGCGAAGGACATGGAGGCCAATGGCCCCCGGCTGGCACATGTGCTGTATAATCTGCTGGAGGCGGCCCGCATCTGCGGCATTTTGCTGACCCCCTTCATGCCGGAGAGCATGGACAGGCTCTTCTCCCAGATTGGCGTGGACGCTTCCGCCCGGACCTGGGACTCCGCCGCCAAATGGGGCGGATTGCCGGAGACCGCCGTGGTCTCCAAGGGGGAGAACCTCTTCCCCCGGGTGGACATGGACAAGGCCCTGGAGGAGCTGGAGGCCGCCGTGGAGGCGGCGAAGCAGGCGGAGTCCGGCGTGGAGCTGGAGCCCCAGCTGGCGGAGAAGGTGGACTTCGACACCTTCTGCAAGTCGGACTTCCGGGCAGTGAAGGTAAAGGCCTGCGAGGCGGTGAAAAAGAGCGAGAAGCTTTTGAAGTTCACCCTGGACGACGGCACCGGCGTGGACCGGCAGATCCTCTCCGGGATTCACAAGTGGTATGAGCCGGAGGAGCTGGTGGGCAAGACCCTGGTGGCGATTGTGAACCTGCCTCCCCGGAAGATGATGGGCCACGAGAGCAACGGCATGCTCATCTCCGCCGTCCACAAGGAAAAGGGGGAGGAGGTGCTCCACCTCCTCATGGTGGACGACGCCATCCCCGCCGGGGCGAAGCTCTGTTAAGCGTATAATCCCCTGAATATGGGAAATACTGCCTCCATACTTCAAAAGTAAGGAGGCAGTATTTTCATGTCCAAAAACTTAAAAGAGAGCGAGACCCTCAAAAACCTCATGCGGGCCTTCGCCGGGGAGAGCCAGGCCCGGAACCGCTACACCTTCGCCGCCGGGCTCTGCAAGCAGCAGCAGCTCCATGTTCTGGAGGCCGTCTTCACCTTCACCGCCAACCAGGAGAAGGAGCACGCCGAAATCTTCTACAACCACATGAAGGAGGTGGCCGGGGAAACCGTCCACATCGACGGGGGCTACCCCGTGGACCTGACCAACGATGTGGCCCAGCTCCTCCGGATGGCCCAGCACAACGAGTTCGAGGAGTTCGATCCCGTTTACCCCAGCTTTGCCCAGACTGCCCGGCAGGAGGGCTTCCCCCAGGTGGCCTCCTCCTTCGAGCAGATTTCCAAAATCGAGAAAACCCACGGCAACCGCTTTGCCAAGTTCGCCGGGCTCCTGGAGTCCGGGAAGCTCTTCGTCTCCGACGCGAAATGTGGCTGGCTCTGCCTGAACTGCGGCCACATTCAGGAGGGCCTCCAGGCCCCCAAGTCCTGCCCCGTCTGCTCCCATGACCAGGGCTTCTTTATCCGCCTGGAGATGGCCCCCTACGGCGGGGAGATTCTCAAGGGCTAAGCCCTTATCCCGCAGCCTCCTCCGGCTCCGCCGGAGCGTAATCCAAGGTCCCGAACACGGGCTGTTCCTCCCGGAGGCTGTTCACCGCCGCCGCCAGGGCCTGGGCAAACAGGTCCCCGGACAGGGACGCCCCGTCCGGGCAGGCCACGGCAGCCATGGCCCCCGGGTCCTCCCCCTCCCCGGCGGCCAGCAGCAGCGGGGGCGGATTTTCCAAGGCGGCGAAATCGTCCGCCGGGAGGAAGGCCACGTCCACGCCGCCTTCCCGCACCGCCTGGGCCGTGGCCGCTGGGGAGGCGCCCACGGAGACGCTGACGGACTCCGCCTCCACTCCCTGGCCCGCCAGGGCGGCTTTCAGGGCCTCCGGCAGCTCCCGGACGGCCCGGGCCAGCTCCCCGGTGGACAGGTCCCCCCGGGAGACTTCCACGGCCAGGGACTCCAGCTCCAGGGGCCCCGCCTCCGGGGCCTCCGGCGGCGGGCTCCCCTCCGCCGGGGCGCAGGCGGTGAGGAGGAGCAGGAGCAGGGCGCAGAGCGGCGGCAGGTATCGTTTCATAGGAACTCCTTTTTTTCACGCGTCCGGCGGAAATCCGCCGTTTTTTTGTGTGGACAATCCGCCCAACCTTTGGTATAGTATTAGCAACAGCGCCGGCGGGCGGTGTCCCTATTCTACCACGTCCCCGCCCGGCGCGCAAGGGCGGAGCCCGATTCCCGATGAGGAGGTCTGGTATGCTGGCCATCCGAAACGAGGCCCCGGCTGATTACCAGGCGGTGGAGGACCTGACCCGCCGGGCCTTTTACAATCTCTATGTTCCCGGCTGTCATGAGCACTACCTGGTCCACGTCATGCGGGACCACCCGGACTTCCTGCCGGAGCTGGACTTCGTTCTGGAGCTGGACGGGGAGGTTATCGGGAGCATCCTCTATACCCGTTCCACGCTCACCGGGGAAACCGTGGAGCGGAGGGACATCCTGACCTTCGGCCCCGTCTGCGTCGCGCCGGAGCGCCAGCGGCAGGGTTATGGGAAGCAGCTCATAGGCCGCTCCCTGGCCAGGGCGGCGGAGCTGGGCTGGGGCGCGGTGGTGATTTTCGGCGCTCCCGCCAATTACGTGGGCCTGGGCTTCCAGTGCTGCCAGCGGCACGCGGTCCAAATGAAGGACGGGAGCTGCCCCACCGCCATACTGGTGAAGGAGCTCAAGCCCCACGCCCTGGACGGCGGCCCCTGGACCTACCGGGACAGCCCCGTCATGCACTTTGACGAGGAGGCCGCCCTCCGCTTCGACGCGGCCCTGCCCCCTATGGAGAAGCGGGTCCTCCCGTGCCAGGAAGAGTTTTATATCCTCAGCCATTCCGTTTTGCGCTGACCCCACCAAATCACGACAAAGGAGAATCACCATGGAAGAATCAGGCATCGTCTCCATCTGGCTTGGCAATTTTGAGAGCAAGGAAGCCCTGGCGTTTTACGCCGAGAACCGCTTCAAGCGGAATGAGAACGGCGAGAAGGTTCCGTCCTTCACCCAGGACTTTTTCAATGGCGATCTCTGGCCCTTCGAGCCGGAGGTATTTGATTACGAGTTCAACGCCGTTTCCTCCCAGGACCCGGCCGTGGTGGCGGAGCCCCTGGGCGAAGAGCTGTCCCGTGCCCTGGCGGAGATTTATTCCAAGGGATTTGACCAGCCCTACAACGCCGTGATCGCCGTCTATGACTACCAGTTTGAGGGCAGCCGCTACGTCCCCGGCGCGCCAGTGCGGTATGTGGGCTCCCTCTCCTACATAGAACGCTGAGCTTTCCGGAGGGGCCGTGTTTGAAAAGCCTCTCCCCCGGCGCCGCCCCGCCTGCCGGGGCGGCGCTTTTTCTGCAAAAGGGGCCCCCGGGCATATGCCCGGGGGCCTTTTGCTTGGCGCGTACCGCGTTTCCGCTCAGGCGGCGTAAATTAGGAAACAGCCCAAGTGGTCGTGGAGCCAGAAACCGTGGCGGTCAGGGTCTGGGTGCCGCTTGCGGCGTTTGCCGTGTTTTCTTTGTCCACAACGCCAGTGCCAATGGTGATCACATTGTTGGAAGCAATCGTGCCGCTGAGGGTCAGCTCAATGGCCCGCTCCCCGGCCTGCGCGATGCTGCCGATGGTGAAAGTGCCAGGGTTAATCACAAGATCGGACGGTTTCACCGCGCCCGCGTCCACAGGACGGTTGAAGGTAACGGTCAGCTTGTCGCCCGTCTGTTCCGCCTTGGTGGCCGCGAACTTCTCAACCACTTCAATCGTGATGTCGCTGTCCTTAATAACCCTGTTTCCGGAGATGGTTCCAGAGAAGATTCTGCCAGTCAGGCCGTCCGTGGTATTCAGCCAGCCCGTCTCACCCAGGCCCACGATCTTTACCTTATAGGCGTAGAACGTGGTAGCCGCGCTAATTGCGGCATCCACAGTGACCGGCTTGGTGCTCTCAATTCCGGTGCCAGCCTCGGCGGGGCCGATGGCCAGCTTCAGAAGCTCCGCCCCGGAGCCCGGGCCAAAGCCGCTGATGGCCACGCCCGTGCCGTTGGTCAGGTTTGCGGTATCAGCCGTGAGCGTGAACAGGGGCTTTAGGTCCTTGATGCCGCTGATCTGGACAACCACGAAGCCGTCGCCCTTGGCATTGGCCTTCAGAGCGGTGGCCGCGGTGCTCAGGCCGGAGGCCGTAGCCGTACTGAGGGCCGCAGACAGGGCTTCGCCCGTGACTCCGGTGCCGCTGCCGCTGATGATTTTCGCCGTCAGCTTTGTGGTGGTCTTATCGGCGGAGGTATAGCCCACGCCGAAGGACGTGCCAGTCGTGCTGGTGGACAGCTTGCTTTCACTGCTGGACGTGTTGTCCAGGGTCGTGCCCGCCGCTTTCAGGACATCCGCGGTGATATCGTTCATATCATCATCAACATATTTGATATCCGCAGCCTTGTAGGTGATTTCCGTAATGGTCACCTTGACAGGCAGTGCGGCGGAGATTCCGGCGCCGGCAGGCGTACTGTGGGAAATGTTGCTCTCTGTGAAGGTGTAGAGGTTTCCTCCAGCCTTGGTCGGGTTGATCGCGGTAGTGATCTCGGGAACGACCACAACGCCGTTGCTCTCAACCTGATACTTGAACTCAATGTCAGTGGCTACGAGGTTTTTGCTCCACTCGGGTCCGGTGATAGAGGCCTCGAAGGTGACCTTGCCTCCGGAAACAGCGGCGTTGCCCGCGTTCAGGGTGGCATTCTCGACACCCTTAGCCAGGACCACCTCGTTGCCCTTCGGATCAGTGGAAGCGCCAGCCTTGCCCGTCACGGTGATGGAAACAACCTCAGCTTTGGCAAACGCGCGTTCCCCCTCCCGGCGTTCCGCAAAAGGTCAGGGCTCCGGCCCGGCCTCCCGGCCGGGTTCTCTCCTTTTACAATCTGGCAGCGGCAGGCGCATACAGGCGGAAGGGGACATGTGCACCTCCCTGCGGCATATACTATGAGGGACGGGACTCGGAAAAACGCAAGGTTTTGGTTGACATGTCCCGGAATTATGATACAATATTTGGTGTTAAATAAAGGGCATGGATCTGGTTTTAAAGCGTGAGCGCCAGTACAGCCTGCATGGAGGTAACATGCATATGGAGCTGAAGGAGAGAACGAAGAGGAACATCGAGCGGACAACAGGCGTCCCATTTGTGGACCTTTTGTCAAAAGAGCCCGTGGGGGACCCCCGGCTGAAGAAACTGCGGAGGGGACGTCCTTCCGCGGGAGTGGATCCGCTGGTCAGCGGCAATCCGGAACTGACTATGGGGTATATCACCACGATGGAAGAAGTGGACGCGTACTTCGACAAAAAGAAAGAAGAGCGAGGGGAGTAAGAGTGAGCACAGCGACGGAATCTTCCAATCAAACGGCGGCGGTGAACGCGGAAAATTGGAGAGGGCACGAGGAGCAGCTGAACCAAATGTTTTCGCTGTACCACGAGACTGTCAATCCGCTGATTTCTGTGTATAACGCGCTGGAGGGCAAATTCCCCGTCGGTGTTATGAATGAACTGAGGGCCGCGTTTTCCCACATGACACAGAGCCTGCTGGAAGAGGATTCCGGGGAGGTGGGCCGCCACCTGGACCGGGCGCGAAGGCACGTCAAGCGTTCGGCGGTGGATGCCTACAAATATGCCGCCCAGGCCTATTCCCGGGTGTACGGCGATTTTAGGGAATCGTACCGGAACGTGGACTTGAGCAGTGTGGATAATTTCCAGTTCCTCCCCAGGCTCACAAGACTGAAAACGCGGGCGGGCCAGCTGATCCACGAGGCGAAAATGGTGGAGTCGGGCGTCCATACGGACGATGAGATGTATGACGCCTATGAGGCGGCTTTTAACGGTTACGCGGAACTTTACGAGTGTATTGTGGGAGCCTTGGACGCCGTGGAAACCGTCAGCCTGAAGGCGGCTGAGGACGAGGCGGCCCGGGAGAAGAACCGCCGCACGGACAGGCTCATCGGCATCGCCGGGTTTTTGGTTGGCGTGGCGGGGGTTGCCGTGGGCATCGTGGGGCTTATGGCGTAGGGTACATAGGGGGGAAACCGGAGAGCGGCGCCTTTCCGGTTTCTTATTTGCGCGGCGGCGGGACGTGTCCTCCCCTATTTTTCCCCTTGCCTTTCCGCCGGAAACCTGGTATACTGGCCCCTCGGAACCTCACGCGCTGGTTTTGGCGCGAATATGATACAAAGGAACGACTTCATGAAGACAATTTTTCTAGTGGACGGAGACAACAACATCGGCACCGGGCTCACCGGAATCGACATGCTCTGCGAGCAGGACACCGTCCTGATTTTTTATCAAAAAGACAAGGGCCTGGCCCTCAGCAAGCTCCAGAAGCTCTGCGCCGGGACGGCGGCGGACGTGCAGTACATTGAAAGCGTCCGGGGCGGCAAAAACTCCATTGATTTCCAGATTATTACGGAGCTGGGAGTCCTGGTGGGCAAACGGGAGGCGGACTACGCCTACGTCATCAGCCAGGACAAGGGCTACGCCGCCTCCATTGACGCCCTCCAGGCCCGTTACGCCAACGCCTTCCAGGAGGTGGCCCTCCGGCCCTCTATTGAGAGCTGCCTCCACCTGCCCTTTGTCCTCCGGGCGGCGGACCGCCAGGAGCTTTGCAACGCCTTGGTAAAGGAGTACGGCTCCGCCCAGGGCTGCGCGTTGTACAACCACCTCAAGCGCGTCTTCCAGGCCCCGGAACCGGAGCTGGAAAAGCCGGTGAAAGTCACCCGCCCCCGCCGGGGAGGCCGCCGGAAAAAGCCCGCCGCCCAGGAGGCGGAAGAATAAACGCGAAACGCCGCCCGCCTGGGCGGCGTTTTTTCCCGCCTTTCCGGGGCTTTCGGCGGCATTCGACAAAATTCGATAAATTTCTTGTGTTTCCCCGGGCTTTTTGCTATGATATTTCTGGGGAAGCCAGTCTTTTCCTGGGCTTGGACCGCCTTCCCCGGCAAATGCTATCCCAGACGCTTCCAAAGGGAGGGACCCCCTCCGGGAGCTCCGCTGGAAAGGAGACCGCGCCCCATGGATTTGGACCTCTCACTGATGCCCCAGGCTGCCGAACAGATGCGGGGAGCCCTGAGCAGCCTGTACTTTGCCGCCTCCCGGCTGGCTCCCGCCTCTGCCCGGGAACAGGACCCGGAATTGGATGCCAAGGCGGCCCTGGTGGACCAGAGCTACTACCGCCTGATCCGGCTGGTAAACGACCTCTCCGCCACCCGGTACCTCAACGAGGAGCCCCTGCCCCTGCGGGACCGGGACATTGTGGAGTTTGTGGCGGATATCTTTTCCAGGGCCGTCTCCCTGGCTCGCTTCCGGGGGCTGGAGACCCGGCTGCTCTGCGCCGCAGACAGCCATCTCTGCGCCTTCTGCCCCGACGCGCTGGAGCAGCTCCTTTACCAGCTGCTGTCCAACGCCTTTAAATTCACGCCGCCCGGCGGCCTGGTCACCATAGAGCTGAGGCTGGCGGGAGGGCGTGTCTTCCTCTCCGTGGAAGACACGGGCCCCGGCATTGACCCGGACCGCCTGGAGACCCTCTTCGACAGCTACCACCAGGCGGAGCGCCCCGCCCCGCCGCCCCAGGGCCTGGGGCTGGGCCTGGCCCTCTGCCGGGGCATCGCCCAGGGCCACGGAGGGACCATCACGGCGGAGTCCCACCAGGGGAAGGGGAGCCGCTTTACCTTCTCCATGCCGGACCGCTTGGGCGGGACCTCCCTCTCCGACGTCCGCTTTGACTACAGCGGGGGCTTCAACCGGGCGCTCATGGCTCTCTCGGAGTCCATGCCCCCGGAGGCCTTCCATATCCGGAACCACTGAGCCGGCGGGGCCAGCCCTTTCCCCAGGGCTGGTCCCGTTCCGCGCTGTAAGCGGGACGGTTCACGCAAATTTTACGCAAATTCCGGCGGAATTCACAAAAACGTTCTTGCGCCCGGCGGGCGTTTCCGGTATAATCGTTGCCGGAAGCATTTTGAACAGGGGAGGAACCGCTTTGCAGGACCGATATAAAAACTTATTCCCGGCCACGCTGGCATTTTCCGTGGGGCTCATGCTCCTGGGCCTGACGCTGGAGGCTCCGATGGACATCCTGGCGGGGCTGTACCACATCGTCACCATGCAGGACCTGCTGATTACGGACTACGTGTCCATCGGCGGCCCCGGCGCGGCCCTGGTGAACGCGGGGCTGGTGACGGTAATTTCCATTTGCGTCATCAAGTTCTCCGGGGACCCCTACAACGGCTTTACCATCGTGGAGATGGGGCTGATGGCGGGCTTCTCCCTCTTCGGGAAGAACTTCCTCAACATCTGGCCCATCATCCTGGGCACCTGGCTCTACGCCAAGTACCAGCGGGAGCCCTTTTCCAAGCATGCCGCCGTGTCCCTGCTGGCCACCTCCCTGGCTCCCCTGGTGAGCTACATGGCCCTGGGCAGCATCCACGCCAGCCTCCCCCTGGGGCTGGTGACGGGAGTCCTCATCGGTTTTATCCTGCCCTCCCTCTCCGCCTATACCTACAAGATCCAAAATGGCATGAACCTGTATAACATGGGCTTCGCCTGCGGACTCTTCGCCATGATGATCGTCCCGGTGCTCACCGCCTTCGGCGACAGCCCGGATTCCGCCCTCTACTGGGCGAAAGGCTACAACACCGGGTTCATCGCCGTGCTGAGCCTGCTGTGCTCCTGCCTGATCCTGCTGGGCTTCTTTGCCACGGGCCTCCCCGCCTGGAGCGTCTGGGCGGGCTACCGGAGGCTCCTCTCCACCACAGGCCGGGCCCCCAGCGACTACCTCCGCATGTTCGGCTACGGCCCCGTCCTGGTGAATATCGGCGTCAACGGCTTCTTGGGCATGGCCTACGTCCTCCTGGTGGGAGGCGATCTCAATGGCCCCACCCTGGGGGGGATTTTTACCATTATGGGTTTCTCCGCCTTCGGCAAGCACGCGCGGAACATCCTTCCTGTCATGCTGGGGGTCTTTGCCGGGGCCTATGGCATGCACCACACCCCGGACTATCCCTCCCTCCAGCTGGCGGGGCTCTTCGGCACCACCCTGGCCCCCATCTCCGGGCACTTCGGCTGGCCTTACGGCGTGCTGGCGGGCTTCATCCACGCCTCCCTGGTCCTCCAGACCGGGGGCCCGGTGGCGGGGCTGAACCTCTATAACAACGGTTTTTCCGGCGGGCTCATCGCCATCGTCCTCTACCCCACCATCACCGCCATCGCCCGGAAGCGCCGTCCCACCCTCCAGAACGAGGACTACTACGACCAGTTCGAGGAGAGCGCGCCCATCGACACCTCCGACCTGGAGGAGACCCATGGCGAGGCGGCTCCCGACGAACCCCTGGAAAACGGCTGAACCAGAGCCGCCGGATATTCCGGCGGCTCTGGTTCGCGCAATGGGCGCCGCCATATCGCGTAAGGCGCGGGCGCCCCAGGCGGTGCCCCGTGGCGCCGGACGGCAGGGCGGGGTACGGCACGGAAGCGCACGCCCCGGGGGAAATCCCCTGGGCCGCCGGATTCCGGTGGGAGCGGGGCGGAACCCCGGCAAATTTTCCCGCCCTCCCGGCGGCAATCTTGTGCAATCCGCCTATTGCATAAATATTCATGTTAGCTGTATAATTCCTTCATCATTAAAACCGATGGAGGCTTCATTATGAAAAAGAATATCAAGAAAGTCGTCCTTGCCTATTCCGGCGGATTGGATACATCCATCATCATCCCCTGGCTGAAGGAGAACTACGGCGACGTGGAGATCATCGCCGTGGCCGGGGACGTGGGCCAGGACCAGGAGCTGGACGGCCTGGAGGAAAAGGCCCTCAAGACCGGGGCCAGCAAGCTGTACATCGCGGACCTCACCGACGAGATGGTGGACGAGGTGATCATCCCCTCCCTGAAGATGGGGGCCAGCTATGAGCAGTATCTGCTGGGCACGGCGTTCGCCCGGCCCATCATTGCCCGGAAGCTGGTGGAGATCGCCAAGGCCGAAGGGGCCGACGCCATTGCCCACGGCTGCACCGGAAAGGGCAACGACCAGGTGCGCTTCGAGCTGGCCATCAAGCGCTTTGCGCCGGACATGACCATCATTGCCCCCTGGCGGGAGTGGGATATCAAGGGCCGGGACGAGGAGATTGACTATGCCGAGGCCCACAAGGTCCCCCTGAAGATCAGCCGGGAGACCAACTATTCCAAGGACAAGAACCTCTGGCACCTGAGCCACGAGGGCCTGGATCTGGAGGACCCCGCCAACGAGCCCCAGTATGAGAAGGAGGGCTTCCTGGAGATGGGCGTCAGCCCTGTGGCCGCCCCGGACAAGGCGGTCTATGTGACCATTGACTTTGAAAAGGGCGTCCCCGTGGCGGTGGACGGCGAAAAGATGAAAGCCAGCGACATTATCCGCAAGCTCAACAAACTGGGCGGGGAAAACGGCATCGGCCTGCTGGACATCGTGGAGAACCGTCTGGTGGGCATGAAGGACCGGGGCGTGTACGAGACTCCCGGCGGCACGATCCTGTATAAGGCCCACGAGTGCCTGGAAATGATTACGGTGGACAAGGATACCGCCCATATGAAGAGCAAGCTGGCGGTGGACTTCGCAGACCTGGTGTACAACGGCAAGTGGTTTACCCCCCTGCGGGAGGCCCTCAGCGCCTTTGCCGACAAGACCCAGGAGCACGTCACGGGTTCCGTGAAGCTGAAGCTCTACAAGGGCAACATGATCACGGCCTCCATCACCTCTCCCGAGAGCCTGTACTCCGAGGAGCTGGTGACCTTCAACGAGAGCGCCTACGACCAGGCTAACGCCACGGGCTTTATCAACCTCTGGGGCCTGCCGGATACCGTTCTTGCCCTTCGGGAGCAGGGCAGGCTCTAATTAAAGAGGAGGGCCCGCCAGCCCGTGGGCCGGGAAACATACCGGAGGCCCGCGGCCAGCGGCGGCCGCACCGCAGGGAGCGGTACCATTGTGCCGCCCGGAAAACGAGTTCCATTTCTTTCTCCGCGGGGCGGAGAAACCAGGGGGCGGGAGCCCCCTGGAACCCCCTTACGGAAAGGTGTGCTTTTATCATGAAACTTTGGGGCGGACGGTTCAGCAAGGAGACGGATACCCTGGCCAATGACTTCCAGTCCTCCATTCACTTCGACCAGAGGCTGTACCGGGAGGACATCCAAGGCAGCATGGCCCACTCGGAGATGCTGGCGGCCCAGGGGATCATCTCCCAGGCGGACAAGGACGCGATTCAGGAGGGCCTGGCGGGCATCCTGGCGGACATCGAGGCCGGGAAGGTGGAGTTCTCCCCGGACAACGAGGACATCCACATGAATATCGAGGCCCTGCTGACCCAGCGCATCGGTGAGGCGGGGAAGCGCCTCCACACCGCCCGGTCCCGGAACGACCAGGTGGCCCTGGATTTCCGCATGTACGTGCGCAAGGAGATCGGGACCGTCATTGGGCAGCTGCTGGACCTGGAGAGGGTCCTCTGCCGCCGGGCGAGGGAGCACCAGGGCACGGTGATGCCGGGGTACACCCACCTGCAAAGGGCCCAGCCCATTTCCTTTGCCCAGCATCTGCTGGCCTACGCCGCCCAGTTCTCCCGGGATGTGACGAGGCTGGAGGACTGCCGGAAGCGGCTCAACGAGTGCCCGTTAGGCTCCGGGGCCCTGGCGGGGACCACGTATCCCATTGACCGGGAGCGGACGGCGGAGGCCCTGGGCTTCGCCCGGCCCTGCGGGAACTCCCTGGACGGGGTGTCCGACCGGGATTACGCCCTGGAGCTGCTGGGCGGCTTGTCCATTTTGATGATGCACCTCAGCCGCTTCGCGGAGGAGGTCATCCTCTGGTGCAGCTGGGAGTTCAAGTTCGTGGAGCTGGACGAGGCCTACTCCACGGGGTCCAGCATCATGCCCCAGAAGAAGAACCCAGACATGGCGGAGCTGGTCCGGGGGAAGACGGGGCGGGTCTATGGCGGCTTGATGAGCCTTCTCACGGTGATGAAGGGCCTCCCCCTGGCCTATAACAAGGACATGCAGGAGGACAAGGAGCCCGTCTTTGACGCCCTGGACACGGTGGAGCAATGCCTCCCGGTGTTCCTGGGGATGATCGATACCATGCGGGTCCTGCCGGAGAACATGCGCAAGGCGGCGGGCCGGGGCTTTATCAACGCCACGGACTGCGCCGACTACCTGACGAAAAAGGGCATGGCTTTCCGGGATGCCTACACCGTCACGGGACAGCTGGTGGCCGCCTGTGCCGCCCAGGGGAAGACCCTGGAGGAGCTGGCCCTGGAGGAGCTCCAGGCCGTCTCCGCCCTCTTTGGGGAGGATGTGTACGAGGCGCTGAAGCTGGAGAACTGCATGGCCCTCCGCGCCAGCTCCGGCGGTCCCGCCGTGGCGGAAACCACCCGGCAGATTGCGGAAATTGAGGCGTTCATCCAGGCCCGGAGCGAGTGAAAGGGAGGCGGCCCATGAAACCGAAGGTATACATTGACGGGAAAGAGGGTACCACGGGCCTCCAAATTTACGACCGCCTGTCGGCCCGGGAGGATGTCGAGCTCCTCCTGATCGACGAGGCCAGGCGGAAGGACCCGGAAGAGCGGAAGAAGCTGCTGAACGCCGCCGACCTGGTGTTCCTCTGCCTGCCGGACGGCGCCGCCGTGGAGGCGGTGGGCCTGATTGAAAATGGACGCACCCGGGTCATCGACTGTTCCACGGCCCACCGGACGGCGGCGGGCTGGACCTACGGCTTCCCGGAGCTCACCGGGCAGCGGGAGGCCATCCGGGAAGCGGCCCGGGTGGCAAACCCGGGGTGCTATGCCACGGGCTTCCTCGCCCTGGTCCGGCCGCTGGTGGAACGGGGAGCGCTGTCTCCCGGGGCCCGGCTCTCCTGCCACGCCCTGTCCGGTTACACCGGGGCGGGGAAGAAGGGCATTGCCCAGTACACCGCCCCGGACCGGGAGCGGGAACTGGAGGGGCCCCGGCACTACGCGGTAACCCTGGCCCACAAGCATTTGCCGGAGATGGGGGCCGTCGCAGGGCTGGAACGCCCGCCCCTGTTCATGCCCATGATTTGTGACTATCCCCAGGGGATGGTGGTCACCGTCCCCCTGTGGTCGGAGGACCTGGAGGGCCCGTGGCCCATAGAGCGCCTGCGGGAGCTGTACGGGGACTATTACGCGGGCAGCCCCGTGGTCACCCTCCGCCCCGCCGGGGCGCCCTCCTGCGGCTTTATCGGCTCCAACAATTTGGCCGGGACCGACGGCTTGCAGATATTTGTCAACGGCAACGGCGCGCAGCGGATGCTCTCCGCCCGCCTGGACAACCTGGGCAAGGGAGCCTCCGGCGCGGCGGTGCAGAGCATGAACCTGATGCTGGGCTTTGGGGAAACCGAGGGGCTCAGCCTGTAAATGAGGACCCCGGGGCCGCCCTGAGAGGCGGGTCCCCGGATGCGGACAGCGAGGTGCGATATGCTGAACTTTATTGACGGCGGCGTCTGCGCCGCCCAGGGCTTCCGGGCGGCGGGCGTCCACGCGGGGGTCAAGACCCACGCGGAGTGGAAGAAGGACGTGGCCCTGATCGTCTCCGACACGGAGTGCGCGGCGGCGGCGGTGTTCACCAAGAATGTGGTCAAGGCCGCGCCCATCCACGTGGACCTCCGGCACCTGGCGGACGGGAAGGCCCGGGCAGTCATCGCCAACAGCGGGAACGCCAACGCCTGCGCCCCCCAGGGGGAGGAAAACGCGGAGCGCATGTGCGCGGCCGCGGCCGCAGCCATCGGCTGCAAGCCGGAGGAGGTGCTGGTGAGTTCCACAGGGGTCATCGGCCAGCGGATCAACGTGGAGGCCATTGAGAAGGCGCTCCCCGCCCTCTGCGCCGCCCTGGAGCGGTCGGTGGAGGCCAGCGACGCGGCGGGCCACGCCATCATGACCACCGACACCGTGAAAAAAGAGGTGGCGGTGGAAACCACCGTAGGGGGCAAGACCGTCCGCATGGGCGGCGTGGCCAAGGGCAGCGGCATGATACACCCCAACATGGGCACCATGCTCTGCTTCCTCACCACGGACTGCGCCATTTCCCCGGAGATGATCAGAGCTGCCCTGCTGGAGACGGTGGACGTGAGCTTCAACCGTATCAGCGTAGACGGGGACACCTCCACCAACGACACCTGCCTGGTCCTGGCCAACGGCTTGGCGGGGAACGGGAGGATTACGGCCAAGGGCCCGGATTACGACGCTTTCCTGGAGGCCCTGAAGGCCCTGTGCACGGAGCTGGCCAAGAAAATGGCCTCCGACGGCGAGGGGGCCCGGCATCTGATTACCTGTACGGTCCAGGGGGCCAAGTCTGAGAAAAGTGCCGAGACCATCGCCAAGTCCGTAGTGTCCTCCACCCTGACCAAGGCGGCCATCTTTGGCGCGGATGCCAACTGGGGCCGGGTGCTCTGCGCCATGGGTTACTCCGGGGAGGACTTCAGCCCGGACCAGGTGGGCGTCCACTTCGCCAGCGCCGCCGGGAGTATCCAGGTGTGCGCCAACGGGCGGGGCCTGGACTTCGACGAGGCGCTGGCCAAGAAAATCCTGACGGAGCACGACGTGGAAATCAACATCTCCATGGGCGAAGGAGAAGCCTCCTGCACCTGCTGGGGCTGCGACATCACCTATGACTACATCAAAATCAACGGGGACTACCGGACATAAGCCACGGGGGACGGGTTCCCCCTATATGGGAATCCCCCTCCAGCGGCGCGGGCCCCTGGAGCCGCCGCCCCAGGCGGCGGGAGTCTTAGCGGTTTCCCGGCGCGCATGCCGCCGGGAAACAGGCTTTCGTGTTCTTTCTCGGCCAAGGGCGGAGAAACCAGGGGCGCGGCCCCTGGACCCTTGAGGAAAGGGGAGGGTGTTTTTGTCCTCTCATGAACAGCAGGCCCAGACCTTGATCGAGGCCCTGCCTTACATCCAGAAATTCACGGGTAAGACCATTGTGCTCAAATACGGCGGCAACGCCATGGTTTCCGACGAGCTCCGCCGGGCGGTGATGAGCGACGTCATCCTGCTGAACCTGGTGGGCATCCGGGTGGTGGCCGTCCATGGCGGCGGGCCGGAGATTTCCGCCATGCTGAAAATGATTGGCCACGAGTCCAAATTTGTGGACGGCCTGCGCTATACCGACGTCACCACCATGGACATCGTCCAGGCCGTCCTCTGCGGCAAGGTGAACAAGGACCTGGTGTCCCAGCTGGGCCGCCTGGGGGGCCGGGCCGTGGGCCTGTGCGGCATGGACGGGCAGCTCTTCCAGGCGGAGCAGATGGACGAGAAATACGGCCTGGTGGGCCGGATTACCGGCGTGAACCCCGAGCCGGTGAAAAATGCCCTGGAACACGGCTATATCCCCATCGTGTCCACCGTGGCCCAGGGAGTGGACGCGGATACGGCCTACAACATCAATGCGGACACCGCCGCCGCCAAGCTGGCAGAGGCCCTGGGGGCGGAGAAGCTGATTCTGCTCACCGACGTCCGGGGGCTCCTCCGGGACCCCGGGGACGAGAGCACCCTCATCCACGTGGTCCGCACCCAGGAGGTCCCGGCCCTGGTGGAGGCGGGGATCATTTCCGGCGGCATGATTCCCAAGATGCAGTGCTGCGTGGACGCCATCCACGGCGGCGTGGAGCGGGTCCACATTCTGGACGGACGCATCCCCCATTCCATTCTCATTGAGCTGCTCTCCGACCAGGGCATCGGCACCATGATGAAAAAGGAGGAAACCCTATGACTTCCGAGTCCATCAAAGGCTTGACCCATCAGCACATTATGAACACCTACGGCCGCTTCCCCGTGGTCCTGGACCACGGGGAGGGCGCCACCCTCTACGACCCGGAGGGCCGGGCGTACATCGACTTTACCAGCGGCATCGGCGTCGCGGCCCTGGGCTATGGAAACCAGCCCTGGGCCGAGGCCGTGGCGGACCAGGCGAAGAAGCTGGGCCATGTGTCCAACCTCTTCTACACCGAGCCCCCCGCCCAGCTGGCGGAAATCCTCTGCAACCGCACGGGGGAGAGCGCCGTCTTCTTTGCCAATGGCGGAGGCGAAGCCAACGAGGGCATGATCAAGCTGGCGCGGAAGTACAGCTTTGATAAATACGGCCAGGGCCGGGCGGCCATCGTCACCCTGGAAAACTCCTTCCATGGCCGGACCATCACCACGCTGAAGGCCACGGGCCAGGATGTGTTCCACAACTACTTCTTCCCCTTCACCGAGGGATTCCGCTACGCCCCGGCCAACGACCTGGAGGCCCTGAAGGCCCAGGACCAGGGGGACGTCTGCGCCGTCATGGTGGAGCTGGTCCAGGGCGAGGGGGGCGTGCTGCCCCTGGAGAAGGACTACGTCAAGGCCCTGGAGGCCCTCTGCGCCGAAAGGGACTGGCTGCTCCTGGTGGACGAGGTCCAGACCGGAGTGGGCCGGACGGGCACCCTGTTTGCCTTCCAGCAGTATGATATCCTCCCCGACGTGGTGAGCTTTGCCAAGGGCATCGCCGGGGGCCTGCCCATGAGCGGCATCCTGGCCAACGAGAAGTGCAGGGACGTGCTGGGCCCGGGAATGCACGCCACCACCTTCGGCGCGAACCCCGTCTGCGCCGCCGCGGGCCTGGTGGTGCAGGAGGTCCTCAGCGACGAGTTCCTGAGAGAGGTCCGGGAAAAGGGCGGGTACCTCCGCCAAGGCATCGAGGCCCTGGACCTGCCCTGCTTCGGCAGGACCCGGGGCTTGGGGCTCATGATCGGCATCGAGGTCCGGGAGGGCTGGAGCAACCGGGACCTTGCGGCCAGGCTCGTGGAAGAGGGCCTGCTGGTCCTGACGGCCGGGCCGGGGATGCGGCTGCTGCCGCCCCTGGTTATTACCAAGGACGAGATGGATAAGGGCCTGGAGATCGTGAAGCGGGCCCTGGGCTGAGCGGGAGGGAGGACGCGATGGAAAAGCATTTTTTGAAACTGCTGGACTTTACTCCGGCGGAAATCCGGCAATTCCTGGACACGGCGGCGGACCTGAAAGCCAAGAAGAAGGCCGGGATTCCCCACAGGTACCTGGAGGGGAAGAACGTGGCCCTGATTTTCGAGAAGACTTCCACCCGGACCCGCTGCGCCTTCGAGGTGGCTGCCCAGGACTTGGGAATGGGCAGCACTTACCTGGGCCCCACCGGGTCCCAGATCGGGGTGAAGGAGTCCATTGCCGACACCGCCCGGGTGCTGGGGAGAATGTACGACGGCATTGAATACCGGGGCTTTGGACAGGCCATTGTGGAGGAGCTGGCGGCCCACGCCGGGGTCCCCGTGTTCAACGGCCTTACCGACGAGTTCCACCCCACCCAGATCCTGGCGGACTTCCTGACGGTTCAGGAGCACTTCGGGAAGCTGGAGGGCGTGAAGCTGGCCTATTTTGGGGATGCCCGGTTCAACATGGGCAACTCCCTCATGGCGGGCTGCGCCAAGATGGGCATGCATTTCGTGGCCTGTGCCCCCAAGGCGTATATGCCGGACCAGGCCCTGGTGGATACCTGCCAGGCGGTTGCCCGGGAGACGGGCGCGTCCCTGGAGTTTATAGAGGACCCCATGGAGGCGGCCCGGGGCGCGGACGTGCTCTACACCGACGTATGGGTTTCTATGGGCGAGCCTGTGGAGGTCTGGGAGGAGCGCATTGCCGCCCTGGGCCCCTACCAGGTCACCCGGGCCCTGATGGACGCGGCGGGCCCCCAGTGCCGCTTCATGCACTGCCTCCCCGCCTACCACGACCACAAGACCAAGGTGGGCAGGGAGATGGGGGAGCGGTTCGGCCGGGAGGCCATGGAGGTGACGGACGAGGTGTTCGAGTCCCCCCAGTCCATCGTCTTCGACGAGGCGGAGAACCGGATGCACACCATCAAGGCCGTGATGTACGAGCTGATGAAATGAGGACAGGGGAGGGGCGGATTTCCGCTCCTCTTCTTTTTTTGTTTCAGGTATAAATTTCCCCCGCTGCTGGAAAACTGGAAATATCAACTTGCAGGAGGCTTATACACAAGATGGTAAAAGGCATTTCCAGACGGGTGGTCGTGGTGGACTCCCCGGACCAGCGGTTTTTCGAGCAGGCGATTTTCATTGTGCGGAACGACGCCGCCGGGGAGGGGGTCACCTCCCGGGAGCTGGTGGAGGAGGCCCGCCGGGTGGCCCGGAACTACGCCGGGGGGGACCACGGGAGGTTCAGCCGGGCCTGGCGGGACCTGAGCCCGGCGGTCTATACCCTCATGGGCGCGGCGGCCATCGGCCTGTTGTGGCTGATTGTCGCGCTGATTTGAAAAGGGCCCTGGAGGCCCCTCCGGAGGGAGGGCTTCCAGGGCTCTTACCCTGATTACAGCGCGATCACCTGGGTGGCCACGGCCTCCTGAAAGGCCCGGTCGTGCTCCACGAAGATCATGGTGGGGGCAAATTCCCGCAGCAGCTCCTCGATCTGGAGGCGGGAGTCGATGTCGAGGAAGTTCAGAGGCTCGTCCCATACATATAAGTGGGCCTGTTCGCAGAGGCTGGCGGCGATGAGAACCTTTTTCTTCTGGCCGCCGGAGTAATCCTCCAGCTTCCGGCCGAACTGCTCCCGGGAAAAGCCTAGCTTCCGCAAAATGGCCTTAAAGAGGCTCTCGTCAATCCCCCGTTCCAGGATGAAATCCCCCAAAGGCCCCTGGAGGAAGGAGGTGTCCTGGGGCACATAGGAGATGTTCAGCCCCGGAGCCAGGGACAGCGTTCCCCCGTACCGGATATCCTGGCCCAGCAGAAGCTTTAAAAGGCTGCTTTTCCCGCTGCCGTTCCGGCCCTCCAGGGCGATGCGCTCTCCCTGTTCCAGGGAGAAGGCCAGAGGCCCGCAGACCCGCCGGTCCCCGTACCACAAGGTCAGCTCCGAGCAGGAGACCAGCCGTTTCGCGTGATGGGCCAGGGGGCTGAGCTTCAACGCCTCCGCCGTCTCCCGGTTTTTTAAAAGCTCCCGCTTTTCCTCCAGGGCCTTTTCCTGCCGGGATTCCAGGACCTTGGCCCGTTTCATCATTTTGGCGGATTTGTGGCCCACGAAGCCCTTGTCATAGGCCCCGGTTTTGGACGCCTCCACCCGGTCGGACCAGACGGAGGTCCGCCGGGCGGCCTTTTGGAGGCGGCGCACGTCCTTCCGGAGGCGGTCGTCCTTGGCCTCCTCGAACTGCTGGAGGCGGTCAAAGTTCTCCTTCCAGGAGGAGTAATTTCCCGCCTGGACCTGGATGTCCGCCCGGTTCAGGGCCAGGATGTGGTCCACGCAGCCGTCCAGGAAGCGGCGGTCGTGGGACACCAGGATAAAGCCCCTCTGCCGCTTGAGGTAGGCCGAAACCAGCTCCCGCCCTTGGGCGTCCAGGTGGTTGGTGGGCTCGTCAATAAGGGGGAAGCGTCCCTCCCGGAGGAACAGGGCCGCCAGGAGGACCTTGGTCCGCTCCCCGTTGGAGAGGGTGGAGAAGGGCCTCCATAGAGCCTCCCCGTCCACGCCCAGAAGGCCCAGCTCCTTGGGGAAGCGCCAGCCCTCCGCCTCCGGGCAGAGGTCCTCCAGCACCTCCGCCGTCAGCCGCTCCGGCTGGGGAACGGGGCTTGGGAAGTAGTCAAAGGACTTGGGGGAGGCCAGGTTCCCCTCGTGGGGGTACGCTCCCATCAAAAGCCGCAGCAGGGTGGTCTTCCCCCGGCCGTTCCGGCCCACCAGGCCCAGCCGCCATACGGTGTCGATCTGGAAGCTGGCGTCCTGGAACACGGGATCGGGACTGCCGGGATAGGAAAAGGACAGGCCATCCGCCTGAATCATAGACATACGTGTCATCTCCTTGCCGTGATGTGATATAAAGAAAATAGATAAGGGCCGCAGGAAAGCCTCCCGCAGCCCGTCACAGCACGGCGCAAGCCGCCCCCAAAACGGGCGGCATGGCGGTATCTGACGCGAGGGCTGGAGGTGAGCTGCGCTTTCCCGCTTGACGGCACAAAGCCGCCCCGGCCCCGCCTGCGCGGCGCCGGAAACCAAGCCACTTGGCATTCAGCAGGAAGCGTTTCTCACTTTTCCACCCCTTCCGGTTTGTTTACGGGGGAGTATACCACGTCTGTGCCCCGCCGTCAAGGGGCTTTTGGGGAAGCGTCCAATTTGAGAACGCGGTCCGCCCTGCGGAATAAATCCCCGGACCGGGCATCCTCCCTCCGCGCCGGGCCCGGCCTTCGGCAAAGCGACGGGGCCGCTCCGGAAAAAAAGAGGAAATCCAGCAAAATTTCTCTTGACACCAGAGGAATTTTCAATTATTATATATTGGCATGCGGCGGAGAGGACAGCCTCTGCGCCCCGCGACCGCGATGAACCGGGAGATTGCTCGAAAGAGGTAACTTCCGGGGAGTATGTCCGATAATCGGGCGGCTGAGAAAGGTCTGTACGCGAGCGTAGATCGCCGCGCCATGACGGAACCGGCTTGCTTTGCGCCGGGTTTTTTCATGAGCAGGAATGATACGCACGGATGAGCGGACAGAAAAATTTCTCTCGCCGTACGGAATCGACGACCATCCAAAAAACCGTACGAATTAGGAGGAACCCAGACATGGCACAGAAGGAAAAGATCCGCATCCGCCTGAAGGCGTATGACCACCAGGTGATCGACCAGAGCGCGGAGAAGATCGTGGAGACCGCCAAGCGCACGGGCGCCGAGGTTTCCGGACCCATCCCCCTGCCCACGAAAAAGGAAATCATCACCATCCTGCGCTCTGTCCACAAGCACAAGGACAGCCGGGAGCAGTTCGAGCGCCGGACCCACAAGCGGCTCATCGACATCACCAAGTCCTCTCCCAAGACTGTGGAGGCCCTGATGGCCCTGGAGCTCCCTGCGGGCGTGGAGATTGAGATCAAGCTCTGAGCCCCATTACCATGTTTGTACCGCAGTCTGCCGCCCTATCGAGGCAGACGGGTCAAGTTGGCCGAGCAACGGTTCCCAATGGCCGCCTCGCCCAACCAATAACCTTAACTTAAGGAGGAACCTACATGAAAGCGATCATCGGCAAAAAAGTGGGCATGTCCCAGATTTTTGACGAGAACGGCCATGTGATCCCCGTCACGGTCATCGAGGCGGGCCCCTGCGTGGTCGTGCAGAAGAAGACGGCTGAGAAGGACGGCTACGAGGCCGTGCAGCTGGGCTTCGAGGACATTGCGGAGCGCAAGCTCTCCAAGCCGGAGCTGGGCCACCTGAACAAGGCGGGCGTGGCCCCCAAGAAGCACCTGAAGGAGTTCAACCTGGAGAACGCCGCCGAACTGAGCGTGGGCGACATCATCAAGGCTGACGCCTTTGCCGCCGGGGACTTCGTGGACGTCACCGGAACCAGCAAGGGCCACGGCTTCCAGGGCGTGGTCAAGCGCCACGGCGCGGCCGTGAAGCGCAACACCCACGGCGGCGGCCCCGTCCACCGCCACCAGGGCTCCCTGGGCGCGGGCACGACTCCGGGCCGCATCATGAAGGGCCGCGACGGCGCGGGCCACATGGGCGTGGACCAGGTCACCGTGCAGAACCTCTCCGTCGTCAAGGTGGATCCCGAGCTGAACATGCTGGTGGTCTGCGGCGCGGTGCCCGGCCCCAAGGGCGGGCTGGTGACGATCAAGTCCACCGTCAAGGTCCACAAGGCCAAGCAGGCTGGCGCGGACATCAGCAAGAACCCGCAGAAGGCTTCCGGCCGCAACCCGCAGAAGGCCTCCGCCAGAAGCAAGTGAGAAAGGGGTGCTGAATAAATGTCTACTGTGAAAGTTTTGAACATGGCCGGCGCGGAAGTCGGCACTGTGGAACTGAACGACGCGGTCTTCGGCATCGAGCCCAATGAGCCCGTCGTCCACGAGGTCGTGAAAAACCACCTCGCCAACTGCCGCCAGGGCACCCAGAGCGCCCTGACCCGCGCGGAAGTCTCCGGCGGCGGCAGGAAGCCCTGGCGCCAGAAGGGCACGGGCCACGCCCGCCAGGGCAGCACCCGGGCCCCCCAATGGACCCACGGCGGCATCGTCTTCGCGCCAAAGCCCCGGAGCTACAGCTACGTGCTGAACAAGAAGGTCCGCCGCCTGGCCCTGAAGTCCGTCCTCTCCGCCAAGGCCGCCGAGGGCCGCCTGGTGGTGATCGACTCCATCAAGCAGGCGGAGATCAAAACCGCCGAGTTCCGTAAGTTCCTGAACGCTGTCAAGGTTGACGGCAAGGCTGTGGTGGTGACCCCCGCCATGGATGAGATTGTCGTCAAGAGCGCCCGGAACCTTCCCGGCGTGCTGACCACCCCCGCGGCGCAGCTGAATGTCTATGACATCGTCAACGCCAAGTACCTGGTGGTGGATCAGGCCGCCCTCGCTAAAATCGAGGAGGTGTACGCGTAATGACCGCATACGATATCGTGATCCGCCCCATCATCACCGAGCGGGCCATGGCCGGAGCCGCCGGTAAGAAGTACGTTTTCGAGGTGGCCAAGGGCGCTGGCAAGGTGGAAATCAAGAAGGCCGTGGAGGAAATCTTCGGCGTGAAGGTGGCCGCCGTCAACACCCTGACGGTCCCCGGCAAGGAAAAGCGCATGGGCGCGGGCCGTCCCGGCATGACCAAGGCCTGGAAAAAGGCCTACGTCCAGCTGACCCCCGATTCCAAGACCATCGAGTTCTTTGAAGGCATGGTCTGATTCTACGGAAGGAGTGTAACGACAAATGTCTATTAAAACCTTTAAGCCGACGACTCCCTCCCGGCGTCAGATGACGGTCTCCGGATTCGACGGCATTGACAAGAAGGCCAAGCCCGAGCCCAAGCTCACCGAGACCCTGAAAAAGAGCGCGGGCCGGAACAGCTACGGCCGTATCACCGTCCGCCACCGGGGCGGCGGCAACAAGCGGAAATACCGTGTCATTGACTTCAAGCGCGACAAGCACGATTGCTTCGCCACCGTCCTCCGCCTGGAGTACGACCCCAACCGCTCCGCCAACATCGCCCTCCTGGAGTACGAGGACGGCGAGCGCCGCTACATTCTGGCCCCTGTGGGCCTGAAGGCTGGCGACAAGGTGGAGTCCGGCCCCAGCGCCGACATCAAGGAGGGCAACGCCCTCCCCCTGGCCAACATCCCTGTGGGCACCATGATCCACAATATTGAGCTCCACCCCGGCAACGGCGCCCAGCTGGTGCGCTCCGCTGGAACCGCCGCCCAGCTCATGGCGAAAGAGGGCGGCGACGCCCAGATCCGCATGCCCTCCGGCGAGGTCCGCATTGTCCGGACCAACTGCATGGCCACCATCGGCCAGGTGGGCAACATTGACCACGCCAACATCAACATCGGCAAAGCGGGCCGCAAGCGCCACATGGGCTGGCGTCCCACTGTCCGGGGCTCTGTCATGAACCCCTGCGACCACCCCCACGGCGGCGGCGAGGGCCGCGCCCCGGTTGGCCGTCCCGGCCCTGTGACCCCCTGGGGCAAGCCCGCCCTGGGTTACAAGACCCGGAAGAAGAAGAACCCCACCAGCAAATTCATCGTCAAGCGCCGCAACGAGAAGTAAGGGAGGCAGATGAAACATGAGCAGATCCATTAAGAAAGGCCCGTACGTTGCCCCCGAGCTCCTGAAGCGGGTCGAGGAAATGAACGCGAAGAACGAGAAGAAGGTCCTCAAGACCTGGAGCCGCAGCTCTACCATCTTCCCCTCCTTCGTGGGCCACACCATCGCCGTGCACGATGGCCGGAAGCACGTGCCCGTCTATGTCCAGGAGGACATGGTCGGCCACAAGCTGGGTGAGTTCGCCCCCACCCGCACCTTCCGCGGACACCGGAAGGACTGAGTTGAAGGAGGATGCAGAACATGGAAAATAAAGTTGCGAAGGCCTATCTGCGCTACGTCCGCATCGCCCCCCGGAAGGTCCAGGTTGTCTGCGACCTGATCCGCGGCAAGGACGCGGGCAGCGCCATGGCCATCCTGATGCAGACCCCCAAGGCTGCCTCCGAGCCCCTGCAGAAGCTGCTGAAGAGCGCCGTTGCCAACGCCGAGAACAACTTCGGCATGGACCCCGCCAAGCTGGTGGTGTCCGAGGTGTACGCCACGCCCGGCCCCATCCTCAAGCGGATGATGCCCCGGGCCCAGGGCCGCGCCTACCGTATCAACAAGCGCACTTCTCACGTCACCCTGGCTGTGGCGGAAAAGGCATAAGAGGGAGGAGAACCGTTTATGGGACAGAAAGTCAATCCCCACGGCCTGCGCGTGGGCGTCATTAAAGACTGGGATTCCCGCTGGTACGCCAGTGACGAGAAGGTCGGCGACCTGATTGTGGAAGACCAGAAGATCCGCAAATACCTCAAAAAGACCCTGTACGGCGCCGGCGTGCCCAAGATTGAGATTGAGCGCAGCGGCGACGTGGTGACGGTCTTCCTGCACTGCGCCCGGCCCGGCATGGTCATCGGCAAGGGCGGCGAGCAGATCGAGCAGTACCGCCTGGCCGTGGAGAAGCTGGTGGGCAAGAAGGTCCGCCTGAACATCGTCGAGGTCCGCAACCCCGACATGAACGCCCAGCTGGTGGCGGAGAACATCGCCCAGCAGCTGGAAAAGCGCATCTCCCACCGCCGGGCGATGAAGAACGCCATGGCCCGGGCCATGCGGGCCGGCGCCAAGGGCATTAAGACCTGCTGCTCCGGCCGCCTGGGCGGACGCGAGATCGCCGGCGTGGAGCACTATCACGAGGGGACCATCCCCCTGCAGACCATCCGCGCCGACATCGAGTACGGCTTCGCGGAGGCCGCCACCACCTTTGGCCGTATCGGCGTGAAGGTGTGGATCTACAAGGGCGAGGTGCTGAGCCAGACCCTGCGCACCACGCCCCGCACCATGGACACCTCCAAGCCCTATCAGGAGCGCCGGGAGCGCCGTCCCCGCCGCGACGGCGACCGCCGCGGCGGCTTCAACCGGGATCGCCAGGGCGGCGGCTTTAACCGCGGCCCCGGCGGCGGACGGCCCGGCCAGGGCGGCGGCTTCAACCGCGCCGGCGGCCCCCGTCCCCAGGGCGGCTTCAACCGCGCCCCCGCCCGTCCCGCCCCCGCAGCGCCCGCCGCTCCCGCGGCCCCCAAGGAAGGAGGAAGCAACTAATGCTGATGCCGAAGAGAGTCAAATACCGCCGCGTGCACCGCGGCCGTATGACCGGCAAGGCCACCCGTGGCAACACCCTGGCTTACGGCGAGTATGGCCTGGTGGCCACCGAGCCCGCCTGGATCACCAGCAACCAGATTGAGGCGGCCCGTATTGCCATGACCCGTTACACCAAGCGTGGCGGCCAGGTTTGGATCAAGATTTTCCCCGACAAGCCCGTGACCAAGAAGCCCGCCGAGACCCGCATGGGCTCCGGTAAGGGGTCCCCCGAGTTCTGGGTTGCCGTCGTGAAGCCCGGCCGCGTCATGTTCGAGATCGCCGGCGTGCCGGAAGAAGTTGCCCGCGAGGCCCTGCGTCTGGCCAGCCACAAGCTGCCCATCAAGACCAAGGTCATCGCCCGCGCCGAGGAAGCAGGTGAGTAAGATGAAGGCAAGTGAAATTCGTGAGATCCGCAAGATGACCCCGGAGCAGCTGAACGAGAAGCTGACGGGGCTGAAGAAGGACCTGTTTTTCCTTCGTATGCAGCACGCCACCAACCAGCTGGACAATCCCGTGAAAATCCGGGAGACCAAGCATGACATTGCCCGAGTCAAGACCGTGCTCCGGGAGCTCTCCGCTTCCGGCAAGCAGTGAGAAGGAGGTAAGGAAACATGGACGAGAAGAGAACTTCCTCCCGTAAGACCCGGGTTGGCAAGGTGGTCTCCGACAAGATGGACAAGACCGTCGTGGTCGCCATCGAGGACCGGGTGGCCCACCCCCTGTATAAGAAAATCGTCGGCCGGACCTACAAGCTGAAGGCCCATGACGAGCAGAACAGCTGCGGTGTCGGCGACAAGGTAAAGGTGATGGAAACCCGCCCCCTGTCCAAGGACAAGCGCTGGCGCGTGGTTGAGATCATCGAGAAAGCGAAGTAAGGAGGCGTCGAGTTATGATTCAGCAGGAAACCTTCCTGAAGGTCGCCGACAATACCGGCGCCAAGGAAATCAAGTGCATCCGCGTCCTGGGCGGTTCCAAGCGCAAGTACGGCAACATCGGGGATGTCATCGTGGCCTCCGTCCGGAAGTCCGCCCCCGGCGGCACTGTGAAAAAGGGCGAAGTGGTCAAGGCCGTCATCGTCCGCTCTGCCAAGGGCATCCGCCGGAACGACGGAACCTATGTCCGGTTTGACGATAACGCCGCGGTCCTCATCAAGGACGACAAGAACCCCCGCGGCACCCGTATCTTTGGGCCCGTGGCCCGCGAGCTGCGGGACAAGGATTACATGAAGATCCTGTCCCTGGCGCCCGAAGTGATTTGAGGAGGGCAAGGAAATGTCTATGAACATCAAGAAGGGCGACACAGTCGTCCGCCTCTCCGGCGACGGCGGTAAGGACAAAGACCTGAGCACCCACCAGGGCAAGGTCATTGCCACCCTGCCGAAGGAGAATAAAGTCGTGGTGGAGGGCATGAACCTGGTCACCTGCCACATCAAGCCCCGCCGCCAGGGCGAGGAGGGCGGCATCGTCAAGCGGGAAGCCGCCATCGCCGCCTGCAAGGTCCAGGTGGTCTGCCCCAAGTGCGGCAAGCCCACCCGGGTTGGCCACAAGGTGGAAAAGAAGACCGTGGCTGGCAAAGAGAAAAACGTCAGCGTCCGCATCTGCAAGAAGTGCGGCGCCGAGTTGTAAGGGAGGAGGAGTGAAACATGGCTGATAAAAAAGTGCCCAACCTCAAAGGGAAGTACGAGGCCGAGGTCGCTCCCGCCCTGATGAAGCAGTTCGGCTACAAGAGCGTCATGCAGATTCCCAAAATTGACAAGGTGGTCGTGAACGTGGGCTGCGGCGAGGCCAAGGAAAACGCCAAAATCCTGGATAACGTGGTCCGGGACCTGGCCCAGATCACGGGCCAGAAGCCCATCATTACCCGCTCCCGGAAGAACATCGCCAACTTCAAGCTCCGTGAAAATATGCCCATCGGCGCGAAGGTCACTCTCCGCGGCGAGAAGATGTGGGAGTTCCTGGACCGCCTGTTTAACGTGGCCCTGCCCCGCGTCCGCGACTTCCAGGGCATCAGCCCTAACGCCTTCGACGGCCGGGGCAACTACGCCCTGGGCATCCGTGAGCAGCTGATCTTCCCCGAGATCGAGTATGACAAGATCGACAAGATCCGGGGTATGGATGTGGTCATCTGCACCACGGCTCACACCGACGAAGAGGCCCGCGCCCTGCTCACCCAGGTTGGCGCGCCCTTCGCCCGCTAAGGAGGGAGAGAAGAATGGCTAAGAAATCCATGATTCTGAAGCAGCAGCGCCCCGCCAAGTACTCCAGCCGGAAGTACAACCGCTGCAAGCTCTGCGGCCGCCCCCACGCGTATCTCCGGGACTACGGCGTGTGCCGTATCTGCTTTAGGGAGCTGGCCTATAAGGGCGAGATTCCCGGCGTCCGTAAGGCTTCTTTCTAAGAACCCCGGACTTGTTTTGTGAACAGGGGCCTTAGATATGGGGCCTTTGGGATAACGGATAGCGAAAGGTCATGGCCAATCGGGATGGAACCCAATTGGTCATGATACCTCGCTACCGCAGCGGTTTTAAAACCGCAACTCTAAAATAGGAGGAACTACACCATGCATATCACCGATCCGGTTGCGGATATGCTCACCCGCATCCGCAACGCCGTCAGCGCGAAACACGACACCGTGGACGTCCCCGCTTCCAACATGAAAAAGAGCATTGCTCAGATCCTGCTGGACGAGGGCTATATCAAAAATTTCCAGATCGTGGACGACGGCACCCAGGGCAAGATTCACATCACCCTGAAATACAACGCGGGCAAGGAAAAGGTCATCACTGGCCTGCGCCGCGTCTCCAAGCCGGGCCTCCGGGTCTACGTGGGCGCCGACGAGCTGCCCCGCGTGCTCCGCGGCCTGGGTATCGCTATCATCTCCACGTCCAAGGGCGTCATGACCGACAAGAAGGCCCGCGAGCTCCATGTCGGCGGCGAAGTCCTGGCGTTCGTCTGGTAAGGAGGGTATTGAACAATGTCTAGAATTGGCAGAATGCCCATTACCGTCCCCGCCGGCGTGACCGTGAACATCGCCGAGGGTAATGTGGTTACCGTGAAGGGACCCAAGGGCCAGCTGACCCGCGCGCTGCGCCCGGAGATGATCATTGAACAGGAAGGGACCACGATCACCGTGAAGCGTCCTTCCGAGGATAAGCTGCACCGCAGCCTCCATGGCCTGACCCGCACGCTCCTGCACAACATGGTCGTCGGCGTCACCGACGGCTATGCCAAGGAGCTGGAAGTCAACGGCGTGGGCTACCGTGTGGCCAAAGAGGGGAACAACCTGGTCATGAACCTGGGCTATTCCCATCAGGTGATCGTTTCGGAGGTGGAGGGCATCACCATTGAGGTTCCCTCCCCCAATAAAATTATCATCCGCGGCTGCGACAAGGAGGCCGTGGGCCAGTTTGCCGCCGAGGTCCGCGAGAAGCGCCCGCCTGAGCCCTATAAGGGCAAGGGCATCAAGTATGCCAACGAAACCATCCGCCGCAAGGTCGGTAAGACCGGCGCCAAGAAGTAAGGAGGTGTGCCGAAATGATTAAAAGACCGAATACCAACGCCCAGCGCATGAAGCGCCACAAGAGGGTGCGCGCCAAGATCTCCGGCACTCCCGAGATGCCGCGTCTGAACGTGTTCCGCAGCGAGGCCAACATCTATGCCCAGATCATCGACGATGTCTCCGGCGTGACCCTGGTCTCCGCTTCCTCCCTGGATAAGGCCGTCGAGGGTTACGGCGGCAACGTGGCCGCCGCTGCGGCGGTGGGCAAGCTCGTGGCCGAGCGTGCCAAGGCCAAGGGCATCGAGACCGTGGTGTTTGACCGCGGCGGCTACCTGTATCACGGCCGCGTGAAGGCCCTGGCCGAGGGCGCCCGTGAGGGCGGCCTGCAGTTCTAAGGAGGGAGGAACATTCAATGCCTAGATTTGAAAGAGAGCAGAGCGAGTATATCGAGAAAGTTGTGTACCTGAACCGCGTTTCCAAGACCGTGAAGGGCGGCCGGGTCATGAAGTTCTCCGCCCTGGTGGTCGTGGGCGACGGCAAGGGCAAGGTCGGCTATGGCCTGGGCAAGGCCGCCGAAGTTCCCGAGGCCATCCGCAAGGGCATCGAGGCCGCCAAGAAAAACATGATTACCGTGACCCTGGCGGGCACCACCCTGCCCCATGAGACCATCGGGGAAGCCGGAGCGGGCCGCGTGCTGATGAAGCCCGCCGCCCCCGGTACCGGCGTCATCGCCGGCGGCGCGGTCCGCGCCGTCGTGGAGGCCGCGGGCATCAAGGACATCCGTGCCAAGAGCCTCCGGTCCAACAACCCCAACAACGTCGTCGCCGCCGCCTTCCAGGGACTCAAGAGCATGCGCGGTCCCGAAGAGGTTGCCCGCATCCGTGGGAAGAGCGTCGAAGACATCGTGGGTTAAGGAGGCAACAAACGTGGCAAACTTAAGGATTGAGCTCGTCAAGAGCCTGAATGGCCGCCTGGAAAAGCAGGTTGCCACCGCGCATTCCCTGGGTCTGCGCAAGATCGGTGACGTCACCGTGCAGCCCGACAACGATCCCACCCGCGGAAAAGTGGCGAAGATCGGCTATCTGCTGCAAGTTACCGAAGAGAAGTAAGGAGGCGCCAAACATGAAATTAAGCGAACTGTCTCCCGCCGAAGGTTCCGTCCGTCAGGCATACCGCAAGGGCCGGGGCGCTGGCAGCGGCAACGGAAAGACTGGCGGCCGGGGCCACAAGGGCCAGAAGGCCCGCTCCGGCGGCAAGGTCCGCGTGGGCTTCGAAGGCGGCCAGATGCCTCTGGCCCGCCGGGTCCCCAAGCGCGGCTTCAACAACATCTTCGCCAAGCCCCTGGAGGTTGTGAACCTCAGCGCCCTGAACGCTTTCAACGATGGGGACACCGTCACCGCCGAGGTGCTGCTGGAAAAAGGCGTCCTCAGCAAGTGCGAGTACGGCTTTAAAGTCCTGGGCAACGGGAAGCTCACCAAAAAGGTCAATGTCAAGGCCAACGCTTTTTCCGCGTCTGCCAAGGAGGCCATCGAGGCAGCCGGCGGAAAGGCGGAGGTGAAGTAACGTGATCCAAACCGTTCGCAAGGCCTGGGGCATCCCCGAGCTGAAAAAGAAGATTGTCTTCACGCTGCTGATCCTGCTGATCTTCCGCATCGGCAACGCCATCACCGTGCCCTATATCGACGTGGCCCAGCTGGAAGCCCAGCTCCAGGGCATGGGCGCGACGATCCTGGGCCTGTACAACGTGATGAGCGGCGGCGCCTTTGCCACCGCCACAGTCTTTGCCCTGAGCATCCAGCCCTATATTAACAGCTCCATCATCATCCAGCTGCTCACCGTGGCCATTCCCTACCTGGAGAACCTGGCCAAGGACGGCGGCGAGGAGGGGCGGAAGAAAATCCAGTCCATCACCCGCTATACTACCGTGGCCATCGCCATCCTCCAGGCCGTGGGCTACTACTTCATGATGAAGCGTTACGGCATCCTGGCCCCCGGGGCCGACGGCATCTGGCCCGCCCTGGTCATCATCGTGTCCTTCATCGCTGGCTCCTCCTTCGTCATGTGGATGGGCGAGCAGGTCACGGAGTTCGGCGTGGGTAACGGCATTTCCATCATCCTCTTCGCGGGCATTGTCTCCCGGGTTCCCACCATGGTTTCCAGCATGGTCCAGGGCGTGGGCCGGTGGTCCGCCATCAACAGCGGCGCCATGACCAAGGAGACCCTGACCGGGACCGGATACACCGCCGAGCAGGCCCAGCAGATCCTGGACAGCGCTATGGCCCCCTGGGCAGTGGCCCTGCTCCTGGTGGGCGGCCTGGCCCTCATCGCCTTCATCGTGTTCATCAATGACGCCGAGCGGCGCATTCCCGTGCAGTACGCCAAGCGCCAGGTGGGCCGGAAGATGTACGGCGGCCAGAGCAGCAACCTGCCCATGAAGGTGAGCATGGCTGGCGTCCTGCCCGTCATCTTCGCCCAGAGCATCGCCTCTTTGCCCATCACCATCTGGAGCTTCGTGGGCATCCCCGACGAGGGCACCGTGTCCCGGAGCATTTATGACGCCATCGACACGAAGTCGGTCATGTATATGGTGGTCTATTTCATTCTGATCATCGGCTTCGCCTATTTCTACTCCAGCATCCAGTTCAACCCCGTGGAAATCGCCAACAACATGAAGAAGCAGGGGGGCTTTATCCCCGGCTTCCGTCCCGGCAAGCCCACGGTGGACTTCATCCGCAAGGTGCTGAATAAGATTACCCTCTTCGGCGCCATCTACCTGGGCATCGTGGCCATCTGCCCCCTGATCATCGGCCGGATCCTGGGTAACAACTCCGTGGCCATCGGCGGCACCTCCGTCATCATCGTGGTAGGCGTGGCGCTGGAGACGGTCAAGGCCCTGGAATCCCAGATGCTGATGCGTCAGTATAAGGGCTTCCTGGAGTAATTGAGAGACAACTATTGGATGCCGGCGCCGGGCGGGGCCGTGAGCTCCGCCCGCGCCCGGAATACAGGAGGGTTTAACTGTGAAATTGATCCTGTTGGGCGCCCCGGGCGCCGGAAAGGGCACACAGGCCGATATCCTGTGTGAAAAGCTGGAAATTCCCACCATCTCCACGGGTAACATCCTCCGGGCCGCCGTGAAAAACGGAACCCCCACGGGCCTGAAGGCCAAGGCCTTCATGGACGCGGGGCAGCTGGTGCCCGATGAGGTGATCATCGGCATCATCTCCGAGCGGCTGGAGGAGCCGGACTGCGCCAAGGGCTACATTCTGGACGGGGTGCCCCGCACCATCGCCCAGGCCGAGGCCCTGGAGAAGGCCGGAATCGTCTTTGACAGCGTGGTCTCCCTGGAGGTCAGCGACGAGACGATCATGGAGCGCATGAGCGGCCGCCGGGTCTGCCCGGACTGCGGCGCCAGCTACCACGTGGTGGCGGTGCCCCCCAAGGCGGAGGGCGTGTGCGACAAGTGCGGCGGGAAACTGGTCCAGCGGAAGGATGATGCCCCCGAGACGGTGAAATCCCGGCTTGAGGTCTATCATAAGGAGACGGAGCCCCTCAAGGCGTTTTACGCGGAGCGGGGCCTGCTGAAGACGGTGGAGAACCAGCCGACTGTGGAAGCCAATTCCCAGGCGATCCTCCGCGTTTTGGGGAGATGACGGGATGATCACCCTGAAATCCTCCCACGAGATCGACTTGATGCGCCGGAGTGGAAAAATTACCGCGGCTGCCCGTGCCTTGGCAGGGGAAATGGTAAAGCCCGGCGTGACAACCCAGGAGATCAACGACGCGGTGGAGCGGTTTATCCGCCAGCAGGGGGCGGTTCCGTCCTTTCTCCATTACAACGGCTACCCAGCCAGCGCCTGCATCAGCGTGAACGACGAAATCATCCACGGCATCCCCGGCAAACGGGTCTTGCAGGAGGGCGACATCGTCAGTGTGGACGTGGGCGCGTACATCGGGGGCTTCCATGGAGACTGTGCGGCGACATTCCCCTGCGGGAGGGTTTCCCCGGAGGCCCAGCGCCTGATCGATGTGACCAGGCAGAGCTTCTTCGAGGGAATCCGCTTCGCCCGGGAGGGACAGCGTCTTCAGGACATCTCCGCGGCGGTTCAAACCTATGTGGAGCGCAATGGCTTCTCCGTGGTCCGGGAATACGTGGGCCACGGCGTGGGAGCCAAGATGCACGAATCGCCGGAGATCCCAAACTACGGCCGCCCGGGCCACGGGCCCCGGCTTCTCCGGGGAATGACCTTGGCCGTCGAGCCCATGGTCAACGCCGGTTCCGCCGCCATTACCCAATTGAGCGATGGCTGGACGGTGAAGACCGCCGACGGGAAGTGGGCGGCCCACTATGAAAACACGATCCTGATTACCGATGGCGCGCCGGAAATTTTGACGGCCCCCGCTATTTGACAACAGGTGAGAGAGAACGCATGGAGATTGCGAAATCAAACATCGTCCGCTCCAACGCGGGGCGGGACAAGGGCAAGCTCTTTGTCGTCCTGGCGGTTGAGGGAGAATTCCTCCTGCTGGCGGACGGAAAATCGAGAAAGGTGGAGTCCCCGAAGCGGAAGAAGCGCAGGCATGTGCTCTTCGTCTCGGCGGAGGAAACCCGCCTCGCTGAAAAGATCAAGAGCGAGGAGAAGATCACCAACAGTGAGCTTCGCAGGACCCTCGCGGCCAGCCGCGAGGTGATCCAGCCGGACCAGGAGGGATAACGTTTGGCAAAATCCGATATGATCGAAGTGGAAGGTGTTGTGGTAGAGGCCCTGCCCAACACAACGTTCCAGGTTGACATTGGAAATGGTCACATGATTCTGGCGCATATTTCCGGGAAACTGAGGATGAATTTCATCAGGATTCTGCCCGGCGACAAGGTCACGGTGGAAATGTCCCCGTACGATCTAACCCGGGGCCGGATCACCTGGCGCAGCAAATGACATCAAAGACGTAAACCGCTGAAAGGAATGGTTGCAGACTATGAAAGTAAGACCGTCCGTGAAGCCCATGTGCGAAAAGTGCAAGGTCATCCGCCGCAAAGGCCGTGTTATGGTCATTTGCGAGAACCCGAAGCACAAGCAGAGACAGGGCTGAGAATTGAAATTGGAGGTGCTTTAAGAGTATGGCACGTATTGCCGGTATTGACCTGCCGAAGGATAAACGTATCGAAATCGGCCTCACCTATATTTACGGCATTGGGCGCAAGAGCGCCAAGGACATCCTGGCGAAGTCCGGCGTGAACCCCGACACCCGGGTGAAGGACCTGACGGACGCCGACGAGCAGAAGCTCCGTGACGCCATCGACGACTACACCGTCGAGGGCGACCTCCGGCGGCAGACCGCCCTGGACATCAAGCGGCTCAGCGAGATCGGCTGCTACCGCGGCCTGCGGCACCGCAAGGGCCTGCCCGTCCGGGGCCAGCGCAGCAAAACCAACGCCCGCACCCGCAAAGGTCCCAAGAAGACCATCGCCAACAAGAAGAAGTAAGGAGGGAGAAAGAGTATGGCAGCACAGAAATCCGGCGGAAAGAAAGTCATCCGCCGCCGCCGCGAGCGGAAGAACATTGAGCGTGGCCAGGTCCATATCCGTTCTTCCTTCAACAACACCATGGTGACCGTCACCGACGCCCAGGGCAACGCCATTTCCTGGGCCTCCTCCGGCGGCCTCGGCTTCCGGGGCAGCAAGAAGTCCACCCCCTTCGCGGCCCAGACCGCGGCGGAGACCGCCGCCCGCGCCGCCATGGAGCATGGGCTCAAGACCGTGGAAGTGTTCGTCAAGGGCCCCGGCCAGGGCCGTGAGGCCGCCATCCGGGCGCTGCAGGCCGTGGGCCTGGAAGTGACGATGATCAAGGACGTCACCCCCATCCCCCACAACGGCTGCCGCCCCCCGAAGCGCCGCCGCGTGTAATCGAAAGAGGAGGTAACAAGCAATATGGCAAGGAATATGCAGCCGATTGCCAAGCGCTGCAAGGCTTTGGGCATCTCTCCCGCCGTCATGGGCTACGCCAAGAAGGAGACCAACCGGAATCCCGGCGGCCAGATGCGGAAGAAAAAGAGCGAATATGGCATTCAGCTGAACGAAAAGCAGAAGGTCAAGTTCATTTACGGCATCCTGGAGAAGCAGTTCCACAGCTACTATGAGGCCGCCGCCGCCGCCCCCGGAAAGACTGGCGACAACCTGCTGATCAACGTGGAGCGCCGCCTGGACAACGTCGTATACCGCATGGGCTTCGCCATGACCCGCCGCCAGGCCCGCCAGCTGGTGAACCACGCCCACTTCACCGTCAATGGCCGGAAGGTTGACATCCCCTCCTACCAGGTGAAGGCCGGAGACGTCATCGAAGTGGCGGAGAACAGCCGCTCCTCCGAGATTTTCAAGCGCCTCACCGGCCAGGACGCCCCCATCTTCCTCCTGCCCGCGTGGCTGGAGCGGGAGAAGAACGGCCTGAAGGGTACCGTGACCCGCCTTCCCGCCCGTGAGGATATCGACATCCCCGTGGAGGAGCACCTGATCGTCGAGCTCTACTCCAAGTAAGCGGAGGATACCCTCGATAATGAGCCGAACCAGAGGCGGCGTCTTGCGCCGCCCGTTGAGAAGATGAAGGAGGGTACTGCGTGATTGAAATCGAAAAGCCCCAGATCGAATGCAGTGAAGCGCCTGGTGATGTGACCTATGGCAAATACGTGGTGGAACCCCTGGAGCGGGGTTATGGGACGACGCTGGGCAACGCCCTGCGGCGGATCATGCTCTCCTCGCTGCCCGGCACCGCGCCGACTACCATCAAGATCGCCGGCGTCCAGCACGAGTTTTCCACCATTCCCGGCGTGAAGGAGGACGTGACGGAGATTGTCCTGAATATCAAGGGTCTCCTGACGAAGCTCCACAGCGACTCGGTGAAGACGGTCTATATTGAGGCGGTGGGTCCCTGCGTGGTGACTGCCGGCGACATCAAGGCCGACGGCGAGGTGGAGGTCCTGAATCCGGACCTGCACATCGCCACACTGGACAACGGGGCGTCTCTCAACATGGAGATCACCCTGTCCCATGGCCGGGGGTATGTCCCCGCCGACCGCAACAAGCCCCAGCAGAATGTGATCGGGACCATTGGAGTAGATTCCATCTACACGCCGGTGTATAAGGTGAATTATACCGTGGAGCCCACCCGGGTGGGCGCTTCCAGCGACTTTGACAAGCTGACGCTGGAGGTCTGGACCGACGGCACCATCTCCGCCCGGGACGCCGTCTCTCTGGGAGCGAAGATCCTCTGCGACCATTTCACGCTGTTCACCGACCTGAGTGAGAACGTCGGCAGCCGCCCCACCGTGGTGGAGAAGGCGGAAGCCCAGCGGGACAAGGTGCTGGAGATGACCATTGAGGAACTGGACCTCAGCGTCCGGAGCTTCAACTGCCTGAAGCGGGCCAACATCAACACGGTGGAGGACTTGATTTCCAAGACCGAGGACGAGATGATGAAGGTCCGCAACCTGGGACGCAAGTCCCTGGAGGAGGTTATCAACAAGCTGGCCATGATGGGCCTGCACCTGGCCGACGAGGAGAATAACTGACCGCCTCCGCCGCCTGGGCGGAGAGGGAAACGCTGAACGATAACAAGTAAGGAGGAAACCGAAATGCCTCGTAAGCTCGGCAAGACCTCTGACCAGCGCAGAGCCATGCTGCGTCAGCAGGTCACGGATTTCCTGGACCATGGGAAGATGGAGACCACCGTCACCCGGGCCAAGGAGATCAAGCCCCTGGCTGAGAAGATGATTACCCTGGGCAAGAAGAGCGACCTGGCCGCCTATCGGCAGGCCATGAGCTTCATCACCCGGGAAGATGTCTGCAAGAAGCTCTTCAAGGAGATTGCGCCCACCTATGCGGAGCGCAACGGCGGCTATACCCGCATCATCCGTACCGGCATCCGCCGGGGCGACGCGGCGGAGACCGCGGTGATTGAGCTGGTGTAAGCCAGACGCAAGGATAAAAGCCCTTTGTCATGAGGACCTAGGCTCATGACAAAGGGCTTTTACTTTTTTGAAGGAAAGTACACAGGAAACACGCGTTAAAGTTTTCTTTTGCTTCATTTTTTTTCTAAAAGGAAAAAGGGACCTTCTGCGTATACTAACCTTGAATGAACAAGGGAGAGTTGCGCAATGGTGAAAAAAATTGTTCCGGTTTTCATATTGGCAATCCTGGCCGCCCTATGCCTGCCAGGGAGGGAGGCGGTGCCCGCGGACAGCGGCGCGGAGATTCCGGCGGGAGAGAAATACGTGGCCCTGACCTTCGACGACGGGCCCCGGAGGGCCACAACGGAGCGCCTCTTGGACGGACTGAAGGAGCGGGGGGCCAAGGCCACCTTCTTTCTCATCGGCCAGCAGGTTGAGGACAATGCCAGCCTGGTGGCCCGGATGGCGGAGGAAGGGCACCAGATCGGCAACCATACCTGGAGCCACCAGCGGCTGGACGGCATTCTCCCGGACGCGGCGGCCCAGGAGGTGGCCCGGACGGAGGCGGCGCTGGAGGCCCTCCTGGGAGGCGGGGAGTACTGGCTGCGGCCCCCTTACGGCCAGGTGGCGGAGGGGGCGGATTTCGGCGTGCCCATGGTGAAGTGGTGCGTGGACCCCCGGGACTGGGAGAGCCGGGACGCGGAAAAGGTGGCCCGGGCGGTGCTGGAGTGCGTGGAGCCGGGCAGCATCGTCCTGCTCCATGATATCTACCCCACGTCTGTGGACGCGGCGCTGCGGGTGGTGGACCGCCTCCAGGAGGAGGGCTATTGGTTCGTGACGGTGGAGGAACTGCTGTGGCTGAACGGGGTGACGCCGGAAGCGGGCCGGATGTACCGGACAGGGAGGGGGTAAGGAAACTTCCCGGAGTTTGGCAAAAATTTGTTGACAAGGGGGGCGCGATATGCTATGATACTATCCGTGTTCAAGAGACGGCGCCTTCCTATGGAGAGATGTCCGAGTGGTTGAAGGAACCGGTCTTGAAAACCGGCGGCGCGCAAGTGCCCGTGGGTTCGAATCCCACTCTCTCCGCCAAAACTCAAACCTGCATCCGGATACGCGGAAGTACCCAAGTGGCCGAAGGGGCTCCCCTGCTAAGGGAGTAGGCTGGATAAAACCGGCGCGAGGGTTCAAATCCCTCCTTCCGCGCCAAGCAACAAAACCCTTGGTATAACAGGCTTTGGCCTGATACCAAGGGTTTTGTTGTAATTTCGAATGGTTCATTTCTTTGGAAATGGCCATTTCCTTTAAAATATGGAAATACAGTCCGGACACAGTTAAAGCCCCTCCGCCATCTTCTTATCAGCCGCCGCAGTCACGTCCTTGCAGGCGTGCGTGCAGATGTCCATAGTGGTGGAGCGCTGGGGCGGGCCCTTTCCGGGAATCCCACTTTCAAACAACGCCGTGGCGCCGCCCCGCCTATGGCGGGAGTCTGCCCCGCTGGCGGGAGAGGGCGGGCTGTTCCGGCGCGGCTGCGTGCGGCGGACGTATGAGCTAGAAAACGGCCTGTGGAATTCGTTCCACAGGCCGTTTTGAGAGGGATACCCGCCAAAAACCTTACGCAAAACGCCCATTTCCTCTTGACAGAAGGAAACGGGCGTGGTAAAATAAAGCACTTATCGGCAGCGGGCGGAAAGCCTCCCGCTCCATACCTTAATAGGAGTATAGCACATTTCCTAGAAGAATGCAAGAGCAGGGCGAAGGGTTTTTAACAACGGCGCCCGGCGTGTCCCTATCCCCGCCGCCCTTGGCGGCAGAAAGGTGAATGTGAAGATGGCCAAAGACAAGTATTACGGAAAGACCCTTCGCAAGAACTTCGCCCGGTATGAGGAAGTCGTTTCCATGCCGAACCTCCTGGAGATTCAGAAGACCTCCTATCAGGAGTTCCTGGATACCGGGCTCCGGGAGGTTTTTGCCGACGTGGGCGCGATCAGCGACTACCAGGGCAACCTGGAGCTGACCTTCATCGACTACAAGATGGACGAAAAACCCAAGTACGACGTGGAGGAGTGCAAGGCCCGGGACGCCAACTATGCCGCGCCCCTCAAGGTCAAGGTCCGCCTGCGGAACAAGGAGACCGAGGAAATCAAGGAGCAGGAGATCTTCATGGGGGACTTCCCCCTCATGACCCACTCGGGAACCTTCATCGTCAACGGCGCGGAACGGGTCGTCGTCTCCCAGATTGTCCGCTCCCCCGGCGTGTACTACGGGCACGAGGTGGACATCAAGACTGACCTGCCCATCCTCACCTCCCAGGTGATCCCCCAGCGGGGCGCCTGGCTGGAGTATGAGACCGACGCCAACGAGCTCTTCTGGGTCCGCATCGACAAAAACCGGAAGATTCCCGTCACCTGCCTGCTCCGGGCCCTGGGCGGCCAGCCGGGCTATGAGGCGCTGAAGACGGACCAGGGCATCCTGGACCGTTTTGGCGGCGATCCCCGGATTGTGGCCACCTTGGAGAAAGACCCCTGCAAGAGCTACGAGGACGCCATGCTGGAGATTTACCGCCGCCTCCGTCCCGGCGAGCCCCCCACGGTGGAGGCATCTGAGACCCTGGTGACCGGGCTGTTCTTTGACCCGCGGCGGTATGACCTCTCCGTGGTGGGGCGGTATAAGTTCAACAAAAAGCTCTCCCTGTGGCAGCGGGTCACCGGGCGGAAGCTGGCCTACCCCGTGGCAGACCCCGCCACCGGGGAGATTCTCTTCGACGAGGGCTATCTCCTGAGCAAGGAAGACGCCCGGACCTTGGACGCCGCGGGCGTCAGCGACGTGACCATCGACGTGGACGGAACGCCCCTCCGGGTGATTTCCAACGGCATGTGCGATATGAGCCGCTACGTGGACTTTGACCCCTTTGAGACCTGCAAGATCAAGGAGCGGGTCCGGTTCAGCGTGCTCCAGGAGCTGCTGGGCCAGTACAGCGGGGAGGAGCTCATCGACCAGGTCATCCTCCACAAGGACCAGCTGGTTCCCAAGCACATCATTGTGGACGACATCCTCACGTCCATCAACTATATGAACGGCCTGGCCCGGGGCATCTCCGTCAAGGACGATATTGACCACCTGGGCAACCGCCGCCTGCGCTGCGTGGGCGAGCTGCTCCAGAACCAGTTCCGTATCGGCTTTTCCCGCATGGAGCGGGTCATCCGGGAGCGTATGACCATCCAGGACATGGACATCGTCACGCCCCAGAGCCTCATCAACATCCGCCCCGTCACCGCCGCCATCAAGGAGTTCTTCGGCTCCAGCCCCCTGAGCCAGTTCATGGACCAGACAAACCCCCTGGCGGAGCTGACCCACAAGCGCCGCCTCTCCGCCCTGGGCCCCGGCGGCCTGAGCCGGGAGCGGGCCAACATGGAGGTCCGGGACGTCCACTACAGCCACTATGGCCGCATGTGCCCCATTGAGACCCCGGAAGGCCCCAACATCGGCCTGATCTCCTACCTGGCCACCTATGCCCGGATCAATGAGTACGGCTTCATCGAGGCCCCCTACCGGGCGGTGGACAAGGAGACGGGAAAGGTCGCCAACGAAATCACCTATATGACCGCCGACGAGGAGGATAACTTCATCGTCGGCCAGGCCGCCGAACCTGTGGACGAAAACGGCTGCCTGGTTAACGCCCGTATCACCGGACGGCACCGGGACGAGATCGTGGACGTGGACCGGGAGATGGTGGACTATATCGACGTCTCCCCCCGGATGATGGTCTCCATCGCCACGGCCATGATTCCCTTCCTCCCCAACGACGACGCCAACCGGGCCCTGATGGGCGCCAACATGCAGCGCCAGGCCGTGCCGCTGCTCCGGCCCGAGGCCCCCATCGTGGGCACGGGCATGGAGCACAAAATCTGCATTGACTCCGCGATCGTGGTCCTGGCGGAGGGCGACGGCGTGGTGACCGCCGTGGATGCCCGGCATGTCACCGTCAAGTACGACCGGGGAGAGACCAAGGACTACAAGCTGGTGAAGTTCCTCCGCTCCAACCACACCACCTGCATCAACCAGCGGCCCATTGTGGAAGTCGGGGAGCGGGTCCACGGCCGGAGCGTAGGCCCCGACGGGCAGGTTACCGATCCCACCGTCCTGGCGGACGGACCCGCCACCGAGCAGGGCGAGATCGCCCTGGGCCGGAACATCCTGGTGGGCTTCATGACCTGGGAGGGCTACAACTACGAGGACGCCGTCCTCCTGAACGAACGCCTGGTCCGGGAGGACCTGTATACCTCCATCCACATTGAGGAGTTCGAGATCGACGCCCGGGACACCAAGCTGGGCCCCGAGGAGATCACCCGGGACATCCCCAACGTGGGCGAGGACGCCATGAAGGACCTGGATGAAAACGGCATTATCCGCGTGGGCGCGGAGGTCAAGGCCGGGGACATCCTGGTGGGCAAGGTTACCCCCAAGGGCGAGACGGACCTCACCGCCGAGGAACGCCTCCTCCGGGCCATCTTCGGCGAAAAGGCCCGGGAGGTCCGGGACACCTCCCTGAAGGTCCCCCACGGCGAGAGCGGCATCGTGCTGGACACCAAGGTTTTCACCCGGGAGGGCGGCGACGAGCTGGGCCCCGGCGTGAACATGGTGGTCCGGGTCTACATCGCCCAGCGCCGGAAAATCCAGGTGGGCGACAAGATGGCCGGACGCCACGGCAACAAGGGCGTCGTCTCCCGGGTCCTGCCCCAGGAGGATATGCCCTTCCTGCCCGACGGCACGCCGCTGGACATCGTGCTGAACCCCCTGGGCGTGCCCAGCCGTATGAACATCGGCCAGGTGCTGGAGGTCCACCTGGGCTACGCCGCCCATGCCCTGGGCTGCAAGGTGGCCACCCCCATCTTCGACGGCGCCCGGGAGGAGGATATCCAGGCCATGCTGGCCGAGGCGGGCCTGGACCCCGACGGCAAGAGCGTCCTTTACGACGGGCGCACCGGGGAGCCCTTCGATAACAAGGTCACGGTGGGCTACGTCTACTTCCTCAAGCTCCACCACCTGGTGGACGACAAAATCCACGCCCGGTCCACGGGCCCCTATTCCCTCGTGACCCAGCAGCCCCTGGGCGGCAAGGCCCAGTTCGGCGGCCAGCGGTTCGGCGAGATGGAGGTCTGGGCCCTGGAGGCCTATGGCGCGGCCTACACCCTCCAGGAAATTCTGACGGTCAAGTCCGACGACGTGACGGGCCGTGTCCGGACCTACGAGGCCATTGTCAAGGGCCACAACGTGCCCCAGCCCGGCGTGCCCGAGTCCTTCAAGGTCCTGGTCAAGGAGCTCCAGTCCCTGTGCCTGGATATCCAGGTCCTGGACGCCGCGGGCATGCCCATCGAGCTCCGGGAGGACGAGGACGCCATGGATACCTTCAACCTGGCCCGGATGGACGCGGACGACGAGCGCAGCCGCAGCGCCTATACCGAGGACCTGGCGGCGGAGTTCCAGGAGTCCGGTTATGACATCGAGGATGCCCCCGAGGACGCCGGGGCGGACATCGGCGCCGAGTTTGACGACGGCGGGGACGACGACGAATGATGCGTTCGTTAAATAAATCCGGAGCAATGAAGGAGGAACGCGCAATATGACCGACAACAAAACCGGCGGAAATATCGCCTTTGATACCATAAAAATCGGCATGGCCTCCCCGGAGCAGATCCGCGCCTGGTCCTACGGCGAGGTGAAGAAGCCCGAGACCATCAACTACCGCACCCTGAAGCCCGAGCGGGACGGCCTCTTCTGCGAGCGCATCTTCGGGCCCACCAAGGACTGGGAGTGCCACTGCGGCAAGTACAAGAAGATCCGCTACAAGGGCAAGATCTGCGACCGCTGCGGCGTGGAGGTCACCCAGAGCAAGGTCCGGCGGGAGCGCATGGGCCACATCGAGCTGGCCACCCCCGTTTCCCACATCTGGTACTTCAAGGGCATCCCCTCCCGGATGGGCCTGCTGCTGGACATCAGCCCCCGGATTCTGGAGAAGGTGCTGTACTTCGCCAACTATATTGTCACGGACCCCGGCGAGACGCCCCTGAGCCGCAACCAGATTCTCTCTGAGAAGGAGTACCGGGACTACCGGGAGAAATATGAGGACGACTTCGAGGCTGGCATGGGCGCGGAGGCCGTAAAGAAGCTCCTCCAGGACGTGGACCTGGACCAGCTCTCCCAGCAGCTCCACGGGGAGCTGAAGGGCTCCTCCGGCCAGAAGAAGGCCCGCATCGTCAAGCGCCTGGAGGTGGTGGACGCCTTCCGCCTCTCCGGGAACAAGCCGGAGTGGATGATCATCGACGTCCTGCCCGTCATCCCCCCGGAGATCCGTCCCATGGTCCAGCTGGACGGCGGGCGCTTCGCGACCAGCGACCTGAACGACCTGTACCGCCGGGTGATCAACCGGAACAACCGCCTGAAGCGGCTCATCCAGCTCAACGCCCCGGACATCATCGTCCGCAACGAGAAGCGGATGCTCCAGGAGGCGGTGGACGCCCTCATCGACAACGGCCGCCGGGGCCGCGCCGTCACCGGGGCCAATAACCGGGCCCTCAAATCCCTGTCCGACCTGCTCAAGGGCAAGCAGGGCCGCTTCCGCCAGAACCTGCTGGGCAAGCGGGTGGACTACTCCGGACGGAGCGTCATCGTGGTCGGCCCCGAGCTGAAAATCTACCAGTGCGGCGTGCCCAAGGAGATGGCCGTGGAGCTGTTCCGGCCCTTCATCATGAAAAAGCTGGTGGAGGACGGAACTGCCAACAACATCAAATCCGCCAAAAAGATGGTGGATAAGGGGGTCACCGAGGTCTGGGACGCCCTGGACGTCATCATCAAGGACCACCCCGTCATGCTGAACCGGGCGCCCACGCTGCACCGCCTGGGTATCCAGGCCTTCGAGCCGGTGCTGGTGGACGGCCGGGCCCTGAAGCTCCACCCCCTGAACTGCACGGCCTTTAACGCCGACTTCGACGGCGACCAGATGGCCATTCACGTGCCCCTCAGCGCCGAGGCCCAGGCCGAGGCCCGCATCCTGATGCTCTCCGCCAACAACCTGCTCCGTCCCCAGGATGGGGGCCCCGTCACCGTCCCCACCCAGGACATGGTGCTGGGCAGCTACTACCTGACCATGGACCGGATGGGCAGCGCCGAGAAGGGCGCGGCGGAGGTCTGGTGCGTGGACGCGGGAGACACGAACCTCACCGCCGGGGGCCCGGTGAACGCCGACGAGTTCCTGGCCGCCAACGAGGCCATCGACGCGGAAAACAAAGCCGCCCGGAAGGCCGGCGCGCCGGAGAAGCGGAAGGCCGCCTATAAGCCCCTGCGGATTTACGCCAACGAAAACGAGGCCCTCATGGCCTATAACGAGGGTGTTATCGGCCCCCACTGTCCCATCCTGGTCCGCCGGACTTGCACCGTGGACGGCGCGGACTACACCCGGATTGTGGAGATCACCCCGGGCCGGATCATCTTCAACCACAACATTCCCCAGGACCTGGGCTTCGTGGACCGGAGCGATCCCGCCCATATCTGCGACTATGAGATTACCGAGACCTGCGGCAAAAAGCAGCTGGGGAAAATCGTGGATAAAACTATCAACAAGCACGGGTTCACCATGGCCGCCGAGGTGCTGGACGCCATCAAGGCCACGGGCTACAAGTATTCCACCCAGGCGGCCATCACCGTCTCCATCGCCGACATGACCATTCCCCCCAAGAAGTACGAAATGGTCCGGGATACGGAGCAGAAGGTGCTGGATATCGAGACCCAGTACAAGATGGGCTTCATGACGGACCAGGAGCGGTACCGCAACGTGGTGCAGGAGTGGGAGAAGACCACCGAGGACGTGTCCAACGCCCTGCAAAAGAACCTGGACCGCTATAACCCCATCTTCATGATGGCAGACTCCGGCGCCCGGGGCTCCATGAAGCAGATCCGCCAGCTGGCGGGCATGCGGGGCCTGATCGCCAACACCGCAGGCAAAACCATCGAGATTCCCATCAAGGCCAACTACCGGGAGGGACTGACGGCCCTGGAGTACTTCATCTCCAGCCGCGGCGCCCGGAAGGGCCTGGCGGACACCGCCCTGCGGACCGCCGACTCCGGCTACCTGACCCGCCGCATGGTGGACGTCTCCCAGGAGGTCATCATCCGGGAGGAGGACTGCCACGTGACCCACGGCATCAAGGTTTCTGAGATCAGCGAGAACGGGCAGGTGATTGAGAAGCTGTCCGACCGCCTCCGGGGCCGCTTCCTGGTGGGCGACGTGGTGGACGCGGAGACCGGCGAGGTGCTGCTGAGCAATGACAAAATGATGGACGGCAGCGAGGATAAGCTGCTGGAATCCCGGAAGTGGGTCCAGGAGAACGTCCGTCCCGGGGACCGCTGCGAATTCGACCCCAGCGGCGACCCGGACAAGAAGCCCACGGTGATGATCCGCACCGTCCTGACCTGCAAGGCCCCCAGCGGCGTGTGCGCCAAGTGCTACGGCATGAACCTGGCCACCTCCAAGCCCGTGGGCCCCGGCGAGGCTGTCGGCATCATCGCCGCCCAGTCCATCGGTGAGCCGGGCACCCAGCTGACCATGCGTACCTTCCACACGGGCGGCCTGGCTGGGGGGGACATCACCCAGGGCCTTCCCCGTGTCGAAGAGCTTTTCGAGGCCCGGAAGCCCAAGCGGATGGCCACCCTGGCGGAAATCGGCGGCACGGTCAAATTCGAGGAGGCCACTAAGGGCAGCCTCTTGAACATCATCGTCACCGCCCCCGACGGGGACACCCGGACCTACGCCGTGCCCCACACGGGCCTCCAGGTGCGGGACGGGGACGTCATCGAGGCGGGCCGCCAGCTAACCTACGGCGCCCTGAACCCCCACGACGTGCTCCGTATCCGGGGCGCGGACGCGGTGTACAATTACCTGATCCAGGAGGTCCTGCGGGTGTACCGCCAGCAGGGCGTGGATATCAACGATAAACACATCGAGGTCATCGTCCGCCAGATGATGCGGAAGGTCCGCCTGGAGGACGCGGGCGACACGAACCTGCTGGACGGCTCCATGGTGGACGTCCTGGAGCTGGAGAACGCCAATGAGGACATCCAGCGCCGGAACGCCGCCGGGGAGACCCAGGAGAACGGCGAGCCCCTGCGCCCCGCTGCGGGCACCCAGCTCCTCATGGGCATTACCAAGGCGTCTCTCGCTACGGACTCCTTCCTCTCCGCCGCCTCCTTCCAGGAGACGACGAAGGTGCTGACGGAGGCCGCCATCAAGGGCAAGAGCGACCGCCTGGCGGGCCTGAAGGAGAACGTCATCATCGGCAAGCTGATTCCTGCGGGCACGGGCCTGACGGCCTACCACAACGCGGCGGAGCAGCTGATCCCCGAGGCGGAGGAGCCCTCCGCCCAGGAGGAGGCGGCCCTGGAGCCGGTGATCCTGGGGAACGCCGTCAGCCAGGCGGCGGAGACGGGCGCCATTTCCATGGATTGAACCCTGCGATGAAAAGCGGAGGCTCCATCTGGAGCCTCCGCTTTTTCCAATGGGGGACCAATCCCTGTCCCCCGCAGGGGCCCTGTTATCCCTTCAGAATATCCGTATTCCGGTACTGTATTGCCTCCGCCAGGTGGGCGGCCCCAATTTCTGCCTCCCCGTCCAGGTCGGCGATGGTCCTGGCCACCCGGAGAATCCGGTCGTGGGACCGGGCCGTCAGGCCCATGCGCTGGAAGGCATTCGCCATCAGCTTTTCCCCGGCGCTGTCCAGGCGGCAGAAGCCCGCCAGCTGTGCCGGGGCGATCTGGGCGTTGCAGGCCGCGCCGGAACCTGCCAGGCGTTGCGCCTGCACCGCCCGGGCCGCGTCCACCCGGGCCTTCACCACCGCCGAGGACTCCGGGGTCTCCCGGCGGCGCATGGCCTCGTACTCCACCGGGGGCACCGTCACATGGAGGTCTACCCGGTCCAGCAGGGGGCCGGAGATTTTCTCCACATACCGCTCCCGGTCCCGCGGGGAGCAGGTGCAGCGGCGGTCCGGGTGGCCCCGCCAGCCGCAGCGGCAGGGGTTCATGGCGCAGACCAGCTGGAACCGGGCGGGGAGCCGCAGGGTCCCTCCGGCCCGGGAGATAGTGGCCTCCCCGTCCTCCAGGGGCTGGCGGAGGACCTCCAGGGCGTCCCGGCGGAACTCCGGCAGCTCGTCCAGGAAGAGGACCCCGTGGTGGGCCAGGGAGATTTCCCCGGGCCGCATGGCGGGCCCGCCGCCAGTGAGGGCGGAGGCGGAGACGGTGTGGTGGGGACTGCGGAAGGGGCGGCGGGCCAGCAGGGGATGCCCCGGGTCCGCCAGCCCCGCCACAGACCACACGCCGGAGGCCTCCAAGGCCTCCTCCCGGCTCATGTCCGGCAGGATGGAGGGCAGGCGTTTCGCCAGCATGGACTTCCCCGCCCCGGGGGAGCCGATCATCAGGAGGTTGTGCCCCCCGGCGGCGGCAATTTCCAGGGCCCGCTTCACGTTTTCCTGGCCCATCACGTCCCGGAGGTCCAAGAGGCCGGCCTGGTCTTCCCCCGGCGTCCAGGCCGGGGCGGGGGAGAGGGGCTTCTCTCCCCGGAGGTGGGCCGTCAGGGCTTCTACGTCCGGCACGCCGTAAACCGTCAGGCCCCCGGCAAGCGTCGCCTCCGCGGCGTTGCCCGCCGGGACGAAGAGCTGCCGGACCCCTGCCCGTTCCGCCGCCAGGGCCATGGGGAGAACCCCCGCCACGCTCCGCAGGGAGCCGGACAGGGACAGCTCCCCCACGAAGGCCGCGTCCGCCGGGGGCGCGGGGAGGTCCCCGTTTGCCGCCAGGAGGCCCACGAAGATGGGCAGGTCGTAGAGAGTCCCCGCCTTCTTCTGCCCCGCCGGAGCCAGGTTCACGGTGATGCGGCTGACGGGGAACTTGGCCCCGCAGTTCTTCACTGCCGCCCGGACCCGCTCCCGGGCCTCCCGGACGGCGGCGTCCGGCAGGCCCACCACGTCGAAGGCGGGAAGCCCGCCGGAGAGAAAGCACTCGGCGCGGACCTCGTAGCCGGAGACGCCGTTTAAGCCAAGGGAACGTACCGTGACCACCATGATTTCTACCTCCCATATTGTCTGTATGGGAACATAATACCACAGATTGGGAGAAATGGAAAGAAGGGAAGAAACCGGGGTGTGCCCGGCCGCGAAGGTTCTATTTTATCAGAAGGCAACGGATGGGACGCTCCGGCATTTAAAAAGGGGTCTGACGGCTGCACCCTGAAAGAGCTGCGCCGCACCGGGGACGAGGCCGGCTGGCCTGGTTTAGCGGGAGGGGGGAACCCCAAGGCCCGGCGGAAATCCGGCCCTCCAAGAATCCCTGGGAAAATTTGTGCAAAAAATAACAAAGCAGCGGTTTACACCGGGAAACAGCCGTGCTATAATGGAACCGCATGGGGTCCGGCGGGAGAGAGCTCCGGTCCCCTGTCTTGGAGAGATTGCCGTCCCCGGGCGGCAAATTTACAGGAGGTAAGTTTATGGCAAGAAAGTTCAAGTCCATGGACGGAAACAACGCGGCGGCGTATGTCAGCTACGCGTTTACCGAGGTGGCGGGCATCTACCCCATCACCCCGTCTTCCCCCATGGCAGACTTGGTTGACCAGTGGGCAGCCGCGGGTCAGAAAAACATCTTCGGAACCACCGTGAAGGTCTGCGAGATGCAGTCCGAGGCGGGTGCCTCCGGCACCGTCCATGGCTCCCTGGCCACTGGCGCGATGACCACCACCTACACCGCCTCTCAGGGCCTGCTGCTGATGATCCCCAACATGTACAAGATCGCCGGCGAGCTGCTGCCCTGCGTGTTCCACGTGTCCGCCCGTACCGTGTCCAGCCACGCGCTGAACATCTTCGGCGACCACTCCGACGTCATGGCCTGCCGCCAGACGGGCTTCGCCCTGCTGTGCGAGGGCAACGTCCAGGAGGTCATGGACCTGGGTCCCGTGGCCCATCTGGCCGCCATTGAGGGCCGGGTTCCCTTTGTGAACTTCTTCGACGGCTTCCGTACCTCCCACGAGATTCAGAAAGTGGCCGTGTGGGATTACGACGACCTGAAGGAAATGTGCGACATGGACGCCGTGGACGCCTTCCGCAAGCACGCGCTGAACCCCGAGCGGCCCAACATGCGGGGCTCCCACGAGAACGGCGACATCTTCTTCCAGCACCGCGAGGCCTGCAACCCCTATTACGACGCCCTGCCCGACGTGGTGGAAAAGTATATGGGCAAGGTCAACGAGAAGCTGGGCACCGACTACCAGCTCTTCAACTACTACGGCGCTCCCGACGCGGACCGGGTCATCATCGCCATGGGCTCCATCTGCGACGTGGCGGAGGAAGTTATTGACTATATGAACGCCCACGGCGAAAAGGTGGGCCTCATCAAGGTCCGCCTGTACCGTCCCTGGCGCGCCGACAAGCTGATTTCCGCCATCCCCGCCACCTGCAAAAAGATCGCCGTGCTGGACCGCACCAAGGAGCCCGGCTCCCTGGGCGAGCCCCTGTACGTGGACGTGGTGGCCTCTCTTGCCAACGCGGGCCGGACCGACATCACCGTCATCGGCGGCCGCTATGGCCTGGGCAGCAAAGATACCCCGCCCCGGAGCGTCTTTGCCGTTTATGAGGAGCTGACCAAGGCGGAGCCCAAGCGCCAGTTCACCATTGGCATCGTGGACGACGTGACCCACCTGAGCCTGGAGGAGAAGCCCGCCCCCAACACCGCGGCGGAGGGCACCATCGAGTGCAAGTTCTGGGGCCTCGGCGGCGACGGAACCGTGGGCGCCAACAAAAACTCCATCAAAATCATCGGCGACCACACGGACAAATACGTCCAGGCCTACTTCCAGTACGACTCCAAGAAAACCGGAGGCGTCACCGTCAGCCACCTGCGCTTCGGCGACCAGCCCATCCGTGCTCCTTATTATATCAACAAGGCCGACTTCGTGGCCTGCCACGTGCCCGCCTATATTGTCAAGGCCTTCCCCATGGTCCGGGACGTGAAGCCCGGCGGCACCTTCCTGATCAACTGCCAGTGGAGCGACGAGGAAGTCAACAGGCACATGCCCGCCGTGGCGAAACGGTATATCGCCCAAAATAACATCCAGGTCTATACCATTAACGCCATCGACCTGGCGAAAGAAATCGGCATGGGCAAGCGGACCAACACCATCCTCCAGTCCGCCTTCTTCTCCCTGGCCAAGGTTATGCCCGGGTCCGAGGCCATCCAGTATATGAAGGACGCCGCCACCCACTCCTACCTGAAAAAGGGACAGGACGTGGTGGATATGAACCACAAGGCCATCGACGCCGGAGCCACGGCCTACAAGAAGTTCGAGGTTCCCGCCGACTGGGCCGACGCCCAGGATACCCCGGATACCACCCCCCTCACGGGCAAGCCGGAGCTGGTGGAGCAGGTCAAGACCATTCTGAACCCCGTGGGCAAGATGGACGGCGACAGCCTCCCCGTCTCCGCCTTCGTCAAGCACGCCGACGGCCAGTTTGAGCTGGGCGCCGCCGCCTATGAAAAGCGCGGCGTGGCCGTCTCCGTTCCCACCTGGATGCCCGAGAACTGCATCCAGTGCAACCAGTGCGCCTATGTCTGCCCCCATGCCACTATCCGTCCCTACGCCATGACGGAGGAGGAAGCCGCCAAGCTCCCCGCCGCCGCCAAGGTCATCGACAAAACGGGCAAGGGCAAGGGATACAAGTTTACCATTGCCGTCAGTCCCCTGGACTGCATGGGCTGCGGCGTGTGCGTGGGCGTCTGCCCGGGCCGCAAGGGCGAGAAGGCCCTGAAGATGGTGGCCCAGGAGCAGGAGGCCAAGCAGCAGGAGGTCTTCAACTACTGCGTGGCCGAGGTTGCTGAGAAGAAGGACCTCCAGGACAACACGGTGCCCGGAAGCCAGTTCCACAAGCCCCTCCTTGAGTTCTCCGGCTCCTGCGCCGGCTGCGCCGAGACCAGCTATGCCCGTCTCGTCACCCAGCTCTTCGGCGACCGGATGTATATCTCCAACGCCACTGGCTGCTCCTCCATCTGGGGCGGCCCCGCGGCGACCTCTCCCTACTGCACCAACGCGGACGGCCACGGTCCCGCCTGGTCCAACTCCCTGTTCGAGGACAACGCCGAGCACGGCCTGGGCATGTACCTGGGCCAGAAGGCCATCCGGGACCGCCTGGCGGACCTGACCAAGCAGCTCATCGCGGTGCCCCACACCTACCAGGGCCTGAAGGACGCCGCCCAGAAGTGGCTGGATACCATGGAAGATGGCAAGGCCAATGCGGAAGCCACCACGGAGTACGTGAAGCTCCTGGAAGAGAGCGTCATGACCGTGGATGACATTGTGGCCTTCACGGGAAGCCCCGAGGCCGCCAAGGTCTTCGGCGACCAGCTGCCAAAGTTCCAGGCTCACGCCAAGGAGCTCAAGGACAGCGGCGCGAAGTACTGCGACTGCGACGCCTGCAAGCTCTGCCTGGAGATTCTGAAGGACAAGGAATACTTGTCCAAGAAGTCCCTGTGGATCTTCGGCGGCGACGGCTGGGCCTACGACATCGGCTTCGGCGGCGTGGACCACGTCCTGGCCTCCGGAAACGATGTGAACATCTTCGTCTTCGATACCGAGGTCTATTCCAACACGGGCGGCCAGGCATCCAAGGCCTCCAACATCGGCCAGGTGGCCCAGTTTGCCGCCGCTGGTAAGGAGATCAAGAAGAAGTCCCTGGCGGAGATCGCCATGAGCTACGGGTATATCTACGTGGCCCAGGTGGCCATGGGTGCCAACCCCGCCCAGACCCTCAAGGCCATCCAGGAGGCCGAGGCCTATCCCGGCCCGTCCCTGATCATTGCCTACTCCCCCTGCGAGATGCACAGCATCAAGGGCGGCATGATGAACTGCCAGGCGGAAATGAAGAAGGCCGTGGAGTGCGGCTACTGGAACCTGTTCCGCTTCAACCCCGCCGCCGAAGGCGCCAAGTTCACCCTGGATTCCAAGGAGCCCGCCGGCGGGTATCAGGAGTTCCTGATGAACGAGGCCCGTTACAGCCGCCTGACCCGCGAGTTCCCCGACCGGGCCAGCGAGCTGTTCCAGCGCAACGAGAAGGCGGCTATGGACCGCTATCAGCACCTGCTGAAGCTGAAGGAAATGTACGCCTGAGGCGTCGCAAAGTCCGCTAAGCTCCGTTCCCGCCGCCGGCCTGCGGCCTCTGGCGGGAACTGCGCCCGCTCCCTTGCTCCGCCTCTTTTCAAGGGGGAGCAGGCTCCCCCTTGAGCAACCCCCACCCCCTGCGGGGGGGGGACGGGAGACGGGCGTCGGTAGAATTTTCAACAAGAGAGGACCACGGGCAAAGCCCGTGGTCCTCTTTCTTTGGGGGCTGTCCAGGTTGGGCCGTTTTCCGCTTCTGTTCTCAAGCGGTCAGGGCTTTCAGAGCCTTTGCCAGCTTCTCTCCCTGGCTCCGGGTGAGCCCTCCGGTGAAGTCCGTGTCCTTGGGCAGCAGCCCCAGGTCCCAGGCCCGGGCCACGGCCTCCTGGCTTCCGCCCAGCGCCGCCGGGACGGGGCCCATCCGCTTTGCCGCCGGGTCCGGTTTCAGGTCCAGCGCCTCCGCCGTCCGGCCCAGGAATACGGCGGCTTCTTTCCAAGTCAGGGGCCTGGAGGAGGAGAAGGTTCCCTCCGCGCCGCCCTTGGCGATGCCCTGCTCCTTGGCCCAGGCCAGGGCAGGGAGGTACCATTCAATGCCGAAGCTGTCTTTGAAAGGAAGCTCCTCCCCGGTTTCCACGTCCGGGCTTCCCGCCGCCTCATAAAGCTGGCCGATGAACCGCCCCCGGGTCAGGGGCGCGTTGTCGTGGACGGCGGGGACCAGCTTCTGATCCGGGGCGGCAAGGCACCAGTCCGCCAGGGTGTCCTTGCCCTTCAGCGTGTCCTCCAGGGTTTGGTACACCAAAACGTCCGGCTCCAGGGCCTCCACGCCACGGCCCGCCGCTGCGTCCAGCAGGGTGTTCAGGTCCAGGTATTTGCTGGATACCTGCCCCCGGACCCCGGAGTTGGGCAGGGAGAAGGTCTTGACTGCCCCGAAGTGGCAGACGCTGCCCCCGGCGGGCTCTCCCGCCAGGACGCCGCCCATCTCCTGAATCTCCACGGCGTTGATGAGGGCGGAGGAAAAGGTGTTCTCCCCGATGAGGCCCACCAGCTTGGTCCCGCTGTCCATCTCCTTCCGAAGGACTTCCAGCAGGGGCCAGATCACCCCGTCGGACCCGCCGCCGTTGTTCCGCAGGTCCAGAAGAACCCGGCTGTAGTCCCCGGCCTCCAGGTCCTTGGCCACCAGGGCGGCGAAGTCCGCCATGGGCAGGTCCTCCGCCTCCCGGCAGGTGTTGTATTGGATGTAATACGCGCCCTCTGTCAAGGGCTTGGCGAAGTAGTAGGCGTTGGCCGCCGCCGTCTCCGGCTGGCCCTTAATCTTATCGGAAATCCGCACGGCCTCCAGCTGGTTCATCTCCTCCATGCCCATGGGCTCCAGGCGGAGGGTTTTCCCGCTTTTCAGGGTGACGGACAAAGGCTCCCCGGCCTCCACCAGTCCCAGGTACTCGTAGATGTCCGCCACGTTGCAGGCCTGCCGGAAGCTCCGCCGGAGGTGGACCGGGTTGTCGGAGGAAAAGAGCGTCCCGTAGGCATCCATGACTTCCCGCACGGGCTTCCCGGCCAGCTCCGTGACCTCCTGGCACAGCAGGGCCCCGTCCTCCGGGGCCGCAGCGGAGAGGTACCAGCTTTCTCCCCGCCGGACCATGGCAAAGGGATAGGCCCGGAGGTCCGCTGCTCCGCCGATGGCGATGCTGGTGTGGGAGTCCCCCACCAGGGCGGCCAGGCGCATCAGGTCCAGCAGGAACTCCGTGCCGCTGGTGGTCTCCAGCCGCCCCTCGATCTCTGCCTTTACCTTTAAAAACTCCGCCTCCGGCGTGTTGGCGAAGGCGTCCGGGTGGGCCCCCGCCAGGACTTCCTCATAGAGGAACTCCAGGTCCTCCTGCCGTTGCTTGGCGCTCAGGGGTTCCGCCGCCAGCGCTGGAGCCACCAGCAGCGCCGCCAGGCACAGTCCCGCTGCCCGCCGGAGCAGGTTGTTGCGCTTCTTCATAAAAATCGCCCCCCATTTCACTAGTTCAATAATACAATAGTACATCTGGGGCTGGAAAAAGTCAAGCCCTAAATGTTAAAACGAGACAGCCGGGGAAAGTTCTTCAAAAAAAGGGACCGCCTGCTGGCGGTCCCGCAGAGTTACAACTCCCAAGGGGGCTTCTTGTCCTGGACGGACCAGGGGTCTGGCCCGCTTGGGCGGAGCGGTTCCCGGTTCTGCCGGGGGGACCAGGGGTCCAGGGTTTCCCGGCGGCGGGTTTCCGTCCGCTCCTTCCGGCTGGGCCGGGTGCGGAGCCAGAGTATGAGGGCCAGAGCGGCGGCGCTGGCGAGGATATAGGGCAAGCGGCGCTCCCCGCCTGCCCCGGCGCGCCGCTGGCCGTAGGAAACGGGTTCCCCGTCCAGGTAGCCGTCCAGGGTTTCCGCCAGGGCGGGAATGGTTTCCGGCTCAAAGATGTCCCGGAGGCCCACCTTCTCCGCCGCCGCCCGGTAGGGCAGGGAGAGGGACAGGGCGGACAGCTCCAGGTAGACCTCCTTGGCCTCCCGGGGGCGGTCCAGGTAGAGGAACCACAGGTCCAGGGCGGAGAGGGCGGAGGTGGCGTAGCTGATGAAGTACAGGGGATTCTGGAAGTTGTGGGCGTTTTCCACCCAGGTGGGGTCCGAGTCCACGCCGGGGCCGTAGGAATAGCCGTAGTCCTCCGAGAGCTCCTTGAAGAGGCGGTCCAGGTCCTCTGGGGCCATCTCCGGGTTTTGGTAGGCCGCCGCCTGGAACTCGTCGTAGAGGCAGCCGTCCAGCACGGAGTCCAGGATGTTGTAAAGCACCGCGTTCCGGTAGACCTCCCCGTACCGGGCCCCGAAGAGCTCCCCGGCTTGCCCGGTGAACATGAGCTCCAGGGCCTGGGAGTGGATTTCCCCCACGTCGATGTTGAAGTCCGTCCAGAGGTCGTGCTGGGTACAGTGGAAGGTTTCGAAGAAGTGGCCGAACTCGTGGACCGTATCGCTGAGGTCCTGGTAGTCCCCATAGGGGCTGTTGAAGATAAAGGCGCTGCCGTAGGCGGGCAGGGCCACGGTGTATCCGGTGGTCAGCTTGGACGCGCCGTATTCGATGTCGTAGAGATGGTGGGCCCGCATGAAGCGGAAGGTGTCCGCCATCTTCTGGTCAAAGGCCAGGGCAAAGGGCTGGATGGCGTCCAGCACCTCCTCGCCGTTCATGCGGCTCTGCACGCTGAGGGCCCGGAGTTCCTGCCCGCTGGTTTCCTCCAGCAGCCGGAGCTGGAGGGGGAGGATGTACCGCTTCGCCAGCTCGTGGAGCTCCGCTGCGTCCTCCAGGCTGTAGTCCCGGGTGTAGAGGGCCTCGTAGGCGTATTCGGCGTAGTTGTCGTAGTCCGCCCACTGGGCCAGCGCCGTCCGCAGCCGGACCAACTGCACGTAAAGCTCCCCGGCGGCCCGGTAACGCTCTGCGGCCAGTGCCCCGCTGACGGCTTCATAGGCCCCGGCGTCCAGCCCGGCGCCTTCCAGGGCCTCCGCCGTCCAGAGGGTTCCCTCTACCAGGACGGGGGCCCCCTGTTCCATGATCTGGTCGTAGTCCTGGATCATCCGGTCCTCCTCCTCGTAGAGGGCGGCCTCCTCCTCCGTCAGGCCCCGGTAGCCCAGGAGGCTCCGGGCCGTGCCCTCCCCGGCGTCCTCGTCCAGAATGCCGGAATAGGGGGAGGAGGCCATGGCGGACAGGGCCTGGTAGCAGCGGTCATAGAGCCGGGTCTGCTGGGCGGAGAGCTCCAGATACAGCGACGCCTCCTCTGGGGCCCCGCCGGAGGCGTCGTATTGGATGGAGCTTAGGTTGGCCTTGGTGGCCAGAAGGTCCATTTCCTCCAGGACCTGGCCATAGAGGGCCTGGACCCGGCGGCGGGCCTCCTGGTTGTCCCGGTCCCGGCTGTGGCGGGAGCAGATACCTTCCAGCTCTTTCAAGGCGGCCAGCAGGGCCGTCTCGTCAAAGGGGGTGACGGGGAGCATGTCGGCGTAGTCCACCTCCTGGTGGACGGGGCCGTTCCACGCGGCCGGCGCCGGGCCGGAGAGCAGGGCCAGGGCCAGGAGCAGGCAGATTGCTTGTTTGAACATAGACGGACCTCCGTAGGGCCGGGATTTCAGGTTCTCCGCCGCCGGAGCAGGAGGAGCGTGCTGGATACGTCCAGCACGGGAATGAACTGGCAGACGCTGTGGAGCATGGCGGCGTCTTCCCCGGATTCCCGGAGGCAGCGGATATACAGCCACCCGGTAACGCCGCTTTGGATGACCATCAGCCAGGTGACGCCGATGGGGATGGGGACCAGCGGGAGAAGGGTTCCCCGGGAGGCGGCCACAAGGGCCCCCCAGGCCAGGGAGCTCCAGATGAAATTCAGGATGTAAAAGGGGATGGCCCCCAGCTTCAGCATCCGCCAGCCGGAGCGCAGCCGGGCCATGTCGTTCCGGCGGTAGGCGGAAATGGAGGCCCCGGCGTGAATCCAGCCCAGAAGCTGGACCAGTCCGGTCATGAGAAGGAAGGACAGCAGCAGCGCGGCGTTGGAGCGGTTCCACCCCTTTTTCTCCCAGCCCAGGTATAGGATGCCGATGGGAGCGGCGGCGCTGAGAAGCAGGTGGACGTACATCCCCGCCAGGAAGAGCTTGGCTGTTTTCATGGGGCCCCTCCGTCCGGCGGGGCCTCTTCCCCCTGGGGGGCGCGGCCCTGGGCGGACAGCACGTCCGCCGCCGTCAGCGTCATCAGGTCTTCCCGGGTGACGGTATCCTGTCCCGCCAGGCGGCTGGCCTGGCAGACCAGGATCCGCTCGAAGACGTTCCGCACGCCCCGGGCGTTGCCAAAGGACTCCGGGTCCCGGTTCTCTTCCCGGAGGAAGTCCCGGACCAGTCCGGCGGCGGGTTCCTCCAGCTCGTAGCAGCCCTTGTTGCAGCGCATCTGGAAGATGGCCAGCAGTTCCTCCGGCGAGTAGTCCTCGAAGTGGAGAAAGCGGTTGAACCGGGACTCCAGGCCGGGATTGGAGTGGATGAAGCGGTCCATCAAATCGTTGTACCCGGCGGCGATGACCACCAGGTCGTCCCGGTGGTCCTCCATGGCCTTGAGGATGGTGTCGATGGCCTCCTGGCCGAAGTCGTTGCCGGAGGAGCCGTTCAGGGCGTAGGCCTCGTCAATGAACAGCACGCCTCCCAGGGCCTTTTCCACGGCCTTCTTGGTCTTCAGGGCCGTCTGGCCCACGTAGCCCGCCACCAGCCCGGCCCGGTCTACCTCCACCAGCTGGCCCTTGGAGAGGATGCCCAGGGCGTGGAAGATGCGGGCCATCAGCCGGGCGATGGTGGTCTTTCCGGTGCCGGGGCTGCCGGAGAAGACCATGTGGAGGGACAGGTCCGCCACCGGGAGGCCGTTCTTCTCCCGGAGCTGGTGGACCTTTACCAGGTCAATGAGGTTCCGGACCTCCTTTTTTACGGCAGCCAGGCCGATGTAGCTGTCCAGCTCCTTTTGCAGGTCCTCCAGCTTCTCCGGGGGAGGCGGGGCCTCCTCCGCCTGGGCGGCTTCCCCGGCGGCCTGGGCCTTCCCCCGGGGGGCCTCCGGGGGCCCGGCGGGCCTGGGCGCGCCGGGCTGGGCGGGCGGTTCCGGAGCCAGGGGGGCGCCCCAGAAGTCCGTGCCCATCCGGCGGAGGTTGTGCTCCGTCAGGGACTGGATGACCTCCAGCTGCTGGAGGATGATTTCGTCCTTTTTATCCTTCTTGTCCATCGCGTTCAGCCTTTCATCAAGTCGGTGTGGCGCAGCCCCTGGAACAGGCAGGCGGAGGCCAGCCCGGTCAATCCGCCCGTGAGGAGGGATACCGCCAGCAAAACGGGCAGATAATAGAGGGGAGCGGCGCTGCCCAGGGTCAGCACGGCGGCGGCGGCCTGCCCGCAGTTGTGGGCCGCGGCCCCGCCTATGGACACGCCGTAGATGGAGAGCCCCCGCCGCCGGGAGAGAAGGGCCATGGCCCCCATGGCGCTCAGGGCTCCCAGCAGGGAGAAGATCAGGGCGTTCAGGTTCCCGGCGAAGAGGGCCCCCAGGAAGCACCGGGCCAGCAGGATGAAACAGGCCTCTCCTAAGCCCAGGGCATAGAGGGCAAAGACCGTCACAATGTTGGCAAGGCCCAGCTTTACGCCGGGGATGGGGATGGCCAGGGAGAGGGGAAACAGGTTTTCCAGATAGCTCAGCGCCAGGGCCATGGCGGCCAGCAGGGCGCAGAGGGTCAGCTGCTTCGTGGTCAGTTTCATGGCGGCGGTCCTTTCTTGGCGCCCTTGGCATAGGGAGCGGCCAGCGGAGCTGGCGGAGGGGGGCTTTCACCCCAATACCGCGTCCACGCTGTCCGGGTCCGGCGTCCCGCCCTCCAGGCGGAGGATGAACCGGGCGGGGAGGCAGACGATGCTCTGCCCGCTTCTCGTGATGGCCCCGATGCGGACGCAGTCCTGGGTGGGGCAGTCGGAGTGGGCCACCTGGAGGCCCAGTTCCCCGTTGGATTTCACGTGGTCCAGGGGGGAGGCGTCTCCCCGGAGGGCGGCGGCCACCTCCAGGGTATAGCCGCTGGCCGTGTAAGTCCGGGGGCTTTTCAGGAGGTCCTGCAAAGCGAAGCGGTCCGCCTCTGCACCGTCGATGGACACCACCGCCGTCAGTCCCTGGGAGGACCCGCCCTGCCACTGGAAGGCGGCCAGGGCCACAGCCAGGGCCGCCACGCAGAGGACCACCAGACCGTCCCAGGCCGTGGGCCGGAGCTTAGGAAGCGGCCTCTTCATAGGTATACCCGCTGCTCTCGTCCAGGGTGAAGCGGTCCGCCAGTCCCCCGGTGGCCACTACCCGGCCGTCCTCCGTGATCAGAACTAGCTCGAAGGGGAGGCCGCTCCAGTTCCGCCGGAAGTCCAGGGCCGTTTCCTCCCCCATGATGAAGAGGGCGGTGGAGAGGGCGTCGCACATCATGCCGGAAAGGCCGGAGCCTTCTCCGCAGTCCGCCACCACGGTGACGGAGGCCAGCCCGCTGTCCGCCGGGTATCCGGTAGCGGGGTCGAGGATGTGGTGATAGCGTTTCCCGTTTTCCTCAAAATACCGCTGGTAGCCCCCGGAGGTGACGGCAAAGGAATCCTCCAGCTCCAGCACCCCGGCGAAGGCGTTGGGCTCATCGGTCCGCTTTGGGTCCTGGATGCCCACCCGCCAGGGGGCGCCGCCGGGCCGGGTGCCGTAGGCCAGGACGTTGCCCCCCAGGTTGATGTTGGCCCGGGGAACCTCGTACTCCTGGAGGACCTGCACAATTTTGTCCGCAGCGTAGCCCTTGGCGATGGCCCCCAGGTCGATGGACTGCCCCGGTCCCAGGGCCACGCCTTCCGGCGTCTGCTGGAGGGAGAAGCCGTTCACCAGTTTCAAAAGCCCGCTGATTTCCTCCTGGGAGGGGACCCGGAAGTGGTCCTCCGTAAAGCCCCAGGCGGAGGCCAGCGGAGCAATGGCGATGTTGAAAGCGCCGCCTGTTGTAAATTGATAATAGGCGGCGGCGTCCAAGAGGACGCCGAGGTCCTCCCCCACCTCCAGGACCGCTCCCCCGGCGGCGTTGAGCCGGGAGACCTCGCTGTCCGGGTCCGTCCGGGAGAGCTTGGCCTCCAGGTCCCGGATGGTATCCTCGCAGGCGTAGGCGGCGGCGGGGGAGCGTTCCCCGTAGGTGGTGATGAGCATGGCGGTGTCCATGGCGATGACCTGGATGCTCTCCTGGGCCTCGTCCGGGTCCACGGACCCGCCGCAGCCGGTGAGGAGCAGGGCCAGCAGTAAAACATATGCGGTAAGACGTTTCATAGCAATCCTCTTGTCTGGTTGTGATTCCTATAGTATAGCACGCCCCGGGCCGCATCTCAACGGGAAACAGGAGATTGGGCGAAAAAATAAAAAACCTGGCAGGAAGGGCCTTGCAAAAGAGGAAAAAGTCTGCTATACTATTTAAGCGTGTCGGCGGAGGTGTGTTCCGCCGGGCATTTTGAAAAGAAAAAACACCTTGGAGGTCTTGATAAATGGCAAAGAATCCGAACGGAAAGTCTATGAAGCGGGACAATTCCCTGTACGGCGCCACGATTTTTTTCCTTGCGGCCTGCCTGGCGGAGTTCTATCTGCTGGTTCTCCGCAAATACTACATCCACGGCGACGTGGTGACCGAGTCCCTGGTCTGGCATGACCGCCTGCTGATTTTCGCGGGCCTGGGCGCGGCGGCGCTGGTGCTGGGCGTGGCGCTGAGCGTGCTTTGGAAAGCGGATGAGCGCAAGCGCCTCATCGGGTGGTGCCTGATCGGCCTGGGCGTGTTCTTCGGCGGCGGCAGCATGCTGATCCGGATGTACTTTGAGTCCGCCGTTACGCTCCTCAGCGTGGTGGTTCCGGTGGCCATGGTGCTGACCGTCATCTGGGCCTTCTACGACCGGGAGTGTTCCGTGGCCATGACGGCCCTGAGCGGAACCCTGATCCTCCTGTGGATGTGCCGCCGCCTGTTTAACCACCTGGTTCTGGGCCTGCCCGTGAAGGCGCTGGCGGTGGCGTATGTGCTGCTGCTGGCGGGGCTGTGCTGGCTGGCGAAGAACAAGAAGCTGGGGAAGTTCCTCCCTGCGGATGCGGACCTGATGCCGATCTACGCCGCTGCGGGCCTCTCCGCCGTGGCTGTGGTGCTGGGCCTGTTCAGCGCCGCTGTGGCTTACTATGCCATGTGGGCCCTGGGGATTGTGGTCTTTGCCCTGGCGGTGTATTATACCGTGAAGCAGCTGTAAGGCAGGGGCTTTTGATTGAATGGGAAAAGCCCGCCGTTCTTTGACGGCGGCGACGTAAGAGAACATTTTTAGAAGGGCCGGCGCGGCGTTAAGCTGCGTCGGCTTTCCCATTATTTATGTCTGGGTAGTTTGGAATAGCTCCGCATTCCTTCAAAATCAAACACATCCATGAAATGATGAGCGATTTTAACTTCCAGAGGTTTACCCTCTTTTGCTACGCCTGGGTTGCATGAGCGCTGGGCACTTGGTTCTCTTCCGTAAACTTATACAGGCTATCGGTATCAAGCTGGGGCGTTTCTGTGTGTTTCTTCTCTGCGGAAATGTAGCTTCCAGCATTGGCTTCTCCTGTTCCTTCTGTTTGCGATTTTCAAAACGGCCTCTGGCTGGTCTTCTATTCATAGTCACCGGGGAACTTGGCAAACTGATTACCGGGCAGCTTGCCAGAACCGATTGTCCCCTAGGAGCTTTTACTAAGGCTGACGTTAAAAGGCAGGCCAGTCGCGAAATCCCGGCAGGCGGAGTGTGCCCTGTATGTTAATTAATGATCTCTTATCCGGGGATCTGTAGCAACCGTTAGTATCTAGCCGTCGGTATAAGAAGATTGGATTCCTTAGTTCCGTTATCTGCCGTGCCGGAGCCGTCCATCGGAAACCGTTTGCTGGGTTAAATAGATCGACGATAGGTGTTGTATTTCGTATGCAAATTTCCTAAGAAAAAGAATCCCCCCTCTTACATTATAACCACCAAGCGCAGTTTTCTGCCGCATACGATTGACACGGTTAGGGGGCGCATGGTATTATGACACAGATTTTTATGGTTTTTATGGCGAGCTGCGGGGACGAAGCGGAAAGCCACCAGCGTTTTGAAACCGCACTTTCCGGAAAAGCGTCTTTGCCCATGGGGAATGATAGACTGGGAACCGGTCGATATGGAGGACAGGCATATGGATTATTCAGGGGAGCTTTTGGAACGGGCTGGGGCGGGCGCTCCCGCCGCCGGAACCCATGAGCGGCACAGCGGTATACAAAGCGTCCAGAATCTGGAGGCTGTCATTAACGAGGGCCTTCGTGTCGCCCTGCTGGAGGAGACACCGGACCAGTCGCTGGAGGTACTGCTGAAGCATCTGGGAAGCGCGCTGAACGGGGAGCGGACCTACATATTCGAGCAGAATGAGTCCGGCGGCGATGACAATACCTACGAATGGGTGGCCGACGGGGTGGAGCCGGAAAAGGAGAGCCTCCAAAACGTCCCTGCGGAGGTGTGCGCAAGCTGGTACCGGAAGTTCGGCGTCGGCAAGCACATCGTCATAGAAAGCCTGGAGGATATCCGGGAGACGGACCCGCTTCAATATGAGAACCTGAAGCGCCAGGGCGTTCATTCCCTGGTGGTGGTCCCCCTGTATGACGGCAAACGGATCATCGGCTTTTACGGTGTGGACAATCCTCTGCGGTCGCTGGAATACGCGTCAAATATGCTCCAGACCGCGGCGTACTTTATCGTCTCCTCCCTGAAGCGGCGGAACCTGGTCCGGGAGCTTCAAAAGCGGAGCTATAAGGTGCTCCACGCCCTCAGCGTGGACTACCTGGGCATTTATGAGGTGAACTTCGACACGGGCGAATGCGAGGTTTACCGCAGCAGCAGGCAGATGGCGGTGGATTGGGCGGCCAATTTCCAGGATGGCTATGAGGCGGCCATGGAGCGCTATATCTCCGGGTATGTGGTTCCCCGGGACCAGGAGAGGCTCCGTATGGTGACGGAGAAGCGCTATGTGCTCGCCCGGCTCCGGAGCAAGAAAAAGTTCTCGGTCCGGTACCAGGTGAAAGACAGCTCCTCCGGACTAAAGCACATGGAAATTCATTTCTCGGCCACGGAGAATACAGCGGCGGAGAACTGCGCGATTTTCGCGCAGCGGGACGTCAACGCCCTTGTGGAGCAGGAGGAGAAATACAAGCTGGAGGCCAGGCAGAGCCTGGAGGATATCCTGGAGGGAGCCCGGACCGGAATCTGGACGATTGAGCTGGAAGAGGGCTGCCCGCCGAGAATGTACGCGGACCGGACCATGCGGATTCTCCTGGGCGTGCCGGACGAGATCGGGCCGGAGGAATGCTACCAGCACTGGTTTGCGGGCGTCGAGCCGGATTACGTGGAGATGGTGGAGGAATCCGTGCAGGAGATGCTGAAAGGCGGGCGCGCGGAGGTGGTTTATCCCTGGAACCATCCGGAGCTGGGGAAGATCTATGTCCGCTGCGGCGGCGTACCGGACAAGTCCTTCAAGAAATCCGGCGCCAGCCTGAACGGATACCATCAGGACATCACGGAGACTATGGTGACGCGGAAGAAGCAGGAGCAGTCCATCATGGAGCTCCTGGAGCGGGTGCGGCAGGCGAACTCGGCAAAGAGCGAATTCCTCTCCCACATGTCCCACGATCTCCGCACGCCCATCAACGGAATCCTGGGGATGCTGTCCATCCTGGAAAAAAGCCAGGACGACGTGGAGCGGCAGAGGGCTTGCCGGAAGAAAATCCGTGTGTCCACGGAGCACCTGCTGTCCCTGGTGAACGACGTTCTCCAGGTCAGCAAGCTGGAGAGCGGGAGGCCCGCGGCGGTGGAGGAGCCCTTTAACCTCCACGATGTACTGGAGGACTGCGTCACCATCCTGTCCCCCCTGGCGGAGGAGCGGGGAATCCGGCTGGAACTGGAGGATTCCGGGCTGCGGCACAGCCGGGTCATGGGGAATCCCCTGCATTTGAAACAAATCCTGACGAATGTCATGGACAATGCGCTCCGGTATAACCGCCCGCATGGCGCCGTCTTTGTCCGGGCGGAAGAGGCCGCCTTCCAGGACGGGACGCTGCGCTGCCGTTTTGTCGTCGAAGACACTGGAATCGGCATGGGAGAGGATTTCAAGGAGCACATTTTTGAGCCCTTCACCCAGGAACACCAGGACGCGAGAACGAATTATAACGGCGTGGGGCTGGGCATGTCCATTGTAAAGAAACTGGTGGACCAGATGAAGGGAACTGTGGAGATCGACAGCCGGGTTGGCAAGGGCAGCGTGGTCCGGATAACGCTGCCCCTCCGGGCCGATGAGGCGGGGACCGGAGCTCCCGCAGACGAGGCTTGGAAGATGCCGGGCAACATTGCCGGGATGCGCGTGCTCCTGGTGGAGGACAACGAGATCAACCGTGAAATCGTGGAGTACATTCTCCGGGACGCGGGCGTGGAGGTTGTGACCGCCAATAACGGAAAAGCCGCCGTGGACGCCTTCACGGCGGCGGAACCCGGGGCGTTTGACTGCGTGCTCATGGATTTGATGATGCCTGTGATGAGTGGCTATGAGGCGGCGCGGGTGATCCGCGGCCTGGACCGGAGGGACGCGGAAACCGTGCCCATCATCGCCCTGTCGGCCAACGCCTTCGACGAGGACATTGCGCTGGCAAAGGACGCGGGGATGAACGAACATTTGGCAAAGCCCGTGGACATGCGCAAAATGTTCCAAGCCATGAGCCGTCTGAGAGGCTGAGGGAAACGGCGGACGGCCGGACCGCGTATAAGTTAAAAACGGTGGAGAGGGAAAAGTATGAAAAGCAAGGCTTTGCCGCGTTCGTTCAAGATCGGCGTAGCGGTAATTATTTGTTTCACGGTTTTGGTGTTTTCCTTTCTCGGAATGTCCATTCACAATATGAGTGAACGTACGATTGAGGATATCGGTACCGCGTACATGGCCGGAATGAACGAGCAGGTATCGTTGCACTTTGAGACGATTATTGAACTCCGCCTGACGATGGCGGAATCCATCGCGCACATTGCAGCGGGGGACGGGAATTCCGGTTACGGCCCGAAGGAAGAAATTGAATACGGCGCAAGGGCCAGGCATTTTTTGTGCGCCGCCCTGTATTCCCCCAGTGGCGAAATGGAAATGATCTACGGCGATCCCTTGGAGCTCAAGCATCCGGAGCCATTTCTGGAGAGCCTGCGGAACGGGGAGCGGAAGACGGCGTCCGCGGTTGACAGCGGCGGGGAGGGCGTGATCCTGTTCGGCGTCCCCTGTGAATATCCCATGTCCGGCGGAGGTACCAGCCTCGCCATGGTCGTGGGGCTCTCTACCCGGTATATGGGCGAGGTCCTCTTCCTGGATTCAGACGATTCCCTGAGTTATTCCTTCGTCATACGGAAGGACGGCAGCTACGTTGTCGGAAACGAAAAAGACGCCCACGAGAACTATTTTGACAGGCTCGCCAGCGTTTTTGAGGGCCAGGACCAGGAGGCCGCGTCCTACATTGACCAGCTGGCGGAGGCCATGGGCGCGAATGAGGACTATTCCGCCATTCTGCAAAACGGCGGGTCCCGCCGCCACCTGTACTGCACCAGCCTCCCCTACTGCGATTGGTATCTGGTAACGGTCCTCCCCTTTGATAAGCTGGATTCTGCGATCGCGGGGATGAGCAGCCATTGGCTGATCATTGTTTACGCCGCTTCTTCCGCAATCATCGCCATGCTCCTCTACATATTCTTCCAGTACTTGAAGCTGTTCCGGGAACAGGTATCCGAATTGAAGCGCATGAACGCGGAAATGGACACGGCCCGGAAAGACGCGGAAAGGGCGCGGAAGGAGGCGGAACAGGCCAATACGGCCAAGCAGGACTTCCTCTCCAGCATGAGCCACGATATACGCACCCCGATGAATGCAATCATCGGGATGACCTCCTTGGCCATAGACCATGCGGATAATCCGGGGCAGGTCCAGGATTACCTGCGTAAAATTGACCTGTCCAGCAAGCACCTGCTGGGACTGATCAACGACGTCCTGGATATATCCAAGATTGAAAGCGGCAAAATGGCGCTGAACCTTGAGACGGTGTCTTTGCGGGAGGTGATGGACTGCGTTGTCAATATGATGCAGCCCCAGGTCAAGGCGAAAAACCAGCAGTTCGACGCGGCTGCCTACGAAATCCTTTCGGAAGATGTGGTCTGTGACAGCGTGCGGCTGAACCAGGTGCTGATCAACCTGCTGGGAAACGCCGTCAAATTTACTCCGGAAAACGGCTCGGTTGAAGTGGCGGTGTACCAGGAGGCGCTTCCAGAGGCGCCCTCCCGCGTCCGCACCCATTTCCTGGTAAAGGATACGGGAATTGGAATGTCGCAAGCGTACCAAAAGGTAATATTTGAATCCTTCAGCAGGGAGGACAACACCCGGGTGCAGAAGACCGAGGGTTCCGGGCTCGGCATGACGATTACGAAGTGCATTGTGGACGCCATGGGAGGCTCCATTTCCGTCCACAGCGAACAGGGCAAGGGCAGCGAGTTCCACGTGGTCCTCGACCTGGAAAAGGCGCCGGGGCGGGAGCTGGAGGCACCGCTGCCGGACTGGAACGTGCTGGTGGTTGACGGCGATGAACGCTTGTGCGCCAGTGCGGCCAGCGCGTTAGAATCCATCGGCATCCGCTCCGGATGGTGCCGGAGCGCGGAGCGGGCATTGGAATGGATTGCGGAGGGCCGCTATCAGCTGGTCCTGCTGGGATGGAAACCGCTGGACATGAATGGAATCGAGACCGCCCGGGCAATCCGGCAGAACTGCGGGGAAGGCGGCCCGGCGGTGCTGCTCCTGGCGTGCGACTGGAGCGGGATCGAAGACGAGGCCAGGGAAGCGGGGATTTCCGGCTTTATTTCCAAACCGCTGTTCCCGTCCACTTTGTCCGGCGCGCTAAGCGCGTTTGCCGGGAGAGGCGGCGAAGAAGCCGCCAGCGCCGAAAAGGCGGTTGAGCAGCGACTCCGGGGGAAGCGCATTTTGTTGGCGGAGGATAACGAACTCAACTGGGAAGTGGCCAGGGAAATGCTCTCTGTCCTTGAAATGGAACTGGACTGGGTTGAGAACGGCCAGGCGTGTGTCGCGCGGTTTGAGAAATCCCCGGCTGGGTATTATGACGCGATTCTGATGGACGTGAGGATGCCTGTCATGGACGGCTACGAGGCCACTGCGGCCATCCGAGGGCTGGAGCGGGGGGACGCGGATATTCCCATTATCGCAATGACGGCCGACGCGTTCTCAGAAGATATTCAGAAGTGTTTAGAGCGGGGCATGAATGACCATTTGGCAAAGCCGATTGACGTCCAGGCCGTCGCCAGCAAGCTAAAAAAATATTTAAACTAAAGGGCTCTGGACAGCCATCCCGCCGGAGGGGGAGGCGGAACGGGCAAGGGCTCCGGCATATGCCGGAGCCCGTTTGCTGGAGGCTGTCCGCCCCAGGCCCTTGCCAGGACCGGCGCGGCTGCGCCGATCCTTTTCCGTGCTCCCGGCAGCCGCGTGCCGCCGCAAAAAGCCCGCCCGGCTTTGCTTCCCGCCGCCGTGGAAAGCTGGACCTGTTCCCTTGCGGTTCCATTTCCCCAGCGGACTACTTGCCCGCAAAGGCCGCCGCCTCTTGGAGGCAAGGCACAAGGGCCGCGCAGGTTCCAGGAGTGCGCGGGGAGCCCCGGCGCAGGGAGGAGAAAGGACGCCATCGTGATTCCTGCTGGCGGTTAAGGTGTTCCCAGTCTCGATCGGGGCAAAATTCGTCCCGTATGGACTGCCGCCCCGGAGCAGTACTCGCCAGGGGAACCCCGTGCGGGCGGCCCTTCTGGCTTCGGGGATTTTGAAAGATAGGGATATGATCCGCTCGGCTTTTGCAATTGCTGTTTTCATGGCCGCACTGGAAAAGAAGCGGTGCTTTTGGCAGCTACGGGTTCAAGCCTTGGAATGCTGAGTATTTTTATGATGTTTATCAGCTTGCACTTCGCGCTAATACGGGGCGTAAGACCGGAAGTGAAGAGAAAAATTTGGCGGCAATGTGCTGATGAAAGACCCTCTGTGACTTTTCCGGGGTGGATGGCGGCTCATACAGAGCCGCCATTTATAGTTCTCCTCTGCTATATCGTGGGCGGTGAGGGCAATATAGAGAGTTCCCATTATGCTGGGGACTTTGGATAGCATCTTCAGCAGGTATTTTTTGGTGTTGCAGATATACCAGCGCCTGGATATGAAAAACACCGCAGGCTTTTCAAAGCCTGCGGCGTTGGAAGGGACGTGAAAACGAGCAGCGTCTTGCGGGCGATTCCCGCTTCTGCGGTTTTCAACAATCGTAATTTTGCGGAAGAAATTCTGTGCTTTTTATGGTAGTGGCCTAACAAACGGCGGGCTTTTCCGCACTCCAGGGCATCACTGGAACTCTCCCAGCCGGATGTCCATGCCGATTTCGAAGGCCCGGTCCCAGGGAAAGCGGTAGTTCTCCAAGGCGATGCCGCCCCAATGCCGCTCTCCGGCTTTTGCGTCAGGAGAGATGGAGGAGAGAAACGCGCTCCGCTCCAGATTGCGGATGACAGGGGCGGTCTCCTGCTCCATGCCCTCTTCCAGGCGCTGGAGCAGGTCCTCCCGGTCCAGCTCCGGGGACCAGAAGTTGTTGGCGTCCCCGCCCAGATCGTTTCGGATATAGGCCAGCAGGCCGTTCCGGACCACGCCTTTGTAGCAGAAGTCCTTGAGAATGCTGTCCGCCAGGGACCGGGCCCAGGCCCGGTCCATTGCGTCGGTGTTGTCCTCATTTCTCAAAACGGCGTACCGGGCCACGCCATGGCTCAATGCCGTGCCCGTGACGATGGCCATGTCCAGCATACCGGAGTAGGCCAGGAGATACCCCAGCTCCGCCTGTTTGGTCAGGGCATCGTAGACCGCCGTGCCATAGGTCCCGTTGCTGGCGTCGATCAAAATGGTGGGCATCTGCTGTTTTCGGCTGTCCTCCAGCGCCTGGAGAAGTCGGCTGATATACGCCTGCTTTTGGGTTTCGTCCTTTGGCTGGGTCAGGACGAAGATATACATTCCGGCGGCTTGGTTACACGGGAGCAGATCGAAGAACTGGTTGTGCTCCTCCACGATCTTCCACAGGGGCTGGAAGTCATACTCACAGGCGGGCTGGTCATACGTATCGCCGAAGTAATCTACGATGACGCTGACTCCCTGCCAGCCCGTCTCATCCAGGTACATCCGGGCCACGGCCTTAAAGGCCAGGTCGTCCACCCCGGAGAGGAGCCAGTCCCATTGCCTACCGTCCTCCCCGGTCCGGATGCCCTGCCGGAGGAAGGCAATCTCGTTTTTCTGGATACAGTCCTCCAGGGAGGAATCGTCGATGCCCATGAGAAGCCGGAAATTCTCGTGCCCCGGCTTGCGCAGGGTGTCCTGTACCACGTAGGAGAGGAGCAGCTTCCGCTCCCGGGAGTTTATGTGCCCGAGGGCGGCCTCATAGGTGCCTTCCGCCTTGGCCTGGGCACGGAGGTCCTCTCCGTTGGGGCCCTGCCAGTAGCTCTCGCCGATGTCCTCCAGGTTCAGCGCGGCCCCCTCCAGGGTCCGCCGGGGCAGGGCGCCGAAGGCCCGGATGGCATGGTATTCCTCCAGGGTTCCCCCCTCATAGCCCACGGTGGGGGCCAGCCGCATGACGGAATCCAGCAGCCAGACGACATTATTTTCATCGGCGGAGAGGGCCGTCAAAAGCTTCTCCAGCATGGAGTGCACCTGAACGGTCCCGCCGCCGGGAAGCTCGATGTCGTACCCTGTCATAGACCGGGAAGCTACCAGCCCCCCGGAGTGCAGCTGGTCCAGGGAGAGAATATAGCGGTCGCACCCCGCCTCCTCCTGCTCCAGCACCCAGGTGAACAGGGACCAGGGCTCCCCCCGCTGGAGGCTGTCAAAGTTTTTCGGCTGGCCGTCCAGGGCCGTGCGGTACAGGACCTTCTCCGGCATGGCCAGGGCATAGCCCAGGGACTCCGCCAGATACACCACCCGCTCCACGTTGTCGGGCCGGTCATCCAGGGGCACGTAGGCGATCGTCTTCCCCGGCCCGGCCCCGGCGGGCTCCGGGTAGGGCAGGGGCTCCGTCCGCCGGGGGGCGCAGCCCGCCAGCAGGGCCAGGGCCAGGGCCACCGCCCAAAGGCGCTTCACTCGTTTCATAAAACCTCCTTGAAAAGAGGCGGGACCGTTCCCCGGTCCCGCCCTTCGCTTAAATGCCCAGTCCCCCCAGGTTCAGCCCCCCGGTGATGCTGTCCATGGCCTTGTCCATGGCGTCCCCGGCCTGGCGCAGGGCCTCGTTGACAGCGGAGACCACCAGGTCCTGGAGCATCTCCACGTCCCCGGGGTCCACGGCTTCGGGCTGGATGGTGAGGGAGGTCAATTCCTTTTTGCCGCTGGCCACGGCCTCCACCGCGCCGCCGCCGGCGCTGGCGGTAAAGGAGCGGTTTTCCACCTCGGTCTGGGCGGCGTTCATAGCCTCCTGCATCTGGGCGATCTGCTGCTGGACGGCGGCCTGGCGCTGTGCGCCGGTGGCCTTCATATTGCCGCTGGTGAATCCGCGGCGGGCGCTGTAACCCATCGTGTGTTTCTCCTTTATTCTTTGATTTCGATGTTGTCAAACTGCCGCCCGAAGGCCAGCAGGTTTTTCAGGTTCTCCTCCGGGGAGGACTGGGGTGGCTCCCCCGCCCGGAGGGCCAGCCGCACCGGGCTGCCCGTCAGGGCCTCCGCCTCCTGGGCCAGGATATCCCGCACCCGGTCGTTGTCCAGGCGGCCCAGGGTCAGGTCGTCGGGGGCGCAGACGGTCAGCAGGTCCCCCTCCAGGACGCCGGAGCACATGCCCAGGAAGGGGCGGTACATGGGGGAGAGGCGGCCCTTGCAGTTCTCCGCCAGGGTGCGCCACCAGCCGCCCTCCAGGGGCCTTGCGGACGCGGCGGCAGGGGAAGGAGCCGCCGGGGCGGCGGCAGGGGGCGGCAGGGGGGCCTCTTCGGGAATGTCATAGATCCGCTGCCCCGCCTCCTCCATGGGGGGCGGTTCCTCCGGCAGGGGAGGCATGTCCCAGGGGGGCGGGTCCTGGGGCTTCTGGGGCGCGGGGACTTCCGACGGGGGAGGGGGTTCCGGCGGGGGGGCGGAGGAAGCCGGGGAACGCCGGGCCAGCCCAGTCCGGGCGGACTGGTTGTCCTCCAGGCGGCGGATACGGGCCTCCAGGGCCGTCAGGTCCCCGGAGAGGCCCTCGTCGCACAGGCGCAGGAGGCACAGCTCCGTGTCCAGGCGGCGGTTCACGCTGGCGTACAGCTCCGCCGAGGCCTTTTGCAGGGTGGAGGCCAGGTGCAGGAACCGCCCGGCGGGCACATCTTTGCCCAGGCGGTCCAGGAGAACGGCATCAAAGCCGCCGGAAAGCAGGGCCGCGCCCCCCTTGGGGGCGGTCTTTTGCAGCAGCAGGTCCCGGGTGAGGGTGGAGAGCTCCGACAGCACCGCCCCCATATCCTTGCCGCCTTTGTAGAGCTCGTCCAGCAGGAGGAGGGCCCCCTGGGCGTCCCGGTTTAAAATCAATTCCATCAGCCGGGCGGCCTGGAGGTTGCCCGCCAGCCCCAGCACGTCCAGCACCGCGCCGGAATCGATGGTCCCCCCCGCGGCGGCGCACTGGTCTAGGAGGCTCAGGCCGTCCCGCAGGGCGCCGTCCGCCAGGCGGCTCAAAAGCTCTGCGCCGCTGGGCTGGAGGTCAATGGCCTCCTGCTGCGCCACATAGCGGAGCCGCCGGGCCACGTCCTCCGGCTGGATGCGCCGGAAGGAGAACCGCTGGCAGCGGGAGAGGATGGTGGCCGGGACCTTGTGGAGTTCCGTGGTGGCCAGGATGAACATCAGGTGCTCCGGGGGTTCCTCCAGGATTTTCAGCAGGGCGTTGAAGGCGGCGGTGGAGAGCATGTGGACCTCGTCCACGATGTAGACCCGCTTTTTGACATTGGCGGGGGAGTAGGCCGCCTCGTCCCGGAGCGCGCGGACCTGGTCCACGCCGTTGTTGGAGGCGGCGTCCAGCTCCAGCACGTCCAGGAAATTTCCGCTGTCAATACCGAGGCAGGAAGGGCATTTCCCACAGGGGTCTCCGTCCGCCGGAGCCTCACAGTTCACGGCCTTGGCCAGGATTTTGGCGCAGGTGGTTTTCCCGGTGCCCCGGGTCCCGGTGAAGAGGTAGGCATGGGAGGTCCGACCCTCGGCCACCTGGCGGCGGAGGGTCCCGGTGATGTGCTCCTGGCCGATAACGTCGGCAAAGGCCTTGGGCCGCCACTTGCGGTAGAGTGCCTGGTACACCGCCTCACCTCCTAAAAAACTCCCGCGTCCGGCTTCGCGCTGGATAGCCATCCGGAAATCCCGCCGGGCGGGAAGGACGGATGCGTCCGGGGCGCGGCGGCCCCTGGCGCGGAGGGGCGCCGGGTGGGGCTTCCCTCCTAAGTTTTCAGGCTCGGGGGAGTGGTATGAAAACGTGCGCCGCCTGCCGGAAGCAGAAGGCGTCCTCCGTACGCAGCTGCGGAGCCGGTTGCCTCGCGGCACATGAAACATTCCGCTTAATGCTGCTCGGTTCCCCGCCTGACATGGTTCGCAGAGCTTCATTGCGCGAGACCGGCTCCGCAGCTGCCTGCGGAGGACTGCTTTTGTTATTCTACTATATTCTTTCCCAAATGGCAACAGAAAATTTCGGCTGGTAGAAAAAAATTGCCGTTTGCATATCATGAAAGGGTTATGGTATAATCATAACAGACAAGAAAATTTCACTTCGCCCATGTTTACCGTCCTTTGCGCTGCTTGTCGAGCCATTGGCAGACGTAATACGGAATTACGCCCGCGCCGACGGACAAGAAGAAGTTCCTCGCTTCGTCCATGGAATTCACCTTCTTCCCACTTAGGGGACGGAGAAAGGACGGCAGGGCCATTATACCAGATTCCGGCATTCCCCACAAGGAAGGCCCCGGCGGAAAAGGCCCCGCCGCTCCAAGAGCGGCGGGGCCTTTTAAGACCTGTCAAAAGACGAAGCTTACTTGTTGTCCACGGAGAACATATAGGCGATCAGCTCCACCATCTTGTTGGCGTAGCCGGTTTCGTTGTCGTACCAGGAGACGACCTTGACAAAGTTGTCGGTCAGGCTGAGGCCGGCCTTCTTGTCGAAGATGGAGGTGAGGGGGCAGCCCAGGAAGTCGCTGGAAACCACGTCCTCGTCGGTGTAGCCGAGGATGCCCTTCAGCTCGCCCTCGCTGGCTTCCTTCATGGCCTTGCAGATGTCCTCATAGCTGGCGGGCTTCTCCAGGCGGGCGGTCAGGTCCACCACGGACACGTCCAGGGTGGGGACGCGCATGGAGATGCCAGTCAGCTTGCCGTTCAGCTCGGGGATGACCTTGCCCACGGCCTTGGCCGCGCCAGTGGAGGAGGGGATGATGTTGCCAGTGGCCGCGCGGCCGCCGCGCCAGTCCTTCATGGAAGCGCCGTCCAGCAGCTTCTGGGTGGGGGTGACGGAGTGCACGGTGGTCATCAGGCCCTCGACGATGCCGAACTTCTCATTCAGGACCTTGGCGATGGGGGCCAGGCAGTTGGTGGTGCAGGAGGCGTTGGAGACATAGGTCATGTCAGAGGTGTACTTTTTATTGTTCACGCCCATGACGAACATCGGGGTGTCGTCCTTGGAGGGGGCGCCCATGATGACGTGCTTGGCTCCGGCTTTGATGTGGCCTTCGCACTTGCTCTTCTCCAGGTGCTGTCCGGTGCACTCGCAGATATACTCCGCGCCCACGGAAGCCCAGGGGATGTCGCCGACTTCCTTGGCGGTGAAGACCTTGAACTCCTTGCCGTCCACCACCAGGGCGTCGGCGGTGTAGGAGACCTCGCCGGGGAACTTGCCGTGCACGCTGTCATACTTCAGCATGTAGGCCATATACTCGGGGTTCATGAAGGGGTCGTTCAGGCCGACGACCTCGACGTCGTCGCGCTTCAGGGCGGCGCGGAACACGATGCGGCCGATGCGGCCAAAACCATTGATGCCGATTTTCGCTTTCATAATACAGGAACTCCTTTCGAATTTTGGGTACAAATTGTACCGGAATGCCATATAAACGATTGCGTAAACGATTTGTTTGGGTGTTTTCCAGAAGTAATAGTATCACAACGTGAAGTTTTTGGCAATCATCATTTCAAACAACAATTTGAAAGGGCCATTGTGAATTTTTGATAATAAAGCATCTCTTTTCCAAACCGCCTGAAACGACTGGCATTGCTTCCCTGAAAAAGGATTCCCAAAGGAGCGGGGATTATGCGGCGCGGATGGGAAGAGGCGCAAAATACTTGGTGGTTCCGACCGAAAAAGAGGGCTTCATTTGTCTGAGGTGTGAAAAAGCGAAAAGAGGCTGGCCTGTCTGAAAAAAGCTTGCCCCGGGGCGCTGCCGGGGAGTGTCCCATTCGAAGATTTTTTGTAGGCGCCCTGTTTTGGCTTGCGTTCCAGGACCCTGATGAATGGGTAGGCACAGGGAGCCGCCCCCACAAATCATTACCGTTATAAAATGCGCAAAGAGGACACTCCCGCGCTGCCGTTCTCGCTTGACGGGGGCGCAGAAAAAGCGGTATAATAAAATATAAAACCATTTCGGAGGCGGGGAAATGGATTAATTATAAGAAGAGCTATGCCCGGATGTGGATTGCCTATCGGATCGGCGTGCTCCTCCTGGTCCTGCCCCCGATACGGGCACAGCTGGGTGAAGCACCGCGCCTATCTTCCCAGGGTTCCCCGCCGCTGCCCCCATTGCGGGGAGTTTATCTGGTGACGCGGCCCCGCCGCCTGTTTTTTAAGGAGGAGCCCTATGCCCCATGTGAGAGGGAAAAAGCGCATTCTGCTCATCGGTACCGGAGGCACCATTGCCTCGGAGGTGACGGAGGGGGGCCTCGCCCCGGAGCTGACCACGGAGCAGCTTTTGCGCCATGTCCCTGGTATTTCGAAAATTTGCTCCGTGGACTGCCTCCAGCTTCTGAACCTGGACAGCACCAACATCGGCCCCGGCCACTGGCTCCAGATGGCCCGGTGCCTCCGGGAACACTATGGGCGCTACGACGGCTTCGTCCTCACCCACGGCACGGACACCATGGCCTATACGGCGGCGGCCCTGAGCTACCTGGTCCAGGGGAGCCCGAAGCCCATTGTCCTCACCGGGGCCCAGCGGCCCATCGGCTTTGACTCCACAGACTCCAAGACAAACCTGTCCGACGCTTTCCGTTGCGCGTCGGAGGACCTGCCGGGGGTTTCCATCGTCTTCGACGGCAAGGTCATCCCCGGCACCCGGGCGAAGAAGACCCGCTCCAAGAGCTTCCAGGCCTTCTCCAGCATCAACTACCCCTACCTCGGCATCCTCCGGGACGGGGTGCTCCTGCGCTATATCCGCCAGGACTGCGGAGCCTACCCCATGTTCTACGACACGCTGAACACCCGGGTGGCCCTGCTGAAGCTCCTCCCCGGCATGGACCGGGGGGCGGCGGACTTCCTGCTGGAGCGGAACGACGGGCTGATTATCGAGAGCTTCGGCGTAGGGGGCCTGCCGGAATCCGGGGGCTTCTACCACTGTGTGGACGAGGCCCTGGCGGCGGGGAAAACCGTGGTCATCACCACCCAGGTGGAGAACGAGGGCAGCGACGTGGGGGTCTACCACGTGGGACATGCCCTGAAGAACCAGCTGGGGGTCCTGGAGGCCTATGACATGACCACCGAGGCCGTGGCGGCGAAGCTGATGTGGATTCTGGGCCAGACCCGGGAGCGCAGGGAGGTGGAGCGCCTCTTCTACACCCCGGTGGCCCGGGACATTCTCTGGCCAGCGGAGTGAGGGAACCGGATTTTGAAAAGGAGCGGATGATGGAGCGCGTATGGCGGTTTGTCAATCCCACAGGGCGGCTGCCGGTGGCCTGGGCTTTGGCATGGTGATCGCTTTCAACGGTTCCGGGTTTCCTAATATACAACCTGAATAAAGAGTGGCCGTTTTTCATCACGGCGGAGTATCTCTGCCTCGAGGCCGGGGCCGCGCTCTTTTCCAGCGCCCTTCTGGCGGCGCGGCTCTCCCCAAAGCGCCTCTGGCAGATGGGGCTGCTGATGGCGGCGCTTGCCTGCGGTGGCCTGGCCCGCCGGTACCTCCTGGAATTTGGAGAGGCGTCCAGCACCTATCAGTTCACCCGGCCCAACGCCGCGCTGCACCTGGCCGCTTTCACGGGAATCAGCTCTTTGAGCTGGCGGTACGCCGCAAAACAAAGCCGGAAAAGCGCCTGACCGCCCCCGGTGAAACTTGGAACGGAATCCTGTTCCCTTTTTGTGGATTCTGTGATATACTTTTAGCGTTACGGTATCAAACCCCGCCGGGGGAGAAAGGAGTCCCGCCATGGCCCCAGAAAGTTCCCGGGAGGATCCCGTCCTCTCCCGCCTCCGTTCCGCCGCGTCCCGGGGGGCTTTGTCCCACGCCCTGCTCTTCACCGGGCCGGGGGACCGCCTTGCCGCCGCCCGGTTTGCCGCCTCCGCCTTTCAGTGCACCGGGCAGGACCGCCCCTGCGGCGTGTGCCCGGCCTGCCGGAAGGTCCGGGAGGACATCCACCCCGATGTGGCCACGGTCCGGGACGGGGAACACAAGTTCATTGGGGTGGACGTGATCCGGGAGGTCCGCAGGGACGCCTACATCCGCCCCAACGAGGGAGCCCGGAAAGTCTATGTGTTCCCGGACTGCGCCCTTTTGACGGAGCAGGACCAGAACGTCCTCCTGAAGCTGGTGGAGGAGGGGCCGCCCTACGCCGCCTTCCTCTTCTGCGCGGAGAACCCGGCGTCGGTGCTCCAGACCCTGCGGTCCCGGTGCGTGGAGCTGAAGCTCCAGCCCGGGGCGTCCCCGCCCCGGGAGGAGGCCGGGGACGGTGAGGCCCTCTGCCGCTGCCTCCTGAAAAGGAAACGGGGAAGCGCCGCCGAGCTGGCGGTCCGGCTGGAGAAAAAGAAGCTGGGCCGGGAGGACCTGCGGGCCCTGCTGGAGCGGAGCGAGGCCTTGTTCACCCAGGCGCTGGTTCTCCTCTACGGCGGGGAGGCGGAGGCCGGGGACCGGGCCCTGGCGGCGGAGATCGGGAACCGCTTGACAAAAACGCAGATTCTGCGCACAATAGAGCTCATGAAACAGTACCGGAGAGAGTGCGGCTATAACGTGGGCCCCGGCCATGTGCTGGGGGCCCTGGCCGCTGAATTGGAGGAGATATTTTGACTGAAGTCATCAGCGTCCGCTTTCGGGGCGGCAGCAAGACCTATTTCTTCGACCCCAGGGGCATCCAGGTCCGCATGGGGGAGAATGTCATTGTCCAGACTGCCCAGGGCCTGGAGTTTGCCACCTGTACCCAGGGGAACCACGAAGTGGCCGACGAAGCGATTGTCAAGCCCCTCAGCGCCATTGTCCGCCGGGCCACGGAAAACGATTTCCGGGTGGTGGAGTACAACCGGAAGCGGGAGCGGGAGGCCTTTCACATCTGCGAGGGGAAGATCGCGGACCACGGCCTGGAGATGAAGCTGGTCAGTGTCTCCGTGGGCTTTGACAGCAACAAGATCGTGTTCTACTTTACCGCCGACGGGCGGGTGGACTTCCGGGAGCTGGTACGGGACCTGGCCTCCGTTTTCCGGGCGCGGATCGAGCTCAGGCAGATCGGCGTCCGGGACGAGGCTAAGATGATCGGGGGCCTGGGCATCTGCGGGCGGCCCTTCTGCTGCGCCCAGTTCCTGGACGGGTTCATGCCCGTTTCCATCAAGATGGCTAAGACCCAGAACCTGAGCCTGAACCCCACGAAAATCTCCGGCACCTGCGGGCGGCTGATGTGCTGCCTGAAGTACGAGCAGAACGCCTATGAGGACGCCGCCAAGCGGATGCCTAAGCTGGAGTCCTTCGTCCAGACTCCCGACGGGCCCGGCAACGTGAAGGGCGTGGAGCTGCTGCGGGAGCGGGTGAAGGTGAGCCTGGACAGCGCGCCGGAGAATTTGAAGACCTACCGGGCCTGTGAGATCCAGGTCCTCCGCAACGGCAAGGGAAGCCGGGAGGGCATCGAGATTCCCGAGCGCACCGCCCGCTTTGTGGAAGAGCGGGAGGAGGAGGAGCTGATCCAGCCCGTGTTCTCCACCTCGTATTACACCGACGACCACCTGGCGGAGGCTCCCCGCCGGGAGAAGATGGGCGTCGAGGGCAGCGATGCGGGCAAGCCCCGCCACCGTCACCGGGGCGGGCGCCGCCGGGGAGGCCCCCGTCCTGAGGGACAGGCCTTCCAGCAGCCGCCCAAGAAGCAAGGGGGCCCGCCCCCCCGGGCCCCCAAGCAGCCGCCCCGCCCCGAGGGGCAGAAGGACCCGCCGCGGGAGGACCGCCCCGCCGGGGAGAACAAGCGCCGCCGTCCCCCCTACCGGGGCGGACGCCGCTGGAACAAGGGCGGAGAAGGGCCCAAGTGAGGGCCCGCCTGGAAGGCGGATGGGCCAAGCGGCTGGAACCGGGGCCGTGGAATGAGAAACGGGAGGCCCGGAAAGGCCGGCGCACGGGATGGACGGCGGAGGAGCGGTATGGATTCCCGCGAGGCCGCTAGGAACGGAGCCGCACCAGCCCAAGGCGGCGGGATACGGAAAAACAGGGGCCCCAAGCGCACTTGGCGCTTGGGGCCCCGCTTTATGGGAGGGTTCACACGGAGAACAGCAGCTCGGAATACACCGGGAAGGGCCAGGCCTTCCCATCGGTGAGGGTTTCCAGCTGGTCGGCGGTCTCCCGGGCGGCAGTCATGTCGGGGACCAGCACGTCGTGGCAGTAGCGCATGGCGGCCTCCGCCCCGGAGGGAATGGCGGCCAGGTCCGCCTCCAGCTTGGCGCAGCTGTCCATCAGCGTGTCCGTCAGGGCGGAGAGCTTCTGGGACGTGGAGGACTCATAGCGGCAGCTGGAGCCCATCTCCTTCTTCTTGAAGGCCCGCTCGCACAGCTCTGCGGCGCAGCCGGAGACCGCGGGGAGAATCTCGTGGCGGATCATGTCGATCATGGTGCTGGTTTCCATGGAGAGCACGGTCCGGTAGTTTTCCACGTGGATTTCATACCGGGCCCGGACCTCCTCCTCCGTGTAGATGCCGTGGCGGACAAAGAGGTCGATGTTCTTGGGCTGGATGTAGGCGGGCAGGGCGTCGGCGGTGGACTTGAGGTTGCACAGGCCCCGGCGTTCCGCCTCGGCGATCCAGTTGCCGTCATAGCCGTTCCCGTTGAAGATGATCCTCTGGTGCTCCGTAAAGACCCGGCGGATCAGCTTCTGGAGGTCCGCCTGGAAGTCGGCGGAGGGCTCCAGCTCGTCGGCGAACTGCTTGAGCTCCTCGGCCATGATGGTGTTCAGGGCGATGTTGGGCCCGGAGATGGACTGGGAGGAGCCCAGCATCCGGAATTCGAACTTGTTGCCCGTGAAAGCCATGGGGGAGGTGCGGTTCCGGTCCGTGGTATCCTGGCGGATGGCGGGGAGCACGTCCACGCCGATTTGCAGGGTCTTCTTGCTGGTGTCTGTGTACTCGGTGCCCCGGATGATGGAATCCACCACGGCGTTCAGCTCGTCCCCCAGGAAGATGGAGATGACGGCGGGAGGGGCCTCCAGGGCTCCCAGGCGGTGGTCGTTCCCGGCGGTGGCCACAGTGGTGCGGAGGAAGTCCTGGTAGTCGTCCACGCCCTTGACGAAAGCCGCCAGGAAGAGGAGGAACCGGGCGTTCTGGCTGGGAGTGGAACCGGGGTGGAAGAGGTTCCGTCCAGTGTCGGTGGCGAGGGACCAGTTGTCGTGCTTGCCGGAACCGTTCACCCCGGCGAAGGGCTTCTCATGAAGGAGGCACACCAGGTTGTGGCGGTCCGCCACCTTTTTCATCACCTCCATCACCAGCTGGTTCTGGTCGCAGGCGGTGTTGGCGTCGGTGTAGACGGTGGCCATCTCGTGCTGGGAGGGGGCCACTTCGTTGTGCTTGGTCTTGGAGGGGACGCCCAGGGCCCAGAGGGTTTCGTCCAGGTCCTTCATGTAGGCCGCCACCCGGGGCTTGATGGCGCCGTAGTAGTGGTCGTCCAGCTCCTGGCCCCGGGGGGGCTTGGCGCCAAATAAGGTCCGGCCCGTCATGCGCAGGTCCTTCCGGCGGCTGTAGAGCTGCTTGTCAATGAGGAAGTACTCCTGTTCCGGGCCCACCTGGGCGATGACCTTCCGGCTCTCCGTGTCCCCGAAGAGGCGGAGCAGGCGGATGGCCTGGCGGCTGACCTCCTCCATGGAGCGGAGGAGGGGGGTTTTCTTATCCAGGGAATGGCCGGAGTAGGAGCAGAAAATGGTGGGGATGCAGAGGGAGCCCTCTTTCAAAAAGGCGAAGGAGGTGGGGTCCCAGGCGGTGTAGCCCCGGGCCTCGAAGGTGGCCCGGAGGCCGCCGGAGGGGAAGGAGGAGGCGTCCGGCTCGCCCCGGACCAGCTCCTTGCCGGAGAATTCCATCATGACCCGGCCGCCGCCGATGGGGGTGAGGAAGCTGTCGTGCTTCTCGGCGGTGACGCCCGTCATGGGCTGGAACCAGTGGGTGAAGTGGGTGGCTCCCCGCTCCACGGCCCACTGTTTCATGGCTTCGGCGATTTCGTTGGCGGTGGAGATGTCCAGGGGCGTGCCCTGGGTGACGCAGGTTTTCCATGCGCCGTAGGAGGCGGGGGAGAGGCGGTCCTTCATGGTCTCCTCGCTGAAGACCCGGCTTCCGAAGAGTTCAGGGAGCGGTAAGCTGGTACTCATATCGTATTCCTCCTCAATTTCTGACTATATGGTAACATAAAACGGGGCAAACACAATTGGTAATACTTCTAAACTTCCGGCCCGGAAGAGGGCCGTTCATTGTCCGCTGGCGCCGTAGTTGCTCAGGGCCCGGGCGGAAGGGTCGTCCACGTCGCATCCCTCCCAGGACTTGTTGGGCATCCAGAAATCCCGGATCATTGCCGCCTGTCCCGGGTAGTGCTTCTCGAAGATCTCCCGGTACAGCAGGCTCTCCTTGGTGAAGGGCGGGCAGTGGTAATCGTACTTGTGCCGCAGGGCCTCGAATGCCCCGTCCGTGTATTTGTCCTGGGCGTAGGCTTTCAGGTCGTCCACCATGGAGTGGCCCACGGCGTCGGAGAAGGCGGCTTTCTGCCGCCAGAGGATGCCCTCGGGCAGGAGGCGGTCCTTCTCAAAGGCGTGGCGGAGCAGGTATTTCCCCATGCCGTAGGTGTTCCGCTTCATCTCAGGGTCCAGGGACATGACGTATTTCACGAAATCCAGGTCGCCGAAGGGCACCCGGGCCTCCAGGGAGTTGACGGAGATGCAGCGGTCCGCCCGGAGCACGTCGTACATGTAAAGCTCATCCACCCGCTTCTTTGCCTCCTTCTGGAACTCCTCGCCGCTGGGGGCGAAGTCCGTGTACTTGTAGCCGAAGAGCTCGTCGGAAATCTCCCCGGTCAGTAGCACCCGGATGTCCGTTTTCTCGTGGATGGCCTTGCAGCAAAGGTACATCCCCATGCTGGCCCGGATGGTGGTGATGTCCCAGGTGCCCAGCAGGGCAATCAGCTCATCCAGGGTCGCCAGGACCTCCTCCCGGGTCATATAGACCTCGGTGTGGTCGGCCCCGATGTAATCCGCCGCCTCCCGGGCGTATTTGAGGTCGATGGCGTCCTTGTCCATGCCTATGGCGAAGGTTCGGATCTTCTTCCCCAGCACGACGGAGGAAATGGCGCAGACCAGGCTGGAGTCCAGCCCGCCGGAGAGGAGGAAGCCCAAAGGCGCGTCGGCGTCCAGCCGCTTGTCGACCCCGGCGATGAGCTTATCGCGAATATGCTTGCAGGCGGTCTCCCGGTCGTCCCGGCAGTATTCGCTTACCGTGGTAAAATCGGCGTAGCGGACGAAGGTTCCCCCGGCGTAGTAGTGCCCCGGCGGGAAGGGGCGGATTTCCCGGCACAGCCCAACCAGGTTCTTGGCCTCGCTGGCGAAGACGATTCCTCCCGCCCGGTCATACCCGTAAAACAGGGGACGGATGCCGATGGGGTCCCGGGCGGCGATGAGGGAATCCGTCCTCCCGTCGTAGAGGACCAGGGCGAATTCCGCGTCCAGCCGGGCGAACATCTCCAGGCCGTACTCCCGGTAGAGGGGCAGCAGAATCTCGCAGTCGCTGCCGCTTTGAAACGAGTAGCCCCGCTCTTGAAGCTGCCGCTTCAAAGGCCGGAAGCCGTAGATTTCCCCGTTGCACACCAGATAGTCCCCGCCCAGCCGGAAGGGCTGCATCCCCTCCGGGGTCAGGCCCATGATGGCCAGCCGGTGGAAGCAGAGCCACCCTGTTGGGGTTTCCACAACGCGGGACATATCCGGCCCCCGGGATTTCGTGCGCGCAAAGAAGGGCTGAAGCTCCTCCCGCGTGACGTCCTTTTTCTCAAAACCCATAATCGAACACATAACAAGCACCTCCGAATTGATATGGCTTTCCCGTCTGGGAAAATAAAAACGCAGCTATCTCCTGAACATTCAGGACGAATAGCTGCTATCCGCGGTGCCACCTGATTTACCTCCCCGTCTGACCGGGGGCGGTCACCTTCAAGGCTCCAACAAGCCCGTGTGAGGTAACGATCACAACTCGCCGCCCTTACTGCCGGGGGAGGTTCTCCCCGGGTTCGGTTTGGGGCTCCGGAGTGTTCTTCCCGGGGGTTCTTTGCGCGGGGTTTCCACTGTCCCCCGCTCACTGGGGCGGAACGCCCTCCGGTACTTTTCTCCATTAACGCCGTTTACCGTATTTCGTTGTTGTATGGAAGTCTACACGCTGGGCCGGGAAAAGTCAATGACAAAACCCACAAGATTTCCTGCTCCGAGAGATCATATTTCCGTGATGTTGTAGGATGTCTTTCTTTTACAAATAAATATTAGGTTGTCTGACTGCGCGTTTTGCAGAAAAGATCAAAACCCCTGGCCACGGCCAGGGGTTTTGCCTCGGTTTCAGCTCTCCATATGCCGCCCCAAAAAGGCGGCGATGGTCTGGGCCAGCTTGTATTCCGCGTCTCCGGTGGCCACACCGGGGGTGGACCCCACAAAGAGGACCATGCCCAGCAGGTCCCCCTCGGAGAGGATAGGGGCGGCCACATTGGTCACCAGCTTGTCCGAGCCGTCGCAGACGGGAATGGGGCTCCCGTCGCCGCTGTACTGGTAGATGCGGCGGCTCTCCATGACCTGTTCCAGTTCGGAGGTGATGCGCTTGCCCAGCAGCTCCCGCTTGCCGCCCCCGGCCACGGAGATCACCGTGTCCCGGTCCGTTACGGCGCAGATGCAGCCAGTGGAGCGGCTCATGGTCTCGCAGAGCTGCCCGGCGAAGTCCTCCACGCCGCCCAGCAGGGAGTATTTTTTGAAGATCACCTCGCCGTCCCGGCTGGTGTAAATCTCCAGGGGGTCGCCCTCCCGGATGCGCATGGTGCGGCGGATTTCCTTGGGGATAACCACCCGGCCAAGGTCGTCGATCCGCCGCACGATTCCAGTTGCCTTCATATCGAAAACTCCTTTGAAAAGTGATGGTTGGTATGTCACTCTGGCAAAAGCTAGTATCCGCTGTTTTTTCCGGCTTATGCCGCCTTGCCCATGGGGATGTTTGGAAATTGCCGGACTGGGGCCAGCCCGGCGGGGACGGATGGAGCAGCCGGAGGAGGCACTGGCAATTCGCTGGAATTCCCGCGCCTCATGGCGCTTGAAACCGTTGTTTTTGAAATTGACAGCCCCGCCGCCCCGTCGTATAATGCTGCCGTCATTCCAGGATATCTTGTTCAAAAACCGAAAAGAGGCATCGAGATGAACCTTACAATCTTTGCCGCCAGCTGTGCGCGGCCCCGGGCGGGACGCAGGCTGACGGTTCTGGCGGCCAGTTTAATCGTGATTGGATTCTGCGTTGCGGTATTTAAAACCGTAGGCTTCGGGACAGACCCCGGTTCCACCTTCTCCCTGGGTATTTCCGCCTGGACGGGCATGTCCTTTGGAACCTGCCAGCTGGCGTTCAACCTGCTGCTCTTCCTCCCCGTCATCCGGCTGGACCTTTCCCGCATCGGCATTGGGACCGTTGGCAACATGGTGGGCATTGGTTACGTGGCGGAGTACTTCATGGGACAGTTCGCCCAGTGGACGCCGCCGGGAGGTTTCTCCCTGACGGAGAGGGTGCTCCTGTTCGCGGTGAGCGTGGTGTGCTTTCTGCTGGCCGCGTCTTTTTACATGGTGGTGGATATGGGCGTCGCGCCTTATGACGCGGTTCCGCAGCTCATCGCGGCGCGCACTGGGAAGCTGAGTCCCCGGGCGGTCCGGATGCTGTGGGATGTTTCCCTGTTGTCCGCCGGGTTCCTGATGGGGTCCGCCGTGGGGCTGACGACGCTGATTACCGGGTTTTGCCTGGGCCCCGCCATCGCGTTTGTGTCCGGTCATGTGAAGAGCTGGTTTGAATAGGTGCGCGGAAAGGCCGCGGCTCTTTGCCCATGGAGGGACAAGAAGCCGCGGCCTGATGCGTCAGGGGAGGAAAGCGCGGAGCGTCCTTGCCGGGAGCCCGCGTTTAAGCGTGCTTTAGAAGCTCGACGAGCCCTTTAAGGTCGTCAATGGAGGATGTCTCAGACAGGGATATCCGGAGTACGCGGGAGGTTTCACCGGAGCGGCCAATGGCCTGGAGCACGTGGGATGGCTCTCCAGCGGTACAGGCGGACCCGGAAGAAAAGGCGTATTGACCGCTGGTTTTTTGGATGAAGCGTTCATTGTCGAAGATGCTGCTGTGGACGATCACGCTGAGCAGGCCGGGGATATGGGCGCTCCCATCCCCTAGCAGCTCCAACCGAGGGTCCCCGGCAAATAGGGCCCGGGCAGCGGCGTCCAGCTGCGAGAGGCGTTCCAACCGGGTATCCTGCCGGGCCAGGGCCAGTTCCGCCGCTTTTCCAAAGCCCACGATGTTGTGTACTGCCAAGGTACCGGCACGGATTCCGGATTCCTGCTCCCCGCCGTGCAGAAGGGCGGTGATGGGCGGCAGGCCGTACTCGTCACTACGGAGATAGGCAGCTCCTACCCCTTTGGGGCCGTGAAATTTGTGGGCCGACAGGGACATGAAGTCCACCGGCGTGTCCTTTACGCTGATGGGCAGTTTCCCGGAGACCTGGGTAGCGTCCGTGTGGAAGGGCACGCCGTGCCGATGGGCGGCGGCGCAGAGAGCGGGGATGTCATTGATGGTTCCGATTTCATTGTTTGCCCACATCAGGGTGACTAGGGTCGTCTCCGGCCGGATTGCCTGTTCCAATACCTCAGGCAGAACCCTGCCCAGGGGATCCACGTCCAGAAACGTCACCTGGAAGCCGCGGTCCACTACGGGGCTGTGGCCGCTCAAAGAAAAGGTGGCGTCGTGATTGGAGTAAATCTCACCGTTCAAATAGCGGCAGGTGTTCAGCGTTGCGTGATGCTCCACCTTTGAGGTGATGAGGTGATTGCCCCGCTTTTCGTAGTATTTCCGGTAATCGGCGATCCCCTTGATGATTAAATTGCTGCTTTCTGTAGAGCCGCAGGTAAAGATGATCTCCTCAGGCTTGGCCTGTATCAGCGCGGCCACTTTTTCCCTGCTCTCCTCAATGGCGCGCTGCGCCCCAGTGGCCAAGGGGTAATACTTGCTGGAGGGGTTCCCATACTCAGCGGTTAAATAGGGCAGCATGGCCTCCATGACCTCCGGGTTGATGGCGGTGGTGGCGCTGTTATCCAGGTAAATCATACGGTATCTCCTACGCCTAAAGACTCCAGAATGTAGCGGTCCAGATTTCCGGCGTGCTTAAACTTGGACTCTAGAATCAGTGCGCCCTGGTCAATGTGGGTTTTAAGTACTTGGGAAAATATTCGGGCTCCGAGAGCCGCCGTCCCGCGGCCTGCTCTACAAGCGCCTTAAAATAGGCGTCGTGCTCACCGGTGATGGTCTGGCGGTTCAATTCGAGCCCGTTAGCGTCGGAGCGGTAATCATCAACGGGAGCGCCATCCCTTAGGGACCAGGCGATGGCGTGCTTGACCAGCGTGTAGGGTTTTAGGTATGTGCGGCGTCCAATCTCTTCAAAAATCTCCGCCGTTTTTGCGGAAGTTTTCAGCTTAAATATCACGCTTGTCCCTCCTTACGTAAAATATCCCGGGCGTACCGTCGTGTGTCCGGTGGCCTCTTCACTGGAAAGCAGGTACTCGTGGGCGGTATGGTCCCGGATCATGTCCCGGTAGCTGCCCACCACTTCCTCGTCTGTAGACAGAATGATCACCTGTCGGCTAATGGTGGGGAAGAAACGCCGGGTCAGCTGCTCCCGGTGTTCTGTGTCAATTCTGGCAAAGGGAGTGTCGATAATAAAGGGAATGGTTTGCCCGGAGCTTTTGATAATCGCCCAATATAAGGACAGGAGGAATACCTGCCGCTCGCCTTTGGAAAGCTGGGAGAGCTCCACGTTTTTATAGAGATGGAGCACCTCTCCCGGCGGGGCAAGTTCGTTTTGGAAAGAGAGATAGTGCTTCATGTTCTTCCGCAGGATACGGGGAGTCGCGGCGCCGAACCAATCCATTAAAATGCCCATGCCAACGTTTCCCAGGCGTGTGTGGAGCTCGTTCATGCCAACGTGCTCCGCCAGGGCGTACAGTTCCTCAATGGTGTAGTCCTGCTTTTTGTACATGAACAAGTTGAAAGAGCTGTCCAGCTCCAGCAGGTCGATGAAGTTATCTTTGTGAGTGATGTCGTGGAACATCCGCAAGGCCAGTTCCTCAATCTGCCGGAACTTCTCCTTCGCGATGTCGGATATCAAATTGCCCATCATGGCGCTGACGCGGGCGGTGTAGAGGTAAGCGGTCTGGTTTTTTTCCTCGGCCCGGATCCGGCCGCGCAGGGCCTCGGCAGCCTTTTGCAGGGACAGTTTCTCCGCGTTGTATCGGTCCAGTTGCTCCTGGACCTCGGAAATAGACTTGCTATAGGCCGCGATGGAGGCGGACAGCTGGCTGAACCGCTCCAAGAACGTGTCGGCGTCGATGCTGGGGAGGGCCTCCCGCAATTTGCGCTGCACCTGTTCAGAGGCCGCCGCCGCTTTTTTTTGGAGCCGATGGCCTGGATGATCTTTCTGGGATTGAAGCGGGACAGCTCCGTTAGGGTGGAGGAAACCTGGTCCCGCTGTTCGCCGGACAGATCGTGGAGGAAGGTAAATTCTTCCGGGGCCCCCTCTGGACGGAGCGCGGAGGAGATACTCTCGTACAAATGCCGGGACAGCGGCCCGGCCTGGTCGGCGGGGACGAAGCCCGACCTGGAAACCGCCTCCTCCAACATTGCTTCCGAGAGCTGGCAGGTGGAGGCGAGGTATTGCCGCATCTGTTCTTCCCGGGAGAGCTGTTCTTGGAGTTCCCGGGACAGGCTATAGGCGATATAGAACGGCATGAGACCCTCTGTGTAGGTCCGGATTTGCTTGGCGCACTCCTCTTTTTCCTGGTCATATCTCCGCAATTGATTGTGAAGTATATCCCGTTCATCCTTGCGGAGCCCCCCGGAGGCTTTGAACTGGGCTTCTAAGCTCTCTTTTTCGTCCAGGGCGGCGGCCTTTTTCTCCTCCAGTTTCTCCAGGGCAGTTTTCGCCGCCGCGATGCCGGACTCCGGTTTTTCCAGTTCCTCCTCCTTCCCCCGGAGGTCCTCCAATAGGCGGCGGTATTCCGCATCGGAGGAGTCGCCCCCCACATAGGTGTCGCAGAACTTTTTGATCAGGCCGAAGGTATCATACCCGCACAGGGTCAGCACCGCGTTTTTGATATAGGTATTGTAGGAGGCATCCGAGAAAAAGTTGGAAATTTCCTCTCCATCAAAGAAGAACTCAAACAGGTTGGGGGGGATGACAGTAAAGAGATAGTTCTGGAAATAGTCCTTGTCCCGGGGGGAGAGCAGCCCGGATGCGTCCCGGACCCAGTAAGTCTCCCGTATCCGCTGCCCGGTGTAAATCCATTCCCGGTGAACCGTATAGACGGAGCCGCTTTGACCCACTGGAAGCATTACCTCGGCTTCTACATAGGTCCTGACTTCGGGTTCCGTGAAGGCGTCGTGGTTCATCAGCTCTTTGAGCCTGGCGGAATACTGGGCATTTTTTCCCTGGTACCGGAAGCAGAGCGGCCCGTATAGAGCCAGCTTGATGGCAGTAAACAGGGAGGTTTTTCCCGCTCCGTTGCTTCCACCGATGAGGATAATCGTCCTGCCGCCATCAGTTGAGAGATCAAACGCCGCCTCTCCCGCGTAAGAGCTGACGTTATATAGTTTTACGCTCTTGAGTTCCATCGGATTTACCTTTCCCCTGGCTGGCGGAGCGTCTCCGTTTGGAGCCACTGCTGCGACACCGCTTTGGCCAGCTTTTCCCGCAGCCCCTTGGTATTGGAATAGTACTTGTGCATGGTGGTTCCCAGTATCATAGTATTGACTAGTTCCAGCGGTACGCCACTGCGCTCCGCATAAAGGGCAATTTTCTCGCGGGTTCCTTCGTCAAAAAGCGGCTGCTTCCATTCGTCCCAGGGGAGCCGTTCCCCCGTTTCTTCGAAATAGAGCTCTACCAGGGTCCGCCGCGTGATGTCCTTTTCCTCGTCCCAAATTTTATAGCCGTTTGCTGTTCCACGCCGGTGTCACTGCTCAGATAGGCGTAATCGCCATTGATAGTTTGAACGGTATAAAACACAGGTCCCATAAGCGGCCTCCTTCGAATTGCAAAATTCCCGAAACTATGGGGCATTATATTCTAAAATGCCGTAGATTGGCAAGTTCGCCTTTCCGGAAAACGGGACGATGGCCTCCAGCCACCGTCCCGTTTCATCAGGGCTCATTCCACATCCACGGCCTCTGCCTCCGGTGCGTTTTTCCGCACGCTCTCGATACCGTTCAGGCAGGCGGAACGGGAGGTATAGATTTCCGAAGTGGCGATAACCTCGCCGTTGCTGGTCTTGAGATCAAATTTGATGCCAGTTTTCACCATTTTAATTGCAAACTTCCCCATAGAAACCGCGCCTTTATCCAATTTTGAGGTCTAATGTGGCCAGTATATCAGTGAAAAAGGCGCTTGTCAACGAAGAAGACGTCATTGGATGTGGCTTGAGGCACATTAAAATGGTACCCAGGCACGCCCCGGTATGCAATCTGCCAATGCAGAATCTCCGAAAAATTTTTCCCCTCCCCCTTAATTTGCCCCAAAGCTGCCGATAAGCGTAGCGGACGGCTTCCGCGCCAGCGGAGCCGGAGCGTTTCCCCTGGGTTTCACCCGGTCCGCGCGGCCGGAGGCAAGGATCGCGTCCCGAATTGATATAAGGAGATTTGTCATGCGTATTTAGCACGATATTATAGCTATAAATGCCTGCCGCAACTACAACACGAACACCTCCGCCCTGGCGAAGAACCTGGAGACGCTGTCTTCCGGTTATAAAATTGACCGCGCTGGCGACGCCGCCGCTGGCCTGGCTATTTCCGAGAAGATGCGCGCCCAGATCACGGGCCTGAACGCCGCCCAGAAAAACGTCAAGGACGGCATCTCCCTGGTGAAGACCGCCGAAGGCGCCATTTAGGAAATCCAGGACATGCTCAACCGCATGGACTACCTGGCCACCCAGTCTGCCAACGGCACCTACGACGATCCCGTGGACCGGTTCAGCCTCCAGAGGGAAGTCAACCAGCTGAAGGATGAAATTAACCGTATCGCGGACTCCGACAACTTCAACGGGATTAAGCTGCTGGACGGCTCCCTGGCTGCCGAGGGCGGTTCCGCCGCCACCTCCGTGGGAAAAATCGAGGGCGTCAATGTCATCGATATCGACCCCGCCAAGAGCTCCTATACCTCCAAGACGGCCATTGCCGCCCTCACGGGCGCGGCGGGCGATGAGCACACCGCCACGGTCAGCCTGGCCGAGGCCGAGGGCAAGGCCGCCAAGGAAATCACCCTGGAGAGGAGGCGGACCGCTGGCTGGGCGTGGCCAAGAAGCAGGACGCGGAGGGGAACATCCAGCTCACCATTCCCCTGGCGCCCTACCAAGAGGCGGCGGAGCGCTATGAGGCCGCCTTTGGGGACCGGGCTTATTTCATGGAGAACCTGATGGTGGCGCAGATGTTCCTGATGAACATGCCCTTTTGTTCTTCGCCGGACCACCTCTGGCGGGGGTATGCCAGCCTGTGCAGCTGTTACAGCATCTTCCGCTTTATGGCGGTGATGAGCTGCCGGGAGGGAACCGGGGACAAGGCGGAGCTCATCCGCCTGCTGGTGCACGGGGTCCAGGCCCTTACCCACAATCAGGCGACCCGCCTCCGTTTCCGGGAGGAGCTCTTCCAAAACGGTAGCGCCATCCTGGCCCACCTGGCGGTGCTGCTGAGCGGCTGGCCCGGAGGGAAGGGCCGGAAAAAAGAGCCAAGGCCCCATAGGCCTTGGCTCTTTCATATTCTGCGGGGCTGCGGCTTACTCGCCCATGGGCGCGCCGCACTGGGGGCAGAACTTGCTGTCGGACTCCGCGCCGCAGATGGGGCACTTCTTCCCGGCGGGGACCTCTTCCGGGGCCCCGGCGGGCTCTTCCTTCACGGGCTTGCTGGCCTCCAGCTCGGCAATTTTGGCCTTGCTGGCGTTGACGGCTTCCACGGCCTCCCGCACGGCGTCGGGGATTTCGCCCTCGTATTCGCCGACGAACCATTCGCCGATGGCGCGGTAATTCTTGTCGATTTCCTTCTGCTCCCCGGCAATGGCCACGTTGAGCTTGACCAGTTCCGCCGCGTCCTTAGTCCGGTCGGCGGCCTTGTTGGCGACGTCTTTGGCCTTGCGGGTCAGTTCATCAAAGTTAAACGCCATGGTTGTTGTTCCCCTTTCATATTTTGAACCTGCGGACAGGCTCTGATGTTGTGGACTACAGGGCCTAGTATAGCGGATTTTTTCCGGAAACGCAACAGCTGCCCCAAATGTTTACAGTTCTTTTTCAATCTGGGCTCAGCGTTCCTGCTCCGCCTTCCGCACCGCGCCGGAGGACGCGTCGATCTCGTAATCGTACTCCACGCCTTCCGCCCGGAACTCAATCTCATAGACCCAGAGCCCGTCGTCCTCGTCCAGCTCGCATTTGAGGAAACCGGAGCCGCTGGCAGAGACTCCCGCGTGGTCCAGGGCGGCGCGTTTCGCGGCCTCCTCGCCGATGAAGGCTCCGGCCGCCTGGGACCCGGCGGGGCGTCCCTGCCGCTCCTGCTCCGCCTCCAGCACGGCGTAGGTGGATGCGTCGATCTTATAGTCGTATTCCGTGTCCCCCACCCAGAAATCGATGTCGTAAACCTGCTGGCCGTCGTCCCATTCCAGCTTGCAGCGGAGGCTGGAGGCGTCGGCGGCGGAGACCCCGGCGTGGGCAAAGGCGGCGCTTTTGGCGGCCTCCTCGCCGGAGGCGGCGGGGGATGGGGCGGGAGTGTTAGAGGCTGGGGCCTGGGCCCCGGGCGCGGGCGTTCCAGGGGCGGGGGACTGCGTTGCGGGGGCGGCCTGCCCGCCGGGGGTCCCGGGGGCCTCCTGGGGCCCGCCTGACGCCTGGACGCTTTTCAGGATGTCAGGCGCGCCTTCCAGCACCTGTCCGCTGTAGGCGTCGATCTGATATTCAAAGTCCCCCAGGGTGGGGTGGTGGAGCTCCACCTCGTAGTGAGGGGGGGCCTCGTCCAGTTCCGGGTCCGTCTCGCTGGTGACGGAGTCCACCGCCAGGGTCCCGGCGTATTCCTCGGCGGCCTGCGCGGCGGCGGAGATGCCGATGGGCAGGCCCGGCGCGCCAGTTTCCCAGAGCTGTTCCAGCTCCTCGGCGGAGAGGGCGGCCAAGTCCTCAAAGGGCAGGCTGGGATTGAGGGCCTGCACGTCCTCGATCATGGCGGCCTTGCCGGGGGAGACGCCGGAGGCGGGGGAACCGGAGGGCTGGGAGGAGCTGGCCGGGGGGCTGGCTTCCTGGGCGGGGGGGCCGCTGGGCGGGGCATCGTCTGGGCCGAACATCTGCCAGAGCTGGAGGCCCAGCACCAGGGCCAAAAGGGCGATGGTGGCGATCAGCAGCCAGCGGGTAAGCGGGTTCTCACGTTTCTCAGGGTTCATGGTGTTCACCATCCTCATGTAGGATAGTCCCATTATAGCGCGGGGAGGGAAAAAAGTCCAGAGGGAAGCCTCCGGAGGGCGTGCCCCCCTCGGAGCATAGCAGCCTGTAAGGGCAGACACGCGGGCCCGCCCCTATGCCGCCTGCCTCCTGATAGAATAGAAAATTCGCAAGGGGGCACGTCCTCTCCGGATTTAGGATTGACAGGCCGGGGAAAAACGGGTAAAATAAAAAAGCTGTCTTTCCTCCATATGCCCTGGTAGCTCAGTAGGATAGAGCGAACGCCTCCTAAGCGTTAGGCCGCTGGTTCGACTCCAGTCCAGGGTGCCAGCCCGGGAATTCCCCTTGCCGCTGCGCCTCCCGCCTCCCTACGGGGCGGGGAGCTCCGCCGGATGGGGAATTCTTTCGTTTTTTGGCCGGAATCCGGTGGGCCGGGGTCCGGAGGCGGAAGGCAGGGGAGACTTTTTCGGGGGGGCTTTTTATGAAATATGTGAGTCAGTTTTTGCGGATTCTGGTGTTTTGCTGGCTGGGGGAGGTGCTGCACGCGCTGCTTCCGGTTCCGGTTCCGGCTAGTATTTACGGGCTGGCGCTGCTGCTGGGCGCGCTGAAGGCGGGGCTTGTGAGGCTGGAGCAGGTACGGGAGGCCGCAGGATTCTTGATTGCGGTGTTTCCCCTGCTGTTTGTTCCCGGGGCGGTGGGGATCATGGAGCTGGGGGAGCTGCTGGCGGGAATTTGGCTCCCGGTCCTGCTGGCCGTGTCGCTGGTGACGGTGCTGGTGATGGCCGCCGCCGGATGGGCGGCCCAGGCGGTGATCCGGCGGAAGGGGGCGCGGCATGGCTGAGCTTTTGGCCCGGGGAACCATGTGGGGCGTACTGCTGACCCTGGGGGCTTTCGCCCTGGGGAGCCTCCTGCAAAAAAGGACCGGGTGGGCCTGGTGCAACCCGCTGCTGCTGGGGAGCGCCTTTGTCATTCTCTTTCTCCGGCTCTGCGGCATCGCCTGCCCGGAGTATCAGGCCAGCGCCGGGCCGGTGAGCTGGCTGCTGCTCCCCGCCACGGTCAGCCTGGCGGTGCCCCTCTATGAACAGTGGGAGGCCCTGCGGGACAACGCTGCCGCCATTCTCTCCGGCATTGCCGCCGGGGTGGCGGTGAGCCTGGGGGCCATCCTGCTGCTGGCCTGGGCCTTTCACCTGGACCGGGCCGCCGCCGCCAGCCTGCTGCCCAAGTCGGTCACCACCGCCATTGGGGCCGACGTGTCCGGGGAACTGGGAGGCGTCCCCGCCCTGGCCACGGCGGTTATTATCCTCACCGGGATTTTCGGGAATCTCGCCGCTCAGGCGGTGTGCCGCCTGTTCCGCATCACGGACCCCGTGGCCAAGGGAGTGGGCATCGGCTCGGCCGCCCATGCCATCGGCACGGCCCGGGCCCTGGAGATGGGCCCGGTGGAGGGGGCCATGAGCAGCCTCTCCATTGCCGTGGCGGGCATTTTGACAGCCCTGCTGTGCCCCCTGGCGGTAAACCTGCTGCCCTGACTGGCCGGATTCGAGGGAGCGCCGCCCGGAAGGGCGGCGCTCCTGTCTTCCGCTGCAAAACTTTTCCACAATCTGCACAAATCCGCTGGACGCTGGCCTGGATTTATGGTATACTTTAAGTTCTAACTAACCGCTTCCCTGGAATGGGGGAGGCGTAAGCGAGGTGCTTTGCCATGCGCGAGGAGATGCGGACCTTTGGATATCTCTGCCCCAAATGCGGGAAGACCGTCATGAAAACCCGATCTGTTTTTGCCCTGGAGGCCTCCGGCGCGGAGGTGGAGTGCGGCTGCGGCGGCTCCGTCCTGGCCGCGGCCTTCGACGGGGAGCGGTACCGGCTCACCGTTCCCTGCGGGATCTGTGGGGGGACCCACACCGCCGTCTGCCCTCCGGAGCGGGTGCTGGAGGGGGGGGGAACCGCCCTGGCCTGCGCCGGGACGAAGCAGTTTTGCTGCTTCATCGGCCCCGAGGGAACGGTGGAGCGGCAGCTCCGGGAGCTGGCGGTCCTGGCGGAGAAGGAGCAGAAGCAGGGAGGGGACGGGGCCTTCCTGGACAACGTCATCATGTACGAGGTGCTCTCGGAGCTGCGGGACATTGCCGCCCGGCCCGGCGGGATTACCTGCGCCTGCGGCAGCGGCCGTTACGGCATGGAGGTCCGGCGGTCCGCCGTGGACCTGGTCTGCCGGGAATGCGGGGCCAAGCTCCGTCTTCCCGCCGCCACGGACCGGGACCTGGACGACCTGTGCTGCCACATGAAGCTGGTACTGCCGGGGAAGAAATAGGGCGTGGCCCGGCGGAAGGCGGGGAGGCGCCCCCTGGCGTTTCCCCGCTGCCCAAACCGGGGGCGCCCAAAAATTGAAAAGGCTCCAAACCCTTGGCCGGCCTGCGGGGGAGCCTTTTTGGAAGACTGGGGAGCGGTATCAGCGTACCGCTCTCCCGCATATCCTGTGCTATTTGCAAATTCCTGCGAGGGGAGCTGATGATGTGATTACCATGCTGGCCCGGGTGTTCCTCAAACCGGAGGGAAAGACGGAGGCCCAGGTGCGGAAGGGCTATGGGGTCCTCTGCGGCGCGGTGGGCGTGTGCCTCAACCTGCTGCTCTTTTTGGGCAAGCTGCTGGCGGGCCTGGCCTCCGGGTCCATCGCCGTGGTGGCCGACGCCGTGAACAACCTCTCTGACGCCGGGTCCTCCATCGTGACCCTGCTGGGCTTCCACCTGGCGGAGCAGAAGCCGGACCATGACCACCCCTTTGGCCACGGGCGGGCGGAGTACCTCTCCGGCCTGGTGGTAGCCATGCTGATTCTGCTGATGGGCTTCGAGCTGGCCCAGTCCTCCGTGGGGAAGATTTTAAATCCCGTCCCGGCGGAGGGGGGCTGGCGGGTGACGGCCACCCTCTGCGCCGCCATTGCCGTGAAGGTCTACATGGCCTTCTACAACCGCCGGATTGGGAAGCGCATCGGTTCCACCGCCATGGAGGCCGCCGCCCTGGACTCCCTTGGGGATTGCGCCGCTACGTCGGTGGTGCTCCTCGCCTCCCTGGTGGAGCGGTATACGGACCTGGTCCTGGACGGCTGGGGCGGCCTGCTGGTGGCCCTGTTCATCCTATGGTCCGGCTTCCAGGCCGCCAAGACCACCATGGACCCCCTGCTGGGCACGCCGCCCTCGGCGGAGTTCGTGGAGGAGATTCGCACCCTGGTTCTTGCCCACCAGCCCATTTTGGGCGTTCATGACATCATCGTCCACGACTACGGCCCTGGCCGGAGGATGATCTCCCTCCACGCCGAGGTTCCCGCCGGAGGGGAGCTGCTGGAGCTCCACAGCCGCATCGACCATGTGGAACGGGAACTCCGGGAGCGGCTGGGCTGTGAGGCGGTGATCCACATGGACCCGGTTTGCACCGACGACGGCGTCACCCAGGAGACCCGCAAGCGGGTCGAGGCTCTGGTCCGCTGCATCGACGGCGGCATCACCATCCACGATTTCCGGGTAGTGCCCCGGGAGGGAAAGGGGCATGTGCACCTGGTCTTTGACGCGGCGGTGCCCTTCGATTTCCGCCTCAGCGACCAGGAGGTGGAGGAGAAAATCAAAAGCGCTGTCCAGGTGCTGGACAGCGGCTTCCAGGCCAAGGTCCGGGTGGAGCGCTCCTATACCTGAGGAAAGGGGAGGAACACGATGGCAACGATATTGCTCCATGGCCTGGGCCAGGGCCCAGAGAGCTGGGAGGCCGTGGCCCGGGGGCTGGAGGGGGAGGTCCTCTGCCCGGACCTGTTTGCCCCGGTCCGGGGCGGGACGGCGGCGTATCCCGGGATATACCGGGCCTTCGCCGGATTCTGCAGAGGGCTGGGCGGCCCCCTCCGGCTCTGCGGCCTGTCCCTGGGGGGCGTGCTGGCCCTGCAATACGCCGCGGAGCACCCGGAGCGGGTAGAGGCCCTGGCGCTGGTTGGAACGCCATATGTCATGCCCAAGGGGCTGCTGCGGTTCCAAAACGCGGTGTTCCGCTTGCTGCCCGGGGGGGCCTTCCGGCAGATGGGGCTGTCCAAGCGGGATGTGATGGGCCTCACGCGTTCCATGATGGACCTGGATTTCCGGGAGGAGCTGCGGAAAATCTCCTGTCCCGTCCTGGTCCTCTGCGGGGAGCGGGACAGGGCCAACCGGAAAGCCGCCCTGGGCCTTCAGCGGGCGCTTTCCAGGGCGGAGCTGGCCTGGATTCCCCAGGCGGGCCACGAGGCGAACACGGACGCGCCGGATGCGCTGGCGGAGGCGCTGCGGCGGTTTTTCCGGGCGCGGGGGCGGTCCTGCGGCTCCGGCCTTTGAGAGGGCAGGCAGACGGCGCGGGGACGGCCCCGCGCCGTTTTTTCTTGACAAACCTCGGCTATCTATGTATAATAACCATAGATAGCCGAGGTATATTCTGAAAGGAGGCGCGCCGTGAAGATCGACAAGAGCCTGATGAGCGGCAGCACGACCTTGCTGATCCTCTCCCTGCTGGCGGGGGAGGAGATGTACGGCTACCAGATGATCACCGAGCTGGCCCGGCGGTCCAACCACGTCTTTGACTTGAAGGAGGGGACCTTGTACCCCATTCTCCACGGCCTGGAGGCGGAGGGGCTGGTCAGCGTCCGGGAGAAAAAGTCCCCGGAGGGCCGGACCAGGAAGTACTACCGCATTACGCGGAAGGGCGGCCGGGCCCTGGACGCCCGGAAGGAGGAGTGGGTGACCTTCCGGGAACAGGTGGACGCGGTGGTCAACAGCGCCTCCCCGGCGTGAGGAGGGGCGGGCCATGCGGAACAGCTTTCAAATCTGGATAAACGCCGTGTGCGAGCAGGTCCGCTTCCGCCCGGACCACCGGAGCATTGAATTTGAGCTCCGGGACCACTATGAGGAGCATGTGCGGGACCTCATCCGCCTGGGCCGCCCCCGGGAACTGGCGGAGGAGCGGGCCCTGGAGGCCATGGGGAACGCCCAGGAGGTGGGCCGGGCCCTGGATAAGGTACATAAGCCCTGGCTGGGTTGGCTATGGGAGGTGAGCCGCTTCCTGGTCCTTGCCCTGGCGCTGCTGCTGGCCTGGAAAATCTGGAATCCTGATTCCTACACCCGCTCCCTGGCGGACCGCACCTGGGACCAGCTCACGTGGTCCGTTCCGTCCTCCGCCAGCCGGGGCGCCATGGACTACTTGAGCCTCTGGCTGGCTTCCGGGGAGCCGGAGCCCTATTGCGAACCCTATACAGATATCCCCCTTCCCGACGAGTCCCGGCTCCAGGTCCCCCTCATCCTCTGGGTGGAGACTCAGGACGTGTTCCACGATAACCTGGAGGGCCTGTATCAACGCCTGGAAATCACCGCCGACGGACAGTCCCTTCCCTGGGGACGCTACACGGGGGACGGCGAGACGCCGCTGGAGAGCGGGTACTGGCTGTACGGCCCCGCCAAACGCGGCTGGACCCGCTGCTGTGACCAGATCGTCCTGGTCCTGGACGGCCCGCCCCAGCGGGTGGAGGTCACCCACCCCCGGGGAAACTGGACGCTGACAGCGGAATGGGAGGGAATGTCATGAGGCATTGGAACCGGGGAAAGAAAACGGTCCGAAATTTCCTCCTGGCCCTCCTGCTGGTGTTCCTGATCTATGCCTCCCAGAGCTTCCCGCCCTATACGGTGCGGGGCATGTGCCGCCAGGTCCAGCACGACTACCTTCTCGGGGAGCTGGAGCCCCTGTATGTCCAGCGGGACTGGCGGCACCCTTCCGCAAACCGGTACGAGCGCTATACCACCGTGGCGGCCCGGTGCGGGGAGACCTACACCATCTTCCGTTACGCAGACGGTCTTCTGGGAAGCCATCGGGACTGGTCCGACCTGAGCCCAGTCTTTGGCGAAGGGGCTGTCTGCGTCGCCAGGGGCGGAAAAATCTACGCGGCGGGCCCCTTTGCGGAGGCCGCCACCGCCGTGGCCGTGGTCCGGGCGGAGAAGCCCCCGGCCCCCAACGGAAACGTGGAATGCCGAGAGTTCACGCTGGAGGGGGAACGGCTGGCGGACCAAGTCTTCGTCTTTCCCTATGAGACGGATTACTCCAGCTTTGAAGGGGAGCATATGGGGGAAGAAGACCTGGTCCTTCCTGCGGTGGTTGAAATGTGGTATCGGAAGCCCGCCCCCAATGCGGACCCCGGCCTATACTATTTTGAGAACAAAGATCTTCCCTGTACCGTGACGCTGTACAGCGAGGCGGGAGAAGCGCTGGAGACTTTTGACCTGACGGTGACGACCGAGGGGATCCGCAGCTGGTGGTGACAACAAGAGGACGGTATCGTTCGATACCGTCCTCTTGCTGGTTAAAGCAATTCCGCGTTGCCGTCGCTTCGGCCTGGTGAATCACCAGACAGCCAGAGCGGGATAAAGTTCTTTTGCCTACTTTTCTTTCAAGAAAAGTAGGTTAGCCCTTGAACTCCACAAAGAGCTCCCGCACGGCGTTGGGGTCCGCCGGGGCGGCCTTCGGAGCCGCCGGAGCGGCGGCGGGCTCGTCATGGGGACCATCCCGCCAAGCCAGGAACTTGGGGGCCACCTGGGGGAACAGCGCCAGGGACAGCACGTCTTCGTCGCTCTTGGCGATGTCCTTGAACTCCTCCCGGTACTTCTCCACCTCCGGCTGGAGCTGGTCCGCCGGGCGGCAGGTGATGACGTCCTCGGGCTTGATGCCCGCCAGGGCCCGCACTTCCTCGTTGACCTCGCCGGGGACCTGGCCGTACTCGCCCCGGAGGAGGCCCTTGGACTCCTTGGGGAAGGTCTTGTACTTGCCCACCACCACGTTCATGACGGCCTGGGTGCCCACGATCTGGCTGGTGGGGGTGACCAGCGGGGGATAGCCAAAGTCCTTGCGGACCCGGGGAATCTCCGCCAGCACGTCGTAGTACTTCTCCTCCTTGTTGGCCTGCTTCAGCTGGGAGATCAGGTTGGAGAGCATCCCGCCGGGCACCTGATAGAGGAGGGTGTTGGTGTCCACGTTCAGCACCTTCGGGTCCAGGCTGCCCTGCTCCTTGAGCTTCTGGGCGACTTTCCGGAAGTGGGCGGCGGCCTCGCTCATCTTGTTCAGGTCCAGCTTGGTGTCCCGGACGGTGCCCTGGAGGGTGGCGACCAAAGACTCCGTGGCAGGCTGGGCCGTGCCGTTGGCCAGGGGGCTCAGGGCCGTGTCCACGATGTCCACTCCGGCGTAAGCCGCCATGAGGTACACCATGTCGCCGGTGCCGGTGGTGTTGTGGGTGTGGAGGTGGATGGGGATTTTCACGGTTTCCTTCAGCTTCTTCACCAGGGAGTAGGCGTCCATGGGCAAAAGCAGGTTCGCCATGTCCTTCACGCAGATCACGTCCGCGCCCATCTGCTCCAGCTCCAGGGCCAGCTTCACGAAGTACTCTTCGTTGTGGATGGGGGAGATGGTGTAAGACAGGGTAGCCTCCACCATGCCGCCGTATTTCTTGGTGGACTTGATGGCCTGTTCCAGGTTCCGCACGTCGTTCAGGGCGTCGAAAATCCGGATAATGTCGATGCCGTTTTCAATGGACTTGCGGCAGAATGCGTCCACCACGTCGTCGGCGTAGTGCTTGTAGCCCAAGATGTTCTGGCCGCGGAAGAGCATCTGGAGCTTCGTGTTGGGCAGAGCCTTGCGGAGCTTCCGGAGGCGCTCCCAGGGGTCCTCGTTGAGGAAGCGCATGCAGGAGTCGAAGGTCGCGCCGCCCCAGCACTCCAAAGACCAGTAGCCGATGGAGTCCAGCACCTCACAGGCGGGGAGCATGTCCTCCACCCGCATCCGGGTGGCCGCCTGGGACTGGTGTGCGTCCCGGAGGATGGTGTCGGTGATATACAGGGGCTTCTTAGACAAAAATTCCATAGCCATTACAATACCTCCTATCTATCAGCCGAACAGGGAGATCATCACGCCCGCGGCGATGGCGGAGCCGATGACGCCGGCCACGTTGGGGCCCATGGCGTGCATCAGCAGGAAGTTGCTGGGATTGGCCTTCTGGCCCTCCACCTGGGAGACCCGGGCGGCCATGGGCACGGCGGACACGCCGGCGGAGCCGATGAGGGGATTGATCTTCTCTTTCAGGAACAGGTTCATGATCTTGGCCAGAACCACGCCGCCGGCGGTGCCGAAGCCGAAGGCCACGATGCCCATCAGCATGATGGCGATGGTCTGGAGGCTCAGGAAGGTCCGGCCCGTGGCGGTAGCGCCCACGGACACGCCCAGGAAGATGGTGACGATGTTGATGAGCTCGTTCTGCACCGTCTTGCTCAGGCGCTCCACCGCGCCGCACTCCTTGAAGAGGTTGCCCAGCATCAAACAGGCAATCAGAGGAGCGGCGGAGGGCACCAGCAGGGCCACGAACACGGCCACCATGATGGGGAAGACGATTTTCTCGGTCTTGGAGACCTGGCGCAGGGGCTTCATGACGATTTTCCGCTCCGCCTCGGTGGTCAAAAGCCGCATGATGGGGGGCTGGATGACGGGCACCAGGGCCATGTAGCTGTAGGCCGCCACGGCGATGGGGCCCAGGAGCTCCGGGGCCAGCTTCGTCGCGCCGTAAATGGCGGTGGGGCCGTCCGCGCCGCCGATGATGCCGATGGACCCGGCCTGGGCGGAGGAGAAGATGCCGGACATCCGGCAGCCCACGAAGGTCATGAAGATGCCCAGCTGTGCCGCCGCGCCCAAAAGCAGGCTCTTGGGATTGGCGATCAGGGGGCCGAAGTCGGTCATGGCGCCCACGCCCATGAAGATCAGGCAGGGGTAGATGCCCAGCTTCACGCCCAGGTACAGGATGTCGATAAGGCCCGGCGTGATGGACTGGCCCACCGTGGCGGTAGCCAGCACGGCGTCGGAAACGTCCACCGCCGCCAGCTCCGCCAGGAACTCCGCCGTGACGGGGGCCCCGCCGATGAGGTCCCAGTGAATGTGTCCTCCGGCGAAGAAGATCTCGTGGTACATCTCCGCGCCGGGGAGGTTGGTGATGAGCATGCCGAAGGCGATGGGCACCAGCAGCAGGGGCTCAAATTTCTTGACGATACCCAGGTAGAGAAGGCCGCACGCGATGAGGAGCATCACCAGGCACTTCCAGTTGTCCCCCTGGGCAAACAGCGCGAATCCCGAGCTGTTTACAAAATCCAGTATAGCTTCCATTCCAGTCCCTCCAGCGCCTTACTGGATGACGCACAGCAGCGTGCCGGACTCCACCGCCATGCCTTTGGAGGCGAGGATGGAGGCCACCTTGCCGTCGCAGGGGCACATGATTTCGTTTTCCATCTTCATGGCCTCCAGGATCATCAGCACGTCGCCCTTCTTCACGGAAGCGCCCTGGCTGACCTTCACGTCCAGGATGGTGCCGGGCATGGGGCTTGTGACCTGCTCGCCTCCGGCGGGAGCGGCGGCGGCGGGGGCCGGAGCGGGGGCCGCGGCGGCAGGCGCGGGGGCGGCCCCGGTCAGCTCCTCCAGTTCAATCTCATAGGCGGTGCCGTTGACGGTGACTCTGTACTTTTTCATGATGCTCTCTCCTTCTTGTTCCTTACAGTTTTTTCATGGATACGATGCGGATGCCCGTGATGCTGGTCCCCAGTTCCTCCGCGATGGCGGCGGAGACGGCGGCAGCGATCTCCTGGCGGTTCCCCTCCTGGGCGGCGGCAACAGGGGCCGGGGCGGCGGGGGCCGGGCGGCCTCCCACGATTTTGCCCATGATCGTCGTCAGGACGATGAGGCAGATGAGCCCGAAGAACACGGTGCCCATGCCCATCAGGCAGACAAACAAACTTCCATATTCTGGCATATGCTCCCTCCTATAAATATAGATGCAGGGCTATTGTATCAACTTCCGCCGGAAAAAACAATGACTTTGCGGAAATTTTATCAGGGCTTTTTCGCGCGGTTTGCAAAGGCTGGACTTGAGGAGTAAAACGTGGTACAATTTTACGAATTCAGGGGGCAAAACGGCGGGCCCGCCTGTTAAGAAACCGATAAAGATTTCCCTTCCCGCCGGAAAGGAGCCGCTATGCAGTATCAAACCGTGGTCCCGGGCCGCTTTCTCGCCCGGCCCAACCGCTTCATCGCCCAGGTGGAGGCGGAGGGAGGCGTCCGGACCGTCCACGTAAAAAATACGGGCCGCTGCCGGGAGCTGCTGGTCCCCGGAGCGGCCGTCTATCTGGAGAAAAGCGCCAATCCCCGGCGGAGAACCGCCTACGACCTCATTGCCGTCCAAAAGGGGGGCCTGCTGGTGAATATGGACGCCCAGGCGCCCAACCGGGTCTTTGCCGAATGGCTGGCGCCCCGCTTGCCGGAGGGGGCGGTCCTCCGCCGGGAGGTAACCTGGGGGGAGTCCCGGCTGGACTTCTGCGTGGAGGGCCCCCGGGGCCCCTTTTTCATCGAGGTCAAGGGCGTCACCCTGGAAGAGGGGGGCGCGGCCCGCTTCCCCGACGCGCCCACGGAGCGGGGGGTGAAGCACATCCGGGAGCTGCAAAAGGCGGCGGAGGCCGGGCTGGGGGCGGCGCTGTTCTTCGTGGTGCAGATGGAGGGCATGCAGAGCGTGGCCCCCAACGACGAAACCCACCCCGCCTTCGGCGCGGCCCTGCGGGAGGCCGCCTCCGCGGGGGTCCGGGTATGCGCCTGGGACTGCGCCGTCACGCCGGAGAGCCTGACCCTCCGGCGTGAGGTGCCGGTTTTGCTCTAAAGCAGCCGCCCAACCGGGAGCGCCTCAAAAACCTGGGCATAGCGGCGGCCCAGCTCCTCCAGCGCCCGGTTAGTTTCCGCCTCCGGGGAAAAGAGGCCGAACACCGCCGGGCCGGAGCCGGACATGGCGGCGGCCAGGGCTCCGTGGCGGAGAAGGGCTTCCTTGATCCGCTGGATTTCCCGCCGCTCCGGCGGTTCCAGCACCGTCTCGAACATGTTGCCCACGTGCCTTGCCGCGCCCGCCAGGTCCCCCCGCTTCAGGGCGGCGGACATCCCGTCCACGTCCGGGTGGGGGAGGCTTTTGTCAAAGCGGAGGCGGGCGAACATGGGCCCTGTGGGCAGACCGAAGTCCGGCTTGCAGATCACCAAGCGGCAGTCCGGCAGGGGGGGCAGGTCCGTCAGGACATCCCCCCGGCCCTCCGCCAGGGCCGTGCCGCCCCGGATGCAGAAGGGCATGTCGCTGCCGGTCTGGCCGCCGATGGCCTCCAGCTCTTCCCGGGGCATGGCTGGGGCGTAGTTCTCCCGCAGCAGCCGCAGCAAAGCCGCCACGTCGGCGCTGCCGCCCCCCAGTCCCGCGTAGGCCGGGGTCCGTTTCTCCAGCGTCACCCGGAGGGACGGCTGGGGCCGTCCTATGGCGGCGAAAAACGCCTCCGCCGCCCGCTGTTCCAGGGTTTTTCCCCCGGGCAGGACGAGGCCCTGGGCAAAGAGGGCGAAGCCCTCCCCGGCTTCCTCCAGCGTCACGGTGTCGCAGAGGCTTACCGTCTGCATGACCATGCGCATCTCGTGATAGCCGTCCGGGCGGCGGCCCAGGATATCTAAGGCCAGATTCACCTTTGCCGGGGCAGCCTGCGCATATCGTTCCATAAAGTCCTCCTTAAAATCCCATCTCCGCCAGCTCTTGAACCAGGCGGATATAGAACTCCCCGGCGTCAAAGCCGGGCCGCTTCCTCCGCCGCCCGCCCACGCCGTCCTGGTGGGACACGCCCTCCAGGGTTCCCCGCCAATGGCCCCATACGGCGGACTCCGGGGAGACCAGGCCGTCGGTGGGTGCGTCGGCCTTGGTGAGCCAGAGCTGGAAGCGGTCCATGGGGTCCCAGCCCGCCCCGTCCAGCCGGGCGCCCCAGCTTTGGTAGTAGACCAGGGGGCTGTCCGGGTTCTCTTCGTTGAAGCGGGCCATGGCCTCGGGGGTTAGGGCGCTTAACGCCGCCGGGAAGTCCGGGTCCCGGTCTCCCCGGGCCCGCCAGAAGCCCTCCAGCCCCGGGCCGATGAGGCGGCAGACCCGTTCCCGCGCCAGCCATTCCGCCGCCGCTTTCGAGCCCCGGTGGGGCGTGCAGATGGTAGTCAGGGAGGCGGTGTTTTCGGCAAAGCCCAGGGAGGAGATAAGATACCGGGCCTCCAGCCCACCCTTGGAGTGGGCGATGAGGTTCAGCTTTTCAGCGCCCGTCTCCGCCAGAATGTCCTCGGCCCGGCGGAGGAGGGCCCGGGCGTTGCCGGGGACGCTGCCCCAGGCGTCCTGGCCGCTGAGGTAGACGGCGGCCCCGCGGGCGCGGAGGTGGTCCGTCAGGGGGCCCCAGTAGGAGAAGATCCAGTCGTCCCGGCAGTTGAGGCCGTGGACGAGCAGGAGGGGATATCGGGTCCGGCAGTCTTCCATGGGGGCCTCCTTTCCAATGCGGATGTTTTCCAGGGCCAGTATAGCACGGCGGAGGGAAAAAGGAAAGCGCACTTTCACCCACGAAAGGATTGACTTTTTGGGGAAAGACGGGTATCATATAAAAATCTGCCGGGGCGTTTTTTTCGCCTGTGGGTTTTGCAACGAAATATACGAGAGAGGAACGAGAAACTTATGAAACGGGAGCGTTTTCAATCCCGCCTGGGCTTCCTTCTGGTAAGCGCGGGCTGCGCCGTCGGCATCGGCAACGTATGGAAATTCCCCTATGTCACCGGGGAGAACGGCGGCGGCGTGTTCGTGCTGTTTTACCTGCTCTTCCTGGCGATCATGGGCGTGCCGGTTCTGACCATGGAGCTGGCGGTGGGCCGGGCCAGCCGCAAGAGCGCCGTGCAGGGCTATCAGGCCCTCCAGAAGCCGGGCAGCAAGTGGCACATTCACGGCTGGTTCTGCGTGGCGGGCTGCTGCCTTTTGATGATGTACTACACCACCGTCTCCGGCTGGATGCTGGGCTACTTCTTCAAGTTTGCCGGCGGGGCCTTTGACGGCCTTGCCGCCGGCGCGGTGGACGGGGTGTTCTCCGCCATGCTGGCGGACCCGGTGGAGATGACCGTCTGGATGGTTCTGACGGTGCTGGCGGGCTTTTTGGTGGTGAGCTTCGGCCTGCAAAAGGGCCTTGAGCGGATTACGAAGTGGATGATGCTGGGCCTTCTGACCCTCATCATTGTGCTGGCGGTCCACAGCCTGACCCTCTCCGGCGGGATGGAGGGCGTGAAGTTCTACCTCCTGCCCGACTTCCAGCGGGCGGCGGAGGCGGGCCTGGGCAATGTCATTACCGCCGCCATGAACCAGGCGTTCTTCACCCTGAGCCTCGGCATTGCCGCCATGGAGATTTTCGGCAGCTACATGAGCCGGGACAACACCCTCACCAGCGAGGCGGTGCGCATCTGCCTGCTGGACACCTTTGTGGCCCTGATGGCGGGCCTCATCATCTTCCCCGCCTGCTTCGCCTTTGACGTGGAGCCGGGACAGGGCCCGGCGCTGATCTTCATGATCCTCCCCAAGGTCTTCCTGAATATGGCGGGGGGCCGCCTCTGGGGGTCCCTGTTCTTCCTGTTCATGACCTTCGCCAGCTTCTCCACGGTCATTGCCGTCTTTGAAAACCTCCAGGCCAACGCCATCGACAACTTCGGCTGGAGCCGGAAAAAGGCGGCCCTGGCGAACTGCGTCTTCATCCTCATCGCCAGCATGCCCTGCGTCCTGGGCTATAACCTCTGGAGCGGACTCCACCTCATTGGCGGACGGGACGTGCTGGACAGCGAGGACTTCCTCGTCTCGAACCTGCTGCTGCCCCTGGGGTCCCTGGTGTACCTGCTGTTCTGCGTCAGCAAGAGCGGCTGGGGCTACGACCGCTATCTGGAGGAGGCCAATTCCGGGCAGGGCCTGAAAATGCCGCGCTGGCTGTGGCCCTACTTCCAGTTCGTCCTGCCGGTGCTGATTTTGATCATTTTGATTCAGGGGCTGCTGTAAGCCGGAGCTCCAAAACTTAAATAAAGCGGCGGGGAATTTCCCCGCCGCTTTTCTATAGCTTGCTTTAGAACGCCACCTGCATGCACAGCGCCACCAGGCACAGGATGACGGCGCAGGGAACGTACACATACCGCCCGACGTGATACCACCAGGCCCCTGGAGCCTTCTCCGCGCCCTTGTCCACCTCGTCCATCAAATCCTCCCGGCGCATGATCCAGAACCAGCTCACCGCCCCCAGGGTGGCCCCGATGGGGATGATGTAGATGGATACGATGTCCATCCAGGGGCCCCACTTGAAGATGGGTTCCATGTGCAGGCCGATTCCCAGGCACACCACGCACAGCAGGACCAGCATGGCCTTCCGGCTGAGCTTGGGGAATTTGTGGAGCAGGGATTCCCCCACCGCCTCGAACATGTTCTGGAGGGAGCTGACCCCGGCGAAGATCATGGCAATATACAAAATCACCGCGAACAGCCGCCCCAGGGGGATGTCCTGCAAAATCCGGGGCAGGGTGACAAAGAGCAGGGAGGGCCCCGCCCCGATGTCCAGCCCGTAGGCAAAACAGGCGGGGATCATCACCAGGGCGGCCACCAGGGCGGCGATGGTATCGAAGAGGGCCGTCCGTTTCGCCAGCTTCGCCACGTCCTCCGCCGTATCCAGGTAGGCCCCGTAGACGATCATGCCGCTGCCGGTGATGGACAGGGAGAAGAAAGCCTGTCCCATGGCCCAGATCCACACCATGGGGTCCAGCAGCTCCTCCCACCGGGGGGAGAACATATAGCGGTAGCCCTCCGCCGCGCCGGGGAGGAAGGCCACCCTCACCGCCAGGATGAGGAAGATCAGGAAAAAGAGGGGCATCATGACCTTGTTGCTCTTTTCGATGCTCTTGGCCCCCAGCAGAAGCGTCAGCAGCGTGCCCACCACCACGATGGCGTGGAAGGGAATCACGGAGTAGTCCGCCAGGGAAAAGCTCTCAAACCAGGCGGCGGTGTCCGCCGTCATCAGCTCCCCGGTGAGGGAGCCGGCGAAAGCCTTCAGCACGTAGGAGATGATAACCGCGTAACCGATGGCGATGCACATGGACCCCGCCAGGGGCAGCCAGCCCAAAAGGCCCCCGGCCCTGCCCAGCTCCTTCTTCCGGGTGCCCCAGGCCATTTCATAGGCCCCCAGGGTCCCCGTCCGGGCCCGGCGGCCCACGGCGTACTCCGCCGCCAGGCCCACGGTGCCGAAGAGGGCGATGAAGATCAGGTAGGCGATGAGGAAGGCCCCGCCGCCGTTGCTGCCCATCTTGGCGGGAAAGCCCCACACGTTGGCCATGCCCACCGCCGAGCCCACCGCCGAGAGGACAAAGCCCCACTGGCTGCTGAACTGGCGCTTCTTGTGCTCGTGGCTCATGCCGTGCCCCCTTCCCGCTCCTCCTGAATCAGGGCCTCCAGCAGCTCCACCGCCGTGACGATCATGTTGTCGCAGTGGGCGGTGACGCCCAGGCGCTGGGAAGCGGGATTTTTGTCCGTTACGCCGGGCTTGGCCCGGAGGAGGTCCCCGCAGCGGGTGTGGCCGAAGACCTCGAAAAAGCGGCGGCGGTACTCCTTGGTGACGCGGTAGATGTTCCGCTTGGCCTCCTGGTCGCCCTGCTTGTCAAAGGGGAAACAGAGGCTCAAGATCAGCGCGCCGCCGCTGACGGCGCCGCAGACCTCCTCGTGGCTGCCGCCCAGGCCGCCGCCGAAGCCGCCCAGGAGGGGCAGGACCTCCTCCGGCGTCCGGCCCGCCAAACCGGCGCAGGCCGCCGCCACGGACTGGGCGCAGTTCCAGCCCTCCTTGTGATATTGATACGCCATCGCGCAGCGATCCATAAAAATGTCTCCTCTCTGTCAAATTCATCTGCTTTGGCCCGAAGGGCCTGTACTGATGAGGGCATTATAACAAGCCTGGATGGAAATAGCAACCAGGAAAATCCCGGAAGCGTGTTTGAAGAATCCGGCCCCGCCGCCCCGTTCTATTGGCAGCGGGGCGGAACCGCCCTTTTTTAGATGAATGGGAGTGAAGACGCGTGACAACCTTTTCCTTGAAGCTGGCGGCGGTGGGCTTGATGACCTTGGACCATGTGGGACTCTACTTTCCGGCGGCCCCGGCCTGGTTCCGCTGGCTGGGCCGGGGGGCCTATCCCCTGTTCCTCTTCTGCATGGCCCAGGGCTATGCCCATACCCGGAGCCGGGGGCGGTATCTCCTGCGGCTCTATTTGCTGAGCCTTTTTATGACGGCCCTGGGCCTGTTCCTGGACGCCCGGTTTCCCACGGAGGGCGGCTATGGGAACCACAACATCTTCCTGCCGCTGTTCCTGACGGGGGTCCTCATCAGCGCGGTGGAGCTGTACCAGCGGGACCGGAAACGGGGCGGGCTGCTGCTGGGGGCCGTCGCGCTGGTCCAGGTTTTTTACGGGCTTCTCCCCTTCCTGGTGCCCTTCACCGGGAATTTCAGCGGGGATGTTCTCACCGGAGTGGTCCCGAACCTGGCGGTGAACGAGTTTGGCTTCGAGTTCATTGCCCTGGGGATGGCCCTGTACTTCCTCCGGGACCGCCGGGAGGCCCTGGCCGCCGTTTACCTGGTTTTCTGCATTTACCAGTTCAGCGCCGAGGCGCTGTACGGCGTGTTCCCCGTCCAGTGGATGATGGTCCTGGCCCTGCCGCTGATGCTCCGGTACAACGGGGAGAAGGGCCGGGGCTGGAAGTGGTTCTTTTACGCCTACTATCCCGCCCACACCTGCCTGCTGTTCCTGCTGGCCCGGGGGCTGGGGTAAAAAGAAGCGGAGCAGCTGGAAGCCGCTCCGCTGTTCCGATGCGCTTATTGTTCTTCAGCGGTGAAGAATACGAAGAAGGTGTCCCCCTCGCTGTCGTCGTCGAAGAGCTCCAGGTGGGAGATGGAGAAGTCCTTCTCGTCCGCGGGCACGTCGAAGACCAGGTCGCCGGTGCGGGTTTCATTTACCGCCAGCTCGTACTCGGCGGGAAGCTGCTCTTCCGACACCACTTCCAAGTCGCTTCCGTCCTCGGCCTCAGTGATGGGCCAGGCGAATTCGTCCGTCTCGGAGCTGGCGCTCCACTGGCCCTGGAAGTCGTCGTCGTACATGGGCAGGCTTTCGTTAAAGGTGTTTTTGATGGTCATGTTCACCACCAGGACCTTCATGCCCTCCGGGGCGGTGTGGCCGTGGTAATCGGAGGTGGTGTAGGCGCTGTTCACGGAGAAGTCCATGAAATAGGAATGTACCAGGTCGCCGATGCGGGCCTCGGCATAACCGTCCTCCGCCCGGACGTCGCCGCTCCCGGCGCTGCCAGATCCGGAATCAGAGCCGGAATCAGAACCGGAATCAGAACCGGAGCCGCCGCCGCATGCGGCCAGGGACAGGAGCAGCAAGAGTGCCAGGGTCAAGGAAAGCAGTCGTTTCATCGCAGGATATCCCCCATTCTGTATTCTTGGTGTCGCTTTGCTGCGGGACGGAATTCCGCGGGATTTGCAGGGAAGCCCAAATGCCCCGCCGCCTAAAGAAATCATACTACGAAGCATCTTTCAAGTCAATATCTGTAGCATAGAAATCTCCCTCCGCATAGACTGGGGAAAGACGGCCGGAGGAGGGGCGCGGATGAGAAAAACGGTGTACATTTGGGGAAGCGCGGAGCAGTACCCCCGTTACCGGGCCTGGGTGGAATCCGCCGGGGGCAGGGCGGTGTTCGGGGACGCCTCCCAGGGACCGGGAGCGCTGTGGGACGCGCTGCTGCTCCCCGGCGGCGGGGACCTGGAACCCTGGCGGTATGGGCAGGGGAACGCCGCCTCCCGGGGGCTGGAGCCGGAGCGGGACGAGGCGGAGTTCCAGCTGCTCCAGGAGTTCACCGCCGCGGGAAAGCCGGTGCTGGGGGTCTGCCGGGGGCTTCAGGCCATCAACGTCTTCTTTGGCGGGACCCTGGTCCAGGATATCCCGGGCCACGGCGCCTGGGAAGACGGGGACCGGGTCCACGGCGTGAGGACCGCCCCCTCGCCGCTGGGGGCCCTCTGCGGCGGGAGCCTGGCGGTGAACAGTGCCCACCATCAGGCGGCGGACCGCCTGGGCGGGGGGCTCCAGGCGGTCCAGTGGGCGGGGGACGGCGTGGTGGAGGCCCTGTGCCACCGGAGGCTCCCGGTGTGGGCGGTCCAGTGGCACCCGGAGCGGCTGCGGGACCGATCCCTGGGGCGGCGGCTGATGGGGGCCTTCCTGGAAGGGAGGGGCTGAGAAAAAATTCCGAAAATTTCTGAGAAATCCGCCGGAGACCGCTTGACAGCAGCTGGGTTTCATGGTATGATATCCAAGCTGACGATTTCCAGGGCGGGTCAGGACCTTGCCGTGAGGTCTACGCAGGTGTAGCACAATGGTCAGGGCACCAGCCTTCCAAGCTGGGGATGCGAGTTCGATTCTCGTCACCTGCTCCATCTAAAAATTCGCGCCAGTAGCTCAGCCGGATAGAGCAACTGCCTTCTAAGCAGTAGGCCAGGGGTTCGAGTCCCTTCTGGCGTGCCAAGCTCTCCTTCGGGTGTTCGTCAAGCGGTTTTTCAGACAGTTGATATGTGGTGGGTGTAGCTCAGTTGGTTAGAGCACCGGATTGTGGTTCCGGGTGTCGTGGGTTCGAGTCCCATCTCCCACCCCACAAGAGCAGGGGATCGGGGCTTTTCCCCGGTCCCCGCACTTATTTTCCTGTATGGGGACGTAGCCAAGCGGTAAGGCAAGGGACTTTGACTCCCTCATGCGCTGGTTCGAGTCCAGCCGTCCCTGCCAGCTCAGAAATTCCCTTACCGCTTCGTTTCCGCCTGGCGGCGAAAACTGCGCCGGACGGGAAATTTCTTCGCTCCTTCAAGGGGGAGCGGGCTCCCCCTTGAGAATCCCCCATCCCTGCGCGGGACGATGGACGGGAGATGAAGGGAGCAGAGCAAAGGTAAGCGCAGCGAAACCGTGCGCGGTGTTCACCCCCGCAAAAATGGGGGCCCCCGCAAAATCGATAGATTTTGTGGGGAGAGAAGGAAGGAATGGAGCGGGCGCAGTCCTCGCCCCGCAGGGCGGGGACGGAGCAGAGCGGAATTTCTTCCGACGACGACCCGGTAGCTCAGTCGGCAGAGCAACTGCCTTTTAAGCAGTGGGTCCGGGGTTCGAATCCCCGCCGGGTCACCAAGGAAAATCCCCTGTAGTCATTGCGGTGCAATGGTTACAAGGGATTTTCTTTTTGCGTGCTCTTGGAAAACGCGCTCCAAAATGGCCCCAAAAACCAATGTTTTTTTGATGCGTGCAAGTCAAGATGCAAGTCACCGCTGTTCGCCTAAGTAAGAATATCCACAACCGATTCCGTTTTACAGACCCGGCAGTACACCGCCAGATTTTCGGCCCTGGTTCCTGGGCGGAGCTTGAGCACCTTTCCCCGGCGGCAGACCGGGCATAACACCCAATTGTCCTTTATGCGGGGCTCCCCCGCCTCACATTCAACAGCCCTCATACCGGGTCGCTTTCCAGCGCTGCCGCCAGTTCCATCAGGTCAGCCTCCGTGTGCTCCCCATAGAACGCCTCCAGGCTCAGGCTCAGAGCATCCGCCGGGGGCCGGTTGATGATGTCCAGCCGGACCCGCTCCAGCCGCGCCGCCAGTTCATAGACCTTATTCACGTTCACCACCTCCGCAAATCAAAAATATTTCTTTCCATCCACTTCCAGCTCCTTTATCGCCTTCTCCAGCTCGTTGAGCTTGGCCTGTTGGTCGTCAACCCGGATTGCGCCCAGGCAGACGTTACAGCCGTACAGCAGCGCGTTTGCCGTTTTGGCGTCCACTTCGCCGTTCAAGAGCATATTGTTGATTTTGTTCACAGCCCGCCGTACCTCCGTAGACGTGCCCATTCTCAAACGTTTTTTGCCCATATCATCACCTATGAGGCGGGGCGCACAGGCTATCGCCCACGCGCCCCATTGGGTCAGCCCTTGCTTGCCGTCTTGCTGGCGACGGCGGGCAGAGCTTGATAATAAATGGCCTTCGTCTTGTTATCCAGGACAAACGCGCCGTAGCAGATGCGGCCCTCCACCAGAGAGCCGGAGATTCCGGGCGGGTCCTGGTGGATGCGGAAGTCCTCCAGCTTCACCGGGGCCACGGTGGCGACCGGGTGGGCCAGCATGAAGCCAAAATCAGCAGGAAGGCGCACGGCGGGCACCTTCACCACGGCAGCGCCGTCCAGGTTGGCAATGACGCCTTTGAGGCGCATTTCCTGGCCCACGTCGCTGTTCAGCGTGATGTCCGGGCTTTTCTTCATCAGCGTATAGGCGGCGGGGGTCACCAGCAGCACACGGCCCGTTTCCGGGACCTCCGCGTCGTCTAGCGCCTGGGAAGCTTTGGTGATCTCCTCGAAGATGTTCTCAGCGGTCAGGGCCACGGCGGCGGGCTTGTGCCCGGCGTTGGAGGCCATGACGCCATAGGTGTAGCTGTCCACCTCGGGGATCACCACTTCCCGGTTCTGCCGGGCCAGGGCAGAGGCGGCGGAAAGCTGCTGGGCGGTTTCGTCCTGGTCCAGCTTGTCAATGGCGAAGGTGAAGGATCGGTCCTTGTTCAGGGTGAACGCCTCGGTGGTGGCGTCCAGTCCGGCCACGGGGCCAAAGCGGCTCCAGTTCTCCTCTTTTTTCTCCCAGCCCCGGTCATAGTCGTTCATGGGGCTGGTGCTGATCTTGTAAATCTTGATGGTGTGCGCACCCTCCCAGGTAAAATCCTGGTTGGTCAAAAGGTCCCGCTTGGATTCGTTTTTGAATTGTTCATCCACATAAGGTTGAAATTTGGTTACAAGGTCAATTGCCATAAAGTTATATCAGTCCTTTCAAGTTTTCGGCTTGAAGGCGGTGGAAATCAGATGATCGATATTCATGCTTCCGAAACCGTGCTTGTCCACGCCGGGGAGCTTCAGCGGCTCCAGCTGGGGGTTACGGAAGATGTTGTCCATGTCCTTCGTCATTTCCTCGAAGAGCTTGACCGCCCCCTTGCCTTCGTTCGCGGGGTCCGCTATGGCCTTTTTCAGCTCCGCCACAAAGTGATTCCGGGTGAATTCGTTGACGAATTCTTTTCCGTCCAGGGCCTGCTCCGCCGCCTCGGTGAGGATGCGGTCGGTTTCGGCCTCTTTCTCCGCCTTCTTCCGGGCGGCTTCTTCCTCTTTGTAGCGTCTCAGTTCTTCGCGGGTGGCCTCAATGTCTCCGCTGGCCTCCTCCAGCTTCTTGATGGTTTCATCACGCTGGGAAAGGTCGTTTTTCAGACGGGCCAGCCGCTCGGAAACGATGCGGTTCACATCGTCTTGGGTGAACATCCGCTCTCCGCCCTGGTCCCCCGATGCCTCCGGGGTGGGAGTGGTGGGCTGCTGCTCGGTGTTCTGGGTGATGTTGATGGATTCCATAAAATACCTCCGTTTAACGCCGTAGAGTTCGGCTGAATAGGTCCCCCAGGGAGGCGGGGGAAGGAGACGCGGGAGAATGAACAAGCCCGCATAGAACCCCGCCCCCGGAGGGAACAGAAAAAGGCACGGGAGAACAGCGTTAAACTGTTTCCCGTGCCTTGATCGGCTAACCTTGCGGCGGTACTCCCGGACCCTTAACTGAGCTCAGTATAGCACATTTGGGGGCGGTGGTCAAGGGTTTTCTCTGGAATTACGGGGCTTTCCCGGTTTTTTAGTTGCCAGATAGATATGTAAATAGGGGTCATGGCGGTTACTTTCGCGGACCTTTCCCCATGCCAGGAGAGGCCGGAGGGCCGACAGAACGGCGTCGGCCTCCCCCTGCTCCTCAATTGTGTGGGAAATGGTGACCTTCACGGCGTGGCCTCTTTATGCAGCCACTCCCGGCGAATCAATGCCGCCGCCTTCTTCAAGCCGGGAACGCACTCGGGGTGGTCCTTTTCCATGCCAGCTTGCACCGCTCGGATTCTCCGAATGGCTCTCTTGAAAGCGCCGCGGCTGTTCCCTTCCGGCACGGGTATATCTTCAACCCCCATCATGGCGGGAATGATAGCAGCCATAGCTAGATATCCGTCATGATCGGTCCGCTGTAATTCCAACAGCCCGCTTACAATCCTTTGTTTATCATTCACTTGACAGGCCTCCCATCTTCGACTATACTGGAGGTGGAAACAGTGGTCAAATTCTGTTCCGCCCCGCCCTCGCCAGTGTTCGCAGCATCGGCGGGGGCATCTTTCATTTCTGCCCGCCGGACAATTCCGGCAATCTCGCTCACGATCTCCCGGTCAGTCCGGCCCGTGAAGAGCTCCGGGAAAACGGCTCTTGCCTCGGTGCAGACCTGGGATATCGTGCAGTCGCAGCTCTCCCCGGGGTCCAGGTTCGCCCCGCAATGGGGGCAGGTCTTGTAAAAACTCATTCGTCCAGGTCCTCCTTCAACCCCTGAATCTCGCTCAGGGTGTCCTTGATCCTCTCCAGCAGCTCCAAGTTCTTCTCGTTCATGGTAATTCTCCTTTTCTTGTCATGACTTTTGACACAACTCCTGACAGGTCAAAGCCTTGCCCTGCAATGGATTGAGACCATTGTCAGGAGGTCAGGAGTTTTTTGCAAACTCGCATATATTGTGTTTTATGTATGCCGCTTATAAAATCTACAAACTTTAATAAAAACTCCTGACCTCCTGACAGATAACGTGTAATCGTTGCGCCGCAATGGTTTGAAGTGTCAGGAGTTCTTTTTTCAATGCCTGACACTCATGACGGCTTAGGAACAAAGCACTGACCAGTACTGCATTTTCCTCTCTCCCCGAAATAGGGATGCCGGATTGAATCATTACTGACGCCCGCCTGACGGCAGACTTCCTTGGTAAAGCGAATACGGGTAGTGATGTTGCGGTGTCCGTTGTCCTCACACCAGACACGGAAGTCGTTGTAAACTTTCTCCGTCGGCTCACCGACAACGTCTCCGTACTCCAGCAGAAAGCCCAGCACAGGGTTACATTCGAGCTCATATTCCGACATAGCCTGTTGCACACACAGAGGCCGGGTAAAATCACCCTGCGCCCGCAGCCGCTCCAGACCCTCCATCGCAAGCCGCGTCAAATAGGTCATTTCCTCCGTAGACCACTGCTTATCTTTTAAGCTAGTGTCGCGCTTTTTGATAGTGGAAAAGTCCGCCGTCATTGGGACTAAGAGAATCCGGCTGAAAAAGGCGCTGCTCTTGTCGCTGACCGGCGGCAGCTCGTTCAGAGCAAAGAAGAACTTCGCGTAAGATCGGAAGGATACCGGGTCCTGGCCCTTCTTCTCCCCGAGGACGGTTTCCCCTGTCACCAGCTTCTTGAATAGGGAGCTGTCCGGCAGGTAGACCCCGCTAATGTCGTCGCCGATGTTGACGGCCTTGCCGTATACCTCCATCAGGCGGAAGCGCTCCGCCGTGTCCTGGAGGCTCAGGAAGGAGGCGTTTTCAGCCCCTACCAGCTGCCGCAGCATATTCAGCAAGGTAGATTTGCCGTTGCTGCCGGAGGGCCCGTACAGCGCCACAGCACCCCGGTAACTATTCAGCAGGTGGAAGCAGTTCCCGAAGGATTCCAGCAGGAGCTTGACCACTTCGCCGTCCCCGTTGGCGATGGCGTTCAGCGTGTCGGTGACGGCGGGGCACTCCGGGGTCGCCGGGTCGTAGTCCCAGGGAAACCGGTTCAGGAAAACCAGGTCCTTGGAGTAGTCCAGGAACTCCCCAGTTTTCAGGTCGTACACCCGATGCCGGAAGGGGATCAGGTTTGGCGGGGACAGCTCCTTGATCGGCGTACGGTGGCACACCTTTATGTATTTGAACGTCTCCCGCCTCTTAGCGTCGGTCAAGCTGGGCAGCAAGTCCACCATTGCGCCGTGCAGCGCGTCCTCTCCGGGGCGATAGACGCCGCCGTCGTAGATGTGCACAGCGTTATTGATCTTGCAGCAGCCGTAGGTCTCAGTTAAGTAGTCCCCCAGGACATTGTGAAGGAACCGCCCCTTCTCATCGAAGAACTCCGGCAGGACCTCCTTGACGGCTTCCCTGGGGTCCGTCAGGGGCCGTCCGCTGTCCACCATCCGCCGGGCGCTGGCCGCGATTTCCGCCAGCGTGAGGCCCTGCCCCTGTAGGCGTGTGACCTCCTCGGAGGACATCCCGTTTTCGTACAGAAAGGACAGATCATCCATTCTCGGGCTCGCCCTCCCCTCCCAGGCCGAACAGCCGCCGTTCGTAGTCAAGAATGTCCTCCTTGCGGAACCTCCAGGACTGCCCGATCTTGGCCCCACGGAGGACGCCCTCCCGGGCCATGCGGGCCACGGCCTCGGGGTTCACCCGGAGATACAGCCCCACGTCACAGCAGTCGCAGTAGGCGGGTAGTTCATCTATGGAGTAGATCACCCGGCGGGGCTTATTGGGTCGTCTCGGCGTGTGCATGGCGTCCTCCCTTCTCAATGTGCTCCACCAGGGACATGATCCAGCTTGTCAGCTGCCAAGCCCCGGCCAGCATGATTGCAAAATACATGGCTCTATCCCTCCTTAATAAGTGCCTCCACGGGGACCCCCAGGCCCGCCGCCAGCTTCTCCGCTGTCTCCCTGGAACAGCTCTTGCCGCTCCGGGCGGCGGTGATGGTTACGCGGGACACGCCGGACAGCTCCACCAACTGATTACAATTGATGTTCCGCTTAGCCATCCCCGCTATGAGGGCTACTCGGTTGATAGGGACTGACATTTGGTCCACCTCCGAATCTTTAGCGTTTGCTTAAGCGTTATTATATATTGAACTCTTGCTAAAGTCAAGGGGTAATTTGAACTTTTGCTAAGTTTCTCTTTTCTTTTTTTCTATTCTGTGCTATACTTAATATTGAGGTGATTGCATGACCACCGGACAACGTATAAAAGAGGCGCGGAAAAAGGCCGGAATTACACAAACAGAATTAGGTGCAATGCTGGGCGTCTCTGGCTCTATGATTGCACAGTATGAAACAGATAAGCGAAACCCAAAGCAAGAAACAATTCAGCGCATAGCCGATGCGCTAGAATGTGATTTTTACTGGCTCCTTTTGGGGGTAAAAGTAAGTGAACGAGAAAGAATTGTAACTAATACCATAAAAATTTTTAATCTTCAAGATGAATGGGACCGAAAGATAGTAGACGTTACAACAAAACGTATGGAATATGAACTTAGCATTATGGGGTATTCATTCTCTGAAAAAGAGCAGCGCATGATAGCTGCCTTTTCAAAAATGGATGATGAAGGGCAGGGAAAGGCGGCAGATTATGTAGAAGATATACTCCCCCGTTACCGTCGCCAAGATACCCAACAGACAACCCTTAATTCAAATGAGGGTAAAGACACCCCCGCCGCCCAGGACGCGCCAGAGGGGGCGGAGGAGGGCGAATAGAAGGGTGTCGGTTGAACTGGACACCCTTACCCGAAATAAGGGGCATGGGTACTGAGGGAACTTTCTCCCTGAGCTCAAAATTGAGCTCAGAGAACCCGCTCAATTTTGAGCGGGTTGATCTGCTCCACAGGAAAATGGAGCAGGTCAATCCAAATCTGGATGGACCTCGCTTGACAACCCTGTCAAATGAGGCGGGTCCAAATCTGGACCGATCAAAATTTAGGAGATTGCTCCCCAGAATAGGGGACCAAAACCGATTGCACGCTGGCGAGCAAAAAGCCCCAGGCCGGAGGCCCAGGGCAGGAAAGGAACCGTCCCAATGGAAATCAGATACGCGAAATCCGCCGTAAAGGCGTTGGAGAGCCTGGACAGGCCTACCAAAGCCCGCATACGGGCCGGAATCCACGGGCTGACACAAAAGCCGCCCCTGGGTGATATCAAGGCTATGCAGGGGTACCATGACGGGCGCTTCCGGCTCCGTGTGGGGAAATATAGAATCGTTTACAGATATGGGATGGAAAGTCAGCTGGAAATCCTGTATATCATGGATATAGGAAGCCGGGGAGACATCTACAAGAAGTAAGGAGGGCTTAAGTATGGCGCCAATCGCACAGCAAATCGCACAGATGGTCAACATCCTGCCGGAAGCGGACCAAGCGCTTGCCCTGGAGCTGGTGAAAAAGCTGGTCCTTGCCTGGGACCCTGATTACACGAAGGCCACGCCTGCGGAGCACGCCGCTATGGAGCACGCCGCCCGTGAACTGGAAGCCGGGGAGTACGTGGCCGAAAACGCCATCAATTGGGACTGAGCACATGGCAAAGGCCAAAAAACGAGCGGACGGGCGTTATTGCGCTCAGATATACCTGGGCCGGGACGAGAACGGGAAGCGGCAATACAAAAGCGTCTACGCCAAGTCCCCGGCGGAGCTGAAGGAAAAGGAAACCGCCGTCTGCCTCCAGCTTGGCCGGGGGCTGGACGTTCTTGCCCAGAGGGACAGCTTCGCCGCCTGGGCGGACGACTGGCTGCGGCTGAAGGAGCGGGAACGCATCACCTGCCGCCAGATGGACAACTACCGGCGGGCCGTGAAGCTCTGGAAGGAGGAGCTCCAGGGTTACGAAATCGGCCAGGTCCGGGCGGACGATATCGAACGGGTGCTGCTCACTCTGGCGGATCAGGGGCTTTCCCAGCGCACCGTGAGCCTGTACCGCTCCGCAATCCGGCAAATCCTACGGCGGGCCGTGGGCCGGGTTATCCCCGCCAATCCGGCGGAACAGGTGGAGCTGACGGCGGTGGGCCGCAAGGAGGAGCACCGCCGGGCATTAACTGCCGAAGAACAGCAATGGATTTGGGACACACCCCACCGGGCCCAAAGCACAGCGGTGATTATGATGCTGTCCGGGCTCCGGCGGGGGGAGCTGGCGGCGCTGACCTGGGCGGACGTGGACCTGGAGGCCCGGACCATCACGGTCAACAAGGTGATGGAGTACGATTCCAGCGGCGTCCCCAGCCTCCGGCACGTCACCAAGACCGCCGCTGGTATGCGGACGGTGGATATTCCCCAGCGGCTGGCGAACTACATGGCAGAGCTGCCCCGGGACAATCTGCTGGTGATTCCCAGCGCCCACGGCGGCGTCATGACGGATTCCGCCTGGAAGAAGCTGTGGGGCTCCTATATGCGGCTTCTGAACGAGAAGTACGGCACCCGGACCCCGGCGGACCTGGAGCGGCGGAAGTCCGGCAGGCCGGGCCCCAAGCGGCTGGACAGGACGATCCCGAACATCACCATGCACTGGCTCCGGCACACCTTCTGCACGCTGCTGTATCTGGCCGGGGTGGACGTGGTTCAGGCGTGCGCTCAGATGGGACACGCCGACGTGAGCACCACGCTGCGGATTTATACGCACCTGGACGCTATACACAAGCGGAAGTCCGTTGACAAGCTGGACGCCTATTTGTCCGGCCAGCCGGGCGGGAAAGAAATGCCGTGCAAGTCGGATGCAAGTCAAAAAACCGTGTAACTATTGGTATTAGAGGCTATGTCTGCGCCTTTTAAGCAGTGGGTCCGGGGTTCGAATCCCCGCCGGGTCACCAGTTTAGAAATTCCCATCGGCGCTTTGGTTCCGCCTTTCAGCGGAAACTGGGCTCCGGTGGGAATTTCTCCGCTCTCCCCGAAAGACGCTCCGCGGGTTTACAGGCGGAGGCGGGGAGGATAGGGAACGGTATTTTTAAACCAGCGGTTTTCGCGGGAATCCCCCTGTAACCCATAGCGGTTACAGGGGGACTTGTTTCGGTATCCGGGTTTTTGGGCGGCTGGGGGGATTATGCAAGGCTGCGGCTTTGCGCTCCGCCTGGGCTGGGAAGTTAAGAGAGCCGGGTGAAGGCCGCGTGCTGCTTCCGGTACTGGTCGTTGTCCTTTTCACAAAGCTCCCGGGACACCTGGTCCAGCTGGCACCGCAGTTCCTTGACCTTGGCTTCATCGGATTCGGAGGCAAGGCGCCGCTCCAGGTCCTCTTTCCGCTTCTTCGTTTCCTCGATTTCACGGTCCACCTGGTCGGTGTTACAGACCCAGCGTTCTTCCTTTTCGCCCTTCTCCTCGGGCCCCTCCGGGCCTTCCGCTTTCCGCGGCTCCGCCGGGGCGCCGTCTCCGGGGGCTTCCGCCGTCCGCTGGGGAGCCGGCAGGCCAGGGCGGTCCGGGCTGTCGAAGTATACCGTGGGCCGTCCGTCCCCGTCCCTGCCTGGCCAGTAGCGGCCGCAGGGCTCCTGCTTTTTCTCCGGGACGTATTCGTCCATCCGGGGCCGGAGGGGGCGGTCCTCTTCCGCCTCCTTGGCCCGCTGGGTTTTAGGGACTCCAAGGGCCTTCTCCGCCGCGTCCAGGGGGCGGAGGGGGCGGGTGTTTGCACTGGAAACAGGCTGCATAGGGCATTCCTCCTCATGTCATCGTAAATTCCGCCAAAAGAGAAACAGCGGGCCCGGCTTCCGCCGGGAAGCGCTGCCCCAAAAGGACAGGGGTCCCCGGGGCGGAGGGGAGGCCCCGCCTTCCGGGCAGCGGGCCGGAACGGTTTCCCTCCGCCCAGTTTACGGGCCCGGGAGGCGGGTTTCAATGCTTTTGGCTTGAAATGCTCTCAGGGGGTAACGAGATGTCCAGCAGCACGTTTAGGGAGAACCGTCCCTCCGCCTGCTCCGTCAGCACGGCCCCGTGGTATTTTTCCGCCACGGAGCGGATGTTGGAGAGGCCCGTGCCCGCCGGGGGGAGGGGCCCGGCCGGGCAGCTGTTCTCAAAGGCCAGCATATAAAAAGTTCCCTGCCGCCTCCCGGAGATACGGAGGAAAGGCGGCTCCCCGCTAGACTGGCAGGCGCGGATGGCGTTGTCCAGGGCGTTGGCGAAGAGGACGCACAGGTCAAAGTCGTCAATGGCGCAGGGCTCGGGCAGAAGGAGGGAGACTTCCGCCGGGATTTCCCGGGCCAGCCCCAGCTTTTCCGCCAGCAGGATGTCCACCACGGGGTTTCCGGTTTGATAGGGAAACGACAGCGCCTCCGAGGCGGCCTCCAGCTTTTTGAGGTAGGCCCGGCCCTCCTCCAGCTTTCCGCCGCCCAGGAGGCCGTCCAGCACAGAGAGGTGGTTCTTCACGTCGTGGCGGAAGGCCCGCGTCTGCTCGTAGCGTGCCTGGGCCCCGGCGATATAGGACCTTTGGGCCTGGACCGCCTGGGCCAGGGACTGGAGGGTCCCCTGGGCCTGGAAGCCCCGGCAGAGGTGGCAGTAGGCGTACAGGGTGCAGAAGAGGGCCGCCAGCCCCAGGCTTTGCAGGAGGAGGAGCGTGCCCTGCTTCCCGGCCTCCGCCGGAGAGGGGGAGGGGGACAGGGAGGCGTAGGCGGTGTGGAGGATATAGAGCTCCGCGGCAAAAAAGAAGAGGCTGGGAAAGAGGAGCAGTCCGGGGAAGGGCCTCTGGCCGTCCCCCTCCCAGGGCAGGAGCTTCCCCACGGCCCAATAGCAGAGCCCGCAGAGCAGGAAGAACAGGGCCTGGGCCGCCAGGAGCAGGCCGTAGAGCAGGGGGGTCCCGATAAAGGCGGGGAAGAGCGCCGCTTCTATGGCATTGAGGATGCCGAAGGAGAGCTGGGAAATGTAGAAAGCGAGAACGGCGGCCAGCCAGGACAGGGGCCCAGGGGCGCCCAGGGCAAAGCGGCTGACGGCATAGAGGAGCGGCACCCCCAGGCCCACCGAGAGAATTCCGCTGAGGGCAAGCCGGGAGGAGGCCAGCCAGAGGACGCCCAGCAGGGAGAGGTAGGCCGGGAAATGCCAAGCCCGCAGCCGCTTCCCCGTGAGGCGGCTGGCGAAGAGCAGGTGCAGCACGCCCTGCCCCGCCAGGTTGAGCCCGTCCAGCCACAGGCTGAAATGCTCCATATCAGGCCCCCCTCTCTTTCATCCGGCGCAGGAGGGCCTGGATCAGCTCCCGCTCCCGGAGCCGGGAGACGGGGATGGCCTCCTCCCGGGGCAGCAGGACCTGCCCGTCCCGGAAGGACTGGACATAGTCCAGGTTAACCAAGTAGCTCCGGTGGCACTTGAAAAAGCGCCGGTCCACGCGGCGCTCCAGGTCCTCCAGCCGGCCGTAATAATCCAGGACGCTTCCTCCGGCCCGGTGGAGGTAGAGCTTCCGGCCCTGGACCTCGCAGTAGGCCACCTCGGCCAGGGGCACGACCTCGCAGGCGTTCCCCCGCTGGACGACGAGACTGGCCCCGGCCCTCCGCTCCAGGAGATCGAGGGCCCGGTCCATGGCCTGGCGGAAGCGGCCGGGGTCCAGGGGCTTGAGGAGATAGCCGGAGGCCTCCACCTCGAAGGCGTCAAAGACGCACTCCCGCAGCACCGTCACGAAAATCAGCAGGCTCCGCTCTCCCCGGCGGCGCAGGAGCCGGGCGGTCTCCATCCCGTCCGGCGGGGCCATCTGGACGTCCAGGAAGATCACGTCAAAGCCGCCGCCGCTCTCCAGAAGGGACTGCCCGTCCGGAAAACTGCGGACGCGGTAGGGGGCCAGGGGCGGTTCCCCCATGTAGGCCGCCAGATGGCCGGAGAGCTCCCGGACCATGTGGGGCTCGTCGTCGCAGATGGCGAATTGGAGCATAGGCGTCACCACGCTTTTCCATCAGATCGGTGGGCGGTTCCGCCCCCTGCCTTGGAGGATTCCCGGAAACCGCCGGGAACATGCCGGGAAAACATCCCCTCCCCAGTTTAACAGCCCGGGGCCTCCTGGGCAATGCCCTTGTATTGAAATGCGCCCGGAAGGCCGCGGAATGTCCGGCGGCGGAAACACGGGAGACAGGCCCTCCTGTCTCCCGTGTTCCATCACAATTCTTTGAAAAGCTCCTGGCTGGGGTTCAGGTACCCCAGGTCCTCTGCCTTCCCGGTGAAGGCCCGGAGGTTTTCCACCGCCGTGCGCTTCTTGCCCAGGGAGGCCTTTTTCAGCTTCTCCAGGCCGCCCTCCATGGGCTCCTTGAACTCCAGCACGCCCGTTTCCCGGGCCAGGTCCAGGAGCTGCCGCCCCTTCTCCGAGCGGACAATGATCTGGTTCCAGCCCTTGTCCACGTCCCAGCCGTCGGCGCTCCGGGCGCCGCCGATGGAGAGGTCCGCGAACTCCGCCGTCATGTCGGCGCAGCAGCGGCAGCCAGAGCGGACCAGGAGCGTCACCTCGTCCAGGTTGACGGAGACGGTCTTCCCGTCCTCCCGGAGCTCCAGGGAGTGGTACTTGCTGGGGGGGATGTCCATATGGGAGACCTTGGCCGGGTCGGCGTGTCTCGCCGCCAGGGCGTTCAGGCCGTCCCAGTCCAGGCCCCAGCCGCAGAAGAGGCCGAAGACCATGCCGATGTTCCCGGCGTGGTTGTCGTTTTCCGGCAGGGGGTTGGCTTTCATCTTATAGGCCGCCAGGGTCTTGCAGGGCGTGCCTACCACGCCGATCTTGTGGTATTGGTCCTCTCTCAGGGCCTGGTTCAGCACCGCCAGGGTGGGCGGCACCTGGAAGCTGGAGCCGGAGCAGGCCCGGACCTCCTCCGCCGTAGAGGCCAGCACGCCCTCGGGGTTCAGGCCCCCCTGGGAGCGGGCCAGGGCCGCGGCGTCGATGAAGCCCTCCTTCAGGGCCAGCTCCACCAGGGCGGTCATGCTGCCGCCGTGCTGGGCCTTGGAGCGGATGGATTCGTCGGCGGCCCGGGTCAGGTACAGTCCCAGGAAGGGGCCGATCTCCGGGAGGATGGTGTCCTCGGGGAAAAACTGCTTCCGCAGGACGTCCAGATCGGTGGGCATCCGGGGGCAGAAGCGCTGGCAGCGGCCGTCGGCCCGCTCACAGTCGAAGAAGCAGACGGTCCGCCCATCCACGCTGCCCCAGTAGGGGCAAAGGCCCTGGCAGGCCCCGCAGCCGGTGCACAGGCCCGGACGGAGGACCTGGGTGTCTAACGCAATCGTACTTAACATGTTTCCCACTCCTCCTTTACACCAGCACCTGGGAGAAGCCGAAGAGGTCCAAAACGATCTCCTCCGCGCCCTCCGGCACATAATCGGCCAGTGTGTGCTTCATGCCGCACAGGTGCTCCAGGTAGAGGCAGCGCCAGCCCGGCTTCTGCTGTTCCACAAAGCGGTTCTCATAGAGCAGCGGCGTCAGGGCGGAAAAACGGGTGTCCCGGGGCAGCTCCAGCGTCAGGGGAGCCTTGCCCTGGGGGTGGCGGAACACGACGCGAATGGTCTCCATCACACCGCGCCCCCTTTCTTCGCGGCCTCCCGGCCCATGGCGAAGGCTTTCCGGTTCAGCTCCAGCACCTTTCCTTTGAACCGCTGGGCCAGAATCTTCTCCAGGTCCTCCCCGCTCAGCGGGGCGGCGGAGAGCTGGCTGAAGGCCCCCAGCAGCGCGATGTTGGCGGCCCGGGAGTCCCCGGCCTCCATGGCGATGTCCGCCGCCGGAATGGCCAGGGCCACGCTGGAAAGCTGTTCAATTTCCGCCTGGAGCTCCTCCAGGGGCGGGTAGGTCTGAACGCCCTGGAGAACGCCCAGGGGGTAGACGGGCCGGGGATCGTAGACAGTAACGGTGTCCGCTCCGGCGTACTTCCGGGCGATGCGGAGCGTCTCCAGGGGCTCGAAGCCGATGATGATGTGGGCCTCTCCGGCGGGGATCAGCACGCTGGGGTCCCATTTTTCGGAAGCCCGGACGTGGCTCATGACGGAGCCGCCCCGCTGGCTGGCGCCGTAGGTCTCCCCCACGGCCACCCGGCAGCCCCGGTCGCACATGGCGGTGCCCAAGGTCTCGGCGGCCAGCACGTTGCCCTGCCCGCCGATGCCGCAGACCACGATGTTCAGAGGATCGTATTTCAGCTTCACGCCTCGTCACCTCTCTCCACTTTGATGGCCCCGGAGGGGCACAGCTTGGCGCACACGCCGCACCCCACGCAGGTGACGGGGTCGATGAGCGCCTTGTTCTTCTTGAAGTCCCAGGTGTTGCCGGGGCAGCCCCAGACCCGGGAGCAGTACTTGTCGCAGCCGCAGCCGTCCCCGACGCACACGTCCTGGTCCACGTAGACCCGGACGGGCTTCTTGCTCCGCTCCTTGGTCATGAGGGTGGCGCAGGGCTGGCGCATGATAAGAACGTTCATCCCCGGCTGGTCCAGCATCCGGCGGAGGGTCTTTTCCGCCTCCAACACCTCGAAGGGGTCCGCCACTTCTACGTTGCAGCCCACGGCGTCCAAAATCTTGGGGATGTCCATGGGCTTCACCTGGTCCCCCATGGCGGTAAGGCCGGTGCCCGGGTGGGGCTGGAAGCCGGTCATGGCCGTGGCGGAGTTGTCCAGGACAATCAAAAGCATATTGGCGTTGTGATAGGTGGCGTTCACCAGGCCGGGGAGAATGGTGTGGAAGAAGGTGGAGTCGCCGCACATGGTGACCACCTTCTGGTCCAGGCCGTAGTTGGTCAGCTGGCCCAAGCCCTCGGCCACGCTGACGCCGGAGCCCATGCAGTTGCAGGTCTGCCAGGCGTACTGCCCGGCGGACTGGCCCGCCATGAAGTAGCAGCCGATGTCGCCGACGACTACGCCGGGGTGCTTCTCCTGGCGCATGGCCCGTTTCAGGAGGTAGAAGGTGGCCCGGTGGGGGCAGCCCGCGCAGAAGCTCATCTCCCGGACGGGGAGCTCCAGGTCTCCGGCGGGCTTGCGCGCAGGAAGGGCCGCCCCGGTGAGCTGGCAGATGGCGGACGTGGCCACGTCCGGGTCCAGCTCGCCCACGGCGGGCAGGGCATTGCCCCGGCCCAGGAACTTCACCCGCAGGCCCTCCCGGCCCGCCAGGGCCTGGATGGCCTGTTCCAGGAAGGGGTCCACCTCCTCCAGGACCAGGACCTCCTCCGCTGTGCGGAGGCGGCGGAGTATGTAGTCCTCCGGCAGGGGCCAGAGGGTCCCCAGGGACAGGAACCCGGTCTCCTTGTCCGCGCCCAGGCGGCGGAGGGCCTCCTGTCCGTAGAGCCGCCCGGTGCCCCCGGCGATGATGAGCTTTTGGGGAGCCTCCGGGCCCTCGTAATGGTTGCAGGGGCTGTCCTCAAACAGCCCCCGGAGCTTCTCCAGCTTCTGGAGGGCGGGGCCGTGCATGTAGGAGACGCAGACCATCCGGTCCCATTCCCCCACCCGCTCCAGGGCCCGGGGCTTCTCCGGCAGGGGGCCCAGGACCACGTTGCCCCGGCCGTGGCAGACCCGGGTGGTTACCCGGACCAGCACGATCTGCCCCGCTTTCTCGGAGAGCTCGAAGGCGTAGGGGATCATGTCCTTGGCCTCCTGCATCGTCGTGGGCTCCAGCAGGGGGATGCCTGCGGATACCGCCTGCCAGCGGGAGTCGAACTCGTTGGTGGAGGAGTGGGCGCTGGGGTCGTCGCTGGAGACGATCACAAGCCCCCCCTTTACCCCGGCCTGGGCAGCGCAGTGGAGCGCGTCCGCCACGCACAAAAGGCCGTTTTGCTTCACCACGCACAGAGCCCGGCCATTGGCCAGGGACGCGCCCGTGCAGGCCTGCAGGGCGCAGACCTCGTTGGTGGACCACTCCGCGTAAAAGCCCCGCTCCCGGGCAATTTTTCCCAGCATTCCCAGCACCTGGGAGGAGGGAGAGCCGGGGTAGGAGGCGGCGAAATTGATTCCGGCCTCCACCGCGCCCCGCACGATGGCCTCGTTACCCTGCATCAGGCAGACCTGGCCGGGGACGCCTCCCGTCATTGTCCATTCCATGCTGCTTGTGTCACCCTCTCTATGAAAATCGTTGATTCATTCTGCTGTTTTGCCTCTGGTGATACCATGCGTTATTGTAGCACTTTCAACAAAGCAATGCAAGGGGCGGAACGAGAAAAGGCGCGTCCACTTATGTGGTTTATAGGAGGCATGCGGCGCGGGCCCGCCCTTATAGGATCCAGGCTCCGGAGAAGTCGCTCCCAAAGAGAAAAAGGGGGAAAGGCTTGCCTTTCCCCGAAACATATAAGATGCATTTGACGCTGTAGTGGCAGGCGGCTGGCCACTCCCTCCGGAAGGGGGTGGGACTGGATGCGGATTACATTACACATCGGGCGGTTTACCGTTACGATCATTGTGAAAAGTAGAAACCGCCACCCTGGACGGTGACGGTTACTGAACTTAAGATAAACTAACACCGAAGGACCAGCCGCGTGCTCCAGCGTCCTATATGTTCATCATAGGGCCATTGGCCCCTCTTGCCAAGCCCCGGCGGAAGCCGGGGCTTGCGGTATTTCAGGAGTATTTCCGGTCCAGGATTTCCACCACGTCTGCGATAGCCCCCTCCCGGGCGTGGCCCACCACCGTGGCCCCGGACTCCAGGACGGCGGCGGAGGCGTTGGCGGGGGCGAAGCCCCTGGCGGCGATGCGGAGCATGGAGAGGTCGTTGGCCTCGTCCCCGGCGCAGTAGACGTGGTCCATGGAAATCCCCAGCCGGGCGGCCAAGCGGCGGATCATGCCGCCCTTGCTGGCGCCCCGGGTGGTCATCTCCAGCAGGTGGGAGACGGAGAAGATCAGCTCGTAATCCTCCGCCCACCCTTCGGCGGTGAGGAAGGCCAGGACCTCCTCCAGGACCCCGTGGTCCGCCTCGAAGAGGAGCTTCCCCAGGGGCAGGGGCACCTCCGGCAAGGAGGGGGCTTCCGTAAGGGACACGTGGGTCATGTGCTCGTGCTGGCGGGAGATGGCGTTGGGGCGGACCACGTGAATCACATTGTCAATGTGATAGGCCTCCACGGCCACGGAGGGAAAACGGTCCAGCACCGCCTGGCCCCGCTGCCGGGCGGACTCGTCCAGCATGGCGGTGTCCAGGTATTCGCCCGCTTCGAAATCATAGATGGCCGCGCCGTTGCACACCACGCCGGGGGCGTTCATGGGCACGTCCCCCGCGTGGCGGAGGAAGGCCGGAAGGGCCCGGCCCGTGGCCACGGCGAAGCGTCCCCCCTGGGCCATGAAATACTCCAGGGCCTCCCGGTTCCGCTCCGGCAGGGGAGGCACCGGCGCGCCGGTGCGGAGGGCGTCCTCCGTATACAAGAGCGTGTTGTCAAAATCACTGGCCAGCAGCACGCCGTCAAATTTTCCCATGGGGATCAACTCCTTATTTTAATAACGCCCCGTCCAGTCCGCCATCAGCAGCACCGGGAGGGTCCACAGCAGCAGGAATGCCTCCAGCGCCAGGGGATTCAAAAGCTCGTAGGCCCCCAGGCTGGTGAGATAAAAGGCCAGCAGGGTCCCCGCCCAGCTCCCCAGCAGGGAGATGGCCGCCGCCCGGCGGACGGCCTTGCAGAGCCGGAGGCTCCCGGCGACGGTTTCCGCGTAGGGCAGGAGCCCCTCCCGGAACAGCAGGGCCCGGGGGAGGTCCCGGTCCTTCTCCGCCTCGCTGAGGGCGATGCGCTCCGAGAGGCTGGGGTATTCCATGTGCACGCCCCGGCTGAATTTCCGCCGGATGAGGGCGGGGGTGATGTTGGGGTCCCGGGAGGCCAGGAGGGGCTGGATGCGGCTGCGCCGCATCATCTTTAGGGCGAAGTCCACGTTTTCCGCCGCGCTGTATTTCACGGCGAAGACCGCCGCCAGCTCCTTGTCCACCGCCAGGAAGACGCCCGTTTTCAGCGTCACATCCGGCGGCAGCTTCACGTTCATCCTCCGCATAAAGGAGGCGCCGCCCATCAGCACGGACTCGCCCTTCACGGTTCCAGACCAGCCACCCTCCTCGTAGAAGCTGAAGTCGTCCACCTTTTCATAGCGCCCCCCCTCGCTGCGGACCAGGCTGTTGAAAAGGCGCTCCAGTCCGCTCCCGGCGGCCCGGGCCATGGAGGCCGCCAGGGAGACGGCCCGCTCCTGGGTTTCACCATAGAGCTTCCGGCCGTTGAGCTGGACGGTGCCCGGGGGAAAGAGGTCCGCGTCGGTGACGATCATCCTCCTCTGGGCGCTGATCCTCTGGGCGCCGGACCAGCCCGCCACGGCGCAGCCAGTTTTTTGCAGGTGCTCCGACAGTTTGGACCAGGGGAGGGCCCAGCACAGGGGGAGGGAGAAGGTGGCCGCCGCCGGGAGGATGGCGGAGAGGTTCAGGAGGAAGTCCCCGCTCCGCTCCTGCCCTGCGGAGCTCAGGCCCGCGAAGACCAGGGACGCCGCCAGGAAGACCGGGAGCAGCGCCGTCTGCCAGAGGGTGGCCGCGTCGCTCCGGGCGGCGGTGGTGAAGAAGCCGGGGACGGACCCCCGCTGCTTGCAGGCCCCCTGGGGGGTGTTGGTGACAAGGTAAGGCGGGTCCTCGTCCAGGGAGGCGGCCCGGAGCATGTCGTAATTTCCCCTGCTCTCCCGGCGGACGCCCCACTGGGCGAACACCAGGGCCAGGCAGCTGACGGAGGCGTATGGCATGGCCCCGCCGGGCTGCTTCCCCAGGAGCCGGGAGGCGCAGTCCAGCCCGGAGGCCAGGGCGGAGAGGGACACCAGCAGCTCGGCCACGCAGCGGCGGCGCAGCAGCATGCCGAAGCCCTTGAGGAACACGTGGCGGCACAGCAGGGCCGTCAGCCCCAGGCAGGCCAGCAGTACCGCGCACTGGAGCTCCCGGTCCCCGGACCAGTAGGGGACCTTGACCTGGTAGCGTTCCATCAGCAAAAACAGCGTGGGGGGCAGGGCCGTGAACAGGGGCAGGAGCACCGTGTGCCTCCGGCGGATATAGAGCTGCCGGGCGTCGTGGGCCGCCTCCCAGAGGGTGGGCTCCGGGCCGATGGGCTCCGGTTCCGGCTCCGGCTCGGGTTCCGGCGGCGGGGGGAGGGACTCCGTCTCCTCCAGGGGCTTGCGGGAAAACAGGCCCCGCTTGGGGGGCAGGAGGGGCTCCTTGGCCTCCTCCATCACCGCGTCCACGGTGCTGCCCACCACGTCTTCCAGGGAGATGGGTTTGGGGTGGGGGATGTTCAGCCGGGCCACGTCCGCCTCCGCCGCCTTCTCCGCCTCCTGGAGGGGGTCCGGCCCAGGCTCCGGGGGAGGCTCCGGCGCGGGCCCGGGGGGAGGTGCTTCCGGCTCCGGCGGGGCCACGGGCACAGGAGGCGTCTCCGGCGGCGCGGGTCCCGGGGCGGGGGCCTCCGGGGGCTCTGTTTCCCGGAGCAGGTGGTGCTCCAGGCTGCCGCCGTACTCCGCCAGGATTTCCTCCAGGGAGTAACCGTCCTCCGGGGCCGGGGCGTTCAGTTGGTTCTCGTCCTTCGGGGTCATGGAATACTCTCCTTTGGAAGGGAATAAGGGTGGTTAAAGGCGCTGCCGCACGGCCTCGTAAAGCAGGATGGCCGCAGCGGCGGAGGCGTTCAGGGAATTCAGCTTCCCCCGCATGGGGATGCTGACCAGGAAGTCGCAGCTCTCCGCCACCAGGCGGCCCATGCCGTCCCCCTCGCTGCCGATTACAATGGCGGCGGGGCCCTTGAGGTCCGCGTCATAGAGGGCGGTGGTTCCGTCCGCCGCTGTGCCGAAGACCCAGACGCCCCGGTCCTTCAGCTCCTTGAGCAGGGCCGGGAGGTTGGGTACCCGGGCCACGGGCACATGGGCCACGGCCCCGGCGGAGGTCTTGGCCACCACCGCCGTCAGCCCGGCGCTGCGGCGCTTGGGGATGATGACCCCGTGGGCCCCGGCGCACTCCGCCGTGCGGATGACGGCCCCCAGGTTGTGGGGGTCGCTGAGCTCGTCGCAGACCACCAGCAGGGGGGCCTCCCCCCGGGTCTCCGCCGAGCGGAGAATGTCCTCCACCGTGGCGTATTCCCGGACGGAACTGAGGGCGATGACGCCCTGGTGGGCGTGGGTGCGGCTCATGGCGTCCAGCTTCCTCCGGTCCGCTTCCACCACCACGGCCCCGGCGGAGCGGGCCTTGGAGGCGATGTGGCCCAGGGTCTTGTCCGTCTCGCCCTTTTGCAGGTAGATTTTATCAATGGCCGTCCCGGCCCGCAGGGCCTCGATGACGGCGTTCCGCCCCTCGATGATGCCGTCGGCCTCGGGGGCGGGGGTTCTGCGGTCTTCCATAGAGTTCCTTCCCGGCCAGGGGGGCCCGGCCTGAAAATTTTGTCGATACGCTCCTAGTATACCATAGGCTGGGAGGATAATAAAGCGGGAATTTACAGAAACTTCATGAAACCGCCTTGTGACTTTCCAGGTTCTGTGATATACTGCCATATAATTTCGCCGGGTCTTACCGTTTGATTGATACCGTGCGCTTTCCCCTGAAAGGAGCAATTGCATACATGGACCAAAACAACAACAAGAAAAAGCCGGACCAGAATAAAAACAGCAACTGGCGGGGCTTTATCCACCTGATCTGCTGGGCGGTGCTGCTGGCGGCCCTGGTGAGCTACGCCACCACTTACATGACCAGCATGGGCCACCAGGCAAGCTCCGTGGAGCTGGAGTACAGCGAGTTCCTGGACATGCTGGACTTCGGCAAGGTGGCCGGGGTGGACTTCGACAACAGCGAATCCATCCTCATCATCACCCCGGTGGATGGCTACGTCTACACCAACAGCGAGGGGATGGAATACACCAAATCCACCCAGGAAGACGGAACTGCCGTTTACACCCACGTGGACGGGGAGGGCCGGGAGATGAAGCTGTCCCTGGAGCTTTTCACCGTCCAGCTCCAGTCCTACGACGCCATTGTGGAGCACATCCGCTCCCTGGGCGGGGAGAGGGTCCGCATCAACCAGGACTACCAGCCCCCCATGAGCCCCATCCTGCTGTTCCTGGTGAACCTGGCCCCCTTCTTCATCATCATCCTGGTGATGAGCCTGGTCATGAGCTGGATGGCGAAAAAGGGCATGGGCGGCATCGGGGGCATCGGCGGCGTGGGCAAGTCCAACGCCAAGGTCTATATGGAAAAGTCCACTGGCGTCACCTTCCGGGACGTGGCGGGCCAGGACGAGGCCAAGGAGTCCCTGACGGAGATCATTGACTTCCTCCACAACCCGGGGAAGTACACGGAGATCGGCGCGAAGCTCCCCAAGGGCGCCCTGCTGGTGGGCCCCCCGGGCACGGGAAAGACGCTGCTGGCCAAGGCCGTGGCCGGGGAGGCGGGGGTTCCCTTCTTCTCCATCTCCGGCTCCGACTTTGTGGAGATGTTCGTGGGCGTGGGCGCCTCCCGGGTCCGGGACCTCTTTAAGGAGGCGTCCAAGGTCGCCCCCTGTATTGTTTTCATCGACGAGATTGACACCATCGGCAAATCCCGGGACAACCGCATGGGCGGCAACGACGAGCGGGAGCAGACCTTAAACCAGCTCTTGGCGGAGATGGACGGCTTCGACCCCACCAAGGGCGTCATCCTCCTGGCGGCCACCAACCGCCCGGAGGTCCTGGACCAGGCCCTGCTCCGCCCGGGACGCTTCGACCGGAGGATTACCATCGACCGGCCCAACCTGGCGGGGCGCATTTCCACGCTGGAGGTCCACACCCGGAACATCAAGCTGGGCGAGGACGTGGACCTGAAAAAGGTGGCCCTGGCCACGGCGGGCTGCGTGGGCGCGGATTTGGCCAACCTGGTGAACGAGGCGGCCCTCCGGGCCGTGCGGAAGGGCCGGAAGCTGGTGAGCCAGGAGGACATGCTGGCCGCCTTCGAGCTGGTCATCGCCGGAACGGAGAAAAAGGGCAGCGTCCTGACGGAGTTTGAGAAGAAACTGGTGGCCTACCACGAGGTGGGACACGCCATGGTGGCCTACAAGCAGAAGAACACGGAGCCCGTGCAGAAAATCACCATCGTCCCCCATACCCAGGGCTCCCTGGGCTACACCCTGCTGATGCCCGAGGAGGACAAGACGGAGCTCCGGACCAAGGAGGAGCTCATGGCGAAAATCACCGTTTCCATGGGCGGCCGGGCCGCCGAGGAGGTGGTGATGGACACCATGACCAACGGGGCTTCCCAGGACATCCAGGATGCCACGAATGTAGCAAGGAACATGGTGGCCATGTTCGGCATGAGCGAGGAATTCGGCATGATGGCCCTGGCCTCCCGGAGGAACCAGTACCTGGAGGGGGGCTACGGCATGGACTGCGCCCAGGACACCGCCGCCCGGATGGACAAGGCCGTGAAGGTCCTGCTGGACGAGGCGTACAAGACCGCCGTGGAAGTCATCCGGGAGAACCGGGAGGACATGGACAAGGTGGTGGCGTACCTTCTGGAGAAGGAAACCATCACGGGCGCGGAAATGGTGGCCATCATTGAGGGCCGGGACCCGGCCCTGGTGGAGAGCCCCTACGCCTCCACCCGTCCGGCAGAGATTGAGGCCCCGGCCCGGAAGGTCCACATGATCTCCGAGAAAATCCTGGCCCCGGAAGCGGAGGAGCAGTCCCCCGGAGAGGAAGCGACGGAGGAAGCGTCCCCGTCCGGAGAGGCAGGCGGGGAAGAAACCTGAATTTCCTAAAGAGGCGCGCCGGGAAGGCGCGCCTTTCCCCAAGGACCAACATCCAAGATGAAGACTAGGAAACAGAGAGGAGCGCGCAACATGATCCGCAAAGCCAACGCCGCCGACCTCCCCGGAATCGGGGAGATTTACGAGGCGATTTTCGACCAGGAGGCCCAGGGCCCCGTCTACACCAACTGGCTCCGGGGGACCTATCCCACCGTGGACAGCGCCCGGCAGGTGCTGGAGGCCGGGACCCTCTATGTGGGAGAGGAGGACGGCGTCCTATGGGGCGTGGTGAACCTCAACGGCGTCCAGCTGCCGGAGTACGGCAAAATCCCCTGGACCATTCCCGCGGAACAGGAGGAGGTGGGGGTGATCCACACCCTCTGCATCCACCCGGCCCAGTCCGGGAAGGGCCTCGCCAAGCGCATGGTGGCCTTTTGCGAGGAGACCGCCCGGGCCCAGGGCAAGACGGTCATCCGCCTGGACACCTGGGAGGGAAACGCCCCCACCAACCACCTGTATCCCTCCATCGGGTACGGCTTTGCCGGGAGCACGGAGTTTTTCTTCCAGGGGTACATCCACGAGATTTTGAACTGTTACGAGAAAAAGCTGTAAATCCGGCGTCCTCCGGTTCTTGACAACCGGGGGGCGTTTTTTTACAATGAGGGGGTACACTACTCATCATGGAGGTTTTCAATATGAAACGTTCCGCAGGCATCCTCCTGCCCATCTTCTCCCTCCCCTCGGAATATGGCATTGGCTCCCTGGGGACGGAGGCCCGGGCCTTTGCCAACTTCCTCCAGGACGCGGGCCAGTCCTGGTGGCAGATTCTCCCCGTGGGCCCCGCCGGGGCCGGGGACTCCCCCTACGCCAGCGAGTCCACCTTCGCCGGGAATCCCCTGTTCATCGACTTGGACCTGCTGGCCAAGGAGGGGCTCCTGACCGGGGAGGAACTGGCCTCCGCCCGGGTTTCCGCCGGGGACAAGATTGACTACGGCGCGCTGAAGAAGAGCCGGGAGCCCCTGCTGCGGGCGGCCTTTTCCCGGGTCAGCGGCGAGGCGGCGGAGGCCGTCCGCGCCTTTGCCGAGGAGCGCCCCTGGGTCCGGGAGTACGCCCTGTACCGGGCCGCGAAACGCCGCTTCGGGAATGCGCCCTGGTTTGAATGGCCCGACGAGGGCCTCCGCCGCCACGAAGCGGAGGCCGTGGAGCGCTGGCGGGTGGAGCTGGCGGAGGAGGTGGCCTTTGAGACCTGCGTGCAGCGCTGGTTCTTCACCCAGTGGGCGGCGCTGAAAACCTATGTCAACGGCCTGGGCCTGGGCCTCATCGGCGACCTGCCCATTTATGTCTCCCTGGACTCCGCCGACGTGTGGAGCGAGCGGAAGGAGTTCCTCCTGGACGAAGAGGGGAGGCCCTCCAAAGTGGCGGGGGTGCCCCCGGATTACTTCTCCGAGGATGGCCAGCTCTGGGGCAATCCCCTCTACGACTGGGCGGCCATGAAGCAAAACGGCTTTGGCTGGTGGATCCGCCGGGTGGAGGGAGCTTCCAAACTCTTCGACGTTATCCGTATCGACCACTTCCGGGGCCTGGAGAGTTACTGGGCCGTCCCGGCGGAGTCTGAAACCGCCCGGGTGGGAACCTGGGAGAAGGGCCCCGGCATGGACCTGCTTCGGGTGCTGACCTCCTGGTTCCAGGGAATTGCCTTCATTGCCGAGGATTTAGGCATCCTCACCGACGGGGTCCACCGCCTCCGGGAGGAGTCCGGCCTGCCGGGAATGAAGGTGCTGGAATTTGCCTTCTCCGATCCCTCCAATGCCTACCTGCCCCACAACTACCAGCCGAACTGCGTCTGCTACACCGGGACCCACGACAACGACACCGCCGCCGGATGGTACGCCTCCGCCCCCAAGCGGGAGCGGGCCTTCGCCGAGAAGTACCTGGGGGCCTCCGGGGCGGAGGAGGTCCGCCTGGCCCTGCTCCGGGCGGGCCTGGGCAGCGTGGCGGAGCTGTTTGTGGCCCAGATGCAGGACTACCTGGGCCTTGGCAGCGAAAGCCGGGTCAATGTCCCCGGTGTGGGTTCGGGCAACTGGCGCTGGCGGCTCCTTCCCGGCCAGGCCGCGCCGGAGCTGGCGGAGGAAATCCGTTCCATGACCTCCTTCTATGGCCGCTGCCCCTGGATTCCGGAGCCCGGGGAAACGGCGGCTGGCGTAACAGACAAGGATGAAGAGTGATTTTGGTTAAACTGCCAAAAGTTTCCGTAAAATTTGCGTTTTGGTGATTCCGCCGATTCCCCGTCCCCGCCTTTCACATATATAATGGAGCCGTCACATAAGATGGAGCGTCCGCCCTGGCGCGGACACGGAAGTGAGGAACGCTGCATGGATATTTTTTCCCTGTTTACCCTCTGCGGAGGCCTGGCCTTCTTCCTCTACGGCATGACCACCATGTCCAAGAGCCTGGAGAAGATGGCTGGCGGCCGGCTGGAGCGGCTGCTGAAGCGCATGACCTCCAATCCCATGAAGGGCCTTCTCCTGGGCGCGGGCATCACCATTGCCGTCCAGTCCTCCTCGGCGGTGACGGTGATGCTGGTGGGCCTGGTGAACTCCGGCGTCATGGAGCTGGGCCAGACCATCGGCGTCATCATGGGGTCCAACGTGGGCACCACGCTGACGGCCTGGATTCTCTCCCTCACCGGAATTGAGAGCGAGAGCGTCCTTTTGAACCTTTTGAAGCCGGAGAACTTCTCCCCCCTCTTTGCCCTGGCGGGCATCCTGCTGATCATGGGGTCCAAGCGCCAGCGGCGGCGGGACATTGGGCGCATCCTCATTGGCTTCGCCATTTTGATGTCCGGCATGGAGATGATGAAGAACTCCGTCAGTCCCCTGGCGGATATGCCGGGCTTCTCGGATTTGCTGACGGCCTTCCGCAACCCCCTGCTGGGCGTGGCCGTGGGCGCGGCCTTCACCGGGGTGATCCAGTCCTCGGCGGCCTCCGTGGGCATTTTACAGGCCCTGGCCCTCACCGGGTCCATTACCTACGGCGTGGCCATTCCCATCATCATGGGCCAGAACATCGGCACCTGCGTCACGGCGCTGATCTCCTCCATCGGGGTCTCCCGGGGGGCCAAGCGGGTGTCCGTCATCCATATTGCCTTCAATATCATCGGCACGGCCCTCGGCCTCATCGTCTTTTGCGGCGGGGACCTGCTCTTCCACTTCCCCTTCATGGATTCCGCCGTGGGGGCCGTGGGTGTGGCGCTGTGCCACACGGTGTTCAACGTCTGCACCACCGCCCTGCTGCTGCCCTTCTCCCGCCAGCTGGAATGGCTGGCCCGGGCGGCTGTCAAAGAAGAGGACAAGACCCCCCAGTTTGCCTTCCTGGACCCCCTGCTGCTCCGGACCCCCGGCGCGGCGGTCAGCGAGTGCGCCGCCATGACCTGTGAGATGGGCGCCCTGGCCCGGAAGAGCCTGCTGGCCTCCCTGGGGCAGCTTTCCAAGTATAACGGGAATCTGGAAGCGGAGCTTCTGGAAAACGAGGACAAGCTGGACGTCTACGAGGACCGCCTCAGCGGCTACCTGGTGCAGATTTCCCAGCACGGCCTTTCCATGGAGGACATCCACACGGTCTCCCGGCTGCTCCACGCCATCGGGGACTTTGAGCGCATTGGGGACCACGCCCTGAACATCCAGGAGTCCGCCCGGGAGCTCCACGAGAAGGGCCTCAGCTTCTCTGGCGCGGCGGAAGCGGAGCTCCAGGTGCTGGAGCGGGCCCTGGAGGATATTCTGACCGCCTCGGTGGACTGCTTCCAGGCGGACGACCCCGCCGCCGCCAAGCTGGTGGAGCCCCTGGAGGAGACCATTGACCGTCTCACCGACGAAATCCGGGCCCGGCACATCCACCGGCTCCAAAGCGGGGAGTGCACTATACAGCTGGGGTTCATCTTAAACGACCTGCTGACAAACCTGGAGCGGGTATCCGACCACTGTTCCAACATCGCCGTCTGCGTCATCGAGGAGCGGGAGGACCACGGGGAACAGCGCCATGCCTATCTCCAAGACTTTAAGGCCGCCGGGGAGTTTGCCGAGAGCCTGGACAAGGATCTGGAGAAGTACAGGCTGCCTTGACCCTCTGAAATCAGGAGGTAACGATGGAGACGCTTACGGAATTTCAGTGGATGGAACGCTATATAAGGGACCCGGAGGGGGCCCGCTTTCACTGGGAGATACGGGACAGCCGCCTGCCCCGGGGCTCGGACATCCTGCTGGGAAGGGACGGGGTTCTGGAGGCAATCCCCTATGCCCCGGAGCGCATGGACCGGGACACTACGCTGAAAGCGGTCCTGGACCCGGACTGGCAGCTGCGGTGTTTTGCGTGCTCCCTGGCGGACGATACCGTGGGCTTCTGCCTCCTCTCCACGGCGGAGTGGAGAACGCTGGAAGAGTTCTTCGGTTCCCAGGCCATGGCCCGGCAGTTCCAGCCCATCGGACCCGGAAGCTGCATATTTGGATTTGGATGAGGAAAAGCCCCCCGGAGCGCTGGACGCTCCGGGGGGGCTTTTTTGCGGCTTGGGGATTACAGGTAATTTAGCGGGTTCTTGGCCACACCGTTGTAGCGGACCTCGAAGTGGCAATGGTTTCCGGTGGAGTTTCCGGTGGAACCGGCCCGGGCAATCTGCTGGCCCTTGTAGACCTTCTGTCCCACGGAGACCGTCAGGCTGCTGTTGTGGCCGTACCGGGTCACGTAGCCGTTGCCATGGTCGATTTGCACCAGGTAGCCATAGCCGCCCATCCACCCGGAATAGGTGACCGTACCGCCGTCCGCGGCATAAATCGGAGTCCGGTAGGGGACCGCGATATCGATGCCCTTGTGGTTGGTGGAACCGATGCCGCCGGGAGAGCGCCGCCCGCCGAACCGGGAAGAAATGCGCCCCGTGGTGGGCCAGCGGAAAGTTCCGGAGGCCGCCGTGATGGGCTTGGGCTTCGTGCCCTGGAGACGGTGCTCTGTGACGGGCTGGCGGAGGGTGACGCTGGAGAGGACCGTCCGCTCCGTTTCTTCTCCGTTGACATAGGTGACGTTGGCCACTGTGTCCGCCGCGCCGTACTGCCCGGGGGAGGTGACCCGGTAGTCGCCCACGTAGATGTCCGGGCTGGGAGTGTCCTCCACGTCGAAGGCCACGCTGTCCACGTACCGCTCCTGCTGGACCACCGTCATGGTCAGGTAGGGCACCGAGGCGGACATGGTGAGAATTTCGCCGATTTGCAGTTTGTCCATGTCGTAACCGGGGTTCAGGTTCAGCAGCTCTTTGGAAGTGAGGCCGTGGTCCTCGGCAATCTCGGACCAGGTGTCCCCCTTGGCCACGGTGTAGGTGACCTCGGCGGTTTTGGTGCTGTAGAGGGTCTCCGCCAGGAAGCCCAGGTTCATCAGGCTGTCCGTGGCCACGAATTCCTCCTTCACCTCCACGTTCTCGGCGAAGGAAACGGAGATGGTGCCCTCATTGGTGGCGGAGAGCTGTATCTGCTCCAGAAGCTGCTCCAGGGCTCCTTCGTAGGGCGTGGCGCCGATGCGCTCCCCATCCACATACAGGCAGTAGGCGGAGGTGACCATGCCCACCTCCTGGCTCAGCTCCTCCTCATAGGTTTCTTTGTCCACCAGGTCCTGGCGGCGGAGGAGGCCGGAGGAGTACTGGATCAGGGAGTCATCAATGGTGAAGCTCCGGCCCAGGGTCTGGGCGGTGGCCTTTTCCAGATCCGCCCGGGCCTCCTCCGCCTCCGCCTCGCTGGAGAGGGCTCCCAGCACCTTCCCGTTGTAGGTGACGGTGACGCCGTTGGTGTAGGTGGAGACGAACAGGGCCGCCGCCGCCACAAGGCAGCCTCCCGCCAGGAACGCGGCAGGATGAATGCGCCAGCGGCGCTTTTTCTGGGCGCTCTGCGCGCTCTTCTGCCGGGAGGCGCTGTTCTTTTGCAGCACCCGCTCCTGGAGGAGGTTCCCCCACATGGGCAGCAGCCCCCAGAAAAACAGCATCAATTGGATGGGCAGCCGCTCGGACTCCGGGAAGCGGTGGGCCTTGTTCTCCCGGACGATGCGCCGCCAGCGGCGGCGGAAGTGCAGCCGCTTCTGGGCGATGGCCTGCCGGGGGGAGAGGCCGCTGTCCTGCCGTTCCGGCGGGCGGGCTTTCCGGGGGGCGGCGCTCCGGCGGTCCCGGCTGTGGGAGGAGGCGGAGGAGCGGCGGCGTTCCGGGGAACGGCGTTCCCCTTCCGGCTCCCAGTCCCGGATGGAGGGGGGAAGGTCCCAATCCTTCCAGGGGCTCCAGCCGTCGGGGAAGTCCTCCCGCTCTTTGGGGGCCCCGGCCTCCGGCTGGCCAGCCTGGCGGGGCGGGGCCTGGGCAGTGGTTTTTTTCCTGTTTTCGCTCATAGGGTCTCCTTGTATCTGGCATCTGCCCCTCCCGGGAAACGGGAGGGCTGTCCTGAAAAAGTTACAATTTGTTACCAATGCCTATCATACCGCTTTTTTCCCCTGCCGTCAAGCCCTGGAAGGCGCAAAAAAGCGGGGGCGTCCGGGGATTTTCCGGCAGTTTCGACGGGAAACGCCCGGCTGGGCGGATTCAGTGTGCCACATTGGGAGTGGAAATTGGTGACAGAACCGTAAATTTTTATGGAGCGGCCCTGAAATTTGGATTGACCAGGGCGGGCAAAGGTGTATAATGGGACTATAGGACCCCGGCAAAGACTTGTACATCTGGAGGAAAAGACATGTTTGAATTTCTGATCAAAAAGCTGAAGGCCCATCCCCGTAAGATTGTGTTCACCGAGGGCACCGATCCCCGCATCCTGGAGGCCGCCGCCCGGCTGCTGTCCGCCACGTTCCTGATGCCCGTGCTGGTGGGCAACCGGGAGGAGATTCTCTCCGCCGCCGAGGAAGTGGGCTTCAACGTCAAGGGGGCGGAAATCCTGGACCCCGAGACCTTTGAGGACATGGACAAGATGGTGGCCGAGATGGTGGCCCTCCGCAAGGGCAAGGCCACCGAGGACCAGTGCCGCGCCATGCTGAAGCAGGGCAACTATTTCGGCACCATGCTGGTGAAGATGGGCTATGCCGACGCCCTGCTGGGCGGCGCCACCTATTCCACCGCCGACACCGTCCGCCCCGCCCTCCAGCTCATCAAGACGAAGCCGGGGTGCAAGATTGTCTCCAGCTGCTTCATCCTGGTCCGTCCCTCCGCCACGGGCGACCCGGACGTGTTCGCCATGGCGGACTGCGCCATCAACATCAAGCCCTCGGAGGAGGAGCTGGTGGAAATCGCGGTGGAGACTGTCTCCACGGCCCGGACCTTCGGCATCGACCCCAAGGTGGCCTTCCTCAGCTACTCCACCCACGGGTCCGGCGCCGGCGAGGACGTGGACAAGATGCGGGGCGCCTGCGAAAAGGCGAAGTTCGCCCTCCCCGGCGTGGTGGTGGACGGCGAGCTCCAGTTTGACGCCGCCGTGTCTCCCCGGGTGATGAAGACCAAGTGCCCGGACTCCCCCGTCCACGGCCAGGCCAACACCTTTATCTTCCCGGACATCAACGCGGGCAACATCGGCTACAAGATCTGCCAGCGCATGGGCTCCTTTGACGCCTACGGCCCCATTCTCCAGGGCCTCAACGCCCCCATCAACGACCTCTCCCGGGGCTGCAACGCCCAGGAGGTCTACTCCATGGCCATCATCACAGCGGGCCTCTGCGAGGATTGATCCAGGTTTAAAAAAAGCGGAGCGGCTTTCCAGCCGCTCCGCTTTTCTCATTGCGTGGGACATCCGCCCCGCTGCCCGTCTTCCGGGAGCTCCGCGGCAGCGGGAGGCGCGGGCGGGACCCGGCCCTGCGGGACAACGCCGCCGCGCAAGTACGCTGGCGCGGTCCGGGGGCTATTCCTTGCTCCAAAACTCCCGGACCCGCCCGATTTCCCGGCGGCCATCGAAGTAGCCCTCCTGCCACAGCGCCCGGATGGTGCCCAAATCCTTCTCCGTCCGGGAGCAGCCCAGGGTGTCCTTAGGGGCGATGACCAGGACCTTCCCCTGCCGCTCCAGGCGGAAGAGGGCCTCCCGGCAGGCGTTGTACCGCTCCGAGCGGGTCCGCATGGTCTCCTGGAAATGGGGGTACCGCTTGAACGCCCGGGCAATGGCCCGGTCGGAGCGGCCTGGCTTTTTGTAATAGTCCCGCTCCCGGGTCAGCACCACCACCACCCGGCTGCATCCCTCGTGGAAGGCCCGCCGCCAGGGGATGGCGTCGGCGCAGCCGCCGTCCAGGTAGGGCTGGCCGCCGATGCGGATGACGGGGAACATCAGGGGGATGGCGCAGGTGGCCTCCAGCAGCAGGTTGGGGGAGTCCCGCCGGGGGACGGGAAGGTACTCCGCCTGTCCGGTGGCCAGGTTTGTCACCACCGCCTCCGCCCGGCCGGGATAGGCGGAGAAGGTATCGTAATCAAAGGGGAGCAGCTCGTTGGGAATGGTCTCATAGGCGAACTTGAGGCCGAAGTAGGAACGGTTCCTGGGGTCCGCCAGATTCCGGAAGCCCATGTATCGCTTGTCGTTGGCGTAATGGCAGACCAGCTGGAGGTTCCGGCGGCTCTGCCGGGAGAGATAGCTGACGCCGTAGGCAATTCCGGCGGAAACCCCCAGGGTGTAGTCCGGCAGGGGGAGCCCGCCATCCAGGAAGGCGTCGCACACGCCGGAGGAGTAAATGGTCCGCAGGGCTCCGCCCTCCAGGACCAGCGCGGTTTTCATGGTATCACCTCGATGAAATACTTATCGGTACAGATGCTTTTTCAGCTTCCAGTGCCAGATATTTGTCAGCCGGGCCAGAGTGGAGTCCGTCAGCAGGAAGACCACGTTCCCCGCCGCCAGCAGGGCCGCGTTGAAATACCAGGCGGAGGCCAGCAGGTCCTCCGCCAGGCCCAGGACCCGCAGCGCCAGCCCATAGAGCAGGAGGGCGGAGGCGCTGCACACCGCCAGCCGGGCCAGGACCCGCAGGGCCCGGAAGGGCAGGGCGGCAATTTTGGGCCGGAGGATGGGATACCAGCCGAAGAAGAGGTAGACAAAGGCGGTCTCCCGGCTGGGGGACAGCAGAAGGGCCAGGATGGACACGGCGGCGTAGGCCGTTCCGGCGGCCTTGGGCCCCAGCTCCTCCAGCACGGGCAGCAGCACGCCCATGGCCAGGATGGGAGCGCAGAACACCATGCCGGGGAGGATGCCGCCCAGGGCCAGCAGCGCCGCCGCCAGGGCCGCCAGCACGCCGCAGAGGGCCAGGGGCCGGGCTCTCATGGAACCTCCTTATACTGGAGCTTATAATAGCTCCACCGACGCCACTTTTGGATCAGGTCCTGCTGCCCGGGGTCCAGCTCTCCCGTGACGGAGCCATCCGCCAGCTGGTAAACGGTTTTCTGCACCACCGGAAGCTCCCGCCGGAGCTGGTTCAGGAAGGCGAACCAGGGGCTTTCCTCCCCCCGGCCCGTCAGCTCCAGGACGGCGGCCCCCAGGAAGCAGGCGGAGACGGTCTCCGGCAGGTCTAGGGACTCCACGGCCCGGTCCCAGTCCAGGACCGCTGCCGCCGCGTCGTTGGCCCAGATGACGAAGGGGGTCTTATAGGGGGAGAAGGGGTCCCGCTGTTCCCCCTCCGGAGCGGCCGCGTCCAGCCCCAGCTCCTTGTAAGCCAGCATGTCGTTCCCCAGGTAGGGCAGGTGGTCTCCGAAGTAGACCAGGATGACCGGCTTTACCTGAGAGGCGCAGAAGAATCGAAGGCGGCCCAGCATGGCATCCGCGTCCCGGACGCCCTCCACGTAGACGCTCAGCAGCGTCTCCACCTCCTCCGACAGGGGGAGCGAGGTCTCCACAGGGGGGAAGTCATAGTCCGGGCCGTACTTGTCGGCGGTGTAGGACATGTGGTTTTGAATGGTGGTGGAGAAGTGGAATAGGGGGCCCTCCGCCTGGGCAAGGGCCGCTTCGATATACCGGGCCAAATAGGCGTCCGCGACCCAGCGGCCCTTGTATTCCGGGCCCTCCATGTCTTCGATGAACCTTGTCTCCTCCACCCCGAGCCAGCGGTAGACGTTCTCCCGGTTGTAAAACCAGTTGTCCCCGGGGTGGTAGAAGGAGGTCTCGTAGCCGTCATTCCCAAAGACCCGGAAGAGGCTGTCCAGGTTCCGGTTTACCACCCGCATGGCGGAGGTGGTGGAGGCGGAGAGGGCTGTGGTCTGCATCCCCGTCAGCACGTCGAACTCCGTGTTGGCGGTGCCCCCGGCGAAGCCGGGGACCACCACGTGGCCGCTGATGGCGTGGGGGTCCTCTTGAAGGGCGTGGAGGTTAGCCAGGGGGTCGTTTCCCGCGCCGTAGGAGAACACGGGGGCGTCGGTGATGTCGGAAAAGGCCTCATTCATCACCATAATGACGCTGACGTCCTTTCCCAGCCCCGGGGTGTCCCCGGTCTCCCAGCCCTCGGCCTCGGTGCGGCTGAAGCCCTGGGGACGGTCCACGAGATAGGTGGTGAAGTGGTGGCAGAAGGCGTAGGGGAAGCCCAGGTCGTTGAAGACGGCGGGGACGTACTCGGCGTTGCTGACATGGAAGGACTGGTAGAGGCCCTTGGAGGCGTAGACGGAGAGGACCAGCCCCGTTAAGACCGCCAGGGAGGCGGCGGCGCCCAGGAGGCTCCCCGCCCAGCCCCGGAGCCTTTCCACGGGGAAGGGCTTGCAGCCGAGGAAGACGCCCAGGGCCAGCAGGGCGGCGGTCGCCAGGACTACCGCCGCGATCTGCGCCGCCGGATAGTGGATGTCGTAGCTCTCCAGGGCGCTGCCCACCTCTTTTAGGAGGGCGAAATCCCGGGGGAACACGGGCTCGTCCCGGACCTCGATCTTCACCCGGTTGGCGATGGACAGGGCGCATACGGCCAGGTTCACCAGGGCCGCGCCGAAGAAGACGTTCCGGAACAAAGCCGCCGCCGCCAGGAGCAGCAGCCCCACGGGCAGGGCGTTGAGGACGATCAGCAGGGGCTGGCGGAGGAAGCCGGAGAGGAGCCCCCGGAAGGAGTTGGGCTGGCACCAGAGGGCCAGCAGGGTAATGCCCCCGGCCAGCAGGACCGCCGCCAGGAGGGACAGCGGCAGGGAGAGGCGGTATTTCGGGTTCGGGAGGGGATTTCTCAAAGGGGCTCACTCCTTGAAATGCTCATGGTTGAAGATATGGTCCACGCAGAAGCAATGGTAGCCCGCGCAGCGGGAGCAGTAGCGGAATTCCAGGTCCGGGCAGTCCGTGTCGGTCCGGCCGCAGACGGAGCACTTGTGGCGGTAGCCCTGCTGGGCCTCCTTTTTCCGCTGCTGGCGGACGGCGGACTTGAATTGAATCGTCTGGTGGGAGTTCCGGTGCCGGGCATAGGCCCGCCGCCGGTCAATTTGATCCACGATCTCACACCAGAAGAAGATCAGGAAGTTGAACAGGGCGATGACGGGCAGCAGGGCCCTGAGCCAGTCCCCCCGGAGCAAGGCGGCAATGATGTCCACGGCGAAGAGGGCCACGTCCGCCAGGGCCAGCCACTTGGCCTTCACCGGGATGATGTACAGCAGCATCAGCCGGGCGTCGGGATACAGGGCGGCGAAGGCCAGGAACATGGACATGCCCACGTAGTAGGTCCCCATCAGCACGCCGTAGCCGAAGGCGTAGTGGCTGGCGACGCCTGTGATGAGGGTCAGGACCACGCCGGAGAGGTAGTAGAGGTTAAATTTCGGCGTGCCCCACTCCCGCTCCAGCATGGAGCCGATGAAGTACATGAAGTACAAAGACAAAATCAGGTTGAAAGGCTGGGTGCTCTCCGGCACGAAGACGAAGGTCAGCAGCCGCCAGATCTGCCCGCGGAGGACCAGCCCCCAGTCGAAGTACAAAAACTGGATGGCCAGGCCGCTGGTCATGCGCAGCAGGAAAAAGGCGATCACGTTTCCAATGACGATGTACAGCATGAGGTTGGGGACGCCGAAGTTGGGGTGCCGGAGCGCGAAGCGCTCCATGGCGCTGTTCAGCTTTCTCAAGGAAGCTCCCTCCTAATTGTGAGATTCAGAGTTAAAAAGCATTATACCCTGTTCGCCGGGAAAAGTCACCAACATTTTTTAAACATTGGGGGAGGCGGCAAAAAATTCCGGCAAAAAAAGCCCCGGGACCCTTGACAAACCAGCGATACCTGATACAATGAGAGTTAAGTAAATATCCTTATCAAGAGTGGCGGAGGGAACGGCCCGATGAAACCACGGCAACCTGCGTTTGAAAGGTGCCAAATCCGGCGGAAACGACAGATGAGGAGCGAGGAACCCTTCCCGCACGTTTCGCGTCGAAACGCGCGGTTTTTCTTTGCCGCCCGGGCCTTTCAGCCAGCCGAAAATTGTCCCAGCGCGCGGGAAGAAAAAAGGCGCGCCGCTTTCAGGGAAAGCGAGAAGGAGAACGCTATGGCAAGACATTATCTCTTCACCTCGGAGTCCGTTACCGAGGGGCATCCCGACAAAATCTGCGACCAGATTTCCGACGCCGTCCTGGACGCCATCCTGGCCCAGGACCCCCAGGGCCGGGTGGCCTGTGAGACCACGGCCTGCACGGGCTTGATCCACGTCATGGGCGAGATCACCACCAGCTGCTATGTGGACATTGACAAAATCGCCCGGGAGGTGGTCCGGGACATTGGCTATGACCGGGGCAAATACGGTTTCGACTGTGACACCTGCGGCGTCATCACCTCCATCGACGAGCAGTCCGCCGACATCGCCCTTGGCGTGGACAAATCCCTGGAAAATAAGAACAACGAGGAATCCGAGCTGAACCACGGCGCGGGCGACCAGGGCATGATGTTCGGCTACGCCTGTGACGAAACCCCGGAGCGGATGCCCCTGCCCCTGTCCCTGGCCCAGAAGCTCTGCCTTCAGATGACCAAGGTCCGCAAGAGCGGCCTGGTCAGCTACATGCGCCCCGACGGCAAGAGCCAGGTCACCGTGGAATACGACGAAAACAACAACCCGGTCCGCATCGACACCGTGGTCATCTCCACCCAGCACAACCCGGACGTCACCCTGGAACAGATCCGCCGGGACATGATCAATCTGGTGGCGAAGGAGGTTCTTCCCGCCGAAATGCTGGACGAGAACACCAAGTACTATGTAAACCCCACCGGGCGCTTTGTCAAGGGCGGCCCCGCCGCCGACGCGGGCCTCACGGGCCGGAAGATCATTGTGGATACATACGGCGGCAGCGCCCCCCACGGCGGCGGTTGCTTCTCCGGCAAAGACCCCACCAAGGTGGACCGTTCCGCCGCCTACGCCGCCCGCTGGGTGGCCAAGAACATCGTGGCCGCGGGCCTGGCCAAGCGCTGCCAGATCGAGCTGGCCTACGCCATCGGCGTTGCCAAGCCCGTCAGCATCATGGTGGACACCTTCGGCACGGGGGCTGTCAGCGACGCCAAGCTGGAGGAGGCCGTGGCCAAGGTCTTTGACCTCCGGCCCACCGCCATCATCCGGGACCTGGACCTGCGCAAGCCCATTTACCGCAAGCTGGCCGCTTACGGCCACATGGGCCGGGAGGACCTGGGCGTTGCCTGGGAGAAGACGGACCGGGTGGAGGCCCTGAAGGCCGCCGTGAAGGAGTAAGCCCGATTCATTGCAAAGCAAAAAGCGGCAGTCTTTTGACTGCCGCTTTTTTCGTTCCCAAGGAGTTCCGGCGCTGGAATATCCAGCGCATCTGCAACGGCGGGCAGGGTTTCCGTAGACGCGCCGAAAGGCCGGGCAGGACCTTCCATTTTTGCCGGATGGGAACACGGGGTCCTGGTTCTATCTGCAAATATCCCTTGTGCCATCCTCATTGTGGGAGCCTCACAGGTCCCGTGACAGGACCACCATGTCTGTCAGCTGCCGCCCCGCCTCGAAAACTGGGTGGTCGTAGTGGTCCAGGAAGAAGTCCTTCATCCGTCCGCACTCCCGGAAGCCGCAGGCCTCGTAAAAGGGCACGGTCAGCGGGCTGTCCCCGGTGCCCGCGAGAAGGCGCGCTCCCCGGCCCCGGCACTGGCGGGCCACGTGTTCCACCATTGCCCGCCCATAACCCCGCCGCTGGCTCTCCGGAGCCACGGCGAGGTTTTTGATTTCAAAATCCCCGCCCTCCTCCTCCGTCACCACGCACAGGGCCCGGAGGCCTCCGTCGTACAGGGCCCAGAGGGTCCCCCGGTCCAGGTATCGGTTTATCATGTCCTCCTGCTCGTCCCCCAGGAGGAGCAGGGGGAGGAAGTCCCGCTTGTTGTCAGAAATTGTGCGAAATTCCATCAGAAACTCCTTTAAAAACCGGGCAGACTAGGCCTGGAGGTGATTTGGATGTACGGCGTGGAATACCTGAGCCTGGAGGACCTTTTGGACCAGGACCCCTCAGCTTACGAATTTTTCCAGACTTTGTCCCCGGAGGTTAAGGCGCTTTTGGAGGAGGACGGCAGCGTGACCTCCTTTGCCCGCCTCCAGTCCAAGACGGCCCAAATGCGGCGGGCCGGGCTGATGGAGTGAGAAAAGGCCGCCTGGACAGACGCCCAGGCGGCCTTTGCCTTTCATCAGTGCCCCCGCTTGAGGCGGAACTTCTTCGTCTCGTCCTCCAGCTTGTGGACCTCCTCGAAGAGCTCCGAGCTGACGGCGGCGGACTCCTCGCTGCTGGCGGAGTTCGTCTGGACCACGGCGGAAATCTGGCCGATGCCCTCCGTAACCTGGGCAATGGAGGCGGACTCGGCCCGGACGGCTTCGGCAATGGTATTGATGGTGGTGTTGGACTGCATGACCAGCTCCAGGGTCTTCTTCAGGGACTCGGAGACCTGGCCCACGATGCGGCTGCCCTGCTCCGTGGCCTGGACGGAGTTGTCGATGAGGTCCTTGGTGGCCTTGGCGGCCTCGTCGGACCGGGTGGCCAGGGAGCGCACCTCGTCGGCGACGACGGCGAAGCCCTTTCCGGCGCTGCCCGCCCGGGCGGCTTCCACGGCGGCGTTCAGGGCCAGGATGTTGGTCTGGAAGGCGATGTCCTCAATGGTGGCGATGATCCGCCCAATCTGTTCGGAGGACTTGGTGATGTCGCTCATGGCGGAAACCATCTGCTCCATCTGCTGGCCGCTGATGGTCACCTGCTCGCCCGTGAGGCGGGCGCTTTCCAGGGCGGCGGCGGCGGACTGGACATTCTGCTCCGCGCCCTTGGAGAGATCGTCCAGGGTGGCGTAGAGCTCCTCCACGGCGCTGGCCTGCTCCGTGGCTCCCTGGGCCAGGGCCTGGGCGCCGCTGGAGAGCTGCCCGGCGTTGCTGGAAACCCGGCCCTGGGTGTGGACGATGCTGCCCAGGGTGTCGGAGATGGTGGCGGTGAAGCTGTTCAGGGAGGACTCGATGGACTGGAAGTCGCCGATATAGGGCGTGGAGGTGGAGACATCGAAGTTCCCCTGGGACAGCTGGTCCATGATGCGGTTGATGTCCTCCACGTAGCTGTTGATCAGGGCCATGGATTTCTCCAGGGTCTTGGACAGCTCGCCCAGCTCGTTCCCGGACTGGTACTCCATCTTCAGGTCCAGGCGGCCCTCCTGGAGGGGACGGGCCCGGTCGGTGATGAGCAGGATGGGCTTCACCACGTGCTTGCCCACGTAGGTGACCAGGCTGATGAGGCAGAACAGCGCCAGAACCAGGCAGAGGAAGCACACCAGCTGCATCTGGAGAATCATGGTGTGCATGCGGGCTAAGCCGTCGTTGTTGGCGGTGGTTTCCATTTCCACAATCTTGTCCAGCTTGCCCACCAGGGTGGTGATGTTGGACAGGATGGTTTCCTGGTAATAGTTCTGGGCCTGGGCGGGGCTGGTTTTCAGCAGGTTCAGCACATGGGTGGCGGACTCGTGAATTTCCTTATGCAGGGGCTCCAGCTCGCTGCGCAGGGACGAAATGGTGGGGTCGCTGATTTCCTCGCTCCCGTAAATCCACTGGCCCAGGGTGCAAGCGGTGGGATCGGTGCTTCCGGTGAACTCGGCCCCGGCGTACAGGGCGTTGCTGAGGCCGCTGGCCCAGCGGTAATGGGCGGTCTCCGCCCCCTGGGCCCGCTGGAGCAGCTCGGCGGCCTGGGTATTGGTGTTCTGGACGCTCTGGATGCGCAGAATATTTGCCGTGGTCACGAAGCTGAACAGCAGAATGGAGACCAGGGCTGCGATCGCGCGGATCCATACGGTTTTCTTAATACTTTGTTTCATGTTCATAAACTATGTAACCTCCCACTCGGTTTTAAACTGGGCAATGGTTTTATTATAGCATACTTCCATCATAATGCAACAGCAACCGGAAAGTTGCCCGTGAAAATTTTTCCCAAGGGCCGCCCGTTCAGCAAAATCACGAAAACGGTTGTCCGCCAGGGGAGGACTGCGTCTGGGCAAAAATTTCCCGGGGGTTTAAAATGTCCTCCCTGGAAAGACAAACGAGCGCCGGATTGAAAACGCGGCTCCCGGAATCGGCAAAATCCGGAAAATCTTTCTGTGAAGAATTTATCTTGCAAAATTGGGAAAAAGGACGTAGAATAGGCGGCATACTAGGGATGGAAGGTCCCGTTTAATAGGAGGATGAAAAGAATGAAAAAGTTTTTTGCAACGCTCCTGGCCCTGGCCATGGCGCTGAGCCTGGCCGCCTGTGGCGGCGGCAGCGGCGGCGCCCAGCCCTCCGGCGGTTCCGGCTCTGGCGGGGATAAGGTGGTCAAGATCGGCGTGTTCGAGCCCGCCACCGGCGACTCCGGCGCGGGCGGCAAGCAGGAGATGCTGGGTATGCAGTACGCCAACAAGGAGACCCCCACGGTGGTAATCGGCGGGGAGACTTATAGCGTCGAGCTAGTCTACGCCGACAACGCCTCTTCCGCCGACAAGGCGCCCACCGCCGCCTCCCAGCTGGTGAGCCAGGACGTGAGCCTGGTGCTGGGTACCTATGGCTCCGGCTGCGCCATCGCGGGAGGCCCCGTCTTCGGCGAGGCGGGCCTGGCCGCCATCGGCGTCACCTGCACGAATCCCGGCGTCACCGCGGGCAACGACTACTATTTCCGCATCTGCTTCCTGGACCCCTTCCAGGGCACCATCCTGGCCAACTTCGCCAGCGAGAAGTTCTCCGCCAAGAAGGCCTACCTCCTGGGCGAGCTGGGCAACGACTATGACCAGGGCCTCCTGAACTACTTTGAGCAGGCGTTTGAGGGCGAGGTGGTAAAGGACTCCTTCCCTCCCAACACCTCCGACTTCTCCACTTACCTGAACAAGGCCGTGGCCGAGGGCGCGGACGTCATCTTCTGCCCCGTGTCCATCGCCTACTCCACCCAGATTGTGAAGCTGGCGGCCTCCATGAACCTGGATATCGCCATCCTGGGCTCCGACACCCTGGACAACAACAAGGTCCTGGACGCCGCCAAGGGCTCCAATGTGAAGCTCTACGTCTCCACCTTCTACCAGGAGGGCGGCTCTCCCGAGTTTGACGAGGGCATCAAGGCCTGGCTGGCGGAGGATTCCACCGCCATGACCAACAACGGGGGAGACGACACCATTGCGGCGGTGACCGCCATGGGCTACGACGCCTACTACGTGGCCCTGGAGGCCCTGAAGGCCGCAGGCTCTACCGACAAGGCCGCCGTCAAGGCCGCCCTGCCCAGCCTCCAGTACACGGGCGTCTCCGGCGCGATTGCCTTTGACGACGTGGGCGACGCCATCCGGGATACCGCCTATATCAAGACGGCGGACAACGCCGCCGGGGCCTGGACCCTGGAGACCGTCCAGACCGCCAAGTAAAAACCGGATACCCGCTCTTCCATCCGCTGGCCTGCCGGGGGAACACCCTCCGGCAGGCGTCGGCGTTTCACAGGGCTGCCTCGAAAGGGGCTGGTTCAGCCTTTTTCGAGACGGTCCTCCGCGTCCCCCATATCTTTAAAGACAAGGGAGGGTTCCCTCGTGCAATACGCCATTTCCATTCTGCTCTCCGGCGTGTCCCTGGGCGGGCAGTACGCCCTGATTGCCATTGGGTACACCATGGTCTACGGTATCCTGCGCCTGATCAACTTCGCCCACGGCGACGTGTTCATGGTGGCGGGCCTGATGATGGTCTACCTCACCGCCAGCCTGCCCCTGGCGGCGTCCATCCCCCTGGTGCTGGTCCTGACGGTGCTGCTGGGCTTCATCATCGAGCGGGCGGCCTACAAGCCCCTGCGGGAGGCGCCCCGGATGAGCGTCATGATCTCCGCCATCGGCGTGAGCTACCTGCTCCAGAACCTGGCTACCTATGTTACCGGAGGCCTGCCCAAGATGTACCCGGAGATTCCGGGCATCTCCAACACCATTACCATCGCCGGGGCGCCCACCAAGGTGGTTACCATCGTGACGCCCATTTTGGTGCTGGCGCTGGTGGCGGCCCTGACCCAGCTGATCCACCACACCAAGGTGGGCATGGCCATGCGGGCCGTGGCCAAGGACTTCGAGACCGCCCAGCTCATGGGCATCAAGATCAACGCGGTCATCTCCGCCACCTTCGTCATCGGGTCCTTCCTGGCGGCGGTGGGCTCCGTGCTGTATTTTACGAACTACCAGTCCATCGTCCCCCTTTCCGGCGCGCTGCCGGGGCTCCGGGCCTTTGTGGCGGCGGTGTTCGGGGGCATCGGGTCCATCCCCGGGGCGGTGGTGGGGGCCTTCATCATCGGCCTTTCCGAGAGCGTTATCAAGGGCTCCAGCTGGAGTATTTTCTCCGACGCCTTCACCTTCGCCCTGCTCATCATCATCCTGGTGGTGAAGCCCACGGGCCTCTTCGGTGAAAAGGTCACCGACAAAGTGTAAGGGGGCGGACGGTATGAAGAAAACGGTAAGCAAGAGCGCCTGGGCCACCCTGCTCTGTGTGGCGGCCCTGCTGGCGCTGGTGGTCATCCTGGAAAACGTGCTGGACCCCAACAAGAACATCATGGTCTTCACGGCCCTGAAAAAAGGCGCGGTCTACGCCCTGGTGGCCGTGTCCATGAATCTGCTCAACGGCTTTACGGGCCTCTTTTCCCTGGGGCAGGCGGGCTTCATGCTGCTGGGCGCGTACACCTACGCCATTTTGACCATCCCCGTGGCGCAGCGGGACGCCGTGTACTATATCTACAACGGCTCCGCCATCAATTTCTCCCTGCCAGAGCTCTTCGGCGGCGGGGCCTTCGGCCTGGTCCTGGGAGTGGTGCTGGCGCTGGCCCTGGGGGGCTGCGTGGCGGCGGCGGTGGCCTGGCTCATCGGCCTGCCCGTGCTGCGTTTGAAAAGCGATTACCTGGCCATCGCCACCCTGGGCTTCGGCGAGATCATCCGGGCGGTGTTCCAGTGGGATAAGCTGGGCCCCGTCACCAACGGCGCCAACGCCCTGAAAAACTTTCCCACCTTCTCCAGCTTCAATATTACAAACGGCTCCGGGGAGACGGTGCTGCGCCTTTCCACCTTTACGGCCTTCCTGCTGGCGGGGGCCTGCATCGCCGTCATTGTGCTGCTGATCAATTCCACCTACGGCCGGGCCTTCAAGGCCATCCGGGACGACGAGGTGGCGGCGGAGGCCATGGGCATCAACCTCTCCAAGCACAAGCGGCTGGCCTTTGTCATCAGCTCCTTCTTCGCCGGGGTGGGGGGCGGCATGTTCGCCATGTTTGCCAACCAGGCCCAGGCCAAGACCTTCACCACTGCCATGACCTATGAGATCCTGCTGATTGTGGTCATCGGCGGCATCGGCTCCGTCTCGGGCAGCTGCATCGCGGCTTTTTTGTACGTGGCCGCCAGCGAGTGGTGGCTCCGCTTCCTGGACGCGGAGACCTTCATCGGCGGGTTCAAGGTGCCCCTGCTCCGCAATGGCTTCCGTATGGTGGTCTTCTCCGTGGTCATCATGATCGTGGTGCTGTTCTTCCGGAGGGGCATCATGGGAGACAAGGAGCTGCCGGACCTCTTGGAGAAACGCCGGAAGGAGAGGGCAAAATGAGCGAGAACGTATTGAAAGTGGAAAACGCCACCATGCAGTTCGGCGGCGTGGTGGCGGTGGATAACCTCAATCTGGAGGTAAACCGGGGGGAGATCGTGGCCCTCATCGGGCCCAACGGCGCGGGGAAGACCACGGCCTTCAACGTCATCACGGGCGTGTACCAGCCCACCAACGGGGCCGTGTGGTTCCGGGGGGAGAAGATCGTGGAAAACCACCCCCAGGGGAAGATGAAGCAGCAGTACAAGGGGGAGCACGCCGGGGACTACACCCAGGTCCTGGCCCCCACCCCGGACAAGGTGACCCGGCTGGGCATGGCCCGGACCTTCCAGAACATCCGTCTGTGGAAGTCCCAGACGGTGTTTGACAACGTGCTGATCGCCAAGCACTGCCGGGCCGCCAGCAATGTCTTTACGGCCACCTTCCGCCTGAACCGGAAGGAGGAGGCGGCCCAGCGGGAGAACGTGCTGGAGCTGCTGGAGACCGTGGGCCTGGCGGACGTGAAAGACGAGCTGGCCACCTCCCTGCCCTATGGCAAGCAGCGGCGGCTGGAGATTGCCCGGGCCCTGGCGGCGGAGCCGAAGCTGCTGCTGCTGGATGAACCGGCGGCGGGCATGAACCCCCAGGAGACCGAGGAGCTGACGGCCTTCATCGGCGAAATCCGGGACCGCTTCTATTTGACGGTGTTCCTCATTGAGCACCACATGAACCTGGTCATGAACATCTCCGACCGGATTTACGTCCTGGACTTCGGCAAGCTGATTGCCCAGGGCGACCCGGCGGCAATTCAAAACGACAAGCGCGTCATTGACGCCTACCTGGGGGTGAGCGAGGATGCTTAAAATTGAAAACCTCCACGTCAGCTACGGCGGCATCCAGGCCCTCCGGGGCATCTCCCTGGAGGTGCCCGACGGTAAGATTGTTACGCTGATCGGCGCCAACGGCGCGGGCAAGTCCACCACCCTGCGGACCATCACGGGCCTTGTCAAGGCGTCCTCCGGTTCCATCCAGTGGAACGGCGGGGAGCTGCTGGGGAAGCCCATTGACAAGATCGTGGGCGCGGGCATCGCCATGAGCCCCGAGGGGCGGCGGGTCTTCGCTGATATGTCGGTGCTGGAGAACCTCCGCATCGGGGCCTACCTCCGGAAGGACAAGGCGGAAATTGAGAAGGACGTCCAGTGGGTCTACAGCCTCTTCCCCCGGCTGGAGGAGCGGAGCTGGCAGCTGGCGGGCACCCTCTCCGGCGGCGAGCAGCAGATGCTGGCCGTTGGGCGGGCGCTGATGTCCCGCCCCAAGCTGATGATGCTGGACGAACCCTCCCTGGGCCTGGCGCCCTTGGTGGTGCAGGACATTTTCTCCATCATCAGGGAAATCAACAAGCAGGGCGTGACGGTGCTCCTCATTGAGCAGAACGCCAACATGGCCCTGAAAATCGCGGACCTGGCCTATGTGCTGGAGACGGGGAACATCACCATGTCCGGCACCGGGGCGGAGCTCCTGGCCAACGAGAAGGTCCGGGAGGCGTACCTGGGCAAGAACGGCTGAAAAAACTACTGCGGGAGAGGCCCTCAGGGGCCTCTCCCTTTTTGCCCGTTTTCTACCCGCGGGGGGAAAAGGGAAGGGCTTGGAAATCCCCTAAAAAAATTCACAGTTAGCGCCAACAAAGCACTGGACAAGGGATAAATAGTTTGCTATAATCCAGGGCAATCGATTACGGAGCGGGGAACTGGCGGAAAAAGGACATTTTTTCCAGCCGCTTCATAAAATAAGACGGATAGGAGGCCAGCAGAATGGACGTGACGGCAATTGGTGAGATTTTGATTGACTTGACCCAGACGGGAACCAACGGGGCGGGGGTACCCCAGTTCTCCGCCAACCCCGGCGGCGCGCCCGCCAACGTCGCGGTGGCGGCGGCCCGGCTGGGGGCCAGGTCCGCCTTTTGGGGCAAGGTGGGGGACGACGGGTTCGGGGCCTACCTGCGTAAGGTGCTGGCGGACAACGGCGTGGACGCCTCCGGCCTGCGCACGGGGAGCCAGCCCACCACCATGGCCATCGTCTCCGTGGACGGGAGCGGGGAGCGGAGCTTCCGCTTCCTCCGGGGGGCGGACCGGGACATCTGCCCGGAGGAGGTGGACGAGGACGCGGTCCTGGGGACGAAAATCCTCCACTTCGGCTCCGTCAGCCTGACGGCGGGCATGAGCCGCAGCGCCACTATCTTTGCCGCCCGGACGGCCCACAAGCACGGGGGCCTGGTGAGCTATGACCCCAACTACCGCCCCGCCCTCTGGGCGAACCAGGCCGAGGCGGCGGAGTGGATGACCATTCCCCTGCCCCTGGTGGACATCATCAAGCTGGCGGAGGAGGAGCTGCCCCTGCTCACCGGGACCGCGGACCTGGAGGAGGGGACCCGCATCCTGGAGGACCGGGGCCTGTCCCTGATTCTGGTGACCCTGGGGGGCCAGGGCGTGTTCTGCCGCTGGAGGGGGGAGACTTGGCGCCAGCCCGGCGTCCCCGTCAAGGTGGCGGACACCAACGGCGCGGGGGACACCTTCCTGGGGGCCGTCCTGAGCCGCCTGTGCCAGCGCGGGGAGAGGCCCCTGGAGGGCTTGGCCCGGGCGGAGCTGAAGGACATCCTGGCCTTCGCCAACCGGGCGGCGGCGTTCACCTGCTCCCGCAGCGGGGCCATTCCCGCCATGCCCACGCGGGAGGAATTGTTTGACAGGGAAGGAGCGCCCCGGCTGCCATGAGGACTTCCATCTTTGACCGGAGGCTGGCCCGGCACATGGACGAGCTGAAATGGCTGTACTGCGAGCTCTACCGGGACGAGGCGGCCTTCGGGGACTTTGTGGAAATGCTCCGCCGCTCCTGGGCGGAGCGGAAGAGGCCCCTCCGGGACCAGGACCAGAAGCGGGAGGCGGACCCTGGCTGGTACCGCCGCCGGGACCTGCTGGGGATGATGTTTTACGTAAACGCCTTCGCCGGGGACCTGAAGGGCGTAAAGGCGAAGCTGGGCTATATCCAGGAGTGCGGCGCCAACTATCTCCACCTCATGCCCCTGCTGGAGAGCCCTAGGGGCCGCAGCGACGGGGGCTATGCCGTTTCCGACTTCCGGCGGGTCCAGCCGTCTCTTGGGACCATGGAGGATTTGGAGTCTCTGGCGGACGCCTGCCGCCGCCGGGGGATCAGCCTGTGCCTGGACTTCGTGATGAACCACACCAGCGAGGACCACGCCTGGGCGAAGCGGGCCCGGGCCGGGGAGGCCGAGTACCGGGAGCGCTATTTCTTCTACGGCTCCTGGGATATTCCCCGGGAGTTTGAAAAGACCGTCCCCCAGGTGTTCCCCACCACCGCCCCGGGGAGCTTCACGGAGCTTCCGGACGGCTCCGTGGTCATGACCAGCTTTTATCCCTACCAATGGGACTTGAACTACGCCAATCCCGCGGTCTTCCGGGACATGACGGAGAACCTGCTGTACCTGGCCAACCGGGGGATCGACGTGATCCGCCTGGACGCCGTTCCCTACATCTGGAAGGAGCTGGGCACCAGCTGCCGGAACCTGCCCCAGGTACATACCCTCTCCCGGATGCTGCGGATGGTGACGGAGATCGTCTGCCCCGGCGTGCTGCTGCTGGGGGAGGTGGTCATGGAGCCCGCCAAGGTGGCTCCCTACTTCGGCACGCCGGACAAACCCGAGTGCCACATGCTCTACAACGTCACCACCATGGCCGCCACCTGGCACAGCCTGGCCACCGGGGACGCGTCCCTGCTGAAGCGGCAGATGGAGGCCGTCTGCGCCCTGCCCAGGGACTTCCTGTTCCTCAACTACCTCCGGTGCCACGACGACATAGGCTGGGGACTGGACTACCCCTGGCTGGGCCGGGCCTTCGGCATGGACGAGGTGGCCCATAAGAAATACCTCAACGGCTATTTCACCGGAAAGTGGCCCGGAAGCCCCAGCCGGGGAGAACTCTACAACGACGATCCCCGCCTGGGGGACGCCCGGCTCTGCGGCACCACGGCCTCCCTCTGCGGCCTGGAGGCGGCGGCAGAGGAAAGCGACCCCTCCCGGATGGAGCAGGCCCTGGCCCGCGACCTGTCCCTCCACGCCTGGATGCTCTCCCAGAGCGGTATCCCCGTGATCTACAGCGGCGACGAGGTGGGGCGGTTCAACGATTGGAGCTACAAGGACGACCCCGGTAAGCGGGAGGACAGCCGCTACCTCCACCGGGGGGATTTCCAGTGGGACCTGGCGGAGCGGCGGACGGACCCGGACACCTACCAGGGCAGGCTCTTCCAGGGCTTGCGGCGGCTGGAGAAGCTCCGGGCGGAGGAGCCCTGCTTCGACGCCGGGGCGGAGGTGAAGGCGGAGAAGGCCGGAAGCCCTCACGTCCTGGCCCTCAGCCGGAAACTGGGGGACCGGGAGCTGGTGTGCCTGTTTAACTTCAGCGGCGGGTTCGTCCATGCCCGCGTGGACCGGGAGGGCGGCTATACCGAGCTTATGTACGGGACCCGGTACAACGGCCTCCGGGACGTGGAGCTGTGGCCCAACGGCTTCGCCTGGCTGCTGCGGGACTGAGGCTGTTCCGGGGAGGGTACCGGAAAAGGGGGCCCTTTGCGCGGAAAATCCATGATTGGATTTTCCGCGCTTTTTCAATCAGAAGTTATCAATTACGCACAAATTAGGTAAACGATTAAATAATATTTGCAAATGGGGACGGGACGTGGTATCCTATAGCCAAGGCGCCGGGTGCTCCGGCCACCATGATCAGAAAGGAAGCAGTCTTATGAAACAGTTTACCTATACGATTACCGATCCCGTTGGCATCCACGCCCGTCCTGCCGGCATGCTGGCGAAGGCCGCCAAGGCCCTGGATAGCATCGTTACCATCAACAAGGGTGAAAAGTCCGCCGCCGCCACCAAGCTGATGGCCGTCATGGGCCTGGGCGTTAAGACCGGGGAAACCATCACCTTTACCATTGAAGGCGGGGACGAGGAAGCCAGCGCCGCTGCCATGGAGCAATTCTGCAAGGAAAATATGTAACACCGCTGGGAGGGAAGCGCTATGCAGGTAGCAACTGGTAAATCCATTCTGAATGGCATCGCCATCGGCCCTCTGCGCATCTATAAGAAGGTGGAGACCCAGGCCACCGCCACCTCCACTCTCACGCCTGAGGAGGAGTACGCCCGCTTCGACGCCGCCCGGACCAAGGCCCAGGAGGAGCTGGGGGCCCTGTACGAGAAGGCCCTGGACGAGGTGGGGGAGGACAACGCCTCCATTTTTGAAATCCACCAGATGATGCTGGACGACGACGACTACCTGGACGCTGTCAAGGGCATCCTTGACACCCAGGGGGCCACGGCGGAATACGCTGTCTCTGCCACCGGGGAGAACTTTGCCGCCGCCTTCGCCGATATGGAAGACGAGTACATGCGGGCCCGGGCCGCCGACGTAAAGGACATCTCCCGCCGGGTGGTGAACGTCCTCCTGGGCGTGGGAGACGAGGAGATGATGGCGGACCAGCCCGCTATTTTGGTGGCGGACGACCTGACCCCCAGCGAGACGGTCCAGCTGGACAAGAGCAAGCTGCTGGGCTTCATCACGCGCCACGGCTCCTCCAACAGCCACACGGCCATCCTGGCCCGGACCATGAACATCCCCGCCCTGGTGGGCGTGGACTTCCAGGACGACTGGGACGGCAAGCTGGCCGTCATCGACGGGTACAACCACTGCGTCTACATTGAGCCCGCCCAGGAGCTCCTGGGCGCCATGGAGGAAAAGCGGAGCAACGACCTCAAGCAGGAGGCCCTGCTCCAAAGCCTGAAGAAAAAGCCCAACACCACCCTGGACGGCAAGGAGATCAAGGTCTATGCCAACATCGGGAACGCCGGGGACGTGGGGCTTGTCCTCCAGAACGACGCCCAGGGCATCGGCCTTTTCCGCAGCGAGTTTATCTACCTGGACTCCCAGGACTACCCCTCGGAGGACCAGCAGTTCATGCTCTATAAACGGGTGGTGGAGACCATGGCCGGGAAGAAGGTCATCATCCGCACCCTGGACATCGGGGCCGACAAGCAGGCGGAGTACTTCGAGCTGGACAAGGAGGAGAACCCCGCCCTGGGCTACCGGGCCATCCGCATCTGCCTGACCCGGAAGGAGATCTTCAAGACCCAGCTCCGGGCCATCCTCCGGGCCAGCGCCTTCGGCACCGTGTCCATCATGTTCCCCATGATCATCTCCGTCCGGGAGGTCCGGGACGCCAAGGAGATTCTGGAGGAGTGCCGGGCGGAACTGGCGGAGCGGGGCGTGGCCTATGGAAATGTGGAGGTCGGCATCATGGTGGAGACCCCCGCCGCCGTCCTGCTGGCCGACGAGCTGGCGGAGGAAGTGGAGTTCTTCTCCCTGGGTACCAACGACCTGACCCAGTATACCCTGGCCATCGACCGGCAGAACCCCAAGCTGGATAACTTCTACGACGCCCATCATCCGGCGGTCCTCCGCATGATCAAGCATACCATCGAGGCGGGCCACCGCCACGGCTGCTGGGTGGGCATCTGCGGCGAGCTGGGGGCGGACCAGACCCTGACGGAGACCTTCCTCCGTTACGGCGTGGACGAGCTGAGCGTTTCCCCCGCCGCCGTCCTCCCCCTGCGGAAGCTGATCCGCAGCCTGGATTTGAGCAAGGAGCCAGAAGCCAGGGCCATCTTATAATTAATAGCAATACGGAAGCGCCGGGCGCGTACGCGCCCGGCGCTCTTTGCCGTTACAGGTTCGCCTTGATTTTCGCGATGATCCCGTCGTACTCCGGCTGGGTGAGGAAGACCTTCTCCGGGTTCATGGCGAAGGTGGAGGCCCACTCGGCCTGGTCCTTGTACTTGGGGACCAGGTGGAAGTGCATGTGGCCGCTGGTGTCGCCATAGGCCCCGTAGTTGATTTTGTCCGGGTGGAAGGCGGCGTGGATGGCCTTGGCCACCCGGTTCACGTCGGCGAAGAAGGCGTTGCGCTCTTCATCAGTGAGGTCCACCATTTCGCTGGCGTGCTCCTTGTAGGCCACGATGCAGCGGCCGGGGTGGCTCTGTTCCTTGAAGAGGACCAGGACGCTGGCCTCCAGGTCGCAGATGTAGATGCCGAAGCCGTCCAGCAGCTCCTGCTTCCGGGTGCAGTATCCGCAGGTTTGATCGATCATGAAATACCCGTCCTTTCTGTTTGGATGTTCCCCCATTATACCACAGTCCCCCGGAAGGTGGTACTGCCAGTTTCAAATTTTGACACCCAGGAGAAAAGTTTTCCTTGACTTTTCCGCAGATTCCGATATAATAAACAAGCTTGCAAGTGCAGGCATATCCTTGCTCTCATCGGAGAATGAGGGCCATTTGTCCAAAAGGAGGTGCAAACATGGCAAAGGTTTCTGCCAATTATGAGGTCGTGTATATCATCGACCCTGCACAGGGGGAGGAAAACATCGCCGCTCTGGTGGCGAAGTTCAAGACCCTGGCGGAACAGAACGGCTCTGCCGTTGAGGTGGAAGAGTGGGGCGCCCGGCGTCTCGCCTATCCCATCGACTATAAGAACGACGGCTACTATGTGCTGATGAGCTTCACCAGCGAACCGTCCTTCCCCAAGGAGCTGGACCGCGTTTTCGGCATTACGGACGGCATCATGCGTTCCCTGATCGTCTGCAAGGGCGAGTGAGGAGGAACCCCGGATGCTGAACAAAATCGTCATCATGGGGCGTCTGACCCGTGACCCCGAGCTGCGCCGCACCCAGAGCGGTACCGCTGTCACCTCGTTCTCCATTGCCTGCGACCGGGATTTTAAGTCCCAGAGCGGCGAGAAGGAGACGGATTTCATCGACGTGGTGGCCTGGCGGAACACAGCGGAATTCGTCAGCAAGTACTTCGCCAAGGGCCGCATGGCCGTGGTGGAGGGGCGCTTGCAGATCCGCGACTGGACCGACCGGGAGGGCGGCAAGCGCCGCAGCGCCGAAGTCGTGGCGGACAACGTCTACTTTGGGGACTCCAAACGGGACGGCGGGGATTACGGCGGCTCTTCCTATGGGGCGCCTCCCGCCTATGGCGCACCCGCCGGCGACCGGCGGGCCCCTGCTGCCGGGTTTGGAGGGGGGTCCGATTTCGCCGAGATCGGCGAGGAGGACGGCGAGCTGCCGTTTTGAATTTGATGGGCTCCGGCGGGGGCATTGCCCGCCGGACACCGGAATAAAGGAGGAAAACTCATGGCTTTCGATCGTGAATCCCGGCCCGCCCGCCCGACGCGGGGCAAGCGCCGCAAGGTCTGCCAGTTCTGCGCCGAGAAGTGCGAGCACATTGATTATAAGGACGCGGCCAAGCTGCGCCGCTTCATCTCTGAGCGGGCGAAAATCCTTCCCCGCAGGACCACCGGAACCTGCGCCATGCATCAGCGCCAGCTGACTGAGGCCATCAAGCGGGCCCGCCAGATTGCCCTGCTGCCCTACGTCACCGACTGACGGAGGAATGAGGAAATAAACTCCTCCGGCCCGTCCCCCAAAGGACGGGCCGGGGTTTCCGCTTAGGGTAAGGTGTGAACGGAAGGTAAAAATTTCTGTTTGCGGCGGAAAAGTACTTGATTTTTCCAGCGGGTTCGTTTATAATGACAGTGTTGTGACAATGAAATAAGCAGGGTTAGTACATCGGTAGTACAACGGCTTCCCAAGCCGTGGAGGCGGGTTCGATTCCCGTACCCTGCTCCAGTTTAGAAATTCCCACCAAAGTGCAGTTTCCGGCTGTACTCTGGCGGGAATTTCTTCACCTTCAGCCGCAGCCCGCTACGCTGGGATTGTAGCTGAGACGCGGGGAGACGGGCGCGGATTTAGGTGGGGCTGTCAGCCTTGAGAGTCCGGCTGCCGGAGTGGCTCCGGCTTTGGGATGGGGGCCGTATGAAAAAAGAGCATCGCAGAGCGGTGCTCTTTTTCAGAATGATTTCAGGTTTATATCATACAATACTCCGGCACGTAAAATCAGCCTGTACCGGGAGGGGACGATGGGAAACGATGGCTTTGAAAGCGGAAGCGTTACGCTGAACAGCTTACTGGAGGAACAGCGGGCCTTGAATATGCGGATGCTGCTGGCCGTACAGCTCCGGGACCTGGCGGCGCAGGAGACGCTGCAGCAGGAGCTGGAGGAACTTGCCGGGGAGATTGAGCGGTTCCTGGCCGGGAGGCATTAGCCCTTGCCGCAGTAGCGGCGGAGGCCGCAGTTATACAGGGCCGCCATCCGGGGTTCCAGGACGGGTTCCTCCCGCTCCATGCCGTCGTACTGGATGTACCAGGTTTCCCCGTCGGTATTGAGCAGGGGCTCCAGGTCCTTCAGGGAGTAGACCGGGAGGCGGACGCTGCCCCGGCTCCAGACACGCAGGACGTTGGGCACATCCACGTCCGCCGGGGAATCGATCACCGCCAGCCGGAGCTCGGGGAAATAGGCCCCGCCGAAGAGCTGGTCCACGTCTAAGGCGGCGAAGCCGCTGTCATACAGGGATTCCAGGGAGGCCTCCAGGGCGCCGTTGTTCCACACCGGGGCGATGAGGCCGCACTCGTTGAGCTTCACCCGCTTCTCCCCCGCCGGGGGGAGGCCGGAAATGGGAATCAGGTCATCCAGGACGAAGGGCCCCGTCTTGGTCTTGGGCAGGAAAATCCGGGAGGCGCTGTCGGAAGTGAGGCTCATCGTCAGGGCGTGGATAATCCAGTCCAGGAATAAATCGAAGTTCCGCCCGGAGACCTTGCACCGCTGGGCCCCCTGGTTCAGGAACTTGCTCATGGACTCGTAGTCCGTCAGGGCCATGGGCGGCAGGGGCCCGGCGTAGAGATTTTTCAAGCGTGTGGTGGGCAGCATATGGACCTCCCCGCGCTCTCCGGCGCGTTTCGTCAGAATATGCCTATTTTAGCACGGACGCCTGGAAAACACAAGCGGAAAACCGAACAACCGTTCCCAGCCCCGCCCCAGGAGATTCGGAGATTTTTACAGGCCCCGCCAGGAACGGCGGGGCCTGTTTTGGTCATTCGTGGAGGGGAATGTCCACGCCGCAGACACGGAGGCTCTCCGCCTGGTCCAGGTCCAGGGGCACGGGGAACTCGATCCGCGCTTCGACGTCCGTATTCGAGGACCCCACGAAGGCGGAACCCTTGATGTCCAGGATTTCCCCGTTTTTCAGGCGGAGGGACAGGTCCCTGCAGGGGCTCCAGCGGGAATAGCGCCCATCCCGGTCCTCCCGGTGGAAGGTCAGGCCCAGGGCCAGGGGAGAGAGGGTCACGCCGTCCAGGATCCAGTCTACCCCGTTCACCCGGCAGACCGCGTCAGGTTCCAGCCGCAGGACCTCCGTGGGCCGGAGGGTGAGGAAGAGGATCCACTCCCCGGGCAGCAGGGTCTCCGCTCCGCTCCCGTACTCGTAGAGCACCAGGTCCTGAAGGCGGATGCCGCAGGAGCCACCGGCGTTTAGGATTTCGTCGTTGATGGAAAAGACCAGGGAGTACTGCCCCGCTTGGGCCTCCTCTTCCGGATAGGCCTCCGTCCAGGGGGCGGAGGAGTAACCCCAGGCCCCCACGTCCCGGCTGTTTTCCAGCAGGATTTCCGTCTCTCCAAAGGAGGGATTCTGTTCCTGGAGGCGCTCCAGCAGGTCCGGGTCCAAAACTGTCAGGCGCAGTTCCACCATGGCCTTCTGCCCGTCAAAAACCGCGTCCAGCATTTCGAAGCGCAGGCCGCCGGACTCCAGCAGCGTGGTGCCCATCCCCGCGCCCAATCCCAGGAGCTGCTCCGTGTCCGCCGCATTTTTATAGTAATCCGCGGCCCAGCTGTTTTCCTCAAACATTGCCCGGAAACGGGCGCCGCCGCCCAGGGCCAGGCCCGCCGCCGCCGTTCCGGTAAGCAGGGCCGCGATCACCACCACCGCCAGCCAGCGGCCGGGATTCCGGGAGCGCCGTGGGGCCTCCGGTCCTTGGACGGCCTCCCCTTCCCCCGCTCTCCGGGGCCCCGCCAGCAGGCGGCGCATCCGCTTCCTCTGCCGCCGGGAGGGGGAGGGCACCTCCGGGGCCTCCTGGATATCCCGCCGGAGGGCCTCCTCCAGGGCGGTTTTCAGCATGGCGTCAAATACAGGACCGTCCATCCAGGTACCCCTCCTTTCTCAGCGTGTCAATCAGCACCTTCCGGCCCCGGAAAATCCGGCTCTTCACCGCGCCTTCCGTCAGGCCCAGTTCCCTGGCGATGTCCGCCAAGCTCCACTCCGCCAGGAACCGCAGCTCCAGCACCCGGCGGTAGTCCTCCGGCATGGAGCGGATCAGGGCCACCAGGGCCTCGAACTCCCCCTGGTCCGCCGGGACGGCGGGCTCCCAGGCCTGGGCCTCCAGCTCTGTCTCCCGGCCCTCTTTGCGCAGGACGTCCAGGGAGGCGTTCCGGGCCACCGCCATCATCCACCGTTCCAGCTGCCCGTCGGAACGGGAGCGGAGCTGGGAGTAGTTCTGGATGAGCTTGATGAATGTGTCGTGCACAATGTCCTCGGCCCGGGGGCCGGGGCCCAGGAAGCGGGCGGCCAGCCGGTGGAGCTGCCGCTGGTTCCGCTGGTAGAGCCGGGTAAAACGCGTTTGGTCCTCGTCCCGCTCCAGCCGGAGCGCAAAGCTGGGGAACATGCCGCCGCCTCCTTTCGTCCTTCTATGAGATACAACGTTTCAGGCAGTGGAAAGGTTTCACACCTTCTGAAATTTTCCCGCCAAAACCCCAGGAATATCCGCCCCACAAACCGCAGATACTGGGAAGAAACCCGTTCGACAGGAGGAAACGCCTATGATGACCGCCTTTGCCCGCACCGTCATTCTCTATTTCCTCATCATGACCGGCCTCCGCCTCATGGGCAAACGGCAGATCGGGGAGCTGGAGCCCGGGGAGCTGGTGCTGACCATGATGATTTCCGACCTGGCCACCGTGCCCATGCAGGACTTTGGCATCCCCCTGCTGGCGGGAGTCATCCCTATTTTAACCCTGCTGGCCCTGTCCATGCTGCTGAGCCAGCTGTCCCTGGCCAGCCTGCGCTTCCGCCGCCTGGCCTGCGGCGCGCCCTCCGTCCTTATCCGGGAGGGGGTCCTCCAGCAGGAGGCCATGCGGAAAAACCGCTACACCCTGGACGAGCTGCTGGAGGAGCTGCGGGGCCAGGGGATCACCGGGGTGGAAGAGGTCAAGTACGCCGTACTGGAGAATTCCGGCCACCTTTCCGTTCTCCCCTGGGCCCGGTGCCAGCCGCCCACGGCGGAGGAACTGGGAATCAAGGCGGAGGAAGACGTGACCCTGCCAGTGATTCTGGTGAACGACGGCCGTCTCCTCCGGCAGAATCTCCGGGCCCAGGGACTGGACGAGGCGTGGCTCCGGGAGGCCCTGCGGAAAGAGGGCCTGGCCTCCCACCGGGAGGCGTTTTTGCTGACTGTGGACGAGACGGGGCGGGTAGCCTGTGTGAGGAAGGAGGGCGCGCCATGAAAAAGGGATTCCTCGTTCCCTCCGCGCTGCTGGCGGCGGTCCTGGCGTTCTGCCTCTGGAACAGCGCCGCCATGGCCGCCTGCACCGCCCGCTGGCAGGCCCAGCTGGAGGAGGCGGACCGCCTGGCCCAGGCCGGGAAGTGGGAACAGGCCGCCGCCGCCATCCGGGCGGGCTATGGCGACTGGTCTTCCCGGCAGACGTATCTCCACATCGTCACGGGCCATGACGCCGTGGACGGCGCGGAGGCCATGTACCACCGCAGCCTGGCCTTCGCGGAGAGCCGGGAGGACAGCGAGCTCCGGGCGGAGCTGGCGGATCTCCGGGACCAGCTGCGGCTGCTGGCGGAGATGGAGGAGTTCAGTGTGAAAAACGTGCTGTAGGCAGGGGAGCCTCCAGTCCGGGGAGGTTCCCCCGCGTGTCCGCCCCTGCGCCGCATGCTTCTTAATAAAATAGAGCGGGCCCCCAGCAGGCTGTCCCTGCTTGCCTTTCCCTCTGGCCTGTGGTAAGATGAGGCGGTAATAAAAGGGGGGTGTCCTATGGAACCGATGATCCGTGCTGTGACCGAGGGGGACGCGGAGGTGCTTTTGAACATTTACGCCTGGTATGTCGGACACACCGCCATCAGCTTCGAGTACGCGGTCCCCTCCCTGGAAGAATTCCGGGGGCGCATTTCCAAGACCCTGCAAACATACCCCTATTTTTGCGCCGAACAGGACGGGAAACTCCTGGGCTACGCCTACGCCGGACCCTTCGGGGAGCGGGCCGCCTACGGCTGGGCGGCGGAGGCCTCCATCTACCTGGCCCGGGAGTCCCGGGAACGGGGGCTGGGACGGAGGCTTTACGAGGCGCTGGAGGCGGCTTTGAAGGCGATGGGTGTTTTGAACCTGTATGCGAAAGCAGCCTGTCCCGATGCGGACGACGAATACCTCACCCGGAACAGCGTGGAATTCCACGAACATCTTGGCTATCGGATGGCGGGGCTCTGCACGGGCTGCGGCTGCAAATTCGGCCGGTGGTACAACATGGCCTGCATGGAAAAGTTCATTGGGGACCACCGGGGAGCGCCGGGGCCCGTCAAGCCCTATCCCCATGTAACGGGGCCGGAGTGACGTTCACTCCGGCCCTGTCCGCGTTCTTTACTTCTTCACGATCTCCGCCGTGTCCATGGCGATCATGAGCTCCTCGTTGGTGGGGATCAGCAGCACCTTGACCTTGGAGCCGGGGGCGGAGATAACGCTCTCCTTGCCCCGGACGTTGTTGGCCTCCGCGTCCAGCTTCACGCCCATGTACTCCAGGCCCTCACAGACCATAGCCCGGATGGCTTTGTCGTTTTCGCCCACTCCGGCGGTGAAGATGACCGCGTCCACGCCGCCCATGGCGGCGGCATAGGCGCCCACGTACTTTTTCACCTCGTAGGCGAATTTCTTCTGGGCCAGGGCGGCCTTCTGGTCGCCCTTTCCGGCGGCGTTCTCCAGGTCCCGGAAGTCGGAGCTGACGCAGCTCAAGCCCTCTACGCCGGACTTTTTGTTCAGGGCGCTGAGCATCTCGTCGATGCCCATTCCCCGCTTGTTCATCTCATACTGGAGGATGCCCGCGTCCAGGTCGCCGGACCGGGTGCCCATGGGCACGCCCGCCAGGGGCGTGAAGCCCATGGAGGTATCCACGCTCTTGCCGCCGTCCACCGCCGTGATGGAGGAGCCGTTGCCCAGGTGGCAGGAGATGAGCTTGACTTCCCCGGGGTCTTTACCCAGCATGGCGGCGGCCCGGCCCGCCACGTACTTGTGGCTGGTGCCGTGGAAGCCGTACCGCCGGACCTTGTCTTCCTCATACCAGGCGTAGGGCAGGGCGTACATGTAGGCCTGGGGGGGCATGGTCTGGTGGAAGGCGGTGTCGAACACGGCCACCATGGGCACGCCGGGCATCACCTTCTGGCAGGCCCGGATGCCCGTCAGGTTGGCGGGGTTGTGGAGAGGGGCCAGGGGGATGCAGTCCTCGATGGCTTTGAGCACCGCGTCGTCAATCAGCACGGACTGGTTGAATGCCTCGCCGCCGTGGACCACCCGGTGTCCCACCGCGCCGATTTCGCTCATGGAGGAAATCACGCCGTTGTCCTTGTCCGCCAAGGCGTCCAGCACGGCCTGGATGGCCTCGGAGTGGGTGGGCATGGGGATGTCGATGGCGTCCAGGGTGTTCTTCCCCTCGGCCTTGTAGGTGAATTTGCCATCGATGCCGATGCGCTCGCACAGGCCCTTGGCCAGCAGAACGCCGCCCGCCGGGTCCAGAAGCTGATACTTCAGGGAGGAACTCCCCGCGTTGATGACCAAAATGTTCATGATGACCGTCTCCTCTTTTGGGGGGAAGCCCTTGCGGGATTCCCAAATTTCATATAATATAGAGCGGCAGGGAAGGGCGGGGGCCCCCGCTTTCCCTGTTGTCCAACTCCATTATACCAGACTTTTCAGGAGTTACAACCGCTTTTTTACCAAACTGTCACTTTTTTGTCACCACTTCAAGGGGGAATTTTATGGCCGCCGCTGGTATCATTGCAGAGTACAATCCCCTGCACCTGGGCCACGTCCACCTGATGACGGAGGCCCGCCGCCTTTTGGGGCCGGAAACGGGGATCGTCTGCGTCATGAGCGGGAACTATGTCCAGCGGGGGGACTTCGCCGTCGCGGGCAAGGCTGCCCGGGCCGCTGCCGCCGTCCGCAGCGGGGCGGACCTGGTGCTGGAGCTTCCCGTTCCCTGGGCCCTGAGCTCGGCGGAGGGCTTCGCCGCCGGGGCCGTGGAGGCCCTGAGGGCCACCGGGGCCGTCACCCATCTGGTCTTTGGCAGCGAGGGCGGGGACGCCGCGCCCTTGGCCCGCTGCGCGGAGGCCCTGTGCTCTGAAGCCTTCCCCCCCAAGCTCCGGGAGGAGATGAAGAAGGGGGACAGCTTCCCCGCCGTCCGCCAGCGGGCCCTGGAGGCCCTGCTGCCCAAGGAGGACGCCGGGGCGCTGTCCCGGCCCAACGACACCCTGGCCGTGGAATACTGCAAGGCCCTCCGGGGCAGCGGGATTCAGCCCCTGGCCGTCCCCCGCCGGGGGGCGGCGCATGACAGCGGGGCCATCGGAGGCGGCTTTGCCTCCGCCTCCGCCATCCGGGCGATGCTGCGCCGGGGGGAGGAGGAGGCTGCCCTGGGCCTCTGCGCCCCCGCCATGGCGGAGGCATACCGGGCGGAGCGCGCTGCGGGCCGGGCGCCCGCGTCCCTTGCCAGCTGCGAGCGGGCCGTACTGGCCCGGCTGCGCTTCCTGGAGGAGGAGGACTGGGCCTCCCTGGATTTGGGGAACGAGGGCCTGTACCGCCGCTTTTTCCGCTCCAGCCGTTCCGCCGCTTCCCTGGCGGAGCTGCTAGAGGCCGTGAAGACAAAACGCTACCCCCTGGCCCGGCTCCGCCGGATGGTGTTCCGGGCCTATTTGGGACTGCCCCCCGCGCCGCCGCCGGAGGGGCCCGCTTATCTGCGGGTCCTGGCGGCCAATGGGCGGGGAACGGCCCTGCTGGCCGGGATGCGGAACACCGCCGCCCTGCCAGTCCTGACCAAGCCCGCCGCCGTCCGCCGCCTGGGGCCCGGGGCCCAGCGCCTCTTTGGCCTGGAGGCCCGGGCGGACCGCCTGTACGCCCTGGCCTGCCCCGATCCCGCCGCCGTTCCGGACGCGTGGCGGACGGGCCCGGCCATTGTCCGGGGGGAGGCGGGCTGAACAAAGGAGGAACCCCTATGAGTACCATGATTGCCCTGCTGCTGGTGCTGAGCTCCCTGGTGGGCTGCGCCGGGGAGACGATGGCAAATGTGAAAAACGCCCTGCCGGACCCGCCTGCCGGGGCCGTCCTCTTCTCGGTGGAGCTGGAGGCCTGTGAGGAAACCGTCCGGGACGAGGACGGCGCGGTGCTGGCGGAGTGCTCTTATGAGCTGCCAGTGATGAAGGCCCTGGGGGCGGATGGGAGCGTCCTGGAGGACGCCGCCTCGGAGCAGGAGGAGCGGGCCCTGGCGGCGGCGGAGGCATTCAACGCCCGGTTCAGCCAGTGGAAGGCCAATCCCCAGACCTTGGCGGAAGCCGCCAGGGAGGACCGGGCTTTCCGCAATGAGTCCGGCCTGGGCCCGGTGCCGTATACCGACGATTTGCGCTGTACTGTCTACCAGACGGAGACCCTGGTCAGCGTCTCCGGCGTGTACTACACCTACACGGGCGGGGCCCACCCCAACAGCATCCTCATGAGCTGGAACTTCGACCTGGACAGCGGCACCTTCTTTGACCCGGACCTCCTGGAGGAGGACGGCAGGCTCAAGGAGGCCGTGGCGTCGGAGCTGGCGCGCCAGGCGGAGGAGACGGCCCTGGAAAACGGCATGGCCCCGGAGGAGTTCTTCTGGACGGACTACGGGGACATTCTGGCGGACTGGACCAGCTACGCCGTCAGCTTTGACGGGGAGGGCATGACGGTGGGCTTCTCCCCCTATGAACTGGCGTGCTACGCCGCCGGGGAGCAGGTGTTTTACCTGTCCTATGACCAGCTGCGGCCCCACCTGGGACCCCATGGCCGGGCGCTCCTGGGCCTGGAAGAACACGTCCTTGAGGAAGCCGCAGGATAAATAAGGAAAACGCAGCGGGCCGCCCTTTCCGGGCGGCCCGCCTTTTTATGGGATTTAGGTGCTTTCCGCGGGGACAGCCTCCGCCTCGGGGGCCGGGGCCTCCGGGGCTCCGGAAGCGGGAAGCTCCTGGCCCTTGCGGCCAAAGAGGGGTTTCCGGGGCTTTTTCGGGGGCTTCTCCCCCTTGTGCTTCCGGCGGAAGACGTGGCTCAGGTTGTCGATGACGGAGTAGTACACCGGGGTGAACACCAGGGTCACAATGGTGGAAATCACCATGCCCGCGATCATCGTAATACCCATGTCCGACATCATCTCGTTGGTCTCCCCGATGCCCATGGCCATGGGCACCATGGCCAGGATGGTGGTCAACGTGGTCATGAGGATGGGCCGGACCCGGAGGGGGCAGGCGTGGAGGATGGCGGTCTCCCGGTCCTCGCCCCGGGCCCTTCTGATCTTGATGTACTCCACCAGGATGATGGAGGAGTTGACCACCGTGCCCGCCAGCATGATGATGGAAACCAGGGACAGCATGGAGAGGTCCCGCCCCGTGACGGGGAGGCCGAACAGGGACCCGGTGAACGCCACCGGGAGAATCAGCATGACCATGACGGGCATGAGGAAGCTCTCGAACTGCACCGCCAGGACGAAATACACCAGCAGCAGGGCCGCCGCCAGGGCGATGAGCAGGTCGCCGAAGCTCTCCATCATGGTCTCGTAGGAGCCGTCGGTTTCCACGGCGTAGCCCTGGGGGAAGGTGTAGCCGTCCAGAATTTCCCAGACGGCGGCGGTCATGGCGGCGGTGTCGCCGCTGACGGAGTCGCCGGAGATGGTTACCTGCCGGGTCTGGTTGGACCGGACGATGGTTTGGGGCGCCTGTTCAATGGCGACGTTCGCCACGGAGCCCAGGGGCACCGTGCCGCCCATGGCGGAGGGCACGCCCATGGATTTCAGCGCGTCCAGGCTTTTCGCCGCCGCGCCGCCGCCCCGGACCACCACGTCCAGCTCACGCCCTGTGATGGTCACTTTTGTGGCGGTGGAGCCGGTGAGCTCCGACCGGACCGCCTGGCCGATGGAGGCGGCGGTAAGGCCGTACTGGGCGGCGGCCTCCCGGTTCACGGAGACCTTCACCTGGGGGACTTCGTCGGACAGGGAGCTCTTCACGTTCACCGCGTCGGGCAGGGCCTCAATTTGGGAAATGAGGTCGTCCGCCAGGAAGGCCAGGGTATCGTAGTCGTCTCCCTCGATATTGACCGCGATGTCTCCGCCGCCGCCCATCATCATATCCGCGTCGGAGGCGGAGACGGTGATTTCACAGCCGGCAATGTCCTGCACCGCCGCCCGGAGGGCGATGGCAATGTCATTGCTGCCCCGGGCCCGCTGGGACTTGGAGCCGATATCCAGCATCATGGTAACGGACTCGTTGTAGGCAATGTAGAACATCTCCTCAACTTCCGGCACCTCCGCCTCCACAATGGCGGTGACCCGGTCGGCAATGACGGACGTCTCGTTCAGCTGGGAGCCGATGGGCATGCTGACGTTGACCGAGATCTGCCCCTGGTCCATGTCGGGGATGAGGACCATCTTCGTATTGACCAGGGTGATGCCGAAGAGGACCACCAGGGCAAAGGAGGCCGCCATGCCCAAAAAGAGGTGATGGACAAAGAAGTCCAGGGTTTTCAGGTAGAAGGCGCCGATCTTCTCCACCAGCCGCTTCAAGGGGCCGGGCTGCTTCCCGGCCAGTTTTTCCTGACGGCGGCGGACCTTCTCCTCGTCCAGGGTGAAGTAGCAGAGGAGGGGCACCAAGGTCAGGGAGATGACCAGGGAGGCAAAGATCAAGGAGGCGATGGTCAGGCAGAAGTCCTTGAACATCATCCCCGCCATGCCGCCGGTAAGGGCCAGGGGGACAAAGACCGCCTCGGTGGTGAGGGTGGAGGCCAGCACGGAACTGGTGACCTCCTTGGTGCCCTCAATACAAGCGTCCGCCCGGCTGCGGCCCTCGGCGGAAAAGCGGTAGATGTTTTCCAGCACCACGATGGAGTTATCCACGATCATGCCCACGCCCATGGCGATGCCGCCCAGGGACATCATGTTCAGCGTCAGGTTGAAGGCCCGCATGAGGACGAAGACCGTCAAAATGCAGATGGGCATGGACACGAATATAGTCAGCGTGGCCCCGCCCCGGCGGAGGAACAGCAGCACCACAACGGCCGCCAGCAGCACGCCCTGGAGGATGTTCTGATAGGCGGCGTCCACCGTCTGATTGATGTAGTCGCTGGCAAGGTAGGGGGCGGAATAGCGGAGGCTGGGGTTCTCCGTCTTCAGATTTTCCAGCCGCTTTACCACCTGCTCGGAGACGTAGACCTCGTTGGCGGCGGACTGCTTGGAGACTTGGAGGACCACGCAGGCGGCCTCGCCGGACTTGGCCATGGCGTCCATGTCCTTGTCCTCCAGGGTGACGTCAGCCACTTCGGAAAGCCGCACCGCGCCGCCGGTGGGCAGGGAGAGGATCATATTGCGCACGTCGTCCACGGTCTGGAACTTGGCGTCGGTGGAGACGGTGAGCTTTTTGGACCCGTTTTCAAGGCTCCCGCCGGGGTAGATCAGGTTCTGCCCCGCCAGGAACTGGGACACGTAGGAGGCGGAAAGGCCGTAGCCCGCCGCCCGGGTGGGGTCCAGCTCCACGGCGATCTGCTGCTCTGTGCCGCCGTTTACCGTCACCTGGGCCACGCCGTTGATCCGCTCCAGGGCGGGGACCACCAGGTCCTCCGCCAGGGTCTGGAGCTGGCTCAGGTCCTCGCCCACCAGGGCGATCATGGCCGTGGGCATCAGGGCGCTGAGGTTCATGTTGATGATCACCGGGTCCATGGCGTCCTCCGGGAGGCTCACCATGTCGAACTGCTCCCGGAGTTTCGTGGCGGCGATGTCCAGGTCCGTGCCGTCCACGTAGGTGATCTGAATCTGGCTCACGCCGTCGGAGGAGGTGGAGGAAATCTTGTCCACGCCGGGGACGGACATGATGGCCCCCTCCAGGGGCCGGGTGACCAGCTCCTCAATGTCGCTGGGGCTGGCTCCGGTGTAGTAGCAGGCCACCACGGCCATGGGCATCTCCATCTCCGGCATCAGGGCCATCTGGAGCTGGGTGGCGAACATCAATCCGAAAACGCAGATCAGGATGCTGGCCAGGATGGTTGCCACCTTGTGCTGGATGCTTGCTCTGGCAATACTCATCTTACCTTATTCCTCCCCGGACGCTCCGTCCCCGGGAGCGGCGTCTCCGCTGGATTCCGGATGTTCCTCCGGGGATTCCGCGGGCGCGGGCACGTCCCCGCCGGAGACGATGCGGACCGGGTCGCCGTCGTTGAGGTACGCCTGGCCCACGGTGACCAGCTGCTGCCCGGCGGAAAGGCCGGAGAGGATTTCCGTCACGCCGTTGCCAGTGAGGCCGGTGGAGACTTCCGCGTATTGGGCGGCGCCGTCCTCCACCACGAAGACATACCGGGTCCCGCCCCGGGTCAGCACCGCCTCGGTGGGCACCACAATGGTGTTCTCGGACACATCGGTGTGGAAGGTGACGTCGGCGAACATGCCCGCCAGCAGCCCGTCGGTGCCGGAGGGAAGGGACAGGGTCACGGTGTAGAGCCGGGTCTGCATATTGGCGGCCCGCTCCACGGAGCGGATCGTGGCCTCGAAGGACTGGCCCGCCGCGCTGACGGACACGTCCGCCTTGTCTCCCGCCGCCAGCTTGGGCACCAGGGCCTCGGAGACCTGGACCACGGCCTTCATCTGCTCCGCTCCGTCGATGACGGCCACGGGGGCGGCGTTGGAGATGTAGCCCCCTTCCGTAGCGTTCATGGTCACCAGGGTGCCGCTGGAGGGAGCGATGACGTTGCCCCGGGCGTCCACGTTTTCCAGCACGGTGTCCAGCTGTTCCACGTTGCTGAGGGCGCTCTGCATCCCCGCCTCCAGCTGGGAGAGGGTGGAGTTCCGCTGGGCGATGGCGGACTGCAATTGCAGCTCCGCCTGGTCGATCTCCAGCTGGGAGGCCGCGCCGATTTCAAAGAGCTCCTTCAAATCCCGGACGGTCTTCTCCGCCAGGGCAATCTGCTTTTCGAACACCGCCGCCTGGTCGTTGTAGCTCTGGGCGGAGGAGCGGTAGTTGATGCTGGCGGCGTTGTAGCTGGAGAGGGTGCTCCCCAGGTCCAGGGTGCAGAGTTTGTCCCCGGCCTTTACCTCATCTCCCGCCTCGGCGTAAACGGCGGTGCACTTGGCGCTGACGGCCACCATGATGGTGGACTGGTCCTCGGCCACCAGCTGGCCGGAGACGGTGTTTTCCGTGTAGATGGTGCCCGCCCCGATCTCCTGGACCTGGACGGCTACGCCCGGGCTGGCGGGCTCTTCTTCCGGCGCGTCCCCCGTTCCGCCGCCGCAGGCGGACAGGCCCAGCGCCAGGGCGGCGGTAAGCAGCGCCGCCAGGATTCTGTTCTTTGTCATGTAGTTCCTCCAAAATTATCGGCTTTATCAAGCGGCTTTGCGCCTTAAACACTCCCGCTCCGGGCCCGCGAAGGGCCTTTCGTCTTTCCAAGAAACGGTCAGGTTCCGGTCTGTCCGCTGCTCATCACGCCGTAATTCACGGCCCAGTAGTAGGTCCGGTAGGCGGTGAACAAATTCCGCCGGGCGGTTTCCACGGCGTCCTTGGCCTCCGTCAGGGCGTCCTCCGCGTCCAGGAGGGCGTTGTGGGAGATGGTCCCCTGGCGGTATTTCAGTTCCTGGGAGGCGTAGGTGTTCTCCTGGAAGGCCAGGGAGGTCTGGGCGGAGCGCAGGACCTGCTGGTAGTCCTTCACGGAGTCGAAGGCGTTGCGGAAGTTCATCTCAAAGCCCTGCACTGTCATCTTGTACTCGTACAGCGCGGACTCGTAGGTGTGCCGGGCGCTGCGGACGTTGTAGGTATCCTGGGCGTAGCTGGCCCGGGTGTCGTCGTAGGTTTCCCCGGCCTCGTCCAGCTTTTTCTTGGCGGCGAAGAGGTCGTAGCTGTGGTCCTTGGCCTCGCTGAGGTCCGGCTTGTAGTCCATGGAGTCCACCAGCCCCTGGCTCAGCGCCGGGAGGGGCCCCAGGACCAGGGAGCCGTTGAGGCTGGCTCCCACCATGGACTGCATTTGCAGCTTGCAGCGCCGGAGGTTCATCTCCAGGGTGCTGAGGCTGCTCTGGAGAGTGGCCCGGCCGTTGCGCACCTGTTCCAGGGTCAGGGCGGAAACCTGCCCCAGCTCATAGCGGAGCTCCATCTCCTGGAGCTGGCGGTCCAGGGCGGCGAGGTTCCGCTGGAGGGTGGCCTTGGTCTGCTCCAGCTCTAAAATGGCGAAGTACAGGGATTCCGCGCCCACCACCGTGAGGTCCTGGGCGTTTTTCAGCTGCCGCCGGGCGGCGGCGGCGTCCTTTTGGAGTTTGCCGGTGGCCAGGTCCGTCACGGTGCTGTTCAAGCTGGCGTAGGAGCTGGCCAGGTTGGAGATCACATAGCCCTGCATGGCCCCCTCCATGGGCGTGGACACGGGAATCTGGGCGTACATGGCCTGGGCGGCCTCCAGGCTGGACATCTGGGCCGAGAGGTCCAGGTACATCCGGGTGTAGTCCATGGCGTCGATGGAGGCGATGGACTCCTGGAGCATCCTGGCCGTCAGGCTCCCCTCCAGCACCCGGTCCTTCAAATCCTCAAAGGCCAGATAGCGGAAGTCGTCCTCCCCGGTGAAGACCAGCTCGTCGTCCATGGTGCTGCCCCCGGCGGTGGCTTCCGGCGTTCCGTCGGGACGTACCACGATGGGGGTTCCCCCGTCTCCGGCGGCGGGGGGCAGCGCGTCGGGGGCCTCCTCCCCGGAGGAGGGGTTCGCGGGCGCTTCCGCTTCCCCGGGGGCTCCGGCCTCCCCACCGGAAAGCGGTTCCTCCCCGGCGGCCTCCGCCGCTCCCGTTTGGGGCTCCTGGTCCGTTTGGGCCAGGGCGGGTATGGCGCACAGCGGCAGCGCCAAAGCCAGCGCCAGCAGCAGCGCGATCCATTGTTTCCTCATATGGTCCTCCTTCAATATGTATGGTTCCCCCGCGCGGCCGCGGGAGCGTCTTCGTTTCCTTGGGGCCGCCGCCCTTGTTGTACACCTTCCACCAGGGGGAATGTCAAGGGAAAGTTCAAGGGTTCCCCGGAATCTTCAGGCTGCCGTACTTGATAATCTCCAGCTTGGCCGCCAGTTCCTCCCGGTGGAGGGCCCGGTCCTCCGGGCAGAGCATGGCGTCCATACAGGCGCTGCCTAGGGCGGCCATCAGCAGGCAGAAAACCACCCGCCCATATTCCGGGGCGGAGGCCCGGAGGCCGGAGAAGTCGGCCAGGTCCCAGATTCCGTCCAGCAGCCGCTGGCCGGGCCGGGTGGGGAGGAACTTTTGGATGTCCACCCCCTGGTTGTTCCGGATAAAGCGCACACACCGCTCCATCACCGGGTCCAGGGCGCTCTCCTGGGCGGTCATGCGGTCGAAACAGTCCAGCTGGGCCTGGAAGATGTCCCCGCCGTTGGCCTTTAATACCCGGCGGTACTCTTCCTTGACGTGGTTCCGCACCTCCTCCAGAAGGTAGGCAAAGAGGTCGTCCTTCCCGGAGAAGTACTGGTAAAAGCTACCCCGGGGGATGCCCGCCCGGCGGACAATCTGATTAATGGAGACGTCGGAGAAGCGGGCCCCGGCGAACTCCGCCCAAGCGGCGTCGAGGAAGCGGCGCCGCTTTTCCTCCGGCAGCCGGAGGAAGGTCTCTGTACACATATGTATCCCCCATAGCAAAAATGACACCCTGTCATTTTGTGACAAGCTGTCACTTATTATAGTCAGGGCTAACGGCCCTGTCAACCGTTTTGTGCCTCCGGGGACGTTAAGTTTCTGTGAATAAAGAAGTGTTGGGGCCGTCCCTTCCGGGACGGCCCCTGGCCCTCAATATCGCGTCTCCAGCCGCTTGTAAATCAGGATGCCGGCCGTAAACTCTACCAGCAGGAACGCCGCCAGGAAATAGATCAGCAGCTCCGCCGCCTCCTCCGGCACCACGCCCAGCTTCCCCAGAATAGAGAAGACCACGATGGCGGCGCAGGCCAGCAGCATCCCCAGGACATAGGCATAGCGCCCGGACCGGTCCCGGAGCATGGATTTCCGCTCGTCCCGGAGCTCGATCTGCTCCTCCTCCAGGCGCCTTTGATAGGAATCGGGGGTTTCCAGCTTTGTCCATTTGACGTACTTGTAGACCTGCATGACGCCGGGGCCGGTAAAGGCCCCGAAAAAGCCGCAGAACAGGCTGTCCAGGGGCGTTTCCAGCAGCAGCGCCGCCAGCAGGAACAGGATTCCCCCGGCAATCATGCCCAGACCGAACCAGAGTTCCTTCTTCTTCATGGCATATCCTTCCTTTCGTGAATGAAAATCTCCTCAATGGGGAGTCCGAAAAAATCGGAAATGGTAAAGGCCAATTCCAGCGACGGGCTGTAGCGCCCGTTCTCAATGGAGCTGACGGTCTGCCGGGAAACCCGGATGGCCCTGGCAAATTCCTCCTGCCGCAGGCCCCGGCCTTTCCGCAGCTCTTCCACGCGGTTCTTCATAGCCGCCTCCTTTCGCGTAAAGGTTCTTTTACGAACAAGAGCGGCCGTCTCCTGCCATGTAAAGCTTCCTTTACCAATAAACTACCACAGCCCGCGAGATTTGTCAAGTGTCCTTTACATAAAATTTCCCCGCCTTGCATTTTCCCCGGCCCTGTAGTATCATAGAGAAACTGCTGAACGGAAAAGGGGACCGCCCATGAAACGAATTTTCCCCGCCCTCTGCGCCCTGCTGCTTCTGACCGCTTGCGGCCCGGAGCTGCCGCCGGAGGATTCGGAAAGGCCGCAAATCGTCGCCGCCGTCTTCCCGGCCTATGACTTCGCCCGCTCCGCCGCCGGGGAGCTGGCGGACGTGACGCTGCTGCTGCCCCCCGGGGCGGAGAGCCATTCCTACGAGCCTACCCCGGCGGACATCCTCCGGGTCCAGCGCTGTGACCTTTTCATCTATCTGGGCGGCGAGTCCGACGCCTGGGTGGATACCATCCTCTCCGCCATCGAGCCCCGGGGGGATGTGCTGCGGATGATGGACTGCGTGGACCTTCTGGAGGAGGAGACCGTGGAGGGGATGCAGGGGGGCCACGACCATGACCATGAGGAGGACCACGATCACCTGGGCGAGGTGCTGAGCATGGACGAGCATGTCTGGACCGCCCCCCGGAACGCCGCCGCCGTCACCCGGATTATCGGGCAGCGGCTGGCCCTTCTGGACCCGGAGAACGGGGAGGCTTACGCCGCCGGAGCCGAGGCCTACGCCCTGGAGCTGGAGGAGCTGGACCGGGACTTCACCGCCTTCTTCGACACTCTGCCGGACCGGACCATCGTCTTTGGAGACCGCTTCCCTTTGCTGTATTTCGCGGAGGCCTATGATCTGGACTACTACGCCGCTTTTCCCGGCTGCGGGGCCCAGACGGAGCCCTCGGCGGCTACGGTGGCCTTCCTGACGAAGAAGGTCCGGGAGGAGGGCCTGCCCGCCGTCTGGTATATTGAGTTTTCCAACCACCTGGTGGCGGACGGCATCGCCGAGGCCGCCGGGGTGGAGACGGCCCAGTTCCACACCTGCCACAACGTAAGCCGGGCGGATTTGGAGGCGGGGGCCACCTATCTCTCCCTGATGCGGGCCAACCTGGAGGTCCTGCGGGAACACATGTGATGTTTCGAACGTATCGATTATAAATATAAAAAGGAGGGCGCCGCATGGACAAGGCCTTTGACTTCCTGACCCTGGATTTTTTCACCCGGGCGGCGGTGTTTCCCGGGAGCCTGGGGACCTTCCGCTACCGTTTCCAGCGGACGGGCTGGATGGGCGGCGGGGAAATCCAGGCGTGGGTGTATGAGAATGTCTGCTTTGAGCTGGCGAAGGACGCGGAGACAGAGACCTTTCCCTGGACGGAGGAGGGCGTCGCCGCCTTAAAGGCTTGGCTGGGCCAAAAGCTGGCGGAGCGGGGGACGGAGCCTTACCGGATTCCCTACCCGCCTCCGGACGGAGGAAACGCCTGAGAACCATCTTCAAGGAGGAACGGGGCATGTACACAGTAGAACAGCTGGAGGAATTTTTAAAACGGGAGGGCGCCGATTTTGAACTGATCCGGCAGGACGTGCCGATTCTCTCGGCGCAGGACGCGGAGCCCTATTACGATGCCGCCAGGGCGGCGCCTACCTTCGTTCTGCAAAGCGACCGGGGGCTGGTGGCCTGTGTCTATTCGGCAAACCGGGGAAGGCTCGGCTTCGAGGCGCTGAAAAGCGCCTTTGGGTTTGGGAAGCTGAAAATGGCAGACCGTAAAAAGGTCCTGAAGCAGACGGGCTATGAGGTGGGTGCGATCCCCCTGGTGGGACTGGAACTGGACTGTATCTTTGACGACGCCCTGCTGGAGTACGATTACATTTACGGGGGTACGGGAGACCCGCTGGTGACGCTGAAAATTGCCCCTGGGGATGTAGCGCGGCTGAACAGGGTCATCGGACGCTTGTAACCGGAAAAGCGGCGGTCCTTCTTTTGAGAGGACCGCCGCTTCTTTGCGGGAATGTTTACTTGATATAGAATACCCGGCCGCCCTTCCGCGCCGCCGCCTGGGGCGTCTCGCCCTCCGCGTAGCCCAGGGCACAGTGGCCGATGCCCTCGTATTCCTCCTCGATGCCCAGGGATTTCAGCAGCTCCTTTCCCCAGGGCGTTTCAAATTCCTCCTTTGCCCGGTGAATCCAGCAGCTGCCCAGGCCCAGGGCATGAGCCGCCATCATCAGGTTCTCCATGACCACGCTGCCGTCGTAGACCCGGTTGGGCCAGTCCTTTTTCGCCAGAACGACCAGCATGGCGGGCGCGCCGTAGAAGGGGTCGAAGCCCGCCTCCCAGCCGCCGATTTCGCAGTTCATTTGGACAATCTTGTCCCGGAGCGCCTGATCGGTCACCTGGATGATGATGGTGTTCTGCTGGCCCTTCCCGCTGGGGGCGTAGAGCCCCGCCTCAATAATCTGGTCCAGGAGCTCCTGGGGCACCTGGTCCGCCTTGTATTTGCGGACGCTCCTCCGGTTCTTGAGCTGTTCCAATACGTTTTCCAACGCCGGACCCTCCTTTTTCCATGGGAAATATAGCCGTATGATACCATGCCTTGGACGGAAAGTCCATACCGGAGCCTGGCGGGAGCGTCCCGTGCGCCGGGCTCCTCCTATAAAATGCGCAGCCGGACGCGTCTCCGGACACGCCCGCCCTTGCCAGGGGCCCGTTTTTGTGGTATACTGCTCCCGATGTTCAAAAGCGGCAAAGGAGACAGGCCATGTTTACCGGATTTACGGACGAGACGGTGGATTTCATGTGGGGCATCCGCTTCAACAACGAGCGGGCCTGGTTCGAGGCCCATAAGGAAACCTACCTGAACCACTTCTACCGCCCCATGCAGGCCCTGGGGGCGGAGATTTACGGCTTTATCCGGGATAAACGCCCGGATTATGATCTCATTCACAAGGTCACCCGCATCTACCGGGACGCCCGCCGCCTCCATGGCCGGGGGCCCTACAAGGAGAGCCTCTGGTTTTCCGTGGAGGAACCGTCGGAACAGTGGACGGCCAAGCCCACCTTCTGGTTCGAGCTGATGCCGGAGAGCTGGACCTACGGCATGGGCTACTACCTGCCCAAGGCCCTGACCATGGCGAAGCTCCGGGCCCGGCTGGACCGGGACCCCAAGGCCATGGAGGCCCTGTCCCGGGCCCTGGGGAAGCAGGAGGAATTCCGCCTGGAAACGGAGGCCTACAAGCGGCCCAAGGGCCCGGCTCCCTCGCCGCTGCTGGAGCCCTGGTACCAGGCGAAGTCCTTTGTCATCTGCCACGAGGAGAAGCTGGCGGAGGACCTGTTCTCCCGGGCGATTGTGGACCGGTTGAAGCGGGGGTATGAATTTTTGCTGCCCTATTATGATTACTTTGTTACGCTGGACGGGGATCCGGACCCCCGGGAGCGGGAATGTGTGAAAACCCGTTGATTTTTGCCGGACAGCATGATAAGATAAACGCAGCGCTGCCCGCAGCGTTCGGCCCTCTTGACAGGGGGCAGCTTCTTGCCCCCTGATCCTGTGAAGGGGGGCTGCCCAGTGAGTACATCCGAAGTGTTGCAGCTTTGTTTGGTCATCATTAGCATTTGCAGCCTGTTCATTCAGGCTTACAAAAAGAAGTAACCGCCCCTGCCCCAACAGCCTGGCGGTTACTTCTTGTAACTAGTTAGAGGGCCAGCCGCTTTCCAGCAGCGCCTTTCTAATACATAGCATAGTTGGCTGCATCGGTTTTGTCAACACCTCATCCGCCCCTTGTGACGGTTTCTTTTAAACCGGATACCGCCTTCAACAATAATTAAAGGAGAACGATCCCATGAAAGCCTGTCCCGACAGAGCGGCGGCCCTGGCGCTGCTGCGCAAGTACAACACCGAACCCTTCCACCTCCAGCACGCCCTGACTGTGGAGGCCGTCATGGGCTGGTACGCCCAGGACCTGGGCTACGGGGACGAGGCGGGCTTCTGGTCCGCCGTGGGCCTGCTCCACGACGTGGACTTCGAGAAGTGGCCGGAGGAGCACTGCCAGAAGGCCCCGGAGCTCCTGGCGGAAATCGGCGGTTCTGAGGAGCTCATCCACGCTGTTTGCAGCCACGGCTACGGCCTCTGTTCCGATGTGGAGCCCGTCCACGAGATGGAAAAGGTCCTCTTCGCCGCCGACGAGCTGACGGGCCTCATCGGCGCGGCGGCCCGGATGCGGCCCAGCAAGTCCTGCTCCGACATGGAGGTGTCCTCCCTCAAGAAGAAGTTCAAGGACAAGAAGTTTGCCGCCGGGTGCTCCCGGGACGTCATCAAGGACGGCGCGGTGCGCCTGGGCTGGGAGCTGGAGATCCTGATGGACAAGACCCTCCAGGCCATGCGGGAGAGCGAGGCCCGGGTGGCGGAGGAATTGGCCTCCCTGGGCTGACGGCCTCCTGATACGCGGATACAGGCAAAACGGGCGCCGGGGCAAAGCCCCGGCGCTTCCGCGTTTTCTCAGTTAATGACTTCCAGTTTCCCGTCCTCCCCGAATTTCACGGAGACAATTTCATTCCGGGTCTTCTGGGCGATGTCGTCAATCCGCATTTTGGACGGGTAGTCCGCGATCAGCGACACGGCCACCCCCTGGCGTTTCGCCCGGCCCGTGCGGCCGATGCGGTGGACGTAGTCCTGGTTTTCGTCAGGCACGTCGCAGTTGAACACAATGTCCACGTCGTCCACGTCGATGCCCCGGGCGGCCACGTCGGTGGACACAAACACCCGGAGCTTCCCGTCCCGGAAGAGGTTCATCACCTGCTCCCGCCGCCGCTGGGGAATGTCCCCGTGGATGCACTCCGCGTCGATGCCCCGCATTTGCAGGAACTTGCAGATGCGTTCCGTGGAGCCCTTGGTGTTGCAGAAGGCCATGCAGCGGTCAAAGCCCGTCTCCTCCAGAATCCTGGCGATGACATCCGCCTTTTCATTCTGGGCCACGTCCATGCGGAACTGCTTGATATCGGGCTTGTTCTGCTCGTCCTCCCGGACGGTGATCTCCGCCGCGTCCCGCTGGTACACCCAGGCGATGTCCATGACCTCCCGGGAGATGGTGGCGGAAAAGAGCCCCAGGTTCTTCCGCTTGTTCATCTTGTCCAAAAGGCGGGTCACGTCGTGGATGAAGCCCATGTCCAGCATCCGGTCGGCCTCGTCCAGGACCACGGTCCGGGCGCTGTCCACCCGGACGGTCCGGCGCTTCATGTGGTCGCTGAGCCGCCCGGGGGTGGCCACCACGATCTGGGGCCGCTTTTTCAGCGCGTCAATCTGCTTGCCGATGGGCTGGCCTCCGTAGAGGCAGACGCAGCGGACCCCGGGGCGGAAGGCGGAGATGTCCCGCAGCTCGTCGGTAATCTGAATCGCCAGCTCCCGGGTGGGGGCCAGGATGACGGCCTGGACGGCGTCGTCCTCCGGGTCGATGTGCTCAATGATGGGGATGCCGTAGGCAAAGGTTTTGCCAGTGCCCGTGGGGGCCTTGGCTATGACGTCCTGCCAGGCCATCATGGGGGGGATGCAGCCCGCCTGGACGGGAGTGGTGAGTTCCAGCTCCCGGCGCTGGATGGCCCGCATAATTTCCGGCGACAGCCCCAGGCTGTCAAACCGGACGCCTTCTGTATATTCCATAAAATTTCCTCTTTTCACCGAATGGGGCGTATGATAAAATAAACACAGACTTTCCAGCATATTATACCGAAAAAGAAGGCAATTGTAAAGCGGTCCGGCCTTACAAGTCTTGTAATTTTATTGAATTTAAAACTTTAACCAATTAAAATCTACGGAATCCTACAAATTATACAAGGAAACGCGAAGAAATTTAAGTAAAATTGTGTATTGTGAACCCAACAAGTCTGGTTTTTTATGCTAAAGTAAAGCTGGAAGACAAACAGGGTAAAAGTCAATAGGGGGTGTCGAACGTGGATGAGATGGAGTATGTACGTATTCTTCGTGATTTGCGCGAAGACGCCGACAAGACACAGTCACAGATCGCCGAGGTCCTGGGAACATCCCAGACCATGTACGCACGCTATGAGCGGGGCGCCAATGAGCTGCCCATCCATCACTTAATCACATTAAGTAAGTATTATGGCGTCAGTACGGACTACCTGCTGGGGCTGAACAAGGAACGATGAAGCACGGACAGGAAGGCCTCCTGTCCGTGTTTTTGCCGGGTGCCCCTTGCGGCGGCTTCCGGGGCTGTGGCCGGGTTCCGCAAGCAGGTCCCGGGCCCTGCGCCCGGCCCGGTAAATCCATCGGAGGGACATGCTTCCCCCTTTGGCCGCCCCCATGGGGAAGGCCCCCGGCTTGCGCCGGGGGCCTTTTGATACGCAGAACGCGTTTACAGCCGGGTCACAACGGGAATGACCATGGGGCTGCGCTTCGTGGTCTTAAAGAGGTAGCTGCTGACGGCGGACTTCACCACGCCCCGGAGTTCCCCGTCGTCCCGCCCGCGCTTGCGGGTGACGGATTCCGCCGCGTCCATGGCGATGCCCTGGAGTTCCTTCATCAGGTCCCCGGACTCCTTCACGTAGATGAAGCCCCGGGTGATGATCTCCGGCGGGCTGAGGAGCCCCCCGTCGTGGCTGGAGATGGGCAGGACCACGACGACCATGCCGTCCTCCGCCAGGCGCTTGCGGTCCCGCATGACCACGGCGCCCACGTCGCCCACGCCGGAGCCGTCCACGTAGACTTCCCCGGCGGGGACGGCCCCGCCCAGCTTCAGGGTCTTGGCGGTGAGTTCAATGACGCTTCCGTTCTCCGCGATGGCGATGTGGTTCCGGTCCAGGCCCATCTGCTGGGCCACCTGGCTGTGAATCTGGAGCATCCGCTGCTCGCCGTGGAGGGGGATGAAGAACCGGGGCCGGGTGAGGGCGTGGATGATTTTCAGTTCCTCCTGACAGGCGTGGCCGGAGACATGGAGCATGTCCGCCCGGTCGTAGATGACCTTCACGCCCTTGCGGAACAGCTCGTTGATGACCCGGCTCACCGTCACCTCGTTGCCGGGGATGGCGGAGGCGGAGATGATCACCTTGTCCCCGGGGCCGACTTCCACCTGCTTGTGGGTGGAGAAGGCCATGCGGTACAGGGCGCTCATCTCCTCGCCCTGGGACCCGGTGGTGACGATGACCTGCTTGTTTTTCGGCAGGCTCTTGATTTTGCTGATGTCCACCAGGGTGTTCTTGGGCACCTTCATATAGCCCAGCTCCGTGGACACCCGCATGATGTTCTCCATGGACCGGCCCGTGACGGCCACCTTCCGCCCGTGGGCGGCGGCGGCGTCCAGCACCTGCTGGATGCGGTGGACGTTGGAGGCGAAGGTGGTGACGATGATCCGCTCCTCGCAGCCCTGGAACTGGCGCATGAAGGTCTGTCCCACCGCCCGCTCGCTCATGGTGTAGCCCGGGCGTTCCACGTTGGTGGAGTCGGCGCAGAGGGCCAGCACGCCCCCCTTGCCCAGCTCGCCCAGCCGGGCCAGGTCGATGACCTCCCCGTCAATGGGGGTGGAGTCAATTTTAAAGTCCCCGGTGTGGACCACGGTGCCCATATGGGTGTGGATGGCGAAAGCCACGGAGTCGGCAATGGAGTGGTTCACGTGGATGAACTCCACAGTGAACTTTCCCGCCCGGACGGACTTGCCGGGCTCCACAGTGATGAGCTTGGTGCTCTTGGCCAGGCCGTGCTCCTCCAGCTTCAGCTGGATGAGCCCGGCGGTAAAACGGGTGCAGTAGATGGGCAGGTTTACCTGCTTGAGGACATAGGGAATGGCTCCCACGTGGTCCTCGTGGCCGTGGGTGATGAAGAGGCCCCGGATGCGGGCGCGGTTCTTGATCAGGTAGGTCACGTCGGGGATGATGCAGTCAATGCCATACATGTCGTCCCCGGGGAAGGCCATGCCGCAGTCCACCACGATGAGTTCCCCGCCGTACTCGTAAGCGGTCATGTTTTTTCCGATCTCATTGAGGCCGCCCAGAGGGATGATTTTCAGTTTTTCTGCCATAGTATAGAATAGCTCCTTATCAATATAAAAATGTACAGCCGCCTTGTACCCGGTATTTGGGCATAGCAAAGAAGAGACGCCCTTCGTCCGCCCAGCCCCGTTACGCCGGCGGAGGTTTGGCAGCGTCCTATCGCAACCGAATATAAAAGCCGCTTGGGCCCTTGCCCGGAAAGGGGGCGCGGGCGTTTATTATTTGACCAGCCGGGAAGCGCGTCCCGTCCTGGAAAAATACCATCCTCAACGCCGGGAAAGCCGCCCGGCGGAACCGTTCCAGGAACCCGGAGGGGGCCGCCGGAACGTCAACTCGCTATAGTATAGCACAGGAAAACCCATTTGTATACAAAAACTTTTCGAAATTCGCCGGAAGATTGACGGCCCCGGGAAAATATGCTATCATATTCTCCAAATGTCCAGCCCGGGTTCCGCCGTATCCGGCGGAGGGGCGGAGCTGGCGGGAGGTGAGGCCATGGGCGTCCACGACGGGCACCGGGACCGTATGCGCAAACGCTTTTTCGAAAATGACCTGGAGGGCTTTGCCAGCCATGAGGCCCTGGAGCTGCTGCTCTATTACGCCATCCCCCGGGGAGACGTGAACCCCCTGGCCCACGCGCTGATGGACCGCTTTGGGAGCCTGTCCGGCGTGTTCTCCGCTCCCGCGGAGCTGCTGGCCCAGGTGGATGGCGTGGGGGAGCGGACGGCCATGCTGCTGCGCCTGGTTCCCCAGATTGCCCAGAAGGCCCGGCTGGGGGACCTGGAGCGGGAGCTGGCCCTGAACACCCGGGAGCGGGTGGGGGACTACCTGCTGGAGCTCTTCTCCCGGGAGCGGAACGAGGCGGTGTACCAAATCTGCCTGGACGGGAAGGGAAAGTTCCTGGCCTGCCGCCGCCTGGGGGAGGGCAGCGCCTCGGCGGTGAACCTGGACGTCCGCAAGATCGTGCAAAACGCCATTTTGTACTGTGCCAGCTCCGTTATCCTGGCCCACAACCATCCCAGCGGCGTGGCCCTGCCCTCCCAGGAGGACCACGCGGCCACCCTCCGGGTCAAGGCGGCCCTGGAGTCCGTGGACGTCCGGCTGGAGGACCACATCGTGGTGGCCGACCATGACTTCATCTCTTTTTCCCAATCGGGCTTCCTCCGCTGAGGGGCCCGCCGGGAGTTGGAAACTATATATCGAACGGATGTTGCAATTTGGGTCGGCTCGTGGTAGAATAGAGCCCAGCCTGAATGCCGCCCATAGGAGGTCCCCATGCCGAAGTTTCAAGTTGTGTCCGAATACCAGCCCTCCGGCGACCAGCCGGAGGCCATCGCCGCCCTGGCGGCGGGCATTGAGAGCGGCCTGAAGGAGCAGGTCCTCCTGGGCGTCACTGGCTCCGGAAAGACCTTCACCATGGCCAAGGTCATCGAGGCCGTCCAGCGGCCCACCCTGGTCCTGGCCCACAATAAGACCCTGGCGGCCCAGCTGTGCGCGGAGTTCAAGGAGTTCTTCCCGAACAACGCCGTGGAGTACTTTGTGTCCTACTACGATTACTACCAGCCGGAGGCCTATATTCCCCACACGGACACCTACATTGCCAAGGACGCCTCCACCAACGACGAAATTGACCGCCTCCGCCTCTCCGCCACCTGCGCCCTGCTGGAGCGGCGGGACGTCATCGTGGTGTCCTCCGTTTCCTGCATCTACGGATTGGGGGAGCCCGACGACTTCGCCAAGATGGTGGTTTCCCTCCGGGCTGGGGCCGAGTGGGACCGGGACGAGCTCCTCCGGCGGCTGGTGGAGATCCGCTACGAGCGGAACGACATCGCCTTCGAGCGGAATATGTTCCGGGTCCGGGGGGACACGGTGGAGATTTACCCCGCCTATTACAAGGACAAGGCCATCCGGGTGGAGTTCTTCGGGGACGAGATCGAGCGGGTCAGCGAGTTCAACCCCATCACGGGCTCCGTGAACCGGGTGCTGAACCACATCGCCATCTACCCCGCCAGCCACTATGTCACCACCAAGGACAAGATGGACCGGGCCATCGGGGAAATCCGGAAGGAGCTGGAGGAACAGGTCCGGGTTTTTATGGAGAACAACCAGCTGGTGGAGGCCCAGCGGGTCCGCCAGCGGACGGAGTACGACATGGAGATGATGGCGGAACTGGGGTACTGTTCCGGCATTGAGAACTACTCCCGCATCATCTCCGAGCGGCCCCAGGGCTCCGCCCCCATGACGCTGCTGGACTTCTTCCCCGACGACTTCGTGCTGTTTGTGGACGAGAGCCACGTGACCCTCCCCCAGGTCCGGGCCATGTACAACGGGGACCACGCCCGGAAGGACTCCCTGGTGAAATACGGCTTCCGCCTCCCCTGCGCCTATGACAACCGCCCCTTGAAGTTCGAGGAGTTTGAGGGCCGGATCGGGCAGGCCATCTTCGTCTCCGCCACGCCGGGCCCCTATGAGCGGGGACGGGCGGACCAGGTGGTGGAGCAGGTGATCCGCCCCACGGGCCTGCTGGACCCCCGGGTGGAGGTCCGGCCCGTGACCGGGCAGATCGACGATTTGATGGAGGAGATCAACGCCCGGGCGGCGAAGGACGAGCGGGTGCTGGTGACCACGCTGACGAAAAAAATGGCGGAGGACCTGACGGAGTATTTCAAAAACGCCGGGATCAAGGTCCGCTATATGCACTCCGACGTGGAGACCATCGAGCGGATGGAGATCATCCGGGACCTGCGGCTGGGGAAGTTCGACGTGCTTATCGGTATCAACCTCCTGCGGGAGGGCCTGGACCTTCCCGAGGTCAGCCTGGTGGCCGTGCTGGACGCGGACAAGGAGGGCTTCCTCCGGTCCGAGACGTCCCTGATCCAGACCATCGGACGGGCCGCCCGGAACGCGGAGGGCCTGGTCATCCTCTACGCGGATGCCATCACCCCCTCCATGCGGGCGGCCATGGACGAGACGGAGCGCCGCCGGGGGATACAGGACCGCTTCAACCAGGAGCACGGCATCGTCCCCAAGACCATCATCAAGGGCGTCCGGGAGGTGCTGGAGATTTCTACCACGGCGGAGGACGAGACCACCCGGGCCCGCCACCACCGCAAGCTGAACAAGGCGGAGCGGGACGCAGAGATCAAGCGCCTGGAAAAGGAAATGAGGGAAGCCAGCAAGATGCTGGAATTCGAATATGCGGCGGTTCTGCGGGACCGGATCATCGAATTGCGGGGGGACACCTCTTCTTGAGAAAAAGCGCCCAAACAGAACGTTTGCCCGCCCGGGCCGCCTAGATGTGAACCTGGCTGGAGCGGCGGCGGAACACGAGGTCAAGGAATATGAAATACGATTGGCTGGACGCATACCTCCTCTCCCTCCCCGGGGCGGAGAAGGACTACAAGCCCGAATGGGCCTGGTTCCGGTATAGGATCCGGGGCAAGCTCTTTGCCGCCGTCTGCTCCCCCCAGGGGATGAAGGACGGGGCGTATAACGGGCACGACCTGGTAAACCTGAAATGCGAGCCCGTCCGGGGCGAAATCCTCCGGGCGGCCCACTCGGAGATTCTGCCGGGGTTCTATTGCGACAAGCGGAACTGGATTGCCTGCCTTTTGGACGGGGAATTGCCGGATGAGATTCTCCGGGAGCTCTGCGCGGAGTCCCACAGGCTGGTTTTGAAGAAGCTGCCCAAGTATGTGCAGCGGGAGATTTTGGGAGAATAGATGGAGACGCAAAAAAGAGCCCCGGCCAGCGCCGCGATTCTGGCGGCGGCGGTCCTGTGGGGCGTCATTGGCTTGTGGAACCGGACCCTGATGGCGGCGGGCCTTTCGCCTCTTTCCATCGTCGTGGTGCGGAACCTGGGGGGAATGCTTCTCCTGGCGGCGTTCTTCGCCGTGAAGGACCGGAGCGTCTTCCGGGTGGAGCGGCGGCACCTCAAATATTTTCTCGGCACCGGCGTGGCCAGCGTGGTGTTTTTCACCGTGTGCTACTTCTCCTGCCAGAAGCTCTGCTCCCTGGCGGCGGCCTCCATTTTGCTCTACACAGCCCCCTCCTTCGTGGTGATTCTGTCCGCCGTTTTGTGGAAGGAGCCGGTGACCGGGAAAAAGCTCCTGGCCCTGGGCCTGACCCTGCTGGGCTGCGCGTGCGTCTGCGGCGTGTTCAGCGGCGGGCTGTCCGTCACAATCCCCGGCGTCCTCCTGGGCCTGGGGTCCGGGTTCTTCTACGCGCTGTACAGCATTTTCGGCCGGTACGCCCTGGCCCACTACCCGCCCCTGACGGTGACGGTCTGGACCTTCCTCTTCGCGGGCCCGGCCTCCCTGGTCCTGATCCGCCCGGCGGAGCTGGCGGGGACTTTCGGCGGGAACCCCGGCCTCTGGGGGACGGCCCTGGCCCTGGCGGTGTTCTCCACCGCCATACCCTACCTTCTTTATACCTGGGGCCTTGCCCGGACAGAGCCGGGGAAAGCCTCCATCCTGGCCAGCCTGGAGCCGGTGGCGGCCACCCTGACGGGCGTGCTGGCCTTTGGCGAGACCCTGGGGCCGCTGACGGCCCTGGGGATTCTCTGCGTCCTGGCGGGCGTGATCATTTTGAGGTGAACCATGGCAAAGAAAAAGGACGAGAAAACCAATGTAATGCGCATCCTGGACCAGAAAAAGATCCCCTATATCCCCCATTTCTATGAGGAGGAAGAGGGCCCGGAGGGCACCCGGGACTATGGGGTCCACGTGGCCCAGGCCCTGGGGCAGGACCCCAAGCGGGCCTTTAAGACCCTGGTGGCCAAAGGAGCCTCGGGGACCTATCACGTGTTCGACATCCCCACGCCGGACAGCCTGGACCTGAAAAAGGCGGCCAAGGCGGCGGGGGAGAAATCCATCGACCTTCTGCCGGTGAAGGATATCACCGCCGTAACGGGGTACATCCGGGGCGGATGCAGCCCGGTGGGCATGAAGAAGCAGTATCCCACCATTTTTCACCAGACGGCCCTGGAGTTTGAAACCATCTACGTGTCCGCCGGGAAGATCGGCGCCCAGGTGGAGGTGGAGCCCCGGGCGCTGTTAGGCCTTCTCCGGGCGGAAACGGCGGATATCGTCGTTTAAGAGGGCGAGGCCCAAGCGGAAGCCGACGGCGAAAGACGCCGGGGCCCAATGCTGGTAGTAGTCCAGGAGTCCATCGGCAATACGATAGCGAACCTTTCCGTCAATGGGAAAAGTCCCCAGCCATTTTTCCAGCTCCGCCTCGTCAAACCCGTGCCCCATTTCCCTTAGTATGGTTTCGCCGTAGGTATCAAAAAGTCTTTGTTCGACTGCAAGCATAGCCAGCCCCCCAAAACGAAGTGAAATGTCATATTTTCATTATATGACATTTTGTTTCGCATGTCAAGGAGAAATTTTATGAATCAACTGGAGATTTTAGGCCATCGCCTTCAGATTCTCCGTAAGGAAAAAAAGCAGCGGCAAAAGGATATGGGGGATTTCCTCGACATGACGCTCCGCAATTATCAGAGAATGGAAAAGGGAGAAATTAACGTCCAAGCCTTGACATTATGCACCCTGGCGGATTATTTTGGGGTGAGTACCGATTATCTGCTGGGGCGGTCTGAGGAGAGATAGGGGGAAACCTGGGGGAGGGCGGGCACACAGGCCCGCCCCTACAGGGTGTTCTATTGATTGAAAGGCAATTCCTGGAGAATAGCCTGACCAGGGGGTCAGGCCCCACAGGGTGGTCTATCGATAGAAAGGCAGTCCCGGAAAAAGGCGGACATCCACCCCCTACCACCAGATTAGCGGCAGCGAAAAGAGAAGAGAGTCCATTCGATAATCTCCAACCCCCCGCTCAGACTACGCCGCGGGCAGAAGGCATGCGTACCCGGAGGAAGCACCCCTTGCGCGTCCCCCGTCCCTCGTCCCCCCCCGCAGGGGCGATCCTTCTTTTTCTCTTTTGGACCGTGCACGGCCCGTTTTCTCGTTTTCTTCTGGAAGAAAAAGAGAAAATGGGGGGTGCAATGCACCAGCCATCCTCATGGCTGAAATCCCCCCGCCCGAAGGGCGAGAACAACCCTCCCCCTGGCAGGGGGAAAACAAGGAGCCCCCCTATGCAAGATAAAATCATCGTAAAAGGCGCCCGCGCCAACAATCTCAAGAACATCGATGTGACCATCCCCCGGGACAAGCTGGTGGTCATGACGGGCCTCAGCGGCAGCGGCAAGTCCTCCCTGGCCTTCGACACCATCTACGCCGAGGGCCAGCGGCGCTATGTGGAGTCCCTGTCCTCCTATGCCCGGATGTTCCTGGGCCAGATGGAAAAGCCGGACGTGGACTACATCGAGGGCCTGAGCCCCGCCATCTCCATCGACCAGAAGACTACCTCGAAAAACCCCCGGTCCACCGTGGGCACCGTCACCGAGATTTACGACTACCTCCGCCTCCTCTGGGCCCGGGTGGGCACTCCCCACTGTCCCAAGTGCGGCAAGGTCATCCGCCAGCAGACCATCGACCAGATCATCGACCAGGTGCTCTCCCTCCCCGAGGGGACCCGCATCCAGGTGATGGCCCCCGTCATCCGGGGCAAGAAGGGCGAGCACGCCAAGGTCTTCGAGGACGCCAAGCGCTCCGGCTACGTCCGGGTCCGGGCCGACGGGAACCTCTACGAACTGGACGAGGTAATCAAGCTGGAGAAAAATAAAAAGCATAACATCGAGGTCATCATCGACCGGCTCATCATCCGCCCGGATATCCAGCAGCGGCTGACGGACAGCGTGGAGACCGCCTCCGCCCTCTCCGGCGGCCTGGTGGTGGTGAACCTCCTCCGGGAGGAACAAGACCTGCTGTTCTCCCAGAACTACGCCTGCGAGGACTGCGGCATCTCCATCGAGGAGCTGGCTCCCCGGATGTTCTCCTTCAACAACCCCTTCGGGGCCTGCCCCACCTGCACGGGCCTGGGCAGCCAGCTGAAGGTGGACGTGTCCCTGGTGGTCCCGGACGCTAAGAAATCCATTCTGGAGGGAGCCATCCAGGCCAGCGGCTGGGGGAACATCCGCTCCGACGGCATCTCCCGGATGTACTTCGACGCCCTGTCGAAAAAGTACCGCTTCTCCCTGGAGGAGCCCTGGGAAACCCTGTCCGATGAGGCCAAGGACATCATCCTCTACGGCACCAAGGGGGAGAAGCTGGAGCTCCACTATGACCAGCCCCGGGGAAAGGGCGTGCTGTACCAGCCCTTCGAGGGCATCTGCAACAACGTGGAGCGCCGCTATCAGGAGACTCAGAGCGACGCCAGCAAGCGGGAGCTGGAGGAGCTGATGGCCGAGTGCCCCTGCCCTACCTGCAAGGGCCGGAGGCTGAAAAAGGAATCCCTGGCCGTGACAGTGGGAGAAAAGGACATCGATGCCCTGACCCGCCTCAGCGTCATCGACGAGCTGGAGTGGGTGGAGCAGCTGGAGCTGACGGAGCAGCAGCATTTGATCGCTGACCGGATTTTGAAGGAGATCAAGTCCCGCCTGGGCTTCCTCCAGTCCGTGGGCCTGGGCTACCTGACATTGAGCCGGGCTGCCGGGACCCTCTCCGGGGGCGAGAGCCAGCGCATCCGCCTGGCAACCCAGATCGGCTCCAGCCTCATGGGAGTGCTGTATATCCTGGACGAGCCCTCCATCGGCCTCCACCAGCGGGACAACGACAAGCTGCTGGCCACGCTGCGGAGCCTCCAGGGCCTGGGGAACACCCTCCTGGTGGTGGAGCACGACGAGGACACCATGCGGGAAGCGGACTACCTCATCGACATCGGCCCCGGGGCGGGCGTCCACGGCGGGGAAGTCGTGGCGGCGGGCACGCCGGAGGAGGTCATGGCGAACCCCCGCTCCCTGACGGGCCAGTACCTCTCCGGGAAGAAACAGGTGCCCATCCCCGACGTGCGCCGCCCCGGAAACGAGAAATTCCTCCACGTGCGGGGGGCGGAGGAGAATAACCTGCGCAAGGTGGACGTGGACTTCCCCCTGGGGACCTTCACCGTGGTCACGGGTGTGTCCGGCAGTGGCAAGTCCTCCCTGGTCAACGAGGTCCTGTTCAAGCGCCTGGGGGCGGAGCTGATGCGCATGAAGGTCCACCCGGGCAAGTGCGCGGGCATCGGCGGGCTGGAACATCTGGACAAGGTGGTCAGCATCGACCAGAGCCCCATCGGCCGGACGCCCCGGTCCAACCCGGCCACCTATACGAATTTGTTCAACGACATCCGGGACCTTTACGCCTCCACCCAGGAGGCCAAGAGCCGGGGCTACGGCCCGGGACGGTTCAGCTTCAACGTCCGGGGGGGCCGCTGCGAGGCCTGCTCCGGCGACGGCGTGCTGAAAATTGAGATGCACTTCCTGCCGGACATCTTCGTTCCCTGCGAGGTGTGCAAGGGCCGGAGGTACAACCGGGAGACCCTGGAGGTCCACTACAAGGGGAAGAATATCTCCGAGGTGCTGGGCATGACGGTGGACGAGGCCCTGGAGTTCTTCGCCCCCCTGCCCAAGCTCCGAAACCGTCTCCAGACCCTCCAGGACGTGGGCCTGGGGTACGTGAAGCTGGGCCAGCCCTCCACGGAGCTCTCCGGCGGCGAGGCCCAGCGGGTGAAGCTGGCCACGGAGCTTTCTAAGCAGGCCACGGGGAAGACCATCTATATTCTGGACGAGCCCACCACGGGCCTCCACACCGACGATGTGCGCAAGCTCCTGGAGGTGCTCCAGCGGCTGGTGGACAACGGGAATACGGTGGTGGTCATTGAGCACAACCTGGATGTCATCAAGTCCGCCGACTGGATCATCGACCTGGGCCCCGAGGGGGGCGACGGCGGGGGGAGCATTGTCTGCACCGGGACGCCGGAGAGCGTGGCCGCCTGTAAGGAATCGTATACCGGGCAGTATTTGAAGAGGGTCCTGGGGCGGTGAAATCCTTTTAGCGCAGCATGCCTCCTCTTAAAATAGGAATTTTAATACCACCAATATTACTCATTAAATAATACCTGCCGAAACCTGCCGAGGAGTTTTTGACGCCCAAAGCCGTGGGGGTTTTCCCCACAGTAACCGCCCCACCCGAAGGGCGGGAAGCAGCCCCCATCCGGGGCCCCAAAAAATGCTCATGGAAAGTTGAGGATCACCTATGCCTGAAATCAAACAAGTTGTCATGGTCACCGTCTGCGGACGGCCCAACGTGGGCAAGTCCAGCCTCACCAACGCCCTGGTGGGGGAAAAGATCGCCATCGTCTCCAACAAGGCCCAGACCACCCGGAACCGCATCTATGGTGTGGCCTGCCGGGAGGACACCCAGTTCATCCTCCTGGACACCCCGGGCCTCCACCGCCCCAAGTCCGCCCTGGGGGACTATATGGTCAAGGTCGTCACCGCCAGCCTTTCCGACGTGGACTGCGCCCTCCTCCTGGTGGAGCCCATCCCCCACGTGGGTGGGCCGGAGAAGGCCCTCATTGACCGCATCCGGGAGGAAAAGCTCCCCTGTATCCTGGCCGTCAACAAGATTGACACCGTGGAGCCCGCGGAGCTGCTCCCTGTCATCGCCGCTTACAGCGGGGCCTGGGACGGCTTCGACGCCATCATACCCATTTCCGCCCGCACGGGCGACGGCCTGGGGGAACTGATGGCGGAACTCCGGAAGTACGCCCAGGAGGGGCCCCAGCTCTTCCCGGACGGGCAGACCTCCGACCAGCCGGAGCGGCAGGTGATGGGGGAGCTTTTGCGGGAAAAGCTGCTCCTCTGCCTGGACAAGGAAATCCCCCACGGCACCGCCGTGGAGATCACGAAATTCTCCGAGCGGGACTCCGGCGTGGTGGACGTGGGGGCCACCATCTACTGCGAAAAGGCCAGCCACAAGGGCATCATCATCGGCAAGCAGGGGGCCATGCTGAAAAAAATCAGCTCCCTGGCCCGGCATGACATGGAGAAATTCATGGGCACCCAGATTTATCTGGAAACCTGGGTGAAGGTCAAGGAGAACTGGCGGGACAACGTGAACTACGTCCGCAGCCTGGGCTACCGGGAGGATTGAGTCCATGCGGGACCCGGAAAAGACCGTAGGCGGCATGGCTGGCAAGGCCAGGACCGTCTATCTCAGCTATATCGACAGCCGGGGCTTCCCCGCTACCCGGGCCATGCTGGCTCCCCGGGAGCGGGAGGGCATCCGGGTGTTCTGGTTCAGCACGAATACCTCCTCGCAGAAGGTGGCGGCCTTCCGGAGGAATCCCAAGGGGAGCATCTATTTCGTGGACCGTCTCTTTTTCCGGGGCGCCAGCCTCTCCGGCACCGTGGAGGTGCTGGAGGACCCGGAGAGCAAGGAACGCCTCTGGCGGCGCGGAGACACCATGTATTATTCCCGGGGCGTCACGGACCCGGATTACTGCGTGCTGAAATTCACGGCGGAAAGGGGCCACTATTACAGCCATTTCAAAAGCGTGGATTTCACAATTCCAGATTGACCGGAACTTTCCAGGTATGCCGGTTCGACAGCCTTCGCAGACTATGCCCAAAAGGAGGTCTGCGACATGGAACACATGGAACCCGCGCCCCTGTGGGAACTCTTCTGCCTGACTGGGGAGCCCCTGGCCTATATGCTTTTCCGGTCGGCGGAGGACGAAAAAGAAAACAATTTGTCATAAACGGAGAGAACATTACTCTCCGTACATAAAGGAGGGGACCGCCGTGGCGGGAACGCCTTATTTTGTGGACCGCGGCGTGGTCCTCCGGGAGACGGAGACCAAGGAGACGGACAAAATCCTGACGCTCCTGACCTGGGAGCAGGGGAAAATCGGGGTCATCGCCCGGGGGGCACGGCGGAAGAACTGCAAATTTGCCGCCGCAGCCCAGCCCCTGGCCTATTCCGAGTGGACCCTTTACCAGCGGAAGGACTGGCATTACGCCAGCGACGCGTCCACCCTGGACCTCTTTGACGGCCTCCGGAGGGATTTGAAGGCCCTGGCTTTGGGCTGCTATATGGCGGAACTGGCGGAGGCCGTCTGCCCGGAGGACGTTCCCGCCCCGGAGCTGCTGCGGCACCTCCTCAACGGGCTGTATGCCCTTTCTGCTTTACACAAGCCCCCCGCCCTGGTGAAGCCCGCTTTTGAGCTGCGGCTCTTGTGCCTGGCGGGGTATGAGCCCCTGGCGGACGCCTGCGCCCTCTGCGGCCGGGAGGACCCGGAGGACCCGGTGCTGGATACCGCCCAGGGGGTGCTCCGCTGCCGGGGCTGTGGCGGGGGAGGGGGGCGGCCTCTCTGCCCGGACTCCCTGGCGGCCCTGCGGCATATTGTCTATGGGGACCCCAGGCGGCTGTACGCTTTCCGGCTGGGGGAGGAGCCCCTGGGCCGCCTGGCGGCGGCGGCGGAAGCCTTTCTCTGCGTCCAGCTGGAGCGGGGCTTTTCCACGCTGGATTTCTACAAAAGCCTTTTATGAGAGAGCGGCCACAACGGCTGCCAGTTCCGGGGAGGGAGGGGAGTCCTTCCGCCGGAAAGGCATGAAAGCGGATTCCCGTAACAGGAGGAATTTCCATGAGCGAGCTGTTTGAAAAATCCCTCCGCACCCTGGAGCTGCCCAGGGTGCTGCAATTACTGTCGGACCGGGCCGTCAGCGCGGAGGCCAAGGAGCGGGCCCTCCGGGTTTCCCCGGAGACGGAAGCGGAGGAGGTCCTCCGCCTCCTGGACCAGACCGACGCCGCCCGGCAGATGATCGGCCAGCGGGGGGCGCCTTCCTTTTCCGGCGTGAAGCCCGTGGGCGAGGCCCTGGACCGGGCGGACCGGGGGGGCAGCCTGAACACCCGGGAGCTGCTGCGGATCGCGGACCTGCTCACCGCCGCCCGGCGGGCCAAGGAGTACTTTAATGACGACGCGGCGGAGAAAACCGCCATCGACCACCTGTTCCTCTCCCTCCACGGCAACCACTTCCTGGAGGACAAGATCAAGCGCTGCATCCCCGACGAGGACACCGTCGCCGACGCCGCTTCCCCGGAGCTGGCGGACATCCGCCGCCACATGCGGGCCGCCCAGGCCAAGAGCCGCCAGATTCTCCAGAAGATCATCTCCTCCCCCAGCTACGCCAAGGTGCTCCAGGAGACCATCATCACCCAGCGGGATGGCCGCTTCGTGGTACCGGTAAAGGCGGAGCAGAAGGGGAACCTCCCGGGCCTGGTCCATGACATCTCCTCCTCCGGGGCCACGGTCTTCGTGGAGCCCATGGGGGTGGTCCAGGCCAACAACGAGTACGTAGAGCTGGAGGCCAAGGAGCAGAAGGAAATCGAGCGCATCCTGGCGGAGCTCTCCGCCGAGGCCGCCGCCCACCGGGAGGACATCCAGTGGGACTACGACGCCCTGGTCCACCTGGACCTGATTTTCGCCCGGGGAGAGCTCAGCTACCAGATGGACGGCGTGCGGCCGGAGGTCCGGCGGGACGCGGCCGTCCATCTCCGGAAGGCCCGGCATCCCCTGCTGGACCCCAAGACGGCGGTGCCCATTGACCTGGAACTGGGGGAGGCCTTTGACACCCTGGTCATCACGGGGCCCAACACCGGCGGCAAGACCGTGTCCCTGAAAACCCTGGGCCTCCTGACCCTCATGACCCAGTGCGGCCTCCATATTCCGGCAGCGGAGCGCAGCGCCATATCGGTCTATGGCCGGGTGCTGGCGGATATCGGCGACGAGCAGAGCATTGAGCAGAGCCTGTCCACCTTCTCCGCCCATATGACCAACATTGTGGGGATTCTAAAGGAGGCGGACGGGAAGAGCCTCATCCTCTTCGACGAGCTGGGGGCGGGCACGGACCCGGTGGAGGGCGCGGCCCTGGCCATCGCCGTCATCCAGCACGTCCGGGCCAAGGGGGCCAAGGTGGCCGCCACTACCCACTACGCGGAGCTGAAAACCTTTGCCATGACCACCGCCGGGGTGGAGAACGCCTCCTGCGAGTTCAACGTGGAGACCCTGAGCCCCACCTACCGGCTCCTCACCGGCATCCCCGGCAAGTCCAACGCCTTCGCCATCTCCCGGCGGCTGGGGCTTCCCGAGGAGGTCATTGAAGCCGCCCAGACCCAAATGAGCGGGGACAGCGTCCGCTTCGAGGACATCCTGACCCAGCTGGAGGCGAAACGGCAGGCCCTGGAGAAACGGGACCTGGAGTCGGACCGCCTTTTCCGCCAGCGGGAGGAGGACGCCCGCAAGGCCCGGGAGTTCCGGGAACAGATGGAGCGGGCCAAGGAGAACGCCCGGAGCCGGGGGGAGGCGGAGGCCAAGCGCATCCTCCGGGACGCCAAAGCGGCGGCGGACCAGACCTTCAACGACTTGGCGGAGCTCCGGCGGCGGCAGGCCGCGGCGGATTCCGCCCAGAACATCAACGATGCCCAGGCTGCCATCCGGGCGGGGCTGAACCAGGCGGAGGACCGCCTCCGCGGCGAAAAGGACCGCCCGGAGCCCATTCCCAAGCCCAGCCGCCCCATAGCCAAGGGGGACCTGGTAGAGTTCCCCGGCGTGCGCCAGCCCGCCGAGGTGATCTCCGTGGGAAAGGACGGCACCCTGCAATTAAAGGCGGGCGTGCTGAAAATGAAGGCCCAGGCATCCGAGGTCCGGCTCATCGAGGACGATGAGCGGGCCGCCCGGAAGCCCCAAGCCTCCGCCCGTTCCGGGGGAACCCGGCCCCTCCGTACCGCTGCCAGCCGGGAGCTGGACATCCGGGGGCTGGAGACCCTGGAGGCGGAGAGCGTGGTGGAGGGGTTCCTGTCCGCCGCCGTCATGGGCAAGCTGGAAACGGTTACCATCATCCATGGCAAGGGCACCGGGGCCCTGCGGAAGGCCGTCCACGACGTCCTCCGCCGGAACAAGGCGGTGAAGAGCTTCCGCCTGGGGGTCTATGGCGAGGGTGAGAGCGGGGTTACGGTGGTGACGATGAAGTGAGTTTCATAAAGTAGCTATATAACCAAAAAGTCTGCAAGGGTCCGCCTGAAATAGGTGGACCCTTGAAAAATATTCCGTCACATTGTTGCAAAGTCAACCAATATTTGCTATACTGTTTCTACAATATCACAATAGAGGTGGTTGTTATGCAAAAATTGGAAAAACAATTTCATATTGCCTGTACCGCTGGCGACATCGGCCGTTACTGCATCCTCCCCGGCGACCCGGGCCGGGTCCCCGCCATTTCCGCGTATTTCGACGGCGCGAAGCAGGTGGCTTATAACCGGGAATACAACGTCTGGACGGGCACGCTGCTGGGAGAGAAGGTGACGGCCTGCTCCACGGGTATCGGCGGGCCCTCCGCCTCCATCGCCATGGAGGAGCTCCACAAGTGCGGCGCGGACACCTTCATCCGCACAGGCACCTGCGGCGGCATCGACGTAAACGTCCAGTCCGGGGACATCGTGGTGGCCACCGGCGCCGTCCGGTTTGAGCACACCAGCCTGGAATACGCCCCCCTGGAGTTCCCCGCCGTGGCGGACTTCGGCATCGTGGACTGCCTGGTTCGGGCCACTAAGGCCCTGGGTTATCCCCTCCACACCGGCATCGTCCAGTGCAAGGACAGCTTTTACGGCCAGCACGACCCCGCCGCCTCCCCGGTGTACTACGAGCTCCAGCAGAAGTGGGAGAGCTGGAAGCGCCTGGGGGTGAAGGCCAGCGAGATGGAAAGCGCCGCTCTCTTCGTGGTGGCCGCCGCCCTGGGCTGCCGCTGCGGCAGCTGCTTCCACGTGGTCTGGAACCAGGAGCGGGAGGCCGCGGGCCTGGACCAGAAGATGAGCGAGGACACCTCTACCTCCGTCCGGGTGGCGGTGGAGGCCCTGAAGCTCCAGATCGAGGCGGACCGGGCTGCGGAAAAGTAAGGAGAACCTCTTATATTTCCCAAAATCCGGCCGATATTCCAGATGAAAGGAATCAAGACCGGAGCGGCTTCCATTGAACGGATTCAAGATTGGGACGCTCAAAACCCACTGAATCTGTGAAATGGAGGAAAAACGATGATTCAAGCGACAAGCAGACAGAGCATCCCCAAAGAGTGGATGGACCCCATCGGCCCGAACCTGGGCTATGCCAAGCCGGAATTCCGGGAGCAGGTGCTGGAGCTGGCGAAAAAGGGGAGCGCGGCGCACTTCGACCGCCTAAGGGACCGGCTGGAAAACGGAGTAATCAAGACCCCGCTGACGGCGGAGCAGAAGCAGTACCTGAAGGACAACTTCGACCTGAAGAACATGAACTGGGAGGACTATCAATCCCTGGTTGACAAGCTCTGCGAGTTTGGCGTTTTGGACCAGGAGGACAAGGACTTCCTCCACTGCGGGTTCAGCGGCCTGGAAATGACGCCTGTCGATCTCTCCGGGCCCACCTGCACCGCCAGTATGTATACGGCCCCCGTCAGGGACCCCTCGTCCTTTGACTCCTGGAAGGGCGACGTTCTGGGCTGGATGAAATTCCTCTCCAGCTTCCAGAGCTGGGATTCGGACAGCCAATCCTGGCGGAAGACCGATGAGGCCCGCCTGTTCGGGAAGGTCCGGGACCTCCTGGACGCGATCGCCTGACGGGCTTTCAAACCAATCGAAAGGGAGGCTGGACGATGATTTCAGCGGCAAACGCCTTTGGCTGTGGAGGGCCCAGAGCCCCTCGCGCTCCTTCCTATACCGGAATGGGACATCAGGCTCTTTTGTTGGGCTTCATGGAGGAGTTCCGCAAAGCCCAGGCCAAGGCCTGCAAGCAGGATGTGGAGGAGCTCAAACGGGCCGGACTATCGGATAAGCTGGCCGGGAAGGAAGACACCCGGCAGGGCGAAGACGAGAAATTTACTTTCTAAAAGCATATAAAAAAGCGGACCGCCGGAGGGCGGTCCGCTTTTTGGGGTTTGGGGCGCGTTACTGGATGCCAAGCACCTTGTAGTCCTGGTCCTCCACGGCCTTTTTCAGGGCCTCGTCCGCAAGCTGGGCGGAGAGGGTCACCACCGCCGTGCCGCTCTCGTGGCTGACGCTGGCGGCGCTGACCTCCGGCAGGGCCTCCAGGGCCTTCTTAACTCTGGCCTCGCAGTGCCCGCACATCATGCCCTCGATTTTCATGGTCTTTTCCATAGTCGTTACCTCCTCGGAATGTTTGGTGTGTCTTGCTTGGATGGGCTTATCTTTCTTCGCGTCCCGCAGGTTGAACAGGTTCAGCCGCAGGGCGTTGGAAACTACGCAGAAGCTGGAGAGGCTCATGGCCGCCGCGCCGAACATGGGGTTCAGCGTCAGGCCGAAGGGGATGAAGAGCCCCGCCGCCAGGGGGATGCCGATGGTGTTGTAGAAGAACGCCCAGAACAGGTTCTCGTGGATGTTCCGCAGGGTGGCCCGGCTGAGCCGGATGGCGGCGGGCACGTCGGAGAGGCGGCTTTTCATCAGTACCACGTCCGCCGCGTCGATGGCCACGTCCGCCCCCGCGCCGATGGCAATTCCCGTGTCCGCCCGGGTGAGGGCCGGGGCGTCGTTGATGCCGTCGCCTACCATGGCGACCCTGCCCTGGTCCTTGAGCTTCCGGATGACGCTCTCCTTGCCGTCGGGCAGGACCCCGGCGATGACCTCATCTACCCCGGCCTGCTTTCCGATGGCCTGGGCGGTCCGCTGGTTGTCCCCGGTGAGCATGACCACCCGGATGCCCATATTCTGGAGCTCCTTGACGGCCTGGGGACTGTCCTCCTTGATGACGTCCGCCACGGCGATGACGCCCAGCAGTTCCCCGTCCCGGCTGAAAAACAGGGGAGTCTTGCCCTGGGCGGCCAGGGCCTCGGCCTTGGACTGGAGGTCCTGGGGGACCGTGGCCTGGGTACTGATAAAGCGGAGGCTGCCGCCGCTGAGGGAGGCCCCGCCCAGCCGGGCGGTGAGGCCGTTCCCCGGAAGGGCCTGGAAGTCCGTGGCTTCCTCCGCCGGGATTTGCGCCTCTTCCGCCTTTTGCAGGATGGCTTTCGCCAGGGGGTGCTCGCTCTTTTGCTCCAGGGCGCGGGCCAGGCGGAGCAGTTCCGCTTCCGGGAGCCCTTGGGCCGGGAGGAGGTCCGTCACCCGGGGTTCCCCCTGGGTGATGGTGCCCGTCTTGTCCAGGGCCACGATCTCCGTCCGGCCCGCGGCCTCCAGGGAGGCGGCGGTTTTGAAGAGAATCCCGTTTTTGGCTCCCATGCCGTTGCCCACCATGATGGCCACGGGAGTGGCCAGCCCCAGGGCGCAGGGGCAGGAGATCACCAGTACGGAGATGCCCCTTGCCAGGGCGAAGCCGAAGCCCTGCCCCAGCAGCAGCCACACCAGGGTGGTGGCCAGGGCGACGCCGATGACCGCCGGGACGAAGATGCCGGAGACCTTGTCGGCGATTTTGGCGATGGGGGCTTTTGTCGCCGCCGCGTCGCTGACCATCTGGATGATTTGGGAAAGGGTGGTGTCCTCTCCCACCCGGGTGGCCCGGCACTTGAGGAAGCCGGACTGGTTCACCGTGGCGGCGGACACGCCGTCCCCCGGGGCTTTGTCCACGGGGATGCTCTCCCCGGTGAGGGCGGATTCGTTGACGGCGCTGGAGCCCTCCACCACCACGCCGTCCACCGGGATGTTCTCCCCGGGGCGGACCAGGAAGATATCGTCCTTTTGGACCTGCTCGATGGGGACGGTGGTTTCGGTCCCGTTCCGTTCCAGCACGGCGGTCTTGGGGGCCAGCTTCATGAGGCTTTTCAGCGCGTCGGTGGTCTTCCCCTTGGAGCGGGCCTCCAGCATTTTGCCCACGGTGATGAGGGCCAGGATCATGGCGGCGGACTCGAAGTAGAACTCCATCATGTAGTCCATCACCGCCGCCGCGTCTCCCCGGACCTGGGCGCCTGTCATGGCAAAGAGGGCATAGGTGCTGTAGACAAAGGCCGCCGAGGCCCCCAGGGCCACCAGGGTGTCCATGTTGGGCGCCCGGTGCCAGAGGCTCTTGAAGCCGCTGATGAAGAATTTTTGGTTGATGACCATGACGGCCACCGTCAAAAGGAGCTGGATCAGGCCCATGGCAACGTGGTTCCCATGAAGAACCTGGGGGACGGGCCAGTTCCACATCATATGGCCCATGGAGAAGTACATCAGCACCGCCAGGAAGAGCAGGGAGGACCAGAGCCTCTTTTTCAAAAGCGGGGTCTCATGGTCCGCCAGGGCGTCCTCCGGATTGGCGGGGGCCCCGGCGGGAGCCGCCGTTCCCGCGCCCTTTTTTGACGCGCCGTAGCCCACGCCCTCCACGGCGGCGACGATTTCAGCGGGGTCGGCGCTGCCCTCTACGCCCATGGAGTTGGTCAAGAGGCTGACGGAGCAGGCCGTGACCCCCGGTACCTTGCCCACGGCCTTTTCCACCCGGGCGGAGCAGGCGGCGCAGCTCATGCCGGTGACATTGTATTGTTCCATAAGCGGGTCCTCCTATAATTAAACATTTATGGGCGTTATTTCATCAGCTTCTGGAGGGTGCACAGCAGCTCCTCCACCGTCTCATCCTTCCCCTCCCGGATGTCCCGGGTGACGCAGGTACGGATATGCTCGCTGAGCAGCTCCTTGGCGAAGGCGTTGAGGGCCGCGCTGGCGGCGGCCACCTGGGCCAGGATGTCGGGACAGTAAGCGCTGCGCTCCACCATGCCCCGGATGCCCCGGATCTGGCCCTCCACCCGGTTCAGGCGGTTGATGAGCCGCCGGGCCTCTTCCTCGGAGCGCTCTTTGCTCTTGTGGCAGCCGCAGGTTTCCATGGCAGGCGCCTCCTTTGTTAGAATACCCCCAGGGGGTATCTTGATAATATACCCCCTGGGGGTATTTGTCAAGCCCCAATTTAAAAAAACCGGCACAGGGAGCGTTCCCCATGCCGGGCCTCTTTATGAATCTGCCTCAATCCCGGTGCGCCACGTTTCCGGGGGCTTTGAAGATGCTGTCCGGCGGGACGGCGCCCCGGACGGAGGACAGGGGATAGACGCTGGCGTTCCGCCCCAGGACGGAGCCGGGGTTCAGCACGCTGTTGCAGCCCACCTCCACATGGTCCCCCAGGATGGCGCCGAACTTCTTCCGGCCCGTTTCCAGCCGCTCCCCTTCGTTCCGCACTGTCACCAGCGTTTTGTCGGACTTGACGTTGGAGGTGATGGACCCGGCGCCCATGTGGCTCTTGAAGCCCAGGATGGAGTCCCCCACATAATTATAATGGGGGGTCTGGACGCCGTCGAAGAGGATGACGTTTTTCAATTCCACGGAGTTGCCCACCACGCAGCCCGCCCCCACCAGGGCGGAGCCCCGGAGGAAGGCACAGTGCCGGACCTCGGTGCCCGGGCCGATGACGCAGGGCGCGCCCAGGAAGGCCGTGGGGGCCACGGAGGCGGTCTTGTGGACCCAGACGCCGGGGGAACGCTCCTCGTACTCCGCCGGGTCCAGGGAGGGGCCCAGCTGCAAAATCAGGTCCTTGATGCCGTCCAGGGCTTCCCAGGGGTATTGGAATTGGGCCAGGTAATCTCCCGCCAGGGTGTGGGAGAGGTCCAGCAGGGCCGTGGTGGTCAGATTCATAATGCGCCTCCTGTTTTCGCCGCCAAAGGGGCGGCAGTCTGGCGTTATTATATACCCATTTTCCAGGAGTTGCAAGGGGAAGCCAGGCTTGGGGAGTGTCCATGGGCGCATTTTTTGAAGAGGAAACCCGCCGGGGCGGGCTTGTGTGCCCGCCTTGCTTTGCGCAAGCGCCGGGGCAAAGGGCGGACCCGCCGGCCCGCCCCGGCAAAACATATATGCCCGTGCCGGACACTCCCTCAGGCTCCGGGCAGTTCCTCCAGGGAGGCGAACTGGTAGCCCATGTCCTCCCACTTGGTGAGAAGCTCGTCCAGGATGTCCGCGTTGGTCTTAGAGGTGGAGTGAAGGAGGACAATGGCCCCGTCGTGAATGCGGGGGAGGAGCTTGGCGTAGGCCTGCTCCGCCGTGGGCTGGTTGTCCACGTACCAGTCCACGTAGGCCAGGCTCCAGAACACCGTCTTGTAGCCCAGGGCCTGGGCCTGCTTGAGGTTTTCCTCGCTGTACTTCCCCTGGGGCGGACGGTAGAAACGGGGAAGTTCTTTCCCGGTGGCCTCCTGGTAAAGGGCCGCCAGGCTGTCCAGCTCCTTCTGGAAGTCCGCCTGGCTGGAGATGGCGGACATGTCCGGGTGGTGGAAGGTGTGGTTGCCCACGATGTGGCCCTCCTCCGCCATGCGGCGGATGATATCCGGGGAGGTTTCGATCATGTTGCCCACCACGAAGAAGGCCGCCGGGGCGTTGTGTTTTTCCAGGGCATCCAGGATTTGTTCCGTGTAGCCATTTTCATAGCCGCAGTCGAAGGTCAGGTAGATCACCTTCCGGGACGTATCTCCCAGGAACCAGGCGCCGTATTGGGCCAGGTCCTCCACGGAGGCGTTGCCCACGGGGGACTGGCCTTCCTGGGGAAAGGAGAGGCCCCAGTTGTCGGCAGAGGCCGGGATGATGGCCGGGGCGGCGGCGGGGAGGGAAGTTCCCTGGAGATAGAGCATCCCCGCCAGGAAGAGAAGGGGGAGCATGAGGAGAAGGAAGTTTCGCATACGCTGGAGCATAGGCACCTCCGGTTTTGAAGTGTTGTCACGGTTCAGCATGTCCGGCGGCGGAGGGATTATCGGTTGAAAAAGCTGGCGGAAGATGTTATATTTGGAGTGTCGGAATTTTGCGGTTTGAGGAGGACGGTATGGCAAAACGGAGAGGCAGAACAAAACAGCAGCTGACGCCGAAGCAGCTGGCGGCGCTGCTGGTCCTGTGCGTAATCGCGGCGGCGGTCCAGTGGCATTTAAGGCCGGAACCAGTGTCCCTGGAGGATATCCCAGCGTGGAGCGGCGCGGCCTACGTGGAGCTGGAGGACAACCAGCCGGGCTTCACCAAGGAGGAGATGACGCTGGAGGCCTTTGAGGACTACAGCGAATTGGACTATCTGGGCCGGTGCGGCGTGGCCTACGCCAACGTCTGCCCGGAGCTGATGCCCACGGAGGAGCGGGAGAGCATCGGAAACGTGAAGCCCACGGGCTGGGTTTCCGCCAAGTACGACTGCGTGGACGGGAAGTACCTCTATAACCGGTGCCACCTCATTGGCTTCCAGCTGGCGGGGGAGAACGCCAACGAGAAAAACCTGATTACCGGGACCCGGTACCTGAACGTCACCGGGATGCTGCCTTTTGAGAACGACGTGGCGGACTACGTCCAGCGGACGGACAACCACGTGCTCTACCGGGTGACGCCAGTGTTTGTGGGGAACGAGCTGGTGGCCCGGGGGGTGCAGATGGAGGCCTATTCCGTGGAGGACGCCGGGGACGGCGTGTGCTTTAACATCTTTGCCTATAACGTCCAGCCCGGGGTGGCCATCGACTATGCCACCGGAGAGAGCTGGCTGGAGGAGGATGCGGCGTGAGGCTTTGGGGATCCTTTGACCGGATGGTGGTCTTTGATACGGAGACCACGGGCATCGACTTTGGAAGGGACCGCATCATCGAGATCGGCGCGGTGTCCCTGGAGGGCGGGGCGGAGACGGGGGGCATGGACCTCTTCGTCCGCCTGCCGGAGGGGCGGCGGCTGGACCCCTTTATCACGAAGCTCACGGGCATCACGGAGGAGCGGCTGGAGGCCGAGGGCGTGGGGGACGAGGAGGCCGCCCGGTCCTTCGTGGAATTGCTGGAAGGGGCGGAGCGGCCCCTGGTCGTGGCGTATAACGCCCAGTTTGACCTGAATTTCCTCTTTTACCTGCTCCAGCCCTGGGGCCTGGCGGGGGCACTGAGAAAGCCCCGGTTCCTGGACGCGCTGACGGTGTACCGGGACCGGAGGGACTACCCCCACAAGCTGGAGAACGCCATCGCCGCCTATCAGCTGGAGGACCGGGCGGTGAACAGCCACCGGGCGGTTGACGACGCCCGGGCGGCGGCGCTGCTGCTGGAGGAAATGGCGGCGGAGCGGGACGACCTGGAGCGGTACCTGGACCTCTTCGGCGTGCACCCCAAGTATGGGATGTCGGGGCGGAAGATATCCTCCGTCACCTACCGGGCCCAGCCCTATGAGCGGCGGAAGCCGCTGTATGAGCTGGAGTAAGGGGGCGCGTTGTGGCAAGGAGGGGAGGGGGGACGGCAAAATCATCATTTATCCCCCGCGCAAATACAATAGAACGGGGCAATTACAGTTCAAATGCTGCCTGTAAGGCAATCCCGGTTACGGATACAAGGAGGGGACCAACATGTTACCGGCAAAGCACGCCGCCCTAGCGGTTAAGATTTTATCGCTGTCCCTCATAGCCGCGCTTTCCTTCTTTGTTGCCACCGCGGCGCTTCCCAAGACAAACTTTGTGAAGCATTCCCTGGAAAGCGTAGAGGACAGCAGCGACACGGTGATGCGGTTTTCCGCCGCCACCCTTTCCGCCTCTTTGGCGATTTCCGCGCTGCCGGATGACTTTGCAACGCCTCTGGCGGACAGCCTGGCGGACATGAACCTCTATTTTGTGGCGATCCTCGTGGTCCTGCTCCTGGAAAAGCTCCTGATCCGGTACGGCATACAAGCGGCCTTCGGGATTCTCATCCCATTGGCCTGCTTTATCGGGGGGCTGTTCACCGTTACCAAGAGGAGCCTCCTGAAAAGCCTGGCGGTCCGGCTTTGCGTTCTTGCCCTGGCGGCGGCCTTCGTTGTCCCGTGCAGCACGCACATTACCAGCATGGTTGCGTCCGACCTCACGGCCTATGTCAATGATACGATTGAAGAAACGGAGGGGGGCTCCGGTAAGCTCCAGGAAGCCATGGAGGACGGAGGCGGGGATAAAACCATGTTTGAAAAATTGTCGGACCTCTTCCAGACGGCCATCCGCGATATTTCAGATCTGATGCTCCACTTCCAGAACACCATCCGGAAATGCCTGAATTCCATTGCCATCCTGATCTTAACCAACTGCCTCATGCCGCTGCTCACGTTCTTGGTCCTCAAGTGGATCCTGCGGGAATTGTTTCAAATTGCGGCCCCCCTGCCCTCTGCGGGGGCGCGGTGCGGCGTTGCCCCGGAACCTGGTTCCAGCTCCGGGCCTGAACTGGTTTGCACAGGCGGGAGGGAGCTATGAGAAACAAACAGAAAGGTTTGAATATCACCGCCGGAGTGCTTGCCGCCCTGCTCATTGCGGTTGTCCTCTGGGGGCTCACCTACCGTGCCAGCCCCTTGCGGGTGCGGGTATCTGACGGCATTGAGCCAGTCGGCCTGGACACGATCTTCCTTCGTTCCGGCGGCGTGGAAGCCAGCTTCTCCGATGCCATCCTCTCCGGCCAAAACGAAACCCGGAAGCTGATTGTCAGCACGCAGACCAGCACGGTCTCCACCAAGCTGACGGAACGCCTCGTCAAACAGCTTGACTTTGACTTCATGAAGAAGACGCAGAACGTGTTCTATACCGGGACCGGGTACTTTGTCGTGGACCTGGACCATCTGGCTGCCGCCGATGTCATAGAGGACCACGCCGGGAAAACGGTCACAATCCGGGTTGGGCACCCCTACTTGCAGGCCATTGAAATCGATCCGGGCCGTATCATCATAGAGGACATTGAGGAAAGCCTTCTGGCGCGGGGAGACATCAAGCTGAGCGTGGCAGACTACACCGCCATTGAAGAGGAACTGCGCTCCCGGCTGGAGGAAAAATTTGACACCGTGGCAAACGGGCAGGCCGCCGATGAGCTTGCTGTCAAAATGGTAAAGCAGGTCTATGAGCCAGTCGTCAAAGCTATTGACCGCCGTTATAGCGTTGCCGTGGAGCTAAAATAGCAAGTCCGGCGCAGGGGCGGACACGAAGGCCCGCCCCTGCGCCGTATTCCTCCTAACAAAATAGAAATGCGCGGCCGGATACTCCCCGCTTGGAAATCCCTCTCGACTTTGGGGATGCGTTGTGCTATACTGGAAGCCGCTGCCGCAAAAGGACGTCCCCGCAATGCCTCAGTGCAGGGCCTGCGGCGCCATAGAGCGGCCCGCCATGCGGTGAAGGAAGAGGCATTTAAAGCAGGGCTGGCGCGCGTACAGCCGTGTTCGCCCCAAGCCCCTCCGGCGTTTTGGCGGCTGTCCGGCTTCATATGCAATGCCTGGGACCAGCAATCCCAAGCGGAAAGGATTTGTTATCATGAAAAAGAGACTCTATGCCGTGGTGTTCATGGCCTGCATAGCCCTGCTTTTGGGAACTGGCTGTTCCGGGAAGCAGCCGGATGGGATGGCCGGACTGGAAACCGGGGATGAACCCCCGGCATCTGAGGGCGTCCCCGCTGAAGAAGGCGCGGAGGAAGGCCCCTATACTGCGGTTGTGGAGATCGACGGATATGGCACGGTTACCCTTGAACTGGACGCGGCCGCAGCGCCCGTGACCACGGAAAATTTCGTGTCGCTGGCACGGGCGGGGTTCTACGATGGACTGACATTCCACCGTATTATTGAGGGGTTCATGGTCCAGGGCGGCGACCCCAACGGCAACGGGACAGGCGGCAGCGGGCAGACGATCCAGGGGGAATTTGAAGAAAATGGCGTGGAGAACAACCTGTCCCACACGCGGGGCGCGGTCTCCATGGCCCGTTCCCAGGACTACGACAGCGCCAGCTCCCAGTTCTTCATTGTCCACGAGGACAGCACGTTCCTGGACGGCAGCTATGCGGCGTTTGGGTATGTAACGGAGGGAATGGAGGTTATAGACGCCATTTGCGCGGATGCTGAACCGATGGACGGCAATGGCTCCATTGCTCCTGAGAACCAGCCTGTGATCCGCAGCATTACCATTCCGTAAACGGAAAGGGCCGCTGGACTCCCGCAGGGGCGGTATGATCCAGTGCTGATATAGTTTCTCTCTTTTACTGCCTAGCCCAAAGCGGAGTTAGAAGGGGCTGGGACTGCGGGAATAACCGGGCAGACGGCAGATAATACGGGGCACGCACACCTTGAAAGCAACGTTTGGCCACAGCCCGTTAGTCCTGCCTCTGCAGCTGCTCCCGCCATGGGCAATCTGTGGCGGCGGATAAATAAAGACTGGAAGATGGAGGCGTTTTCCAGATGTTCTGCGCTATTCATTTTTCCTGTTGAGCCCGGGGATTATTACCATGCTTAGAAAACAAAGTAAGCATCAAAATAAGTTGTTCTTAGTGAGCGGAAGTGGAACATACCTAGTGGGATCGAGGGCCTCCCGCCGGTAGCGCCGACGGGAGGCTCCCTTCTGCCTATTATCTATCTATTCAAGAAAATCGACGCGCTCAATCGCTCAGACGGACAATCGTCAGGGAAGCGCCGGAGGCCCCGTTAGACAGGGCCACGTCCTTTGTAAGGAGGGCTCCGGTAAGGGAGTATTAGCTGAAGGGTGACGATGCTGCTGGCTGGCAGGTTTGCCGTGAGGGTGTGGGCAAACTGGGCGGTGGGCACTGCGGGAGCCACTGTGCCCTCTATGGAGAAGCCGCCGACGAGGTCTGGCCGGGTCCCTACCATCGGGGGAACCAGGAGGTTCACACGCTAGGAAATTTGATAGACGCCCCCTTGGTCAGGAGGAACTCCGCGTTTTTGCGGTCCGTGAGGATATCCGGGGAGAGGAGCTGCTCATCCGGCAGGCCGATATCCGTGTCCCGCCACATCTCATGCTGATTCAGGTCCACAATGCCGCTCCGGGTGTTGGCAGCAAAGGCGGCGGTAGCCGTTGGTGGGACCACCATGGGTCCGGCGGGGCCAGGGAGCATGGGGAACTTCGTTGCCCCGGCCAGTTTGGAAGCGAGCAGCGTCTGCTGCTCCACAATGCCGGAGGGGGTGTCCTTTACGTTTTTGTTAACCTGTATCACCTCGTCCAGGGAGGCCGCCCCGACAAGACCGGGCAGCGCGCCCAGAACGTATTGCAGTTTCTCACCCTCCATATTGAGGAGGTGGCTCAGGCTCAGCTCCTCAGTGGCAATGGAGAAAATGGTGGCATTCAGGCTTCCCTCCTGGGCCAGGGGAGGGTCGTTTTTAGGGAATGTGGGCATTAACATAACAGACCCCTCCTTGGCTCAGCCGGACCATGGACAAGAACGCGCCTATGGACTGGGGCAGCAATGCGGCGGGAGACATGATGCCGTAATTTGCAGGGAGACAGTGTCCCTACTCCTTCAGGTCCGCCAGAATATCGCCAGCAAAGAGGCTCGGGGGCGTATTCGGCAACACGGCGGAGGCTGCGTTGGGCGCGCCACTGATCAGCGGCCAGGAACCGCTGGGCAGAGCCGTGACGGTGTTGATGGCATAGGAGATTTTATAGCGTCCGGCCTCGTTCACCGTAAAGGCGTCGTTTGTCCCGTTGATGGTGATGTCCGGGAATGAAAGCTGGTTGCCCGGCAGGGCCGCCAGCATGCCGTTCGGAATGATGGAGAACGCGGCGCCCTGGGTGTTAGCGGCATAGGCGGAAGTGGAGGCCGCGATGGACCCGGTAGAGCCGTCAATATATGCACAACAAGGAAAATTCCTGAAATCATGCGATTTCACACATCTTAAAGACAATTAAACAGCCCCTATAATTACACCAAAAACGCCGTAGCAAGGTTGGACAAGCCTTGATATGGCGCTTTTAAGTGGGGATTTTCTGCGCCGTAGGTTTCCAAAATCTGCGGCGTTTTTTCATGTCCATACACCGAAAGGAGCGGAGAACCATGCCAGTATTCCGCGTAGAGAGGAACAAGGGCTCCACGGTCATGTCCAACTGCCGCTTGCGGGACAAGTCCCTATCCCTGAAAGCCAAGGGCCTGCTGTCGCAGATTTTATCACTCCCGGAAGATGGGGATTATACCCTGTCCGGCCTGTGCTGTATCAACCGGGAAAGCAAGGTCGCTATTCGTTCCGCCGTCAACGAATGGGAGCGGGCTGGGTACATCGGGCGCCACCAGACCACGGACGAGGGCGGCAACTTCAGCAGCAACGAGTACATCATCCACGAACAGCCCATTCCTTTCCCTCCCTTTCGCCCCCTCCCCTCGCCGACACAAGCTCCACCTTGATTTGGTTCTTATTTCCATTCTTGACTGAGTCGATGATTTTCATACTGTCAGATGTTGTCGTTTACACAGAGTTTTATGCGGTCTCAAACGCCACGGACTACCATTGTCCCTGGCGTTTTCTGTATCTGCTTTAGCTGGCTTGGGCGGCTTCGGCCTGTTTCTTCCTGTGGTAGTTCTCCCGCCTTGTGGCAAGGAAACGTTCATACCGGGTCTGGGCTTCGGGATCTCCGGCGGCGGCGTCCGCATACATCTTCTGGCGGGACTTCTTCACCGCTTCGGACTGCTGCGCTCTCTGCTGCGCCAACTCCGCCGCCGCTTCCGGGTCGGTTACGGCGCGGGCTTTCAAATCCTGCAAGGCCGCCTTTTTCCGATTGCGGTGGGCTTCCAGCCGTTCCGCTTCTTCCGGGGTGAGGGGCAAACCCGCCTCGGCACACTCAGCAAGTTCTTTCAGTGTCCGCTGTTGGGGCTTCGGGGGCTGTGCGGCTTTCTGCTTCTCCCTGTACCGCTTCACCGCCTCCGCTTTCCTCTGCTTGTAGGCGGCAAGCCTTTCCGCTTCCTCCGGGGTGAGGTCGGCTCCGGCCTTGTCCAGCTTGGCAAGTTCCTCCAATGTCCGCTTGCGGGGCTTCTCCGGTTGAGTGGCCTTTTTCTGGTCACGCTGTTTCTTCTGATAGGCCCGGTTACGCTCTAACCGCCGTTCTTCCCCCGCCTGTTCCTCCGGGGTCAACAGACCCGCCCGCTTCCTGGCGGTAAACTCCCGGCGTTCCTGTTTGTACCTCTCATACCGGGCCTGGGCAAGTGCCTGGGAGCGTTTCCCTTTCTCTGCCTGTTCCTCCTGCTGGCGGCGTTCTTCCTCCTGCTCCATCGGGGTCACAATGTCGGCGGGAACCTCAAACGCGCCGATAAAATTGAAGTAAAAATCCAACCGCTGGCGGCGCTGTTTCCCTCGGCCCTCGCCCTCGTGGACAACGATTCTCTCGATAAACTCATTGAGCATGGGCGTGGTCAGTTCTGAAAAATCCGTGTACCGCTTGGCAAGGTCGATAAACTCCGCCATTCTCACCCGGCCGGCGTTCCAGTTGTCAATCATCTTCTGCCACTCCGTCATGGAGGCTTCCAGCGCAGCCTGTTCCTCGTCATACTCGGCAAGGAGGCGGCTAAAGTGCTTGTCCGGCAGCTTGCCTGTGGCGTTTGCCTCGTACAGCTTCTTCACCAGCCCGTCCAGTTCGGCGTGGCGCTTCTTCGCCTGGGCAATCTGTTTCCGGCAGTCCTTGACCGCTTCCTCCTGGCGCAGACTGGACGCTTCCCGGACACGCTGAACAAACTCCTGCTCGTTGTTACGGACATACCAGCTTATCCGCTGAATAGCGGAGAGGATCGCCGCTTCCAGCTTTTGCGTGGCAACATAGTGAATGGTGCAGTCCTCCATAGGCGTCCGGTATCTGGAACAGGTAAAAACATCGTCAATGTACTTGCCCTGAACAAGACTGTTGTGGTGGGTCAGCTTCGCGCCGCAGTCGGCGCAGTAGAGCAATCCGGTCAGGCGGTTGGGGCCGCTGCTTCGTTTGGGTGTCCGGCGCATGGTTTCCCGCAAACGCTGGACATTGTGCCACGTTTCCTCGTCAATGATGGCGGGGACGGCTCCCTCGAATACAAATTGTTCCTCCGGCGCTGTCCTGCGGGTGCTTTTGGTCTTGTAGTTCTCGCAGACGGTTTTCCCCAGCACCTTGCGCCCCAGGTACTCCGGCCTTTTGAGGATATAACCCAGGGTGGTGGCAGACCAGGCGTAGGGGTCACGGTAGCTGCTGGCGCGGACAGGACAGCCGATGCGCTTCCAGTGTTCGGAGGGGATGGGGATTTGCTCGGCCCGCAGCGTCCGGGCGATGCCGTTGACGCTCTGGCCGTCCATGGCCATCTGGAAGATGCGGCGCACAACGGCGGCGGCTTCCTCGTCAATTACCCACTCGCCCTTGTCCTCCTTGGAGGCGAGATAGCCATAGGGGACAGCCCCCGAACAGCGCAGGCCCTTTTCCATTCTGGACTTGAAAACGCTCTTGATTTTGCGGCTGGTGTCGGCAACGTACCACTCATTTATCACGTCCCGGAAGATGGACATGATGTCAAATCCGTTGGCGGTGTCCAGGTTGTCATTGGCGGCGATGAAGCGGACATTGTACTCGTCAAAGGTGCGCTTGAGCAAGCCGGCCTCCACCACGTCACGGCCTATTCTGCTCTGGTCTTTGACAATGACGGCAGCCACATTCCCGGCCCGTATCTCGTCCACTATAGCGTCCAGTCCGGGCCGCTTGAAGGTCGTTCCCCGCACTCCGTCATCGGTAAGGTGGCGGATGTTAGTGAAGCCATTTTTCCGGGCGTAGTCCTCTAAAATCCGTTTTTGAGAGTTAATATGTAGAGGGTGGTTTCTGCCACCAAATACATATGACTGCGGCTCATTTGTGGCAGAATGGCATAGGCTGGAGGGACGGTGATTTACCAGCAGGAGGGAACCGAAGCGGGAGCGTCCGGGGATGACCTGGGCGCTCCCTTCTCTTTGCCGGCCCTCTCGAAGAGCGCATTTACTCACCATCGGCCAAGGCCGGCGGTGGTACTGCCTCCGGCAGCCGTGCGATCTCCGGGGGCGGCTCCGCCGGGTCGTCCTGTCCTGCCGGTATATAACAGCAGACGCCAACAGCGGCTTGTGCACCGGACGCAGCCGCGCCGATCGCTGGGGGCTTGGGGGGCCTCGGCCACTAACAAGCGGCACAGGGTATATGCCTGTGCATTGTTTGCCATGATCACCATGATCGGCTACGTGTTCTCCGTTTCATGGTGGTACTTATCCATAATTTCTTTCATACTGATATTTTGCAGACTTTTCTGCAAGTCCTCTCGGACATTTTGATAGGAAGAATCCAGTACACCATGAATGCTTCGCCCTACTGGACACAGGCAGGATGGAGCTGCATGGATGCCAATCAGTTTATTGAGAAAATCTGGCTCAATTGCATTGCAGATACGATACAAAGTAATCTCGTCCAAAGAACAATTAAGCGTCGTACCACCAGTGCCAAACTTGACAGAGAGAATGCCGTCCTTTTTTAATGCACTGACGATATTCCGTATGGTTACAGGATTTACGCCAGTGGAGAGTGACAACAATTCACTTGTAACTTTCTTGCTTTCTCCATACTCACAAATAAAAACAAGACAATGTATGGCCACAGAGCATTTGGTACTTATGTGCATATGGTTATCCTCCCCGTTTCAACACAATTGTATATCGGCTATGATATCACAAAAAAAATTAGGTGTAAATATTGACATTACATCAGATGCGGAGTATACTCTTTGCGGTATAAATCTAAAAATTACACATTGGAGGTATTGGAGGTACATGATATGAAATATGCACAGCTGATTTTCAGCCCGACAGGCGGAACAAGAAAAGCGGCGGAGATGGTTACAGCGGAGTGGAGTCCGTCTGTAGAAAATATAGACCTAACAAATCCTGCTGTAAATTACTCGAAATACAAGATGGAAGCAGATGACCTTGTTCTGATTGCATTGCCCTCTTATGGTGGGCGTGTTCCTGGCCTCGCCGCTGAAAGACTGGCAAAGATTCCGGGTAATTCCGCAAAGTGCGTGTTGCTATGTGTATATGGTAACCGGGCTTATGAGGATACGCTGGTTGAAATGGCAGACGTGGCAAAAAAGGCTGGGTTCTCCGTTGTTGCCGCTATTTCCGCAGTTGCGGAGCATTCTATCATGCACCAGTATGCGTCTGGTAGGCCGAACCAGGAAGATGAGCGCCAGCTCAAGTCCTTTGCGAAAGTAATCCTTGAAAAATTCAAGGCAGGAACATTGGATGAAGGGCCGCAAATCCCAGGCAATCGACCTTACAAAAAGGCGGGGGGTGCGGGCTTGGTTCCAAAGGCTGGTACAAGCTGTAACGGCTGCGGACTCTGCGCAGATAATTGCCCAGCAGAGGCAATCTCTAAAGAGAATTTGAAAACAGCGAATCCCAAGAAGTGTATCTCCTGCATGCGGTGCGTTGCGAGGTGTCCCCAAGGTGCCCGGAAGGTAAATGGTGCGTTGGTATCCGTTGCATCGCTGGCAATCAAAAAGGCTTGCAGCGAGAAGAAAGAAGCCGAACTTTTCATATAGTGGCAAAGCAGAGGGAATCGTTTTATGCGGTCTCCTCTGCGAGGCTGCGGCCCGGACTTCCGAAAGTCCGGGCCGTTTGCGTCGCTACGCTCCGTACAAGGGGCTGCGCCCCTTGCGCCGCTTCGCGGCTATCCCTGCACACCTGATGGAAAAGCACATCCGCTTCGCGTCTGCATCTTTCCTCCTGCCGGAACCGGGCCTTGTCCGCCGCCCTGCGGTACTCCACCGCCACGGGCCGGGCCTGCTTGTAGGTGGTGACGTTCTTAATCAGCACGGCCATTTCTCCCAAACGCCGCTCCGCCGTTTTCAGCGCGGCGGCTTCCTCGCTGGCGGCGCTGATCTCCGCCACACGGCTTTCCAGATCAGGATAGGCGTCGATGCCATGCTCCGTCAGGAAGTTCATGGCCTTTGCAGCCTGCTGTAAATTGTGTATCTTCGCCCTCGTCGTCGCAAAGTCCGCTCCACTCCGTTTCCACCTGCGGTGAAAACTGCGTTCGCTTCCTTGCTCCTCCTCTCCCCACAAAGCCAGCGGCTTTGCGGGGATCCCAACATAGCCCGCCGATTGCTGGGCCTTGATGCTGTTCTCGATGTCGATACGCAGGGAGATACCCTTGCGGGCTTTCGGCTTCCGGGCGGCGATGAACCGGCCCTGGATGCGTTCGGTGATGGCTTCCTCGGTGTAGGCTTCGCCCAGCGTCTTGCACCTGGTAAACCGCTCCTGGCCGGGGCGCGGAACGACACGAATTTCCCCCGCTTGATTGATTTCATAGCCCTGCCTCTCCATGAGCCACAGGAAGTCGTCAAAATCCTTGGCCTGGGGGATAGCGGCGCCGATGGCAATTTTCAGTTTCGTTTTCCAGCTCCGGCCCCGCCGCTGGGCGTCCCACTCGGCGTAGGACTGGCCTCTGTCCCGGCTTCACCACGGATAGCCCCTGTTCCCGGCACAGCCGGTCGCTGGTGCGCCGGATGAACGAATAGCTTTGCTTGTTGGAAATGTACTTCCGGCAGTTCACCATATCCACGGCGCAGAAAATGATGTGATTATGGACATAGCCCTTGTCGATGTGCGTTGTCAGCACATAGGGATATTTCCCCTGCAAAACCTCGTCGGCCAGCCGCCGCCCGATCTCGTGGGCCTGCTCCGGCGTGGCCTCGCCGGGGGCAAAGGACTGTATCAGGTGGTGGGCCAGATTGTTCCCTTTCTGCATCGCCTGGGCCAGCAGCATTTCAAATTCGATGTCCGCCGTTTCATAGGAACAGCCAAAGGAGGACACCAGCATTTTCCCGTCCGTCTTGTCCAGGTTCTCGATGTAGTCAAGGGCCTGTTTCAGCGTTGACTTGATATGAATGAGTTTTAATAGGAACACTGTAATATCAAGGCTTTTCGGAGCCTACACCCACAAAAAAATATTATTTGAGCTATCACATTACGCAGAAAGCCGTCCGGCATGAAAAAACGGGCGGCTTTTTTGCGTGGATAGCCGGGAGGGAGGCGAAAAAATAGTAACAAACTTTTAGCGCAAGATTTGTGCAACATTCACGAAATTAAAAAAGGAGGTAACGAATGGCAGACGAAAAGCTGAACACGAGCCCGGAAGAAAATCCCCAGCCCAGCTTGTTCGATACGGGCCCGGCTGAGGCTCCTACCCCGGAGGCTCCCACGCCGGAGCCCCCGGCTCCGGAGAACGCCCCCGAGCAGACTGGCGGCGAACCACCCGTCCAGGATGCCCCGGCTGGGGCCCCCGGCGCGGTGAATGTCTCCGCTGACCAGATTGAAAAGCTGATGGCGGAGCGCCGGGCGGCGGGACGTGCGGAGGTGGAAAAGAACGAGCCGCCCGAACCGGAACAGCCGCCCACCCCGGCCCCGGAGGATAAGGCCGCCGGGGAAAAGGAGCCCGCCAAAAAGGACAAGGCCGCCAAAGAAAAAACGCCCGAGCCGGATAAGTCCAAGGGCAGGCGGGGCCGCAAGCCCAAGGAAGAAAAAGCGGGGCCCGGTGAACCGGGAGGGACGGGGGCCCGCCGTGGCCGCCCGGCCAAGGCTGATAAGGCGGCCCCGGACAGGCCCCCGTCCCCACCTCGAGACAAAATGTCCCAAAGCAAGGGCGGAAAGGCCGCCACGGTAAAGGGCAAGGAAGAGGCCCCCGCCGCTCCTGCGCCGGAACCGCCGCCCCAGCCCCGTGACGCGACCCGCGCCGAAAAGGAAGAGATTGTTTATCTCAACCTTTCGGAGCTGTTCCCGTTCAAAGACCATCCCTTTGGTGTCCGTGACGATGCGGAGATGAAAGGGCTCGTGGAGTCGGTCAAGGACAACGGCGTACACCAGCCCGCGCTGGTGCGTCCCCGCGAGGGCGGGGGCTATGAAATCATCGCGGGCCACCGCCGCCAGCGGGCCAGTGAGCTGGCCGGGTTTGCAAATATGCCGTGTATCGTCCGCAACATGACGGACGATGAGGCCATCCTTGCGATGACGGACGACAACCTGCGCCACCGGGAAAAGATTCTGCCGATGGAAAAGGCTCAGTCTCTGAAAATGCAGGTAGAGGCCATCAGCCATCAAGGGACGAAGCTGGAGGGCGTGGCCGCCGGGGACGTTGGAAAACGCTCCACGGAAATCGTGGGGGAACGGAACGGCATGAACTACAAGCAGGTACAGCGGTATATCCGGCTGACCGAGCTTGTGCCGGAGCTCCAGTCTATGGTGAACGAGAAAAAGCTGTCTTTCACCCCCGCCGTGGAAATCTCGTTCATCAAGCCCAAAAACCAGAGGTTTATCGCCGTTTCCATTGAGGGCGAGCAGGCATCCCCCTCGCTCTCCCAGGCCCAGGAGCTCCGCAAGCTGGATAAGGACGGGAAACTGAACGGCGATGTGATTGACGGCATTTTGAGCCGTGAAAAAAAGGAGGTAGACAAAGTGATTATTTCCGCCGCTGAACTGAACAAGTATTTCGGCAAGGACGCCACGCCCCGGGAAATGAAAGACCAGATTATGTCCCTGCTGGCCGAATGGAAAGAGAAACAGCCCCCGGAGCGCACCGCCCCGGAGAAAAAGACCGACCGGGAAAAGTAAGCCTTGAGACATTTTGTCCCGAGGTTTTTCTTTTTCCCGCGCCCCTCCCCCGCGCCTTGCATAGCGTTCTTTTAGAGAGGGGCTCTGGTGGTATATCCCCCGTCGCCGCCTGCTACTGAGCACAGCCGGGAGTGGGCGGTCAAGGGGCGGAACGCCCGCCGCCTGCGGCGGCTTGCCCTTGACGGCCCGCCCCGGCTGTGCCACCCCTCCCGGCGCGGCGGGGGATATATCCTCCAGAGCCGCCCCCTTTCCCATGAATGGGAAAGGGCGGGGGGATAGGG
>CAJTZK010000005.1:0-72914 GCA_910583785.1 uncultured Oscillibacter sp.
TCTTCCAAGGAAAACCGGGGCCCCCGCGCGGCCTGCCGCGTGGGGAGAGGAGGAAGGAACGGAGCAGAGCGCAGTCCCCGCCCCAGGCGGGGACGGAGTGGGCGGAGTTTCTTCCGACGACATGGGGGGTGCAATGCACCAGCCATCGCTGGTATCCAATCCGCCCCGCCCGCAAGGGCGGGCACCCCCCCTTCAGGGATGTTTAAAACCAGCCCTTTATTATTAGAATAGGTATTGCCATTCGTTCCCTTTTCTGTTATAATAAATAAATGTTTTGTACCCTTTCCACTTCCAGACAAGAAAGAAAAGAGAGGTGTTTCCTTTTTGAATTCCGTCACCGACATTTGGGAGAATGTCCTGCGCCAGCTCCGGGGGACGCTCTCCGAGACCACCATTTCCACCTGGTTCGATGAACTCCGCATCGTAGATATCAAGGGCAATACCTGCTATCTCCACTGTGCCAGCGACTTCAAAAGGGGATACCTGGAATCCCTGTTCCTCGCCAACATCAAGGCCGCCCTCCATGACATTTTCTCCACGGATTTCGAGGTGAAGATTCTGGACGACCCGGGCCTTCTGGAGTTCCAGGGCGGAGCCGCCCCGAAACGGCAGGCGGAGCGCTTTACCTACGCCGAATTCACCTTTGACAACTTCGTGGTGGGCCCCTCCAACAAGCTGGCCCACGCCGCCTCCATGGCCGTGGCAGAGCACCCGGCCCAGAATTATAACCCCCTCCTCATCTACGGGGACTCGGGCCTGGGAAAAACCCACCTGCTCTACGCCATCGCCAACGTCATCCGGAGGAACGACCCCGCCTCCAAAATTGTCTACATCAAGGGCGACGAGTTCATCAACGAATTCGTGGAGCTGGTCCGGGCCAACCGGGGCAGCGAGTTCCGGGCCAAGTACCGGGAGGCGGACCTGCTGCTGGTGGACGACGTGCAGTTCGTGGCCGGAAAAGAGCAGGTGCAGAACGAGTTCTTCCACACCTTCAACACCCTCTACGAGTCCGGGCGGCAGATCGTGCTGACCTCCGACCGCCCCCCCTCCGAGATGACCCTGCTGGACGACCGCCTCCGGACCCGCTTCGAGTGGGGCCTCCTGGCGGACGTAACACCGCCGGACTTTGAAACCCGGCTGGCAATCGTGAAAAACAAGGCGGCCCTGCTGGGCATGGACCTGCCGGACACGATCGCCGTCATGATCGCCCAAAAGGTCACCGCCAACGTCCGCCAGCTGGAGGGCACGGTCAACAAGGTCCTGGCCTATAAGGAGCTTCTGGACAAGGAGACCGACGAAGCCACGGTGAACCGGGCCATGCAGGACATCCTCAAGGGCAGCAACGAGTACATTCCCACGCCGGAGGGCATCTTGTCCTACGTCAGCCGCTACTACCAGCTGGACGAATCCGTGGTAAAGGGCCAGCAGCGGGTCCGCACCGCCGTGGAGGCCCGGCAGATTTCCATGTACCTCATCCGGGTCATGACGAACCTGTCCCAGGACAACATCGGCCAGCTCTTCGACAACCGGGACCACTCCACCGTCATCCACTCCATCCGCCAGGTGGAGCAGAAAATGAAAAAGGACCCCTCCTTTGCCGAGACGGTAAAGGAGCTGAAAAGCAACATCACCTCCCGCCACTGACGCGGGCAGCCTTCCGCCGCCTCCCCATTTTTCCGCCGCTTCCTTCAAAACCCGCGGCTTTTTGAGGAGGAAGATTTCCACAAAATCTGGTGGAAAAGGAAAACGTTCCTGTGGATAAAACACCCTCCGGCAAAAGGCGTGGAGAACCCCCTTTGTTTTCAACAACGGGCGTGGAAGCGGAAAACCTTGCAATTTCCAGGGTTTTTCCTTTTTTCCACAAAAAGCCCCCCCTACGTCTACTGCTTCTAAATAACTATTCTTTTCTTTCTTAAAAAGAACGGCATCCGTCCCCCGGGACGGGGGCCCCCGGCCCTGCCGCCATTTCCGCGCCCCTGGGCGCAAGGAGGTTTCCTTATGAAATTCAGCTGTGAAAAAGCCCTGCTGCAAAACGCCATCTCCGTCACCAGCCGCGCCGTGGCGCAAAAGAGTTCCATCCCCGCCCTGGAGGGCCTGCTCCTCCACGGAGGGGAGGAAGGGCTCACGGTGTCCGGCTATAACATGCAGACCGGAATCCGGGCCAAGGTCTCCGCCGGAGTGGAAGAAGCTGGCGAAATCGTCCTGAACGCCCGGCTTTTCGGCGACATCATCCGGCGGATGCCCGACGACGTTGTGACCTTCACCGCCAATGACAAATTGCAGGTGCGCCTCCGCTGCGGCGACGCGGACTTTGAGATTCCCGGCCTTTCCGCCGCGGACTACCCGGACCTGCCCGAGGTGGAGGACGAGTACGCCGTCTCCATCCAGCGGAAGGTCCTCCGGGCTATGATTGAGGAGGTGGCCTTTGCCGTCTCCACCAACGAGAGCCGCCCGGTCCACACCGGGGCCCTCTTTGAAATCGGCGGGGGAGGCCTGGCTATGGCCGCTGTGGACGGCTTCCGCCTGGCGGTGCGCCGGGAACCCCTGGAAAAGCTGGAGGGCGGCGCTTTCTCCTTCGTGGCCCCCGGTTCCGCCCTGAACGAAGTGAAGGGCATCTGCGGCGACGTGGAAGACCTGGCGGAAATCACCCTGGGCAAGCGGCACATCCTCTTCTCCGTGGGCGGCGTGGAGCTGATCTGCCGCCGCCTGGAGGGGGAATTCCTGGACTACCGGAACGCCGTCCCGAAGCAGAACCCCATTGCCGTCACAGTGGAGTCCAAGGCCCTGATGGAGAGCATCGACCGGGTGTCCGTGGTGATCTCCGACAAGCTGAAAAGCCCGGTGCGCTGCCGCTTTGAGGAGGGAAGGGTCCTCCTTTCCGCCAAAACCGCCAACGGCGAGGCCAAGGACGTCTGCCGCCTGGAGGGGGACGGGGACGGCCTGGAGATCGGCTTTAACAACCGCTACCTCATGGACGCCCTGCGCTACGCCCCGGCGGACACGGTGCGGATCGAGTTGAACACCGGGGTGTCCCCGGCCATCCTGGTGCCCACGGACGGCAAGGACAACTTCCTCTATATGGTATTGCCCGTGCGTCTGAAGAACGCTGACTGAGGAGAGAGGCGCAATGAGGGAAATACCCATCACCACGGAATTCATTAAGCTCCAGGACCTTCTGAAACTCGCGGGACTGGTGGAAACCGGAGGCGAGGCCAAGGAGCGCATCCAAGCCGGGGAGGCCCGGGTCAACGGAGAGCCCTGCCTCCAGCGGGGGAAGAAAATCCGCCCCGGGGACAAGGTGGCCTTCGCTGGAGAAACCCTGGCGGCCCGCTATGCGGATTGACCGCTTGGAGCTGGAGGGCTTCCGGAATTACGTCCGGGAGGCCGCGGACTTCGATTCCCGGTGCAATGTGATCTGCGGCGAAAACGCCCAGGGGAAGACGAACCTGCTGGAGGCCCTGGTCTACCTCTCCCGGGGAAAGTCCCCCCGGGCCCGGACGGACCGGGAGATGATCGGCTTCCAGGCGGACTCCGCCCGGCTGCTGGCCCGGGTCTATTCCCGGGACCGGGAGTTTAAGGTCCAGGCGGATTTGTTCCGGGGGAAGCGGCGGAAGCTCACCGTCAACCAGGTCCCCGTAAAGACCAACGCGGCCCTGGGAGACGTGTACCACACGGTGCTGTTCCAGCCGGAGGACCTTTTCCTCATCCGGGAGGGGGCCGCCGCCCGGCGGCGCTTCCTGGATACCGCCCTGTGCCAGCTCCGGCCCCGGTACGCCTCCGCCCTGGCGGGGTATGAGCGGGCAAGGGAGCAGAAAACCCGCATCCTCCGGGATTACGACCAGCGGCCCGGCCTGCTGGAGGCCCTGCCGGAGTTCAGCGAGCAGATGGTCCGCCTGGGGGCGGCGCTGGTGCGGTACCGCCATCAGTTCTGCCTCCGCCTGGCGGAGGCAGCGGCCCTGCACCACCGGGAGTGCTCCGGCGGGAAAGAGGCGCTGGAGCTCCGGTATCAGACGGTTTCCTCCGTGGAGGACCCGGGGGCGGACGCCGGAACGCTGGCGGACCAGCTCCGGCGGCACATGGACAGCCACCGGGAGGCGGAGCTCTCCTCCCGGCTGTGCCTCTCCGGGCCCCATAAGGACGATCTTCTGGTCACCATTGACGGGCGGGACGCGAGGCAGTACGCCTCCCAGGGCCAGACTAGAACCGCCGCCCTGGCCCTGAAGCTGGCGGAGCGGGAGATTTATAGGAACGCGGCGGGGGAGTACCCGGTGCTGCTGCTGGACGACGTGCTCTCGGAGCTGGACCCCCGGCGGCAGGAGTTCGTCTTAAACCGCATCGCCGGGGGGCAGGTGTTCATCACCTGCTGCGAGGAGGACCGGTTGCCCAGCCTGCTTGGGGGGAAAGTGTTTTATGTGGAGCATGGAGTCATCCGGTGATGAACACGCGACTGAGCGGAGGCGAAGGAGCCGCGCGTGAGCGCGTATGAAACCGCCGCGCCGCCACGCGGCGCATCACCTGCTGCGAGGAGGACCGGTTGCCCAGCCTCCTGGGCGGCAAGGTGTTTCACGTGGAACAGGGGAGGATTTTCTGATGGATAGGAAGAAGGTACTCAAAAGGGGGTTCACCATCCTGCTGCTGGTTCTGCTGGGGGTGGAGGCCTGCATGGAGCTCCGCTATCCTTGCAGCGAACTTTCCGTCACCTCCAGGGACACGGAGAAGATTCTCCGCCGGACGCCGGAGGCCGCCATCACGGAGGAGGACAGGGCCATGATGGCGGAGCTGCTGGCGCTTCCCTCCGTTCAAGGGCTGCTGGAAAGCGGAGAGTCCGGGGACCTGCCCGCCTCGGAGAATCCGGACATCCGGGATACGGCGGGAACGTATCTGGACGGGGAGAGCGCGGAATCCCTGAACTTCAGCGCCATGTTTCTTGAGGATGGGTCCCTGGCCTATACGAGCTGGCGGAAAGGGAAGGGCATCTTTTATCTCCAGGCGGACCCGGAGGAGGGAGCGTATTATAAGCTCTACGCCCCCAAGCGGGGAAAATCCTATGAGAACTGGGACAACGAACGGGCCCAGGAGAGCGAGGTTCACCGCCGCTGGTTTGCCTGGCTCCGGGACGGTATGTGGAAGGGCGGGGAGTAAGCGTGTATCTGCACCTGGGACAAAACGAGATCATCCCCCAGAGCCGGATCATCGGCATTTTCGACCTGGATAAATGCAGCTACGAGAAGCGCACCCGGGATTACCTGGCCGCCGCCGAGAAGGAGGGAGTGGTCCTGGATATCTCCGGGGACCTGCCCCGGTCCTTTGTGGTGTGCGACCACCCGTATCATGAACAGATTGTCTATTTGAGCCAGCTGAGCCCCGCCGCCCTTCAAAGGCGGGCGGAGAGCGGGAAGCTGGAGTGAGGAGGAAAGGGAATGGGCGGTTTTGTGGATGGTTTGCTGTTCGCCTGTTTTGGACGATGCTGCGGGGCCAGCCTCAGCATGGCAGCGCTGGCGGCGGGGGGTACCCTGTTGGTGGCGGCGGCGCAGTTTTTCCTGCTGGCTAAGAGAAAACGGGCGGCGTGGCTCCCGGTTCCCTGCGCGGCGGCGGCATTGTGTTCCTCCTTCCTTTACTACCTGGCGGTGAGCCGGGAGGTGTACCTTCCGTTTTTCAGGGGCTGGATGGGGGATTTGGTGATTTACGCTTCCGTGGCCGCCGTGTACCTTCTGCCTGGGCTTTTGGCCGGATGGCTTGCTTACCTGGTTTGGAGCGGGCTCCGCCTTGTGAGGGGAACGGGGACTTGATGGGACAGCCTATGCGGCTTTGAAGAAAAGTATTCCAACTGTTTATCAGGAGCGGGGAAAGGCGGGCTGGAGGAAAACCCTTGCGGGACCTGCCCCCCAGGCCAGGGGAAGTGGCTGGAAAAAAGGGCCTGCCCAGGGGATAGTTCCAGCCTGGCTTTTTCCGCTCCAAAAAATAAGTTCTGTGAAGCAGTCCTGCGCCGCCGTGCGACAGGGTAAGGCAGATACCGCACCGCAGAGCGGGATAACATTCTTTTTGGATCTTTTTCTTCTAAGAAAAAGAACAGCAAAGGAGAACAAAATGTCTGAAAACGAACTTCTAAATACCACCGCCGTGGACGCGGGCAACGAATACGACGCGTCGGAAATCCAGGTCCTGGAGGGCCTGGAGGCCGTGCGGAAGCGGCCCGGCATGTATATTGGCTCCACCTCCGCCTCGGGCCTCCACCACCTGGTGTACGAAATCGTGGACAACGCCATCGACGAGGCCCTGGCGGGCTTCTGCACGGAAATCCTGGTTCAGATTAACCCCGGGGACACCATCACCGTGGTGGACAACGGCCGGGGCATCCCCGTGGACATCCAGGCCCAGACCGGAAAGCCCGCCCTGGAGGTGGTCTATACCATCCTCCACGCGGGAGGAAAGTTCGGCGGCGGGGGCTATAAGGTCTCCGGCGGCCTCCACGGCGTGGGCGCGTCGGTGGTCAACGCCCTCTCCGAGTGGCTGACGGTCCAGGTCCACAAAAACGGCGAGATATACGAAATGAAATTCTCCCGGGGCCAGATTACCCAGGAGATGAAAATCGTGGGCAAAACGGACCGTACCGGAACCACCGTCACCTTCAAGCCGGACCCTGGGATGTTCGAGGATACGGTTTACAGCTACGACATCCTCCACACCCGCATGCGGGAGGAGGCGTTCTTAAACGCGGGCCTTCGCATCAACACCGTGGACCTCCGCCCCGGAAAGGAACAGCGGGACTCCATGTGCTATGAGGGGGGCATCCGGGAGTTTGTCACCTGGCTCAACAAGAGCAAGGACGCCCTCCACCCTGGGGTCATTTACATGTCCGGCCAGCGGGAGGATTCCATTGCCGAGGTGGCTTTACAGTACAACGACGGCTACAGCGAAACCATCCTCTCCTTCGCCAACAACGTCCACACCCCGGAGGGGGGCATGCACGAGGAGGGCTTCAAGCGGGCATTGACCACCGTGCTGAACAGCTACGGCAAAAAAATCAAGATGCTCAAGGACGACGAGAAGGTCTCCGGCGAGGACTGCCGGGAGGGCCTTACCTGCGTCATCTCCGTAAAGCTCACCGATGCCCAGTTTGAGGGGCAGACCAAGGCCAAGCTGGGTAACAGCGAAATCCGCACTTTGGTAAACAACATCGTGGCGGAGAAGCTGGACACCTTCCTGGAGGAGAACCCCCAGGTGGGACGGATGATTCTGGACAAGGCCCTCACCGCCTCCCGGGCCAGGGAGGCCGCCAAGAAGGCCCGGGAATCCATCCGCCGCAAGACGGCTCTCGGCGGCGCGGCCATGCCCGACAAGCTCCGGGACTGCAACGAGAATAACCCCGAGCTGACCGAGCTCTATATCGTCGAGGGCGACTCCGCCGGAGGCTCCGCCACCCAGGGGCGGGACTCCCGCTTCCAGGCCATCCTCCCCCTTTGGGGAAAGATGCTGAACGTGGAGAAAGCCCGGGCGGACAAGGTCTATGGAAACGACAAGCTCCAGCCCGTCATCACCGCCCTGGGGGCGGGCATCGGGGAGGAGTTCGACGCCAATAAGCTCCGGTATCATAAAGTCATCATCATGGCGGACGCCGACGTGGACGGAAGCCACATCCGGACGCTGCTTCTGACCTTCTTCTTCCGCTTCATGCGCCCCCTCATTGAGCAGGGCTATGTCTATTCCGCCGTGCCGCCCCTCTTTAAGCTCACCCGGGGCAAGACCACACGGGTCGCCTATGACGAACCGGAACGGGAGCGCGTTTCCGCCGAGCTCCGGGCAGGGAATCCGGGTGCCAAGGTGGAAATCAGCCGCTTCAAGGGCCTGGGCGAGATGAACCCCCATGAGCTGTGGGAGACTACCATGGACCCCGCCACCCGGACCCTCCGGCGGATTACCCTGGACGACGCGGTAAAGGCGGACGAGACCTTTACCATTCTCATGGGGGAGAAGGTGGAGCCCCGGAAGGAGTTCATCGAGAAGAACGCCAAGTATGTTGTCAACCTGGACTACTGAGGGTACGGAAATGAGACGAATCATAAGCGCGCTTTTGCTCCTGGCCCTGCTGTTGACAGGCTGCGGCGGCGTCTCGAAAGAAGAATACGCCGCGATGGTTCAAGAGCGGGACGCCCTTCTGGCAGAAGCGGAGCTCCAGGAGCTGCAAGCGCAGGAGGCATCCCCCGACACGGTGACGGTCAAGGTAACGGGCGAATTTACGGCCACGGTGCGGTCCCTGATTCCCGACTATGTGACGGACGATAAAACGCCGTACATGGCGGTGGCCACCCTGTTCCAGAGCACGCCCTTTACGATTTGGACCGGAGAGCTTACGAAACATTTGGAGGAAGGGGAGACCTACGTCTTTGAGGTCGAAATGTCCCGTTACGATATCATCACCAGGCAGGAATACGAATCCGGTACGCTTCTCAATCCCGAGGTGGCGTTTTCCATGTATCCCTCCCTCTATATATCCAACTTCCGCCCGGCGGAGGAAAGCGACTGGGGACTGGATTCCGTCCACCTGGCGTACGAAGCGTGTGAAACCTGATTTAAGGAAAGGCTGGGTAACAGCAGATGAGTAAGAAACCCCAATACGACCCCGAGGAAATCCGCTTCCCGGACCAGAAGATCGTGGAGTCCCCCCTGGTCCCGGAGATGGAGAAATCCTATATCGACTACGCCATGAGCGTGATTGTGGGCCGGGCCCTGCCCGACGTGCGGGACGGCCTCAAGCCCGTCCACCGCCGCATCCTCTACGCCATGTATGAGGATAACCTCACCCACGACAAGCCCTTCCGCAAGTGCGCCACCGCCGTGGGCGACGTGCTGGGCCGCTACCACCCCCACGGCGACCAGTCGGTGTACGACGCCCTGGTCCGCCTGGCCCAGGATTTCTCCATGCGCTATATGCTCATTGACGGACACGGAAACTTCGGCTCCGTGGACGGCGACCCCCCGGCGGCCTACCGTTATACGGAGGCCCGCCTTGCCAGAATCTCCGAGGAGATGCTGCGGGAAATCGAGAAGGACACCGTGGACTGGGACCCCAACTTCGACGAAACCCGGAAGGAGCCCAAGGTCCTGCCCTCCCGGTTCCCCAACCTCCTGGTAAACGGCTCCTCCGGCATCGCCGTGGGCATGGCCACCAACATCCCGCCCCACAACCTCCGGGAGGTCATCGGGGCCGTTATCCACGTGCTGGACGACCCCGAGGCCACGCTGACGGATTTGATGCAGCACATGGAGGGCCCGGACTTCCCAACCAAAGGCATCATCATGGGCCGCTCCGGCATCCGGGCGGCCTACGCCACGGGCCGGGGCCGGGTGACCATCCGGGCGAGGCATGAATTTGAGGAGTTCGGCCAGAACCGGACCCGCATCATCATCACGGAAATCCCCTATCAGGTCAACAAGCGGATGCTGATTAAAAACATGGCGGACCAGGTGGAGGATAAGCGGCTGGAGGGCATCTCCAACATCCAGGACGAATCCGACCGCAACGGCATGCGCATCGTCATCGAGCTGAAGCGGGACGCCAACCCCCAGGTGGTCTTAAACCGCCTCTTCGCCCAGACCCAGCTCCAGACCACCTTTGCCATTAACATGCTGGCCCTGGTGGAGGTCAACGGCAAGCTCCAGCCCAAGATTCTCTCCCTGCGGCATATCCTGGACGAGTACATCCAGCACCAGGAGCAGGTCATCGTCCGCCGCACCCGGTTCGACCTGAAAAAGGCCCAGGAGCGGGCCCATCTGCTGGAGGGCCTGCTGATTGCCCAGGACCACATTGACGAGGTCATCAAGGTCATCCGCAGCAGCTATGACAACGCGAAGGAAAACCTCATGGCCCGCTTCGGCCTGGACGACGTACAGGCCCAGGCCATCTGCGACATGCGGATGATCTCCCTCCAGGGCTTAAACCGGGAGAAGCTGGAAAACGAGTACAAGGAGCTGGAGGAGCGCATCGCCTGGTTCCAGAAAATCCTCTCCGACGAGACCCTGGTCCGCCAGATTCTGAAGGAGGAGCTCACCGCCATCGCCGAGAAGTACGGCGACGGGCGGATGACGGAAATCCAGGACGTGGAGGACGAAATCGACATCGAGGACCTGATTGAGGAAGAACAGTGCGTCTTCACCCTGACCCAGGCGGGGTATATCAAGCGGACCCCCGTCAGCGAGTATGCCGCCCAGTCCAAGGGCGGCATGGGGAAAAAGGGCATCACCACCCGGGAGGAGGACGCGGTGGCGGACGTGTTCACCGCCTCCACCCACGACTATATCCTCTTCTTCACAGACACCGGAAAGGTCTACCGGAAGAAGGGCTACCAGATTCCCGTCTCCGGCAAAACCGCCAAGGGGACCAACATCGTCAACATCCTCCAGGTGGAGCAGGGCGAGCGGGTCCAGGCCATGGTCCACACCCGTTCCCTGGAGGACCCGGACCGCTTCCTCTTCATGGTCACCCGGAACGGCGTGGTAAAGCGCATCCCGGCGGACAGCCTGAAGAACCTCCGGAATAACGGCATCCGGGCCCTGAGCATGACGGAGGACGACCGTCTCATCACCGTCCGGGAGACGGACGGAGAGCAGAACATCCTCATCGCCACCCACGGCGGCATGGCCGTCTGCTTCCCGGAGGAGGAGGTCCGCCCCATGGGCCGGGCCGCGGTTGGAGTCCTGGGCATTAAGCTGCACCAGGGCGATTACGTGGTGGGCGCCGCCCGGGCCAAGCCCGGCAAAGCCGTCCTCACCATCACGGAGCGAGGCTACGGCAAGCGCACGGCGGTGGAGGAATATCGGATCACGAAGCGAAACGCCTATGGCATCAAAAACTATATGCTGACTGAGAAAACCGGACAGGTGGTCGGCATCAAAGTGGTGGACGGGTCCGAGGACCTGCTGCTGGTGACGGAGGCGGGCATCCTGATCCGGACCCCGGTGAACGCCATCAAGCAGTGCGGCCGCTCCACCCAGGGCGTCATCGTCATGCGCTTTAAGGAGGAAGGCGACCGGGTGATCTCCATGGCCCTGGCGGAACGGGAGGAAGCGCCCGCTTCCGGAGAGGCGCCCTCTTCTGAGGAGACGGTATAAGCGCCTATGAAGACGGTTACGATCTACACCGACGGGGCCTGCTCCGGGAACCCCGGCCCCGGGGGCTGGGGGGCCATTTTGATGTACGGGGAGCACAAAAAGGAGCTCTCCGGCGGCGAGGCCCAGACCACCAACAACCGCATGGAGCTCACCGCCGTCATCACCGCCCTGGAGGCCCTGCGGGAGCCCTGCGTGGTGGAGCTGTGGTCCGACAGCAAATACGTCATCGACGGGCTCAGCAAGGGCTGGGCCAAGGGCTGGCGGGCCAGGGGCTGGGTGAAAGGCGACAAAAAGCCCGCCCTGAACCCGGACCTCTGGGGCCGTCTCCTGGACCTGGCGGAAACCCACACCCTGCGCTACCACTGGGTGAAGGGCCACGCGGAAAACGAATTCAACAACCGCTGCGACGAGCTGGCCGTGGCGGAGAGCCGGAAATTCAAGTGAGGCTCCAACATTCATAAACTGTTTACAGGAATCTCATAATTTTGCAAAAAGTTTTGGGTACAGTAAGAATCAGCAAAGGGTACTCCCAGCCCGATGCGTTTTCTCCCTCCTAAAATAAACACACACGGAAGACGGACCGCCTGGCGGTCCGTTTTTCGTTGCCCCCTTATCATTTTTTCGTTGCCCCCTTATCATTTCCGGGACCGGGCCGATATGGTATTTGTAAAGGAATACAAATCTGGAAGGTAAAGGAGTACAGAAAAAAGGAGACACATAAGCATGAGGCTGCAAGGGTACGACCCGGTTTTTGCGAACCGGGCAAGGGGGAGCTCCCCGTCCCGGGGCCGGAGCGCTGGGACAAGTTTTATGGACCAGCTGAAAAGCGCCGCCGCCCCAGAGAAGGCGGCGGATTCCCTGGACCTGACGAAAACCGGTGAAGGACTGCGGGACCTCCTCCACAAGCTGACCCCCGGGTCCAGGGACGTGCTGGACCGGATGGAGGCGGGGAAGAAGGACATTTCCCAGGAGGAGTGGACCGGACTCTGCAAGGAGCTGGAGGCCCTGGGGGCCATCTCCAAGGACGACTTCCAGTACACCCAGGCCGGGTGGCGCGTGATTCCCCTGGGCTATTGGGGCGAGGACGGGGAGTTCGTCAGGTATGACACGGTCTCCATCATGAAGAACAAGCTGCCGGACGTGGGGCACAGCCGGGGAGGACAGTGGATCTGCCCGGACGAGTATGATTGGAAGGGAGACCCCCTGGCCTATCTGGACAACTGGATGAAGTCCCTCTACAGTTGGCGCAGCGACATGGCCCGGGCGCGGAAGGAGGACGGGTCTCCCAAATACAGCGACTTCTCTCCCATTACCGACCAGATCAATTCCTGCCAAAAGGTCACGGACCTGGTCCGGGCGCTGTGGAAGTGCGAAGAGGGGGCGGGCCTGTGAACAGCGGAGTCAATTACATTGTCAACAACACCGGCGTCCCCTCCTCGGAATGGGGAAAGTACAAACCAGCGGGGGTGAACCCTGACGGGCCCTCAGTGGACTTCTCGGACCTCCTCTCCGGCAAAAACCAGGAAATCGTCTCCAAGCTCACCGACGGGGCGAAGAAGACTTTACAGCGGCTGAAGGCCAATCCCAATTTCATTTCCAAGCGGGACTGGATGGACCTGACTCACGAGCTGAACGCCATGGGGGCCATCAGCGACTTGGATTACCAGGGGACCGACATGATGTTTCACTTGGTACCTCTGGGAAGTGTGGACAATCCCTATCCCACCTCGGCGGACATGCGGGACACCCTGAACCAGATCAACCGCTGGCCGGGGAATCCCTTAGACTACTTGGACCAGTGGGCCTTTTCCCTGAAAAAATGGGGGGCGGAGCTGTCCTGGGAGCGGAATCCCGATGGTACGCCCAAATACAAGGACCTCTCCCCGATTTACGATCAGGCCTCCGCCTGCGGCCGGGTGTCCAACCTGATCAAGGGCCTGCTGGCGGCGGATATCTTTGCCTCCCGGTGAGGGGGGCGGCTTTGCTTTCATAAACGGCGGGACGGCCTTGCGCCGTCCCGCTTTTTTGTCCCCCCTTGCTAAACCCGGACAAACAGTATAAAATAGACCCGTCAACAATTCCATGCGGGAGGTTTGAAAGTATGAAGGATGGATTTATCAGCGTGGCCTGCGGCGCGCCCAAGCTGCGCCTGGCGGACTGCGCCTACAACGCCGAGCAGACCTTTCAGATGATGCGCTCCGCCGAGAAGGCGGGGGTCAAGGTCCTGGTCCTGCCGGAGCTGGGGCTGACGGGCTACACCTGCGGCGATCTCTTCTATCAGGAGGCCCTCCTGCGGGAGGCGGAGGAGGGATTGAAAACCGTGCTGGAGGCCACGCGGAACCTGGAAGTGGTGGCGGCGGTGGGAATGCCCCTGCGAGTCCATAACGAATTGTATAATTGCGCCGTTATAATACAAAAAGGGAGGATTCTGGGCGTGGTTCCCAAGACCCATCTGCCCAATTACGGCGAGTTTTACGAAAAGCGCTGGTTCGCCCCGGCCCCGGCAGAGGCGGAGAGCCTGCCCCTGCTGGGCCAGGAGTTCGTCCCCTTCGGGGCGGGCCAGGTCTTCCGGTGCGAAAACGTGCCGGGCCTGGTGCTGGGCTTTGAGATCTGCGAGGACCTCTGGTCCCCGGACTCCCCCTCCGTCCGGATGGCCAAGGACGGGGCCGCCATCATCGGCAATCTCTCCGCCAGCAACGACGTGGTGGGCAAGGACGCCTACCGCCGCCAGCTGGTGACCATGCAGAGCGCCAAGCTCCTCTGCGGCTATGTCTACGCCAGCGCCGGGGCGGGGGAGTCCACCTCGGATCTGGTCTTCGGGGCCCACCAGATGATCGCGGAAAACGGGGCCCTGCTTGCGGAGCGCCGCTTTGAAGGGGGGCTGCTGGTGTCGGAAATCGACGTTCAGCGCCTGGCCTGCGAGCGCCGGCGGACCCAGTCCCTGGGGGAGGGCTCCGGAAACGAGGGGTGCGGGGAGACCTTCACCCTGACGGAGGGCAAAACCAAGCTCACCCGCCACGTCTCCCCCATGCCCTTCGTCCCCGAGGGGAAAGAAGACCGGGACGAGCGGTGCCGGGAAATCCTCCTCCTGGCCTCCCTGGGCCTCAGGCGGCGCTTGGAGCACACCGGGGCGAAGTGCGCCGTGGTGGGCCTCTCCGGCGGGCTGGATTCCACTCTGGCGGTGCTGATTACCGGCCTTGCCATGAAGATGATGGACCGGCCCCTGTCGGACATCATCGCCGTTACCATGCCCTGCTTCGGCACCACGGACCGGACGCGGAACAACGCCGTCCTCCTGGCGGAGCAGATGGGGGCCGCCCTGCGGACCGTGGACATCTCCCAGAGCGTCCGCAGCCACTTCCGGGACATCGGCCACGACCCGGAGGACCATTCCGTCACCTATGAAAACGCCCAGGCCCGGGAGCGGACCCAGGTGCTCATGGACATCGCCAACGAGCACGGCGGCCTGGTCATCGGCACCGGGGACCTCAGCGAGCTGGCCCTGGGCTGGTGTACCTACAACGGGGACCACATGAGCATGTACGGGGTCAACGCCTCCATCCCCAAGACCCTGGTGCGGCATTTGGTGGGCTACCTCTCCCGGGATGGGGAGGAGCCGGAGCTCCACGACGTGCTGGAGGACATCCTGGATACCCCCGTCTCCCCGGAGCTTCTGCCCGCCGTAAAGGGGGAAATCTCCCAGCGGACGGAGGACCTGGTGGGGCCCTATGAGCTTCACGACTTTTTCCTGTATTATATCATCCGCTGGGGCTTTGCCCCGGGGAAGGTCTTCCGCCTGGCCCAGCACTCCCTGGGGCGGAAGTACAGCCGGGAGGTCATCCTGAAATGGCTGAAGGCCTTCTACCGCCGCTTCTTCACCCAGCAGTTCAAGCGGAACTGCCTCCCCGACGGGCCGAAGGTCGGCACCGTGTCCCTGTCCCCCCGTGGCGACTGGCGGATGCCCAGCGACGCGCATGCCGCCGTGTGGCTGGCGGAAGTGGAGGCGCTGAAATGAGAGAAAATGAGAAGCCAGTCGCCCATAAGGGGCCCCCGCTCGAACCCAGCGAAGCGGTTCGAGTGGGGAGAGGAGGAAGGAATGGAGCGTGCGGAGTCCTCGCCGGAAGGCGGGGACGGAGCAGAGCGGAATTTCTTCCGACGAGGCGGATGCCCAGCGACGCGCATGCCGCCGTGTGGCTTGCCGAGGTGGAGGCCCTGTCATGAAAAGACGGTTGTTCGCCGCCCTGCTCTTCATGCTCCTCCTCACCGGCTGCGGCGGAAAGACGGTGCCCCCGCCCCCGGAGGAGCCGGACATCCCCCCGGCGGAGGCCCCGGAAGCCCCGCCGGAGGAGCCCCAGGAGCCGGAACCCCCGGAGGACCCTGAGGAGGCCGCCCTGCTGGCCCTTTTGGAGGACATGACCCTGGAGGAGAAAACGGGCCAGCTCTTTTTCGTCCGCTGTCCGGCGGAAAACGCCCTGGAGGACGTGACCACCTATCACCTGGGGGGCTACCTCCTCTTCGGCCGGGACACCCAGGACAAGACCGCCAATGATTTGATCCAGACCATCGCCTCCTGGCAGACCCAGGCGGCGGAGTACGACACGGGGATCCCCCTGCTCATCGGCGTGGACGAGGAGGGGGGCACCGTGGTCCGGGTCAGCTCCAACCCCAAGCTGCGGAGCAGAAAATTCTCCAGCCCCGGCAAGCTCTGGAAGGAGGGTTTGGACGCCCTGCTCCGAGAGACCCGGGAGAAGTCCATCCTTCTGAAGAGCTTGGGTTTCAATGTGAACTTGGCTCCGGTGGCGGACGTGTCCACCAACTCCGGCGACTTCATCTATGATCGGACCACCGGCATGGACGCGGAGGAGACTGCGGATTATACCGCCCGGGTGACGGAGGCCCAGTCCTTCTATGGCCTGGGCAGCGTCTTGAAGCACTTCCCCGGCTATGGGAACAACAAAGATACTCACACCGGCGTAGCCGTAGATGAACGGTCTATGGAGACGTTTCTGGAGCAGGATTTTCTCCCTTTTCAGGCGGGTATCGCTGTGGAGGAGACGGTCTGGCCCTCCGGTGAGCTCCGCCGCCTCCGGCCCGCCGTGCTGGTGAGCCACAACATCGTAAACTGCATGGACCCGAATCTCCCCGCGTCGCTGTCCCCGGAGGTCCACCGGATTCTCCGGGAGGACCTGGGCTTTGACGGCGTGGTCATGACGGACGATTTGGCCATGGACGCGGTAAAGGCCTACGCGGCGGAGGGGAACGTGGCGGTGATGTCCATCCAGGCCGGGAACGACCTGGTGGTCACCACGGATTACCGGACCCAGATTCCCCGGGTCATCCAGGCCGTGAGGGACGGCGCGCTGGAGGAGGAGGCTGTGGACGCGGCCTGTCTCCGGGTGCTCCGGTGGAAGCTGGAGCTGGGCCTTTTGGAGCGGACGGAGGAGGGGACCCTGGGACCCGCCCTCTGACGGGGAGAGGAGCGTGTTTATGAAAGAGAGGAGCGCAGTTTTAAAGCACGGATTGCTTTTGTTCCTGCTGGCGGCGGCCCTGCTGACGGTCCCGGTGCTGGCGGACATGGGCCCCAAGCCCCAGCTCACCGTCCGGGTGGAGAACGACCCGGAGGAGCTCTATCACCTGGACCTCCTGGAGGAGGGGGAGCCCTATCCATACCCGGATCAGGTGCCCGGGGGATTGAAGGGCAATTACGGGGAGGAGCTGGAGACCCTGGACCAGGACCTTCTGGCGGCGTTCACCGCCGCCGTGCCGGAGGGCTGGCACGCCTGCGTGGCCCAGGGCGATCTGGTGTGGGGCAGGATTGACAGCCAGGACGGCTGCTTTACATTCAGTTACATGCTGCCAAGCACCTTCCGGATTCTGCTGGTGACAAAATCCGGGGAGACCTTCCTCTCGGAGCCCATGGAGCGCCAAGCCCTCCAGTGCTCCCTCACCGTGGATTGGGCAACGAAAACCGTGAAAAGCCCGCCCCTTTGGAAGGGGTACATTGTCCAATTTCTGGCGACGTTCCTGCCTACCCTGGCCATCGAGGGGCTGCTGCTTTTGCTGTTCCGGCTGTGGTCCAAGAGAAATGCCCTGGTATTCCTGGGGGTGAATCTGCTGACCCAGGGGGGCCTGACCCTGTGGATGAGCGTGGGGGTCGTCCACGGGGGCGCAAACGGAATCTCTATGCTCTCCTCCGACTACTTCTCTCTTTTTACCAGGATACAGAGTTGGTTGGATTCCCTTTGCTACGAGGCCGAGGGAATCTCCCCCCGGCTGCTCCCGGCGGAGCTCCTGATCCTCCTGGCAGAAGCGGCGCTGTACATGTGGCTGTTCCGGGACTGCTCCAAAAGAAAGGCGGTTCTCTACGCCCTGGCGGCTAACCTCGCATCCTTCCTGCTGGGGCTGTATCTGGCGGAGCCGGTCTGGAAGTTTGTCGTGGACACGATGTTATAAAGAAAGGCGAATGTGAACATGGAAACCCAAAAGCTCTACTATCAGGACCCCACTCTCCGGGAGTTCCCCGCCACGGTCCTCTCCTGCGAGTCCGCCGGGGAGGCCTGGAAGGTGGTCCTGGACCAGACGGCCTTCTACCCCGAGGGGGGCGGACAGCCCGCCGACCACGGCGTTTTGAAAACCGCCGGAGGGGAAATCGCCGTCACCGATGTCCATGAAAAAAACGGCGCGGTGGTCCACACGTGCGCCGCTCCGGCGGAACCCGGCACGGTGGTCACCGGGGTTTTGGACTGGGCCCGCCGCTTTGACCACATGCAGCAGCACTCCGGGGAGCACATCCTCAGCGGCATCCTCTGCCGTCTGTATGACTGTGACAACGTGGGCTTCCACCTGGGGGCGGAAACTGTCACCATTGATTACAACGCGGACATCACCTGGGAACAGGCCCTGGAGGCGGAGCGGCTGGCGAACGAGGCCGTCTGGGCGGACCGGGAAACTGAAATCTTCTACCCCTCCCCTCAGGAGCTGGCGGCTCTGGACTACCGGAGCAAGAAGGAGCTCGCCGGCCAGGTCCGCATTGTGGAGTTCCCGGAGGCGGACCGCTGCGCCTGCTGCGGCACCCACGTGGAACGGGCCGGACAGGCGGGCCTGATTAAGGTCCTCTCCTGCCAGAAGTTCCGGGAGGGAGTCCGCATGGAAATCCTCTGCGGGGCCCGGGCCCTGCGGTACCTCTCCAGCGTCTACGGCCAGGCCCGGGCCGTGGGCCAGCGGCTCAGCGTAAAGCCCCTGGAGATTCAGGGGGCGGTGGAGCGGCTGGAAGAAGAGCTCTCCGCCGCCAAGGCCCGCATGGCGGACCTGGAACAGACGGCCTTTGCCGCCCTGGCCGCCGGGCAGGCGGGGCGGGGGGACGTGCTCCTCTTCCAATCCCCCATGCGCCCGGACAGCCTCCGCCGTCTGGCGGACGCGGTGGGGAAATCCTGCGGCGGTCTGGCTGCGGTGTTCTCCGGGGAGGGGGACCAGTGGAGCTATGCCCTGGTCCGGGGGGACGGGGCGGACATCGCCCCCCTGGTGAAGGAGCTGAACGAAACTCTCCATGGCCGGGGCGGAGGCCGGAACGGCTTTGCCCAGGGCAGCGTCCAGGCGGGACGGGGGGAGATTGAAGCGTTTTTCAGGAGGTGACGGGATGCGCTATCTGCTGGCCGAGTGGACCCACCAGGAGGAGGACGAGCCCTATCTCATTTATTCCGAAATGGACGAAGAGCGCCGGGAGACCCGCCGGGTGGAGTTCTACCGGAACGGGATCACCTTCTCCTACGGCGGGGAGCGGGGAAACGAGGGCGCCCTGCGCCAGGAGCCCTTTCCGGAGGACCTGCGGGACCTCCAGCCCCCGGAGGGGGAGCTCTCCGCCCGGGAGATTTCCCCGGGGCTGTTCTATGAGATTTGGAACCAGTCCCAGGAGCGCCCCGACGGGTTTATGGGGATGTTTTTTTGAGCATGTTTGATAGTGGGAAGAATAAAGAAGAAGGGCGGACCCATGGGTCCGCCCTTTTTCCCTTTTCCTCATGTCCCCGGGGGCAGGTTCATCTTCTCCGTAATGTACCGCTTCCCATACACCGCGTCATACACCACCGCGTCCCGGAGCTCCAGCAGCTCCAGGGCCCCGGGGGAGAGGCCCGCCTCCTCCCGGGAGAAGCTGGCCCGGCCCTCTCCGTCCACAAAGTAGAGGTCCGTCTGGGTCAGGGCAGCCTGGCTCACCTTCTCCAGCAGGGCCCAGTACCGGCTGACGGGGCGCCCCGCCAGCTCCAGCAGCTGGGGCCCCAGGGCGGTGATGCTGCTGTCCCTCCGGGTTCCCGCCAGGTCCCCCAGCAGGTCCGGGTCGTTGGCCCAGATCAGGTAATCCGTGGAGTACAGGTCGTTGATTTCCTCCTCCGTCCAGTTCAAGGTGTCGTTCTCCGGGCAGAGGCCCAGGAGCGTATACACCGTGTCCCCGCCGGGCATGAAGAGGTTGGGACGGTGGTCCCCGAAAAAGACCACGATCGTGGGTTCCTCGCTCTCCCGCAGGGCCGCCACCAGCTCTCCCAGGGCCTGGTCCGCCCGGGTAATCCCCTCCAGCATCACCCGGATGATGTCCCGCTGGGCGGGGGTGAAGTCCGGGGCGACCAGGGGAATCTGGCATTCATAGTTGAACTTCTGGGGCTCGAAGGGCTGGTGGTTCTCCATGGTGATGCCGAAGAGGAAGGCCCGCTTCCCCGTCCGGTTCACCGCCTTCATCCGCTCCAGCATCCCCTGGAAGAAGTAGCCGTCCCGCATGTAGAAGCCGCCGTAGGCCCCATCTGCCCGCTCAATGCCCATTTGTTGAATCTCATCAGAAAAATACAGATCGATGAATCCCAGCAGGGGGTAGGTCACCGTGCGGTTATACAATGTGTTATCATAAGCGTGGAGCATTTCGGCAGTGTAATCGCCGGATTTCGTGAACTGCTCCGCCAGGGCGTCGAAGCGCTCATAAACCGCCTCGTCCTGGAAGCAGATGTTCGTCCCCGGCGGCAGGTCCAGGGCGTTCAGGCCGTAGAGCATGGGAATCTCCAGGTACCCGGTGCCGTAGCCCAGGTAGTGGCTGTGGAAGGTTCCGCTGACGCTCTCCGCCTCCAGGGCGTGGAAGTTGGCCAGGGGGTCCCCCTCGTATTGAAGGGTTGGCAGGCGGGTCAGGTCGTAAAAAGACTCGGAGAGAATGAAGAGGATGTTGGGCTTGGCCTCCGGCTCTTCCCGGGCCTCCGTCAGCTGGTCAATGCGGGCCAGCACTTCCAGCATGTAGTCTTGGTCGTATCCCTCCGGCGGGGTCTTGGGCTGGGGGAAGGCGTCCCGCCAGAGGCTGAGGGTGAGGCCGTGGAGGCTGTGGTTCTCCGCCGGGTCCATCCGGGTGTAGAAGTCCACTCCCAGCCAGCCTCCCACGGCCCGGGTTCCCGTCCCGGTGAGGAGAATGCCCGCCAGGGCCAGGGAGCCCAGGCAGGCCCGGCCCCGGGCGGTCCCCTCCAGGGCGGTGAGCCGCCGGGTGAGGAGCAGGGCCAGGACGCAGAAGAGAAGCCCCGCCGCCGCCAGATAGAAATCACCGGGCGGCGTCAGGTCCCCGGCCAGCCCGGCCACGTTTCCCGCGGCCCCGGCCAGCCCGAAATCCGCCAGTTCCAGCGGCGTGCCGTTGATGGCGTTTTTGAAATAGTCCACCAGGGCCAGGGCCAGTCCCGCCGCCCCTGCGGGCAGGGCGGCAATCCACAGCCGCCCTGTGACGGTCCCCAAAACGCCCACAGGCAGGGCCCAGAGCAGGGCGGACATGGCCAGGTGGCCGGGGTAGTCCCGGGCCCACTCCAGCACGCCGGGCAGGGTGCCGATGGAAATCCACTGCATGGCCCCGGTTATGGCCAGCCCCATGCAGAGGGCGGCGGCGGTGAAGAGGCAGAGCCGGAGCCAGGGGGGGCCCAAAGGGCCCCGGTATTTTTTAAGAGCAATTTGTTTTTTCATGTTTTACAAAGGGGCAGGGGCCGTGGGGATTCCCCACGGCCCGGTTGGTTTGATTTAGTACGCCAGCTTCTCGGCAAGGTAGGCCTTCAGCCCGCTGATGGGAATGCGGACCTGGGCCATGGAATCCCGCTCCCGGACGGTGACGCAGTTGTCCCCGGCTTTTTCCCCGTCGCCCACGGTGTCGAAGTCCACGGTGACGCAGTAGGGGGTGCCGATCTCGTCCTCCCGGCGGTAGCGCTTGCCGATGGAGCCGGTTTCGTCAAAGTCCACCATCCAGTCCTTGGAGAGCTCCTGCTGAATCTCCTGGGCCTTGGCGCTGAGCTTCTTGGAAAGGGGCAGGACGGCTGCCTTGAAGGGCGCGATGGCGGGATGGAAGCGCATGACAGTGCGCACGTCGTTCTTGGCCTCGTCCACCACTTCCTCGTCGTAGGCCTCCACCAGCAGGGCCAGGGTCATCCGGTCCGCGCCGAGAGACGGCTCGATGACGTAGGGGATATAGTGCTCGTTCTTCTCCTGGTCGAAGTACGTGAGGTCCTGGCCGGAGTGCTTCTGGTGCTGGCCCAGGTCGTAGTCCGTCCGGTCCGCCACGCCCCACAGCTCGCCCCAGCCGAAGGGGAAGAGGTACTCGAAGTCCGTGGTGGCCTTGGAGTAGAAGGCCAGCTCCTCGGGCTCGTGGTCCCGGAGGCGGAGGTTTTCCTCCTTCACGTTCAGCCCGGTCAGCCAGTCGTGGCAGTAGGTCCGCCAGTACTGGAACCACTCCAGGTCCGTGCCGGGCTTGCAGAAGAACTCCAGCTCCATCTGCTCAAACTCCCGGATGCGGAAGATGAAGTTGCCCGGGGTGATCTCGTTGCGGAAGCTCTTGCCCACCTGGCACACGCCGAAGGGGAGCTTTCTTCTGGTGGTCCGCTGGATGGCGGGGAAGTTCACGAAGATGCCCTGGGCGGTCTCGGGCCGGAGATAGACCTCGTTGGCGGAGTCCTCGGTGACGCCCTGGTGGGTTTTGAACATGAGGTTAAAGCGGCGGATGTCGGTGAAGTCGTGCTTGCCGCAGCCGGGGCAGGGGACCTGCTTTTCCCGGATGAAGGCCACCAGGTCCTCCTGGCTCATGGCCTCCACGTTTACGTCCAGGCCGTTTTCCTGGACGAAGCCCTCCACCAGCTTGTCGGCCCGGTGGCGCATTTTGCAGGCCTTGCAGTCGATGAGGGGGTCGTTGAAGGTGGACACGTGGCCGGAGGCCACCCAGACCTGGGGATTCATGAGGATGGCGGCGTCCAGGCCCACGTTGTAGGGGTTCTCCTGGACGAACTTTTTCCACCAGGCCCGCTTCACGTTGTTCTTGAGCTCCACGCCCAAGGGGCCGTAGTCCCAGCTGTTGGCGAGGCCGCCGTAGATCTCGCTGCCGGGGAAGACAAAGCCCCGGCCCTTGCACAGGGCGACGATTTTTTCCATGGATTTTTGCTTGTTGTCCATATCCATTCTCTCCTTAAAACATAAAATGCCCCAAGCCGAAGCTCAGGGCGAACTTAAAAAAGTCCGTGGTTCCACCTGAATTTCCCCTTGCGGGGACACTCTGCCCGGTAACGGCGGGAATCCGGCGGGGCATTGCCTCCCCGCAGCGTGAAAAGGGGCGCCAAGCGGTTCCCCTCCCGGGAGGGCTCGCACCGGACCGCCCTCTCTCTTCACCGGGATGGGGGAGGCTCCTCCCCTTTGTGCTTTTGAACTTTCGCCACTGTATCATGTTTTGGGCGGATTGTCAAGGGGGAGGGATTTAGGGGGAGTGTCCTTTTCGCGCATTTTATAACGGTAATGATTTGTGGGGACGGCTCCCTGTGCCTCCCCATTCATCAGGGTCCTAGAACGGAAGCCAAAACGTCGTCGGAAGAAACTCCGCCCACTTTGTCCCCGCCTGGGGCGGGGACTGCGCTCTGCTCCGTTCCTTCCTTCTCTCCCCACGCGGCAGGCCGCGCGGGGGCCCCAGTTTTCCTTCCAGAAGAAAAAGAGAAAATGGGGGGTGCAATGCACCAGCCATCTTCATGGCTGAAATCCCCCCCCGCCCGAAGGGCGAGAACAACCCTCCCCGAAGGCATCCTTGCCAAACAAGCCCCCATATGCTATCATAAGACCCATCATAAATAACCAGCCGAAAGGATGACCGAAATGAACGAAACCCGCAAAAAGAGGGCCGTGGCTACGGCGCATGCACTCTGCCAGGAGGTGACCGCTCGATAACATAAGGAGGCGTTTATGCACAATATCCCCAATCCCGGCGTGGTATTCCCCAACGAATACGGCACGACCGTCTTTTTGAAAAATGTGATTTCCGCCCCCAACATCACCGTGGGGGACTACACCTATTACGACGATCCCGTGGACCCCGCGGCCTTTGAGAGGAACAACGTCCTCTTCAACTGGCCGGAGTTCGGGGACCATTTGGCCATCGGGAAATTCTGTTCCATCGCCAGCGGCGTGAAATTCATCATGGGCAGCGCCAACCACCGCCTGTCCAGCGCCAGCACCTACCCCTTCCATGTCTTCGGCGGCTTTTGGGCCCAGCGCACGCCGCCCCACCTCTCCCAGCTCCCCTTCAAGGGGGACACCCTGGTGGGGAACGACGCGTGGCTGGGCCGGGAGTGCGTGGTCATGCCCGGCGTAACCATCGGCGACGGGGCCATCGTGGCCGCTTACTCCGTGGCGGCCCGGAACGTGGAACCCTGCACGGTGGTGGGGGGCAATCCCGCCCGGCCAATTAAAAAGCGCTTTTCCCAGGAGCTCATTGACCTGCTCCTCCGGTTCCGCTGGTGGGACTTCCCGCCGGAGAAGCTGGCGGACTTCCTGCCGGTACTCTGCCAGGAGAATTTGGAGGAGGTGCGGGAGATTCTTCGGGAAATGCTGGAGCGTTAAAAGAAGAAGCGGAGGGGTTTTGGCCCTCCGCTTCTTTGCTCATTCCTCCGGTTTCACCAGGGCGATGTGCAGCTCGTCCAGCTGCTTCTGCCCCACCTCGCTGGGGGCGCTCATCATCACATCCATGGCGTTCTTGTTCATGGGGAAGGGGATGATCTCCCGGATGGAGTCCTCTCCCGCCAGGAGCATGACCATCCGGTCCACCCCCGGAGCGATGCCCGCGTGGGGCGGCGCGCCGTAGGTGAAAGCGTTGTACATGGCGGGGAACTTGGCTTTCACGTCCTCCTCGCCCAGGCCCACCATCCAGAAGGCTTTTACCATAATCTCCGGGTCGTGGTTCCGCACCGCGCCGGAGCTCAGCTCCACGCCGTTGCACACCAGGTCGTACTGGTCGGCGGTGATGCTCAGGGGGTCGAGCTCGCCCCGGATGGCCTTTTCCACGGTCTCCAGCCCGCCGGAGGGCATGGAGAAGGGGTTGTGGCAGAACTCCAGCTCGCCGCTCTCCTCCCCAATCTCGTACATGGGGAAGTCCACAATCCAGCAGAAGGCGTACTGCTCCTTCTGGAAGTGGTTGGGGCAGAAGGCGCCCAGCAGTTTCAGAAGCACGCCCGCCGTCTTCTGCGCCGCGCCCTTGGCCCCGGCGGCCAGGCCTACGAAGCATCCGGGCGTGAGGCCCAGGGCCTCCACTACCTGGTCCTTGATGGGCTGGACGAACTTGGCGATGCCGCCTACGATTTCTTTCGTCTCGTCATAGCGGAACCAGTAAGCCTTGCTGCCGGACTGGACCTCCGCGTCGGCGCAGAGCTTGTCAATCTGCTTGCGGGTGCCCTCGAACCCGGAGACCACCACGGCCTTCACCGTCAGGGCCTCGAAGGGCGGGAAGCCGCAGCCCCCCAGGACCTCCGTGGCGTCCTGGACCGTCAGGTCGATGCGCAGGTCCGGCTTGTCGGTGCCGTAGGTTTCCAGGGCCTCCAGGTAGGGGATGCGCCGGAAGGGGGCCTGGGAGGCGGCGCTATACTTGCCATACTGGGCGAAAATCGGGGGCAGCACGTCCTCGATGACGGCGAACACGTCCTCCTGGGTGGCGAAGGCCATCTCCATGTCCAGCTGGTAAAACTCGCCGGGGGAGCGGTCCGCCCGGGCGTCCTCGTCCCGGAAGCAGGGGGCGATCTGGAAATAGCGGTCAAAGCCGGAGGTCATGAGGAGCTGCTTGAACTGCTGGGGGGCCTGGGGCAGGGCGTAGAACTTCCCGGGGTGGTTCCGGGCGGGGACCAGGTAGTCCCGGGCCCCCTCGGGGGAGGAGGCGGTGAGGATGGGGGTGGTGATCTCCAGGAAGCCATGGTCCGTCATGGCCTGGCGGATGGCGGAGACCACCTGGCACCGCAGGACGATGTTGCCCTTTACCTCCGGGTTCCGCAGGTCCAGGTAGCGGTACTTGAGCCGCTGGGCCTCGTCGGCCTCCCGGCTGCGGTTTATTTGGAAGGGCAGCTCGTTGTGGCGGCAGCGTCCCAGGATCTCCATCTTGGCGGGCACAATCTCAATCTCCCCGGTGGGCAGCTTGGGGTTCTTGCTGGCCCGCTCCCGGACGAGGCCCTCCACGGAGATGGTGGATTCCTTGTTGACGGCCTTGAACTGGGCCACCATCTCCGGGGTCTCGGCCACAATCTGGGTGGTGCCGTAGAAGTCCCGGAGGACGATGAAGGCCAGCTCGGAGCCGACCTCCCGGATGTTCTCCATCCAGCCGGAGAGCTTGACGGTCTTCCCGGCGTCGGCGAGGCGGAGCCCGCCGCAGGTGTGGGTGCGGTTTTGTACCATGATGGTTCCTCTTTTCTATTACAAAATGAAATAATTATTTGGTAAGCTACGGATTGTATCCGCCCACCCCGTCCCCGCCTAGGGGGAAGGACTGCGCTCTGCTCCGTTCCTTCCTCCTCTCCCCACGCGGCAGGCCGCGCGGGGGCCCCAGTTTTTTCTTGCCAGAAGAAAACGAGACTGCGCCCGCAGGCGCGTGCCGGAGGCCAACCGCCGCGAAGCGGCGGCTCTTAGGCCGCAGGCAAACGGGCCGTGCACGGTCCAAAAGAGAAAAGAAGCGCGGGGACGCGGCGGGGGGCGCGGCTGAATGAACGGCGGAGCCGGAATGACGTCCCACGCGCAATGAGATTGAGCGGGGGTTTGTCCCGTGGCGAATGGACCAACTCCTCTTTTCACTGCCGCTAATCTGGTGATAGGGGGTAGGTGTCCGCCTTTTTCTGGGGCTGCCCTTCTATCGGTAGAATACTGTGGGGCCTGCCCCCCAGGCCATTCCCTCAGAGATTGCCCTTCTCCCGGCAGGCCATTCCTTCCGGGATTGCCTTCCTGCCGATAGACCACCCTGTAGGGGCGGACCTCTGCGCAGCTCTTGGCGGCTTGCCGCTTAGAGATGCGGCGTCCCCCTTGCGGGGATGTGTCCGCCTTCTCCCGGGGTTTCCCCCTTCTATCGGTAGAACGAATGCCACTCCTCCTGGTACAACTCCCAGAGATAGGCCCCCAGCGCACGGCCCCTCTCCTGCCCGTGAAGGACATAGAGGGGCAGACTCCTGTAGTCCCGCCAATACGTCAGGTCAAAGCTTAGGCCCCGGAGAAACCGTCCCTCTTCGCCGTAGGCGAAAAATTGAATCCGGTAGTCCTTTTCCGGGTCCACCTCCGTGACCCGGGTCCCCTGGGGGAGAAATCGCAGGACCACCTCCAGGGGGTTCCGGTGAAAACGAATCTCCTCCAGCCGCTCCAGGACCGCCTCCATCTCCGGCTTCCCGGCGGTGAGGGTTAGATTGCCATGGATGACCTTGGGAAATTCCGATTGGGGAAAGACCGAGATTTGGAGGTATCCCGGCGTTTCCCCGCCTATCAAATCATAGATATCCAGCGGCCGGGCGTACCAAAGAGCCCAGAGGACCAGTAAGGCCGCCAGCCCCCATGAAAGCGCTTTTCTGTGCGCTTCCCAAAACGCTTTCAAAGACGCGCTCCTTCCTCCGGCTCACTCCCGGATGACCGTCCCCCGGTTCCTGGCGTCCAGCCCCGCCTTGATGCGGTAAATGGTAGCCTTGGGGTCCAGTTTCGTCTGCTCCCCGGTGGCCAGGTCCTTGCAGGCCACCACGCCCGCGCGGATCTCATCCTCCCCCAGGAAGATGACGTAGGGAATGCCCAGCTTGTCCGCGTAGGAAATCTTCTGCTTGAACTTCTTCTCCTCACAGTGGAGCTGGGCCCGGATGCCATTGTCCCGGAGCTCGGTGGCAAGGGCGATGGCTTCGGACAAATCCTCCGTCATGGGCAGGATCAGCACGTCCGCCGGGGCCGTGGGCAGCTCCGGGTCCAGCATCCCCTGTTCCCCCAGAACGTAAAACAGCCGGGTCAGGCCAATGGAAATGCCAACGCCAGGGAGTTGTTTATCGGTATAATATTCCGCTAAGTTATCATACCGCCCGCCGGAGCAGACGGACCCGATCTCCGGATGGTCCAGGAGAACCGTTTCGTAAACCGTGCCCGTGTAGTAGTCCAGCCCCCGGGCGATGGTCAGGTCCACGGCGAAGTTTTCCGCCGGAACGCCGAAGCCCCCCAGGTATTGCACCACGGTTTTCAGCTCATCCACTCCCTGGTCGAAGATTTCGTTCCGGCCCCGCCGGGCCTCCAGGGCGGAGAGGACGGCTCCGCTGTCCCCGGTGATGGAGATGAAATCTATGATCTCCTGGGCGTGCTCCGGGCAGAGGGCAAAGTCCCCGGTGAGGATGTCCCGGACCTTCTCCGGGCCGATCTTTTCCAGCTTGTCTACGGTGCGCATGATGTCCCCGGCCTTGCCGCTGAGGCCCAGGGAGGCATAGAAGCCGTTCAGGATTTTCCGGTTGTTCACCCGGATGCGGAACCGCTTGAGCCCCAGGGCGGAGAAGGTCCGGTAGATGATGGCGGGAATCTCCGCCTCGTTGAGGATGGAGAGCTTCCCGTCCCCAATCACGTCGATGTCCGCCTGGTAGAACTCCCGGAAGCGGCCCCGCTGGGCCCGCTCGCCCCGGTAGACCTTTCCGATCTGGAAACGGCGGAAGGGGAAGGCCAGGTCGTTGTAGTGCAGGGCCACATACTTAGCCAGGGGGACCGTCAGGTCAAAGCGGAGGGAGAGGTCCGCGTCCCCCTTCTGGAAGCGGTAAATCTGCTTCTCCGTCTCGCCGCCGCCCTTGGCCAGCAGCACCTCGCTGGACTCGATGACGGGGGTGTCCAGGGGGGTAAAGCCATAGAGGCTGTAGGTCTCCCGGAGAATCTCCATGATCCGCTCCATCTGCCGCTGGGGGGCGGGGAGGAGCTCCATGAAGCCGGAGAGGGTGCGGGGGGTCTGTTTTGCCATAACGCTGCTCCTTTACTTCAATATCGCGGGGAGGGTTCCAAGGGGAGGATTGCTGAAAAAGAGCGCCGTCCTCCCAAAACTGGTTTTGGGACGATAGCGCTCATCGCTTCGTGGTGCCACCCAAATTCAAGGCTTGCGCCTCCTTTCAGCCTCCTGGTACGGGGAGGGGGCCGTGGGCGTTTCCGCCCCCGCTCCGCCGCTGTCCTTCCTCCTGGCCGGACGGGACCCTTCCAGCCAGGGGGTCCCTCTCTTGGGAGCGGCGCATGGAGTACTGCTGCGGCGTCATCGCGGTGAAATCCTTGTGATTATATGCGTTTTTTCTCCAATTGTCAAGCGGCCCTTTCGACCGGAGACGGCCCTGGCGGGCGGGAATTTTGGAAGTTAGCGCAGGGCCGCCTCTTTCGCTGCCGCACCCTGGTGGTTGGGAAACAACTTCCGCTGCGTCTTTTAGTGCTGGGGCCGCTGTGGGGAAACCCCTGCCGTGCCACCCTCTTTTGCGAGAGGGGAACGTGCTCCCCCCTTGGCTCCCTCCGGCAAAGTACAGCCGTGTCCGGAAAAAAGTTCCCCTTGAAAAAGAGGGCTGTCCGTGAAGCGGACGGAGGGTTTCCCCTCCGCAAAGGGAACTGCCCGCGGGGCGGGCGGGGAGGGCCCCCGCTCCCGATAGAACACCCTGTGGGGCCTGACCCCCGGGCCAGGCCATTTCTCCAGGGCTTGCCTTGCGTATGCTTCCAGGAGGGGCGGAGGTTCTTTTGCTGGCTCTGCCATAAGCGGCCCTGAGATTCTAGGGCTCTAGTTTCCCGTCCGCTAAGAGCCCCGCGTTGTTCAAGAAGCGTCAGGCCAGGGGGCGGGAGGTGGAGGGGTTGACGATGAGCCGCCAATCCAGGTCGCCCCGGGCAAGGCCCAGGACCAGCATCTCCGCCGTGGCAATGTTGCTGGCGAAGGGGACCCGGTTCTGGTCGCAGAGGCGGGAGATGTACGAGATGTCCTCCGCCCGCTCCTCACTGGCCGGGTCGTTGAAAAACAGCACCAGGTCAAACTCATTGTAGGAGATGCGGGCGCCGATCTGCTGGCTGCCGCCGTGGGCGTAGGTCAGGAAGCAGTGGACATCCAGGCCCGTGGAGTCTGCAATCATGTGCCCGGTGGTATTGGTGGCGTAGAGCTGGTGCCGCGCCAGAATCCCGGCGTAAGCGGTGCAGAATTGGACCATCAGCTCCTTTTTGTTGTCGTGGGCCATTAGCGCGATGTTCATGTCATGCTCCTTTCTGTCTTCGTAACCGGCGAAGCCCGCCGGTGGTTTGGCTTATCGTATCCGCAGCAGGGGGACCTTCTGTCCTTGGAGCCGCTTGGCAATGTTCCGGTAGGCCGCCGCCGCCCCCTGGTTCCCGCTGAGCAGCAGGGGTACCCCCCGGTTCAAGGCGAGGGGGAGGGCGTCGTCCTCCGGGATGACTCCAATCAGGGGCAGGCCCGCCCGGTCAATGGCGTCGTCTATGGTGGCGTGCATGCTGCGGAGCATCTTCCTCCGCACCCGGTTTACCGTCAGGTGCAGCCTCCCGTTGGGGAAGCGGTGGAGCTCCATCACCGTATGCTGGGCGTCCCGGAGGGAGGAGGCGTCCGCCGTGGCCACCACCACGCATCGGTCCGCCGCGCAGGTGGCCAGCTGGAACCCGCTGTCCAGACCCGCCGGAGCGTCCAGGAAGCAGTAATCGAACCGCTCCCGGGCAGCGTCCAGCATGATGGACATCTGTTCCTCCGTCACCGGGCGGCCCCGGCTCCGGGTGGGGGCCGTCAGCAGGAAGAGGCCCGGAATGTCCGGGTGTTCCACCGCCGCCACGTCCAGGGAACAGCGCTGTTGGGCCACGTCGGTAAAGTCCATAATGGCCCGGTCCGTCAGCCCCAGGGCCAGGTCCAGGTTCCGCAGGGCCACGTCGCAGTCCACGCACAGCACCTTCTGTCCCAGCTGCGCCAGGGCGGACCCCACCCCGGCGGTGAAGGAGGTCTTGCCCGTGCCCCCCTTGCCGGAGACTACGGCAACGCATTGGCCCGCCATGGAACGCGCCTCCCTTCCAAACGGTGATTTCGTACTCTCTATTATAGCGGATTCTTCTTGATCTTTGCAAACGTTCTAGGATATTTTTTGGGGGTTTCCCCTATTTTTGTGAGAATTACCAGCCGCCGGGGGATCTCTGTACCGGGAATGGCATAGTCCAGGGGCTTTTCCAGCCGCCCGCCCAGCAGGCTCGCCGCCCGCCCGGCGTCGTTCAGCTCCTCCTGGGTGTCCACGGACTTCATGGCCAGGAACTGGCCCCCCGGCTCCACCAGGGGCAGGCACAGCTCTGCCAGTACGGGCAGGGCCGCCACCGCCCGGCTCACCGCCACACCGAAGGACTCCCGGCGTTCCGCCGCGAACTCCTCCGCCCGGCCGTGGACGCATTCCACGTCCTCCAGCCCCAGGTCTTCGCAGACCTCCCGGAGGAAGTCCACCCGCTTGCGCTGGGCGTCCAGCAGGGTCAATTGAATGGAGGGCTCCAGGATTTTCAGGGGAAGGCCCGGAAAACCCGCCCCGGTCCCCACGTCCACCACGGTTTTCCCCCGGAGGTCCGCCAGGGCCAGCAGGGCGGCGCTGTCCAGGAAGTGGAGCCTTGCCGCCTCAGCGGGGTCCGTGATGGCGGTGAGGTTCATGACCTTGTTTTTCTCCGCCAGCAGCTCCCAGTAGCGGAGCAGGGCCGGGATTCCCCCGGCGGGGAGGGAGAGGGCCGTCAGGCCCTCCCGGAGGATGGCTTCCATCATTTCTCCTTCAGCAGGTCCCGGATTTCCGTCAGCAGCTTCTCCTCGGGGGAGGGGCCCGGCGGGGGAGCGGTTTCCTTCTTCTTGTGGAAGCGGTTCAGGGCCTTTATGATGCAGAAGACCACCAGGGCCATAATCAGGAAGTTCAAAACGGCCTGGATGAAGTTGCCGTAGGTGATGGTGGCGGGCCCAATGTCCACCGCCAGCTCCGCGAAGGAGACGCTGTCGGTGAAGATGCCCAGGATGGGCATGACGATATCGTTGATCAGGGAAGTGGTGATGTTGGAGAAGGCTCCGCCGATGATCACGCCTACCGCCATGTCCATCACGTTGCCCCGGGCGATGAAGGTCTTGAATTCCGACCAGAATCCGGAGGTCTTGTCAGCCATGATTGATTCCCTTTCGTATAAATTCATCTTACAAGTACGGATAGGAATGAAATTATGCGGTTCTCACCCGGAGGGAGGGCTCCAGCACCCGGGCCATCATGATGGCGGCCTGGGCCCGGGTCAGCTCCTTGTCCCCGCCGAAGCTTCCGGCCTGGTCCACGCCGGTGAGGACGCCCGCCTGATAGAGGTTCAAGATTCGCTGAGCCTTTGGGGTTTCCTCGTCGACGTCGGGGACGGTTACCGTCTCGTTCAGGATGTCCAGCTCCCCGGCAACGGCGCTAACTAGCCACGCGAACATATCCCGCCGGGCGCTGTCGCTAGAGAAGCGGGTGAGGGCGTCATAGTCCTCGATTCCGTTTTCCCCGGCCAGCGGGGCCAGCAGGTCCGAGATCAGGTCGGCCTTGTTTTCGCTGGTCAGGTAGACCAGGGCGGGATACCACCAGGCGGAGGCCAGGCGGGTGAAGTTTGTGGCGTTGTACCAGAAGAGGGAGTTTCCGTCCGGGTCGTCGAAGTCCTCAAAGCAGTAGCCGGTGCCCTGGAAGCCCTGGGTCATGGTGCCGGGCTCCGAGTGATAGGACTGCCGGAGGCCCTGATAGGTGCGGATGTGATTGTAGCCCTCGAAGCCGATTTCCAGCCGGCAGGTTTCCGGGAGGGAGGCGTCCTCCTCCTCCAGGCTGAGGCAGAAATAGGGATTCATGCCGCCGGTGTAGGAGTGGGGGAGTTCCCCCGCCGGGTAGGAGGCAATCAAGCTGCCGTCCTCATCGAGGAACCGGAGGTAGGGCTGGCTCAGGTCCGGCAGGTCCGGCACCGTGCCGTCGCCGCCGTTTTGGAGATTGTAGAGCCGCGCCGCCAGCACCACCAGCTGGGCCACGTTCAGCTTTCCCTGGGGGTTAAAGGTCGTGTCCGAGGTGCCGTTCATCAAGCCCCGCTCGTAACAGAGCTTCACGGCCTCGTAGGAGGCGCTTCCCTCCGCCACGTCGGAAAAACCGGGGTAATCCCGAGATGTTGTGGTTTCTGTACCCGTTGCGCCACAAGGGATTGAGAGCGCAGACAGGAATACAGCCGTTAAAATCAGTCCGGCAATACATTTCATCGTTCAAGTCCTTTCTATCGGCTCCAGACGGGTTGATACTTTTTCTCGTGAGAAAAAGGTACCAAAAAGAGCTTTATCACGCTCTATACCCTGGTTTTTATCCGGGATTTGTTGCACGACAACCAAGTCTCAGCAGGTCGGGACCAGTTTTTCGGTTCCGCCCATGTAGGGGCGCAGGACCTCGGGGATTAGGACTGTGCCGTTGGCCTGGAGATTGTTTTCCAGGAAGGCGATCAGCATCCGGGGCGGGGCCACGCAGGTGTTATTGAGGGTGTGGCACAGCTGGGTCTTGCCGGACTCGTCCTTGTAGCGGATCCGCAGCCGCCGGGCCTGGGCGTCGCCCAGGTTGGAGCAGGAGCAGACCTCAAAATACTTTTGCTGCCGGGGGGACCAGGCCTCGATGTCGCAGGACTTGACCTTCAAATCCGCCAGGTCGCCGGAGCAGCACTCCAGCTGCCGCACGGGAATGTCCAGGGACTGGAACAGCTCCACGGAGAACTGCCACAGCTTTTCGTACCACATGGGGGACTCCTCGGGCTTGCAGACCACAATCATCTCCTGCTTTTCAAACTGGTGGATGCGGTACACGCCCCGCTCCTCGATGCCGTGGGCGCCCTTCTCCTTGCGGAAGCAGGGGGAATAGGAGGTCAGGGTCTGGGGCAGGTTCCCGGCGGGGAGAATCTGGTCGATGAACCGGCCGATCATAGAATGTTCGCTGGTGCCGATGAGGTAGAGGTCCTCGCCCTCGATTTTGTACATCATGCCGTCCATGTCCGTCTGGCTCATGACGCCTTCCACCACGTTTCCGTGAATCATGAAGGGGGGGATGCAGTAGGTAAAGCCCTTGCCAATCATGAAGTCCCGGCCATAGGCCAGCACCGCCTCGTGGAGCCGGGCGATGTCGCCCAGGAGGTAATAGAAGCCGTTGCCGGAGACCCGGCCCGCCGCGTCCAGGTCGATGCCGCCGAAGGACTCCATGATTTCCGTGTGATAGGGGATGGGGAAGTCCGGGGTTTTGGCCTCGCCGAAGCGCTGGACCTCCACGTTTTCGCTGTCGTCCTTGCCAATGGGGACGGAGGGGTCGATGATCTGGGGAATCAGCAGCATGCGCTTGTGGAGCTCCGCCTCCAGCTCGTTTTCCTGCTTCTCAAGCTCGGCCAGGCGGTCCGCCTGTTCCTTCACCTGGGCCTTGACGGCCTCGGCCTCCTGGAGCTTGGAGGGGTCCTTTTTGGACTGGCCCATGAGCATGCCGATTTGCTTGGAGAGGGTATTGCGGTTGGAGCGGAGCTGGTCCGCCTCGGCGATGGCGGCGCGGCGCTTGGCGTCCAGGCCGATGACCTCGTCCACCAGGGGGAGTTTCTCCTCCTGGAATTTTTTCTGGATGTTCTCCTTGACGGCCTCGGGGTTCTCCCGGATGAAGCGGATATCAAGCATGATGATTTCCTTCTTTCTTCAATATTAAACAATATTACACGTTTGAAGTATACGTTTGAAGTGTTTCACGTGAAACGGGGGGGGGATGCCCGCCCTTCGGGCGGGGGAGGATTTCAGCCATGAAGATGGCTGGTTCAATGCACCCCCCATTCTCTCTTTTGCGAAAAGAGAGAATGCGCCGTGCACGGTGGAAGAGAGAAAACGGGGGCGCGCAGGCAGTACCTCCGGTTTCACGAATGTCTTCTGCCCGCAGCGTAATACAAACGGGGGTTTTGGCGGCCGATGTAAGGACTGTCCGGCCCTCCCCGCTGCCGCCAACCTGGCGGTTGGGGAAAGAATTGCCCCTGTATAGGCCGCCGTCCTCGGCGGCCCGTCCCTCAGCCCACCCCTCTATCGATAGACCACCCTATAGGGGTCCCCGCCGGAGCCCAGCGAAGCGGGTCCGGTGGGGAGAGGATGAAGGAATGGAGCAGAGCGGAGTCCTCGCCGTCAGGCGGGGACGCAGCGGGTGGAATTTCTTCTGACGATGTGGGGCCTGACCCTCTGGTCAGGCCATTCCCTCAGAAATTGCCTTTCTACCGATAGCGGCCCATTTCCCCGGAACCTCCATGCTGCCCATGGCCCATTCCCTCCGGGCCCGCCCTTCTATCGGCAGAACACCTGTAGGGGGCGGGCTCTGTCCCGCCCCGTCCCCTGTCCTTCTATCAATAGAACTTTTTTAACCGGCCTCCAATAATGGCCGTAGCCGCTCCGCCAGGGCCTGGGCGGTCTCCTCGCCGCCGGAGAGGGAGGCGGGCAGATTTTGCTTGGTGTACGGGGAGGTGTAACAGGGCTTTCCGCCGTTCAGCTGGAGCATGAGGTCTTTGTCGCCGCTGTCCCAGAGATAAAAGACCAGAGCCTCTCTTGCGGCGGGCTCGGTGCGGATGACGCCGTCTTGATACTGCCGGACCAGATTCCACGGGGGTCTGCGGAAGCGAAGGGCTTCCAGCTCGTCCAGGACGGTCTGCCACAGAGGATCGCCGGGCCGGAGGCCAATGCTTCGGGCCTCCTGCTCGCCTACGCCTGGCTCGTTGCGGGAAATGCGGACGTTGACGGCCTCCAGTTCTCCGATGCCCAGGCCGTAGACGTCCACAGGCCGGGAATACCACGCCGCCCACAAAACCAGGGCCAGGATGACGGCCAGAACCTTCCAGTGGGCCTTTACCTGGTTCACGCCGCCGCCTCTTGGTCCCCGGACTCCGCCTGAGCGGCCTCCGCCTCCCGGGCTTCCACGGCTTCCTTTAACTGCTGGTAGCGGTCCTCGGGCTGGGTGACGCTTCCGCTGGCCAGGCGGGGGAGCGCCTCCCCATAGCGGCCGGATTCAAAAGAGTCCATGGTCTGGCGGCAGGCGGCGTATTCCCCGGCGGAATATTGCTGCTGTAAGATATAGAGAAGCTCCATGGCGTCGCACTGCTTTTCCAGGTGTTCCGCGGCGGACCGCTGGGCGAATTCCTCGTCCTCCAGTTCCTGGAGGCTCTTCTCCGCCTCTGCCAGCTCCTTCTGGAGGGAGATAACCTGGTCCTGTAACTCCTGTACCCCCTGCATGGCGGTAACGGAGCTCTGGAGACGTCCCAGGGCTTCGGTATTGCTCCTCTGGTGGGAGGCGAAGGACCAGGCCATGAGCAGGAAGGCCGCGATGAACAGCACCATGATATAGACCACCACGGGCTTCTTTCCTGTGGGCTTCATATCCGCCTCCGGCTCGGCGGGGCCGCTTTCATTTCGTTTTTCCAGCTTCATGCCTCCGGTCCTTTCCGGCTGGTTTTCAGGAGGGCCAGGGCTTCCAACAGGTCATTCAGATCGTCCAGGCCGTAATATTCCAGCTCAATCCGGCCCTTTTTCCGGCCCGTGACAATTTTCACGCCCCTCCCCAGCCGGGAGGCCAGGGACTGCTGGGCCTCGGCGGCGTAGTCCACCTCCTTGGGCGGCTCCGGAAGCTCCGGTTCCTCCTTGGGTTCCGCCAGCATCTTCTTGGCCAGGACCTCCGTCTGCCGGACAGAGAGCTGTCCCTGGACCACGGCCTCCGCCGCCTTCACCTGGAGGGCGGGGGAGAGGGGCAGCAGGGCCCGGGCATGCCCGGCGGAGAGGCTCCCCTCTTCCACCAGCTTCCGCACGCCGGGCTGGAGGCCTAGAAGCCGCATGGCGTTGGCCACGGCGCTGCGGGACTTGCCCACCCGCCGGGCGGCCTCCTCCTGGGTCATGTGGTAGGTCTGGATCAAAGACTGGTAGCCCGCGGCCTCCTCCATGGGATTCAAATCCTCCCGCTGGAGGTTCTCTACCAATGCCAGCTCCGCCGCCTTCTGGTCGTCGGCCTCAATGACCACGGCGGGAATCTCCGTGAGCCCCGCCATCCGGGCGGCCCGCCAGCGGCGCTCCCCGGCAATGATCTGGTAATAGCCGGAGGACAGCTTCCGCACCGTCAGGGGCTGGATGACCCCATGCTCCCGGATGGAATCCGCCAGTTCCTCCAGTGCCTCGCCGTCAAAGAGCTTCCGGGGCTGGGCGGAATAGCTCTCCACCTGGGAAATGGGTAAATACAGGTTCCCCGCCGCTTCGGGTTTCAATACGTCGTCCCCCAGCAGGGCCCCCAACCCCCGGCCCAGGCCGGAGGGCTTTTTGTTTGCCATAAAACCACTCCTTTCAAAGAGATCGGTTATTTCAAAAATTCGGCGGCAAAGGCCGCGTAGGCGTCCGCCCCCCGGGAAGCCCGGTCATAGGCGCTGATGGGCTTGCCATGGCTGGGAGCCTCGGAGAGCCGGATGTTCCGGGGAATCACGGAGGCGTAAACCTTGCCGGGGAAATAGTGCTTCACTTCCTCCGCCACCTGGAGGGAGAGGTTCGTCCGCCCGTCGAACATGGTCAGCAGCACCCCCTCCAGCTCCAGGGAGGGATTCAGGGACCTCCGGACCAGCCGGACGGTATTCATTAAGTCGGAGAGCCCCTCCAGGGCAAAGTACTCGCACTGGACGGGCACCAGGAGGGAGTCCGCCGCGCACAGGGCGTTCAGGGTCAGGAGCTCCAGGGAGGGAGGACAGTCAATGAGAATGACATCATAGTCCTCCCGCAGGGGCTCCAGGGCATCCTTCAGCAAAAATTCCCGCCGCTCCATACCGATGAGCTCCACCCCGGCTCCGGCCAGGGCCTTGTTGGAGGGGAGCACGTCCCCATAGCGGGTGTGGGACACGGCCTCTGCCGCAGGCAGCTCCCCGATAACGGCGGAATAGACCCCCTTAGAAACCGTTTTATCCACCCCCATGCCGGAGGTGGCGTTGGCCTGGGGATCAAAATCACAGAGAAGGACTTTTTTGCCCGCCTCCGTCAGGGCGGCGGCCAGGTTCACGCAAGTGGTGGTTTTCCCCACGCCGCCTTTTTGATTCACAACAGCGATGATCTTTGACACAAAAGCACCTACTTTCTATCAAAAATTCATTATAACAAGGCCGGGACGGGCTTGCAAGGTCAAAATCCACATTTTTTTGAAAATTTGGAAAGAAAGCAAAAAGTTTCACGTGAAACAATTTAAAAAGAGACGTTTTCCGCCGCCCGGACATAAAACAGGGGCCCCGCCAAAGAGGGGAAGCCCCCGCCAGCGGAGGGCCCCGGAATGCTGGATTGCTTTTTCGTGTCATTGCAGGGGAGCGGTGTGCCCGCTGGAATCAGTATTCCCCATGGCGGGACCCGCTGTTTCTCCGGGCCCAAGAAGGTCCCGGCTGGCCGGGCGGTTGTGGACAAGGGATGCCGCCTCTGGAAGGGGGCCTCCGCGCGGTTCATAAAATCTCCCGGCAAAAATCGGTTTCCCAAAGAAAGGCCCGCCGTCTCCGGCGGGCCTTGCATGTTTCACGTGAAACCATTTTATCCGATGCTCAGTCCCGGCCCAAGAGCCGGACACTGTAGGGGGGAACGGAGGCCTCCTGGCCGGGAAGTTCCTCCCCAGTGTACAGGTCCCGGAAGCCCCCGCCTGGCAGGGGAAAGGCGCGTTCCTCCGGGCTGGCGTTGACCAGGGTGGCGGTGGCCTCGCCAGGGATTTCCCGCAGATAGGCCAGCAGGGGGCCCTGGGCCTCCAGCCAGCGGAGGGAGCCCCGGCGGAGGGAACTCCGGCCCTTCCGGAGCTGCCCCAGCCAGCGGAACCAGGCCAGCATCGCCGGGTCCTCCTGGCCCCAGGGATAGGTCCGGCGGTTAAAGGGGTCCGCCGCGCCCTCCATCCCGGTTTCGTCCCCGTAATAGACCATGGGGGAACCGGGGAAGGTGAAGAGGATGGCCGCCGCCACGTGGAGCCGCTCCAGGCCCGCTTCCCGCTGGAGGGGCGTGAGGCGGAAGACGGACTGGGCCTCCCGGCCCTCGGGGAGGGGGACGCCGCCCAGGACCGTGAGAATCCGGGGGGTGTCATGGGTGCCCAGGAAGTTCATGGAGGAGTAGAAGGCGGCGGGGGGATAGTTCTCCCGGATGGTTTCCATGGCCTCCTTGAAATGCTCCGCCGGGCCGTCCAAGAGGTAGTCCAGCAGGGCGGTGCGGAAGGGGTAGTTCATCACGCTGTGGAGCTCGCGGCCCAGGAGGTACTTCCGGCGGCGGGAGTAGGAAATCTTGTTGCTGGCGTCCTCCCAGACTTCCCCCAGCACAAGGGCGCCGGGGTCCGTTTCCTCCACGGCGGAGCGGAGGGCCTCAATGAATTCGCCGGGCAGCTCGTCCGCCACGTCCAGACGCCAGCCGGAGGCCCCGGCCCGGAGCCAGCGTTTCACCACGGAGTTTTCGCCCCGGACGATATAGTCCAGGTAATCCGGGCAGTCCTCCCGGACGTTGGGCAGGGTACTGATTCCCCACCAGGAGTCGTAGGACCCGGGCCACTGGCTGAACTGGAACCAGTTATAATAGGGGCTGTCCTGGCTCTGGGCCGCTCCCAGGGTGGGGTAGAAACCGTCGGCGTTGAAGTAAACGCTCTGGGAGCCCGTGTGGTTGAACACGCCGTCCAGCAGGACGCGGATGCCCCGCTCCGCCGCCTGGGCGCAGAGGGCCCGGAAATCCTCCTCCGTGCCCAGCATGGGATCAATTTTCGTGTAGTCCGCCGTGTTGTAGCGGTGGTTGGACGCGGACTCAAAAATGGGGCAGAAGTAGAGGGTGGAAACGCCCAGGGCCTCCAGGTCGTCCAGATGGGCGGCCACGCCCGCCAGGGAGCCGCCGAAGAAGTCCCGGTTTTTGATCTCGCCGTCCTCCGGCTGCCAGGCGGGGGCGTCGTTCCAGTCCTCGTGGACCCAGCGGCTGCCGATAAGCCCCTCCGGGCTGGGGAGGCCCAGACGGCAGTAGCGGTCCGGAAAAATCTGATAGGTCACGCCCTCGCCAAACCAGGCGGGGGTGCGGCTTTCCTCATAAACCGTGAGCTGCCAGGGGACGGGTTCCCCCTTGCTGCGGTAACCAGTCTTGTCCAGGAGGCACCCGGTGCCGTCGTCCCGCCAGAAGCGGAACCAGTACCAGGCCAGTTCCGGCGTCTGGAAGGGAATCAGGGAGAGGGAAAAGCAGGCCCGGTCCTCCTGGAAGCCGGAGAAGGGCATCTCCGCCTCCATCTCGTGCCCGGCAAATTCCCGGCGGATGACGACAGAACAATGGGTGAATCCCTCGCTGGCCAGGGGGCGGCAGGTGAGGGACCACTCCTTCCCGCAGGGGAGGGCGCCGTAGGGCTGCTTGTACCGGGGATCGCGGGAGTCAAAGACGGAAGGTGTGTTCATGAAAAAAACTCCTTGTTCGTTAAAATAAGGGGTTCCAACAAGTGACATTTTTTTACTGTTCGCTTTTGGGGAGGGAAAGGCCGGGAGGGACCCGGCCTGGGTGCTGTTTCACGTGAAACGCTCTGTAGGGGCGGACCTGCGTGTCCGCCCTTCTATAGGAAGCGCCGGGGCGCCGGGAGGAGAGCGGACACACAGGCCCGCCCCTACAGGGGTCAGCAGAAAATGCCCAGTCAGGGCAGGAGCTGGTTCTCCCCGGTGATGGTGGCGCTGTCCTCGCTGGGGGTGAAATAGGCGTTGAGGATATTCACGGCGGTGGAGGCCAGGGCCGCTCCGGCGTCCGCCCGCTCGATGGCGATGGCCACGGCGATTTCCGGGTCGTCGTAGGGGGCGAAGCAGACGAAGACGCCGTGGTTCTTGGTGTCTGACCGGACCTGGGAGGTTCCGGTCTTGGCCCCGGCGGAGACCACGCAGTTCCGGAAATAGGGGGAGAGGGTGCCCTCTACCAGGCCCTTCATGCCCTCCTTTACCGCCCGGAGGTTTTCGTCACTGATCTCAATTTGGTTCAGGGGCTCCGTATTGCCCTCCGCCACCACCTCGGAGTTGTCGTAGGTTTTGGCGGCTTTTAAAAGGTGGGCCTGGCAGCGCTTCCCGCCGGAGACCAGGGTGGCCACGTAGTTGGCCAGCTGGAGGGGGGAGTAGAGCTGGGTCCCCTGGCCGTAAGCCGCCCAGGGGGCCTGGTCCTGGCCCTGGGGGTTTTCCGGCAGGAGCCCGGCGGTCTCGGGAATCTCGATGCCCGTTTTTTCCCCCAGGCCGAACATGACGAGATACTCCCGGAGGGTTTCCATTTGCATGCGGTAGCCCAGCTCCGAGAAAAAGTAGTTGCAGGAGTTGGTAATGGCCCCGGTGACGTTCAGGTTTCCGTGGCCCGAGGTTTTCCAGCACTTGGAGTAGCTGTTGATCTCGTCCTTGGGGTAACGCCAGATGCCGGTGTCCTTGATTTTCTCCGTCAGGGTGGTGTCCCCGTGGAGGAGGGCCGCCATGGCGGTGAAGGGCTTCAGGGTGGAGCCCGGGGGGTACTTGCCCACGGTGGCCCGGTTGAACATGGGGCGGCTCAGGTCCTGGGAGAGCTCGCCGATGTCCTGGCGGAAGGTAGCCAGTGAGTAGGTGGGGTGGGAGGCCAGGGCCAGCACCTCTCCGGTGCCCACCTGGACCACCGCCGCTCCCGCGCCCCGGGTCTCGTCGCCGTCGGCGTTCAGGCGGAGGACGGTTTCCGCCAGGAAGTCCTCCACCTGGGCCTGGAAGTCCAGGTCGATGGTCAGTTCCACGATGTTGCCGGGGACGGGCTCCGTGGAGTAGTATTCCCCGGTGATTTTCCCCTCGTCGTTGGTGGCCACCACCCGGCGGCCGTCCTGGCCCTTGAGGTATTCCTCGAAGGCCAGTTCCGCGCCCTCCTTGCCAATTAGATCGTCGTAGTCGTAACCCTTTTGCTTCAAGGAGGGATAGTCGTCCTCGATGCCGATGCTGCCCACGTAGCCCAGGATATGGGCGGCGTAGGCGGTTTCATACTCCCGGACAGAGGAGAGGGTGACCTTGGCCCCGGCGTAGTTCCCGTCGCTGAGGAGGGAGATAAAGGGGGTGTCGATGTCCTCCGCCAGGACGTAGGCGGCGTAGTTGTCCAGCTTCCGGACGGAGAGCTCGTACTGGACCCCCAGGACCATCCGGGCCTGGGTCATCGTGTAAGCCTCCGGGATGTCCAGTTCCTGGCGCATGGCACCGATGAGCTGGGCGGGGGTGACGCCCGCCTCCACCAGCAGGTCCGCCGTCAGGTCCTCGATGGTGAGGAGTTCCAGGAGCTCCTGGGCCCGCTTTTCGGGGGTGAGCTCCCCGCCGGGGACGGCTTCCCCGGCCTCTTCGTCCCCGGCGGGTTCCGGCTCCGGGGCGGAGAGGGCCTCCGGGTGGCGGAGGAGGTATTGGCCCAGGGCCTCCGCGCAGGGCTTGAGGCTCTTCAGGTAGGCCAGGAAGAGCTTTTTCTGCTGGTTGTCCAGCTGGTCCACCGTATAATGGTAGGGGGACAGCCGGGAGATGGGCAGGTTGTCGATCCAGGGCAGGCCCTCCCGCTGGCAGAGCTGGACCAGGCGGAGGATGGCCTCGTTGCTGTCGTCCCCCGGGCGGAGGAGGTCCGCGTCGAAGGTCAGGTCATAGGTGGAGCGGTTGGAGACCAGGGGCTTGCCGTTGCGGTCGGTGATGATGCCCCGGGAGGCCTCCACCTTTTCCGGGCGGACGATGGAGCGGATGGCCCGGGCGGCGTAGTCCTCGTGGTGGATGACCTGCACGTCGTAGAGCACGAAAAGGTACGCCACCAGCACCAGCGTCAGGAGGGCGGCCAGCACGTAGAGCCGGGTATTTTGCATTTCCTTGCGGTCCATAGGATGCCTTTCTATCAAGAGTCTCCGGAGGGAAGAGGCGGCGCCGCTCCGGCCCGGCGGGCCGGGGGCGCGGAGGCCGGGGCGCCTGGGCTTCCTTTCCAGAAGCGCGGGTCAGTCGTCCAAATGGGTTCTCCGGAAGACGGAACGGTAAAGCAGGGTCAGGGGGATGACAAAGGGAGCGGCCACGCAGAATTCCCGGACCATGACCAGGGCCCCGGCCTGCCAGGCGGCGGTTCCCCGCATCCAGAGGATCAGGCAGCGGAAGCTGCCGTGGAGCAGGAAGGCCGCGGCGGCGGAGACGAAGGAGCAGAGGAACCCGGCGGGCAGCCAGCTTTGGGACAGCAGCCCGGCGCACAGGCCCGCCAGGGGAAAGACCAGCGTATAGAGACAGGGAACGGGTCCCGGCAGGAGCAGGTCGCAGGCCGCGCCCACGCAGAGGGAGAAGATGGTCCCCGCCAGGGGCCCCTCAAAGGTGGGGGGGATGGCCGCCAGGAGGGGGTAGAGAAAGGGGATGACGCCCCAGAACACCAGCCGCTGGAGGAGGCTCCCCTGTATCAGGAAACAGAGGGCCGTGGCGGCGGCGTAAAGGGACCACTTGAAAATGGTTTCGTTTCTGGCGATCATAAAGGGCCCTCCCCGGAGGCGTCAGGTGACGATTTCAAAGGACTTGATGACGAAGACCTCGGTCAGGGCGTCAAAGTCCGCCGCCGGGTCCAGGATGGCGTAAGAGGCCGCGCCGGAGTCGTCCAGGCGCACCTCCTCCACGGAGCCGATTACCAGGCCGGATGGATAGTGTCCGCTCAGGCCGGAGGTCACCACGATGTCCCCCGCCAAAAGGGCGGAGTCCGCGGGGAGGTAGTCCAGCCGCAGGCGGTTTTTCCGCATCATGGAGAAATCCCCCTGGGCCACGCCCAGGTCCTTGGTCCGGAATACCTGGGCGCCCAGGGACGTGTCTGTGTCCACCAGGGTCAGCACCGTGGACCAGTTGGTTCCCGCCTGGCTGATGACGCCCACCAGGTTGCCGCATTCGTCGATGACGCAGTCCCCCGCCTCAATGCCCAGGGAGGTCCCCTTGTTCAGCGTCAGGGAGGAGGTCCAGTTACTCACCGCGTGCTCCGTGACCATGGCGGCCTCGAAGTCCGTCAGGTCCCGGCGCTGCTTCGTCAGGTTCATCAGCTCCCGGAATTTCTTGTTCTCCTCCACGTCGGCCTCCGCCTGGCGGATGGTTTCCTCCATTTTGGCAATCTGCTGGCGGAGGGCGGCGTTTTCCGCCTGGAGGTCCGTGGTGTCCTTATAGTAGTTCTGCAAGTCGTTGAACCAGGTGGCCACCGCCGTATATCCCGCCCGGAAGGGCGAGACCAGGACCCCCGTCAGGTTCACCAGGGGGGAGGCGTTGGCGCTGAGCACCGACATCACCGCCAGGGACACCGATAGGACGGCGGCGGCGAAAAGCACCCAGAGCCCGTGCTGTTTCAGGAAATTTTTCAAACCAATCACCTAACAGGTCGAAGATAAAACCTAATAGAATCCCCCCTGAAGCCAGGGGAGGGGCCTTAGAGCAGGGAGACGCCGAAGGACTCCAGCATCCGGGCCAGGCGGAGCACCGGAAGGCCCATGACGTTGAAGAAGTCCCCCTCCAGGCGCTCCACCAGCAGGGCCCCCCGGCCCTGGACGCCGTAGGCCCCGGCCTTGTCCATGGGTTCCCCGGTGGCGATATAGCGGCGGAGCTCCTCCTCCGTGGCGGAGCGGAAAAATACGTCCGTGGACTCGCTCTGCGTAAGGCGCTTCGCCCCCTGGAGCAGGGTGACCCCGGTGCAGACCGTGTGCCTGCGCCCCTGGAGGGCGGTGAGCATCTCCAGGGCGTGGGCCTCGTCCCGGGGCTTGCCCAGACGCTGGTCGTCCAGGAAGACCATGGTGTCGGCGGTGATGACAATGTCCCCGGGCCCGCAGAGCTTGGCGGCGGCTTCCGCCTTCTCCCGGGAGATGTAGGACACCACCTCCTGGGGCGGCAGGCCCCCGGGGAAGGACTCCTCCACCTCCGGCACCCGGACCACAAAGTCCGTCAGGCCGATGCGCTCCAAAAGCTCCCGCCGCCGGGGGGACCCGGAGGCCAGTACAATCTGTGCCATAAATCCTCCTTACCGTCCAGTGGAGCCGAAGCCCCCCCGGTCAGGGCTCTCCAGCCGTTCCACCCGGGTAAAGGCCAGGGGGGGCTGGTTCTCCACGATGCGGAACTGGCAGAGCCGGGTGTTTTTCGGAATGCTCACGTCCCGGGTGGCATAGGCGGGCCAGCGCCACTGGTCCCCGTCCCCCCGGTAGGAGCCGTCTACCACGCCCATGGAATTGGCCTGCAACAGGCCGTAATTCTGAAAGGTGGAGCTCCGGGGCGCCACATGGGCCTCGTATCCCTCCGGCAGGGCCACGGCGATGCCCAGGGGGATGAGCCGGAATTCCCCGGCCTTCAGGACGACGTCCTCCGCCGTCCGCAGGTCCACCCAGTCGGACCCCGGGACGCAGCAGAGCTCCTCCAGGTCCTCCACCAGGTATTTCACCTTGATTTCCTTTGTCTCTCTCATGGTAACGCTCCTGTGCAATTATATTTTGTAGATTTCCGTCGGAATTCAACGGTTTGTATTTATTCTACGCCCCGGTGATAGAGCCCCCGGGTGAACTCCCCGGCGGGGGCGGCGTGTTCCAGATAGGCCCGGCAGACCTGGACGCAGTCCTCCGGGCTCTCCGTGGTGAAACGGAGGCGGGCATAAGCCAGGCCCAGGCGCCGCCAGCCCGGCTGGTCCGCCAGGTAGAGGGGGCGGGAGTTTTCCACCTCCGTCCGGTGCCCGAAGGCGGGGAGGAGGGGGAAGGAGGCTCCCGTGCGGTCGTTCAGGAAATTGGGCTGGCCGCAGCGGCAGCCCAGGGCGTTTTGGACCAGGCAGTTCTCCGTAATCATCAGGGGCAGGCGCCCGTAGACGATGGCCTCCGCCGGGAGAACCTTCCGCATGTCCCGGATTTGGGAAAACCGGAGCTCAAAGGAGAGGCAGGCGGAGTCCAGCCCCTTCTTCCGGAGGAAGTCCAGGGAGCGGCTGTTGAAGACGTTCAGCCCGTAGTCCCCGTAAAGCCTCCATCCTCCGCCCCGGGCCAGGGGGAAGTGGCCCAGGTTGCCCAGGAGGAGCCCGGCGGCCCCCAAATCCCGGGCCTTGTCCAGCCAGCGGCGGAGCAGGTCCTCGTCCTGGTCCCGCCAGACCCGGGGGAGGACCGCGCAGTACTCCGTCTCCGCCTCCGGCAGGGAGGACATGCCCGCCAGGAGCTCCAGGGGCACATAGACCCGGGCGGGCCGGAAGTCCAGAAGCCCCCCTCCCAGCTGGGCGGCGCTCAGGACGGAGACCGTCAGCTGGGGTTCCGCCTCCGCACAGTCCATATCCGGCAGGGGCGGCGGGGGGAAGCGTTCCCAGCGGACCGGGGGTGCGGACCGGGCGGCGCTGAGGGACTCCAGGGCGTCCCGCCGCAGGGCGTTTACCGCAGCGGCGGAGAGGTACAGGCCCGGCTCCGCCGTCACGTCCGCCCTGGCGCAGCGGTAGGGGGTCCCCCCAGTCTTTTGGAGGCGGGCGGAGAGGTCCTCCGCCGTCAGGGCCCGGTTTCCGGCGGGCTCCGGCGGGGGGCCGGTGACGGTGGCGGCGTTTCCGCATCCGTCGTCCGCCGTCAGGGAGCAGGGGGCCCCGGCCCGCACCACACAGGTAAATTCCACGGGAATCCGGCGGTCCGCCTCCGGGGGGAGGGGGGGCTCCGCCGCCGGAGCGTTCTCCGGGCGGAAGCCCAGCATCTCCGGGCCCTTCGTTCCCCGCCAGTAGGCGTCGGTAAAGCCGGAGCGGGAGAAGGCCCGCTCCAGGGTTTCCCGCTCCTGGGGCGTGGGCTTCCGCCCCTCCTCCAGAAGCCGGGCGTAGATATCCGTGACGGCGGCCACATAGCCGGGGGATTTCATCCGCCCCTCGATCTTCAGGCAGGCCACGCCCATGCCCCGCATCTCCCCCAGGCGGTCCGCCAGGCAGGAATCCTTCAGGCTCAGGGGCCGCTGGCCCTTGGGCGCCCCGTTGACCCCGTAGGGCAGGCGGCAGGGCTGGGCGCAGCGCCCCCGGTTGCCGGAGCGGCCCCCGATGAGGGCGCTCATGGCGCACTGGCCGGAATAGCACATGCACAGGGCCCCGTGGACAAAGGCCTCCACCTCGGCGGGGCAGTTTTGGCAAATGGCCTCCGTCTCCTCCCGGGAGCACTCCCGGGCCAGGACCACCCGCTCACAGCCGTCCCCGGCGATCTCGCAGGCGCCGCCGGAGGTAAAAAGGCTCATCTGGGTGCTGGCGTGGAGGGGCAGGTCCGGCAGGGCCTTCCGGAGCAGGTCAAAAAGGCCCCAGTCCTGGATCAGCACCGCGTCCACCCCCAGCCGGGAGGCGGTGCGGGCGGTTTCCAGGGCCTCGGGCAGCTCCCGGTCCGAGAGGAGGATGTTCAAGGTGAGGAAGACCCGCGCTCCCCGGACATGGCACCAGGCCAGGGCCTGGGCGAACTCCTCCTCCGAGAAGTTCCGGGCCCCCCGGCGGGCGTTGAAGGCCCCCCAGCCCAGGTAGACGGCGTTGGCGCCGTGGTCCACGGCGGCCTTCAGGGCCTCCGGGGACCCGGCGGGGGCCAGCAGCTCCGGCGGGATGGGGCGGCCCTCCAGGGTCAGGGGACGGCTCACTTGGAGCCCCGGCTGTCCAGCCGCTGCTGGAGCCGGACCACCTCCCGCTTCAGCTCGCTGACCTGGCTCTGGGCCTTCCCGGCCTCGTCCAGGTAGCCCTTGATCTGGCGGCGGAGCTGCTCGGCGGCGGCCTGGGCCTTGAAGAGCTCGTCGGCGATGTTGGCGGCGGTGAGGACGGCGGCGTCGGTCCGGCCCACCCGGGTGCTGTTGAGTACCTCGTCCATCTTGTCACCGACGTAAGCGCCCACCTTCTGCATGTAGGAGGGGGCCTCCTCCGCCACAAAGGTGTAGTCCTCTCCGCAGATGGTGACGACCACGCGGTTCGCCATAAAAAAACCTCCTTTTGTCCCGGGGACGGGCCCCGGGAACGGATTGCGTAATTTAACAGCGTACAGTATAGCACACCCGGCGGCGGGACGCCATAAGAATTTCGGAAGAAACGAAAAAATTTACAAACGCCCGGCGAAAGGGGCAAAAACAGGCATGCCGCCCAGGGCGGCATGCCCGTTTCATCCTTCCGTCCGGCTCAATAGCCGATAATCAGGCCCTTCTCCATGGCGTAGAAGCTGGTGAGCCCCCGGCAGGGGAGCAGCTCCACGCTCTTCACGGGCAGGTCCTTTAGAATCTGCTCCTTGAGCTTCAGGGCCCCCGGGAGGTTCTCACAGTGGCAGACGACGACCTCCGCCCCGGTGCAGTCCTTGCTGTCCTTCATCAGCGCCGTGATGGTCTGGTAGGTCCTGGCCTCCCCCCGGGCCTTGCCCGCCACATGGATGGTGCCCTGGGACGTGGCGTCGGCGATGACATGGATGCCCAGGGAGTGGAGCAGGGTGCCAACCAGGGGGCGCATCCGCCCGTTTTTAATCAGGTTGTCGAAGTTCTCCAGGGTGAAGCAGGTCCGCAGCGCCGCCTGGTACAGCCGCAGCTGGGCGCAGATGTCCTCGAAATCCCCTCCCGCCTCCAGCAGCGCCCTGGCCCGGCGGATCAGCAGGACCATAGCCCCCGCCGTGGCCTTAGAGTCGATGACGCAGATCTCCTTCTCCGGGTGCTCCTCCAGGACCATGTCCCGGCCCAGGATGGCGGCGTTGTAAGTGCCGGAGAGGTTGGCGGAAATGGTGAAGCACACCACCCGGTCCCCGGCCTCAAAGGCCCGGGCAAAGGCGGCGGGGGAGGGACAGGCGGTGGACGCGGCGGCCTTCTCCTGGGCCATGGCCCCCAGAAGCTGGGGAATCTCCAGCGCGTCGTTGTCGATGAACTCCCGCTCGCCCACCTGGAGCCGCAGGGGCACCGTCTCAAAGAGCACCTCCCCGCCGTCAAAGGCGTTCATGCGCAGGTCGCAGCTGCTGTCGCTCACAATTTTACAAATCATACAACACACCCCATAATATGGTTTCTAATATCATGTCTTCTGTTATCATACAGGAATTCCGGGCGGATGTCAACCGGAAAAGGGAAAATCCGGCGGAGAATTTTTTGCCCCAGTCCACGGTTGACATAACGGTGTGGACAACTCTGTGGATAATGTGCAAAACCCCCTTCCCGGAAGGGGTCCCGGGGGGTGGCAGAGCGGTTATGGAACGGTAACAAAAGTAACATTTTCCGAAAAAACGGCGGTCCTGGCCGGGAAAAGGCGGGAAAGGGGACCCTTTCGCCGGAGGGGGTTGAACCTGGGGAATTCCTGTGATATAATCAAACCGTTTCAAAATCCTGGGCAAACGGGGGCTTTTCCGCCAGATCCGGTGCCCGGAGGCGAAAAAGAGACATCCCCGGCGAAGGGCGCCGGGTTTGGAGGAACTATGGCGAAGAAACAGGATTACGGCAACGACAGCATTTCCGCCTTAAAAGGCGCGGACCGGGTGCGCAAGCGCCCCGGCGTCATTTTCGGCTCCGACGGCCTGGACGGCTGCGAGCACGCGGTCTTTGAGATTTTATCCAACTCCATCGACGAGGCCCGGGAGGGGCACGGAACGTCCATCACCGTCACCCGCTTTTTAGACCACAGCGTGGAGGTGGAAGACGCGGGCCGGGGCTGCCCGGTGGACTGGAACGAGAAGGAGGGGCGCTGGAACTGGGAGCTGGTCTTCTGTGAGCTGTACGCCGGGGGCAAGTACGACAACGTCTCCGGGGACAACTACGAGTTCTCCCTGGGCCTCAACGGCCTGGGCTCCTGCGCCACCCAGTACGCCTCCCGCTATATGGACGTCACCGTCTGGCGGGACGGCTTCGAGTACCGCCTCCGCTTCGAGCGGGGGGAGATCGTGGGGGAGCTCCAGAAAACGCCCCTGCCCAAGTCCCAGGCCAAGAAGACCGGGACCCGGACCCGGTGGCTTCCCGACCTGGAGGTGTTCACGGACATCAATATCCCGGCGGAGTATTTCTCCAGCGTCATGAAGCGCCAGGCGGTGGTGAACGCGGGGATTACCTTCCACTTCCGCGGCGAGACGGAGCCGGGGGTTTTCGAGGAGACGGAATTCGTCTATGAAAACGGCATCGCCGATTATGTTTCCGAGCTGGCGGGGGAAACCAGCCTGACCTCCCCGGCCTTCTGGCAGGCGGAGAAGAGGGGCCGGGACCGGGAGGACAAGCCGGAATATAAGGTGAAGCTGTCGGCGGCCTTCTGCTTTTCCAACCGCGTGAATGTGGTGGAGCACTACCATAACTCCAGCTGGCTGGAGCACGGGGGAAGCCCGGAGAAGGCCAGCCGCTCCGCCTTTGTCTCCGCCGTGGACAAGTACCTCCGGGAGCAGGGGAAGTACCAGAAGAACGAGAGCAAGGTCACCTGGGCGGACGTGGAGGACTGTTTGATTTTGGTCACCAGCAACTTCTCCACCCAGACCAGTTACGAAAACCAGACGAAAAAGGCCATTACCAATAAGTTTGTCCAGGAGGCCATGACGGAGTTCCTCCGGTCCAACCTGGAGATTTACTTGATTGAAAACCACTTCGACGCGGAGAAAATCGCCGGGCAGGTGCTTTTGAACAAGCGCAGCCGGGAGAAGGCGGAGGAGGCCCGGCTGAGCATCAAGAAAAAGCTCTCCGGCAGCGTGGACATCGCCAACCGGGTGCAGAAGTTTGTGGACTGCCGGACGAAGGACGTGGAACGCCGGGAGATTTACATCGTGGAGGGCGACAGCGCCCTTGGCAGCGTGAAGCTGGCCCGGGACTCGGAGTACCAGGGCATCATGCCCATCCGGGGGAAGATTTTGAACTGCCTGAAGGCGGACTACGCCCGGATTTTCAAGAGCGAGATCATCACGGACCTGATCAAGGTCCTGGGCTGCGGCGTGGAGGTGGCGGGGAAGCACGTGAAGGACGTGTCCTCCTTTGACCTGGGAAACCTCCGCTGGAGCAAGGTGGTCATCTGCACCGACGGCGACGTGGACGGCTTCCAGATCCGCACCCTGGTGCTGACCATGCTGTACCGCCTGACCCCGACCCTGATCCGGGAGGGGTATGTGTATATCGCGGAGACTCCCCTGTTTGAGATCAACTGCGGGGAGAAGACCTGGTTTGCTTACTCCGACAAGGAGAAGAACGACGTGGTAAAGGGGCTGGAGGGGAAGAAATATAAAATCGACCGCTCCAAGGGCCTGGGCGAGAACGACCCGGACATGATGTGGCTGACCACCATGAACCCGGAGACCCGGCGGCTCATCCGGGTGATGCCGGAGGACGTGGAGCGGACGGCCCAGGTGTTTGACCTCCTCCTGGGGGACAACCTCCAGGGGCGGAAGGACCATATTGCGGAGAATGGGTACAAATATTTAGAGATGGCGGATATTTCCTAGGGCGGCCTAGAGCCGCCAGAGGGCCCCGCCCTCTGGACTCCCGCCAGGGGAAACCAGTTTCCCCTGGACCCCTTCTCATTTATTTTTTTGATAAATCCCTCTTTCCATGAAATCCTGGTGCAACAGCCACCGCATGTAACCGGACCGGGTGCGCAGGGTTTCATATGCCAACCGGGTCAAATGCTCATGGTCCTGCTCGGTCATGGTTACGCAAATGCGTTTGCTGATATGTTTACTTTTGGCCATACGATGCAGCACTCCCTACTGTGAACGTAGTTTTGTGATGCTTTTAGTATATGTGAATAGATTCTTATAGTCAAGGGATATTTGAATTTTTTCACATAATGTGCTATTATAACAATTGAGATGGGGGATTCTTGTGGAACATACCGAAAGAATCTTGAAGATTTTGGAAGAAAGAAACATTACCGCGTATAGGCTGTCAAAAGAAACCGGCATTTCGCTCAGCTTGCCCAGCAAATGGAAGGAAAAGCCCTCATCAAAAGTATCCTCCGAAATTCTGGTCTCCATTGCCGACTACCTGGACTGCTCGGTCGATTACCTCCTTGGCCGGACCGAGAACCCCAACCTGAATAAATAGTGGAAAGGGCAGAATCATGCCAAAGAAGAAAACACCCGACGCCGGAAAGCCCAAATCCGGAAACCCCAATGTCCTAGGGCTCCACGCCGCGGTGGTGGAACAGCCCATCACCGACACCCTGGAGACCAACTACATGCCCTACGCTATGAGTGTCATCGTCTCCCGGGCCATCCCGGAGATCGACGGCTTCAAGCCCTCCCACCGCAAGCTCCTCTACACCATGTACAAAATGGGCCTCCTCACCGGGGCGCGGACCAAGTCCGCCAACATCGTGGGCCAGACCATGCGCTTAAACCCCCACGGAGACGCCGCCATCTACGACACCATGGTCCGCCTCTCCCGGGGCTACGGGGCCCTGCTCACCCCCTTTGTGGACTCCAAGGGCAACTTCGGCAAGCACTACTCCCGGGACATGTCCTGCGCCGCCCCCCGGTACACCGAGGCCAAGCTCACCCCCATCTGCCAGGAGCTGTTCCGGGACATTGACAGCGACACCGTGGACTTCGTGGACAACTACGACAACTCCATGAAGGAGCCCGCCCTGCTGCCCACCACCTTCCCCAACATCCTGGTCTCCGCCAACATGGGCATCGCCGTGGGCATGGCCTCCCAGTTCTGCGGCTTTAACTTAAAAGAGGTCTGCGACACGGCGGCGGCCTACCTCAAAAACCCGGACTGCGACCTGCTGGAAACCCTGCCCGCCCCGGACTTTCCCACCGGCGGGGAGCTGATCTGCGACCGGGACGCCCTCCGGGACATCTACGCCACCGGACGGGGCGGCGTGAAGGTCCGGGCCAAGTGGCGCTATGTGAAAGAGGAAAACCTCATCGAAATTACGGAGATTCCCTACTCCACCTCCACCGAGGCGATTTTGGACAAGGTGGCGGAGCTCATCAAGGCGGGCAGGGCCAAGGAAATCGCCGACATGCGGGACGAGACGGACCTCTCCGGCCTCAAGCTCACCATTGACCTCAAGCGGGGGGCGGACCCGGACAAGCTCATGGCCCGCCTCTTTAAGCAGACCCCCCTGGAGGACGCCTTTTCCTGCAACTTCAACGTCCTCATCGGCGGGATGCCCCAGGTGCTGGGGGTCCGGCGGATTCTGGAGGAGTGGGCCGCCTGGCGCACCGAGTCCGTGCGGCGGCGGGTGTTCTTCGTCCTGGGGAAGCGGAGGGAAAAGCTCCACCTCCTCAAGGGCCTCAAGCGCATCCTGCTGGACATTGACAAGGCCATCAAAATCATCCGGGAGACGGAGGAGGAGTCCGAGGTCATCCCGAACCTGATGATCGGCTTTGGCATCGACCAGGTGCAGGCGGAGTACGTGGCGGAAATCAAGCTCCGCAACATCAATAAAGAGTACATCCTGAAGCGGGTGAAGGAGACGGAGGCCCTCCAGGATGAGATCGACGACCTGGAGGACATCCTCCAGGACCCCCGGCGGGTGAAAAAAATCATCCTGGAGGAGCTCCGGGACGCGGCGAAGAAGTACGGCGAGCCCCGCCGCACCGCCATTGTCTACGCCCACGAGCTCCCGGACCCCGGGGAGGACGAAGGGCCGGAGGAGGTTCCGGTCCACGTGTTTCTCTCCCGGGAGGGGTACTTCAAGAAAATCACCCCCCAGAGCCTCCGCATGAGCAACACCCAGAAGTACAAGGAGGGGGACGGTCTCCGGCAGAGCTTCGAGACCACCAGCCGGGCGGAGGTCATGTTCTTCACGGACAAGTGCCAGGTCTACAAGACCCGCCTCAGCGAGTTCGAGGATTCCAAGGCCAGCGTCCTGGGGGACTACCTCCCGGCGAAGCTGGGCATGGACCCGGGGGAGAGCGTGGTGTTCATGGTCCTCCCCGGGGACTACTCCGGGGGACTCCTCTTCTTCTTTGAAAACGGCAAGGCGGCCCGGGTGGAGATCAAGGCCTACCAGACCTCCTCCAACCGGAGGAAGCTCACCGGGGCCTACTCCGGCAAGTCCCCCCTGAAAGCGATTCTCCGGGTGGACGGGGATTTGGAGCTGGCGGCCTACTCCACGGAGCCCCGGTGCCTGATTTTCCACACCGCCCTGCTGGCCCCCAAGACCACCCGCTCCACCCAGGGCGTGGCGGTGATGACCCTGAAGCCCAAGTACCAGTTGGAGTCCGTCCTCCCCGTGGAGGAGACGGCCATCGCCAATAAGAGCCGCTACCGGGTCCGGGCGGTCCCGGCGGCGGGAGCCCTGCTGCGGCAGGAGGACACGGAGGAGGTCCAGCTGGGCCTGCTGGACGGGGAACCCGGGACGTGAGGAAGAACAAGGAGGCGGCTGTGAAACAGAACCTGAAAACGTATGCCCTCATCACCTTGGGCTCCGTCATTTACGCCCTGTCCTTTGACTGGTTTGTGGCGCCCAACCACTTTGCCATGGGGGGCGTCACGGGCCTTGCCCAGATTCTGCACCACCTGTTCCCCGCCCTCACCGTTGGCACGGCCTCGGCGCTGATGAACGTGCCGCTGTTCCTCATTGGCTGGAAGAAGATCGGGGGGCACCTGCTGGTCAGCAGCCTGTACGCCATGGTGGTCAGCAACGCCGCCATCGACGGGCTGAACCTCCTCTTCGATTTCCAGCCCATGGACCCCATCCTGGCGGTCCTGTTCGGCGGCGGGGTCATGGGAGTGGGCCTGGGCCTGGTGTTTGCCCAGGGGGCCACCACCGGAGGCACGGACATTGTCGCCAAGCTCCTGAAGCTGAAATGGCCCTGGCTGCCCATCGGGAAGCTGGTCATGATTCCGGACACCGCCGTCATGCTGCTGGTGGCCCTGGCCTTTGGGCAGCTCAGCGCCATGCTGTACGGGGTGATCAAGCTCTACACCTGCTCCAAGGCCATGGACGCCGTGCTCTATGGGACGGTGGATTCCCGGGTGGCCTACATCATCTCGGACCACTGGCGGGAGCTCTGCCAGACGCTGCTCCAGAGCCGGGGGGTGACGATCCTCCAGGGCCAGGGGGCCTACACTGGGGCGGAGAAGCAGGTGCTGATGATCGCCTTCAAGCAGAAGGAAATCGTGGACCTGAAACGCCGGGTCTACGAGCTGGACCCGAAGGCGTTCGTGATTGTCTGCGACGCCCGGGACGTGCTGGGGAACGGCTTTTCCCCCTACCGGCAGGACGAGATATGAGATATAGAGGAGAACGCCATGACAAACTTCGAAACCGTGAAACAGAACCTGGAGGCCCGGGGCTATACCGTCCGGGTGTTCCCCGCCGGAGAGGCGGCGGCGGACTACCTGGACGCCGCCATTAGCGGCAAGTCCGTGGGTTTCGGCGGCTCCGCCACCCTGGAGGCCCTGGGGCTTTATGAGCGCCTGGGACGCCGGAACAAAACCGTATGGCATTGGAAGTGGGAGGACCCCGCCGCCGCCCGGCGGGAGGCCCTGGCCACGGATGTGTACCTGACCTCCGCCAACGCCCTGGCGGAGACGGGGGAGCTGGTGAACATCGACGGGACGGGGAACCGGGCGGCCGCCACGCTGTACGGCCATGAGAAGGTGTTCTTTGTGATTGGCCGGAACAAGCTGGCCCCCTCCTATGACGGGGCGGTCTGGCGGGCCCGGAATGTGGCCGCCCCCCAGCGGGCGCGGCAGCTGGGGAAAAAGACCCCCTGCGCCGTAACGTGTGACCGCTGTTACGACTGCAAAAGCCCGGAGCGCATCTGCCGGGGGCTGGCGGTCCTGTGGGGCCCCATGATGGGCATGGAGGCGGAGGTCCTGCTGGTTGACGAGGACCTGGGCCTGTGAGCCCGGGGCATGGCTGAAAAATGGCAAAGGGCTTCCATGGCGGTTTCCGTTCCCCTGGGCTGGCGTTCCAACATCCTGGCATACGCCCGGCGTTCCCGCGGGTGTCCGCCTGGCCCGGAGGAACCTGTTCCGCCCCTGGCCGTTCCGCCATGGATGAAACAAGCCCCCGGGGCTTGTCCGCCGTGCCCCGGGGCGGGCGGGGCCCTGGAAAAACGGCCCGGGCCCCGCAAAGAGGGAAGCCCACCGGATGGATCATACCGCCAGTACGGAAGAGTGAAGGAGGGGCCGCGATGGGCAGGAGAACAGGCAGGATGGCCGCGCTGGCCCTGGCGCTCTGCCTTCTGACGGGGTGCTCCGCCCTGCTGGAGCGGACCTACGCCACTGCGGAGCCCCACAGCAGCAAGTTTTGGGAGAGCGAGGCCGCCGGGACCCTCCGGGCGGAGAACCACCAGGATGTGGTAAACGACCTGCTGCTGCTGGTGGGCGAGCACCGGGAGACGGCGACGCTGCGCTTGTACGACTTCAAAAGCGACCTGGCCGTGGCCGACACCCTGGAAGCGGCGGCGGCGGAGGTCCAGCAGGAGACCCCCATGGGGGCCTATGCCGTGGAGTTCATCACCACCTCCAGCCACGCCCAGCGGGGCTATTACGAGGTGGCGGTGCGCATCGGCTACCGCCGGACCCTGGAGCAGCTCCAGGCGGTGGTAAACGCCACCAGCCCGGAGGCGCTGTACAGCCTCCTGGCGGCGGCCCTGGACGCGGGCAAGACGGAGCTGGCGGTCCGCATGGGCTATTGGGGCGCGGACGGCGGAACCCGGGTGGAGGACGCCATGGCCCAGCTCCGGGAGGAGCGGGAACTGACGGAGACGGTGCCCTGGGTGGTGAATTACTATCCCGCCGCAGAGAGCCCGGGCCTGGTGGAATTCCTCCTGGATCCGCCGGAACCGGAGGAGGGCCAGCTGGCCGCGGGGGACGGCGAGGCCTCCGGGGAAGATGGGGAAGGCCTGTCCGGAGAGGCGGGGGAGGCGCCTCCCGCCGGGGAGGGAGCCCTCCCCGGAGACGGCGGGCCGCCGGAGGAGGCCGGAAGCCCAGAGGAGAACCCGGAGGAACCGCCCCGGGACGAGGACGCTTCCAGCGGGCCGGAAGAGAACCCGGAGGCGCAGGGCGGGGATTCCAGCCACGCCGTCCCGGCGGAGGAGGAAGGAAAAAGTTAGGGGAAGTTTTTTTGGAAAAGGCCTTGACAAGGCGGGAAAGCTCTGCTAGAATACACCATGTTCTTACGGGCGCCGTCCGGCCCTAGCGGTTCCGCCGCTTGGGGACGCGGTCCTTATGCGGGCATAGCTCATCTGGTAGAGCGCCACCTTGCCAAGGTGGAGGTAGCGAGTTCGAGCCTCGTTGCCCGCTCCAGCTCAGAAATTCCCACCGCCGCTCCGTTTCCGGCTCCGCCGGAAACGGAGCTGTGATGGGAATTTCTTCGCCTTCAGCCGTGAACCACGTTGTTGGGTTCACGGCTGATTTTTCTTTTACGGGGGACGGGGGCTTTTGTGCAGCGGCGAGATGGACAGGACATGCCATGCCTTTTGCTCTCCCGGGGCGTGATTTGGTTTCTTGTCCGCCTGTCGAGGCGGGTATCTACCAGTAGGGCTTTGAGTCCTCCGCCAGCCCAAGAATATAATCAGTACTGGTGTGGTAAAACCTCGCCAGCGCGATGAGCGCCCCGCTGGGGATATCCAGCCCCCCGTTTTCATAGCGGGAATAGGTCGCCTGGGAAACATGAAGCAGCTCCGCTAGGGCCCGCTGGGGCAGATCCCGGTCCTCCCGCAGGTCCCGCAGCCTTTGGTACATGGTACGTGTCCCTCCTCCTGCTTTTCCAAACTTCTTTCATTTTAGGATATGCGAAAATTGCATATTGATTTTTATACGAAAATCGCATAAAATGGAGGAAAGAAAAACCGGAGGAGGGAGGATCGTATTGCCCAAGAGAAAGAGAGAGGACAGTCAGGTCTGGCGGGTTTGGGTAGACACCCGGCGGCGGGTGGTTTCCTTCCACGAGGCCCCGGGGTATCAGCTTTTGGAGTTCCACAGCTACGAGCTGTTTCTGAGCTGCATCGACAGCTATACGGCCCAGCGCTACCGCTACCAATAAAAAAGTCCCGCCAGACGGTTGACAAACGGTCAAAACGTGGTATTATAAGTTGCAACTGAACATTTGGCGTTGATAAGGACGAGTAACCGGCCACGACCCTGCCAAGAGAGCCGCCGCTTTGGTGCGAGGCGGCCAGGAGCGGCGGCGAAAATCACCTTGGAGCCTCCTGCTGAAAGACGGCGCGAGTAGGTGTGGACGTGTGGCGGGCGTTATTCCGCCGGCCCGTATTGGCGGGCCATGAGGGGCTGTTCCTTGCGAGGGGGACGGCAAGAAGAGTGGTATCGCGGAGCGCTGGCAGCGCCTCCGTCTCTTGAAAGGGAGACGGAGGCGTTTTTTTGATATTCTCGGATATGCACAGAATACAAACCGTATTCTGCGTTCAATAAAATACCATTTGGAGATGATAACGTTGAAGCTGCCGGGTACGATTACGCTGGTCCTTGAGGACACCCCGGAGAAGTTCCGCCCCCTGGCGGAGGAGATCGTCCCGCCGTTGATAGAGCTTCTGCGGGGCCTCTGCGCTCTGGAGGAGAAGTTTTGCGCCCGGGGACAGAAGCAGCGGGCGGAACGCCCCGGCGGTATTTACTCCACCCAGGCCCACCCCAACAGCAAAGCCCTTTGGGATTACTACCGGGACGCTTACAAAGCCCTGCTGGACCCCCGCTGTACGGAAAAGCTTTTGGCCCGGCGCCGGGACTGCTGCCAGAGCATGGGGGACCCGGCGGATTTTGCCTGCTTGAAGGGAGCGGCGGAGGTCGTCTTCACCATGAAAAGCAAGAGCAAGGCCGTGGTGATTGTCCGGGCCTTCGACGGCTTCGGCAGCGACTGCCGCTTTGAGTTGAAACCGGAGGCCGGAGAGTGGAAAATTGACCAAGTGTCCCAGAACACCTGCGGCAGCGGGCCCTGGCGGACAAACTTCTATTTTTAATTTGATGGCAGCTCAATAAAACACAAATAGTAATATTATAAAGGAGTAATACAAAATGGACTACAACAAAACCATCTGCCTGCCGAAGACCGACTTCCCCATGCGGGCGGGACTGCCCAAGCGGGAGCCGGAGATGCTCAAGCGCTGGGAGGACGAGGACATCTACCACGAGCTCCTCAAAAAGAACGAGGGCAAGCCCCTCTTCAACCTCCACGACGGCCCCCCGTTCTCCAACGGGTCCATCCACATGGGAACGGCCATGAACAAGGCCATCAAGGACATCATCACCCGGTCCTACGCCATGCGGGGGTACTACACCCCCTACATCCCCGGCTGGGACAACCACGGAATGCCCATCGAATCCGCCATCATCAAGGAAAACAAGCTGAACCACAAGGCCATGAGCATCCCCGAGTTCCGCTCCGCCTGCCATGACTTCGCCGCCCACTATGTGGACGTCCAGCGGGACGCCTTCAAGCGCATCGGCGTGGTGGGGGACTGGGACCACCCCTACCTCACCATGGACCCCGGCTTTGAGGCCGAGGAGGTGAAGGTCTTCGGGGAGATGTACAAGAAGGGCTACATCTACAAGGGCCTGAAGCCCGTCTACTGGTGCCCCCACGACGAGACTGCCCTGGCGGAGGCCGAGATCGAGTATCAGGAGGACCCCTGCACCACCGTCTATGTGAAATTCCCCATGCACGACGACCAGGGGAAACTGGGGGCCCTTGACAAGGAAACCCTCTTCTTCGTGATCTGGACCACCACCATCTGGACCCTCCCCGGCAACCTGGCCATCGCCCTGCACCCGTCTGAGAGCTATGCCATTGTGAAGGCCCCCAACGGCGAGCACTATATCATGGCGGAGGCCCTGGTGGAGAAGGTGATGAAACTGGGCGGCTTCGACTCCTGGGAGGTCGCGGAGACCCATCCCGGCAGCTTCTTCGAAAATATGCTGGCGGACCACCCCTTCCTGCCGAAGACCAGCCGCCTGGTGCTGGCGGATTACGTCACCATGGATTCCGGCACGGGCTGCGTGCACACCGCCCCGGGCTTCGGCGCGGACGACTACCAGACCTGCAAGCGCTATGGCATGGACATGGTGGTCCCCGTGGACGACCAGGGCAGGCACACGGACTACGCCGGGAAGTACGTGGGAATGACCACGGACGAGAGCAACCCCGTCATCCTGGCGGACATGAAGGAGAGCGGCATGCTCTTCGCCTCTGAGGACATCGTCCACAGCTACCCCCACTGCTGGCGCTGCAAGAGCCCCATCATCTTCCGGGCCACGCCCCAGTGGTTCTGCTCCGTGGATTCCTTCAAGGACGAGGCCTGCGCCGCCGCCGACGAGGTCCGCTGGGTGCCCAAGTGGGGCATCGACCGGATGAAGTCCATGATCCGGGAGCGCTCCGACTGGTGCATTTCCCGCCAGCGCCGCTGGGGCCTGCCCATCCCCGTGGTCTACTGCCAGGACTGCGGCAAGCCCGTGGTGACGGACGGGACCATTGAGGCCATTTCCAAGCTCTTCGCCGCCGAGGGCTCCAACGCCTGGTTTGCCAAGGAGGCGGAGGAGATTCTTCCCGCCGGGTTCGCCTGCCCCCACTGCGGCGGGAAGTCCGGCTTTGAGAAGGAGACGGACACCCTGGACGGCTGGTTCGACTCCGGCTCCACCCACTACGCCGCCATGAAGAAGGACCAGGGCTTCTGGCCCGCCACCATGTATATGGAGGGCCTGGACCAGTACCGGGGCTGGTTCCAGAGCTCCCTGCTCACCGCCGTGGGGGCTTTCGGCAAGGGCGCACCCTTCAAAGAATGCGTCACCCACGGCTGGACCGTGGACGGCGAGGGCAAGGCCATGCACAAATCCGCCGGAAACGGCATGGACCCCGCCGAGGTGATTGACAAATACGGCGCGGACATCCTGCGCCTCTGGGCGGCGAACACGGACTACCACGCCGACGTCCGCTGCTCCCACGAGATTTTCAAGCAGCTCTCCCAGAACTACCTGAAGTTCCGCAACACCGCCCGGTACTGCCTGGGGAACCTGGACGGCTTCGACCCCAACCACCTGACCGCCCCCGGCGGGATGGAGGAGCTGGACCGCTGGGCCGTGACGCGGCTGAACGCCCTGATGGAGAAATGCTTTGCGGCCTACGACGAGTATGAGTTCCTGGCGGCCACCCACGCCGTCAACGACTTCTGCGTGGTGGACATGTCCAACTTCTACCTGGACGTCATCAAGGACCGGCTCTACTGCGACGAGAAGGACGGGGCCCCCCGCCGCAGCGCCCAGACCGCCCTGTACCTGATCCTGGACACCATGACCCGGATCATGGCCCCGGTCCTGGCCTTCACCTGTGACGAAATCTGGCAGGCCATGCCCCACCGGGAGGAGGACGACCCCCGGAACATCCTTTTCAACGACATGCACCAGCCCTTCACGGACTATGCCCTGGACGCCGCCGCCATGGAGCGCTGGGCCGTCATCGAGGCCCTGCGGGACCAGGTGAACGCCGCCCTGGAGGCCGCCCGGAGCGGGAAGAAGATCGGCAAGAGCCTGGAGGCCGCCGTCACCGTCACGGTGCCGGAGGCGGAGGGCTGGCTGGCGGAGGTGCCCAACCTGGCGGACCTGCTCATCGTGTCCCAGGCCACGGTGAAGACCGGGGCCGGGCCCGCCGTGGAGGTGGCCAAGGCCGGAGGAGGCAAGTGTGAGCGGTGCTGGAAGGTCCTGCCCTCTGTGGGCTCCGATCCGGACCATCCCGCCCTGTGCCCCCGCTGCGCCGCGGCGGTGAAGAACCTTCCCCAGTTCTGAGAGTCCCCAGGAAAACCAAAAGCCCCGCCGCAAGGCGGGGCTTTTCTGGCCGAAGGGCGCGCGGCTGGCACGGGCGGAGGAGGGGCGCGGGCGTTCCGCCGGGGTCCTTACTCCGGATAGGCCCCGTAGAAATCCGCCAGCATCTCCTCCACCCTCACGCCAAGGGCCCGGCAGAGGCAGGCCAGCTCGTAATCCGTGACAATCCGGGCGTTGTGCTCAATTTTGCTGATGCTCTGCTGGTCCATGTTGACGTTCATCACCTGGAGCCGGGCCACCAGCTGCTCCTGGGAGAGCCCCCGCAGCTTGCGGAAGTAGTGCAGCCGCCGGGAAATCACATTTTTGTTGTCATAGTAGTTAATTTTCTTCATAAAAAACCTACGTCAATATGATGTATTTTCTTGACTTTAGCATGGGGCATTTTCTGATATTATGGCATATAAACGTAATTAGAAAGGAGCGGGACGATGAATTTTTGCGACACGATGCTGCGGAGCCTGCTGGAAAGCCTCCGGGCGGCCGCCGGGTTTGACAAGGAGGACATGGCGGACATGGCGGTGGAGCTGATGAAGGACGCCAGCTGCCGGGCCCTCCAGGAGATCCGGGAGGTGCTGGGGGACGACAGCCTGGAGGACCCGGAGTGCTTCTGGCGGATTGAGAAGATTGTGGGTATTTACGAAAAGCTGGGGTCCGACGGCGGCGGGCGGCACGATTTCGGCTGAGCTGGGTCCTCCGGAAAATTTTTGGATTTCCAGACAATTCCCCCCTTGCGCACCGGGAAAAGATGTGCTATACTAAACCTATTCTTGCGGTTAGGAGGAGCTAACTTTGCAGAAACGTACCCACACCCTTCTGGCCCAGACGCTGCTACGCAGCGGGACGGGCTTTTCCGCCCGGCGCTTTGAGCTGGCCTTCCTCTTCGGGTCCTTTCAGCCGGACGTCAACCCCCTCAGCTATTTGAAGGGTTCCCTGCACTACAACAAGCTCAAGGGCCATAACTACACGAATTCCCGGGCTTACATCAACACCAAGATTTTAAAGCTCCAGCACCGCCGGCGGTGGACCATGTGGCAGTACTATACCCTGGGTAAGCTGACCCACTACCTGGCCGACGCCTATACATACCCCCATAACCCGGACTACCCCGACACCATGCTGGACCATCACAACTACGAGACGGACTTCCGCCGCTTCATGCGGGGCTACCTGGCTCACCAGCACCTCCGCCGCCAGCAGGCCCGCCGGGACCTCATCGCCGCCCTGGAGGAGCTCCACGAGCAGTACATGGCCACCCGGGCCAGTATGCTCCGGGACGCCAACTATATCCTCAAGGCCACCAGCCTCTTAATGGCCGGGTGTTTGCCCGCCGCCTGACCTACTTTTCTTGAAAGAAAAGTAGGCAAAAGAACTTTAGCTCGCTCTGGTTGTCTGGTGTTTGTCCGGGCCGGAGCGACGGCAACGCGGACCGGATTTGTGGGAAAGCACAAGCGGCCTCTGAGCAAAACATCAGCATTTGTAAGAACTCACAGTTTTCATTTCCCGAGCGTTGTGTTATGCTTTAAACATCTAAAGAGTCAAAGGGGAACCTGACCATGACCGCCATTGCCCATACCGCTGAATACGGCTACTCCTACTTTAGCTTTACCTATTTTGGTAAGGCTTTTCGTGGTTTGGCTGGAACCGGGCGTGTGTGAGCTTCCGGTCCTGATTCAGGACGCAGTGTACGAAGCGGCCCGCAGCCAAACCGGCTGCGGGCCTTTTTGCATTTCAAAAATTTCGTTTAGGAGGAATCCGCTATGATCGTCATTTTGAAGCACAACCCCAACCGGGACCAATTGGACAGCCTCATCTCCTGGCTCCAGGAAAAGGGCGTCACCATCCACACCAGCATCGGCGAGGCCAACACCATCCTGGGCCTGGTGGGGGACACCTCCAAGCTGGACATCGACCTCATCGCCGCCCTGGACATCGTCGAGGACGTGAAGCGGGTCCAGGAGCCCTACAAAAACGCCAACCGGAAGTTCCACCCGGAGGATACCGTCATCCCCGTGGGGAACACCCAGATCGGCGGCGGCACCCTGACCATCATGGCGGGCCCCTGCTCCGTGGAGAGCGAGGAGCAGGTGGTGGCCATTGCCAAGGCGGTGAAGGCCAGCGGGGCCACCATGCTCCGGGGCGGGGCCTTCAAGCCCCGGACCTCCCCCTACGCCTTCCAGGGCCTGGGGGCCACGGGCATCGAGTACCTGAAAGTGGCCCGGCAGGAGACGGGGCTCCCCATCGTGACAGAGCTGATGGACGTGACCCAGCTGCCGTTGTTCAAGGATGTGGACGTCATCCAGATCGGGGCCCGGAACATGCAGAACTTCGACCTCCTCAAGGCCGTGGGGCACCAGGACAAGCCCGTCATGATTAAGCGGGGCATGTCCGCCACCTTTGAGGAGTGGCTGATGAGCGCCGAGTATGTCATGGCCAGCGGAAACGAGAATGTGATCCTCTGCGAGCGGGGGATCCGCACCTTTGAGAGCTACACCCGGAACACCCTGGACCTGTCCGCCATCCCGGTGATGCGCCAGCTCACCCACCTGCCCATCATCGTGGACCCCAGCCACGCCACAGGCAAGTACTGGCTGGTGGAGCCCATGGCCCGGGCCGCCGTGGCGGCGGGGACCGACGGGCTCCAGATTGAGGTCCACAACGACCCGGCCCATGCCCTGTGCGACGGGCCCCAGTCCCTGAAGCCGGAGGTCTTCGGCCCCCTGGCGAAGAAGCTTTTGAAGCTCCACGCCGTGATGCGGGAGCTGGACAACGAGTAAGGAGGGCGGGGAATGAACGTCGGCATTGTGGGCCTGGGGCTCATCGGCGGCTCCATGGCGAAAAGCGTCAAGGCCCGGACGGCCCACGCCGTCTACGGCGCGGACCTGGACCAGGAGACCATGGCCCTGGCCCGGATGAGCGGGGCCATCGACGGCCCCCTGACGGAGGAGAACCTGCCCCGGTGCGATTTGCTTCTGGTTGCTATCTGCCCCGGCGCGGCGGTGAAGTGGGTGCGGGACCACGCGGGCCAAATTGCCAAGTCCGCCATCGTGGTGGACCTGTGCGGCGTGAAGCGGGTGGTGGTGGAGGCCCTGGCCCCCCTGGCGGAGGCCCACGGCTTTGCCTACATCGGCGGGCACCCCATGGCGGGACGGGAACGGGGCGGCTTCACCGCCTCTTCCGAGGATTTGTACGTGGGGGCCTCCATGATTCTCACCCCGGACAAGCGGACGGACATGCAGCTTCTGGAGACTTTGAAAGCCTTCTTCCTGGACATCGGCTTTGCCGGGCTCACCTTCTCGGACCCGGAGGAGCATGACCGCATCATTGCCTTCACCTCCCAGCTGGCCCATATCACCTCCAGCGCCTATGTAAAATCGCCGGAGGCCCAGCGCCGCCGGGGCTTTTCCGCCGGGAGCTTCCAGGACATGACCCGGGTGGCCCGGCTGGACGAGGACATGTGGACGGAGCTGTTCCTGGACGACGCGGACTATTTGGTGAAGGAGCTGGATATTCTGATTGAGAACCTCACCGCCTATTCCCAGGCCCTGAAATCCGGCGACGCGGAGCGGGTCCGGGCCCTTCTCCGGGAGGGCCGGGAGTTGAAAGCCACCGCCGGAGGAAATTAAAGGAGGACCGCCCATGCCGGACTATAAAGAGATACGGGTGAACACCGTTCCCGCCTATACGGCCGCCATCGGCCCGGGCCTCTTGAAGGACTGCGGCCAGCGGCTGCGGGAGACGATCCCCCCCTGCCATATGGCGGTGGTCACGGATTCCACCGTGGGGCCGCTGTACCTGGAAACCGTCACGGAGAGCCTGAAAGCGGCGGGCTATGCCGCCAGCGCTTATGAATTTCCCGCCGGGGAGGAGAGCAAGAACGTCTCCACCCTGTCGGACATTTTGGAGTTTTTGGCAAAGGAGCGCTTGACCCGCTCCGACTGCCTCGTCGCCCTGGGCGGCGGCGTGGCGGGGGATATGGCGGGCTTTGCCGCCGCCGTGTACCTCCGGGGCGTCCGGTATGTGCAGATGCCGACGACCCTGCTCTCCGCCGTGGACTCCTCCGTAGGGGGCAAGACCGCCATTAACCTCCAGGCCGGGAAAAACCTGGCCGGGGCCTTTCTCCAGCCCGCCGCCGTGCTGTGCGGCACGGACTGCCTGAAGACCCTGCCGCCAGAGGTCTTTGCCGACGGGGCGGCGGAGGCGGTGAAGACCGGGGTCCTCTGCGACGAGGGCCTGTTCGCCCTCTTTGAGGACGGCACGCTGAAAGCGGACCCGGCGGAGGTTATTGCCCGGTGCGTGGAATACAAGGCCGGGGTGGTGGAGCGGGACGAGAAGGAGCAGGGAGAGCGGAAGCTCTTAAACCTGGGCCACACCGTGGGCCACGCCATTGAAAAGTGCAGCGGGTACACGATTCCCCACGGCCACGCCGTGGCGGCGGGCCTGGCCATAATCGCCCGGGCCGCCGGGGCCCTAGGCTGGACGGAGGAGCCCATTGCCGCCCGGATCGGCGCGTGCCTTACGAAAAACGCCCTGCCCGTCTCCACGGAGTTCTCCCCCGAGGCCCTGGCGGAGGCGGCGCTCGCGGACAAGAAGCGCTCCGGCGGAAGCATCACCCTGGTGGTTCCAAAGCGGATCGGCCTCTGCGAATTGAAAACCGTGCCCGTGACGGAGCTGCTGCCCGTCATCCGGGCGGGATGGGAGGCGTAGATGGACGTCAAGATCACCCCCCGCCGCCTCTCCGGCGTGGTCACGCCGCCTCCCAGCAAGTCCCTGGCCCACCGCTGGATTCTCGCCGCCGCCCTGGCGGCGGGGACCAGCGTGGTCAAGAACGTGGCCTTCTCCGAGGATATTGAGGCCACCCTCCGCTGCATGGAGGCCCTGGGGGCCTCCTGGGAGGCCGCGGAGGACGGCCTCCGCGTCGCCGGAATCGGCGGCGAGCGCCGCCCCTTCGGGGACCTGCCCCAGTTCGACTGCGGGGAATCCGGGTCCACCCTGCGCTTTCTGATTCCCATTGCCCTGACGGTGGACCAGGGGGGCGTGTTTACGGGCCGGGGACGGCTGATGGAGCGGCCCCAGCAGCCCTATTTCGACCTCTTTGACCGGCGGGGGATTTCCTACGCCCTGGAGGACGGCGCCCTCACCGTCCGGGGAAGCCTGTCCCCCGGGGAGTACCGCCTCCGGGGGGACGTGTCCAGCCAGTTTTTCACAGGCCTTTTGATGGCCCTGCCCCTGCTGGAGGGGCCCAGCGTGGTCATCAGCACCACGAAGCTGGAATCCGCCTCCTACACCTCCATGACCATGGGCGTGCTGGCCCGGTGCGGCGTCCATGTCCGCTGGTCCCCGGCGCTGAACGGCTTTGGCGTCGAGCCGGGGGTCTACGGCCCCTTTGAGGAGACCGTGGAGGCGGACTGGTCCCAGGCGGCCTTTTGGTACGCCGCCCTCTCCCTGGGGAGCAACCTGCGGCTCCGGGGCCTCAAGGGCCAGTCGGCCCAGGGGGACGCGGCGGTGGTGGGCCACTACAAAAAACTGGCCCTTACGGGCGAGGTGAAAATCAACCTCTCCGACTGCCCGGACCTTCTGCCGCCCCTGGCGGTCATGGCCGCCGTCCGCCGGGGGACCACCCATTTCACCCACGCCGCCCGCCTCCGGCTGAAGGAGAGCGACCGCCTGGCCACCGTGGCCCAGATGCTGAAGGCCCTGGGGGGCGCGGTCAGCGAGGAGGAGGATGGACTGACGGTTTACGGCGTCTCCACCCTCCCCGGCGGCGTGGTGGACGGGGCCAACGACCACCGGATTGTCATGGCCGCCGCCATCGCCGCCACCCGCTGCCAGGGCCCAGTGGTCATCCAGGGGGCGGAGGCGGTGCGGAAGTCCTACCCCCATTTCTGGCGGGATTACGAGAACCTGGGAGGTGCGGTCCATGTCCTCTGAGTTTGGAAACATCATCCGCGTCAGCGTCTTCGGCCAGTCCCACGGGAAGGCCATCGGCGTGGTGGTGGACGGCCTCCCCGCCGGGGAGGCGATTGACCTGGAGGAGCTCCAGCGCTTCCTGGACCGCCGGAGGCCGGGAACGGGCCCCCTCTCCACCGCCCGGAAGGAAACCGACGTGCCGGAATTCCTCTCCGGCCTGGAGGGGGGAAAGACCTGCGGCGCGCCGCTGTGCGCCGTGATAAAAAACGCGGACCAGCACTCGAAGGACTACGGCGAGCTCGCCGATAAGCCCCGGCCGGGCCACGCGGATTTCACCGCCTGGGCCAAGTGGGGCGGCCACGCCGACATGCGGGGCGGGGGCCATTTCTCCGGGCGGCTGACGGCGCCCCTGTGCGTTGCCGGAGGCATTGCCAAGCAGATCCTGGCCCGCCGGGGAATTTTCGTGGGGGCCCACTTGGCTTCCGTGGCGGGGATTTGCGACCGGCCCTTCCCCCTGTACCCCACGGCGGCGCTCTTTTCAGAAATCGCCGCCAAGCCCTTCCCCGTCCTGGATGGGGAGGCGGGGGAACGGATGCGCGCCGCCATTTTGGATGCGAAAAACGATTTGGACAGCGTGGGGGGCGTCATCGAGTGCGCCGCCACCGGCCTGCCGCCCGGACTGGGGGAGCCCATGTTTGGGGGCGTTGAAAACCGCCTGGCCGCGGCCCTTTTCGGCATTCCCGCCGTGAAGGGCGTGGAATTTGGCGAGGGGTTCCGGGCGGCGGAGCTCCGGGGCTCGGAGAACAACGACCCCTTTACCCTGGAGGACGGCGAAATCCGGGCGGAGACCAACCGCGCCGGGGGCATTTTGGGCGGCATCACCACGGGGATGCCCCTGGTGCTCCGGGCGGCGGTGAAGCCCACGCCGTCCATTGGGAGGCCCCAGAAAACCGTCCGCCTCTCCGCCATGGAGGCGGCGGAGCTGGCCATTCACGGGCGGCACGACCCCTGCGTGGCCCACCGGGCGGTCCCGGTGATGGAGGCGGTGACCGCCGCCGTACTTTTGGATATGCTGTTGGAGGGAAATCATGGAACTTTCTGATATCCGCGCCAAGATTGACGCCGTAGACGAGCAATTGCTGAAGCTCTTTTTGGAGCGCATGGACCTGGCGGAGGAAGTCGCCGCCTATAAAAACGAGCACCGCCTCCCCATTTTGAACAAGGAGCGGGAGCGGGCAGTGCTGGCCAGGGTGACGGAGAGCGCCGGAAGCCGGGAGCGCTATGCCTACCACCTCTTCTCCACCCTGTTCGAGCTGGCCCGGTCCCGTCAGGCGGAGCTCATCGACGCGCCCACCAAGGTGGGAGCCCAGGTCCGGGCGTGCCTTGAAAACCGGGACCAGCTCTTCCCCCAGACGGGGTTGGTTGCCTGCCAGGGCATTGAGGGAGGCAATTCCCAGGCGGCCTGCGACAAGATGTTCCCCCGGGGCAACATTATGTACGTGAAGACCTTCGACGCGGTGGTCTCCGCCGTGGAGGCGGGCTTCTGCAGGTTCGGCGTGCTGCCCATTGAAAACAGCTCCAACGGGTCCGTCCGGGCGGTGTATGAGCTTTTGCAGGAGCACAGCCTCACCATCGTCCGCTCCACCCGGCTTTGCATCCGCCACGAGCTTTTGGCCCTCCCCGGGGTAAAGCCGGAGGAGATTACGGAAATCTACTCCCATCCCCAGGCCATCGGCCAGTGCAGCCGCTTCTTAGACGGCCTCAAGGGGGTCAAGGTCATCCCCTGCGACAACACCGCCGTGGCGGCGAAGCTGGTGGCGGAGTCGGGAAATAAGCACGCCGCCGCCATCTCCTCCCACCCCTGCGCGGCGCTGTACGGCCTGGAGTGCGTCAACGGCCAAATCCAAAACAGCGACAACAACTACACCCGCTTCATCTGCGTGGCCAAGGACCCGGCCATCTACGCCGGAGCCAGCCGGGCCAGCCTGATTATCGCCTTTGAGAACAAGCCCGGGGCCCTGTACGAGATGCTCTCCAAGCTGGCGGCCCTGGACATCAACATGACCAAGCTGGAGTCCTGCCCCGTCTCCGGCAGCGACTTCGAGTTCATCTTCTTCATCGAGCTGGAGGCGGACCTCCGGGACCCCAGTGTCCGGGCTTGTCTGGAGGAGATGGAGCGCAGCTGCGCCCAGTTCCACTTCCTGGGGAACTACGCGGAAGTATGAGCGAAAAGTGTTACGGCCTTCTGGGCCGCCGCCTGGGCCACAGCTGGTCCGTTCCCATCCACAAGGCCCTGGGCCGCGAGGGCTACCGCCTCTTTGAGCTGGAGCCCGAGCAGCTGGGGGATTTTCTCCGCCGGGAGGATGTCGGCGGGCTGAACGTCACGATTCCCTACAAGCGGGACGTGATGAGATTCTGCGGCGCGATCGACCCGGCGGCGGAGGCCATTGGAAGCGTAAACACCTTGGTCCGCCGGGACGGGAAGCTGGCGGGCTATAACACGGACATCGACGGCTTTTTGTATATGCTCCGCCGGGCGGGGATTTCTCTCAAGGGAAAGAACGTGGTGATCCTGGGCAGCGGCGGGGCCTCCCTCACCGCCCGGGCGGCGGCGGGGATGGAGGGAGCCCGGGAGATCGCGGTGGTCTCCCGCTCCGGGCCGGACAATTATGAAACCCTGCCGGAGCGCCATGGGGATGCGGAGGTCCTCATCAACACCACCCCCGTGGGCATGTGGCCCCATATGGACGGGGCCCCTGTGGACCTGCGCCGCCTCCCGGGCCTGACGGACGTGGCGGACGTGATTTACAACCCCGGGCGGACGGACCTTCTTTTACAGGCGGAGGCGCTGGGCCTCCGCCATGCCGGGGGCCTTTCCATGCTGGTCCACCAGGCCAAGCGGGCGGAGGAGCTGTTTTTTGATAAGCCCATCCCCGACGGGGAGACGGAGGCCATCACCGCCCGGCTTTGGCGGGAGATGACCAACCTCGTGCTGGTGGGGATGCCCGGCAGCGGCAAGACCACCGTGGGCAAGCTCCTGGCGGAGCGGTCCGGGAAATCCTTCGTGGACCTGGACGGGGAAATCGCCCGCCGGGCGGGCATGTCCATCCCGGAGATGTTCGCCTCCCAGGGAGAGGGCCCGTTCCGGCAGCTGGAGCATGAGGTTTTAACGGAGGCCTGCGCCAAGAGCGGGCAGATCATCGCCACCGGCGGCGGAGCCGTCCTCCGGGAGGAGAACCGGGCCGCCATGCGCCGCACGGGCCGGGTGTACCGCCTCCGGCGGCGGCTGGAGGACCTGCCCACCGAGGGCCGCCCCCTCTCCCAGGCCGGGAAGCTGGAGGAGATGGAGCGCCTCCGGGACCCGCTGTACGCGGCGGCGGCGGACCGGGAGATTTGGAACGTCAACAGCCCGGCGGAAACCGCCGGAGAAATTTGGAGGGATTTTTATGAGTAACGAAAAGAAGAGCATCCTGGTGATCAACGGGCCCAACATGAACCTGCTTGGCATCCGCCAGCCGGAAATTTACGGCAACACGGACTACGTGGACCTGGAGAACATGATCACCGCCGAGGCGGAACGCCTGGGGGTGACGGTTTCTTTCTTCCAGTCCAACCACGAGGGGGATTTGGTGGACGCCATCCAGCAGGCCTACTTCGACAAGGTGGACGGCATCCTCATCAATCCGGGGGCCTACACCCACACCAGCATCGCCCTGCTGGACGCGGTGAAGTCCGTGGGCATCCCCACGGTGGAGGTCCATATCTCGGACCCCGACGCCCGGGAGGAGTTCCGCCACGTGTCCTATATCCGGGATGCCTGCATCGGTAGCATCCGGGGCCGGGGCGTCCAGGGCTATCTGGCGGGCCTGAAGCTCCTGGCGGAATAATGGGAAACAGAAGCCCAGCCCTCTTGGGGCTGGGCTTCTGTTTTATGGACGGTTACCCTTTGCAGCCGCAGGGGGAGCAGGGCCCGCAGGACCCGCCGTCGGCGCAGGAGATGGTGGGGTCGCAGGTGTTCATGCTCACGTCGTAGCGCACGGGGATGGTGACGCAGATCCGCTGGGTGACGGTGATGGTGCTGGAGGTCCCGCAAGGGTCGGTGACGCAGTTTACCACGGGCACGCCCTGGCAGGCCACCGTTACGGTGCCCAGGGAGGCGGTGGGGACCAGGGTCACCGGGGCGGTGACGTCCACGCACTGGGTTACGATTTTATTGCAGCCGCTGTCATCCCCCGGGCAGGGGAGGATGGCCGCGTGCTCATAGGCCTCGTTGATACGCAAAGGAATCCCTCGTTTCCTGGAAATTGGCCCCGGTTTCCCGGGAACCTATCCCAGTCTATGCGCCGGGGCCGTCCCCCGTCCCTCCTGTCAAAGGCCCGTTGGGCGCACCTATTAAAAAAGCCGCTTCCGTTCCGGGGCAAAGCGTGCTATACTATCAGAATGTGACGAAGCAACGAGAAAGGCGGGCCCCGCTATGGACGACCACATGGACGAAAAGCAGGAACAGAAATTTCATCAGATGACCGAGACCCCCGTCAGCCGCCTGATCTGCCGGCTGGCCGTGCCCTGTATCATCAGCATGCTGGTGACCTCTTTTTACAACATGGCGGACACCTTCTTTGTGGGCATGCTGAAAAGCAACAGCGCCACGGGCGCGGTGGGGGTGGTGTTTTCCCTCATGGCCATCATCCAGGCGGTGGGCTTCTTCTTCGGCCACGGAAGCGGCAATTTCATCTCCCGGGAGCTGGGGAAGCAGAACTTCGAGGAGGCCAGCAACATGGCGGCCACGGGCTTCTTCGCCGCCCTGGCGGCGGGGACGCTGATCTGCGCCCTGGGCCAGGTGTTCCTGGAGCCCCTGGCCATGCTCCTGGGCTCCACCGCCACCATCCTGCCCTATACCAAGGCCTACCTCCGGGTGATTCTCTTCGGGGCCCCCTGGATGACCTCCTCCCTGGTGCTGAACAACCAGCTCCGCTACCAGGGCTCCGCGGCTTACGCCATGGTGGGCATCGCCAGCGGCGCGGTGCTGAACATCGGCCTGGACCCCCTGCTGATCTTCGGCCTGGACCTGGGGGTGGCCGGGGCGGCCTGGGCCACCATCATCAGCCAGTTCGTCAGCTTCTGCCTCCTGCTGGCGGGGTGCGCCAAGGGGGGCAACCTCCACATCCACGTCTCCCGGGTCCAGCTGAAGCTTTCCTATTACGTCCAGATCATCCGGGGGGGCCTGCCCTCCCTGGCGAGGCAGGGCCTGGCCAGCGTGGCCGCCATCTGCCTGAACCGGGCCGCCGGGCCTTACGGCGACGCGGCTATCGCCGCCATGGGGGTGGTCCAGCGCATCATGATGTTCGGCGGCTCGGCCATGATCGGCTTTGGCCAGGGCTTCCAGCCCGTCTGCGGCTTCAACTACGGCGCGAAGCTCTACCACCGGGTGAAGGAGGGCTTCTGGTTCTGCGTGAAGGCCTCCTTCGCCTTCCTCCTGGCGGTGAGCGCCCTGGGCTTTGCCTTTGCGCCCCAGCTCATCGCCCTCTTCCGGGACGACCCGGAGGTAATTCAAATCGGGACCATGGCCCTGCGGTTCCAGTGCGTGACGCTGTGCCTCTCCAGCTGGATTGTCATGAGCAACATGATGCTCCAGACCATTGGCAAGACCGCCGGGGCCACCTTCGTGGCCATGTCCCGCCAGGGCATCTTCTTCATTCCCCTGGTCTATATCCTGTCCCACACCCTGGGCCTCACCGGGGTGGAGATGACCCAGTCGGCGGCGGACGTGCTGACCCTCCTCTGCGCCGTGCCCATCCAGCTGAGGGCCCTCCGGGAATTAGACACCCTGGGAGGGGCCCCATAATCCCCTGAAAAAGACCACCAGGGCGGGCGGCATCCAACCAGGCGCCGCCCGCTCAATCTGTTAAAAAGCCATTTAACCCGCCAGACCCATCGAATCTCATTTCCCGCCTCCGAAAAAATCACCCGCGGACCCA
>CAJTZK010000005.1:73013-187900 GCA_910583785.1 uncultured Oscillibacter sp.
AGCAGAGCGGATCGCGGATGAACGCGAAGGAATTCCCCGTCCGGCGGAGCTTTCCGCCCCGCCGGGGCGGGAAGCGCAATATATCCCCCGTCCCCCGAAAAACATCACCCGCGAACCCAGCAGAGCGGATCGCGGGTGAACGCGAAGGAATTCCCCGTCCGGCGGAGCTTTCCGCCCCGCCGGGGCGGGAAGCGCAGCGGTAAGGGGAATTCCTGAGCTGGTGCGCCTGAAGGGACTCGAACCCACACGCTGAAAGCACGAGAACCTAAATCTCGCATGTCTACCAATTCCATCACAGGCGCATATCAAAACCGGAATTAATTATACCACACCCCCCCTCTCCCGTCCAGCCCCTTTTTTGCACGGGGAGTGTCCGGGCACGCATTTTACAGGGGGAATGCGCCGCAGGCCCGGCCCTACAGGGGCGCGCCTTTTAACCGGACACGCGCTTTTCCTCTTGCGCTTTTCCCCGTTCCGTTGTAAAATAACCCCATTACTTTTAAGGAAAAGAGGGCCCCTCTATGCCGACTCCCCGCGCCGCCGTCATCCACGACCTCTCCGGCTTCGGCCGCTGCTCCCTCACCGAGGTTATCCCCATCCTCTCCGTCATGGGGGTCCAGTGCTGCCCCCTGCCCACCGCTTTTCTCTCCACCCACACCGGGGGCTTCACTGGCTTCACCTTCCTGGACATGACGGAGGAGCTACCCAAGGTGGCGGACCACTGGAAGTCTCTGGGCCTCCAGTTCCAGGCCATCTACAGCGGCTTCCTGGGCAGCGGGCGGCAGATCGGCATCGTGGCGGACTTTATCCGCCAGTTCCGGGGCCCGGATACCCTGGTAGTGGTGGACCCCGTCATGGGGGACGACGGAAAGCCCTACCAGACTTACACTCCCGCCATGTGCGCCGGAATGGCCCGCCTGGCGGAGCTGGCGGATGTAATCACCCCCAACCTCACGGAGGCGGCGTTCCTGCTGGGCCGGGACTATGGGGACCTCCTGGACGGGGGCCGGGCTCTCCACGATGAGAACGCCCTCCGCCGCCTGGCGGAGGAGCTGAGCCTGGGAGGGAAGCGCTCCGTGGCCCTCACCGGGGCGGCGCTGTCCCCCGGGCAGACCGGGGCCATGTGCTTCGACGCCCGGACCGGGAGGGCGGAGGCGGTCCAGACGGACTTTGTGGCCCATCCCCTCCACGGCACCGGGGACGTATTTGCCAGCGTCCTCACCGGGGCGCTGCTGGGGGGGGATTCCCTCCGGGACGCGGCGGCCCTGGCGGTGGACTTTATCCACGCCTGCGCCCTGCGGACGGTGGAGCAGGGCCTCTCCCTCCAGGAGGGCGTGGATTTTGAGCCCTTGCTGGGGCGTCTGCTTTCCCGGTAAGGGACGGTTTTCGGAGGCGGATACCGGAATCCCTTTGGTTCGTTTACCATTCAAAGGCCGCACTGGGGCGGACCGATGCGTCCGCCCTCTTTCCATTGGCAGGACACGGCTCCCCCCTTCCTTAGCGATTCTGGCAAAAAAGGCGCTCAGAGCATCGCTCTGAGCGCCTTTTGTATCAGGGGCAGGCCGGGGAAACCCGGGGGCTTAGGCCGCAGGAATCACCAGGACCTGGCCGACCCGCAGGTCGTTGGGGTTCTTGATGGAGTCCTTGTTGGCGTTGTAGATGACCTGCCACTGGCGTCCGGTGCCATAGGCCTCCTGGGCAATGCTCCAGAGGCAGTCGCCGGACTTGACCACATAGCCGCCTTCCGCCACGGTGGGCGCGGGAGCGGGCTCGGGGGCGGGGGCGGGTTCCGGAGCGGGCTCGGGAACCGGCTCGGGGGCGGGGGCGGGCTCTTCCACAGGAGCGGGCTCCTCAACGGGGGCCTCCTCGGCGGGAGCGGCCTCGATGGTGATACGGCCCGCGGGCTCGCCGTAGGCTTCCTCCGTAACCACGCCCTTGAGCTCTTCCTTGATGTAGTCCATCAGGACCTCGTCCATGGGCAGGCCCAGGTCGTAGTTCACAGAAGCGGAGGCGAAGGCATAGTAGGTGTCGCCGCCGGCGGCCATGAAGTCGTTGGTGGCGATGGCGTAGGTGGCCTTTTCGTCGAAGTCCTTGCCGCCCACGGAGGTGATGGTGACCCGCTCGATGGAGGCGGGCTTGTGGTAGGTGGAGCCGGGATACAGGTCCCCGGCCTTGAACTCGCTGCCAGTGGCCACGGTGAACTCAATGCCGCTGACCTGGGGGAAGCCGCCGATGGCGGTGGGGGTGCAGTGGGTGGAGGCTTCCAGGGCCTCCAGCAGCTCCGCGCCGGTGACCTTGACGATGCTCAGGGTGTTGCCGAAGGGCAGGACGGTGTTGACATCCTTTTTCGTGATGTCGCCCGCCGCGATGGGGGCCCGGATGCCGCCGCCGTTGGTGACGGCCGCGTCCACTTCCTCGCCGTTTTTCTTGGCGCCCCAGACCAGGGAGTCGGTGATCAGGTCGCCCAGGTTGGTTTCTTCCGTGCGGTTGCCGGGGTCCTTTTCGCCGTTGAGGAGGACTTCGGTCTTGGCAAAGGCCGCGCCGTAGTCGTCGTCAATCTGCTTCTGGATGGCGGCGGCCCGGGCGGCGATGTCCTCGTCCCCGGCCAGGCCCTCGGTGGCCACGTTTTCCATGGAGATTTCACCCTCGGCGGAGATGGTCACCACGCCCACGTTGGACAGCTTCGTGCCAGTGGAGGTGATGGGCTTGTCCCCGGCGGCTTCCTTGACTTCCTCCAGGGTGGAGTGGGAGTGGCCGTCGATGAAGAGGTCGATGCCCTCCACGGCGTCCATCAGGTCGATGGAGCGGTTGCCCTTGGACTCGTCGTCAATGCCCAGGTGGCCCAGGCACACGATGTAGTCGCAGCCCTCGTCCTCCAGGGCCTTGACCTCAGCCTGGGCGATGGCGAACATGTCCTTGCCCGCGGGGAAGGTTACGCCCTGAATCTTGGCGGGGTGGGCCTTGGTGGCGGTCTCGGGGGTGCTCAGTCCGAAGACGCCGATTTTCTTGCCGCCCTCCTCGCCGAAGATCACGTGGGAGTTCTCCGCCTTCCCGTTGACCAGCACGTTGGCGGCCACCACGGGGAACTTGGCGTCCTTGGTGATTTCCTTGAAGTTGGCGTAGCCGTAATCGAACTCGTGGTTTCCGATGGTGGCCGCGTCATAGCCCGCCAGGTTCATCAGCTCAATGGCGGTTTTGCCCTGGCTGACGCTGACGGTGGGGTCGCCCTGGATGTAGTCGCCCGCGTCCAGCATCAGGGTGTAAGCGCCCTTGGCCTGGTATTCGGCCTTCAGGGCGGCCACCTTGGCGTACCCGGCGATGCCGCCGTGGACGTCGTTGGTGTGGAGGATGACGATGGAGCCTTCCAGGCTCCCGCCTTCCTCCTCCGCGGCGCTGGCGGTGACGGCCAGGGAGAACATCATGGCCAGGGCCAGCAGCAGGGACAGGAACTTCTTTGTCTGCATTCTTTTACCTCCTCTTCTTTCAGGGCGGATTGGCCTCCGCCCTTCCTGATGCCATTATAGCACAAAAATTCCAAATAGAAAGCGCAAAGTGTTCCGGAGCAGGAAAATTTTTTCCCCGCCCCCTCCGCCGCTGGAAATCCGCCGCCGTCTGTGCTATACTGGTTCCATGGGAAAGCCCGGCCCGGGGATTTATTTTGCGGGAGCATGCCTGTGCGCCCGCCCCTCTCCCGGGAATTTGGCGCGTTCAATAAAAGGGCGGGGACAGGGGTCCGCCCCTTGCGTTAAATGCGCCGCGGGACACGCCCGGTTTTATCAACAAAGAAAGAACGGAGGGACACCATATGCGCACACTGTTTAAGGGCGGCAGCGTGGTTTCCGGCAAGGGCGTCCGGCGGGCGGATTTGCTGGTGGAGGGGGAGAAGGTGGTCTCCCTGGGCCGGGGGATCAAGGCGGAGGAGGACCGGACCATCGACGTGTCCGGCTGCGTCCTCTTCCCCGGCTTCATCGACGCCCATACCCACTTCGACCTGGAGGTGGCGGGCACCGTCACCGCCGATGATTTTGCCTCCGGAAGCCGGGCGGCCCTCCGGGGGGGCACCACCACCGTCATTGACTTCGCCTGCCCAAACAAGGGGGAGTCCCTGGCCTCGGGCTTAGGGCGCTGGCGGGAGAAGGCCGTGGGAAAGACCTTCTGCGACTACGGCTTCCACATGACCATCGACGACTGGAACGAGGGCGTCCGGGCGGAGCTGCCCGTCATGTTCGCCCAGGGCATTTCCTCCTTTAAAATGTACATGACCTATCCCGCCATGCTGCTGGGGGACCGGGACCTCTACTGGGCGCTGAAGGAGCTGAAAACTCTGGGGGGAATCTGCGGCGTCCACTGTGAAAACGCCGGGGTGATTAACGGCATGGTTGCCGAGAAGAAAGCGGCGGGAGAGCTCTCCCCCGCCAGCCACCCCCAGACCCGCCCGCCCTATCTGGAGGCGGAGGCCGTGGGGAGGCTTCTGCGCATCGCCCAGGCGGCCCAGGCCCCGGTGATCATCGTCCACCTCACCAACGGGGAGGCCCTGGACGAGGTCCTCCGGGCCCGGAAGCGGGGCCAGACGGTGTACGTGGAAACCTGTCCCCAGTACCTGGCCCTGGACGAGAGCCTGTACGGACAGGAGGACTTTTCCAGCGCGGCCCGGTACGTCTGCGCCCCGCCCCTGCGGGAGAAGAAGGAGCAGGAAATTCTCTGGAAGGCCCTGCGCCATGGGGACATCCAGACCGTGTCCACGGACCACTGTTCCTTCACCCTGGAGCAGAAGGGCCTGGGGCTGGAGGACTTCACCAAGATTCCCGGGGGCCTTCCCGGGGTGGAGGCCCGGGGGGAGCTGATGTGGTCCCTGGGCGTGGCCCGGCGGAAGATGAGCGTGGCCCGGATGTGCCGCGTCCTCAGCGAGAACCCGGCGAAGCTGTACGGCCTCTTCCCCCGGAAGGGGACCCTCCAGCCCGGGGCGGACGCGGACATCGTGGTCTACGACCCCAGCGGCGGGCACGTGATCCGGGCGGAGGACTGCGAGTCCGCCGCCGGGTACAGCCCCTATGAGGGCTTCGCCACCGACGGCGGCATCCGGCAGGTGTGGCTCCGGGGGCGGCTGGCGGTGGAGAGCGGGAATGTGCTCCCCTCCCAGCCGGAGGGGAAGTATATGGCCCGGGGGAAGTGCATGTTATAAGCGCCTATCGGGATACGGGCCGCGCGGGGGAAGGGCGGACACACAGGTCTGCCCCTACGGTCCTTCTACCGGAAGAACACCCTGTAGGGGCGGACCTATGTGTCCGCCCTTCTCACCGGAACCTCCGCACCGTTAAAACACGCAAAACCCCGGCGGACCATCTTCAAGGCCCGCCGGGGTTTTGATTTTTCTCAGGGCAACGGCTCCTGGCTGAACGTCACCGTCAAAGCATACACATGCTCATAGCCCAGCTTCTCATACTCCTCCGGCTGAAAGAAGTAATCCGTGAAATAGGAAATGACCTCGTTTTTCGTGGTATGGATCTGGATGGCCAGGGGAATCTCCTTGCCATAGACAATCTCCGTCCGGTTGGAGAGGAAGCTGGTGGTGCGGCCCATGGCGGGATCGCGCTCCTCAGCCTCCTCCGGCGGGGTATGTGTTACGGCGCTGAAGTCGCCGTTGCTGAACTGGATCGCCTGCCGGAATTTGCCTTGGAGGTCATCGAATCCGAAAGCCAGGCGAGCTTTTGTGTCATCCTCTTCAAGGGCCATGCCGCCGCCGCCGGAGCGCAGTTCCCAAGCCCCGTCTACCAGCTCATAGGTGCAGATGCTGACCTTTTTCGCCGTGCCGTCCAGCACCACGTCAAAGAGGTGCTGGTCCGTGTCCGCCCCCAGGAGCTTGGCAACGGCTTCCTCCTCCTCGTTCAGCTCCGCGGGCTGAATGTACATGGCCGGGGCCGCCCCGGCGGAGCACCCCGCCAGCAGGACCAGCAAAACCAGAAGCGCAAATACTTTCTTCATCGGATGTTCCCCCCGCAATTCTGCGTTGCCGTCGCTCCGGCCCGGTTTCCCACCAGACAGCCAGAGCGAGCGAAAGTTCTTTTGGTAACTTTTCTTTCAAGAAAAGTTACTCTCCCCAGTCTACATCAATGACCGTTCCATTCTGGAACTCCACCGTCTCGCTCTTCATGATATAGTCCGTTTTCCCGATCCGGACCTCCTGCTCCCCGACTTTGGTGGTCATGACCTCCTCCTTGGGCACCGTGGCGGTACAGGTAAAATAGAGGTTCACGTGGTCCGGGTCCTCGTGCCACTCCCCGTCGGGCCCCAGCTCCAGCCAGGGGGTGGCCTCCACGGACTCAATGCGCCCGTTCAGCCGGGCCCCGGAGGCCATCAGCGGGGAGGGAAGGTTTTCCTTGGAATTCTCGTACAGCTCCGCGGCCACGTTCTGCACCCGGACCACGTAGGTAATCTCCATGGTGGGCACCTCAATGGTCCCGCCCCGGTTCAGGACGCGCACGGCGGCGTAAAGGGCCACCGCCAGAATCAAAGCCACGGCGATGACGTCGATGATGTTGAATTTGCCGATGCGAAACACTTTCTTTTGTTCCATGCCAGACCTCCGCAGCGGGCCCCGGGCCCGCCTTCTTTCAGATTGATGGAGCCTTTGGTAGACAAGGCCCGGAAAATATTATATAATACCTTTCACAAAATCACAAGGGGATATTTGCCATGAAGGTCATTCATCTCATCAGCGGCGGGGACTCCGGCGGGGCCAAGACCCATGTGCTGAGCCTCCTCCAGCACCTGAACAAGACCATCACCGCCCAGCTGGTCTGCTTCCGGGACGGCCCCTTCGCTGGGGAGGCCCGGTCCCTGGGCATCCCGACCATGATTTGCGGCGGCAACCACATTTTTAAGATCCGCCGCCAGCTGGCGGAGTATATCCGCCGGGAGGGATTCCAGCTCATCCACTGCCACGGCTCCCGGGCCAATATGATCGGCGCCCTCCTCCGCCGGCTCACGGGCCTTCCGGTGGTCACCACCATCCACAGCGATTATAAAATCGACTACATGGGCCGCCCCCTGGCCCGGTGTACCTTCGGGGTTATCAACACCTGGGCCCTGCGGCGGCTGGACTACCGCGTGGGCGTGTCCGACGCCATGGTGGATTTGCTCATCTCCCGGGGCTTCCCGGCGGACCGCTTCTACGCCATTTATAACGGCATCGACTTCACCCCCGCGCCGGACCAGGGGGACCGCCTCCCCTACCTCCGCTCCCTGGGGGCGGACGTGGAGGCTGACTCCGTGGTGGTGGGCATCGCCGCCCGGCTGAACCCGGTGAAGGACATGTCCACCCTTATCCGGGGCTTTGCCGAGGCGTATAAAACCTGCGATAAACTACGTTTGGTAATCGCCGGAGACGGCGAGGAGCGGGAAAAGCTGGGGAATTTGGCCCGGGAACTGGGGGTGGAGCGGCAGGTCACCTTCGCCGGGTGGATCAGCGGCGGCATGGACCGCTTCTACAGCGCCCTGGACATCAACGTCCTCACCAGCCTGTCCGAGACCTTTTCCTACGCCCTGACGGAAGGGGCCCGGTTCCACCTCGCCACCATCTCCACCGCCGTGGGGGGCATCCCCTACCTCATTGACGACGGGGTCAACGGCTATCTGTTCGCCCCCCGGGACTTCATGACCCTGGGCAAGCGCCTGGCGGCCCTGGGAACCGACGGGGCCTTGCGCCGGGAGATGGGGGAGAAGCTCTTTGAAAAGGCCTCCACCCAGTTCTCTATTGAAAAGACCGTGGACACCCAGCTCCATATCTACGGGGAAATCCTCCGCCGCCACGCCCGGCCCAGGCGGGAACGGGACGGCGCGGTGATCTGCGGGGCCTATGGCCGGGGCAACGCCGGGGACGACGCGATCCTGGAGGCCATTTTAGGGGAGATGCGGTCCATCGACCCGGACATGCCCGTGACGGTTATCTCCAAGAATCCCAAGGCCACCCGCCTCTCCTACCGGGTCCGCTCCGTCAGCCGGGTGGACGTGCCCGGCTGGCTGGGGGCCATGCGGCGGGCAAAGCTCTATATCAACGGCGGCGGGAGCCTCATCCAGGACGTGACCTCCCGGCGCTCCCTCTGGTTCTACCTCATGAACATCCGCGCCGCCAAGTGGGCGGGCTGCAAGGTCCAGATGTACGGCTGCGGCATCGGCCCCGTCACCCGGGGAAACCACCGGAAGCTGGCGGCCAAGACCCTGAACCGGAACGTGGACGTGATCACCCTCCGGGAGCCGGACTCCCTGGAGGAATTGAAGTCCATGGGAGTGGACAGGCCGGAAATCCGCCTGACGGCGGACCCGGCCCTGACCCTCCGCCCGGCGGCGGAGGAGAAGACGGACAGCGTGCTCCTCCGGGCGGGCATCCCCCCCCGGGGGAAGTACCTCTGTTTCGCCCTCCGGCCCTGGCCGGGCTTCCAGGAGAAGGCCCCCGTCTTTGGGGCCGCCGCCCGGTACGCTTGGGAGCGCTATGGCCTCACCCCCGTCTTTACGGCGGTGGAGAAGGGCCAGGACCCCGCCGCCGCCCGGGAGGCGGCCAAGCACCTGGGGGACGCGCCCCATTATTTCCTGGACGACGCGGGGAACGCCGGGACCATCATCGGGGCCTTGTCCCGGATGGAGGCGGTGGTGTCCATGCGGCTCCACGCCCTGATTTTCGCCGCCGGGCAGGGCATCCCCCTGGCGGGGGTAGTGTACGACCCCAAGGTCTCCTCCTTCCTGCGGTATATCGGGCAGGAGAACTTCACGGACCTGGAGGACCTGACCCAGGAAACCCTGAACGCCATGATTGACCGTGCCTCCGCCCAGGCCGGGGACAAAGAGGCCCAGGCGGTGGCGGTCCGAAAGCTGCGGGAGCTGGAGCAGGGAAACGTGGAGATCGCGAAGCGCCTGCTGGAGCGTTAGGTCAGCGGGAACAAATTTCCCGCTGGGCCGCGATGGTTTCCAGAGTGTCCCCCAGCTGGGTCAGGATGGCCCCCGCCAGGCCCAGCTCCTGGTCGTTCAATTGACCCGCGATGGCCACCGCCAGGGAGTTCACCATGGTGGTGAGGGCCAGGGGGTCGCAGTTTGGGTTTGTCATAGGATCACCTCTGCATTCTATGAGGCGCGGCCCCGGACCGTTCCCCCTTGCCTTTCTTCCCCGTTTCCTGTACAATCGGCTTATAAGCGTACCTGAAAATTTTGACATATTTGGAGGAAACCCGACATGACCTATCAGGAAGTCCTGGCAAACGCCCGTACCTGTATGGGCCCCCACTGCAAATCCTGCCCCACCTGCAACGGCCTGGGCTGCCGGAACGCCATCCCCGGCCCCGGGGCCAAGGGCATCGGCACCGGATTTATCCGCAACTACCAGAAGTGGCAGGAGCTCTGCGTCAACATGGACACCATCTGCGAGAACAAGCCCGTGGATACCGCCTTCACCCTCTTTGGCCAGACGGTAGGCCTCCCCGTCTTCGCCGCCCCCGTGGGAGCCATGCAGCTCCACTACGGGGACAAGTACGACGACCTGGCCTATAACGACATCTTAGTGGCCGCCTGCGCCCAGGCGGGCATCGCCGCCTTCACCGGGGACGGCACCAACCCCGCCGTCATGGAGGCCGCGGCGGAGGCCCTGAAAAAGCAGAAGGGCCGGGGCGTGCCCACCATCAAGCCCTGGAACCTGGAGACCATCCAGGAGAAGATGGCCCTGGTGAAAGCGGCGGAGCCCATCGCCATCGCCATGGACATCGACGCGGCGGGCCTGCCCTTCCTGAAAAACCTCCAGCCCCCGGCGGGCAGCAAGACCGTGGAGGAGCTGAGGGAGATCGCCAAGCTGGCCGGGGGAACCCCCTTTATCCTCAAGGGCATCATGACCGTCCGGGGGGCGGAGAAGGCCCTGGAGGCGGGGGCCAGCGGCATCGTGGTCAGCAACCACGGGGGCCGGGTGCTGGACCAGTGCCCCGCCACCGCCGAGGTCCTCCCCGCCATTGCGGACGCTGTGGGCGGGAAGATGGCCGTCCTGGTGGACGGCGGCATCCGCTCCGGCCTGGACGTGTTCAAGGCCCTGGCCCTGGGGGCGGACGCGGTGCTGATCGGCCGTCCCTTTGTCAACATGGTCTACGGCGGCGGGGCCGGGGGGGTCCAGGCCTACGTGGACAAGCTGAAGGCCGAGCTGGCCGACGCCATGGCCATGTGCGGGGCCCATTCCCTGGCGGAAATCCGCCGGGACATGCTCTTCGGATACTGAGAAGCGGGCGCGCCGCCGGGAATTTTCCCGGCGGCGCGCTTCCGGATGGGGCCAGAGGGGGGCCTATGGGCCGGACGCTTCCCGGAAGCGCGGCGGGGCGCCCCTGGGCCCAAAAAGGGGCTTGCGCTTTGGGGAGAATCTGGTATACTGTAGTCGTTAGAGTTTCGCCGTAAGGCAATTCAGATATGAGGTGATTCTATGGTCGGTGGAATTTCAGGCGCCGGGAGCTTTGGATTGGGCGCCGCCGGGGCGTTTTACCAGTCCCGGCTGGCTGAGAATATCCGGAATGCGCGGGGCGCCCGGCAGGCGGGGCAAGGCCAGGCCTGGGCGGCCCGGAAGAGCCCCTCCCTGGAGACGCCCGTGGAACCAGTCCGGGCCGTCCGCCCCATCTCCCGGGACGAGGCCTCCCTGCCGGAATTGGCGTCCCGGCTGGAGAACGACCCGGCGGCCATGGCCGGGCGGATGCGCACCCGCTACGGCGAGGTGCAGCCCGACGGGCTCTTTGTGGAAACCGGGAAGGAGGGCTTCTCCCCTGTGGACGGCTCCCGGAAAAACGCGCTGGAGGGCCAATTGTCCCAGGCTGAGGACGCCCTGGGCCGGAACGATTTAAAGGACGCGGAGGAGGCGCTTTTGAACGGCGCGCCCAAGGCGGATGAAACGGAGCTTCCCGGACTGCCGGGCCAGGAGGAGAAGGACGCGGAGGACGAAACGGCCCTGGACGGCAAAACCGCCCAGGGGGCCGAGAGCGCCCAGGAGGCCCTGGAAGCGGGCCAGTGTGAGACCTGCGAGAGCCGGAAGTACCAGGACGGGTCCGACGACATGGGCGTGTCCTTCCAGACGCCCACCAACATCAAGCCGGAACAGGCGGCCTCCGCCGTCCGGGGCCACGAGATGGAGCACGTCTACCGGGAACAGGCCAAGGCCAGCCGGGAGGGCCGGAAGGTGGTCAGCCAGAATGTGACCATGCACACGGAAATCTGCCCGGAGTGCGGCAAGTCCTATGTCTCCGGCGGCACCACCCGCACCGTCACCAAGGCGGACACGGACAACGCCGCCCAGCAGCAGGACCTGGCCCGGCAGAATGAGGAGCGGCAAAAGACCCGCACCCCCTTCTCGGCGGTGGCGTAATAGGGATGAACAGGGCTCCCGGGGCGGAGCCCTGTTTTCTTGGAAAAAAGTTTCAAAATCCCCGGAACCTTTCCCCCAGGCAATCCGTCTATATGGATAAGAGCCCCGCTGGGAAGACGGGGCGGAAAAGGAGGATACACGGATGAAGAGAGGACTTGCCCTGTTCCTGGCCGCCCTGCTGACGGCCCTGACCCTCACCGCCTGCGGAGGAGGCGGGGGCTACAGCGGGGGAAGCGCTTCCAGCGCCCCCTCCGCCAGCGAGAGCCAGACGGCCTATGACGACAGCGGGGACGAGTGGAAGGCCGAGGTAAGGGAGTTCGGCTTTGACGCCCCCGCCGACGCCGCGGGGGGCTCCCCCGCCGAGCCGGAGGCGACCACAGAGGAGCCCCGGGAGGACCGCCTGGCCAGCGCCAAGATGGTCTACACCGCTAGCATCCAGGCGGAGACTCAGGATTACGACGCCTGTACCGCCGCCCTGGAGGAGCTGGTGGACAGGCTGGGGGGCTATCTGGAGTACGCCTCCTCCGACAGCCGCGGCGACGGCAGCCGGAGCGCCAGCTATACCGTCCGGGTCCCCGCCAAGGAGTTTCGGGGCTTTTTGAAGACCGTGGGGGAAATCAGCCACGTCACCAGCCAGGACCAGAACGCCGAAAACATCAGCGAGCGGTACTACGACACGGAGAGCCGCCTGGAAACCCAGAAGACGAAGATGGAGCGGCTTCAGACGCTGCTTTCCAAGGCGGAAAATATGGAGGACATCATCGACCTGGAAAACGCCATCAGCGAGACGGAATACCAGATCGAGCAGCTTACCGGGTCCCTCCGGCATTATGACTCCCTGGTGGATTTCGCCACCATCGATGTCCGCCTCCGGGAGGTCCTGCGCCTCTCCACGGTGGAAGAGGCCCCGCCCACCTTTGGAAGCCGCCTGGGCAACGCCTTTACGGACGGGCTCCGCGGCTTTGGGGACTTCCTCCAGGATGTGGCCGTGTACCTGGCCTACAACTGGACCTGGATGGTTCTCCTGGCCCTTGTCATCCTGCTGGTGGTGAAGGTCTCCAAGCGGCGCCAGGCCCAGCGGGGAGAAACCTTCCGCCAGTCCCGGGAGCGGACGGGGGGCAGCTTCTTCAAGCGGAAGAAGGACGAACCGAAAAACCCGGATGACAAACAGCCGTAAATCTGCTATAGTAAGGGGGCGGACGCAGGTCCGCCCCCGTTTTTTGAAATACGCACAAGGAGGATCATGATATGGAACTCACCTGGCTGGGCCACGCCTGTTTTCTGGTGGAGCAGGGCGGCTATCGGATTCTGCTGGACCCCTACACCGGCGTGGAGGGCTACCCCTCCCTGCTGGAGACCGCCTCCCGGGCGGCAGATTGGGAGCAGCGCGCCCGCTGGGAGGCAAAGGGCGGTTACACCGTAACGCGCAAGGTGCGGATGACCATCGTCCCGGAGGGCGGGGAGCACCAGGAATTCCGGCTTCCAGTCCACAAGATTCTTTGCAGCCACGGTCACTTTGACCACAACGCCGTGGACCAGGCGGAGCTGGTCCCCTTCGACGGCCCCTGCCCCTTTACCATCCGCACCGTGGAGACCTTCCACGACGATCAAGGCGGGGCCCTCCGGGGGACCAACACCATCCATATCCTCTCGGCGGACGGCGTTGCCGTCGCCCACTTGGGGGACCTGGGGCACCCGCTCCCGCCGGAGCAGATTGCCGCCATCGGCCCCCTGGACGCGGCGCTGGTTCCCGTGGGGGGCACCTACACCGTGGACGCGGCGGGGGCCCGGGCCGTCTGCGGGGCCCTCCGCCCCAAGTGCGTCGTCCCCATGCACTACCGCCACGCGCCCTACGGCCTGCCCAACGTGGCGGGGGTGGAGGACTTCCTGGCCCTGTGGGGCGAGGGAGACGTCCGCTGGCTGGAGGGCCCGGCCCTGGAGGTGGACGGGACCGCCCGGGGCGTCATCGTTCCCCGGTTCTGTGAGGAGGGCTGATATGTACCGTTATATACTCTTCGACCTGGACGGGACCCTGACGGATTCCCGGGAGGGCATTGTCCACTGCGTCCGGGAGACCATCCTGGGCTACGGCGGCCCGGTGCCGGAGGAGGAGACTCTGCTCCGCTTCATCGGCCCGCCCCTTCAGGATTCCTTTATGCGCTTTTGCGGCTACAGCCCGGAGAAGGCGGCGGAGGCGGTGGAGCGCTTCCGCCTGATTTACGAGCCCGTGGGCCAGTATGAAAACCGGGCGGCCCCGGGCATGGAAGCCGTCATGGGCCGCTTGAAGGAGCGGGGCTATGTGCTGGCCCTGGCCTCCTCCAAGCCGGAAAACCTGTGCGTTTCCATCTGCGCCCGGTTCGGCTTCACGCCCCATCTCTCCGCCCTGGTGGGAAGCCCGCCCCACGGGGACTGGGAAAAGGAGGACGTGGTCCGGGAGGCCATGCGGCAGCTGGGGCTGACGGAGCGGGATCTCCCCCAGGTGCTGATGGTGGGGGACCGGAAATTCGACGTGCTGGGGGCCCGGGCCTGCGGCGTGGACTGCGCCGGGGTGGAGTTCTTCGGCTACGCCCCGCCGGGGGAGCTGGAGGAGGCCGGAGCGGTGGCTGTGGTGAAAACCCCGGAGGAGCTGGAGGAATTCATTCTGGCCCATTGAAGCAGAAAATTGTCCATTATCAATTGTCAATTGTCAATTGTCAATTATCCGTTGTCCATTGTCCGCCGGCCCGCTTCGGCTCCATGGGAAACACCGTCAAATCCTCTCCCCCGCCCCAGAGGGCCAGGAAGACCTCCCCCTCATTCCGGTAGCCCTGGCGGAGGAGGCAGCGGCGGACCCACTCGTCCTCCTTCCCCGCCTGGCGGAGATTGCCGGAGAGCAGCTTCCCGTCCATGATAAAGGGAGTCTGAACCTGGGACTGGGCGGGGTTCTTGTTCAGGTCCGCCGGGGTGGCGGGGCGGTCCGCCTCCTTGGGCAGGAAGCTGACGGTGCCGTTATGCTCGAAGACGGCGGTCTGGAGCTGGCTTAGGTCAAACCAGCCGCCGATGCGGCAGTAGGTGAGAAACTCGTTCAAGTCCAGCCTGGCCTTTTTCAGGTTCTCCCGGTAAATCACCCCGTCCTCCAGCAGCACCACGGGCCGTCCCGTGACAGCGGCGCGGATTTTCAGGGACTTGCAGCACAGGACCGAGATGCTCACGGCCACCAGCCCGTAGACAATCAGGGCGGTGAGGGGCTTGTGGGGCTCTTCCAATTCCGTGGCCAGCTCGGCGGCGGAGGAACCGATGGTGATGCCCACCACATAGTCGAACATGGTCATCTGGGACACCTGCTTGGCGCCCATCAGCTTGGTGAGGAGGAACAGGGCCAGGATGGACAGCAGGGTGGTCAGCACCGTCATGCCGGTGTCTTGCAGAATTTGAGTCATGAAAAGAACGCCTCCCGTGGCAGATGTCGGTTGACGACAGTATGCCGCGGGAGGCGCGTTTTATGCGGGTATTTAAATCAGCCAGCGCCGGACCCCCGGGACCCGGGAGAACAGGGCGCAGGCCCCCCAGCCGCAGATTAGGACCAGGAGGGAGACCAGGGGCACGGTGAAAAGCGGCGGGCCCTCCGCCGCCCGGAGCCCGTGGCGGGCGAAGAACTGCAAGAAAAACACATGGGTTAAAAAGACGCAGAAGGAGGCTTTGGAAAGGCGCGCCGCCGCCCGCCCCGCCCATTCCGGCGGAGAGGCCCTCTGACACAGGCCCCAGAAGCCCAGGGCCTCCAGAAAAACCCCGGCCCCGGTGCCCTCCAGGAAATGCTCCTCCAGCCTCCCCGCCGCCGCCGAGGCGGCCCAGGCCCCCCCGAAGGTGAGGAGGAAGCCCGCCAGAAGAGCCGCGAGGCAGAGGGGCCGCCGGGGACGGGGACGGTAAACCGTCAGGTAATGCCCCAGCAGGGTGTAGCCAATAGAGGAGTAGGCCAGGTTCAGCCGCCACTGGACCGGGACGCCCCCCAGAAGCGTAAACGGCCAGAGGGTCCGAACCGTGGGGTACAGAATGCCCAGGAGGAGCCACAGCCCCAGGGCATACTCCAAAGACTGCCGGTCACCGTTTCGGACCAGGAGCCGGGTGACGGGCAGGAAGGCGTAAACCAGGAGCATGATGTGGAGATAATAGAGATGCTCCTCATGCCGGAAGAGGAGGAGGTTTTTCGCCGCCGCCTCCAGGTCCCAGGGGGTGAGGCTGTCCAGCAGCCACAGGTAAACCAGCTTATAGCAGGCCGCCCAGAAAAACAGCGCCGCCAGAAGCCGGGCCATGTTGCGGGTGTAGAGCCGTTTTATGGGCAGCTCCCGCTCCGGCGGCAGGAGCAGGGCCCCGCTGGCCATAAGGAACAGGGGCACCGCCGGACGGGCCAGGGCATTCCAGAACAGGCCGGACAGCCAGGAGGGGGAAACCGGGCCGGAGAGGCAGCCCGCGCTGGCGTGGATCAGCAGGACGCCAAATATAGCGGAGCTTTTTACCAGGTCAACCGTCTGATTCCGCGGGGGGGGGGTAAATTTTGGAAATCATGAAAGCGCCTCCCTGGGTTCCGCTTCCGCCGGGACGGCGTTTTCCACGGGACCGTCGTTGGTATGTACGTTGATATACCGCCCCTTGAGCTTGGAGTGGAGAATGGTCTGGCTGGAGTAGAGTCCCCCGTAGCCGGAGAGGACGTAACTGACGCAGCAGGCCAGGGCGAAGTACAAGAGCCCCCCGCTGCCAAACAGTTCGATGGCCAGGGCGATGGAGGCCAGGGGGCAGTTGGTGGCCCCGCAGAACACGGACACCAGCCCCAGGGCGGCGGCGAACCCCGCCGGGAGCCCCAGCAGCGGCCCCGCCGCGCAGCCGAAGGCCGCACCCACGAAGAAAGAGGGCACCACTTCCCCGCCCTTGAAGCCCGCCCCCAGGGTGACGGCGGTGAAGAGGATTTTGAGCAAGAACGCCTCCGGCCGGACGGTCCCCCGCTCCACGGCGGCGGCGATGACCTCCATCCCCGCGCCGTTGTAGTCCATGGTCCCGCAGAGCCAGGTGAGAAGAATCACGGCGCAGCCCCCGGCGAAGGCCCGGAGCCAGGGATTGGGAATCCGCTTGTGGAGCTGGTGCTCCGCCAGGCGGATGGTCCCGCAGAACACCACGGACAGCAGCCCGCACAGGGCCGCCAGGATTCCCGCCCGGACCAGCAGGCCCGCCGCCGGCTCGGGAGCCTCCACAGCGAAGGCGGTGGGGGCTACACCCAGCAGGCGGGAGATGCCATAGGCCTCCAGGGCCCCGATAAGGGCGGGGAAAAAGGCGGCGTGGTAGAAGGAGTCCACGCTGACCACGGCGATGGAGAACACCGCCGCCGCCAGGGGCGTTCCGAAGAGGGCGGTGAAAAAGGCCGCCATGCCCGTGGTGGTGGCGATGCGCAGGTCCCGCTCGTCAAAACCGAAGAGCCGCCCCACCCGGTAGCCCAGGGAGCCCCCCATTTGAAGGGCCGCCCCCTCCCGCCCGGCGGAGCCGCCGCAGAGGTGGGTCAGCACCGTCCCCAGGAAGATGGCGGGGACCAGCAGGAGGGAGACGCATCCCCCCTTGTGGACCTGGTCAAAGATGTCGTTGGTGCCCTGGCCCTCGGTGCCCAGCAGCTTGTAAAGCCCCACAATGGCCAGGCCCGCCAGGGGCAGGAGATACAGAAGCCAGGGGAATTCCCCCCGGAGCTCGGTCACATACTCCACGGCCATGTGGAACGCCGTGCCCACCAGGCCGCAGGAAACTCCCGCCGCCGTGGCCAGCAGCAGCCACTTCCCCAGGGCCCGGGCGTAGAGCAGGGCCAGGTTCCCCCGGGACCGCAGGTCCTGCTTGATGTTGTCCCATGTCATAGGCTTCCTCCGCCGCCCCCGCCGGAGGGCGGGACGTTCTAAACAAGGTTTTCACCCAGTATACAGGGTTTTGTCCCGGAAAGCAAGCGGGCGGAGGAGGAAAGAAATTTACCCCTGGCCCACAAAATTTATGGATACGGTTGATTCCCCTTGGGAAATCCTGTATACTATGGACAGGAAAGCGGCCCCGGAAGGGGCGGAACTTGTGAAAATTCTTGAATGGAGGAACGCGATATGAAATATGGCCGTACCTATAACTTCTCCGCCGGACCCGCCATGATGCCGGAGCCCGTGCTGGAGGAGATCGCCGCCGAGATGATGAACTACCGCGGGAGCGGCATGTGCGTCATGGAGATGAGCCACCGGAGCAAGGTGTTCCAGCAGATCCGGGACGAGGCGGAGGCGGACCTCCGCAAGCTCATGGGGATTCCCGACAATTACAAGGTGCTTTTCATCCAGGGCGGCGGCACGGTCCAGTTCGCCATGGTGCCCATGAACCTGATGAAAAACGGCCTGGCCTGCTATGTGGAGACCGGAGCCTGGTCCAAGAAGGCCATTGCCGAGGCGAAGAAATACGGCGAGGTCAAGATCGTGGCCTCCTCCGCCGGCAAGAACTTCTCCTATGTCCCGGACTGCTCCAATCTGGATATCCCGGACAACGCGGACTATGTGTATATCTGCGAAAACGAAACCATCAACGGCACCACGTATTTCCAGCTTCCCGGCACCAAGGGGAAGGTCCTGGTGTCCGACCAGTCCAGCATGTTCCTCTCCCGGCCCTGCGATGTGACGAAATACGGCCTCATCTGGGGCGGCGTCCAGAAAAACGTGGGCCCGGCGGGCATGGCGGTGGTCATCATCCGGGAGGACCTGCTGCGGGACGACCTCCCGAAGTTCGTGCCCACCTATATGAGCTACAAGACCCACGCGGACAACGGCTCCCTGTACAACACCCCCAACTGCTGGGCCATCTACTGCTGTGGGAAGGTTTTCAAGTATCTCCTGGATAACGGCGGACTGGAGGCCATGCACCAGCGGAACGTGGAGAAGGCGAAGATCCTCTACGACTTCCTGGACCAGTCCAAGCTCTTCACCGGGGCCGTGCGGAAGGAGGACCGCTCCCTCATGAACGTGCCCTTCGTCACCCCCAGCAAGGACCAGGACGCGGACGTGGTGGCGGCCAGCAAGGCTGCGGGCTTTGACAACCTGAAGGGGCACAAGAGCGTGGGCGGCCTCCGGGCCTCCATTTACAACGCCATGCCCAAGGAGGGCGTGGAGGCCCTGGTGGCGTTCCTCAAGAAGTACGAGCAGGAGCACAACTGAATTAAAGAGGGGACTTCGTCCCCCCTTTAGATTCCCCCCTCCAGTGACATCGGTCACTGGAGCCGCCGCCCAAGGCGGCTGGAGTCTTGGTATTTTCCTGACGCGCATGTCGTCAGGAAAATGATTCAAATTTATTTTCCGCCAAGAGCGGAAAACCAGGGGAGTGCCCCTGGACCCCCTTCCGGGCTGCCGGACGCGCCTGTCCCCCAATGGGCGTGAGGGTTTTCCGACATTGGCACCCCTGGGGTGTGCCGGATACGAAAGGGGTACAATTATGATGCTAAAGCGCGTATTGGTCACTGACGGTATGGACGCCTCCGCCGTGGCGAAGCTCCGGGCGGACGGCTGCGAGGTGGTGGAGCGGTTCTATGAGCCCGGCGCCCTGGGCCCCGCCCTGCGGGACTTTGACGCCGTCATCATCCGCTCCGCTACCAAAATCAAAGAGCCCCAGATCGACGCCGCCAAGGGCGGGCGGCTCAAGCTCATCGTCCGGGCGGGCGTGGGCATGGACAACATCGCCATTCCCTATGCCGAGGCGGCGGGCATCGCCGTGCGGAACACCCCCCGGGCCTCCTCCAACGCCGTGGCGGAGCTGGCCATCGCCCTCCTCTTCTCCTGTGCCCGGAATATCTCCATCGCTGGGCACACCATGCGGGAGAACCAGTGGGAGAAGAAGGCCTATTCCAAGGGCTTCGAGCTCTCCGGCAAGACCGCCGGAATCATCGGCTATGGCCGCATTGGCCGGATGGTGGGCGATAAGTGCCAGGCCCTGGGGATGAAGGTCCTCTCCACCGTCCACCGCAACAAGCCGGAGGGCTGCGAGTGCGGGACTATGAAGTTCGTCTCCATGGAGGACCTGCTGGCGGGCTCCGACGTGCTGATCCTCTGCGCCCCCGGCGGGAACAAGGCCCTGGTGGACCGGGAGAGCCTGGGAAAGATGAAGGACGGCGTGGTGATTATCAACGTCTCCCGGGGCAGCAACGTGGACGAGGGGGCCCTTCTGGAGGCCCTGGAGTCCGGGAAGGTCCGGGCGGCGGGCCTGGACGTGTGGATGAGCGAGAAGGACCCCAACTGGGCCCTGGCCCAGCACCCGGCGGTCTCCTGCACCCCCCACATCGGCGCGGGCACCCGGGAGGCGCAGACGCGCATCGGCCAGGAGCTGGTGGACATTGTGGAGGGCTTTGCCCCCTGACCTCACACAACAGGAGTAGTTGGAAACGATGAGATCCATTCACGACGTATACAAGGCGGGCCGGGGGCCCTCCAGCTCCCACACCATGGGCCCCGCCCGGGCTGCGGCCCTCTTCCGGGAGGAGACGCCGGAGGCGGACGCCTACCGGGCGGTGCTGTATGGCTCCCTGTCCAAGACCGGGAAGGGCCACGGCACGGACCGCATCCTGAAGGAGGCATTCGCCCCCCTTCCCACGGAGATCGTCTTCTCCCCGGAGACGGTGGAACAGCATCCCAACACCCTGGACCTCACCGCTCTCCGGGGCGGGCAGGAGCTACGCACCCAGCGGGTGTACAGCGTGGGCGGCGGGGACCTGGAATGGGAGGGCCGTCCCTCCCCCGGGCAGGAGCAGGAGGCCTATTTCGAAAATTCCTTTGCCGAGATCAAGGAGTTCTGCGCCTTCCGCTATATCAGCCTCACGGATTACGTGGAGCTGAACGAGGGCGCGGGTATCTGGGACGACCTGCTGGAGGTCTGGGCCATCATGCAGGACTCCATCCGGGAGGGGCTGGCCGCCTCCGGGGAGCTGCCCGGGGGGCTCCGCATCGAGCGGAAGGCCAAGTCCATCCATGACCACATCCTGGTAAACAAGCACCCGGAGATCGTCGAGTGCCAGCGGGTCTGCTCCTACGCCTACGCCGTGTCGGAGCAGAACGCGGGAAACGGCGTCGTTGTCACCGCCCCCACCTGCGGGTCCTGCGGCGTGCTCCCGGCGGTCCTGTATTATTTCAAGGACAAGCGGGGCCTCAGCGACCTGGACATCGCCCACGCCCTGGGGGTGGCGGGCCTCTTCGGGGGGCTGGCCAAGCGGAACGCCTCCGTCTCCGGGGCGGAGTGCGGGTGCCAGGCGGAGATCGGCGTGGCCTGCGCCATGGCCGCCGCCGCCCTGGGCCAGCTCTTCGGGTACTCCATCAAGCGCATCGAGTACGCCGCCGAGGTGGCCCTGGAGCACCATCTGGGGCTTACCTGCGACCCCATCTGCGGCCTGGTCCAGATTCCCTGCATCGAGCGCAACGCCGTGGCGGCCATGCGGGCCATCAACTCCGCCAACCTGGCCTATTTCCTGGCGGAGACCCGGCGCATCAGCTACGACATGGTCCTCAAGACCATGTACGAAACGGGTATCCACATGAACCGGGGCTACCGGGAGACCTCCGAGGGGGGCCTGGCCCGGCTGTACTCCCGGCGGGGGTGAGCCCGGGGAGGCGAAATACAAGCCCCGCCTGTCCTCTGGGCAGGCGGGGCTTTTTTGGGCTTTTGGTGAAAAAGCCTTGCAATTTGGGGAAACTCAGGTTAAAATAGAAGGCGGAAACATGAATGCGGCAGGCCGCCGGGTGACGTGAACACCCAACGGCCCTGTACGAGTGCCAAGACCACTCAGCACAGCAGTTTACCTGCACCACACGCCTATTATACCCATTCCCCCGCCCTTTTGCAAGGGTGGATAGCGCAGGAAGAAGGTTGGGCCGTGCGTTCGCATACCCTCGGCGTTATGCGGTGTTGAGTCTGCGGCTCGACACCGCTTTTGTGTTTCCGGCGGACGCCCAACCGGAGGGGGAGGGTCCCACACACGGCGGCTCCTGCCGCCATCCCTTTCCTCCCTCTCCGGCGGGCGCGCCCCGCCGGAGGTTCCGACAGGAAACCCGCTGACCCGCAAAAGCCCCCCGCGCCGTCTGGCACGGGGGGCTTTTCACGCAAAAAAAAGATGAAATGTCGTAAAAATAGACAATGCAAACGTTTGTATTTCGGCGGCAAACGGATTGAAAATGACAATTTATGGTGCTATACTGGTAGTACTTTAAACTGGGATATCGGCGGAAGGCCCTCCCAAATTGAATGGAGGCATACCAATGAAAAAGTTCCTCTCCCTGTTTCTCACGCTGGCGATGCTCTGCGCCATGGTCCCCGCGGCGTATGCCAGCACCATCTACACCGCCAAGGAAATGAAGGTCAAGCACGACTTCCAGGCCGAAGGCGTGGAGGACGGCGAGGGAACCGCCACCTACGTGGACGTAGAGGGCGGTTACTACATCTCCCCCTGGAAGTACGAGGTGGAGAACATCAGCCTCACGGTCACCTACAAGGGCGAAGACTACAAGGTCAAGACGGAAGAGCTGGACCTGGACGGCCTGAAGGACGTGAAGGTCAGCGTCTTCGAACGGGACGGCAAGGTGGAAACCAGCACCGAGAGCGCCCCGGACGACGCGGAGAAAATCGCCAAGTTCAAGGTGGACCTGGAGACCTGGACCGTTATCGCCATGCCCAAGACCGGGGACCTGGAGATGGCCGTGAAGTTCCAGTACAAGGACGCCAAGCCGGACGGCGCCAAGAGCGTGGACGCCTTCCCCCTGGACAAGGCCGCCCAGGCCCAGGCCCAGGCCCCTGCGGGCTCCGTCCAGCTGATCCAGGACTTCAAGGAGTGCAAGGGCGTCACCGACGAGACCAAGGAAATCCGCACGGTGCTGAAGCCCGATGAGAACGGCATCTATTTTGCCTCCCGCTGGGACTATAAGCTGGCCACCAAGGAAGGCGAAGGCGGCGTGGGCCCCAACATTGACTGCAAAGTGGTCTACAATGGGTCCAACAAAAAAATGAAGGGCGAGGACATCAAACCCGACGCCAACAACTGCGGAACCATGTTCTTCTTCGAGAAGGACGGCAAGCTGGACGTGGCCGCCGGGGTCCCCCAGGGCGCCACGGAGCTGGCGGAGTGCACCATGAGCCTGGACGGCGCCATCTGGTTCATTCCCAAGAGCGATAAAATCACCACGGAGCTGGAGTTTAACTACGACGCCTCCGAAACCTACGACGCCAAGAAAAACGTGGACCAGGTCCAGAACGTGAAGCCCGGCGCCCGGACGGAGGAACCCGACGGGGAGAAGAAGGACGAAACCCCCGCCGCCCCCAAGTTCACCGACGTGGCCGCCGGGTCCCCCTTCGCCAAGGCCATTGACTGGGCCGTTGCCGAGGGCATCACCACCGGGAAGACCGAAACCACCTTCGGCCCCTCCGAGACCTGCACCGTGTCCCATATCCTGACCTTCCTGTGGCGGGCCAGCGGAAAGCCCGGCGCCGCCGAGGGCGTGAAGGACCGGGACGCCGCCGCTAAGTGGGCCGTGGAGCAGGAACTCATTGCCGGGGACGAAGACGTCAATGCCTTCTGCACCCGTATGATGGCCGTGTCCTACCTGTGGAAAGTGGCCGGAAAGGCGGAAGCTGAGGCCGAGGTCAGCTTCACCGATGTGGACAAGGAAGCGGAGTATCTTCCCGCCATTGCCTGGGCCGTGGAGAAGGAGATCACCTCCGGCACCGGGGACGGCACCACCTTCGAGCCCGAAAAGACCTGCACCCGGGGACAGATCGTGACCTTCCTGTACCGGGCCGCCTACGCCCCCGCCCCCCTGGAGGCATCTAAGTAAGCGTTTGCAAACTGGCAAAGCCCCGCCGTCTGGGACGGCGGGGCTTTGGCTGCTTTATTTCCGCCGGGCCGCCGAGGACCCCAGGCCCAGCTCCAAACGGTACTTGGTGACGGTCCGCCGGGCCAGGACAATGCCCCGGGCCGCCAGGAGACGGCAGAGGTCCTGGTCGCTGTGGGGCCGCTTCCGGTCCTCCTCCCGGATGAGGGCCAGCAGGGCCTGCTTCGCCGCCTGGCGGGAGACGCCGCCGCTGACGGGGAGGCTGAAAAAGTACCGGAGGGGATAGGTGCCCTGGCGGCACTGGAGGTACTTCCCCCGGACGGCCCGGGAGACGGTGGAGGGGTGGAGGGCCAGGCTCTCCGCCAGGGAGGAGAGGGTCATGGGGGCCAGGTCCCCCGTCTGGCCGGAGAAGAAGGGCCTTTGGGCCTCCAGGGCGGCCTCGGCACAGCGGCGGAGGGTGCTCCCCCGGCGCTCCAGGCTGTCCAGGAGCCACTTGGCCTGGCGGAGCTTTTGCTGGAGGTACTCCTTGGTCTCCTTTTCGTCGGAGCTTTTCAGGAGGCGGAGGTAGTAGCTGTTGACGGAGACCCGGGGGAGATAGTACTCGTTCAGCACCACCTTGAGCTCCCCGTCCAGTTCCGCCACGAACACGTCGGGCCGGACATAGACCGGGGGTTCGGCGGGCTGGAAGGCCCGGCCGGGATGGGGCTCCAGGGAGGCGATGACCGCCTCGGCGGCCCGGACGGCCTCCGCCGTGGTTCCCAGCTTCTGGGCGATGGAGGCGTAGTGCTTCCGGCCCAGCTCCGGGAGGAAGCGGGCGGCAATGTCCATGGACACGGGGTCCGCGCCCTCCCGGCGGCTGAGCTGGAGCAGCAGGCACTCGGAGAGGGACCGGGCCCCCACCCCCGGGGGCTCCAGGCTCTGGAGGGTGTCCAGGGCCTGGTCCGTCAGGGCCTGGGGAATCTTCATGGCGGCCAGGCCGTCCAGGTCCTCCTGGGCCAGGTACCCGTCCTCGTCCACCAGTTCCGCCAGATACCCGCACAGGGCCTCCAGGGGCTTGGGGAGCCGGAGGCGGTGAATCTGGTCCCGGAGGAAGGCGGCGAGGCTCTCCAGGCGGTTGTCCATGGCCCCGGCTTCCGGGGCCGCGTCCTCATGGGTAAAGGTGGCCCGGTCCCGGACGCCGCCGTCGATCCACCCGGCCTGGCGGCGCAGTTCCTCATAGGCCCGCTCCGGCGGGTCGGACTGGTCCAGCAGGGGGTTTTCCTCCGCCTGGCGGGAGAGGTATTCCAGCAGCTCCTGGGAGGTCATTTGCAGGACCTCCATGGACTGCATCAGCTGGGGGGTCAGCTTCAGCTCCTGCCGTAATTCGGTTTTTAATTGGACAAGGCTCATAGGCGTCCCCCCTTGAAATTGACAATGGACAATTGACAATGATGGGCGGTGGAAGCGGACCGTCTGCCGGGAACTCCTCATTGTCCATTATCCATTGTCCATTACTTCACGTACTTGGCTACCTTCCGGGCCGCCGTGGCCTGGGAGATACCCAGCTCCTTGGCCACCGCCACGGTGGTGCCCCAGCGGCGGTAGGACTCCCGGATGATCTGTCCCTCGTAAGCATCCATCCGCTCCGCCAGGGTGCCCTCCTGGGCGGGAGCGGGGGCGGCGGATCCGGCGGCGTACTCCGGGGGCAGGTGCCCCAGGTCGATGATGGGGTCCTGGACGGTGATGGCCAGGCGTTCCACCAGGTTTTCCAGCTGGCGGACGTTGCCCGGCCAGCCGTACCGCTCCAGGAAGGCCAGCAGCCGGGGGCTGAAGGTGAGGTTCTTCTCGTACTCCCCGCAGAACCGGGCCAGGAACTGGTGGGCCAGGGGGAGCACATCCTCCCGCCGCTGGCGGAGGGGGGGGATGTGGATGCGGATGACGTTGAGGCGGTAGAAGAGGTCGGAGCGGAAGAGGCCCCGCTGGACGGCCTCTTCCAGGTTGCGGTTGGTGGCAACCAGGAGGCGGAAGTCCAGCTCGATGCGCTTGTTGCCGGAGAGGCGCTCGATGGTTTTCTCCTGGATGAGCTGGAGGAGCTTGGACTGGATGTGGGGGGGCAGCTCCCCGATTTCGTCCAGGAAGAGGGTGCCGTTGTTGGCCAGCTCGATTTTGCCGATTTTGCCGCCGCTGGCGGCCCCGGTGAAGGCCCCCTTCTCGTAGCCGAAGAGCTCGGACTCGATAAGGTTTTCGTGGAGCACGGCGCAGTTGACCTCGATGAAGGGCCCGTCGGCCCGGCTGCTCATGGCGTGGATGGCCTTGGCCACGGCACTTTTCCCAACGCCGGTCTCCCCGGTGATGAGGATGTTGGCTTTTGTGTTGGCCGTGTTCTGCATAAGGGTCCAGAGGCGCTGCATGGAGGCGCTTTTGAAGATGAGGCTGGTGGAGGTGGCCCGGGTGCGGAGCTCGGCGATCTCCTGGGTGTACTGCTGGAGGGAGTCCTGGAGGTGGCGGTAGTTCCGCTGGATGGCGTTGATCTGCTCCATGGAGACGGTGTTGAAGCAGACGGCGAACTTCAGCTCCCCGCTGCGGTCAAAGAGGGGGATGCCCACGGTCATGACGTTTTTGTGGGAGTGGTTGATGGTCTGGGTGGCGGTGATCTTCCGGCGGCGGCGGATGACCTCGGCGGTAACGCAGGGGGAGAAGGTGCCGTCGGCCTCCAGGTCGAAGGCGGAGCGGCCCACGATGGAGTTATGGACGAAGCCGAAGTTCTTCTCATAGCTCTCGCTGACCCGGAGGATGATCCCCTTGGCGTCGGAGAGCATCATGTCGTCCGCCAGGACCAGGTTGTTTTCGGGGCTTAAGATGTCGAAGAGGCCCCGGAGGTTGATGTCGTCGTCAAAAAGAGTGGTGAAGTCCGATGCCTGGGGCATGGCGGGGCCTCCTTCTCCCCCCGGATGGGGGGTGATTCTCGCCCTTGCGGGCGGGGTGGATTTCAGCCATGATGATGGCTGGTTCATTGCACCCCCCATTTTCTCTTTTCCTTCCAGAAGGAAACGAGAAAACGGGCCGTGCACGGTCCAAAAGAGAAAAGGAAGTATGCGCCCTGCGGGGGACGGGGGGGCGCGCAAGGCGTGCCTCCGGTTTTTACGAATGTCTCCTGCCCGCGGCGTGGTGCGGGCGGGGGGTTGGAGGTTGTCGAATGGACGTTCTCCTCTTTTCGCTGCCGCTAATCCGGCGCTGAAGGGCGGGCTTGGCTCCCGGGCGGCTCACTCCTCCGTGCCCCGCCACGTGGGGTCGTTGGTGATGCCTAGCAGATAGTCCGCCGATACGTGAAAATACTTCGCCAGCAGGACCACCTTTTCAATCGTGGTCCCCCGGTATCCTCGTTCCATCATAGCGATTGAATTTTGCGTCAGCCCCAACGCGTTGGCAAGCTGCATCTGGCTGACAGACCGGCTGTTCCGCAGCTCACGAAGCCGCGCACAGAAAATCTTCTTAGTTTCCATATGACCTCTTGACTTATCACTGCGAGTATGATACCATGAGCACATAACGAGCGCAATACTTTTTTAGGGAGATGTTCTTATGACGAATATCTTAGCTCAAATATATCACGACGACCCCTTCTCACTTGCGACGCTTTCCAGCCTGGACGATCCCCTATGTGAGGAGGAGCGGAAAATTGTGACCCAGCTTCGCGCCGCAGAGGAAGCGGTTGCGGAGGCGCTGAAACCGAGTATCGAAGCCCTGGCGGACAAACAAGCGGAGGAATCCTTTTACAAAGGGGTACGTTTCGGGGCACAGCTCATGGCGGAGCTCATGAGCGAATAACCGCTGGAATATTTACGCAAGCACCAGGTGAGCGGCAGCGGAAAGAGGAGGAAGTCCATTCGATAACCTCCAACCCCCCGCCCGCACCACGCCGCGGGCAGAAGACATGCGAACCCGTTGGAAGCACCCCTTGCGCGTCCCTCGTCCCCCGTCCCCCCGCAGGGGCGATACTTCTTTTTCTCTTTTGGACCGTGCACGGTCCGTTTTCTCGTTTTCTTCTGGAAGAAAACGAGAAAATGGGGGGTGCAATGCACCAGCCATCGCTGGTTGCCAATCCGCCCCGCCCGAAGGGCGAGTAAAGCCCCCCTTCCCCGGCAGGGGAATCACCCCCACAATGCGGACAGCATGGGAATGACCTGCTTCTTCCGGGACATAATCTTGGGCAGGAAGGCGTAATTCTCCTCCCCTTTAATCCCAAACGCCTGGCGGATGGTGTCCTCATCTCCCATGAAGAGGAGCTGGGTCCCCTCCAGCAGAACGTCGGTAATCATCAGCACCACGCTCTGGAGGCCCCGCTTCTCCCGGGTCTCGGCCATGATGTTCAAGAACTCGTCCAGCCGCCTTAAAAGACGGCCGGAGTCCATGGTGGTGATCTGGCTCACCGCCAGGTTGTGCCCGGCGATGTGGAACTCCTTGTAGTCCGTTTTCAGCATGGCCTCGGCGGTCTTGTCGTCCCCGCAGGCGGCGGAGAAAATCGCCTGGCCCAGGTCTTCCAGCTTGACGCTTGCGATGCGGGCCATGCGGTTGGCGATGTCGATGTCCCGCTGGGTGCAGGTGGGGGACTTGAACATCACCGTGTCCGACACAATGGCCGCCGCCATGAGCCCCGCCATCTTCGCCGTGGGCATCAGGCCCTTCTCCTGGTACATCTCCGCGATGATGGTGTTGGTGCTGCCCACGGCCTCGTTCCGGACATGGATGGGGTTTTTCGTCTCGATGTCCGCCAGGCGGTGGTGGTCGATGATCTCCAGGATGTCCGCCTGGTCCAGCCCCGTGACGGACTGGGACTTCTCGTTGTGGTCCACCAGTACCACCCGCTTGCGCCGGGGGCGGAGGAGGTGGTACCGGGACAGCATCCCGACGACCTTCTCCTCCTCGTCCAAAATGGGATAGGCCCGGAAGCGGCTTTCCAGCACGGCGTCCTGCACGTCGTCGATATAGTCGTCCAGGTGGAAACAGACGAGATCCTTATTCTTGCACACCCGGGCAATGGGCAGGGCGTGGAAGATGAGCCGCAGGGCCTGGTAGGCGTCGATGGGGGTGGAGATGACGCAGGTCTTCCCCGCCCGCTCCAAAAGCTCCTGGGGCGCCTCGCCCTGGCAGATGATGACGCAGTTGGCCTGGAGGTCCAGGGCCCGCTGGACCATGTCCGGCTGGTCGCCGCAGATGACCACGCTGTCCGGGCTGGAAAAGAGCAGGTTCTCCCGGCTGGCGGGCAGGGCGATGGTCACCTCCCCGGAAACCAGGTCCGGCGCGTCCTCGCTCTCGTGGAGGAGCTTTCCCTCCAGCACGGAGATGAGGTTGAAGACGGGGATGTCCTCCACCCGGGGGTTGCGGACGGTGGTGATGTCGTAGTTGGCCACGTCCCCGGCGGAGAGGGTGCCGTAAAGGGTGCCGTCCTCGTTGGCCACGGGGAGGATGGAGAGGTTCCCCCCCTGCATGGCCTGCCAGCCCCGGCTGACGGTGGCGGCGGCGGAGAGAGTGGGGGGCGTGTCGTAGTCCAGGTCCCGGACCTGGGTGCGCACGTTGTCGATGAGCTTGGGGGGCTGGAAGCCGAAGCGGTCCAGGACAATCTGGGTCTCGTCGCTGATCTGGCCCAGCCGGGCGGCCTGGTACTGCCGGTTTCCCAGGGCGTTCTGAAGGGCGGCGTAGGCCATGGCGGAGACGATGGAGTCCGTATCCGGGTTCCGGTGCCCGGTGATATAAATGGTATCCATGGTGAAGAGGCTCCTTTCGCGTTCTATGTCCCATTATGCTTCGCCGGAGGGGAAATGTCAATCTTTAAGCGGAGCGGGAGGAGGTTTTTCCGAAAAAATCCCGGGAATCTGCTAAAATCCTCTTGCATTGGAAAACCTGCTGTGGTATGATATTTCAGCATTCCGCACGGCACGCCGACTTTCCGTCTGTGTCCAGGGAGGGGATTCTCCCGGATTGGCGGGGGGGATGAAGCCGCCGGAGGTAAAAACTAAAACAATTGGAGGAACAAACAACATGGCAAATTCCAGCGTCGTATCCATGAAGGCCCTGCTTGAGGCGGGCGTCCACTTCGGCCACCAGACCCGCCGGTGGAACCCCAAGATGGCCCCCTATATCTACACGGAGCGCAACGGCATCTATATTGTCGATCTCCAGAAGACCGTCCGCAAGCTGGAGGAGGCGTACAACTTCGTCCGCCAGCTCTCTGAAAACGGCCAGTCCCTGCTCTTCGTGGGCACCAAGAAGCAGGCCCAGGACGCCATCCGGGAGGAGGCGGGCCGCTGCGGCCAGTACTACGTCAACGCCCGTTGGCTGGGCGGCATGATGACCAACTTTAAGACCATGCGCACCCGGGTGGACCGCCTCAACCAGCTCAAGGCCATGCAGGAGGACGGAACCTTCGACATGCTGCCCAAGAAGGAAGTCATGAAGCACCTGGGCGAGATCGCGAAACTGGAGAAATACCTGGGCGGCGTGAAGGAGATGAAGCGCCTCCCCGGCGCCCTGTTCATCGTGGACACCCGGAAGGAGCGCAACGCCATTGCCGAGGCCCACAAGCTGGGCATCCCCGTGGTGGCCATCGCGGACACCAACTGCGACCCCGATGAGATCGACTATGTGATCCCCGGAAACGACGACGCTATCCGGGCCATCAAGCTGATCTCCTCCATCATGGCCAACGCCGTGCTGGAGGGCCGCCAGGGCGAGCAGACCGAAGAGGCCGCCCCCGAGGCTCCCGCCGCCGAGTGAGATACGGCGATACTATACAATTTGGAGGAACGCAATTATGGCTTTTAGCGCGACTGACGTAAAGAACCTGCGCGAGATGACCGGAGTGGGCATGATGGACTGCAAAAAGGCCCTGGTGGCCACCGACGGCGACATGGACAAGGCCGTGGAGTGGCTCCGGGAAAAGGGCATGGCCGCTTCCGTGAAGAAGGCGGGCCGCGTGGCCGCCGAGGGCATGGCCTATGCCGCCGTCATCGACGGCGTGGGCGTGGTGGTGGAGGTCAACGCCGAAACCGACTTCGTGGGCAAGAATGAGAAATTCGTGGACTTCGTCAAGGGCGTGGCCGCCACCGCGGCCAAGGAGAACCCCGCCGACCTGGACGCCCTGATGGAGTGCAAGTACAATGGAACGGACCTCACCGTCACCCAGCAGCAGCAGGAGATGGTGCTGGTTATCGGCGAGAACATCAAGGTCCGCCGCTTCGCCCGGTACGCCGAGGGCGTGTCCGTGCCCTACGTCCACGCCGGGGGCAAGATCGGCGTGCTGGTGAACCTGGAAACCAGCCTCTCCGCCGGGCAGGTCACGGAGCTGGGCAAGAACATCGCCATGCAGATCGCCGCCCTGAACCCCCGTTTCTGGGATAAGTCCCAGGTGACCCAGGAAGTGCTGGACGAGGAGAAGAAGGTCATGCTGGCCCAGATGGAGAACGACCCCAAGATGGCGGGCAAGCCCGAGCAGGTCCGGGAGAAGATCGTCATGGGCAAGCTGAACAAGTTCTACGCCGAGAACTGCCTGCTCCAGCAGGATTCCGTCCGCGCCGACGTGTTCGAGGGCACCGTGGAGGCCTATATCGCCCACGCGGCCAAGGAGCTGGGCGGGGCTATCACCTTCAAGACCGCCGTGCGGTTCGAGAAGGGCGAGGGCATTGAGAAAAAGCAGGAGAACTTCGCCGACGAGATTGCCTCCCTGGTGAAGGGATGACGCCCTGGCTTATAACCGCGTGACATGACAGGAAGGGACCTCCGCCCATGGCGGAGGTCCCTGTTTCTCCTTTGCCTGCTTTCCATAAGCCCGATGGAGGCAAGCCGCGGCCCGCCCCAGGGCGCCAAAGAGGCCGTTGAATTATACTGGCCCCGTTCCGCCGCCCAGGCGGTGGCCGGGGCAAAGGGAAAAGATTCCTCCCCGCCGCCGGGACCAGAGGGCGGGCAGCGGGCCAGGGCCGTCCTTGAGCCATGGGGGCCGCCGGAACCCCCGCTCCTTTCCGCGCACCCCGCCCTGTGGGAAGAGGGCGGGCTCCCCCGCGCTCCTGGAAGGCGGGGAAAAAACATCCCCCCATCCGCTCCTTCGGCGAATGGGGGGCTCAACCATTGATTGGATTGTCCATCAATACTCGTACCTCGTGCTTTCTGAAGTGTTACCGTTCGTAGGGGCTTTGCTGGGGCGTGGGTGATCCGTGGGGTTTCCAATCCATGAAACAGTACTTGCGCCGACCTGTTGGTCCCGCGGGCTCATCATAATGAGTGGTGTTTCGTCTTTGGGAAGTGCCTGAGATCACGTGGCTGCCAGGGGTGCGCCAGGGGTTTCCGAACGGTGCGGGAAGACGTGGGGTTCCGTGCCTAAATTGTACACTGGACTCACCTCTTTCTGTAGCTAAAATATACAATAAACTCGGGCGCATGTCAAGGGGTTTTGTGAGATTTTACGTTTTTGACAAAGGTGAACCGATTACCTCCGGCGAAACCCACAAAGGGCGGGGCCCGCCGCCGGGATTTTTCCTTGTGCTTTTTGGCGGTTCATGGTATGATGGGCCTGTTCAAATAGGAAAATCATCCGCACAGTATGGAGGAAGCGTTTTGAAGCGAGAGGAAGTTATGGTCCCGGAGACGGAAATTGCCCGCCAGCGGGACTTTCAGGAGAAGATCAAGGCGATGTTCGCCGCCCGGGGGGCCCACCCCCGGGCCTGCGTGGAGACCTTTGGCTGCCAGCAGAACGTGGCGGACGGCCAGCGGATCATGGGCATGCTGGAAGCCTGCGGCTTTGCCTTTACAGAGGACGCCGGGGAGGCGGACCTGGCCCTGCTGAACACCTGCGCCATCCGGGAGCACGCGGAGCAGCGGGTGTTCGGGAACCTGGGGATTCTGACCCACTCCAAGAAGGAGAACCCGGAGCAGGTGGTCGTCCTCTGCGGCTGCATGGCCCAGGAGGCGCGGGTGGCGGAACGGGTGAGGGAATCCTACCGCCACGTGGACCTGGTCTTCGGGCCCCAGGCCCTCTGGCGCTTCCCGGAGCTCCTCTGGCGGGTCTATGAGACGGGGAAGCGGGTCTTTTCCACCGACGACGAGCACGGGGCCATTGCCGAGGGGCTGCCCGTGGTCCGGGAGCGGGGCGTGAAGGCCTGGGTGTCCATTATGTATGGGTGCAACAACTTCTGCTCGTACTGCATCGTGCCCTACGTCCGGGGCCGGGAGCGGAGCCGGGAGCCCGCCGCCGTGCTGGCGGAGGTCCGGGAGCTGGTGGAGGCCGGGTACAGGGACATCACCCTCCTGGGCCAGAACGTGAACTCTTACGGCAATGACCTGGATACCGGGTATCACTTCCCGGACCTCCTGGAGGACATCGACCAAATTCCCGGGGACTACTGGGTCCGCTTCATGTCCAGCCACCCCAAGGACGCCACCCCCCGGCTCTTCGATGTGATGGCGGCCTGCGGCCACGTGGCAAAGCAGCTCCACCTCCCCTTCCAGTCGGGGAACAACCGGGTCCTGGGGGAGATGAACCGCCGCTACACCCGGGAGAAGTACCTGGAGCTGATCCGGTATGCCCGGGCGGCCATGCCGGGGCTGGTACTGACCAGCGACGTGATCATCGGCTTCCCCGGGGAGACGGAGGCGGAGGCCATGGACACCGTGTCCTTGGTGGAAGAGGTGGGCTTCGACGCCCTGTTTACCTTTCTCTTCTCCCCCCGGCCCGGGACGAAGGCGGCGGAGCTGCCGGACCCAGCCCCCCGGGAGGACAAGCAGGCCTGGTTCGACAAGCTGCTGGAGGTCCAGAACGGCCGCTCTGCCCGGATACACGCCGGATACGTGGGGAAGACCCTCCGGGTCCTGGTGGACGGGGAGAGCGGCGACGGGGAATACCCCCTCTCCTCCCGGACGGAGGGGAACCGCCTGGTGCGCCTGAAGGGGGACCGCTCCCTCGTAGGACGCTTCCTGGAGGTCCGGGTTACCGGGAGCAACACCTGGGCCCTGTACGGGGAACCCGTTTAGGGCAAACGCCAACATTCCCGGCCAGGGGGCCGGCCCCTGCAAGGAATGTGCAGGGGCCGCCGCCCTCGGCGGCCCGCCGGCGGCTAAGCCTGAACCATCCACTTGCCCAGGGAAACGGCCTTTTGAAAAAGCAGCCTTTCCTCCTGATAACGCAGCTCGGTCCAGGCAGAGCGGTAGTCCTCCACCAGCTTGATCTGCTCATGGGTCAGCGCTTCTTCCGGGGCGCTCCAGGCCATGTCCTGGGCGGAGCGGCAGCGGCTGTAGCCGATGAGGTTTACGGCGGCTTCGGCTTCCATATGGTCCACGACGTATTGGTATAAGCAGTCGGGATAGCCGTCCATGGCGTGGCCTCCTAAAAGACGCAAATGTGTTTCTGTTGGGTTATTACAACAAACACGCCTGTGTCTGTCGAGGCGTGCAGGAGAAGAATATGACATTTTCACAGTATCTTTTGAAATTGCGCAAAGAGCGGGGGCTGAAGCAAACGGAGCTTGCCCCCTTCATTGGCATCAGCTGGCGGGCCTATCAGACCTACGAACGTGGGGAGCGGGAACCGCAGATGTCCACCCTCATTGCCCTGGCGGATTTTTACAACCTCTCCCTGGACGAGCTGGTCTGCCGGGAATGGCCGAAGGAGCCGGAGGCATAAAAAACCCCGCGCGCCAGCGCGGGGCTTTCCGGAAGTTATTGACAAACGTGGTACAATGGGAATGGCAGGAGAGGCGGGGTCAATCCTCTTTCAAGTGGAAAGAGGTGAGGCCCATGGGCGTGCTGGAAACCATCGCGTTACTTACGCTCGTGCTTGCGGCTATCCAATTAGGGTTCAACCTAAAGAAATAACCGCCCCCCAGTAACAGCAAGAAGCGGCAATTTCTCAAGCTATAAACTTGTAAGACGATTGACCGCCAACCGGCTGCCACCGGCTGACCGCCCTCTTGCCCCTATTATACCCAATCCCGCCTCCGCTGTCAAGGGGCGGCTTGAATACAAAACCGGGAGGTTCCCCCATGAAGATCGTCACCCTGCTGGAAAACACATCCCGCCGCCCCGGCCTCACCCCCGCCCGGGGGCTCTCCCTCTACGTGGAAACGGCGCGGCGCAAGGTCCTCTTTGACATGGGGCCCGACGCTTCCTTCCTGGAGAATGCCCGGGCCCTGGGAATTGACCTTGCCGCCGTGGATACCGCCGTGCTGTCCCATGGCCACTCGGACCACGGAGGCGGGCTGGCGGCTTTTTGCGCCGTCAACGGCAAAGCGAAAATCCACCTCCGCCGGGAGGCCCTGGGGGCCTATTACGCCGTTTTGCCGGGGCAGGAACCGAATTACATCGGCCTGCCGGAGACGGAGGGGCTGGCGGAGCGGTTCGTGTTCACCGGGGACCAGGAGGACCTAGGGGACGGCCTGACCCTCTTTTCCGGCGTGGAGGACGACAGGGCCCTCCGGGCCGTGGCCCCCAAGCTCCAGGAGAAAACCGGGGCGGGCTTCCGTCCCGACGGCTTCGCCCACGAGCAGCACCTGCTGGTGGAGGAGGGCGGCCGGGCCGCCCTGCTTGCGGGCTGCGGGCACCTGGGGATTGTGAACACCCTCCGGGCGGCGGAGCGCCGCCTGGGCCGGAGGCCCGGCGTGGTGTTCGGCGGCTTCCACCTCTTCGAGCTGGCCCCCGGCGCGCCGGAGGCGGAGGCGCTGGTAAACGCCACGGCGGCGGAGCTGGCCAAGGGAACGACGGTTTACTACACCGGGCACTGCACCGGGGACTGGGCCTATGGGCGGCTCCGGGAGGTCCTGGGGGACCGGATGCGGGCCATGGACTGCGGCGCGTGGGCGGAGCTGTGAGCTCCCCCGTGCCGCGCAGAGAGAAACGAGGTGCCACATGGCAGAGCTGACCCCCATGATGAAGCAGTACCTGGAGATCAAGGAGCAGAACCCGGACTCCATTTTGTTCTTCCGCCTGGGCGATTTCTACGAGATGTTCGCCGAGGACGCCCGGCTTGCTTCCCGGGAGCTGGACCTGACCCTGACCAGCCGGGACAAGGGCAAGCGGGCCAAGCCCGAGGAAGAGCAGATTCCCATGTGCGGCATTCCCTACCACGCCAGCGAGAGCTACATCGCCCGGCTCATCGCCAAGGGCTATAAGGTCGCCATCTGCGAGCAGATGGAGGACCCCGCTGCGGCCAAGGGCCTGGTGAAGCGGGACATTATCCGGGTGGTGACCCCGGGGACAGTTACCGACGCGGCCTGCCTGGACGAGAAGTCCAGCAACTTCATCTGCGCCGCCTACGCCGACTCCCGCTCCGCCGGGATTGCCTTTTGCGACATCACCACGGGGCGGGCCCACCTGACCTCCTTTACCGGGAAGGACCGGATGGAGCACGTGGTCAACGAGCTGGGGCGTTTCTCCCCTGCCGAGGCGGTGCTGAACAGCGGGGCCTATTCCGAGACGGCCCTGGTGTCCGCCCTGCGGGAGAAGTTCCGCTGCCGGGTGGAGAACGCCGGGGAGCGGCGCTTCCTCCTGCCGGAGGCGGAGCGGAACATCCGCAGGCAGTTCGGCGGGGAGGCCTGGAGCCGCCTGCCCGCCGCCGTCCCGGCGGCGGCCATGGCCCTGGGGGGCCTGCTGCACTACTTATACGAGACCCAGAAGACGGACCTCTCCTACATCAACGACCTGGACTACTACGAACAGGGCCGCTTCATGGAACTGGACCTGGCGGCGCGGCGGAACCTGGAGCTGACCCAGACCCTGCGGGGCAAGGAGAAGAAGGGCAGCCTCCTCTGGGTGCTGGACCGGACCCAGACCCCCATGGGGGGCCGCTGCCTCCGGAGCTGGCTGGAGCGGCCCTTGCTGAACGTGGCCGCCATCACCCGGCGGAACGGGGCCGTGGCGGCCCTGGCGGAGCGGACCATCGACCGGGAGGAGCTCATCGCCGCCCTCTCCGGCCTGGGGGACCTGGAGCGGCTCATCAGCCGCATCGTCTATGGAACCGCCGGGGGGCGGGACCTGGCGGCCCTGCGCTCCGCCACACAGAAGCTGCCGGAGATCAAGGGGCGCCTGGCGGCCTTTCCGGACCGCCGCCTCTCGGAGCTTTCGGAGGAGCTGGACGCCCTGGAGGACCTGGAGGCGCGCATTGCGGAGACCATCTGCGACGAGCCCCCCTTCTCCGTCCGGGAGGGGGACTTGATCCGGGACGGCTTCCACCCGGAGGTGGACCGCCTGCGGCACATCCTGAAAAACGGCAAGGGCGTCATTCCCGAGATGGAGGCCCGGGAGCGGGAGCGCACGGGCATCCGGACCCTGAAGATCAAGTACAACAAGGTCTTTGGCTACACCATTGAGATTTCCAACAGCTACAAGGGCGAGGTGCCGGAGAGCTACATCCGCAAGCAGACCCTGGCGGGGGCGGAGCGGTACATCACCCAGGAACTGAAGGAGCTGGAAAACTCCATCCTCACCGCCTCCGAGCGGGTGGTGGCCCTGGAGTACGAGCTGTTCACCCAGCTCCGCCAGGAGATTTCCGCCCTCTCCGGGCGGGTTTTGAAAACCGCCGCCGCCGTGGCCGAGGCGGACGCCCTGGCGTCCCTGGCCGCCGTGGCGGTGCGGAACGGATACTGCCGCCCGGATGTGGACGAGTCCGGGACCATCGAAATCCGGGAGGGGCGCCACCCGGTGGTGGAGCGGGTTTTGAAGGACGCCCTCTTTGTGCCCAACGACACCTTCCTGGGAGAGAAGGAGGGCCGGACGGCCATCATCACCGGGCCCAACATGGCGGGAAAGTCCACCTACATGCGCCAGACGGCCCTGATTGTCCTCATGGCGCAGATGGGCAGCTTCGTCCCCGCCGCCCACGCCCGGATTGGCGTGGTGGACCGGATTTTCACCCGGGTGGGGGCCAGCGACGACCTCTCCGCCGGGCAGTCCACCTTCATGGTGGAGATGACGGAGGTGGCGGACATCCTCCGCTGTGCCACGAAACGGTCCCTGCTCATTCTGGACGAGATTGGCCGGGGCACCTCCACCTTCGACGGCATGAGCATCGCCCGGGCGGTGCTGGAATACTGCGCGGACCCGAAGGCCCTGGGGGCCAAGACCCTCTTTGCCACCCACTACCACGAGCTGACGGAGCTGGGGAACTCCCTCCCCGGCACGGTGAACTACAACATTGCCGTCAGGACCCGGGGGGAGGAGATCATCTTCCTGCGGAAGATTCTCCCCGGCGGGGCGGACCGGAGCTATGGCATTGAGGTGGCCAAGCTGGCGGGCCTGCCGGACAAGGTCCTCCAGCGGGCCCGGCGGGTGCTGGAGGAGCTGGAGGCGGGGGGCGGCGTCCAGCGTGCCGCCCCCCGGCGGGAGGAGGAGCAGGTCTCCCTGGGCTCCATGAGCGAGGGGGAGGTGCTGGAGGCCCTGCGGCGCTGCCAGCCGGATACGCTGACGCCCATCGAGGCCATGGGCTTCCTGTATGAGCTGAAACAGAAACTGAAGTGAAGGGGCGGCTATGGCTAAGAGAAAATCCTCCGGGGGCCTGACGGGACTGGAGCGGTCCGGGGGCACGGTGTTCTTTGTGTGTTACCTGCTCCTGCTCCCCCTGGCGGCGGGGCCCGCCCGTCGCCTGGGGGAGGAGCTGATGGGGCGGCGGATTTCCGGGGAGCTGTACGGCGCGGCTTACTACTACGTCCTCTTCGCCGTGACGGCCATCCTCTTCCACCACCTCCTGGGGACCTCCACCCGGCGCTTCCTGGACGACCCGGCCCGGGCCCTGAAAACGGCGGCCGCCGGCCTGGTGGCCTATTACGGCCTGTGCGGCCTGGCGGCCCGGCTGGGGCAGGTGTTTTCGGACCGTTCCGGGAACCTGAACGACTCCGCCATCTCCGCCCGGACGGGAAGCGCCCCCCACATGACCCTGCTGATCGTGGTGTTCCTGGCCCCCTTTGTGGAGGAGACGCTGTTCCGGGGCCTGGTCTTCGGCGGCCTGAAGGAGCGGAGCCGCCTCCTGGCCTACGCCGCCAGCTGCGCCCTGTTTGCCTTGGCCCACGTGTGGCAGTTCGCCGTGGCGAACCGGGACCCGGCCTACTTCGCGGTGATGGCCCAGTACCTGGCGCCGGGCCTGGCCCTGGCCTGGACCTATGAACACTCCGGGACCCTATGGGCCTCCATCGGGCTCCACGCGGGAGCCAACGCCCTGTCGGCGCTGGCGGGGGCCGTATAAACCAGGGGCGCGGCGCGCCCAAGGAGAAGAGCTGCCATGAGTTTTTTTGATACGCTGGCGGAGATGCTGGTGCTGCTGTTTGCCATGGCCCTGGGCTTTGCCGCCAACCGCCTGGGAATCCTGGGAGGCGAGACGGACCGGAAGATTTCCAGGCTGCTGTTTTGCCTGACCCTGCCCGCCATGCTCTTAGGGTCCGTCTGCACGGGGGACGCCCTGCCGGAGGCCTCCGTGATCCTGGGGACCCTGGGCGTGGCCGCAGTGTTTTACGCCCTGGAGTCCCTTTTCGTCCTGGCGGTTCCGCCCCTGCTGGGGGGCACGCCGGGACAGCGGGGCGTGTGGCGCTATACCCTGGCCTTTCCCAATGTGGCCTTTATCGGCTACCCGGTGGTGACGGCCCTCTTTGGGCCCGGGGCCCTGTTTTACGCCGTGATCCTGGTGCTGCCCTTCAACCTGATGACCTTCACCCTGGGGCCGCTGCTGCTGGCCGGGGCGAAGCGGTTCAGCCTCCGGCAGATGCTCTCCCCCTGCGTGGCGGCGTCCGCCCTGGCCTTGGTCCTGGCCCTGGCCAGGCTGCGGCCCCCGGCCATGATTGGGGAGGCGCTGAACTTCGTGGGGAACGTCACGGTGCCGCTGTCGCTGCTGTTCGTGGGGTCCCTGCTGTCGGGGATTCCCCTGGGGAGGATGCTGGCCTCTCCCCGGCTGTGGCTTTTAACGGCGGTGCGGCTGCTGGTCCTCCCCGTGGTTTTGTACCTGGTCCTCCGCCGCATGGGGACGGACCCCCTGGTCCTGGGGGTGGCCGTCACCCAGATGGCCATGCCCGCGGCGATGAACGGGTCCCTGCTGTGCATGGAGTACGGCGGGGACGCGGAGTGCATGGCCCAGGTCACCCTGGTGTCCACCCTGGTGTCCATCCTGACCATTCCCATTCTAGCGGCGCTTTTGTTCTGAGGCCCGCCCCGGAGAGGAGGAATTCCCTATGCCCCATATTCAGCAGCTCCCCCCCCACGTGGCGGACCTCATCGCCGCCGGGGAGGTGGTAGAGCGTCCCGCCAGCGTCGTGAAAGAGCTGGTGGAGAACGCCCTGGACGCCCATAGCTCCGCCGTGGTGGTGGAGCTCCGCCGGGGAGGCATGGGCCTCATCCGGGTGACGGACAACGGCTGCGGCATCGCTCCCGGGGAGCTGCCCACCGCCTTCCTGCGCCACGCCACCTCGAAGCTCCGGAGCCCCGGGGACCTGGGGCGGATCGGCACCCTGGGCTTCCGGGGGGAGGCCCTGGCGGCCATCTCCGCCGTCAGCCGGGTGGAAATCCGCACCCGGCGGCAGGGAGACGGCGCGGGGGCGTCCCTGGCCCTAGAGGGGGGCGTCCCCGGCCCGGTGGAGGAAACCGGGGCCCCGGAGGGCACCACCATCCTGGTCCGGGACCTCTTTTACAACACCCCGGCCAGGCTGAAATTCATGAAAAAGGACAGCGCCGAGACGGCGGCGGTGGCCGGGCTGATGCAGCACCTGGCCCTGTCCCGCCCGGATGTGTCCTTCAGGTTCCTCAAAGACGGCACGGAGGCCCTCCACACCCCCGGGGACGGGCGGCTGGACTCCGCCGTTTACGCCGCCCTGGGCCGGGACTTCGCCCGGAGCCTGCTCCCCGTCAAGGGGGGCGGGGACGGCGTGCAGGCGGCGGGCTTTGTCACCCGGCCCCTCCAGGGCCGGGGCTCCCGGGCCATGCAGGCGTTCTTCGTCAACGGGCGGTTCATCAAGTCCCAGCTGCTGACGGCGGCCCTGGAGGAGGGCTACCGGAACCAGATCATGAAGGGGCGCTTCCCCGGCTGCGTGCTGGCGGTGTCCCTTCCGGCGGACCAGGTGGACGTGAACGTCCACCCCGCCAAGACCCAGGTGAAGTTCGCCCGGGAGCAGGCGGTGTTCCAAGCCGTGTACCACACCGTGCTGGACGCCCTGGCGGCGGAGGGCGGGCCCGTCCCGGCCGCCCCCGCCCCGGCGGCGGCCCTGGGAAAGACGGCGGAGCCCCCGGGGGGCTTCTTCCGGTCCATGGACGCGAAAACCTACCGGGAACAGGGGGCCCCGGGGGCGGCGCGGCCCCCCGCCAAGCCCCTGCCCTCTTGGGACACGGAGCGTCCGGGGCCCAGGCTGTCGGACAGCGCGCCCCCGCTCCGGGGGGAGGCCCCGGCCCGCCCGGCCCTGGGGAGGGGGACCCCCTTCCCGCCCCTGCGGGGGGACGCGCCGCCGTCGGTTCTCGGGCGGGAGGGAGCGGCGCCCGGCGCCAGGCCCGCTCTCCCGGTGGAGGAGCACCCCCCGGTCCCGGCCATTCCCCGGCGAAGCCCGGAGCTGCCGGGACAGGAACCGGTGGAACCTGAAAGGGAGGCCCCCTGGCGGATCGCTGGGGAGGTGCTGCGGACCTACATTGTCTGCGAGAGCGGGACGGGGGAGGTCTGGCTCATTGACAAGCACGCCGCCCACGAGAGGGTCAACTTCGACCGGATGAAAGCCGCCCTGGAGCCCCCCATGCGCCAGGCCCTGCTGACCCCCGCCGCCGTGGAGCTGGGGAAGGAGGACGGGGCGCTGCTCCTGGAGAACCTGCCCCTGCTGGAGGACTCCGGCTTTGCCTGTGAGGACTTCGGCGGCGGGACCGTGCTGGTCCGGGAGGTCCCGGCGGACCTGGACCCGGAGGACGTGGCGGCCACCCTGGAGGAGATCGCCGGGAAGCTCCGGGAGGGGCGGTCCCCGGCGGAGCGGCGGGAGGGCCTCCTCCACACCATGGCCTGCAAGGCCGCTATTAAGGGCGGCTGGAAAAGCGGCCCGGAGGAGCTCCGGGTCTTAGTGGACAAGGTCCAGAGCGGCGAGGTCCGGTACTGTCCCCACGGGAGGCCCGTGGCGGTAAAAATAACGAGGTATGAGCTGGAAAAGCTCTTTAAGCGGGCGTAGCCCGTTTCAAGGGAGAGCCCGCTCCCCCTTGGGAATCCCCCGCCTCCCGTGGCGCGGGTCACTGGAGCCGCCGTCTTGGGCGGCCGTTAGCGGCTCTGCCGCTTTTAGGGATGCCGCATACCCCTTGCGGGTGCCGGACGGCTGGAGTGATGGTACGTTCCTGGCGCACATGCCGCCAGGAACATGATTTCAATGGTTCTCCGCCCGGCGGAGAAACCAGGGGCTCCGTCCCCTGGACCCCAGGAAGGAGGACTGTATGGCAAAACGGTTTGTGAAAACTTACAGCCAGGGGGTTGTGGGCAGCGGTTTTGAGATTTATGTAGACCGGGAAACCGGGGTGAATTACCTCTCCCATGGGGGCGGCGGAGGCGGCGGGCTCACGCCCTTCCTGGACCGGGAGGGCAAGCCCATTCTTACAACGGTATCAGACGAGGAATGACATGAGACTTTTATTCATTGACGGCTGCGTCAGCCAGCGGGGAGCGGAGTCCCGGACCCGCGCCCTGGCGGGGGCCTTTCTCTCCGCCTTCCGGGAGTCCCACCCCGGGGCGGAGGTGGAGGGCGTGGCCCTGGGGGAGCTGGATTTGAAGCCCTTCCTCCCCGCCGCCCTGGACCAGCGGGACGCCCTGGCGTCCGCCGGGGCCTTCGGCGCGCCCGTGTTCGCCTTGGCCCGGCAGTTCCAGGCGGCGGACAAGATCGTGGCGGCGGCCCCCTTCTGGGATTTGAGCTTCCCGGCGGTGATGCGGACCTACATAGAGCACATTTCCGCCAACGGCCTCTGCTACCATTACGAGGCCGACGGCTGCCACGGGGACTGCCGGGCGGACCGCCTGGCCTACCTCACCACGGGCGGGGACTTCGAACGGCCCGGGAGCCTGGGGGTCCTCTACTGGGAGCGGCTTGCCGCCATGTTCGGCATTCCCCGGTTCGACTACGTGTTCGCCGGGGGCCTGGACATCGACCCCGCGAGGGCCCCGGAGCTCCTGGAGGCCGCCTGCGGGAAGGCCCGGGCCCTGGGCCGGAGGTTTTGACATGGCGCCCAAGATTGTCTGCGTCGTGGGCCCCACGGCCTGCGGCAAGACCACCCTGGGGGTGCTGCTGGCCAAGAAATACGGCGGCGAGGTGGTCTCCGCCGACTCCATGCAGATTTATAAGGGCATGGCCATCGGGACCGCCGCCCCCACCAGGGCGGAGATGGACGGCGTGCCCCACCACATGATTGCCGTGGCGGACCCGGCGGAACAGTGGTCCGCCGCCCGGTACGCCCAGGAGGCCGTCCCCATCATCGACGGCATTTTAGCCCGGGGGAAGCTGCCCATTCTGGTGGGGGGCACGGGCCTGTGGATCGACGCGGTGGTGAAGGGCCACGGCTTCGCGGCGGGCTGCGCCGGGGGCGCCGTCCGGAGGGAGCTGGAGGCCCGCCTGGCGGCGGAGGGCCTGGGGCCCCTGCTGGCGGAGCTCCGCCAGGTGGACCCGGCGGCGGCGGAGCGGATCCACCCAGCGGACGGGAAGCGGATTTTACGGGCCCTGGAGGTTTACCGGGAGACCGGGAAGACCATCACCGCCCACAACGAGGAGACGAAGGCCCTGCCCCCCCGGTACGGCCCGGTGTGGATCGGGCTCCAGTTTGCCGACCGGGAGGACATGAAGGCCCTGATTGACCAGCGGGTGGACCGCATGGCGGAGGCGGGCCTTCTGGAGGAGGTCCGTGCCCTCGTGGCCCGGGGGCTGCCCCGGAAAGCCACGGCCCTCCAGGCCATTGGGTACAAGGAGTTCCTGGGCGTCCTGGAGGGGACGTCCACGGAGGCGGAGGCCCTGGCGGAGGTGAAGCTCCGCTCCCGGCAGTACGCCAAGCGGCAGCTGACCTGGCTGCGGCGGAATCCGGCTATCCACTGGGTCTTTTGGGAAAAAGACCGGGATTTTGCCCGGGCCCTACAGGTTTCGACGGAAATTCTCTCCGCGGAGGGGGTATCCTAGAAATTGGCAAAACGATTCGCCCGGAACCTCTCGCGGGACCCGAGGATCATCGTTTCGCTGAACGACTCGACAGCGCCGCCCGTCAAGCGGCGTGGAACAACAGAAAAGGAGCGGACGATATGCAGAACAAACAGAACCTACAGGACCTTTTCCTCCTCCGGGCCAAGCGGGACCGGGTGCCCGTCACCATGTTTTTGATGAACGGCTTCCAGATGCGGGGGACCATCACGGGCTTTGACCCCTTCGTGGTCATTTTGGACAGCGAGGGGCGGCAGCAGGTGATTTACAAACACGCTATCTCCACCATCGCCCCCACCCGGACGGTTTCCCTGGCAGAGGAGGAGTGACCCCGGGGCGGAACACACGTAAGGCAGGCTACATAGAATTACCATGAAAAAGAGACAAAACGGCTTTGGCACAAAACTGCTGATGGCGGCCCTCTTCCTGGGGGTGGCGGCCTATTTCGGCATCCAGGCCTTCCAGTACCTGGACGATCCCCTGGGGGTCACCCTGGCCTACCGCTACGAGGTGGAACAGGCCGTGGACCTGACGGGCTTCGTGGTCCGGGAGGAACAGGTGCTGCCCGATGGGGAGGGGGGCCTTCTCCGGGTCCAGCGGGCGGAGGGCGAGCGGGTGGCCGCCGGGGGAACCGTGGCCTCGGTCTACGCGGACCAGGCGTCCCTGGACCGCCAGGCGGAGATCGAGAGCCTGGAGAGCCGGGTGGAGCAGCTCCAGTATGCCCAGGACCTGGCCCTGGCGGTGGAGACGACCCGGAAGCTGGACGCCCAGATTACCCAGAACCTCTTGGAGTACAGGCGCTTCCTGGCGGCGGACAGGCTCTATGACGCGGAGGGCGCGGCCCTGGAGCTCCGGGCCCTGGTCCTCAAGCGGGACTACAGCGACGCGGGCAGCGGGGACCTGGCCCTTCAATTGCAGGAACTGGGGGCCCAGCTGCTGGCCCTGCGGTCCCAGGCCGAGGGCTCCGTCCGGCGGATCACCGCCCCGGAGGCGGGGCTGTACTCCGCCGAGGTGGACGGCTTTGAAACCGTGCTGGTCCCGGACAAACTGGAGGGCCTGACGCCCTCCGCCCTCTCCAGCCTGGCGGCGGACCCCGCCGTGGCCTCCCGGACCGGGAAGCTGGTGCTGGGGGACGCGTGGTATTACGCCGCCGTTTTGCCCGCGGAGGACGCGGCGGCCCTGCGGGAGCTGCAGGAGGAGCGCGGGGGCTCCCTGCTCCTCCGTTTTTCCAAGGGGGTGGACCGGGACCTCCCGGTGACGCTGGAGTCTGTGGGCCCCCGGGAGAACGGCCGGGTGGTGGCGGTGTTCCGGGGGACCCAGTACCTCCGGGAGCTGACGCTGCTCCGCCAGCAGAGGGCCCAAATCCTCACCGGGACCGTGGAGGGCATCCGGGTGCCCCGGGAGTGCCTCCGGGCGGAGCGGGCCTATCTGGATGAGGATGGAAAGACCGCCGCGGAGGAGCGCACGGGCATTTACTGCCTGGTGGGCCGGGAGGCCCGGTTCAAACCAGTGGAAGTGGTCTACAGCGCCGGCAGCTTCGTGCTGGTGGCCCCCGCGCCGGAGCTGGACCCGGAGGTAGAGCGGGAGGCCAGGCGCATCATCCGCCCGGGGGAGCAGGTCATCGTCTCCGCCCGGGGGCTGTTTGACGGGAAGGTGCTCCAGTAGGGGGGAGAGGCCGCCCCGTTTCCCCGGGGCCCGTTGCAGCCCGGGGGAGCGGGGACGGGGCCCCGTTTTATAAAAACAGAGAAAGGCGTAACCATATGTCGATTGCAGAGAACATCGCCCAGGTCCGGGCGAACATTGCCGCCGCCGCCCGGGAGGCGGGGCGGAAACCAGAGGAGATCACCCTGGTGGGCGCCAGCAAGATGAATGACGCCGCCGCCTGCCGGGAGGCCATAGCCGCCGGCATCGACGCCCTGGGGGAGAACCGGGTCCAGGAGATGGCGGCCAAGTTCCAGGAGCACGCCTACGACGGCGCGCCCCTTCACTTTATCGGCCACCTCCAGCGGAACAAGGTGCGCCAGGTGGTGGGAAAGGCGGACCTGATCCAGTCCGTGGGCTCCCTGGAGCTGCTGGCGGAGATTGAGAAGGCCGCCGGGAAACAGGACATGGTCCAGGATATCCTGCTGGAGGTCAACATCGGGGAGGAGGGGGCCAAGAGCGGCTTCCTCCCGGCGGAGCTCCTCTCCGGGGCGGAGGCGGCGCTGGAAAAGAGCCACATCCGGACCCTGGGCCTGATGGCCATCCCCCCGGCGGAGGCGGACCGGGAGGAAAATCTTCGATATTTTGACAAGGTCCGGGCGCTTTTTCTTGACATGAACGAGAAAATGTTTCATAATAGTCTTCGGATTCTGTCGATGGGCATGAGCGGCGATTACGAGGACGCCCTCCGCTCCGGGGCCAATATGGTCCGGGTGGGCACCGCCATTTTCGGAAGCCGCCATTACACATAAGACTACAAACGGGAGGTAGATCCATGAGTATCCTGGACGAGATAAAAAAGCTGACCCACCCCTATGAGGACGAGGATGACGATCCCGCCGAATTTGACGACGGTCCCCAGGAACGGGACATGTTCGAGGAGCGGCGCTCCCGCTATGACGACCGCCGGAACAAGGTGGTGAACATCCACGCCACCACCCAGCTGAAGGTGGTCCTGGTGAAGCCGGAGCGGTTTGAGAACGCCTCGGAAATCGCCGACCAGCTGAAGGACAAGCGGACGGTGGTGCTGAACCTGGAGTCCACCAACAAGGACGTGGCCCGGCGGCTCATCGACTTTCTCTCCGGCGTGGCCTACGCCGGGGAGGGCAAGATTAAAAAAGTGGCCGCCAATACCTACATCATCACTCCCTACCACGTGGACATCGAGGGGGACCTGATCGACGAATTGGAGAACAACGGGCTGTATTTCTGATTTCCAAGACCTGAAAGACATTTGGACCGGAAGACCGGGGAGGATATGCGACTATGCTGACACCGCAGGAGGTTTCCGCCCGCTCGTTTACCAAGACCATGATGGGCGGCTATAACATGACCATGGTGGATGAGTTCCTGGACGAGCTCACCGAAGACTACACGTCCCTCTACAAGGAGAACGCCTCCCTGAAAGCCAAGATGAAGGTCCTGGTGGAGAAGGTGGAGGAGTACCGGGCCACGGAGGACTCCATGCGGGCCACCCTCCTCACCGCCCAGCGGATGGCGGACTCCATCGTCAAGGAGGCGGAGGAGAAGCGGGACGGCATCCTGAAGCAGGCGGAGGCCGCCGCCCGGGAGAAGCTGGACGGCTACCGCCGGGAGGCGGAACAGTACAACCGCCGCCTCCAGCAGGGGCAGGAGGAAATCCAGCGTTTCGTGGCCGAGAGCCGGACGCTGTGCGAGAAAGAGCTCCGCTTCCTGGAGGAGTTCGCCGCCCGCCCCCTGGAGGAGGACGGGCCGGAGGCTGCTGCCGCGGCGGCGGCCAGTGGGAGGATTCTCTCCGCCGGGGAAGCCGCTCCCGCCGCCGCCGTGCCGGACCCGCCGGAGGAGGCCCCCCCGGCGGGACGGGAGGTTCCCCCTCCGCCTCCGGAGGCCCCTGCCCCTGCGGCGGAGGCCCTGCTGGAGAGCCTGGCCGCAGCGGCGGAGCAGGACCCCCCGGCGGAGGACCTCAGCGCCACCCGGCGGGTGAACATCAACGAGCTGAAATTCGGCCCCAATTACCGCAGCGAGGCGGACTGACCGCCCGCAGGCAGAGAGAGGGGGAAACAGCCATGAGCGGGCAGCGGCCCATCATCGCGTTTCTCTATGATTTTGACAAGACCCTCTGTACCACGGACATGCAGAATTACGCCTTTATCCCCAGCCTGGGGATGACCCCGGCGGAATTCTGGGCGGAGGCCAACGGCTTTGGCCGGGAGCACCGCATCGACGCCGTCCTGGCCTATATGTACATCATGCTCCGGGAGGCGGAGCGGAAGAACCTGCCCTTCACCCGGGAGGACTTGGTGGAGAAGGGCCGGGGGATCGAGCTCTTCCCCGGCGTGGAGGACTGGTTCCGGCGGATTGACGCCTTCGGCGGGACCCAGGGGGTCCAGGTGGAGCACTACGTGATCTCCTCCGGCCTCCGGGAGATCATCGAGGGGTCCCCCATCAGCGGGGCCTTCCGGGAGATTTACGCCAGCGAGTTTTACTACGACGGGACGGGCCGCCCGGTCTGGCCCAAGCTGGCGGTGAACTTCACGGCCAAGACCCAGTTTGTCTACCGGATCAACAAGGGGGTCCTGGACGTCTCGGACGACAAGACCCTCAACGACTCCATGCCCGACGACAGCAAGCGGGTGCCCTTTACCAATATGATCTACATGGGGGACGGGCTCTCCGACGTGCCCTGCATGAAAATGATGCGGGCCTACGGCGGGCAGGCCATCGCGGTCTACCAGTCTGGCAACCGGGCCGGGGTGGAGGAGCTGCTGGCGAAGCGCCGGGTGGACTTTATCTTCCCGGCGGACTACCGGGAGGGCACGGGACTGGATGAGACGGTGAAAAACATCATCCGGAAGATGGCCACCGCCGACCGCCTGTGGGAGGAGAACGCCCGGCAGCTCCGGCACTTGGGGGAGGATGTCCTGCCGGACCAGGTGGAGTTATTTTGATTTGAGGGGGCCCCGTTTTTCTTCCGGAAGAAAACGAGGCCGCGCCCGCGGGCGTATGCCGGAGGCCAGCCGCCGCGAAGCGGCGGCTCTCAGACTGGAGGCAAGCGGGCCGTGCGCGGTCCAAAAGGGAAAAAGAGGGACCGCCCCTGCGAGGGGACGGAAGACGGAGGGGCGCGCAAGGCGTTCCTCCGTTTTTTACGCATCCCTCCGGGCTGCGGCGTGGTGCGGGCGGGGACGGAGTGGGCGGAGTGTCTTCCGGCGGCATGGGGGTGCATTGCGCAGCTATTTTCATGGCTGAAATCCCGCCCCTGCCCGCAAGGGCGGGCGGCACTCCCTGCAAAGCCTTGCAAATTCAATCTCCCCATGGTAAAATGGAACATCAAAAGGGGGGCTGTTTATGAACCGTATCAGCAAGGAAAACTATTACCTGGACATTGCCCAGACCGTCTTGGAGCGGGCCACCTGCCTCCGGCGGGTCTATGGGGCCATCATCGTGAACAACGATGAAATCATCTCCACGGGCTACAACGGCGCCCCCAGGGGACGGGCCAACTGCGTGGACATGGGCTATTGCTCCCGGGAGGCCCTCCAGGTTCCCCGGGGGGAGCGCTACGAGCTCTGCCGCAGCGTCCACGCCGAGGCCAACGCCATCATCTCCGCCGCCCGGAAGGATTGCGCGGGGGGCACCCTCTACCTGGCCGGGCGGGACGCCCAGACCGGGGCGCTGCTGGGGGACGCCACCTCCTGCTCCATGTGCCGCCGCCTGATCATCAACGCGGGGCTGGAGCGGGTGGTCATCCGCCGGACGGAGACGGAGTTTGAGGTCATTTCCGTGTCCGCCTGGATCGCGGAAGACGACGCCGTCCCGGTCTGAGGGACGCGACGAAAGGGAGTATTTGCTTGAAAGCGGGACTTGTCACCTTCTATCACCTGCACCACTACGGGGCGGTGCTCCAGGCTGTGGCCACCCAGAGGGCCCTGGCCTCCCTGGGCTGGGACTGCGAGACCATCGACTATTTCGTGGGCCAGGACATCCGTATCCTCAAGCCCCCCACCAGCCCCGGGCGGGCGGCGGGCGACGCCTACAACGCCCTGCACTACCCCGCCCTGAAACGCCGCTGGCATCGGTTCGAGGACTTTTCCAAGGCCCACCTGAACCTGACCGCCCGCCGCTATGAGAGCTGGGAGGCCCTGCGGGCGGCGGCCCTGCCCTATGGCCTGCTGGTCTCCGGCAGCGACCAGATCTGGAACCCCGCCATCTTCCCCGATGGGCGCTTTGACCCCGTGTTCTTCGGGACCTTCTCCCCCCTGCGGAAAATCGCCTACGCCCCCTCCTTCGGCGTGAGCCGCCTCCCGGAGGGAATGGAGGAGGAACTGAAGGGCTATCTGGAGGGCTTTTCCCATCTCTCCGTCCGGGAGGCCTCCGGCCGGGACATCGTCCGGGACGCCGCAGGACGGGAGGCGGAGGTGGTCCTGGACCCCACGCTGCTGCTGCCGGCGGAGGACTGGTCCGCCCTGGCGGCGGAACGGACGGTCCGGGGGGAGTATATCCTCTGCTACTGCATTTCCCGCTCCGGGGCCCTGGAGCCCTATCTCCGCCGCCTGGCGGAGGAAACCGGGCTGCCCGTGGTCCAGCTCTGCGGCACCCGGCGGAAGCTCCACCCCAAGGCGAAGATGGTCTTTGACGCGGGCCCGGCGGAGTTTTTGAGCCTGTTCCGGGACGCCGCCTACGTCTGCACCAACTCCTTCCATGGGACGGTGTTCTCCGTCCAGTTCCGGCGGCCCTTCTTCACCGCCGTGGCCCCGGCGGAGCTGCGGGAGCCGGAGCGGTCCCGGACCTTCAGCCTGCTGAGCCGCCTGGGCCTGACGGACCGGGTGGTGGGCAAGGGCGACGCCGCCGGACTGCGGGACGTCCCTGGCTGGGCCGCCGCGGAGGAGCGCCTGGCCGCCGCCCGGGCGGCGGCCCTGGCCTACTTAAAGGCCGCCCTGGCGGACGAGCCCTGGGAAGGGGCCGGAAACGCCCCCCAGGAGCGGGAAGAGGGCCCCCTCCTGGCGGACCGGGCCTGCTGCACCGGGTGCTCCGCCTGCGCTGCCGTCTGCCCCAAGGACGCCATCACCCTGGCCCGGGACAAGGAGGGCTTCGCCTTCCCCGCTGTGGACCTGGGGAAGTGCGTCCGCTGCGGCCTCTGTACCAAAACCTGCCCCATGCTCCGCCAGCGGGAGAAGAAGCCCCTGCCCGCCGCCTTCGCGGCCTGGAACAAAGAGGCGGACGTCCGGCGGGACTCCACCTCCGGAGGGGCCTTTTCCGCCCTGGCGGACTATGTGCTGGAAGGGGGCGGCGTGGTCTTCGGCGCGGCCCTGGACGGGAGGCAGCACCTGCGGCACACCGCCTGCTTCCGGAAGGAGGACCTCTGGCGGCTCCGGGGGGCCAAGTACGTCCAGAGCGACCTGGAGGGCGTGTTCCGGGAGGTGAAAAAGTGCCTGGAGACCCGGCAGGTCCTCTTCTCCGGCACCCCCTGCCAGGTGGACGGGCTGTACCGCTTCCTGGGCTGCCGCCCGGAGGACCTGACCACCTGCGACCTGGTGTGCCACGGCGTGCCCTCCCCCGGCGTGTGGGAGGACATGGCCCGCTATATTGAGAAGAAGCGGGGCCGGGAGCTCCAGACCGTCCGCTTCCGCAACAAGGTGGAGGGCTGGCAGAACAGCCACTTCACCGCCGTTTACGACGACGGCACCGTGGACACCCATCCCCTCTTTGAGACGGAGTACGGCCGGGCCTTTGGCCGGGCGCTGTTCCTGCGGCCCTGCTGCTACCGCTGCCCCTACGCCTGCATGAACCGGACGGGGGACTTCACCCTGGGGGACCTCTGGGGCCTCCGGCCCGACGAGCTCCCGGAGCAGCAGCAAAAGGGCGTCAGCCTCCTGCTGGTAAACACCCCTCACGGGAGCTACGTCTTCGACCAGCTTCCCCTGGCCCGCCAGCCCTTTCCCGTGGAGCGGGCCATCGCCGGGAACCCCCGGCTGGCCTCCCCCACCGCCCAGCCGCCGGAGCGGGCCGCCTTCTTCGCCGCCTACGCCCTGGACCCCTTTGACCAGGTGGCCCGGAAGTTCTGCTCCCTGCCGCCCCTCCCCGTCCGGGCCGCCGGAAAGGTGCTCTCGCCAGAGGTGAAGGCGCGGGTGCGGAAGGCGCTGAAAAAAGGGTAAAGGCCGATACGGATTGTAGAACTTTTTATTAAAATAACGAATTGTATCAAAAACCACGGCCAGCCGGATTCCGGCTGGCCGTGGGCCCTATTCTTCCGGCATGGACAGCATCCACAGGGGCGCCCCGTCGTGGCGGCTGGGGGAGAGCTCCTCCAAAATCAGGGACAGGTCCCAGGGGATCAGGCTCCGCTCCCGGCTGGCGGGGTCCGCCACCAGGATTTCCCCGCTCAGGGTTGTACCCCGGAGGAGGATGAAGTGCCCGCCCTTGGTAAAGTGCCCCTTGGTCATCAAGGCCACGGCGATGTCCCCGGTGGTCAGGCGGCGGTAGATGTCGTCCGGCTCCAGGGCCTCCAGGTCCAGGGGCTCGCAGCCCAGGCCGTAGGCCTCCGCCACGCCGGGGACGATGGAGAGATAGGAGCCGTGGCCCTTGCACCAGTAGCCCCGCTTGACGCAGAGGGCGGCCATGTCCGCCGGGTCCACGGCCTCCCCCGTCAGGGAGGAGACCGCCATGGCCATGGCGGTGGGGCCGCAGCCGTGGGTGGCCAGGGGGTCCGAGCCATAGGACTGGTCCCCCCGGGCCCCGTCGGTCTGGTTGAAGTAGGTGACGTCCACCCCGCCGCCCGTGAGGACCTCCTGGCCCTCCCGGAGGATGAGGGAGCTGATGAGGGGGTCCAGGATGTCCTTCGGGGGCGCGATCTCCGGCTGGGCCAGGGTGGAATCCGTCTCCGCCAGGGGTTCCGGCGGCGGGGCGGCGGCTTCCTCCATCCAGTCCCGGAGGGCGTCCCTGGCCTCCCCGGTCCGGGAGGCCAGGGCGGCGGCGGCCCGGCCCGCCTGTCCCGCCGCGGCGCTTCCCGCCCGGCCCACGGCCTCCAGGGCCCGGCCCGCCGCCTGGACCGCCTGGTGGGCGGTTTCCCGCACGGGCTCCATCAGCTCCTCGTAGAGGGCCGGGGCAAACTGGCGGCAGGCCGCCAGCTCCGCCCCGCCCACGCAGGCCAGGGCCAGCAGGACCAGGGTGGCATACCGGGCCCAGCGGGCCCGCTTTTTTGAGCCGGAGGGCGGTCTGGGCCGCTTTTTCAAACGGCGCAGCTCCTCCAGGGCTGGGTCCTCCGGGGGAAACGGTCGGCGCATGGCGAATCTCCTTTGGGTTCCCTTCAAGTTGCTTGATTATACCACACCCTGCCCCCCCCCTTCAAGGGCGGCGTCGGTTTTGCCGGAAAAAGGTTCTTCCTGTGGGAAATCGACAAAAAACGCGCCCTTCCCGGCCTCCCCAAGGAGGGTCCTTCTGTAAATGATACCAAAATGTTGCCGCATGTTCACATTTTGTTCATGATTATAAAGGCGCTTTCCGGTATGGTATAAAGAGTAATCTTATCTGATTTAGATGATCCAATTTTCGGCAGGCACGGAGGTAACCTTATGAAGAGATTTTGGAAGAAACAACTCCCGGCGTTCGCTCTGGCGCTGGTGATGCTGGCGGGCCTCGTCCCCGCCGCCCTGGCGGCGCCGGGCGCCACAGAGGGAGGGGACTGCACCTCCGCCAATCGGCAGCACGCCTGGGACAGCGGCAAGGTATACGAGGAACCCACCTGCGTAAAAAAGGGCACCCGGGTTTACCTGTGCCAGACGTGCAAGAAGTCCTTCACCGAGGATATTCCCGCCACGGGCAACCACGATATGCAGACGGCTCCCGGCGGCACCCCGGCCACCTGCGTTACGCCGGGCTATGAGAAACTGAAATGCAGCAAGTGCGACGCCGAGGGGACGAAGGCGATTCCCGCCACCGGGAAGCACACCCCCAACTCCAACGGCGTCTGCACCGTCTGCAGCCAGCTGGTGGTGACGGAGGCGGACTACTGCACCGTCACCTTCCGGGCGGGCAGCAGCACCACCACGGAGCGGGTGCGCAAGGGCAGCGCCCCTGCGGGCCTTTCGAACCGCCCCGGGCTGGCCAGCGTCCCCGGCAGCCACGTCTTCGTGGGCTGGCTGAAGAGCAGCACCGCCGCCCCCGGCTACCGGGACCAGTCCACGGTGCCCGCCGGGACCACCGTCAGCAGCGCCGCGACCTACACCGCCCTGTACCGCCTGAACGCCACGGGGCAGAACGTCTCCGTCACCGTGGGCGCCACCGCCGGGAAGCTGGCGGGAGCGGACATCCGCAGCGAGGTGGCCCGCCTCTTCGGGACCCTCACGGGGGAGAGCAGCTTCTCCAGCATCTCCTTTGCCTCCTCCACCAGCGGCAGCGGGAGGCTCTACCACAACAGCAAGCAGGACTCCCTCTGGAACCGCTATAACTACAATGAACTCTCCAGCTACATCTACTACGTGCCCAGCAGTTCCGGGAGCCTCAGCGTGGCCTATACCGCCGTGGACAAGTACAACAACCAGGTCTCCGGCACCATCACCTTCTCTGGCACGGTTACGAACTCCTCCGACATCGTCCTCCGGGTGGCCCCCGGCGGCACGGTGTACTTCAAGGTCTCCCGGTTTGAAGAGGCCTATGAAAAGCTCAGCGATGACAGCGCCTCGCTGAAACGGGTGGACTTCCTGGTGGGCTCCGATTATAAGAATTTTGACGGAGCGCTCTACACCGGGAGCCGCTCCCTGGACCGGGACGACCTGGAGTATTATGAGTTTTACACCGATGACAAGCGGGACGGGGATTACGCCCTGGATACCGTCAGCTTCCGGGCGGACGCCCGGGCGGATGTGGGGGACGAGCTGGCCATAACCGTCCGCTACTACGACCGCTATACCCACTACGACGGGACCCTCCGCATCGTCGTGGACAAGGACGGCAAGCAGGACGGCGAGGTGGTCTACCGGGTGGCCCCCGGCGGCTCCGTTACCTTCAACCGCAGCGACTTTAACCAGGCCTACCAGGACCTGGCCAACACCAGCCGGACGCTGAACTACGTGGAGTTCGTCCCTGGGGACGCCTACACCTCCTTTGCCGGGAAGATCAGCGTCTCCGGGCACTCCGACTACACCAAGAACGAGCTGTCCCGGGAATGGTTCTACTATTCCACGGACCGGAGGGACAGCTATGGCATTGACGACCTGGTCTTCCGGGCCGCCAGCGGCGCCAAGGACGGGGACTATCTGGAGATTCCCTTCTGGGCCTGCTACGACCGGGACGACGAGGTGAAGTGCACCCTGCGGATCGTCATTGACAAGAACGGCTCCCAGGATACCGTCACCCTGAACGTGGCCCCCGGGGCCACCGCCCGGCTGGACAAGGAGGCCTTCAACAAGGTCTACCAGTACCTCTCCGGGTACAACAAGCGGACCATCACCGCCGTGTCCTTCTACGCGCCGGACAGCTACCGGAACTTTGACGGCGCGCTGTACGTGAAGAACACGGACCTCCGGCTCCAGGACCTGACCCACGACGAGACCTGGTTCTACTACAGCTCCAGCGGCGCGGGGCGGAACGACTACCTGCTGGAGGACGTGACCTTCCAGGCGGACCGGGACGCCCGGGAGAACGCCAGCCTGGCCATTCCCTTCCGGGCCTACTACAGCAACGACCGGGACGACTATGAGGAGGGCACCTTCCGCATCGTGGTGACCTCCGAGGCCAACACCATCACCTATGAGGCGGCCCCCGGCGGCTCCGTCGCCTTCGTTGCCAGCGATTTCAACCGGGCCTACCAGACCATGTCCGGCACCAGCCGGACCATCAAGTACGTGGCCTTCGAGGCGGGCAGCGACTACGCCAGCTTCGCCGGGAAGCTCTACACCGGGAACGTGCCCCTGGCCCGCAGCAGCCTCACCTACAGCCAGACCCAGTTCTACAACGGGACTCCCAACTACGGCACCTATTCCATCGGCAGCCTCTATTTCCGGCCCGACGCCGCCGCTAAGGACGGCAGCACCCTGACCATGCCCTTCCGGGCCTACTACGACAGCGGCGACTATGAGCAGGGCACGCTGAAGCTGGTGGTGGGCTCCGGCGGCGACATCGCCTATACCGTCACCCCCGGCAAGACGGTGAACTTCGACCGGACCAAGTTCGACGACTTCTTCCGCAAGACCTACTCCAGCTCCAGCCTGGACTACGTGGTCTTCGACGTGCCCGGCACCGCCGATTTTCCGGATGCCTCCGGAACCCTTTACGCCGGGTACAACACCAGCTACTCCGTCTCCTTCACCCGCAGCAGCCTCCGGGATGTCCGGTTCTATTACAACCCCAATGACGCGGGCCGGACGGATTACGCCCTGAACGACTTGACCTTCGCCGCCGCCAACTCCTTCACCAGCGGCAAGGTGTCCCTGCGCTTCACCGCCTATGGAACCAATGACCGCTTTGTGGAGGGGACCCTGGTCGTCACCCCGGCGGGGGCCTCCCTGTCCTCCAACGTGGCGGGCAGCGTGCGCTACGCCGTCACCAGCGGCACCAACGTCCAGATCAGCTCCAACGACCTGGCCCGGTTCTACAAGAGCGCCTATCCCGCCGGGATCCTCCAGTACGTGGTGTTCAGCGACGTGCCCGCCACCGGGGCCCTGTACTACAACTACTACGGCGCCAGCCGTTACGGGGCCTCCTCCCGGGAGCAGGTCACCGCGTCCAACCGTAGCCGGAACTTCTACGTGAGCCCCGCCTCCCAGACCGAGTACGCCCTGACGGAGCTGACCTATGTGCCCTCCGGGTCCAACTACTGCGCCTCCATCCCCTTCACGGCCTACGGCACCAACGGCCAGTCCGTCACGGGAGGCATCCTCATCAGCGTTACCAACAAGACCGTTTCCGAAGTCTACGGCCCCACGCCCAAGAATACGGCCGTGACCTTCCCGGCTTCCTCCATCGCCGCCGCCGTGGCCGCCGCCACGGGCACCACCCCCAGCGGCATCCAGCTGCTGAAGCTCCCCGCCGCCAATGTGGGCGCTATCTACGAGGGCTCGGGCAATACCCCCGCCAGCACCACCACGGTTTACGGGTACAACACCGGGGTCCAGCAGCTGGGCCAGCTGCGCTTTGTGCCCCAGACCGGGTACACGGGCCCGGTGGAGATTCCCTACGTGGCCCTGAATGCCAGCAACGTTCCCATCGCCTCCGGCATGTTCTCCATGGGCGTGCTGAACACCAACAAAAAATTCGGGGACATCAACGCCGCCACCTGGTGCTATAAGTACGTAACGGAACTGGCGGACGCCGCCGTCATCGACGGGTACGCCGACGGGAACTTCAAACCCGACAGCACCATCACCTACGGCGCGGCCCTGAAGCTCATCATGCTGGCGGCGGGCTATCCCGAGCAGGCTCCCACCACCGCCGGGAGCACCTTCAGCGGCTACCTGGCCAAGGCCCAGGCCGACGGCCTGGTCACCCGGAGCAACGTGGCCCTGAACGGGCCCATCACCCGCCTCCAGGTGGCCCAGCTGGCCGCCGGGGCGCTGAAGCTGGACATCAACAACCTCTCCAGCGTAAAGCCCTTTACCGACACCTCCGACGTCTATGTCCAGGCCCTGAACGCCGCAGGCATTGTGGAAGGCTACTTCAGCAACGGCACCAGTACCTTCCGCCCCTCCGGCACGCTGACCCGGGGCCAGGTTTCCGCCATCGTCTGGCGGATGCGGAACTACCAGAAGTAATCCAAGGCCCAGGGGCCGCCCGGAAGGGCGGCCCTTGGTTTCGTCATTTTGCCCTTCCGGAGGCCCCGGAGAAAGGGGAACCTTTCGGAAAAGTTTCTCTTTACAAATAAATTTCCCTCCTATATAATACTAAGGCTAGGAAAATCTGTAAGGATGGAGAATACGCCATGGCTTTGATTGAATATGACGCTTACAAGCAGAAGCTCCGGGACTTGAAGCCGGAGCTGGAGGAACTCTCCGCGGCCCTGGACATCGAATCGGCCCGGCAGGAGGCCGCGCGGCTGGAGGATGAGACTGCCCAGGAGGGCTTCTGGAACGACCTGGAGCGGTCCCAGAAGGTCCAGCAGCGCCTCAAGCAGCTCCAGAATAAAATCGCCAAGCAGGAGAAGCTCCTCTCCGCCTGGGAGGACCTGACGGCCCTGTGCGAGATGGGCCAGGAGGCCGACGACCCGGAGATTCTGGAGGAGCTGAAGACCGAGTACGCCGCCTTGGAGGACCGGACCGCCGAGACCCGGATGGCCACCCTCCTCTCCGGGGAGTACGACGGGTGCAACGCCATTTTGCAGTTCCACGCCGGGGCGGGGGGCACCGAGGCCCAGGACTGGGCCCAGATGCTCTACCGCATGTACACCCGCTGGGTGGAGCGGAAGGGCTTCGCCTACAAAATCCTGGACTACGAGGACGGGGACGAGGCGGGCATCAAGTCCGCCGCCATCTCCATCGAGGGGGAGAACGTTTACGGGCTCCTCAAGAGCGAAAACGGCGTCCACCGCCTGGTCCGGGTCTCCCCCTTCGACGCCAACGCCCGGCGGCAGACCTCCTTCGCCGCCATCGAGGTCATGCCGGAGATTGAAAACGACGAGTCCATCGAAATCCGGGACGAGGACATCGAGATGCAGGTCTACCGGGCCAGTGGCGCGGGCGGCCAGCACGTCAACAAGACCTCCTCCGCCGTCCGGCTGATCCACAAGCCCACGGGCATCGTGGTGGCCTCCCAGCAGGAGCGGAGCCAGTTCCAGAACAAGGACAACTGCATGAAAATGCTCCGGGCCAAGCTCCTGGAGCTGAAAGCCCAGCAGCACGCGGAGAAAATCTCCGACATCAAGGGCGTCCAGATGAAGATCGAATGGGGCAGCCAGATCCGCTCCTACGTCTTCATGCCCTACCAGATGGTAAAGGACACCCGGACCAGCTATGAAACTGCCAACATCGACGGCGTGATGGACGGGGACCTGGACGGGTTCCTGAATGCCTACCTGACCCAGCTGGCTACCGGGGAATTGAAGAAATAACCCCCAGCCTTCCCAAAAGGCGCGGCCATGGAGCCGCGTCCTTTTTCCGCAAACCCCTGCGTATACAGAAAGGATTCTACCAATGAAAGACAACAATATGCAATCGGCCTCCCCGGCGCCCCAGGAGAACAAGATGGGTGTCATGCCCATTGCCCCCCTCCTGGCGGGCATGGCGGTGCCCATGATGATTTCCATGCTGGTCCAGGCCCTCTACAACATCGTGGACAGCGTCTTCGTCGCCCAAATCAGCCAGGACGCGCTGAACGCCGTCTCCCTGGCCTTCCCCCTCCAGAACCTGATGATCGCCGTGGGCGGCGGCACGGGCGTTGGCATGAACGCCCTGCTCTCCCGCTCCCTGGGGGAGAAGAAGCAGGACCTGGCGGACCAGGCCGCCAACACCGGCATCTTTGTCTTCCTGGTCAGCGCCGTGGTCTTCGGCGTGTGCGGCATTTTGCTGGCCCGGCCCTTCTTCCTGGCCCAGACGGACATCCAGCCCATTGTGGACTACGGCACGGACTACGCCCGCATCTGCCTGGGGCTGTCCATCGGCATTTTCAGCCAGTTCTGCTTTGAGCGGCTGCTCCAGTCCACCGGGCGGACCGTCTACTCTATGATTACCCAGCTCATCGGCGCGATCCTCAACATCATTCTGGACCCCATTTTGATTTTCGGCCTCTTCGGCTTTCCCCGGCTGGAGGTGGCGGGGGCCGCCGTGGCCACCGTTTTCGGCCAGATTGTGGCCGCCTTTATCGGCCTTTGGATGAACCTCCGGTTCAATAAGGACATCCGCATCCGCCTCCGCGCCATCCGGCCGGAGCGGGCCGTGGTCCGGGAGATCTACCGGGTGGGCCTGCCCTCCATCATCATGCAGTCCATCGGGTCTATCATGACCTTCGGTATGAATAAGATTCTGATTTCCTTCACCGACACGGCCACGGCGGTCTTCGGGGCCTACTTCAAGCTCCAGAGCTTCATTTTCATGCCGGTCTTCGGCCTGAACAACGGCATGGTGCCCATCATCTCCTACAACTATGGCGCGGCCCGGCTGGACCGGGTGCGGAAGACCTTCCGCCTCACCGCCGTCACGGCCACGGTCATCATGGTGGCCGGGTTTTCCGCCTTCAACCTGATTCCCGGGACGCTGCTGGGCTTCTTCAACGCCTCGGAAGAGATGGCTTCCATCGGGTCCGTGGCCCTGCGGGTCATCAGCTGGTCCTTCCTGCTGGCGGGCTTCGACATCATTGCCGGGTCCGTGTGCCAGGCCATTGGAAACCCGGTTCATACCCTGATCTGTTCCATCTGCCGCCAGCTGGTGGCCCTGCTGCCGGCGGCGTGGCTGCTGGCCCAGACGGGAAAGCTGGACCTGGTGTGGCTCTGCTTCCCCATCTCGGAGCTGGTGTCCCTGGTATTGAGCATCATCTTCCTCCGCAAGACCATGCGGTCGGCGGAGGCAAAAATCGCCGCCCTCCAGGGCTGACGCAGACGCCAAAGGAGGTTATATGGAACCCATCATCACCCAGCTGGCCCAGGAGCTGGACCAGAACCCGCAGTATGTTGCCAATGTCGTCCAGCTTCTGGACGAGGGCAACACCATCCCCTTCATCGCCCGCTACCGCAAGGAGCACCACGGAGCCATGGACGACACCACCCTCCGCAATCTGGAGGAGCGGCTCCAATACCTCCGGGGCCTCCAGGAGCGGCGGGAGGCGGTGAAAAAATCCATCGACGAGCAGGGCAGGCTCACCGAAGAGCTCGCCCAGGCCATCGACGCCGCCGCCACCCTGGCGGAGGTGGAGGACCTGTACCGCCCCTATAAGCAAAAGCGCCGCACCCGGGCTGCCATGGCCCGGGAGAAGGGCCTCCAGCCCCTGGCGGAGCTCCTCTTCGCCCAGGGGCCGGACTGCCCGGACCCGGCGGAGGAAGCCGCCAGGTATATCGACCCCGAAAAGGGCGTAGAGACGGCGGAGGACGCCCTGGCGGGGGCCTCCGACATCGTGGCGGAGCTGCTCAGCGACGACGCGGAGCTGCGCAAGGCCCTCCGGGCGCTGCTGGCGAAAAACGGAACCCTCCGCAGCGAGGCCGCCGTGGAGGAGGACACGGTCTACCGGCTCTATTACGACTTCACCCAGCCCCTTTCCCGGATGCAGGGCCACCAGGTCCTGGCCATCAACCGGGGGGAGAAGGAGGAGAAGCTGAAGGTTTCCGTCCGGCTGGACCGGGAGCTGGCCCTGCGGACCCTGCGCCGCCGGGTGGTCATGCCGGGAAGCCGGGCCATGGAGTTTGTCAAGGCCGCGGCGGAGGACGCCTACGACCGCCTGATCTTCCCCTCCCTGGAGCGGGAGGCCCGCTCCGCCCTGACGGAGGAGGCCGGCGAAGGGGCCGTGGGCCAGTTTGCCCTGAATTTAAAGCCCCTTTTGATGCAGCCCCCGGTGAAGGGCAAGGTGACCATGGGCCTGGACCCGGGCTACCGCATGGGCTGCAAGGTGGCGGTGGTGGACGGCACGGGGAAGGTGCTGGACACCGCCGTGGTATACCCCACCTACAACGAGCGGAAAAAGGCCGAGGCCATCGCCCTGCTGTCCCGGCTCATCCAAAAGCACGGCGTGGAGCACATCGCCATCGGCAACGGCACCGCCAGCCGGGAGACGGAGCAGATGGCCGTGGAGCTCATCCGGCAGGTGGGCGCCGCCGGGGCCCAGGTCCGCTACATGATTGTCTCCGAGGCCGGGGCCTCTGTTTACTCCGCAAGCGAGCTTGCGGCGGCGGAGTTCCCGGAGTACGACGTGAACCTCCGCTCCGCCGTGTCCATCGCCCGGCGGCTCCAGGACCCTCTGGCGGAGCTGGTGAAAATCGACCCCAAGTCCATCGGCGTGGGGCAGTACCAGCACGACTGCCCGCCCAAGCGGCTGGACGAGGCGCTGAACGGCGTGGTGGAGGACTGCGTCAACGCCGTGGGGGTGGATGTGAACACCGCGTCCCCCTCCCTCCTCCAGCGGGTCTCCGGACTGACGGCGGCCACGGCGAGGAACATCGTGGCCTACCGGGAGGAAAACGGCCCCTTCACCGCCCGGAAGCAGCTCTTAAAGGTCCCCAAGCTGGGGCCCAAGGCCTTCCAGCAGTGCGCGGGCTTCCTCCGGGTGCCGGAGAGCGCCTCCGTGCTGGACAACACCGCCGTCCACCCGGAGAGTTATCCGGCGGCGGAGAAGCTGCTGGCCCTGACGGGCCATTCCCTGGCGGACGTGAAGGCGGGGAAGCTCCAAAACCTCCCCGCCCAGGTAGCCGCCTACGGCGAGGAAAAGGCCGCGGAGGACGCGGGGGTGGGCGTGCCCACCCTGCGGGACGTGGTGGCGGAGCTGATGAAGCCGGGCCGGGACATCCGGGACGATCTGCCAAAGCCGGTGCTGCGGACGGACGTGCTGGAGATGAAGGACTTGAAGCCCGGCATGATGTTAACGGGGACGGTGCGCAACGTCATCGACTTCGGCGCCTTCGTGGACATCGGCGTCCATCAGGACGGGCTGGTCCACATCTCCCAGGTGGCGGACCGCCGGGTGAAGCACCCCTCGGAGGTGGTGTCCGTGGGGGACGTGGTAAAGGTGAAGGTGCTGGAGGTGGACGAGAAGAAAAAGCGGATCTCCCTCTCCATGAAGCAGGCGAAATAACAAAAAAAGGCCCCTCCGGGCCTTTTTTTGCGCGCTCATCCCTCCACCCGGATGGCGTTTACCGGGCAGCCGTTGGCGGCGTCCCGGACCCGGGGGCTCTTCCCCTCCGGCTGAGCAACGACGGTGGAGGCGCTTCCCACAACCCGGAAGACCTCCGGCGCGGCATAAGCGCACATGCCGCAGGCGATGCAGCGTTTTTCGTCCACAGTGACGGTCATATGACAGACCTCCTTGCCATGTGCTTTCTCCATCATAACGCCGGCGGGGCGGTTTGTCCAGCCTGGAAAATCCCGGGGAAACCGTCGGATTTTGTTCACGGATTGTCATTTACTTCCCTCCCGGTTTGTGGTATGATGGAAGCCGTTCAACGACCCTGGACAAGTATGGAGGAACCCTATGAAACGAATTTTTCCCAGAGCGCTTTCCCTGCTGCTGGCCCTCTCCCTGCTGGCGTCCCTGGCGGTTCCCGCCGCCCTGGCCTCGGAGGCCATGGGGGACGGCCTCACCGCTACGGACACCCTGCTGAACCGGGAGACCCAGCTCTCCACCAACGTCTTCTGGAGCACCATCAGCTCCGATTACCGGACGGAGAACCTGATTACATACACCCCCAACGCCAGCGTGACCCCCATCGTCACCTACGGCGGGGCCCTGACGGACCGGAGCTCCGTCTCCAACACCGCCAAGGCCCTGGAGGAACAGGGCTACCGGGTGGTAGCGGGCATCAACGGGGATTTTTACAACGTGAACAACGGCCTGCCCATCGGCGTCGTGGTCACCCAGGGGCGGCTCCGCTCCAGCGACGGGGGCTATCACGCCATCGGCTTCCGCGCCGACGGCACCGCCATCCTGGGCAAGCCCGCCATCACCATGAGCGTCCGCTACACCGCCCAGGACGGCGCCGGCGAGCCCCTCTATAGCGAGGCGGGAGAGCCGTTGTATGACGAGCTGGGGAACCCCCTCACCAGCGGCACGGGCCAGGCGGCAGAGAAAACCCTGTGGCCCGCCGCCCTCAACAAGGCCCGGACGGAGTCCGGCATCTACCTCTATACCTACGACTTCAACGCCTCCCACACCACCGGCGCCACCCAGCCCGGCGTGGACGTGGTCTGCACCATTCAAGAGGGAAACCTGGCCCTGGGCGGAACCACCTTCCTAAAGGTGGAGCGCATCGCCGAGACGGAGAAGGAGCCAACGCCCCTGGGGCCCACCCATGTGGTCCTCAGCGCCAACGCAAAGGCGGGGGAGGAAACCCTGAACGCCCTCCGCTCTATCCCCGTGGGGACGGTGCTCACCCTGGCCCTTACCCCCGCCGACCCCGGCTGGAACGACGTGCAGTACGCCGCCGGGGCCCTCTACTCCCTGGTGGAGAACGGGGCCGCGGCCTCGGGCCTTCCCACCGGGGCGGCCCCCCGGACCGCCGTGGGCCAGCGCTACGACGGCAGCCTCGTCTTCTACACCATCGACGGCCGGAAGTCCGGCCACTCCATCGGCGCGACGATGGACCAGGTGGCCCGGCGGCTCATCGAGCTGGGCTGCGTCACGGCCCTGGGCCTGGACGGCGGCGGCTCCACCACCCTGGCCGTCACGAAGCCCACGGACACCGCGGCGGAGCGGATCAACCAGCCCTCCGACCGGGTGGAGCGCTCCGTGTCCAACCAGATTTTCCTGGTGGCCTCCAACCAGCCCACCGGGCAGCTGAGCCACTTCTACGTCAGCGCCGACAACGCCTATGTCCTGGCGGGCAGCAGCGCGGAGATCTCCGCCGCCGCCGTGGACACCAACTTCATCCCCATGAACGAGCGCTATGACCTCACCGCCTCCGCCGGCACCCTGTCGGGGAACATCCTCACCACCCCCCTGGAGGGCGGGGACATTACCGTCACCGCCCAGGGCGGCGGCGGGCAGGGCTCCACCGTGGTCCACGCCGTCACCGCGCCGGACGGCCTGGCGGTGCGGAACGCCGACAACACCATTATCACGGAGCTCAGCGCCTCCCCTGGCACGGCGGTCCAGCTCCACGGTTCCGCCGCATACAAGCATCTGCCCCTCAAGGCGGACCCGGCGGCCTTCACCTGGGCCCTGGAGGGGGATATCGGGACCATTGACGAAACGGGCCTCTTTACGGCCACGGCCCTGGGGACGGGGAAAATCACCGTCTCCGCCGGGACCCAGAGCGCCAGCATCGACGTCACCGTCTCCACCCAGCACCTGGAAACCCTGGAGGACTTCGAGGGCGAGACGACCATCTTCCGGGGCTCCGGGGAACGGGCCTCCTTCAGCCTGAACCGGGACGGGAACTACGTCCGCTTCGGCAAGGCCTCCGGCAAGCTGGACTATGACCTCACCGAGGGTCCCGCCCGCTGGAACGCCACCGTCCAGCCCGCCGTGGTGAACGCCCCCTACACGGGGCTGAACCTCTGGGTGGACAGCAACGGCTCCCATAACACCCTGTCCCTCCTCTACAGCGTAGGCGGGGAGGAAACCCAGGTCCTGCCCCTGGCCACCCTGGACGTCTCCGGCTGGAAGCAGGTGTCCGTCAACGATCTGCCGGCGGGCATCACCATCCGGGGCCTGGAGGTCAGCGGCACGGGCGCCGGGACCATCTACCTGGACCAGATCACCGCCACCTTTGACGCCACGGTGGACAACACCGCCCCCGTCATCACGGCGGAGCTGGACCCGGAGAGCTGGACCGTCTCCGGCTCCGTCTCCGACGGCGTGGACGGCATCCTCCCGGCGGGGCGCGTGGCCATCACCTGCGGCGGCGTCCCCCTGGACGGCGGGTACGACCCCGCTACGGGACGCTTCACCGTCAGCCTCCCCAGCCCCGGGGAGAGCCAGGGGCTGGGCCGGGTCACGGTTACCGCCCGGGATTACTCCGGCAACATCGGACGCGGCTCCGTGGAAATTCCGGCCCAGGGCGTGGAGCACAGGTTCACGGACACGGCGGACTACTGGGGAGCGGACTACTGCGACTTCCTCTATAATCAAGGCATCTCCGGGGGCTATGACGACGGCACCTTCCGGCCTGACGGCCTGCTGACCCGGCTGGACTTCTCCGTCATGCTCTACAACGCCCTGAAGCTGGACCCGGCGAAGTACGCGGAGGTGGCCCTGCCCTTCGCGGACCTGGACCAGATTCCGGAGCAGGCCCTCCCCGCCGTCCGGGCGCTGTACCGGGAGGGCGTGGTCACCGGAACCGCCGGGAAGGACGGCAAGCTCTTCTTCAACCCCGCCGGGAGCCTGACGAGGGCCCAGGCGTCGGCCATGATCGGCCGGAGCCAGGAGAAGGGCTACGCCCTGGCGGAGCTGACCTTTGCCGACGCGGCCCAGATTCCCGGGTACGCCTCCTTCTACATCCGTACCATGGTCTCCCAGGGGATTCTCAGCGGCTATGACGACGGCACCTTCCGGCCCCAGGCCAGCATCACCCGGGGCCAGATGGCGAAGATTCTCTACACCATGCTGTGAGCAAATGAATAAGCAAGGCCCGGCGCGAGAAGCACCGGGCCTTGCTTTTGCTTGTCAAAAACCAGGAGGCTGGTTCAACGGGAAGGAAGGGTTTCCCGTACTATTCAAATCAACAAGTTTCAGGACTTCCCACGGGTCCTGAAAACTTACTCAGGCTGGCGAAAAGTTATCGTTTCGCCAGCCTGAACGCAGAAACCGCCACCCCGCAGGTGACGGTTTCTGTTTTGAAACCCTAAACCAACAAGGACCAGCCAGATTGCCGCGGCATTCTTGCGTCCTCATGATAGCAAACTTTCGCCGTCCTGCCAAGTCAGATCTCCCGCCGCCCCTCCAGGGCCCGGGTCAGGGTGGCCTCGTCGGCAAACTCCAAATGCCCTCCCACGGGGATGCCATAGGCCAGCCGCGTCACCCGGACGCCGAAGGGCTTTAAGAGCCGGGCGATGTACATGGCGGTGGCCTCCCCCTCGGTGTCGGGGTTGGTGGCCATGATGACCTCCTGGATTTCCCCCTTGGCGACCCGCTCCAGCAGGGGCTTAATGGCCAAATCGTCGGGCCCCACCCGGTTCATGGGGGAGATGACGCCGTGGAGCACGTGGTAGTGGCCGCCGTACTCCCGGCTGCGCTCGATGGCGGCCACGTCCCGGGGATCCGCCACCACGCAGACGGTGGACCCGTCCCGCTTGGGGGAGGAACAGATGGGGCACAGGCCGCCGCTGGTGAAGTTCTGGCACACGGGGCAGCAGGTGATGCTGCGCTTGGCATCCAGGATGGCGCCGGCGAAGGACTGCGCCTCGGCCTCCGGCAGGCCCAGGATGAAAAAGGCCAGCCGCTGGGCGGACTTGCCGCCGATGCCCGGGAGGCGGGCGAATTGTTCTACCAGCTTTTCAAGCGGGGGGGGGAAGTATTCCATAGGGGGGCTCCTGTTCTCGCCCTTCGGGCGGGGAAGAATGGATACCAGCGATGGCTGGTGCATTGCACCCCCCATTTTCTCGTTTTTTTGCCAGAAGAAAACGAGAAAACGGGCCGTGCACGGTCCAAAAGAGAAAAAGAAGTATGCGCCCTGCGGGGGGACGAGGGACGGGAGACGCGCAGGGCGTACCTCCGTTTTTTACGCAGGTCCCCAGCCCGCGGCGTAGCCTTAGCGGGGGTTTGGAGATCGCTGAATGGACCAGCTCCTCTTTCCGCTGCCGCTGCCCTGGCGGTAGAGGGGATGTGTCCGCCTTTTTTGATAGAACACCCTGTGGGGCCTGACCCCCAGGTCAGGCCATTTCTCCAGGGATTACTGTTCTCCCGGTAGGCCGCCCGTGGGGGCGTCCCTATGGCCCACCCTTCTATCGGTAGGCCACCTGTGGGGGCGTCCCTATGGCCCACCCTTCTATCGGTAGACCACCCTGTAGGGGCGGACCTATGTGTCCGCCCGCTTCCGCTTTCTCTGCTTCCGCAGGGTATATAAATTTTGAGATAATATTTCCATAATGCTCCTCAAAACCTTGACAAGGCAGACCATCCAGGATATAACAATACCAATCGGTAAAAACCAAAAGGATATAACGGAAAGGAGCCGATTTCATGGAAGGATTCCTCCGCGCCCTCTGCGAGTACGCCCAAGACCAGCGCGTGACGCCCTATCTGGAAACCTGGGAATACCGCCGGGCCACCTATGACCTGGAGGAGGACTGGACCGCCTTCCGCTCCACACTGACGGCGGAGCAGGCCCGGATTCTGGACGCCCTCCTGAACCGGGAGCGGAACGCCGCCTGTCTGGAGGACCAGGCCATTTTCTCCTGCGGCCTCTCCATGGGAGTGGGCCTGGGGCGGTTTTAGGCCCCCCGGAGTTCCGCGATCCGCGCCGGGATATCCGCCGCTTTGTAGACCGCGCTCCCCGCTACCAGCACGTTGGCTCCCGCCTCGATGCAGGTCCGGCAGGTGTCCGGGGCCACGCCGCCGTCCACCTCCAGCTCGCAGGCCGGGTTCTTCCCGTCGATGAGCTTCCGCAGGGCGGCTACCTTGGGCATCATGTCCGCCATGAACTTCTGCCCGCCGAAGCCCGGCTCCACCGTCATGACCAAGATCAGCTCCACCTTCGTAAGGTACGGCAGGGCCGCCTCGGCGGGAGTCTTGGGCTTGAGCACGATCCCCGCCTTTTTCCCCTTGGCGTGGATTTTGTCAAGGGCGGCGTGGATGTTCTCCTCCGTGTCCGCCTCCACATGGACCGTCACCAGGTCCGCACCCGCGTCGCAGAACTGCTCTACGTAGCGCACGGGCTGGGTGATCATCAGGTGCACATCCAGGGGCAGGGCCGTGGTGGGCCGGATGGACTTCACCACCGGGACGCCGATGGTGATGTTGGGGACAAACACCCCGTCCATCACGTCTACATGGACGTAGTCGGCGGCGGCGATGCGTTGGATATCCCGTTCCAAGTTTGCGAAATCCGCGGAGAGGATGGATGGCGCAATTTTGATCATGAAAAGCCCCTCTTTTCTGTCAGTCCGGCGGCGGGAAGGCCGGGACAGGGAGTCCGGCCCCGGTGGCGGGAGGACGGGGCGGCGCATAGGATAGCCTGAGCGGCCGAGACGCCCCCAACTCCGCGCAGCGTCCGCCCCTGGGTCCGGCACCGCCGCTTTTTTGAATATGGAGAGCCGGCCCGCCGGGCTTCCGCGCCCAGCGGGCTGGTTCTCCCCTAGTGTATCAAATTCCCGGCCCAAAAGCAACCAAGGGCGGGAACTTTTTTGCCCCCGGAGGGCCGGGGGTAATTTTGTTGCAAAAACCCCTGTAAAATTTACCAGGAACGTGGTAGTATAAAAAGCACATGCTACATAAAAAAGGGAGGCGGCGCTATGGCGTATGACGTAATCGTCGTGGGCGGCGGCCCGGCGGGGCTGTCGGCGGCCCAGAATGTCCGGGCCCGGGGGAGGACCGTTCTGGTGGTCTCCAACCCCTTGGAGGAAAATCCCCTCTGGCGGGCGGAGCGGGTGGACAACTACCTGGGGCTCCCCGGCGTGTCCGGGGCGGAGCTGCTGAGGGCCTTCCGCCGCCACGCGGAGGACGCCGGGGCGGAATTCCAGGAGGGGAAAGCCCTCAGCGCCCTGCGGTCCGGGGAGGACTGGTATGTCAGCGTCGGGAACACCATGGCCCAGGCCAGGGCCGTGGTGCTGGCGGCGGGCGTGGCCCGGGGGAAGAAGTTCCCCGGGGAGGCGGAGCTGCTGGGCCGGGGCGTGAGTTACTGCGCCACCTGCGACGGGATGCTGTACCGGGGGAAGCGGGTGGCTGTCCTGGGCTGGACCCCCTCGGCGGAGAAGGAGGCGGAGTTCCTGCGGGGCATTGGCTGCGGGGCGCTGTATTTTGACAAGCCCCGGGACTGCTCCATCCAGGGCACGGAGAAGGTGGAGTCCGTCACCTGCGGCGGCGTGACGGAGGCGGTGGAGGGCGTGTTCCTCCTGCGGCCCGCCATGGCCCCCGGGGACCTGTTTCCGGGCCTTGCGGCGGAGGGGGGCTTTGTGGCGGTGGACCGGGAGATGCGGACGAACCTTCCCGGCGTCTTCGCCGCCGGGGACTGCACCGGAGGGCCCTTGCAGGTATCCAAGGCCGTGGGCGAGGGCCTGACCGCCGGGCAGAAAGCCGCCGCCTTCGCGGCGTCCCGGGCCTGAGCGCGGGTCCCGCGCGTCCCCCCGGGAACCGGCCCGGCCTGCCTCCCGGAGAGGCGGCGGTTCCAGGATCAGAGGCGTCCGTCCCGGCCGGGAGCCGGGACGGACGGAACAGAACGAAAAATCCAACGACAAAGGAGACGAACAAAATGGCATTGCAGCATTTGAAAACGGCGGAATTTGACGAAACGGCGGGCCAGGCCCCCCTGGCGGTGGTGGATTTCTGGGCCCCCTGGTGCGGCCCCTGCCAGATGCTGGGCCCCGTGATGGAGGACCTGGCGGTCCAGTACGAGGGCAGGGCGCTGGTGGCGAAGGTCAATGTGGACGAGGAGCCGGAGCTGGCCCGCCGATTCGGCGTGATGAACATTCCCACGGTGGCCTTCCTCAAGGAGGGCCGGGAGTTCGACCGGAAGGTGGGGGCGTTCCCCCCCGCCGCCTATACGGAGGTGTTGGACAAGGCCCTGTGAGGGGCGGGGCCTGGGGAAACAGGCGGCGCCCGGAATCCTCAGGATTCCGGGCGCCGTTTTGGTGTGGAAAGGGGACCCGCAGGGGGGCTCAGGACTCCGCGCCGCTGGCCCGGGCCTCGTTGTCCAGGTCGTCCTGTTCCTTGGGGATGGCGATGTTGAGGATGATGGCCAGCACCGCCGCCGGAACGATGCCGGAGCCGCCGAAGACCAGCTGCACCGGCTCCGGCAGGCCCGCCAGGGCCCCCGCCGTGGCCCCCAGGCCGAAGCCCAGGCCCATGGCGATGGACACGATGGTCACCACCCGGTTCGTGATGCCGAACTTGGTCAGGAGCTTGATGCCGGACACGGCGATGGAGGCGAACATCATCACCGCCGCGCCCCCCAGGACGCTCTGTGGCATGATGGAGATCACTGCCGCCAGCTTGGGGCTCAGCCCCGCCAGCACCAGGAACACCGCCCCGCAGGTCAGGGCCATGCGGTTCACCACCTTGGTCATGGTCACCAGGCCCACGTTCTGGGAGAAGGAGGTGGTGGGCAGGGAGGAGAACAGGGAGGAGATGACGGAACCCACGCCGTCGCACACCACGCCGCCGGAGAGCTCCTTGGCGGTGGCCTCCCGGCCCATGCCGCCCTCCACGCAGCCGGAGATGTCCCCGATGGTCTCCACGGCGGTGACCAGGAACATGATCAGGATGGAGAGGATGGCGTGGATGTTGAAGGAGGGCTTCACCGGGAGAATCTGGGGAATGGAGAACCACTTGGCCTCGCCGATCTTGGCCCAGTTCACGTACCAGGAGGCGGTGAAGGCGTTCCCCTCCGCGTCCACCAGCTCATGGGGCAGCATAAAGCCCATGATGGAGGCCACAAGGTAGCCCACGATGATTCCGCAGAGGATACAAGAAGTGGATGTAATACCTTTTGTAAAGTGCTTCAGCACCACGATCACCGTCAGCACCAGCAATCCCAGCAAAAGGTTGGGCAGGGAGCCGAAGTCCTTGGCCCCGCTGCCCCCGGCGAAGGAGTTGACGCCCACGCTGATGAGGCTCAGGCCGATGGCCAGCACCACGCTGCCAGTGACCACCGGGGGAAAGAACTTCCGCAGGGGCTTGATAAAGAAGCCCAGGGCCGCCTCACAGACGCCGCCCACCATGGCCGCGCCGATGATGGCGCCGTAGGCCACGATGCCGCCGCCCAGGGCGGGGTTGGCGGCTACGCCCTTCATGACCCCCAGGAAGCCGGAGCTGGTGCCCATGATGATGGGCACCTGCCCGCCCACGGGGCCGATGGACCACAGCTGGATCAGGGTGATAATGCCCGCCGCCAGCATGGCGTTCTGGAGCAGGGTGACGTACAGGGCGGGTTCGCTGCTGCTGATGCCGCAGATGCCGCAGATAATCATCAGCGGCGTCAGGTTGCCCACGAACATGGCCAGTACGTGCTGCATCCCCAGGGGGATGGCCTGGCGCAGGGGAATGCGCCCGTGGAAGTCATAGGGGCTGGTGTACTCCGCGGTGTTTGCTTGTTGTTTCTTCATGGTGTTCTCTCCTCCTCAATTTCTGCGCCCGGTTCAGCCGGGCGTGCTCCGGGGTGGCGGAAGCGTTTATGGCCCCGTGTGCCCGTTCCCTCCCCTCCGGCCTGGGGCCGCAGGCCCTTCACCCCCCTGGAACACAAAAAAAGAGACCACAAAATCCGCTGTTCATAAATCAGGAACAGCAAACCATGTAGCCTGAAAGCAATTTCATCATAGCATAGGTCCACCTCTTTGTCAATCCTCGTTTCTGTATGGGGCCTGCTTTTCCGCGGATTTCATCAAAGGGAGGGGGACGGGGGCCCGGGCCCTACAGAAAATCTCCCCATGGGACGCCCCCTTCTGTATTTACAGGCCCGGGAAAATGTGCTACACTAGTTCCGTTTCACAAGGGGGGATGCTATGAGCAGCCGGAATGAGATTTTATCGCTGCTGCGGGAGGAGGGGGCGTTCCTCTCCGGCCAGGAGCTGAGCCGCCGCCTGGGGCTCAGCCGGGCCGCCGTCTGGAAGGCGGTGGATGCCCTCCGGCGGGAGGGGTACGAGATTGAGGCCCGGACGGGCCTGGGCTACCGCCTGGCCGCCGCGCCGGACGCCCTGACGGAGCCGGAAATCCGGAGTTTCCTGGGGGAGACGGCGGTGGTGGGCCGGGAGCTGCGCTGCTTTGGGGAGCTGGACTCCACCAATAACTACCTGAAAACCTGGGCGGACGCGCCGGACGGCACGGTGGCCACCGCCGACAGCCAGACGGCGGGCCGGGGGAGGATGGACCGCTCCTTCCAGTCCCCCAAGGGGAAGGGAATCTACCTGTCCGTGCTGCTGCGGCCCCCGCTGCCGCCGGACCGCCTGCCGCCAGTGACAGCCCTGGCGGGAGTGTCGGTGTGCGCCGCCGTGGAGCGGGTGTGCGGCGTCCGGCCGGGGCTGAAATGGCCCAACGACCCGGTGCTCTGCGGAAAGAAGCTCTGCGGCATTCTGACGGAGATGTCCCTGGAGGCGGAGACGGGACGGGTCCAGTCCCTGGTGCTGGGCATCGGCATCAACGTGGGCCAGGGGCCGGAGGACTTCTCCCCGGAGGTCCGGGAGGTGGCAACCTCCCTGCTCCAGGCCCTGGGGAGGCCCGTGTCCCGCCCCCGGCTGGCGGCGGCGCTGCTGGAGGAACTGGACCGGGCCTACGCCGCCCTGCTGGCGGGAGACCTGTCCGCCTACCGGGCGGCCTACCGCCGGGACTGCGTGAACCTGGGGAAGACCGTGCAGCTGATTCCCTTCGGCGGCGGGGAACGGGAGACTGCCCAGGCGGTGGACGTGGACGGGGACTTCAGCCTGGTGGTCCGGGACGCGGAGGGCAGGGAGCGGACTGTCCGCTCCGGCGAGGTGTCCGTCCGGGGGCTGTGGGGCTATACGGAGTAATGGACAATGGACAATGACGGGCGGTAAAGAAGGGCCGTCTGCCTCCAAAAGCCACATTGTCCATTGTCAATTATCAATTATCAATTCAAAAACGGGGTGGTTTTGTGGAAGAAAAACGCACATTCAAAAACCTTTGGGTCCTGTTCTGGACCTTTGCGAAAATGGGGGTCATGACCTTCGGCGGGGGCATGGCCATGCTGCCCATCCTCCAGCGGGAGGTGGTGGACAGCAAGGGCTGGGCCACCGAGGAGGAGCTGACGGACTACTACGCCATCGGCCAGTGCACCCCGGGCATCATCGCCGTCAACACGGCCACCTTCATCGGCCAGAAGTACGGCGGCGTGGCGGGGGGCATCGTGGCCACCCTGGGGGTGGTGTTCCCCTCCGTGGTGATCATCTCCATCCTGGCGGGGCTGATCTCCAACTTCGCGGACCTCAGCTGGGTGAAGAACGCCTTCGCCGGGATCCAGGTCTGCGTCTGCGTGCTGATTTTCAACGCCGTCTGGAAGCTTTTGAAAAAGTCCGTGGTGGATAAGCGGACGGCGGTGATCTTCGGAGTGGTCCTCCTGGGGGGCGTATTTTTGAAGGCCTCCCCGGTGTGGTTCGTCATCGGCTCCGCCCTGGCGGGCATCCTTCTCAAGAACCTGGAGGTGAAGAGGGCATGATTACCACCTGTTTGCAGCTCTTCTGGGAGTTTTTCAAGACGGGGCTCTTCGCCGTGGGCGGCGGCATGGCCACCCTGCCCTTCCTCCAGGCCATCGGGGAGTCCACGGGCTGGTACACCTACACGGATTTGATGAACATGCTGGCGGTGTCGGAGTCCACCCCGGGCCCCATCGGCATCAACATGGCCACCTACGTGGGCTTCACGGCGGCGGGGATTCCCGGGGCGGTCATCGCTACCCTGGGGGAGGTGACGCCCTCCATCATCGTGATTTTGATTGTGGCGGCGGTGCTCCACAGCTTCCGGAACAACCCCTATGTGGACCGGGCCTTCTATGGGCTCCGCCCGGCCTCCACGGGGCTCATCGGCGCGGCCTGCGCGGCGGTGGTGCTGGAGGTGCTGACCAGCGTCCAGCTGGTGGTCCAGGGGGGCGGGATTGTCAAGAGCCCGGTCCTCAGCGGGGGGAGCCTTTTCAACGTGCCGGGGCTGCTGCTGGCGGCGCTTTTGATCGTACTGACCAACTTTGCACCTAAAAAGATCACCAGCCTCCACCCGATCGTCTTCATCGGCCTTTCCGCCGTGGTGGGCGTGGCGTTCCGCTTCGCCGGGGCGTGAGGGAATGAAAAAAGCAAGAGAGGGACGCCCGTCCCTCTCTTGCTTTATTTCTGGTACTCAAACTCGAACCCGTCCATGGACACGGTGTCCCCGTCCTGGATGCCCATTTCCTCCAGCCGCTGGAAGACTCCCGCGTCCCGGAGGGCCTTGTCGAACCACATGCGGCTCTCGTAGTCGGCGAAGTTGACGTTGGCCATGAGCCTCTGGAGCCAGGGCCCCTCCACGATCCACACGCCGTCCCCGTGCTGGATGTCCAGGGGGGCGGAGGCGTCCGCCTGGGGGGGCCGGGGCACGTAGTCCGGCTCGTAGACGGCGATGGGGGGCAGGACGGACAGCCGCTCCGCCACCAGCTTTGTAAGCTCCCGGGTACCCTTGTGGGCGGCGGCGGAAATCTCCACCAGGGGATAGCCCAAGGACTCCACGTGGGCCCGGAGGGCCTCCAGCGGGGCCGGGTCCTCCAGGATGTCCGTCTTGTTGGCGGCCACGATCTGGGGGCGCTCCGCCAGGTCCGGGCTGTAACGCTCCAGCTCCCCGCAGATGGCGTTGAAATCGGCCACCGGGTCCCGGCCCTCGCAGCCGGAGACGTCCACCACGTGGACCAGCAGGCGGCAGCGGTCCACATGCCGGAGGAAGTCGTGGCCCAGGCCCGCCCCCTCGCTGGCCCCCTCGATGATGCCGGGGATGTCCGCCATGACGAAGCTGACGCCATCCTCCACCCAGACCACCCCCAGGTTGGGGAAGAGGGTGGTGAAGTGGTAGTTGGCGATTTTGGGCTGGGCCTTGCTGACTACGGAGAGGAGGGTGGACTTGCCCACGTTGGGGAAGCCCACGAGGCCCACGTCCGCCAGGAGCTTCAGCTCCAGAATGACGTCGTGGCTCTCCCCGGGGAGGCCCGCCTTGGCGAAGCGGGGGACCTGCCGGGTGGGGGTGGCGAAGTGGCTGTTGCCCCAGCCCCCCCGGCCTCCCCGGCAGAGGACGAAGGGCTCGCTGCCGCTCATGTCGGCCATAATCTCGCCGGTCTCCGCCTCCCGGACCAGGGTGCCCCGGGGGACCCGGATGGTGAGGGACTGGCCGTCCTTGCCGGACTTCCGGCCCCCCTGGCCGTCGGCGCCGTTGGCGGCGGCGTATTTGCGCTTGTAGCGGAAGTCCATCAGCGTGGACATGTGGTCGTCCACCTGGAGGATGATGGAGCCTCCCCGGCCGCCGTCGCCGCCGTCGGGGCCTCCGGCGGCCACGTACTTCTCCCGGTGGAAGGCGATGGCGCCGTTGCCGCCGTTTCCTGCTTTGACCGCAATACGGGCTTTGTCGATAAATCCTGATGACATAAAGGTCTCCTTAAGGTTTCCCCCCTTGGGGGGGCTTGTACTCGCCCTTGCGGGCGGGGGGGATTTCAGCCATCACTGGCCATCAATCCGCCCCGCCCGAAGGGCCGGACCCCCCCTCCCCTTGGAAAGGGAGGGAGAAAAAAGGACCCGGACGGGATCGTCCAGGCCCTTCCAAACGCTCACTCAGCCTCGTAGACAGAGACCTGCTTGCGATCCTTGCCCAGCCGCTCGAAGCGGACCGTGCCGCTGGCGGTGGCGAACAGGGTGTCGTCGCTGCCGCGGCCCACGTTCACGCCGGGGTGGATGTGGGTGCCGCGCTGGCGGACCAGAATGTTGCCCGCCAGGACGAACTGCCCGTCGGCCCGCTTGGGGCCCAGGCGCTTGGCCTTGGAGTCGCGTCCGTTCTTGGTGGAGCCGCCGCCCTTCTTGTGGGCGAAGAACTGTAAACCAATGCGAATCATGTCAGGGACCATCCTTTCTTAAAGAGTTTCCAGAGGCGTCAGTCCGCCTCTAAGACTTCGATATTTTCCGGGTACTCGTCGTGGAGCATGGTAAAGTAGACCATCAGCCCCGTCAGCAGGGTCTGGCAGGTGCTCTCCGCCGTGGGCCCCAGGCCCCCGGGGAGGCGCAGGGAAACCAGCGCCCTGGCCTCGTCCACCCGTACGGCGGCGGCGAGGCCCAGCACGTCGTTGACGGTGGCCTCCACCAGGGTGACGGCGGCTGTAATCGAGGCGCAGAGGAGATCTTCTCCCGCCCCGGCGTATCCGCTGTGTCCTCTGGCCTCAAAGCCGATGATCCGGCCCGCTTCCGTGTGGAAGGTGACGCTGGTCATGCTCAGACAGCGATTTTGACAATCTCAACCTTGGTGTAAGGCTGGCGATGGCCCTGGCGCTTGCGGTAGCCCTTCTTGGGATTGTACTTGAAGATGCGGATTTTCTTGCCCTTGCCGTTTTTCACGACCTTGGCCTCCACGGAGGCGCCCGCCACGGTGGGCGCGCCAAAGGTGGCCTTGTCCCCGTCGATGACGGCCAGAACCTGGTCGAACTTCACGGCGTCCCCAGCCTCCTGGGGCAGCTTCTCGATGTAGACCACGTCGCCCTCGGCCACCTTGTACTGCTTGCCTCCGGTCACGATGATTGCGTTCATGCTTGTTTCAACTCCTTCATGTCGGGCTCGCTGTCGGGGGCGGCGCGGAAGCGCACTTAAAAAAGCCCAGTCAAAGCGGCTTCCTTAGTATATCAGCCGGATTTGGGGTTGTCAATGGGAAAGTGGAAAAAAGGGGCCTTTTTTCCGGAAAAAGCGGCCGCCCGCCCGGGGTTATTTATGGTACCGCGTTCCCCCGTTGATCTGGCAGGCCCGGTAAATCTGTTCCAGCAGCATGACCCTGGCCAGGTGGTGGGGAAAGGTCATGGGGGACATGGAGAGCTTGGCCCAGGCCTCGGCCTTGATGGAGGGGTGGAGCCCGAAGGAGCCGCCGATGAGAAACACCAGGCGTTTTTCCAGCCCGCGCTCCGCCCCGGCGGCCCAGGCGGCCATGGTCCGGGCCAGGTCCTCGCTGGAACGGAGCTGCCCCTCCACGCACAGGGCGATGAGGCGGGAGGAGGGCGGCAGCTTCCGCCGGAGGGCCTCCGCCTCCTTTAAAAGGGCCCCCTCGACCTGGGCCAGGGAGGGGTCCTCCGGCAGGCGTTCCTCCGGCAGCTCCACGATTTCCAGCTTGCAGTAGCGGCTCAGGCGTTTGGCGTATTCCGCCGCCGCCTCGGCGTAAAATTTCTCCTTAAGCTTCCCGACGCAGAGAAGGGTTATCCGCTGCATACCGTGCCTCCCTCCAAGGTATAGGCCCCGCTGAGCCCGTCCCGGGGGGCGGCGGAGAGGCGGGGGCTCAGCCCCGCGGCGGCCAGGGCCGCCTCCACCGCCCGGAGGGCCATGGCGGGCGTGTTGTTCTCCCGGCTCAGGTGGGCCAGGACGATCTCCCGGGCCCCGGCCCTGGCCAGGGTGACGGCGAAGGCGGCGGCGTCCTCGTTCCGCAGGTGCCCGGAGGGGCCCAGGATACGCTCTTTCAGAAAATAGGGATAGGGGCCGCTGCGGACGGCCTCCACGTCGTGGTTGGCCTCCAGCACCGCCAGGGCCACGCCGGGGAGGACGGCCTCCGCCTCCGGCGTGATGAAGCCGCTGTCCGTCAGCAGGCCGAAGCCCCCGTCGGGGGTGTCGAAGCGGTAGCCCCGGGAGCCCGGGGCGTCATGGGAGGTGGGGAAGGCGGTGACGGCGCAGTCCTTCACGGAAAAGGTTCCCTCCGCCTCCCGGAGGCGGCCCTCCAGGAGGACCATGCGGCGCAGCAGGTCCCGGCCCGCCGCCGGGGCGGCGTAAATGGGGCAGCCGGTGCGCTTTAAAAGGGTCTGGAGGCCGGAGATGTGGTCCGAGTGGGTGTGGGTGATGAAAATGCCGTCCAGGTCCCCCAGGTCCAGGCCCAGGGCCTGGAGCCCCTGGCGGATGCGGCGGCAGGAGATGCCCGCGTCCACCAGGAGGTGCCCGCCCTCCCAGCTCAGCGCCAGGGCGTTCCCGGAGGAGCCGCTGGCCAGGGTATGTACGGTCGTCAACGCGGGGAACCTCCTTTTCCTTTCAGCGCGCCGCTGAATTCCTTCAAATCCGCCTTGTCCTCCGGGGAGAGGGCGTTGAACTCCACGCCCCGGACCGCCCCCTCCAGGGCGTAGAGGTGGACCAGGCACACGCTGGGGTATAAGGTTTTCAGCCGGAAAAAGGCGCCCTTGGCCCCGGCCTCCTTCAGTTCTTCCGGGGTGCGGATGCCCACCGCCGCCAGCTTCCGGGCCATCTCCGCCCCGATGTTCCGCATGGATGTCAAATCCGGCATACTGTTCCTCCCGCGCTCATAGTCTCATGTACAAAAGCGGGTAGGGTTCGCCCTGCCCGTCCGTCTCCGTCCGCCGGTAAACGTGGAAGCCCATGCGCTCATAAAAGCCCCGGGCCTGGGGATTTTGTTCGTTCACCGCCAGCTCCCGGAGGCCATAGCGGTCTATTCCGTATTGGGGCAGCGCCCGTCCCAGGCCCTTTCCCCGCACCTCCGGCAGCAGGAACAGCATTTCCAGCCGCCGTCTGTCCGCGCCCAAAAAGCCGATGGGAACACCCTTCCCGTTCTCTGCCGCCACCAGACGCGGGACCTCCCGCAGGGCCTGGGGGACATAGGCTTTGATGGCTTCCACCTCGCCGCCGGACAAAAAGGCGTGGGTGGCTTTGACAGAACACTCCCAGACCTCCAGCAGACGGTCCAGGCATTCCGGCGTCCTGGATTCCAGCCCGGCAATCCGCATAGGCCCTCCTTCACAAAAACCGGGAGACAGAAGGGCCTCCCCCTCCATCTCCCGGAACGTTTCCAATGTCAGCCAAGGTTCAGCCGCTGGCGGTCCTCCGGTTCCTCCACGGCCCGGATATTGGCCCCCAGGCCCCGGAGCTTCTCCACCAGGTTCTCATAGCCCCGTTCAATGTAATGGACGCAGGAAATCTCGCTCTGTCCCTTGGCGGCCAGGGCGGCGATGACCAGGGCGGCCCCCGCCCGGAGGTCCGGCGCCTGGATGGGCGCGCCCACCAGATGGTCCACGCCCTCCACCACGGCGGTCTTGTCGTCCACCTGGATGCTGGCCCCCATGCGGCGGAGCTCGTCCACATAGCGGTAGCGGCTGGACCACACGCTCTCCGTCACCAGGGAGATGCCCTGGGCCAGGGAGAGGACCGTGGTAATCTGGGGCTGCATATCCGTGGGGAAGCCGGGATAGGGCAGGGTCTTGATGTTGGCCCGGCGCAGGGGCCCGTTCCGGCGGACCAGGAGGGTGTCCTCGTGTTCCTCCACCTCCACGCCGCACTCCTGGAGCTTGGCGGTGATGCAGTCCATGTGCTTGGGAATGATGTTTTTCACCAGGATCTGGCCCCCCGCGGCGGCGGCGGCGGCCATGTACGTGCCCGCCTCAATCTGGTCGGGGATGATGGCGTAGCTCCCGCCCCGGAGGCGGTCCACGCCCCGGATTTTAATGGTGTCCGTGCCCGCGCCCCGGATGTTGGCCCCCATGGAGTTGAGGAAGTTGGCCAGGTCCACGATGTGGGGCTCCTTGGCGGCGTTTTCGATGATGGTGCGGCCCTCCGCCATGACGGAGGCCATCATGATGTTCATGGTGGCCCCCACGGAAACCACGTCCAGGTAAATGCTGGTGCCCTTGAGGCGCTCCGCCCCGGCAGTGGCCCGGATGAAGCCCCCCTCCACCGCCACGTTGGCCCCCAAGGCGTTGAAGCCCTTCATGTGCTGGTCAATGGGGCGGACGCCGCCGAAGTTGCATCCCCCCGGCAGGGCCACCTCCGCCTGGCCGAAACGGCCCAGCAGGGCGCCGATGAAGTAGGTGGAGGCCCGGATGCGCCGGGCCAGGTCATAGGGGGTGCGGGTGGAGTGAATGTGGCGGCAGTCCACCTCCACGGTGTGCCGGTCCACGCTACGGACCCCCGCGCCCAGCTGTTCCAGGATGTTCAGGCACAGCGTCACGTCGGAAATCTGGGGGATGTTCTCAATGCGGCAGACCCCGTCCACCAAAAGCGCGGCGGGAATAATGGCCACGGCGGCGTTCTTCGCCCCGCTGATTTCAACTTCACCAAACAGGGGCGTTCCGCCCTGTATCATATATTTTGTCAAAATATTGACCCTCTCTTCAAGCAACAGTTTGCCAGTCCGGGGCGTCTGCGGGAGGCCCAAAGGACAGTTTGCCCGGCTGGCGGCGCTTCATACCCGCAGAAAGTGCGGGGAGGTAAATTCTTCTTTGGTTTTTTTACACGCTTTGTTATCATAGCACAGGCGGCGGAAAAATGCAAACCTTTTCCTTTTGTGTTTTTCGATAATGTTTTGCAGGAGAGAGGGCCCGGCTTCCACATACGGGGGAAAAACCCCGGCCCGGGAGGGCCGGGGCAGGAAACGCGCGGTTTATCAGGCGGCCTCCCCCGCCCGGGGGCTCCCGGCGGTGACCGCCCCGGTGAGGCAGTTTACATAGTAGTCCCCCGTGTCGGTGGCGACGCGCCACGCGGGAACCAGGGACATGGCGGACCCGGCGGTCTGGAGCTCGTAGCACAGCTGGGTGTCCGTCACGGTGGAGACCACCGCCGAGCTCTCCCGCCGCATCCGCTGGAAGGCCGCCAGGGCCCCGGCGGCGGAGAGGGGGGGCTCCTCCTCCGGCGAGGGGACGCCGGACTTGGGCAGCAGCGTGCCGCTGACGGCGGTGAGGACGCCCTCCTGGATGGTAAAGGTGACGGTGCAGTTGAAGACCGGGAGCTTGCCGAAGACTCCGGCGGCGGTAAAGACGCCGCTGCCCCCGCCGTCCAGCCGGATGTCGGGAACCTCATAGGAAAAGGCCCGGCAGAACTCCCGGCAGAACTCCCCCGCGTCCCGCCCCGCCAGGGTCCCGGCGGCCTCAAAGCCGCCGCTGGAGCGGAACAGGGCCTCCCCCGCGGCCCCGGCGTAGTGAAAGATGCCGCCGCCCTGGTCCGAGGAGGACGGGGCCTGCCCCAGGAGGAAAGCGGCGGCCTGCTCCTCCAGGGCGGTGTCCCGGACCAGGGAGACACCGCTGGGCGGGCTGGCCCGGGAGATGGCCCCGGGGTCCAGGTCCATGCCGTCCCGCTGGAAGAGGGCCACCAGCTGTTCCACCGTCCGGCGGTAGGCATTCTGCTCCGAGGTCCGGCGCTGGGCCAGGGAGAACAGCAGGAAGCCGTTCAGAAGGACCAGGATCAAGATGATGATGTTTTTCAGGTGGAAGCGTTCCAACCGGGAACCTCCTTTCCAAAAAGGGGACCCCGCGAAGCCCGCGGGCCTGGCGGGGAGGCGGGGGACAGGCGGACGGCGGGTCAGTCGGACAGCCAGCAGGCCCGGCATTCCCCTCCGCGCTCCACATAGCCGATGGACAGCTCCTTCCCGGGGCTGGCGGCGGCCACAGCCAGGGCCTGGGACAGGGGCAGCAGCAGGGAGTCTTCCTCTGCCGGGACATACTGCCGGAGGCGCAGGGACAAGGAGGTGACAGCGGTACCCGTGAGGGTGGCCTCCAGGGCGAAGCCCCCGTCCTGGAACCGGAGGGGCACGCCCCCCAGCTGATAGCCAAAGCGGAGGACGGTGACCTCCCCGCTGCGCCGGAAGCCCTGGAGCCAGAGGCGGGCCTCCCCGGAGACAGGGGAGAGCAGCCCCTCCAGCAGGGAGCCGGCGCCCAGGGCCGCCTCCCGGGCCGTGGGCAGCTCCCCGGCGGCCCGGACCCGGAGGCTGGGCTCGTCCCCGCTCTGGTAGAGGACCGTGTTGTCCGGGCGGATGCGGAGGGTCCGGTCCCCATCCATGATGAGCTCCGTGCCGTTGGACTCGGTGTGGCGGGTCCGGCTCCGGGGGTTGAAGCCCAGGGCGGACAGGAGCCAGTCCGAGCCCCCGGCCAGGGGGTCCCCCACGGTATAGGCGGGCAGCTCCGGCGGCTGGGAGGGCAGGAGGGAGCAGGGGTCCAGGACCTGCTCCGGCCCGGTGCCATCCATGGCGAAGGAGGCGTCCCCCAGCTCATAGCGGCCGATGACCTGCTCCAGGCTGTCGGCGGAGACGGCGGTGGAGGCCCGGAAGCAGTTCTCCCCGCCGTCCCAGAGATAGAGGGCCGTCCCGCTGCCCTGGGCGGCGATGAGCAGGCGGCGGGCGGAGAGGTCCTCCCGGGGGGAGACCTCCTCCCCGCCGCCCAGCAGCCCGGCCAGCACGGACAGGGGCAGGGGCTCTATGAAATCGTAGTACAAGGAGGGGCCCCGCAGGGCCCGGAGGAAGTCCGCGCCTGTGCAGGGGACATAGTCCCGGGCGGAGCCCAAAGCCTCCAGCAGGCGGCGGCCCAAGGGATCGGCGAACCCGGCGTCCCCGGTGGTGAGGACCATGCCGCCGCAACGGCCATAGTCCCCGGTGACCGCTGTCCGCACGGGGGCGGAGAGCTCCGCCGCCGGGGCGGCGGACTGGGCGGGACCCGCCGCCGGGGCCGCGCCAGTAGTCAGGTCCAGGTTGTACAGCTGGGTCTGGGTGAAGAGCACCGCCGCCAAGAGGGCCAGGAGGGTGATGAGAATGTTTTGTATCAGGTTCCGGCGGTTCCGCCGCTGTTCCTCCATGGCTCAGCCCTCCGTCTGCCCGCCCCGGCCCTGGGCGATGGGCAGGGTCATGCGGATGGTGGTCCCCGGCCCCTGGTGGGGGGCCAGGGCGATGACGCCCCGGTGCCGCTGGACGATCTCCCGGGCGATGGACAGCCCCAGGCCCGTGCCGCCGGACTCCCGGGACCGGGCTTTGTCCACCCGGTAGAAGCGGTCGAAGATGCGCTCCCGGTCCTTTTCCGGGATGCCGATGCCATCGTCCTGGACCTCCATCCAGACGGTGTCCTCCCCGCATCCGGCGGAGACGTGGATGTGGCCGCCGTCGGGGGTGTATTTGATGGCGTTGCCCAGGATGTTTACCATCACCTGCTCCAGGCGGCTCCGGTCCCCCACGATGAGGGGCAGGTGGTCCAGGCCGCTACAGGTGAGCTGGTGGCCCCGCTGCTGGGCGTTCAGGGCGCTGGAGCGGACCACGCTCCGGATGGACTCGGCAAAGGGGAAGCGGGAGAGGACCAGCTCCGCGTCCCCCCGGTCCAGCCGGGAGAGGGTGAGGAGGTCCTGGACGATGTGGGTCATCCGGTCCGTCTCCGTGATAATGATGTCCAGGAAGCCGTTGGCCGTGGACTGGGGGATATCCCCCTCCGCGTCCCGGAGGGTCTCGGCGTAGGTGCGGACGTTGGTCAGGGGGGTACGGAGCTCGTGGGAGACGTTGGCCACGAATTCCTTGCGCCGCTCCTCGTTCCGGTGCTGCTCCGTCACGTCGTGGAGGACGATGAGCACGCCGCCCCGCTCCCGGTCGGAGAAGGGGGCCAGGTAGACCTCCAGGGTTTTCTCCCCGGCCTCCAGCTCCCCCTCGGCGAAGCTGGGCCGCTGGAGGGCCAGCATTTCCCGGAAGGGGTAGAGGCCGCCGAAGAGCTCCTCATAGGTGCACTCCGGCCCCACGGGGCGCTGGAGCATGTCGTTGGCGGCGGGGTTGCAGTGGATGAGCGTCCCGTCGTGGGAGAAGGCCACCACGCCGTCGGTCATGTGGAGGAAGAGGGTGTCCAGCTTGTTCCGCTCGTTCTCCACGGCGGCCAGGGTAGACTGGAGGACCCCGGCCATTTCGTTGAAGGTTCCGGTGAGGATGCCGATCTCATCGGTGGACTCCACGGGCAGGGCGCTGCCGAAGTTGCCCGCGGCCATTTTCTCCGCCCCGGCGGTGAGCTTCTCAATGGGGCCCACCATGGTTTTGGAGAGAAGGAAGCTTAAGAGCACGGAGATCAAAAGGCCGATGACCAGGGCCTGCATGATGATCTGGAAGAGCTGGCTGTTCAATCCGGAGACGGTGTCCCGGGTGTCCAGGATATAAATAATGAAGGCGTTGCTCCCCCCGAAGATAGGGATGGCGGCGTCCATGTAGTCGGCGGTGATGTCGCTGAGGTCCCCCACGGCGGTCTCGTCCCGCCGCGCCACGGCGTTCCGGGCGGTAAGGAGGTTGGGGCTCTGCTCCCGGGGCATGGAGCCCTCGGCGGCGGAGCCGTTGAGGTAGGTCCCAGTTTCCCCGTCCAGGACGAAGTAATTCCGGGTGCGGTAGTCGATGCCCAGCTTTCCGGCGGTGAGCTCCAGCATGTCGTGGACCCGGTCGGCCCCGTCATCCTGGGCGGCCTCCCCCCGGAGGGAGGCGACGAACTCCCACTGGTCCTCGCCGAAGACGCTGTCGATCTGCTGGTAGAAGGTATTGGTGAAAAAGTTGGAGACGTTGATGGTCAGGAAGGCCCCCACCACGGCCATGAGGGAGGTGATCAGCAATAGCAGAATTAACGTCAGCTTCATGTGGAGGCTACGGAACATCAAAGGACACCTTCTTTGCTGCCCCCCCCTTTGGGGGAGGGTTGTACTCGCCCTTGCGGGCGGGGCGGGCACATCCCCCGCCTCCGGTTTAGGAGACCGAGAAATAATACCCAGCCCCCCGGCGCGTGAGGATATACACCGGCGCGGCCGGGTCGGCCTCGATCTTCTCCCGCAGCCGCCGGACTGTCACGTCCACCGTCCGCACGTCGTCCCCGACGTAGCCGTAGTTCCACACCTGTTCCATCAGGTCTACCCGGGAGTACACCTTGTTGGGATGGCTGGCCAGGAAGGTCAAAAGCTCGTACTCCCTCTGGGTGAGGTCAATGGCCTTCCCCGCCCGGAAGACCTGGTGGCTGTCCGTGTTGATGGCCAGGTCTCCCGCCACGGGCATGGCGCTGTCCGCCGCCGCCCCCCCGGCGGGGGCCGCCATGGAGGTCCGGCGGATGTTGGCCTCCACCCGGGCGATGACCTCCCGCATGGAGAAGGGCTTGGTGATATAGTCGTCCGCCCCCGTCTCGAGGCCCCGGACCTTGTCGTCCTCCTCCTCCCGGGCGGTGAGCAGCAGGATGGGCACGTTGTCCCCGTCCTTCCGCAGGGCTTCGCACACGTCGAAGCCAATCATCTTGGGCAGCATGATGTCCAGCAGGATCAGGTCCGGCTTCTCCGCCCGGGCCTTTCGCAGGCCCTCTTCCCCGTCGTAGGCCTCCAGGACCCGGTAGCCCTTGCGCTCCAGGTTGAAGCGCAGGATGTCCACAATGTTCTTCTCGTCCTCTACCACCAGGACGGTCTTTTCCTCAGGCATACTCGACCTCCAAACTCCCATGCCGCCCCTGGGGACGGCCCGTTTCCGGCGTCACAGGTTCAGCAGGATTTTCGCTTTCAGCACCGCGGCCACGGTCTTGGCGTCCTCGATCTCCCCCTCCAGGCAGCGGCGGGCCATCTCGCCGAAGGGGACCCGTTCCACATTTAAAAACTCGTCCTCGTCCAGGTGCTGCGCCTCCATGCGGAGGTCCCGGGCCAGGTAGAGGTGGAGCGTCTCGCCATAGCAGCCCGGGGAGGGCAGGATGCGGCCCAGGGACTCGTACCGCCCGGGTACCGCGCCGGTTTCTTCTTTCAGTTCCCGGAGGCCCGCCTCATAGGGGTCCTCCCCGGGGTGGTCCAGTTTCCCGGCGGGGATTTCCAGCAGGGTCCTGCCGAAGGGGTAGCGGTACTGGGTCACCGCCAGCACGCAGCCGTCCCCGTCCAGGGCCAGGACTGCCACGCCGCCGGGGTGGTCCGCCACCTCCCGGGTGGCGGTGCGGCCGCCGGGGAGCTCCACGGTGTCCACATGGACGGTGAGAATCCGCCCGGTGAATTTGTCCTCCCGGCGGAGGGTCCGTTCCGTCAGGTCCATTTGCTCGCTCATGGTTCCGCGTCCTTTCCAGAGGGGGCCCGGAGGGCCCGGTGTTTTTGATGGCGCCGGGCCCTCCCGCAGCGTCCCGTCTCTACTTATTTGATGGAATTATACCACGCCGGAGGGAAAATGAAAAGGGGAATTGTCCCAGGATGGACGAAAGGGGGAAAAAAGTTTCATCCGTTTACAAATTGGCCCTTGTTTTTGGGCGGGGAAAGGCGTATGATAAGGAAAAGAAACCACAAGATATCGTGGGCGCGGAAAGGAACGGCAACCAATGAAATGGATCAAACGGGCGGCGGCGCTTCTGGCGCCAGTGCTGCTGCTGTCAACGGCTGTCCAGGCGGGCGGGGCGCTCAAGGCCCCCTCCAAGGAGGAACGGCCCGCCTTGAATGTCCGGCTGGCCCTTCCCGGCGAGGAGGACGCCGCGAAGCTGCCGGAATTGACGGTGATCAAGCCCGGGGAGGACCATCTGCCGGAGCTGACCGTGGTGGCTCCGGAGCCCGCCCAGCCCCAGGGGCCCCAAAAACAGGAGGCCCCGGACCCGCCGTCGGGTCCGGAGGCCGGGGCGCGCCAGGCGCCGGAGGCGCGGAAGGACCCCGTGTTTCCGGAGGCGGAGGATTGGCAGATCCTGCTGGTGAACCCCTGGAACGAGCTGCCGGAGGAGTTTGAGGTCTCCCTGAAAGCCCTGCCGGACGGGCAGAAGGTGGACGAGCGGGCCTATGAGGATTTGAATGCCATGCTGGAGGCCTGCCGGGAGGCGGGGCTGCGGCCCAAAATCTGCTCCGCCTACCGGACGCAGTCCAAACAGACCTATCTCTACAACAACAAGATTGCCCGGCTGCGGAACGCGGGCTACAGCAAGGCCGCCGCCGAGGCGGAAGCCGGGCGCTGGGTGGCCCGGCCGGGTACCAGCGAGCACCAGATGGGCCTGGCCCTGGACATTGTGTCCACGTCCTACCAGGCCCTGACAAAAAAGCAGGAGAGGACCCAGGAGCAGAAGTGGCTGATGGAGCATTGCTGGGAGTACGGCTTCATCCTCCGCTACCCCAACGACAAGAGCGAAATTACGGGCATCGGCTACGAGCCCTGGCACTACCGCTACGTGGGCCGGGAGGTGGCCCTGGACATCCGGGACAGCGGGCTCTGCCTGGAGGAGTACTTACTGCTGCGGGAGGAAGCCCTGGGAGCGCCAGCGTGAACCCAGCGTGAACGAACCAAGCGGAGACGGCGGGAGCCGTCTCCGTTTTTCGCGCCCGCCCCCGCCGGGAAAGGGGGCCGCGGGCGGGGACTGCCGCGCGGCGGGCCGGACGCGGGGGAGCCGCGGCCCCGGGGAGGAACCGGGCCCCTGGGCGGCCTCCCGCCGTTTTCCAAGGGGGATGTGGGGGCCGTCTTGTCCAAGGTGTCTTGGAAATTTCGTGAAAAAGTCCCGAAAAATGTGGATTCTTCCGTTGAAAAGCGGCGCGGAGTGGCATATAATAAGAAACCGTGAAAATTTGTCTTTGATTCTACGGCGGGAAATCCGCCTTTTTAAAAGGAGCCTGTTAACATTATGCAGAATGAACACCTGAGAAATATCGCCATCATTGCCCACGTTGACCACGGCAAGACCACGCTGGTGGACGAGATGCTGAAGCAGGGCGGCGCTTACCGGGAGAACCAGGAGGTGGTGGACCGGGTCATGGACTCCGGTGACCTGGAGCGGGAGCGGGGCATCACCATCCTGGCGAAAAACACCGCCATCCAGTACGGGGACACCAAAATCAACATCGTGGACACCCCGGGCCACGCCGACTTCGGCGGCGAGGTAGAACGGGTCCTCAAGATGGTCAACGGCGTCATCCTCCTGGTGGACGCCGCCGAGGGCCCCATGCCCCAGACCCGTTTCGTGCTCTCCCGGGCCTTGGAGCTGGGGCACCGGGTCATTGTCGTCGTCAACAAGATCGACCGCCCGGACCAGCGGGTCTATGAGGTCATCGACGAGGTGCTGGAGCTCCTCATGGACCTGGACGCCACCAGCGAACAGCTGGACTCCCCCATGCTCTTCTGCTCCGGGCGCAACGGCACCGCCTCCTGCTCCCCCACGGTGCAGGGCACGGATTTGAAGCCCCTCTTTGACACCATCCTGGAGTATATCCCCGCCCCCGAGGCCAACGTGGACGAGCCCTTCCAGATGCTGGTCAGCTCCATCGACTACAACGAGTTCGTGGGCCGCATCGCCATCGGGCGCATCGAGCGGGGCACCCTGAAGCAGAACCAGGAGATCGCCGTGTGCAACTACCACGACCCGGAGGCCGTCCTCCGCAAGGCCAAGGCCACCGCCATCTACGAGTTCGACGGCCTGGGCCGGAAGAGCGTGGTGGAGGCCTTTGCCGGAAACATCATCGCCATGAGCGGCATCCCCGACGTGACCATCGGGGACACCATCTGCGTCCCGGGCACGGTGGAGGCCCTGCCCTTCGTGAAAATTTCCGCCCCCACCCTGGAGATGACCTTCTCCGTCAACGACTCCCCCTTCGCCGGGCGGGAGGGCAAGTTCGTCACCTCCCGGCAGATCCGGGAGCGCCTCTTCCGGGAGACCCTGCGGGACGTGTCCCTCCGGGTCACCGAGACGGACAAGGAGACCGCCTTCAACGTGGCGGGCCGGGGCGAGATGTCCCTCTCCATCCTCATCGAGACCATGCGCCGGGAGGGCTACGAGTTCCAGGTGTCCCCCGCCCGGGTGCTGTACAAGGAGATCGACGGGAAGAAGTGCGAACCCATCGAGCGCCTGGTGGTGGACGTGCCCGGGGACTGCGTGGGCGCGGTCATCGAGAAGCTGGGCCAGCGGAAGGCGGACATGGTGGAGATGACCCCCGTGGGCAGCCGGATGAAAGTAGAATTCCTGGTTCCCGCCCGGGGCCTCTTCGGCTACCGCAACGACTTCCTCACGGACACCAAGGGCGAGGGCATCATGGCCTCCGTTTTCGACAGCTACGCCCCCTACAAGGGGGATATCTCCCGCCGGGGCAGCGGGTCCCTGATCTCCTTCGAGACGGGGGAATCCATCACCTACGGCCTCTTCAACGCCCAGGAGCGGGGCACCCTCTTCATTGGCGCGGGCATCCCGGTGTATGGCGGCATGGTCATCGGCGTCAGCCCCCGGAGCGAGGACATGACGGTGAACGTGTGCAAGAAAAAGCAGCTGACCAACACCCGGGCCAGCGGGTCCGACGACGCGCTGCGCCTGGTGCCCCCCAAGCAGATGAGCCTGGAACAGTGCCTGGAATTCCTGGCGGATGACGAGCTGCTGGAGGTCACGCCGAAGAGCCTGCGGATGCGCAAGAGCATCCTCGACCACGAGAAGCGGATGAAGGCGCTTCACGGGAAGAAGTGAGGGTTCCCTCCGGCAGGAGGGGATTTCAGCCATGAAGATGGCTGGATCTTTGCGCCCCCATGCCGCCGGAAGAAACTCCGCCCACTCCGTCCCCGCCTGGGACGGGGACTGCGCTCTGCTCCATTCCTTCCTCCTCTCCCCACCGGAACCGCTGCGCTTAGGTTCCGGCGGGGCCCCCGTTTTCCTTCTGGAAGAAAACGAGAAAATGGGGGTTAATGCCCAGCGGGCATCCTAGCCGCAATCCGCCCCGCCCGCAAGGGCGCGGAAAATTCCCTCCCCTCTGCGGATATTTTCAAAGGCAATTTTCCGAATTGCTCTTGACCTTCCGGGGAAAATCCTTTAAAATAAGGGTTTGTGTACGGTCACGGCCGTGCCATCACCACTATAAACGGAAAGGCGAGACGACGTTATGAAGCATCCCTACAAGACGCGGGAAGGCGGCGCCACGGTGACGGTTTTCGTCCCCTACGACTGCAAGAACCACTGCCCCTTCTGCATCAATAAAGGCGAGTACGCGGACCTGACCGGCTTCTCCGCCGAGAAAATCCGCGCCAGCATCCGCCGGATGGACGCCATCACGCCCCGCTGCGACTTTGTGTTCACCGGAGGGGAGCCCTTTGCCGACCTCAAGGTCCTCCAGTCCATGCTGGACGAAATCCCCCCGGCCCATAAGGTCTATATCAACACCACCCTTCCCGTCTCCGAGTTCCAGACGGAGGAGGACATCCTGGCGTTCACGGAGCGGAACAAGCATAAAATCACCTGCATCAACGTCTCCCGGCACATGCAGAAATACGTGGTGGAGTCCAACGACGGTTTGCTTGCCCGGCTTCCCGTGCCCTTCCGGGTGAACTGCGTGCTGTACAAGGACTACCCCGCCAAGGACCTGGTGCCCTATCTGGACCGCTTTAAGAAGGTCCCCGGGGCCTCCATCCAGTTCCGGTTTGACTACACCGCCACCACGCCGGAGAACCTCTACGAGGAGGAGGGGGACAAAATCCTCCAGGACCTGAAGAGCATCGCCCGGTACACCGGGCTGGACGGCTGCCGGATGCGCTGCGGGTTCCACTTCGACTACCACGGCCTGGAGCTGACCTACCACAAGACCCTGCCCTATTCCACCATCGTGGAGACGGACCCGGCGGACGGGGTGACCTATGACATCCTGTACGACATCCTGATTAAGCAGAATGGGGACATCCACGGGGACTGGGACGGCACGCCCCTGGATGTGGCGGCCTATGAAAAGGTGGTCTTCGAGCCCTATGACTTGAAGTGGCTGGCGGGAATCGCCTAAGGGAAAACAGGAAAAGCGGACGGCTCCGGCCGTCCGCTTGCTTTATTTCAAAGCCGCCAGCAGGGCCGGAAGGAGGCGGGGAAGGGGGCGCAGGGGCATGGGGTGTTTCATGGGAAATCATCTCCTTGTTGGAATGCCTCCAGCATAGCAGGATTTCTTACGAACGGCCTGACAAAATTCTTACAAGTTTCTTACGGTTTGAGAGAAGGGCCTGGCGCCCTTTTTCTTCCAAGTTTGCCAAAACCCCTTGACGGGAGGCGGGCGGAGGTCTATTCTTAATTCTATATAAAACCAACCGGACGAATCGCGCAACGCGGAGGAGGGCTTCCTGTGAAAAAGATCGTATCATCCATGCTGGCGGCGCTGCTGTGCCTGGGCCTGTGGGCGCCCACGGCCATGGCCTACGGGCCCTGGGACGGGCGGACCGCCGTCTCGCCGAACCTCTGGACCAGCATGGCCCTGGGCATGAGGAATTTCCGGAAGACCCAGGACTATGTCCCCGGGACCTTCCCCGACGTGCCCGCCGGGGCCTGGTATGAGGAGGGGGCCCGGACCCTCTATGAGCGGGGCCTGGCGGAGGGCGGAAAGCGCTTTGTCCCCCAGGGCAGGGTGACCCTGGGAGAGGTGGTGTCCCTGGCGGTGCGCCTCCACCGGACCTATAACGGCTGGGCCATGCCGGAGGGGATGAGCGGCCTGCAGTACGCCCTGAATACCGGCATCGTCACCGCCGGGCAGTACGACGACTACACCGCTCCCGCCACCCGGCGGAGCTTCGCCGCCATTATGGCCAAGGCCCTTCCCCCGGAGGCGCTCCAGGGCATCAACATCGTCATGGACGAGGCCATCCCCGACGTGCCCATGTCGGACCCCGGCGCCCAGGGCATTTACCTCCTCTACCGGGCGGGGGTCCTGGTGGGCGGGGACCTCTTGGGCACCTTCCATCCCGACAGCCTGGTTACCCGGGCCTCGGCCTCGGTGATTACCGCCCGGATGGTGGAACCTGAGCTGCGCCAGGGCACCTCCCTTCTGCGGGAGGAGTCCTTCCGGGTCTCCCTGGACCGGACTTCCCTGCTCCTGGCCCCGGGGCAGAGCAGCCAGCTCTCCGCCACGGTCTACCCGGCCAACAACGTGGCGGAACAGGCGGTCACCTGGGCCTCCTCCGAGACCCGCACGGCCGTGGTGGACCAGAACGGCGTTGTCACCGCCATCCAGCAGGGCACCGCCTTGATTATCGCCTCCACGCCCTCCGGCACCATGGCCACCTGCTCCGTGCGGGTGGCGGACTGGCGGTAAAATCCTTCCCTGGCGGGCGGAACCAGCGGGCCCCGTTTGCCGTCTATATAGGCAGAAAATGAAAAGGAGGCCCGCGCTATGAAAACGCTGAGAAGGCTGCCCGCCCTATTGCTGGCCCTGCTGTGCCTCGCCGGATGCGGCGGAGGCCCCAAACGCCTGACGGAACCCGCGAAAGCCCCCCGGGCAGAGGCCCGCCCCCTGGCGGCGGAGGACGCCGCCGCCCTGGCGGAGTTTTCCCTGGGGCTGCTGAAGGAGAACTGGAGGGGGGAGAACGCCCTGCTGTCCCCCCTGTCGGCCCTCTCCGCCCTGGGCATGGCCGCCAACGGGGCCGGGGGAGAGACCCTGGCCCAGATGGAGGCCGTCCTGGGCCTTCCGGTGGAGGAACTGAACGGGACGCTCGCCGCCTGGGCGGCGGAGCTGCCCAGGGAGAAGGACTGCCGGGTGGAGCTGGCCAACTCCGTCTGGGTCCGGGACGACGGGAGCTTTGAGGCCGATCAGGACTTTTTGGAGACCGCGGCCGGGTGGTACCAGGCGGAGGTCTTCGCCTCCCAATTTGACGCCGCCGCCGTCCGGGACATCAACCGCTGGGTGGAGAAGAACACCCGCGGCATGATCCCGGAGATTTTAAGGGAGCTCCGGGAGGAGACCATGCTGGTCCTGGTCAACGCCCTGGCCCTGGAGGCGGAGTGGGAGGAGCCCTATGAATCCCATCAGGTGCGGGAGGGGGCCTTCTTCCACTCGGAGGACCAGGGGAAGCAGAACGCGGACCTGATGCACTCCACGGAAGCGCTCTATATGAAGGACGGGAACGCCCAGGGGTTTATGAAGCCCTACAAGGGCGGGCGCTGGGCCTTCGCCGCCCTGCTGCCGGACCGGGGAACGCTGGGGGACTACCTGGATTCCCTCACCGGGGAGCGGCTGCACGCCCTGCTCTCGGAGGCGGAGGAGCGGGAGGTCTACGCCGCCATTCCCAAGTTTGAGAAGGACTATGGCGCGGAGCTGGCCAACAGCCTGAAGGCCCTGGGCATGACGGACGCCTTTGACATGGAGCGGGCGGACCTCTCCGGGTTCGGCGTCTCGAAGCTGGGACCGCTGTTCATCAGCCAGGTGCTCCACAAGACCCACATCTCCGTGGATGAGAAAGGCACCAAGGCCGGAGCCGCCACGGCGGTGCTGGCGGATGCCGGGGCCGACGCGCCGGGAATGGAGGAGCCAGTCCCGCGGGTATATCTGGACCGGCCCTTCCTGTACATGCTGGTGGATAGGGAGACGAACCTCCCCGCCTTTATCGGCGTGGTGACAGCGATGGAATAACAAAAAGCGGACGGCCCAGCCGTCCGCTTTTCCTATTTCAAGAAGATACGCCGTCCTCCCCGATATTCCCGGACGGTCCCAATCCGCTGGGCGCTGGGGACGGCGGCCTCCAGTGCCTGGTACAGGGCCTCCGTGTCCTCCGGGTCCACGGCCATGAGAAGCCCGCCAGAGGTCTGGGGGTCGTAGAACAGGTCCTGCCTCCAGAGCTCCGTTTCCCCTGGGTCCACGGAGTCCCCGGCGAAGGCGCGGTTGCGGTACATGCCCTCGGGCAGAACGCCCATCCTCGCCAGCTCCGCCGCCTCGGGGAGGAAATCCACGGCTCCCGCGTCAATCTCCAGTTCCACGCCGCCGCCCTGGGCCATCTCCAGGCCGTGGCCCAGGAGGCCGAAGCCCGTCACATCCGTGCAGGCGTGGACCCGGTAACGGACCATCGCGTCCCGGGCGGCCTTGTTCAGGGTGGCCATGAGCCCGTAGGCCCGGTCCAGGACCCCCGGGGGAACCAGGCCCGCCTTGGCGGCGGTGGCCAGGACCCCCAGCCCCAGGGGCTTGGTGAAGAGGAGCACGTCCCCGGGCCTCGCCCCGGCGTTGGTGATCAGTTTGTCCGGGTGGACGAAGCCCGTGACGGCCAGGCCGTACTTGGGCTCGTCGTCCAGGATGCTGTGGCCGCCTGTAATCAGGGCTCCGGCTTCATACACCTTGTCATAGCCCCCCCGGAGGAGCTGGTGGACCGCCCCGGGGGGCATGTCCTTGGGCACCGCCATGATGTTCAGGCACAGCTTGGGCTCCCCGCCCATGGCGTACACGTCGGAAAGGGCGTTGGCCGCAGCAATCTGTCCGAAGAGATAGGGATCGTCGGCAATGGGGGGGAAAAAGTCCACCGTCTGGACCAGGGCCAGGTCTTCGGAAATCTTATAGACGGAGGCGTCGTCGCTCCGGTCGAATCCCACCAGCAGGCTGGGGTCCTGACGGACCTGGATGCCCTCCAGAAGCCGGGCCAGGGTTCCGGCTCCCACCTTGGCCCCGCAGCCGGCGCATTTGGCCAGCTTGGTCAGCTTTACTTCGTTTTCTGCCATGGAAACGCCTCCCGTTATAATTACTGTTTGTAATTAATTTCTTGGTTTTAACGCGCCGGAGAGGCGCAGAGCCGCCTCTAGCACGCCGCCGCCTACCGCCAGGGCCTTGTCGCTGGCGCAGTAGCAGTGCTCTACCTTGCACCGGGGGTCGATGTCCCCGGCCTTCATGCCCTTGTGGACTGGGGTGCCCTCCGGCAGAATGCCCCGGAGCACGCCGTCCAGGGTGCAGGCCATGGGTACGCCGCCGACCTCGGCGGCAATGTCCCCCAGGTGCACCTGGGCGCCGATGTCCAGGAGCTGGTGGAAGGTCCCGTCCGCCGGGGCCCGGAGGACCCGCTCCCCGGCGAAGCCGCCGATGAGGCCGGGGATGCCCGTGTTGGGCTGGGCGGAGCCCTGGTAGAGGACCCGGCCCAGGGTGTGGCCCCGCATGGTTTCCACCACGGCGTGGCAGTCCTCCCCCGCCGTGAAGCCGGGGCCCACGCCGATGACCACGGGGGCGTCGGTGATCTTCGTGCCCAGGTTCTTTTTGGCCAGGATGGCGTCCGCCACCACGGCGGGCCGCAGGGCAGGAATGCAGGCCCCGGCGGGGTCCGCCAGGACCGGGATAACTCCCTGGTCCAGGAGCTCCAGGGCCTGGGCCGGGGAGTCCGCCCGGCGGGCGGCCACGTCCTCCACCAGGGCCTCCCCGTGGACGATGGCCTGGGAAAAGGCCACGGTCCGCCGGATGGCGGTGGGCTGTTCCAAATCCGTCATCGCCACCTGGAGGCCCGCCCGCCAGAGGCGGAGGGCCGCGCCAGTGGCAAGGTCCCCGGCTCCCCGGATGATGATAAGCATATCCAGTACCTCCTTTTCAAAGCCCCGGCGCACACGGGCCAGGGCAGCAGCTCCGCCAGGCGGCGGGCGGCATGGATGGCGGCCCCGTCCTCCGCCTGGTTGACAAACAGCCGGAGGGGGGGCCACGCCGCGGACGCCTCCTTTTGCAGGGCCTCCGCCACCGCCTCCGGCGTCACCGGGTCCTCCGGTTCCAGGCCCGTCAGGAGCCCGAATATTTCCGGACGGTGGACCGCCTCCCGGACCGGACGGCCAAAGCCGGAAGCTCCCACGGCATAGAGGAGCTGACGGGCCTCCGGGGGAATTACGGGCTCGTGGGAGGCGTGGGCCTTGAGGGGCCTCCCCGCCGCGCCGTCGGCCTCCGCCAGCACGTAGTCCGCCAGGACCGCCAGTTTACGCATGGGAATGCCCGGGGCGGCCAGCTTCCCCGTGCCGGGCACCGGGGTCCCGGCACAGGCCAGGCGGCGGGTGTCCAGGGCCTCCGCCAGGGAGGCCTCCGTGGGAGCCGCCAGGACCGGGAGGCCGTCAAAGGGAAGGATTTTCGTAGTGGTACAGAGCAGCACCCGGTGCCCGGCCTCCGCCAGCTCCTCTCCCAGGGTCCGCAGGAGGGTGGTCTTGCCCCCGCCGCCGATGACGGCGGTGACGCCGGGGCGGACGTCCAGCAGTTCTGCCAAGCCCATAGCGGGACCTCCCATTCGTTGTTCTTTCTATAGAATAACATCCCGCCGGGCCGCCGTCAAGGGCGGCGTGAGGACGGGGCGTCCGGATGGGCACGTTTCCATGGCGGGGGCTTTCTGGAAGGCGTGCGGGGAGGGGTGCGCCCCGGGCCGGAGGGAGTGTCCGGTCTGGGGATGTTCTCCCGCAGGGACGGAGCGGCGGGCCCTCCTTTGCCCCGGCATTGGTGGAGAGCAGGGCGCAGGCCCGCCCCCGCGTGGTTCCGCTTTAAAAATTCGAGGCCGGGCAGGGCTGGAGGCTCCCTTGACAGCGGCGGCGGAAGGGGCTATGATGGAGCGGCACAAAAAAGGAGGGATGCGCCGTGTATGACGAGCTGACGGCGGTGGATATCAAGAAGATGAAGGAAGAGCTGGACCACCGGGTCCGGGTTTTGCGTCCCCAACTGATAGAGGAGGTCCAGACGGCCCGGGCGTTTGGGGACCTGAGCGAGAACTTTGAGTACAAATGCGCCAAGCAGGCGAAGAACCGGAACGACAGCCGCATCCGCTATCTGGAGCGGATGATCCGCACGGCGAAGGTGATTGAGGTCCGGGGCGCGGAGGACGCGGTGGGGCTGTTCGACCGGGTGACCATCTACAACGAGATGGCAAAGAAGGAAATGGAGGTCCGGATTGTCACCACATTGCGCCAGGACGCGCTGAAAGGCCTGGTCAGCAAGGAGTCCCCGGTGGGGAAGGCGCTTTTGGGGAAGCGGATTGGAGACCGGGTCCAAGTGGAGGTCAACCCGAATCTAAAATATTTTGTGGAGATACGGGGAATTGAGAAGGGGGAAGACGACGAGAGCTTAAATATTAGTTCCTACTAAAAAATACAGCCATGAAGATGGCTGGTTCTTTGCACCCCCCATTTTCTCTTTTTCTTCCAGAAGAAAACGAGAAAACGGGCCGTGCACGGTCCAAAAGAGAAAAAGAAGGAACGGGGGATGCGACGGGGGCGCGGCTGAATGAACGGCGGAGCCGGAATGACTTCCCACGCGCAATTGGGTTGAGCGGGGGTTGTCCTTCACCGAATGGACCAGCTTCTCTTTTCGCTGCCGCACCCTGGTGGTTGCGCCGGAACTGCGTTTACCGGCCTTTGATGAACCCTATTCTAAAACAGAAGAAGGTCTACCATCGAAAAAACGGTAGACCTTCTATTTTCTTCAACAGCCAAGGTGCGGCAGCGAAAAGAGAAGAAAGTCCATTCGTCAACCACCAAGACCCCCGCCCGCACCACGCCGCGGGCAGAAGACATGCGTACCCGGAGGAAGCACCTCTTGCGTGTCCTCCGTCCCACGTCCCCCCGCAGGGGCCGTACTTCCTTTTCTCTTTTGGACCGTGCACGGCCCGTTTTCTCTTTTCCTTCTGGAAGGAAAAGAGAAAATGGGGGGTGCAATGAACCAGCCATCATCATGGCTGAAATCCGTCCCGCCCGAAGGGCGAGTAAAGGCTCCCCGCTTTGCCAAGCGGCCTTACAGGGCGTTATCCTCAATGACCTGCGCCTTGATCAGGTTCGTAGACCCGCTCTGTCCCAGGGGCACCCCGGCGGTGATCACCACCGTGTCCCCGGGCTGGACCAGCCCCTCCTTCACCGCCACCTCGGCGGAGAGGGAGAAAATCCGGTCCGTGGAGTTGACCTCCCCCGTCAGGAAGGGAATCACGCCCCAGCAGATGGACAGCTGCCGCCGGGTCTTCTCGTGCATGGTCAGCGCCGCCACCGGGCAGGCGGGGCGGAAGCGGCAGATCATCCGGGCCGTCCGTCCGGAGCTGCTGGCCGCCAGGATGGCCGTGGCGTTCAGGTCCCGGGCTGTCAGGCAGCAGGTGTGGGTGATGGCGTCGTTGATGTTGCTGGAGGTGGTGACCACCAGCTGCTTCTGGAAGCGCTTCCAATAGTCAATGGACGCCTCCGCCTCCGTGACGATCTCCAGCATGGCCGCCAGGGCCTCCACGGGATACTTGCCCCCGGCGGTCTCGCCGGAGAGCATGACGCAGCTGGTACCGTCGTACACGGCGTTGGCCACGTCGGAGACCTCCGCCCGGGTGGGGCGGGGGTTGCGGATCATGGAGTCCAGCATCTGGGTGGCCGTGATGACGGGCTTGCCCGCCTGGAGGCCCATGCGGATCATCTGCTTTTGAAGGGCGGGAACCTTGGCGGCGGGAATCTCCACGCCCAGGTCGCCCCGGGCCACCATGACCCCGTCGGCGGCGTTCAGGATTTCGTCCAGGTTGTCGATGCCCTCCTGGTTCTCGATTTTAGCAATGATTTTCACATTGTCCCCGCCGCAGTCATGGAGCACCTGCCGGACGGCCTCCACGTCGGCGGCCCGGCGGACGAAGGAGGCGGCGATGAAGTCAAAGTCGTTCTCCACGCCGAAGCGGATGTCCGCCACGTCCTTCTCCGTCAGGGCGGGGAGCTGGATATGGGCCCCGGGGATGTTGATGGACTTGTTGGCGGAGAGGGTTCCGCCGTTTTCCACCTGGCAGACGACGTCGGGCCCCTGGATTTCCCGGACCCGCATGGCGACCAGGCCGTCGTCAATCAGGATTTCCTGGCCGGGCGCTACCTCCTCGTGGAGCTTGGGGTAGGTGACGGAGACCCGCTGGGCGGTGCCGGGCACGTCGTCCACGGTGAGGATGAAATCCTCCCCGGCAGCGAGGTCCACGGTTTTGCTCTCGAAACTCTTAATGCGGATTTCCGGTCCCTTGGTGTCCAGGATGGTGGCCACGGGGCTCCCCATCCGGTCCCGGACGGCCTTCAGGCGGTTCAGCCGCTCCAGGTGTTCCGGGTGGCTGCCGTGGGAAAAGTTGAACCGGGCGCCGTTCATGCCCCCTTTGATGAGGGCCACGATCAGTTCCTCACTGTCCACAGCGGGGCCCAGGGTGCAGATAATTTTTGTTTTTCTCAGCATATGAAATTCCTCCTTCGGATTCCCCCCATGGGAATCCGGAAACCAAATGTGAATACGTTCCTGCGGTTTCTTATTATACAAGAGTCTTCCCCGTATGGGTAGGTAAGAATTCCATAAAATTTACGTAATCGTTTAGCCGGGTATCTGTGAAAGTGTTTCCGCAAGCGCTTGCAAAGGGAGGGCCTCCGGGCCCTCCCTGGCTGCTTATTCTTCCCAAAAGAGCTCGTCCAGGGTCTTGCCCAGGCGGCGGCAGATGGCGGCGCAGAGCTTGATGGTGGGGTTGTAGTCCCCCTTTTCAATGGCGTTGATGGTCTGGCGGGAAACCCCCACGGCGTCCGCCAGCTGCTGCTGGCTCAAGTCCAGGGCGGCCCGGGCGGCTTTCATACGGAGGTTTTTCATTCCGCCTCCTCATCCCGGGGGCGGAGGAGGTGGTTGACGATGTACACGATGAGAATCACCAGGGTGGCAGAGCCAATAATGGGATTCACCGCCCGGAAGGTCAGCACGCCGTTTTCCACCAGGCCGGGGGAGAGGTGGTACATGACACCAAAGCCCAGGTTGACGAGGGACAGCAGGGCGAAGAAGGTCATGATTGTCCGGGGCTTCTCCCGGAGGCTGAGGTAGGCGTCCTTCAAAATGCAGGTGACGGCGAAGACCACGACGCTGACGGAAAAGCAGAGGGTGACACCCGTCAGCACGTCGCACCAGCGGCCCAGGGCCAGGTCGGACACGCCATAGGCATAGGCGGAGGCCGCCAGCGTCAAGAAGGCGTATTGAAACGCTTTGCCCCGGGCCCGCTCCTGCCGTTCGTCGAAGCTCATGTCCAGAATCTTCCTCTTAAATAAGAACATTACAAAAGCAAGGCCAGCAAGAAGCCCGGTGGTAAGGCCAAAGAGGACCCCGGCGTGGTAATGGTCCATGTAAATCCGTCCTTTCCCCGCTCTGGGTTATTCGTGGGCAACCACGGGCTTGCCCTCGGGGTCCAGCAGCGGCGTGAAGCCCGCCGCGTTACCGTTCCGGTGGAATACGTAATGGACGCTGGTTTCCGTGTCCACCCAGATTTCCATCACCTCAATGGTTCCTTGAGTATATACTTTCTGAAAGCGGTTCATAAAGTGCCTCCTTAGTGTGTGTTAGTGGAGCCAGTATACAGCCAATACGACTATTTGTCAAGTATATTTTACTAAATGGACAATAAAATTTCCGGCCCGCTTGGGACCGGAGGGGAGGGCGGGCCCGGGGGCCCGCCCCTGCGCGGTGTCCGGCCGGCAGAGGGAGCGCGGGAACGGGCGGTGTGTCCGCCTTCCGGGGCGCTGAGGCCGCGGGAGGCGGGGGCTCATTTTTTCTTCCGTTTCTTCTTCCCCGCGTCAATCTCCCCATAGAGCCAATGGAGCCCGTCGGAGAGGCCGCCCACTTCGTCAATAAGGCCCAGGCTCACGGCCTCCTCGCCGTAGATGACGCTGCCCACGTCGGCGGCCATGTCGTCCTTTTTCAGCATCAGGTCCTGGAAGTCCCCGGCGGGGATGTGGCTGTGCCCCGCGACAAAGGACACGATCCGGTCCTGGAGCCGCTGGAAGTAATTGTAGGTCTGGGGGGCGGCGATGACGGTGCCGCTCATGCGGACGGGATGGATGGTCATGGCGGCGGAGGGTACGGCGAAGCTCCGCCGGGCGGCCACGGCTAAGGGCACGCCGATGGAGTGGCTGCCCCCCAGGACGATGGAGACGGTGGGCTTCGTCATGCCCGCGATGAGCTCCGCAATGGCAAGGCCCGCCTCCACGTCCCCGCCCACAGTGTTCAGCAGGAAGAGGACGCCCGCCACCTCGCCGGACTCCTCCAGTTTGGCCAGGAGGGGGAGGACGTGTTCGTACTTGGTGGTTTTCGTGCCGGAGGAGGCGGTCATGTGGCCCTCGATCTGGCCGATGATGGTGAGGCAGTAAATGTTCCCATGGGGCGTGGCCGTCATGGCGGAGCCAAAGTCCAGAATGGACTGGGCGGCTTCGTTCTGCGCGTCGTTCTCCGGCCCGGCCTGGGTGGGGTTGGTGGATTTGGTCATAGTCAGCTACCTTCCTTTCATGGGGGTAGCTTTTGCGGTTTTCTGGAAATTACCCGCCTGGGGGGCGGAATCTTACAGGATTGTAAGACACGGCGGAAAATTGTAAGGAAGATCGATGGCGGGCCCGGCGGCGGTCTGCTATACTGGCCTCAGTTCCAAGAAAACAGAAACGGAGGAAAACACAATGAAAAACGCAATGAAGGATATGATGAAGGGGATCGCGCTGGGAATCCTGTCGGTGGCGGCAGTGATCGCGGGACAGATGGCCTTGGCTGGCGTGGCGGGCTTCCAGACTGCGGAGCTGGCGGGGGGAACGGTTCTGGCCGTCCTGTTCTATTCCCTCCTCTTCCGCTCGTACCGGAAGCGGCGGGAGGCGAAAGCGGAAAGGAACGCGTAAAAAACATCCGGCGGACGGGGAGTCCGCCGGATTTCCGCGTTTGGGCGTGCCCCTTGGGAGGCCTCCGCCCGCCGGGGCGGATTCATGTGCCCGCCCTTTTCCCAGGGTTCCGGCAGAGGGGCGGAGAGGCGGGCCCGCCCCGGCGTGCTTCCGTGATGGAATGCGCGCCGTGGGGCGCCCGCATCTCCGGGCTTTTCTTTTTTGCCCAGGCGTGCTATACTGGGGAAAATCAGGCCCGAGGGGCGGGAGGCGGTTTTTTTATGAACGAACAGAAACGGCGGGTGGTGGTCAAGGTGGGCACCTCCACCCTGACCCACAGCTCCGGCAGCCTGGACCTGCGGAGCATGGAGCGTCTGGTCCGGGTGCTGGCGGATCTCAGCGGCGGGGGGCATGAGGTCATCCTGGTGACCTCCGGGGCCATCGCCGTGGGCACGGCCCGGATGGGCTTGGACGAGCGGCCCCGGGCCCTGCGGATGAAGCAGGCCGCCGCCGCCGTGGGCCAGTGCCGGATGATGCACATTTACGACAAGCTCTTCTCTGAGTACAACTGCACCGTGGCCCAGATTCTTCTCACCGGGGAGGACGTGGAGGACCCGGCGCGGGCGGAGCACCTGAAAAACACGTTTACCAGCCTCCTGGAGCTGGGCATCCTCCCGGTGGTGAACGAGAACGACTCCGTCAGCTCCGCCGAGATCGAGACGGGGCACCACAAGGTGCTGGGGGACAACGACACCCTCTCCGCCATCGTGGCGGAGCTCTGCGGGGCGGACCTGCTGGTGCTCCTCAGCGACATCGACGGGCTTTACAACGCGGACCCCAAACGGGACCCGGGGGCCAGGCTCCTCCACCGGGTAGAGGCGCTGACGCCGGAAATCCTGGAAATGGCCGGGGGCGCGGGCACCTGGCGGGGCACCGGGGGCATGGCCACCAAGCTCTCCGCCGCCCGGATCGCCATGGAGGCGGGCTGCGACATGGTCATCACCAACGGGGCCCGGCCAGAGGATCTGTACGGCATCGTGGAAGGACAGGACACCGGGACGCGGTTTGCCGCCGCGGGAAAGAGAGGCGCGCTATGACGGCACTACAGCGGCAGGGGGCGGCGGCCAAGGCCGCGGCCTACACCCTGGCCACCGCCGGGACGGCGAGGAAGAACGCCGCCCTGGAGGCCATCGCGGAGACTTTGACAAAGCGGTCGGCGGAGTGGCTGGCGGCCAACGGGTCGGACGTGGCCGCCGCCAAGGAGGCGGGCATGCGCCCGGCCATGCTGGACCGGCTGACCCTGACGGAGGAGCGGGTTTCCGGCATCGTGGAGGCTGTGCGGCAGGTCATCGCCCTGCCGGACCCCATTGGAAAGGTGGATAAGATGGAGACCCGGCCCAACGGCCTGATCATCGGGCGGCGGCGGGTGCCCCTGGGGGTGGTGGCCATCATCTTCGAGGCCCGGCCCAACGTCACCGTGGACGCCGCCGCCCTGTGCCTCAAGTCCGGCAACGTCTGCATCCTCCGGGGCGGGAAGGAGGCCATCCGCTCCAACCGGAAGGCAGCGGAGCTGATGCGGGCGGCGCTGAAAAGCGCGGGACTGCCGGAGGACTGCGTGTCCCTGGTCCAGGACACCAGCCATGAGACGGCCAGCGAGCTGATGCACCTGGACGGGTACGTGGACGTGCTGATTCCCCGGGGCGGTGCGGGGCTCATCCGGGCCGTGGCAAGGGAGGCCAGCGTCCCCGTAATCCGGACCGGGGAGGGGGTCTGCCACATCTATGTGGACAACGAGGCGGACCTGGACATGGGGGCGGAGATTCTCTACAACGCCAAGTGCTCCCGGCCCTCGGTGTGCAACGCCGTGGAATGCCTGCTGGTCCAGGAGGACGTTGCGGAGGCATTTTTCAAAAAGGCCGTGCCCCTGCTGGATAAGCACCGGGTGGAACTCCGGTGCGACGAGAGGACCCGGGCGGTTCTGGGAGACCGGGCCGTCCCGGCGGAGGACAGCGACTGGGACTCGGAGTATGACGACTACATCCTGGCCGTGCGGGCCGTGAAGGGCCTGGAGGAGGCCGTGGCCTTCATCAACCAGCACGGGACGGGGCACTCGGAGGCCATCATCACCACCAACTATTTCAAGGCCCAGCGGTTCCTGGACGCGGTGGACGCGGCGGCGGTCTACGTCAACGCCTCCACCCGGTTCACCGACGGCGGGGAGTTCGGCCTGGGGGCGGAGATCGGCATCTCCACCCAGAAGATGCACGCCCGGGGCCCCATGGGGCTGGAGGAGCTGACCAGCTGCAAGTACGTGATTTACGGCGAGGGGCAGGTGCGGTGACGATGGAGGATTTGAAAGCGCTCCTGACCTCTCTGGCCCGGAGCGCCGTCCGGTTGGACATTGGCACCGGGGAGGGCCCAGAGATCGGGCAGTTCGGCGGGATGCCGGACCTGCCGGAGGGCTTTGCGTGGCCCCATTTTGTGACGGACACCTATTTGGACGATGAGGTGAAGCCCCGGCCCCTGGCCTTTCTCTGCCAGTTCGACTGCGCCGCCCTGGCGGCACTGGACGGGGACGGGCTCCTGCCCCGCGAGGGGGTGCTGTCCTTCTTTTACGAGCTGGGGTCCCAGCGGTGGGGCTATGCCCCCCAGGATGCGGGCTGCGCCCGGGTGTACTGGTTTTCGGAGAAAGGAGCCCTGCGGCTGGCGGATTTTCCGGAGACGCTGGAGGAGGAGTTCCGGCTTCCCGCCCTGCCCATCCGGGGACGGATGGAGCGCCGTTTTCCCGGTTATGACGACGCCGGGGTGGCGGCGGGCAAGGCGGAGGGGGAGCTGAACTGGAAAGCCTTTGAGACCGCGTATTCCATGACGGCGGGGAAGCAGGAAACGGACTGGCCCGCCCATCGGCTTCTGGGCTGGCCCGACATCATCCAAAGCAACATGACCGTGGAGTGCGAGCTGGTGAGTCGGGGCTATAATCTGGGCGGCGGACAGAAGATTCCAAAGGAGCAGATACGGGAGGCGGAGGAGACGTCTCTGGAAAACTGGCGATTGCTGCTCCAGCTGGATACCATTCAGCAGGGACGGTTTTCCCTGGATTTTGGAGACTGCGGCCGGGTCTATTTCTACATTCGAACCGAGGACCTGGCCGCCCGGCGGTTTGACCGGGTGTGGCTGGTTCTGCAATGCGGCTGAGAGGAAGGAGTCATATGATCATTAAGGACAAGGGCTTTGGCGGGGCCAGGCTGGGCTTCATCGGCGTGGGAAACATGGGGGGCGCCCTGGTCCGGGCCGCCCGGAAGAACACGCCCTCCACCGCCATCTGGATCGCCAACCGCTCCCCGGAGAAGGCCGGGGCCCTGGCGGCGGAAATCTCCTGCCAGGTGAAATCCAACGCCGAAACCGCCGCCTGGGCGGACTACCTCTTCCTGGGGGTCAAGCCCCAGGCGATGGGGGACCTGCTGGCGGAACTGGCCCCCATTCTGGCGGAGCGGGAGGACCGCTTCGTGCTGGTGTCCATGGCGGCGGGGCTGGCCATTGGGGACATTCAGGCCATGGCGGGAGGGGATTACCCCGTCCTGCGGATCATGCCCAACACCCCCTGCTCCATCGGGGAGGGGATGATCCTCTACACCTCCGGCCCTGGCGTGAGGCCGGACGAGGAGCGGGCCTTCCTGGAGGCCATGGCCGGGGCGGGACGGTTTTCCCCCATTCCGGAGAAGCTGATGGACGCGGGGTCCGCCGTGGCGGGCTGCGGCCCGGCCTTTGTGGACCTCTTCCTGGAGGCCCTGGCGGACGGGGGCGTGGCCTGCGGCCTGCCCCGGGCCCAGGCCCTGGAGTTTGCCGCCCAGATGGTGCTGGGCTCCGCCCGGCTGGCCCTGGAGAGCGGAAAGCACCCCGGGGAGCTGAAGGACGCGGTGTGCTCCCCCGGCGGGTCCACCATCCAGGGCGTGCGGAAGCTGGAAGAGGCGGGCTTCCGGGGGGCCGTGATGGACGCGGTGATCGCCGCCTGTGAGAAGAGCGGGAAGCTGAAATAAAACCGGGCCCCCTCCTGCCTAGGAGGGGGCCCCGGTTCTTCCAAGAGGGAAACCGGGGGGAGGCTGGCTGGGCCGGAGCGGCGGCGGGGGAACGCCCTGCCTGGCGCTTTGAGCCCGCAGGGGCAGGCCGATGGGCCCGCCCTTCTCCCGGGGACTGGCGCTGGCGGGGGCGCAGGCCCGCCCCCGCGCGCGTTCCGCCTGCCACATGCGCGGCGGGGCGGGAAGTGAAATTTTTTAGAAGGCCGCGGAACCCGGAGGCGTTTTTTTTCGTCTGTATGGGCAGAACGATGGGAGAGGAGGCGGAGAACTTGGAGGATGGGCAGATCATTGAGCTGTACTGGAGCAGGGACCAGCGGGCCATCCGGGAGACCGAGGGGAAATATGGGAAGCTGCTCCACGGCATTGCCTGGAACCTGCTCCGCAGCCGGGAGGATTCGGAGGAGTGCGTCAACGACACCTATCTCCGGGCCTGGGAGGCCATCCCCCCCGCCCGGCCCGGGGCCCTCCGGATTTGGCTGGGGCAGATTACCCGGAATTTATCCCTGGACCGCTGGAAGAGCCGCCGGGCGGAAAAGCGGGGCGGCGGGGCGGAGCTGCTGCTGGGAGAGCTGGCGGACTGCCTCCCGGCTCCGGCGGGCCGGGGCCGGGCCGTGGAGGACCTGGAGCTGGCGGAGACGCTGAATGCCTTTCTCCGGGGGCTCTCCCGGGAGGGGCGGGCCATGTTCCTCCGGCGGTACTGGTACGGCGAGAGCGTGGCGGAAGTAGCGGCGGCCCTGGGCTGCGGGGAGGGGAAGGTGAAATCCTCCCTGTTCCGCAGCCGGAGGGCCCTGCGGGACTATCTGGAAAAGGAGGGAATCGCGGTATGAGGGCGGAGCGGCTGTTCCGGGTCCTGGGACTGGCGGACCCGGCCCTGGTGGAGGAGGCCCTGGAGGTCCGGCGGAGGAGGGCCTGGAAACGCTGGGCGGCCATGGCGGCATGCCTGGCGCTGGCGGCGGGCCTGGGCTTTGGATGGCTGGCTTCCGGGGGCTTCCGGGGCTATGGCGGCATGGCCCCGGAAGCGGACTCCGGGAACTCCGGCGGACCCTCCGCCGATCCGGGGGCGGCGGGGGACGGCCTTGCCTTCTTATCCTACGCCGGGCCAGTGCTGCCCCTGGACACGCTGGAAAACCCGGCGGGGCTAACGGCGGAACGGGAGGTGGCCTGGGACTTCGCCCCGGGGGCGAACCGCTACGGCGAGAGGCGGCAATGGGGCGCGGACGTGACGGACGCCTATATCCTGCGCAACGGCACGGAGGAGGACGTCACGGTGACGGCTCTGTATCCCTTTGCCGGGAATTTTGACAGTTTGCCGGAGATCCGGCCCGCGGTGGCGGTGGACGGGGAGGCCGTGGAACCGGAGCTGTACGCCGGGGCCTATGCCGGGGGCTTCCAGCCCGCCTTTGGGGCGGAGGTGCCGGATACCCTGAACCTGGAGGGGCTGGACAGCTGGGAGAAGTACAAGGCCCTGCTGGAGAGCGGGACGTACCGGGACCAGGCCCTGGGGGAATACCCCGCGCTGGATATCCCGGTAACGGTGTACGAGTTCTCGGATTTTGCCGCCCCTCACGGGGTCTATCCGGCGGCAACCCAGGCCGTTTCCTTTGACATGGACCCGGAGAGGACGGCGGTGCTGACCTACGGATTCAACGGCATGGACTGGGAGGGGAGCTTCCGGCGGTACAGCTTCTTTGTGCCCGATGGGAAGCGGAAGGAGCCGGATGGGAAGTTGCTGGCCGTGCTGGGGGAGGACATCGGGGAATATACCCTCGCGGGCTACCAGAACGGAGGCTGCCACCCCGGGGAGGAGATTGCGGGGGTCTCCTGCGCCGTCACCCGGAGCGTGACCACCCTGGACGCCCTGCTGGACCGCCTGTGCCGCGATTATGCGGAGCGGTACGCCCAGGAACGGGCCGGGCAGGAGAACGCCTTTGACACGGTTCCCCTGGCGCTGTACCGGGGGGCCGTGGCGGAGCTGCTGGTCCAGTACGGGGCCCTCTCCGGCGCGCCCAAGGACCGCTACGCCGAGGGGCGGCTGGACGACATGCTCCAGGAGGCGGTGGTCCACCAGCGGGTGCTGTACCTCCGCTTCCCGGTGACGGTGCCCGCCGGGGGGAGCGCGGAAGTGGCGTGTACCCTGTGGAAGGAGCCCAGTTATGACTTCGGATGCTCCGGCCTGGAGGATGAGGGGCTCCAGGGCTATGGCCTGGCGGTCCGGCTGGGGTCCGGGCTGGCCTTCACCCGGCAGGGCGCCGTGCTGGCCAATACGGAGAACGTGGAAATCAAAGGGCAGGACTTTGGCTTCGGCCTGGAAAGCGGCATGGCCTCCGTAGAGCTGGATTTAGAGCGGGAGCACTACTACTTGGAAATCCGGCCTGGGAAGGAATGGCTCCCGGGATAAAACAGAACCCTCCGGCCCGGGCCGGAGGGTTCCGTTTTTATGCGTCCAGGAGGGTGAAGGCGTAGCGGAGCTCCTTGCGCTCCCCCGGGGCCAGGGTGAGGACGTGGGGCTTGTCCTGGAAGCGGCCCGTTTCGCCCGTGTAGGCGGCGCAGCCCTGCCAGGGCTCCATACACAGGAAGGGAGCGCCGGGCTTGGTCCAGAAGGCGATCATGGGGAACCCCTGGAAATCCAGGGAGACGCCCCGGCCCGAGGCCCTGTGCCGCAGGGAGACCCGCTGGGAGCGGAGGCCCTGGAAGATGAGAGTGTCCAGCCTCTGGAAGGCCTGGTAGTCCAGGGAGATCTTGCCGCCGCAGAGCATGGGCTCCGTTCCGCCGTCCCGGAGAAGGCCCTGGGCGTTCAAAAGAAGGGTGTCCGCGTCCTCGGGCTGGTCAAAGGCCAGCTCGTAATCCTCGAAACGTTCGCCCTGGAAGAGGGGGCAGCGGATGGCGGTGTGGGCCCCGATGCAGAAGGGCAGGGGGGCCGGGCCGGGGTTCTCCACGGCGAAGGTGGTGGAAAAGCCGTTTTCCAGGAGCTGGTGCCGGACCTGGAGGACAAAGGGGAAGGGGAAGCGGGCCAGGGTCTCCGGGCTCTCCCGGAGCTCCAGGACGGCGTAGTCCGGGCCCTGGCCCGCCGGAGTGAATTCGCTCTGCCGGGCGAAGCCGTGGCGGTTCATCCCGAAGGCCTGGCCGCCGATGTCCACTTGGCCGTCCTTCAGGCTGCCCACGATGGGGAAAAGGATGGGGTTCTGGCCGGACCAGAAGGCGGGATCACCCTGCCAGATGTACTCGGTCCCAGCCTGGTCCTTGAGGGAGACCAGCTCGCCGCCCAGGGTGCGGACGGAGGCGGTGAGGGAGGGGGTGGAGAGGGAGATGTTCATGGGGGGAGACCTCCTGTTATTCAGTCGTTAAAGCCGGATGCGCGGACGGGAAATAAGTACATTTCTGATGGAGTCAAGGTTCAAAGCCCCGTATAAACGCATGGAGGGCTTTTTGGTCCGTAATTTGATAAAGCCTTGCGAAATCCCTGGGGAGCAAGGGCTTTAACCCTCGTTCCTTTGCCGTGCTCGTGGCGCCCCCGATAAAAATTTGATATTTTACATAGTTGGGAGCTCCGTCTTTGGCGTCGTTCAGGCAGATGTATTTCAGGTGCGGGTAGAGTTCCCTTGAGGTTTTTACAACCTGGACCGCCATCTCGGCGGGGACTTCATCGCCCATCCAGATCGCCGTGTGCCCCGCAAGGGAAGAGAGGGACGAAGAAGTCCCAAATGGAAGCTGGTAGACTTTTGAGGAGTATCCCATCGAGTTGAGGCGCCTAGCCAGCAGATCGCTTTTGGGCATGCAGCTGATATCGACTGTGAAGGAAGAGGAGGAGTCTTCCATCTCGGAGAGAAAATCATCCGCGCTGGCGATAAAGCCATGGGTTTCAGCTTCGCTTAAAATAGGACTCTCCGAGTTGAGGACAATTTTCTTTTGAAGTTCCATTACCTCGGCAAGGGCGTCTTTAATGGGCTGCAAATCGTTTTCGGTAACGGACATCAACGCCTCCGGAACCGCGGAGGAGCAGACGTTTGTCAGCTCCTCCTTTTGGGTGAGGCTGTTGTAGGTGTTTACAAAATTTCTCTCATCCTTGTAGTCCCCTGGAGAATAGAGCTTTTCATGGTGCCGGGTGACGAGAAGAAAGAAGACCCCCAATACCAGGCAGGGGAAGAGGACGATGAAGAGGACCAGGATGGTATTTTGCAGGTCGTTTAAATGGCTGTTTACAATGACAAGGCTGGCGATTGCCTCCGTGAGGACCAGGAAGATGCCGATGATTCCAAGCGGGTTTTTAAAAAAATTGCCCTTGCCTCCTATGGATGGCACGGTGATCCCTCCTTGCGCCGGCGGCCTGGTGGTCAGGCCGGCGGGAGTCATTCGTATTCAATGGTCGCTGGGGGCTTGCTGGTGATGTCGTAGAGAACCCGGTTGATATGGGGGACCTCGTTCACGATACGGACGCTGACCCGGTCCAGGACCCCGTAGGGAATCCGGGTCCAGTCCGCCGTCATGAAATCGCTGGTGGTGACGCTGCGGAGGGCCAGGGCGTAGTCATAGGTCCGGCCGTCCCCCATGACGCCCACGGACCGCATATTCGTCAGCACGGCGAAGTACTGGTCCATGGTCCCGGAGAGGCCCGCCTGGGCAATCTCGTCCCGGAAGATGAAGTCCGCCTGGCGGAGCAGGTCCAGCTTTTCCTTCGTCACCCCGCCGATGCAGCGGATGGCCAGGCCCGGGCCCGGGAAGGGCTGGCGGCTCACCAGGTACTCCGGCAGGCCCAGCTCCCGGCCCAGCTGCCGGACCTCGTCCTTGAAGAGCATCCGCAGAGGCTCGATGATTTCCTTGAAGTCCACGCAGCCAGGGAGGCCCCCCACGTTGTGGTGGCTCTTGATGACGGCGGCGTCCCCCGCCCCGGATTCGATGACGTCGGGATAGATGGTGCCCTGGGCCAGGAAATCCACCTTGCCGATCTTCCGGGCCTCCGCCTCGAAGACCCGGATGAACTCCTCCCCGATGGCCTTCCGCTTGGCCTCCGGCTCCGTGACGCCAGCGAGCTTCGCTAGGAACCGTTCCTCTGCGTTGACCCGGAGGAACCGGACATCCCACTGGGAGAAGGCGGCCTCCACCTCGTCCCCCTCGTCCAGGCGCATGAGGCCGTGGTCCACGAAGACGCAGGTGAGCTGGGGCCCCACGGCCTCCGCCAGCAGGGCCGCCGCCACGGAGCTGTCCACCCCGCCGCTGAGGGCCAGGAGGACCTTGCCGCCCCCGATCTTCTCCCGGAGGCGGCGGAGGGCGGTTTCCTTGTAATTCTCCATGGTCCAGCCGCCGGAGGCCCCGCAGATTTCATAGAGGAAGTTCCGGAGCATGGCCGCGCCATGGGCCGTGTGGTTCACCTCCGGGTGGAACTGGACGCCGTAAAAGCCCCGGGCCTCGTCGGCAATGGCCACGTTGGGACAGGCGGCGCTGCGGGCCGCCAGGTGGAAGCCCTCCGGGACCTTCTCCATGTAGTCCCCATGGCTCATCCAGGTGACGCTTTCGGCGGGGAGGCCCCGGAAGAGCTTGCAGCCCGTGTCAAAGGAGGTCCCGGTTTTGCCGTACTCCCGGGCCGCGCCATCCTGGGCCTGGGCGACCCGGCCGCCCAGGTTATGGGCCAGGAGCTGGCAGCCGTAACAGATGCCCAGGATGGGCACGCCCAGCTTAAAAAGCCCCGGGTCCGCCTGGGGAGCGGCGGGATCGTAGACGCTGCCGGGACCCCCGGTGAAGATGATCCCCACGGGCTTTAGGGCTTTCAGCTCCTCCAGGGGGGTGGTATAGGGCCTGACCTCGCAGTAGACCCCCTGCTCCCGGACCCGGCGGGCGATGAGCTGGTTGTACTGGCCGCCGAAGTCCAGGATGATAACGGTTTGATGGGACATAAGCAATTCCTCGGTTCTTTTGTCAGATTTGGCGGGGCAGGGCGCGCGGGGGGAAAATCAATCCTCCCGGAAGACAATATTCCCCGGTTCGGCGGACTCGATGACGGCCAGGGAGTGGAGGTTCACCCCGGCTTCCCGGAGCTTGTCGCCGCCGCCCTGGAAGCCCTTCTCCACGGCGCAGCCGATGCCCACCAGCTTGGCCCCGGCCTTCTCCACAATGTCGCACAGGCCCCGCATGGCCTCGCCGTTGGCCATGAAGTCGTCCACCACCAGGACCCGGTCCCCGGCGTGGAGCCACTCCTTGCTGACCAGGAGGGTGACCTTCTTTTTGTAAGTATACGAGAAGATATCGCTTTGATACAGGCCGCCCTCAATGTTGTCGCTCTTGGCCTTTTTGGCAAAGATCATGGGCTTGCCGAAATGGCGGGCCACCACGGCGGCCAAGGCGATGCCGCTGGCCTCGGCGGTGAGGATGACGTCCACGCTCCCCATGTCGAAATGACGGCCCAGCTCTTCGGCGATGTGGTCCATCAGCTCCGTGTCGATGCGGTGGTTCAGGAATCCGTCCACCTTGATGATGTTCCCCGGGAGGACCTTGCCCTCCTGGACGATGCGGTCTTTCAGTTCCTGCATGGTGCGTTCCTCCTGCTTATCAGTTTGTCACCCTTTATTATGTCGAATTCCGGCGGTTTTTGCAATTGCCGTTCCCGACAAAATCAGGGCAGGGGGCCTTGTGCGGTCAGTACATATTTTTGGAAAAACACCGCGCCCCGCCCTGGGATTCCGGGAGCGGAGCGCGGTGTTAGCTTAGGTTTTCTCCAGCAAATCGGCGGCGCCGTCCAGCCAATTGCCCTGGAAGGACTCAATGTCCCCCGCGTCCACAAGGGCCGCCAGGGCGGGGTCGATGGGCATTTCCGCCAGCAGGGGGAGGTTATGGCGCCGGGCGGCCTCCGCCGTCTTCCCCCCGCCGAAGAGGCGGAGCTTCTTCCCGCAGTCCGGGCAGAGGGCATAGCTCATGTTCTCAATCAGGCCCAGGATGGGCACCTCCATCATCTCCGCCATCTTGACCGCCTTCTCCACCACCATGGAAACCAGCTCCTGGGGAGAGGCCACCACCACGATGCCATCCAGGGGGATGGACTGGAAGACGGAGAGGGACACATCCCCGGTGCCAGGGGGCATATCCACAAAGAGATAGCCGCAGTTCCAAAGGACATCCGTCCAGAACTGCTGGACCACGCCGGAGATGACGGGGCCCCGCCAGATCACTGGGTCCGTCTCGCTGGGCAGGAGCAGGTTCGTGGACATCATCTGGATGCCGGAACGGGACTCCATGGGATAGATGCCCTCCTCCCCGCCCACGGCCTGGCCATGGACGCCGAAGGCCTTGGGAATGGAGGGCCCGGTGACGTCGGCATCCAGGATGCCCACGGTGCGGCCCCGGCGGCGCATGGTGACGGCCAGCTGGCTGGTGACCATGGACTTGCCGACGCCGCCCTTGCCGGAGACGACGCCGAAGACCTTGCCCACCTGGGCATGGGGGTTACACTCTTTCAGAAGGGACTGGGGCTCCTGGCGGTCCGCGCAGGACTCGCCGCAGGTGGAGCAGTCGTGGGTGCATTCGCTCATGGTGCTGTTCTCCTCTTAATTCAAGTTGATGAACCCCATTCTATACCCTCTCCGCCGGGGCCGTCAAGTGCTGGATGGAGACGGCGGGATCGTCCCGGAAATAGGCCGCCTCCCGGCTGTGGCAGGTGAAGAGCAGAATCTGGCGGGTTTCCGCCTCTTCCCGCAGGTAGTCCAGGGCGGCGGCGCAGCGGGCGTCGTCAAAACTGGCCAGGGCATCGTCCAGGACAATGGGGACGGCCTTCTCCGGCGGCAGGACCAGATCGCATACCGCCAGGCGCACCGCCAGGTACAGCTGGTCCGCCGCCCCGGCGGAGAGATAGCCCACGTCCCGGGGCACGCCGGAGAGCGCGGGCTCCGCGGAGACACGGAGGGCCTTATCCAGAATCACGCCGCCATAGGCCCCATGGGTAAGGCGGGCGAAAATCTCCGCGGCCCTCTGGCCCAGGGCGGGGGAAAAGCGGCCCTGGAGCTGGCTGTTGGCCTGGGCCAGGGTGGACATGGCCAGCTCAATGGCGGCGTACTCCCGCTCTAAAAGGGCAATCTCGTCGGTGAGCCGCTCGGCGGCGGCCTGGAGGGCCAGGGGGTCCCCGGTGGCATGGAGCCGCCCGGCAATGCGGTCCAGGCTGGACCGGAGGGCGGACAGGTCCGCCTGGAGGTCCTCCAGCTCCCCGGAGACGGCGTCCCGGTCCCGCTCCGGCGGAAGGGGGGGCGGGGCGTCCGGGTCCAGGGCGGGAACCTGGCCCGCCTGGAATTCCACCCGGAGGCGGGCCTCGTGGGCGGCTTTCTCCGCCTCCGCCAGCTCCCTGCGGAGCAGGGCGCTGGCCCGGAGGGCCGCATCGGCGCTGGGGATGTCATAAGCGGCGGGGGCGAAGCGGCGGACCTCCTCTAAAATACCCTCGGCGTTTACGTCCACGGACTGCCAGAGGCCCTGGGCGGCGGCGGACTTGGCGGAGGCCTCCTGCCTGGCGGCGTCCCGGTTGGACAGCAGGGTCCCGTAGGCCTCCGCCTGGGCGGCGATCTCCGCCGGGGCGGAGGTGCCGTAACGGGCGGTGAGCGCGGCGGCTTTGGCCTGCTTCCCCGCCCGCCGCCAGAGGAACCAGGAGGCCAGGGAAACCAGGGCCAGCAGCCCGGCGGCGGCCCCCAGGGCGGCGCGAGGGCTTTTCCAATAGAAATAGACGCCGTATCCCGCCCCCAGGGCGGCGCAGAGACAGGCCAGGGCCGTCAGCAGCAGGGGCGCCAGGGGGCGCTTTCCCCGGGGCAGGGGATCGGCGGCGGTGCGCCGGGCCTCCTCCGCCGTCTGCCCGGCGAAGGGGCTGGCGGCAAGGGCCTCCTCCGCCCGGGCCAGGGCGGAGGAGGCGGCATCGCTCTGCTCCTGGGCCTTCCCGGCGCTTTTGCGGACGGTGTTCAAGTTTACGATGGCCCCCCGGAGACGGCCCGTCACGTCGTTCTCAGGAATCCGCTCCTCCTCCAGGCGGCGGCGCAGGGCCGCCGCTTTCTCCTCCGCCAGGGCGGCGGCGTCCTCCGCCTGCCGCAGGTCCAGCTGCTTCCGGTGGAGCTCCCAGCGGTCCAGGGCCGCCAGCTCTTCCCGCAGGGCGGCCTCCCGGCCCTCCAGCTCCGCCGAGCGGGCCAGCAGGTTCCCCCTCTGGCGGGCCAGTTCCGCCTGGGAGGCCAGGAGGGCCTCCGTCTCCTGGAGCTCCGCCTCCAGGGCGGGGAGCTGGCCGGTTTTGTGGTGCCGGCGGCGGTTTAATTGTTTCTTCAGGACTTCCACGGCCTCTATATAAGAAGTGTCCTCCTCGCCGGAGGTAACCAGGGCGGCGATGCGCCGCTCCAGCCCCGGGTCCTGGGTGACGGCAATGCCGCCCTGGCGGATAAAGGCGCTGCGGGCGTATACCTCCCGGCTGACGCCCAGGAGGCTCTCCCCGCAGCTGGCCCCGGTAAGGCCGGGGACCGGGTCCGCGGTCCCGGTGTAGAGGGCCTGGAAATCCCCCATGGGAGCGGCCTGGCGGCGGGTGGTGCGGAAAAGCGTCAGGGCGCCGCCCTCCGCCTGGCAGTCCAGGCGGCCGGACATGGACCCTCCGGTCCAGGGGGCATAGCGGTTCTTGTCCGCCAGGAGGCCCGCCCGGTCCCGCTCCTTGGGATTGACGCCGTACAGCATGGAGAGAAGGAAGGCACACCAGGTGGATTTCCCCGTCTCGTTGGGAGCCTGGAGAATGTTCAGGCCCTCTTGAAGCTCCAGGGTCTGCTCCCGGAGCCTGCCAAAGGTGGCGGTCATGCGGCGTATGAGCAAAGAGATCATCTCCTTTGTAAAAACGGCCCTTTACCGGAATGGAAACATCAGGACAGCGGTTCCCGCGTTGCATATTCACGGGGGAAGCGGAAATCCTAGTGGACAGTATAGCACAAAAGGGCGGATTTGCACAGGTGGATTTTAAAATTGCACAGAGGCCATACCGGAATCTGGGCGTTTCGCCGTAATTTTACAAAAAAGGGAGAAAAAAGTAAAAAAGGGGATTGACAAAGGAGCGTGGGCGTGGTACTCTAGCGAAGCTGTCCGGGAGGACAGGCGTGTGTCAAGCGGAAAAAGTCGAAAACGAAAAGAAATCGAAAAAAGCACTTGACAAACGAGGGAAGACGTGGTAATCTAGCAAAGCTGTCCGGCACAACAGCTGCGGCGCAAGGGTTTCAAAAGCGGACTTGAAAAGTTTCCGAAAAAAACACTTGACAAAGCGGAAGCGGCGTGCTAGAATAGCAAAGCTAAGTTCTAAGCGCGGGACCTGAAACGGGAGCGCGGAAGAAATTCAAAAGAATTTCAAAAAAGTGCTTGACAAACAGGGATGAACGTGTTAGAATAGCAAACGTT